>NZ_CP061035.1:2500-1202500 GCF_016743815.1 Sphingomonas aliaeris | reverse complement strand
CTGCGCTCGAAAGGCGCCGTCTTCGTCGAGGATCTGGACGCCGTGCCGCAGGGCGTGCCGGTGGTGTTCTCGGCCCACGGCGTGCCCAAATCGGTGCCCGCCGCCGCCGAGGATCGCGGCCTAACCTATCTCGACGCGACGTGTCCCCTAGTGTCGAAGGTGCATCGCCAGGCCGAGCGTCTGGTCGCGCAGGGCAAGCATATCGTCTTCATCGGACATGCAGGCCATCCCGAAGTCATTGGCACCTTCGGTCAGGTTCCGCCTGGCGCGATGACGCTGATCGAAACGCCAGCGGATGCAGAGAAGTTCGTACCGACCGATCCGAACAACATCGCTTTTCTGACGCAGACGACGCTGTCGGTCGACGACACGGCCGAGGTTGTCGCCACGCTGCAACGGCGTTTCAGCGCGATCCAGGCGCCGCGTCCCGACGATATCTGCTACGCCACGTCGAACCGTCAGACCGCGGTAAAGGCGATCGCCGCCATGTGCGACGCGATGCTGGTGATCGGCGCGCCGAACTCGTCCAACTCCGTCCGGCTGGTGGAAGTGGCGGAACGCGAGGGCACGCGCGCGATCCTGATCCAGCGCGCCGACGTGCTCGACCTGTCCTTCCTGGATGGCGTCAAGACACTCGGCATCACCGCGGGCGCGTCCGCCCCCGAAATATTGGTCCGCGAAGTCGTCGCACGCCTGTCGGAGCATTTCGACGTCACCGAACGCGAGGTCGAAACCAACCGTGAAACGATCTCCTTCAAGCTGCCCCGCGGCCTGGAAGCCGCCGCGGCCTGATCGTTGCACCTTATGCCTGCCTTGCCGTCATCCCCGCGAAGGCGGGGATCCATAATCGCATCGGCATGCTTTAGACCGAAAGTGACTGCCGGTATGGATTCTCGCAGTTGCGGGAATGACGGATACATGAGGCTTATCGATGTCACGACGACGGACAGAAACTGATGGCCGTCTACACCCACGTTTCCGCCGAAGCCCTGTCTACATTCCTCACTCGCTACGATGTCGGCGACCTCGTCTCCGCAAAGGGCATCGCCGAGGGCGTGGAGAACAGCAATTACCTCGTCGATACGACCAAGGGCCGCTTCATCTTGACGCTGTACGAAAAGCGCGTCGATACCGGCGACCTGCCCTTCTTCTTCTCGTTGCTTGATCATCTGGCCGATCGTGGCAACCCCGTTCCGCCTGCGATCAAGGATCGCGAGGGCGTGACGATCCAGACGCTCGAAGGCCGCTCCGCCTGCCTTATCAAATTCTTGCCCGGCATATCGCTGTCGCATCCGACACCGGCGCAGGCGCTGTCGGCCGGCGCGGCTATGGGACGGATGCACGATGCTTTGCGTGATTTCCCGCTCGAACGGCCCAATTCGATGGGCGTCGAAACGTGGCAACCTCTGTTTGAACGCTGCGGTCACAGCCTGAACGAAATCGCGCCTGGCCTGTACGACGATCTCGGCCGAGCGGTCGACGGCGTTACGCGGCGCTGGGATGCCGACGCGCACGATTGCTCCGTCATCCACGCCGATCTGTTTCCCGACAACGTGCTGATGCTTGGAGACGAGGTCGGTGGCCTGATCGACTTCTATTTCGCCTGCACCGACATCCGCGTCTACGATCTTGCGATCATGCACAGTGCTTGGTCGTTCGACGCCAAAGGTCATGGCTATGACGCCGCCGTCGGCGACGCGCTCGTCGCGGGTTATGAACGCAATTTCCCACTCAGCGACTTCGAGCGTGCGCAATTCCCCCTGCTCGCCGGCGGATCGTGTTTGCGATTCGCTTTGTCGCGCGCCTGGGATTGGCTCAACACGCCGGCCGATGCGCTGGTGACGCGCAAGGATCCGCTCGCTTACTGGCGACGGCTTGCCCATTACGATCCGGAACTGACGACCAAATGACCGAACTCTCCAAAGTCGAAATCGCGACCGATGGCGCCTGCAAGGGCAATCCCGGCCCCGGCGGCTGGGGCGCGCTGATCCGCGCGGGGGACAAGGAAAAGGAATTGTCGGGCGGCGAACGGCTGACGACCAACAACCGCATGGAACTTACCGCAGCGATCGAGGGGCTGAACGCACTCAAGCGTCCCTGCCGCGTCACCCTGTCTACCGACAGCCGCTACGTCATGGATGGGCTGACGAAGTGGATTAAGGGGTGGCAGAAGAATGGATGGAAGACAGCTGCGAAGCAGCCGGTGAAAAATGCTGATCTTTGGCAGGCTTTGCTCGATGCGGCCGCGCCGCACCGGATCGACTGGGTTTGGGTGAAAGGCCATGCCGGACACCCGGATAACGAACGCGTCGACAAACTCGCCAGCGACGCCGCGGTGGCTGCAGGACGCTAATTCCAGCGATCGGGTGCGTAGGTCGTCGGATCGATCCCTGCCAATCCTTCGTCGGGGGCGACGCCCAGCAGCAGCGCGGCGGCAAGCGACGCGGCGGCGGGTGCGGTCTGGATGCCGAATCCGCCCTGTCCCGCGCACCAGAAGAAGCCCGGCATGTCGCGGTCGAACCCATAAACCGGCAGCCGATCGGGCGCGAAGCTCCTGAGGCCCGCCCAGCGCCGCTCGACCGCCGTCACGCGCCAGTCCACCACGCCCTCGAACCGGTCGATCGCCACCGCGACGTCGTACTCCTCCGCCTGCACGTCATGCGGATCGACCGGCGTTTCGTCATGCGGGCTGAGCCACAGCCGCCCGCCCGCTTCCTGCTTGAAGTAGAAGCCGCCATTGATGTCGGCGACAAGCGGAAAGCCGTCCGGCGCCGGAGGATCGGTGCGAAGCTGCACCATCGTCCGGCGGTACGCCTGGATACCGATCGCGCGCACGCCGGCGAATCGCGCGACGGAATCCGCCCACGCCCCGGCCGCATCGACGATCACGCCTGCTTCGAACGCGCCCGCCTGCGTAGCCAGCCGCCAGCCATTGCCGACCCGTTCTGCCGCGAGCAAAGCCGCACCCGACACAAGCACCACCCCCGCCCGCTTCGCCCGCGCGAGACTGTCGGCATGCAAGGCGGCGACGTCGATATACGCGCTGCTCCCCTCCATCACGCCGAGCGTCCATTCCGCGCGCAGGCCCGACACGAAGTCCGCCGGATCGACTAGCTCAAGCGAAACGCCGGTTCCCGCAAACTCGGCCCGAAACGCCTCGACCGCAGCCCGATCCTCGCTGCGCCCGACATGCAGCGTCCTCATCTGCCGCAGGAAGCCGCCGTCTCGAAGCACTGGCCCGGACGCGGTCGTCAGCGGCTGGATTCCCGGTCCGCCATAAGTCTCCGACCAGAAGGCCGCCGACCGCCCGGTCGCGTGATAGCCGGGCGTATCCTCCGCCTCCAGCAGCAGCACCGATGCCCGCCCGTCGATCGCGGCGGCAAGGCTTGCGCCCGCAATCCCAGCCCCCACGATCGCCACGTCGTATCTCATCGCGCGGCGCGTCCGTCGGGCGCAGCGCGCGCCAGAAATGCATCGATCGCGGCCAGCGCCCGGTCGCGCACCCCGTCCGCCTCGCGCAGAACCTCGTGCGCCGACTCGGTCCCGAAGCGGAGCACTTCGGCATGCGGCAGCCATTTTGCGATCGCCAGCGCCGCCGCCGGGTCGACCAGTTTGTCGGCTTCCGCCACGATCAGCAGCGTTGGGACCGTCATCGCCGCCAGCCGCGGATCCGCTCGCGATACCCGCGTCGATGCGAACGCCTCGATAAGCCAGGTCCAGCTTGGCGGCCCGAGTACGATTTCCGGCACCGTCTCGTGCCAGAACAATTCGTCCCGGTACCGATCCGGATCATGCGTCAGCAACGCCTCGCGCGAGGTGATCGTCGCCGGCCGCTCATTCCCCTTCCAGGCTGCACGCGCCGGATCGCCTATCCCCCGACGATCCGCGCCAGCCGCTCGCCCAGTCGCGCGCCAAGCGGAGAATGCAGCCCCAGCATCGGAGCGATCAGCACGGCCGCATCGGGCTTCGCGGCGCGCTCCGCCATGCCGCGCAAGGCAAGATGCCCGCCCATCGAATGCCCCATCAGTACATGCGGACCGGGTGTGTTCGCCTGCCATTCCGGCCAGAACGCCGCGAGATCGGCGATATAGGTTTCGAAATGGTCGATGTGGCCGACATGCCGGTCTGGGGACATCCGGCCCGAACCGCCCTGCCCGCGCCAGTCGAGCGCGCTGACCGACCAGCCGGCATCGTGCCACCGGGCGAACGCTTCCAGATATTTCTCGAAGATATCGCCCCGTCCGGTCTGAAACAGGATGCTGCCCCGTGCCGTCCTCGCGTCGATCTCCCCGCCCGTACCCGCCGGCCAATCGAAACGCCGCATCGTCCAGCCGTCCGGTGCCTGCCACGTGGTGATCGCCGCATCGGCAGGGATCAGGCGGCGATAGTGTTCGGGCGGAAAGGACATTGTCTGATGGTTACTTTTTGGAAAGGCAGATAGTCTAGGAAATTCCCCGATGGACTGGGAAAATCCAATCTTTTTTGCTGCTCGGCACGTTGGTGCTGCTTCTGGTTTCGGCCGGGATCCAGGACGCACGCGTCCGGGAAATCGCGAACTGGAAGAATGCGGCCATCGCGCTGCTCGCCCCCTTGTGGTGGTTAGCAAGCGGCCTGTCACCCTGGCCCGACATGGCAGTCCAGATCGGCCTCGCGCTGATCGTATTCTCCCTGTTCTGCTGCGCCTTCCACTTCGGGTGGATGGGCGGCGGCGACGTGAAGATGATCGGGGCACTCGCTTTGTGGTTTCCCTTTACGCAATTGTCGTCGCTGTTGGTCGTCATGTCGCTGGTCGGCGGCGTGCTGACGATCGTGATGATGATCCACCACGCGGTGTCGAAAAAGGCCGGAAATATTGAAGTGCCGTACGGCGTGGCGATTGCAATCGCTGCCTTATTTTCGATCCGCGAACCGATTTTTAATCAATTTACGTGAGTGATTAACGCGGGATCAACCGATCCGCGTCCGAGAGGTACGAAGCGTCATGGATACCCGTAAGATCGTCCTGCTGGTGGGTGCGCTGTTGATTGCAGCCGTCACCGCGTTCATGGCCAGAAGCCTGATCGCAGGCAGCGCCGCGCCACAGGCGAATGCGGCGGCCCCCGGTGTTCCGATCGACGGACCGGAGGTCCTCGTCGCGACCCGCGCACTGCCGGTCGGCACCATTCTGGATGCCACGGCGCTGAAGTTTCAGCCCTGGCCGAAGGATCTGGTCGAGAACGCCTATTATCTGAAGGCCGGCACCGATCTGAAGGCATTGCAGGGCACGGTGGTTCGCGCCGCAATCACTGCAGGCCAGCCGCTGACGCAGGGATCACTGGTCAAGCCGGGCGATCGTGGCTTCCTCGCCGCCGCGCTCGGGCCGGGCATGCGCGCCGTGACGATCCCGATCTCCTCGCAGGCGGGCGTTGCAGGGTTCGTCTTTCCGGGCGACCGGATCGACTTGATCCTGACGCAGACGGTGAATGGCGGTGGCGATGGCCCCCCGCTCAAGGCGTCGGAAACGATCATGCGCAATCTGCGCGTACTCGCAACGGACCAGCGTACGGACAATACCGTCGGCGAAGACGGCAAGACCGTGGTCCGCGGCTTCTCGAACGTTACGATCGAAGCCTCGCCGAAACTCGCGGAACAGATCGCCGTCGCCCAGACGCTCGGCAACCTGTCGCTTTCGCTGCGCTCGATCGCGGACAATACGTCCGAACTCGAACAGGCGATCGCCAGCGGCGATATCAAGGTGCCCGAGGGTAACGATCCAAAGGCCGAAAAGGCCATGCTCGATCGTCTCGCCAGCCAACCGTCGACCGGCAACAACACCTATGCAGTCGGCGCAGACGTCTCGCGCTTCCAGCGCCGCACGGTGCCCGGCAAGAGCGCAGCACCCGCAATGTCGGCACCGACGGGCGCACCCGTCGCGGTCGTCGCCTATCCGGGCGGAGCGGTGTCGACAGGGCCCACAGTGCGCATCGCGCGCGGCAATAGCGTGACCGAAGTTGCGGTCGGGGGAAGAAGTAATGCGTATCGCGAACATGGCCGCAGGCTGGCCGCTCGCCGCCACCCTGATGGCGGCAACCATCGCCGGCACGGCATCGCAGGCCCCGGCGCAAACCGCCGCCGCAGCACCCGTGCTCCAGGTCAATACCGGTCGCGGCCGGCTGATCACCCTGCCCCGCCCGATTACCGATATCTTCGTCGCCAGCGATGCAGTCGCAGACGTCCAGGTAAAGTCGCCGACGCAAATCTACGTGTTCGGCAAGGCGACCGGGGAAACGTCCATTTCGGCCACCGGACGCGGCGGCGCGGTGGTCTATTCGGCGACGGTCCGGGTCGGCAACAATCTCGACTCGATCCAGCAAATGCTCAATCTGGCGATGCCGGAATCGCAGATCACCGCCACCCCGATGAACGGTCTGGTGCTGCTGACCGGTGTCGTCCTGTCGCCGTCCGATGCGGAAGAGGCCGCGCGACTCGTCCAGGCCTATGTCGGCGACAGCACGAAAGTCCTCAGCCGCCTGAAGACCGCGACGCCGCTTCAGGTAAACCTGCAGGTCAAGTTCGCCGAGGTCAGCCGCAGCTTCATCAAGAATATCGGCACGAACTTCTCCACCGTCGATCGCACCGGCGGCACAACCAAGTTCGGCGCGACCCGCGGCACACCGGGCAGCACGTTCGTACCGGGCGGACCGCTCGGCGTCGGCTTCTCGGAAGTCCCCTCTGGAGCCAGTCAGGTCAAAAGCGGCGCAGGCACCGTGCTGGGGCTTGCCGGCAAGGTGCTGGGCCTCGACCTTCTAGGCTCGCTCGATCTAGGTGAGACGGTCGGACAGGTCTCGACACTGGCGACCCCGAATCTGACCGCATTGTCCGGCGAAACGGGTACGTTCTTGGTCGGCGGGGAGGTTCCGATCCTGATCAGCCAGGGCCAGGGCGCCGTTTCGGTCGAATACAAGCCGTACGGTATCAGCCTGACCTACACGCCGACCGTATTGGCCGACGGCCGAATTTCGCTGCGCCTGCGCGCCGAAGTGTCCCAGCTGACGGCGGCGGGTTCGGTGCAGCTCAACAATACCGTGATCCAGGGCATCAGCACGCGGCGCACCGAAACCACCGTCGAACTCGGTTCGGGCCAAAGTTTCATGACTGCCGGATTGCTTCAGAACAGCCACGACAATTCGATCGACAAGACGCCGGGCCTTGGCGACCTGCCGATCCTGGGTGCGCTGTTCCGCTCGAACGGTTTCCGGCGCAACGAGACGGAACTCGTCATCGTCGTGACGCCGTATCTCGTGAAGCCGGTCAACGCGAACGACATCGTGCTGCCGACCGACGGTATCGAGGCCCCGACCGATCTGGAACGCGTGCTGCTCGGCAAGCTGGGCGGCGGGAAGACCGGTGGCGATCGTCCGAAGCCGACAATGGCACCGCCCACGACAGCGACCCCAGCCTTCGGCGCCGTGGCTCCGACGCTGCCCGCCCCGAAGGCGGACGTCCGCCGCGAGGAAAAGGCCGAGCCGTCCAAGTCGAAAAAGGGCGCGGCTCCCGCACCCGGATTCTCGTTCAATTGACCGCCGTCAGCAGGAAGAAACCCATGATCTCGCCCAAGTCAAAGCGCAGCATCCTGATCGCTTCCGCTCTTGCCCCGGCCTTGTTGCTGGGTGCATGCGGCACGCCGAACAGGGGTCTCGAAACGGTGCATCAGCCCGTCGTTGCCCGCACCGATTACGTCTTCGACGTCGGCAGTGCCGGCAATCGCCTGGCACCGGGTGAGGCGCAACGCCTCGCCGGCTGGATGGCCGGGCTGCGGCTCGGCTACGGCGATCGGGTTTCGGTGGACGATCCGTCCGGGCCGGGCAGTGGCGTGCGAGACGACGTGCAGACGCAGCTTGCCCGTTACGGCCTGCTGGTCTCCGAAACGGCACCGCCGACCAACGCTCCGATCGCACCGGGCATGATCCGCGTCGTCGTCAGCCGCATGAAGGCGACGGTACCGGGCTGCCCCGATTTCAGCCGCGTGTCCGGCATCGAATATGAAGGCAACATGTCGTCGAACCAGGGGTGCGCGACGAATGCGAATTTCGCCGCGATGGTCGCCAATCCGGCCGATCTGGTGCTGGGCCAGGTGGGCGCCGATTCCCCGGACACCGCGGTCGCGACCAAAGCCGTCGATTCGTACCGCAAGGCCACGCCCAAGGGGGGCAAATAAGCCATGAACGCACCCTTCAACCCTGGCAAGCTCGGCAACCGCGACCCGTTCGTCGCCTTCGTTTGCGATGAGACGACGGCCGAGGCATTGCGCCCGGTCGTCGGCGAAATGGGCTGGGCACCGGAAAAGGTGAACAAGGGCGGGCTGCGCAACGCGGTCCAGTCCCTATCCGTCTCCGCCTCGCCGCAGATCCTGTTCGTGGATTTGTCGGAAAGCGGTGATCCGCTGAACGACATCAACGCGCTGGCCGAGGTCTGCGAACCTGGTACCGTCGTGATCGCCGCCGGCCAGATCAACGACGTCCGCCTGTACCGCGATCTCGTCGTCAGCGGTATCCAGGATTATCTGCTCAAGCCGCTCAGCCCGGACATGCTGCGCGAGGCGTTTACGCATGCGCAAACGATCCTGAACGCACCGAAGGCCGCCGACGCCAGTGTCGAGCGCCCGCATTGCTCTACCGCGATCATTGGTGCGCGTGGCGGTGTCGGTGCGTCGACCGTCGCGACCTCGATCGCCTGGCTGCTCAGCGACAGGGGCAAGCGCACCACCGCTTTGCTCGATCTCGACGTGCATTTCGGCACCGGTGCGCTGGCGCTCGATCTCGAACCGGGCCGCGGCCTGACCGATGCGATCGACAATCCCAGCCGCATCGACGGCCTGTTCATCGAACGCGCGATGGTACGCTCCAGCGATATGCTGTCCGTGCTGTCGGCGGAGGCGCCGATCAACTCGCCGATCATGACGGACGGCAGCGCTTTCTATCAGCTGCAGGAGGAGATGCGCGCCGCGTTCGAATGTACCGTGGTCGATCTGCCGCGCGGCATGCTGGTCCAGCATCCGCACCTGATCGCGGACGTGCAGATCGCCGTCCTGGTGACGGAGCTGACGCTGGCCGCCGCGCGCGATACGATCCGCATCCTGTCGTGGCTGAAATCGAATGCTCCGCAGACGCAGGTGTTCGTGCTGGCGAACCGCGTGCATGCCGGTCAGTTGGAGATCACGCGCAAGGATTTCGAAGGCTCGATCGAGCGCAAGATCGATCACGTCGTGCCCTTCGATCAGAAGCTGGCGGCGCAGGCGGCCAAGCTCGGCAAGCCGATGGCCGAAGCGGGCAAGGGCTCGAAGACGGTCGCTGCGCTCGGCGACCTCGCCACGCAGTTGATGGCGTCCGGCGACGCGGCCAGCGAGGACGCTCCGCCGCGCAAGGGCGCTGCGAAGCAAGGCGGGTCGTTGATCGGGAAGTTCGACCTGAAGGCGATGCTGTCCAAGAAGCCGAAGAAGTAGAATTTCGCCGCCTGGTGCAGGTCGCGCGACGTCGATTGACGCCGCGGTAACGAAACGGAGCGCATGATACCGCGATGGAAATGATGCCGTTCATGATGTTGGTCGGGGGCGCGGGCGCCGTGCTCCTGCTGCTCGTTCTGGCCTTTTCGGGGCCATCGGCGCAGCGTGCGCAAGCGCGCCGTCTCACGTCGCTCCGCGCGCGCCACAGCGATGTAGAAAACGTCGTCGAGGCGCAGATGGCACGGCGGATCTCCGCGGCGCGCGCCAATCGGATGGACGGATATGCGTCGCAGTTCCTGCCGCGGCCCGCCGAACTGAAAAAGCGTCTGGCGAAAACCGGGAAGCCGTGGACCGTCGGGCAATATGGCCTCGCGACGCTTGGCATCATTGTCGTGGTTGCTGGGCTCGGATGGCTGAAGGGGCTGCCGATATTGCTGGCCCTGCTCGTCGGCGTGATGCTGGGCGCTGGCATCCCGCACTTCGCGGTCGGGTTCTTCATCAAGCGCCGGGTTGCGCAATTCACCACGAAATTGCCGGACGCGATCGAATTGCTGGTGCGCGGGCTGCGGTCCGGCCTGCCGATCACCGAGACGATCGGCGTGGTCGGCAGCGAGATGAAGGGGCCGGTCGGTGTGGAATTCCGCACCGTCACCGACAAGATGAAGATCGGCCGCACGATGGATGCGGCATTGCAGGACACGGCCGACCGGCTCGGCACGCCCGAATTCCAGTTCTTCGTCATCTCCATCGCGATCCAGCGGGAGACGGGCGGCAATCTCGCCGAGACGCTCGCCAACCTTGCGACCGTATTGCGCATGCGCGGTCAGATGAAGCTGAAGATCAAGGCCATGTCGTCGGAATCCAAGGCATCGGCGTACATCATCGGATCGCTGCCATTCATCGTGTTCGGCATGATCTGGATGATCAATTCCAGCTACATGCAGACGTTCTTCATCGATCAGCGACTGATGGTCGCAGGCGGCGGCGGGCTGTGCTGGATGGGCATCGGGGCCTTCATCATGGCCAAGATGATCAATTTCGAAATCTGAACAGGGCAGCGGGTAACGATCATGGGCGAAGGCGCCGGACCTAAGATCCTCGGGGTCGATGTGATGATGGTGGCGACGTTGCTCGCCGGTGTCGCCGCGTTCGCCGTGCTGCTGGCGATTTACGCCGCGACGACGGTACGCGACCCGATGACCAAGCGCGTCAAGGCGCTGAACGAGCGGCGCGAGCAATTGAAGGCGGGCATTACCGCCTCCACCAAACGCCGTGCCAAACTGGTCACGAAGAACGAGACGACCGACCGGATCAAGTCGCTGCTGTCGGGCATGAAGGTGCTGCAGGACAGCCAGGTGAAGGCCGCGCAGATCAAGCTGATGCAGGCCGGCATCCGGTCGAAGGAATATGCGGTCGCGGTCATCTTCGGTCGCCTGGTGCTGCCGATCGTGTTCGGCGCGCTGGCGATCTACCTCGTCTATATCGCCGAGATGTTCCCGGAGTACGGGTCGCTGAAGCGCTACGGTATTGTCGCGGGTACGTTCATCCTCGCCTACAAGGCGCCCGACATCTTCCTGAAGAACAAGATCAGCAAGCGATCGGATGCGATCCGCAAGGGGTTGCCCGATGCGCTGGATCTGCTCGTCATCTGCGCGGAAGCGGGCCTGACGGTCGATGCGGCATTCCAGCGCGTGGCCCGCGAACTGGGCCGCGCCTATCCCGAACTCGGCGACGAATTCACGCTGACTGCGATCGAACTCGGCTTTCTGGCGGAGCGGCGGCAGGCATTCGAGAACCTCGCGATGCGCGTCAACCTGGATGCGGTGAAGGGCGTCGTCACGACGATGGTGCAGACGGAAAAATACGGTACGCCGCTTGCGTCCGCGTTACGCGTCCTCTCGGCCGAGTTCCGTAACGAACGAATGATGCGCGCCGAGGAAAAGGCTGCGCGGTTGCCGGCGATCATGACGGTGCCGCTAATCCTGTTCATCCTGCCGGTGTTGTTCGTGGTCATTCTGGGTCCGGCGGCATGCTCGATCTCCGACGCGTTCAAGGGCGGGATCTAACCCGCCTGCTGAACGGTTGAGCGCGCGAGGACCCGGCCAGAGGATCGGGACCGCGCGCCGGACGATCTCCGGCTGATCGGGCCGGAGCGACCATGATGCTGTTCACCACCTTACCGCAATTGATCGCGCTAATCGTCCTGTTCGCGGCGGGGCTGTTCCTGGGATTGGGACTGCATCCCGGCGGACGGAAGTGGAAGACACGGTACAAGGAGGAAAGCGACAATTACGCTGCGTTCCGCCGCGAGGCCGACGCGACGCAGCGGAATTCGAACCAGCGTATCAAGGATCTGGAGACGGAGCTCGCCACGGCGCGCGAACAGGCGGCGAACCGACCGGATGGACGTCGCGCCGATCCGACCACCTACGTCACGACGGCGGCGCCCGTCGCGGCCGCATCGGCGGCGGCGTCGGCACGAGCAACGACCGATCTTGATAGCCGCGACCTGACGCGGATCCGGGGCATCGACGTGCCTTTGGCGCGCCGGCTGAACGACCTCGGCGTGACCCGCTACGAGGACGTCGAATCGTTCAACGATGAAGATGAAATGGCGCTGGAAGAACGACTTGGCTTGCCGGCAGGCTATATCAAGCGTGAGCGGTGGCAGGAGCAGGCACACTTGCTGCGCACGGGCCGCGACGGCGAGCATTCCGAGCGCTTCGTGAACCGGTAATTACCGCGCCGTCATCCCGGGCCGGACCGGGATGACGGCACATCGGGTGACTTACTTCTTGCTGGCGAGCGCTGCCTGCGCCGCCGCAAGCCGGGCGATCGGCACGCGGTAGGGCGAGGCGGAGACGTAATCGAGGCCCGTGGCTTCGCAGAACGCGATGCTGGCCGGATCGCCGCCATGTTCCCCGCAGATGCCGAGCTTGATACCGGGGCGCGATGCCCGGCCGCGTTCGGCGGCGAGTTCGATCAACTGGCCGACGCCCTCGACGTCGAGGCTGACGAACGGGTCCTTGGCGTAGATGCCGCGTTCGACATAAGTGGTCAGGAAGCGCGCGGCGTCGTCGCGGCTGACGCCCAAGGTGGTCTGCGTCAGATCGTTCGTACCGAAGCTGAAAAACTCCCCGATTTCGGCGATCTCACCGGCCATCAGCGCGGCGCGGGGCAGTTCGATCATCGTGCCGACGAGATATTCGATCGTCCTGCCCATGTCGGCGAAGACCGCCTGTGCGGCCTTGTCGACGACCTGCTTCATCAGTTCCAGTTCGCGGCGCGTGCCGACGAGCGGGATCATAACTTCCGGAATGGGTGCGTCACCGGATTTCGCCGCGACCTCGACCGCCGCCTCGAAGATCGCTCTCGCCTGCATCTCGTAGATTTCGGGATAGGTCACGCCGAGGCGGCAACCGCGATGGCCGAGCATCGGGTTGAATTCGTGCAGTTCCGCGGCCCGCCGCTTGAGCACGTCGACATCCACGCCCGCCGCCTTGGCGACTTCGGCGAATTCGGCTTCCTCATGCGGCAGGAATTCGTGCAGCGGGGGATCGAGCAGGCGAATGGTGACCGGCAGGCCGGCCATCACCTCGAACAGCTGGATGAAATCGGCGCGCTGTTCGGGGAGCAGGCGATCGAGCGCGACGCGGCGGCCGGCCTCGTCCTCCGCGAGGATCATCTGGCGAACCGCGGTGATCCGCGCGGCATCGAAGAACATGTGTTCGGTACGGCAGAGACCAATGCCCTCCGCGCCGAACTCGCGTGCGACCTTCGCATCCAATGGCGTTTCCGCATTGGCGCGCACCTTGAGCCGGCGGACACCGTCGGCCCAGGTCATCAACGTGCCGAAATCGCCCGACAATTCGGGCTGCACGGTCGGCACCGCACCGGCCATCACCTCGCCCGTCGTGCCGTCAATCGTGACGATATGGCCGGCGCGGATCTCGCGACCGGCGACGCGCATCACGCCCGCCTTGGCATCGATCGCGATCGAACCGGCACCCGAGACGCAGGGGCGGCCCATGCCGCGGGCGACGACCGCCGCGTGGCTGGTCATGCCACCGCGCGCGGTGAGGATGCCCTTTGCCGCGTGCATGCCGTGAATATCCTCCGGGGAGGTTTCGGTGCGGATCAGGATGACCGATTCGCCCGCCGCCGCGCGCTTTTCCGCAGTGTCGCTGTCGAACACCGCCATGCCGGATGCGGCACCCGGCGATGCGGGCAGGCCCTTGGTCAGCACGTCGCGGATCGCCTTGGGATCCAGCGTCGGGTGCAGCAACTGGTCCAGCGCCTGAGGCTCGACGCGCGACACGGCTTCCTCGCGCGTGATCAGCCCTTCCTCGGCCATGTCGACCGCGATCTTCAGCGCAGCCTTCGCGGTGCGCTTGCCCGATCGGGTCTGCAGCATCCACAGCTTGCCCTGCTGCACGGTGAATTCGATATCCTGCATGTCGCGGTAATGCGTTTCCAGCAGGTCGAACACCTTGGCGAGTTCGCCATACACTTCCGGCATCGCCTCTTCCATCGAGGCGGGCTTGGCCCCTGCCGCCTCGCGCGCGGCGACGGTCAGATATTGCGGCGTGCGGATGCCGGCAACGACGTCTTCACCCTGCGCGTTGATGAGGAATTCGCCGTAATAAGCGCGGTCGCCCTTGGCCGGATCGCGCGTGAAGGCGACGCCGGTGGCCGACGTATCGCCCATATTGCCGAACACCATCGCCTGCACGTTAACTGCGGTGCCCCATGCGGCAGGGATGTCGTTGAGGCGGCGATAGACCTTCGCGCGCTCCGACTGCCACGATCCGAACACCGCACCGACCGCGCCCCAGAGCTGATCGTGCACGTCCTGAGGGAACGGCTTGTCCCACTGCTTTTCGACCAGGGCCTTATATTCGGCGACCAGCGCCTGAAGATCGTCGGCGGTCAGTTCGGTATCGAGATAATAGCCCCGATCTTCCTTCGCGATCTCCAGCGCTTCCTCGAACGCGCCGTGATCCAGTTCGAGCACGACATCCGAATACATCTGGATGAAGCGGCGATAGCTGTCCCAGGCGAAGCGCGCGTCGCCGGACGTTTCGGCAAGGCCCTTCACGGTTTCGTCGTTGAGGCCGAGGTTGAGGACGGTGTCCATCATGCCCGGCATCGAGGCGCGTGCCCCGGAGCGGACCGAGACGAGCAACGGATCGGCGGCGTCGCCGAACGTCTTGCCGGTGATCCCCTCGATATGCGCGATGCCCTTGGCGACCTCGTCGCGCAGCCCCTGCGGGAAGGCGCGGCCCTCGTCATAATAGACCTGGCAGAATTCGGTCGAGATGGTGAAGCCCGGCGGGACCGGCAGGCCGATCGACGCCATCTCCGCCAGGTTCGCGCCCTTGCCGCCCAGCAGGTTCTTGTCGCCCTTGCCCCCGTCCGAGACGCCGCCACCGAAGCGATATACGTACTGACTCATCTTGATCCCCGTTTGTATCGCCGGGCATACCCGGTATTCTGAAATTGACTAAGTTGACAACACGTATGGCTTGTTCAGCCCCCCTCGATCTTCGAAAAGTCCGCAACGGCGTGCACGGCAGCACGCACGCGGGCGAGCAGCGCAAGCCGCGCCTCGCGCTTTGCGGGATCGGGGTCGTTCACGATCACGGTGTCAAAGAACGCATCGATCGGCGCGCGGAGGCTGGCCAATGCCGCCATCGCGCCTTCGAAATCCTCCGCCTCGACGGCTGCCTGCGCACGGGGGCCGGCGTCGTAGAGGGCGGCGATGAGGGCAGCTTCGGCTATTTCGGGCGTGTAGGACAGGGACTTCTCCTCCCTCTCCCCGCTTGCGGGGAGAGGGTCGGGGAGAGGGGCAGTCTCGGAAGACGGCGCTTGTGACTGCCCCTCTCCCCTGCCCTCCCCCGCAAGCGGGGAGAGGGAGTATTGCCTTCCTTTTTCAGGATGTTGGCGGCGCGTTTGTAGCCGGCGAGGAGGTTGGTGCCGTCAGGGGTGCCGACGAACGCCTGCAGCGCGTGGACGCGGGCGAGCAGACGGACGAGATCGTCCTCCTCGCCGAGCGCGAAGACTGCGTCGATCAGGTCGTGGCGAACGCCGGCTTCGCGTTGCTGGACTTTCAGGCGGTCGGCGAAGAAGTCGAAAAGTTGATCGGGGGTATCGTCGCTACCGACCTTATTGTCCCAAAACCCCGAGACCTCATGACGTCCGATGACATCAATCAATCCAGCTCGCAGATTATTCCTGACGATCAGCGATACGATGCCTAAAGCTTGCCTGCGAAGCGCAAACGGATCCTTAGACCCTGTGGGGCGCTCATTTGCAGCGAAAAAGGCGATCACTGAGTCCAGCTTGTCGGCCAGCGACACGGCCACCGTTACCGGAGCGGTCGGAACGTCATCGCCCTGCCCGACCGGTTTGTAGTGGTCGCGGATGGCTTCGGCGACTTCGGGGTCTTCGCCTTGGGCGAGGGCGTAATAGCCGCCCATCAGGCCCTGGAGTTCAGGGAATTCCCCGACCATTCCGGTGACGAGGTCCGCCTTGGCGAGGCGGGCTGCGCGTTCGGCTTGGTCGGCGAGCTTCTTGCTCCCCTCCCGCTCGCGGGAGGGGTTGGGGGAGGGCGTGGCCGCGAGGGGGGCGCTTTGGGTTGGCGCCCCTCCCCGGCCCCTCCCGCAAGCGGGAGGGGAGAAGAATAAGCGACCCCTTCCGCCAGCGGGACAACGATGCCTTCTTCGACCAGCCATCTTGCCAGCTTGGCGACGCGATCGACCTTGTCGGCGACGGTGCCCAGTTTTTCGTGGAAGACGATCTGGCTTAGCTTCTTCGCCTGTTCCTCCAAATCGACCTTCAAATCGGTGTCGTAGAAGAACTTCGCGTCGGACAGGCGTGCGGCGAGGACCTTGCGGTTGCCTTCGACGATCTTGGCGCCGCCGTCGGCCGCGACGATGTTGGCCGTGCAGATGAAGGCGTTGGCGAGTTTTCCGTCGGCGGAGCGGCAGACGAAATACTTCTGGTTCACGCGCGCGGTGAGCTGGATGACCTCGGGCGGTACGTCGAGGAAGGCGGCGTCGAAGCGGCCGAGCAACGGTACCGGCCATTCGGTGAGGCCGGCATTCTCCGCGACCAGGCCTTCGTCCTCGATCAGTTCCAGCCCTGCCTCAGCGGCGAGCGCGGTGGCGGCGTCGCGGATGATCTGGCGGCGTTCGTCCTGATCGACGATGACGTGGCAGGCGCGCAGTTTCTCGGCATAGTCCGCCGCCGATCCGATTGTGATGATGCCCGGATGGTGGAAGCGGTGGCCGACGGTCGCGGCGGAGCTTTTGATGGTCGCATCGGCGGACGGAAAACCGGTTCCCGCTTTTCCTGCCGATGCTCCGGCGGCGATCTCGAACGGCACGATATCCTCGCCGAGCAGGGCGACGAGGCCTTGCAGCGGGCGGACCCATTTCAGGCTTTCGGTCGAGGCGCTGGCGGCACCCCAGCGCATCGATTTCGGCCAGGGGAAAGCGCGAACGATCGCGGGGATCGCTTCGGCCAGCACATCGGCGGTGGCGCGGCCGGGTTTGTCGATGACGGCGAACAGGATGCCGTCCCGCTCGACCAGTTGCTCGCGGGTCAGGCCGGTCTTGCGCAGGAAGCCTTCGAGCGCCTGGGGCGGGGCGCTGGTCTTGGGGCCCTTGGTTTCCTCGGCGGTCGCGGCTGTTTCGGCGGGCAGGTCGCGCGCGATCAGCGTCAGGCGGCGCGGGGTCGCGTAGGTGGTAATAGCGGGCGCGGCGATGCCGGCCTTGCCGAGTTCGGCGACGAACAAGCGGGCAAGATCCTCCCGCGCCTTGTCCTGCATCCGCGCGGGAATTTCTTCGGAGCGAAGCTCGAGCAGGAAATCGGTCATGAGTCAGTTCCTCCCCGGCACGGGGAGGTGGCGCGCGAGGCGTGACGGAGGGGGCGTGCCAGCAGCGTGACGCTCGCGGAGAGGCCCCTCCACCCTTCGCGTGAAGGACGCGAACGGTCCCCCTCCCCGTTCCGGGGAGGATCTGAACGAAGACCCATCATGCGGCCCACCCCGGATACTTTGCCTGCCAGCCTTCGCTATTGTGGTCGATCCACGCCTGGCAGCTGCCTTTCGCGAGATCGCGGACGCGGCCCATATAGGCCTGGCGTTCGGCGACGGAGATGACGCCGCGGGCTTGCAGCAGGTTGAAGACGTGGCTGGCCTTGATCGCCTGTTCGTAGGCGGGAATCGGGAGTTTCGCGTCGAGGCTGTTCTCGCATTCCGCGACATGCTTGCGGAACAGGTCGAACAGGGCATCGGTGTTCGCGACCTCGAAATTCCATTTCGACATCTGCTTCTCGTTTTCGAGGAAAACGTCGCCGTAGCTGACGCCCGCATCATTGAAGGCGAGATCGTAGATGCTGTCCTTGTTCTGGATATACATGGCGAGGCGTTCGAGGCCGTAGGTGAGTTCGCCGGCTACTGGCTTGCAGTCGAAGCCGCCCATCTGCTGGAAATAGGTGAACTGCGTGACTTCCATCCCGTCGCACCACACTTCCCAGCCGAGGCCCCAGGCGCCGAGCGTGGGCGATTCCCAGTCGTCCTCAACGAAGCGGATGTCGTGGACGGTGGAGTCGATGCCGATCGCGGCCAGCGAGCCGAGGTACAATTCCTGCAGATCGGGGGGCTGGGCTTCAGGATGACCTGATACTGATAATAATGTTGCAGGCGGTTGGGATTCTCGCCGTAACGGCCGTCCGTGGGGCGTCGGCACGGCTGGACGAAGGCCGCATTCCACGGTTCCGGGCCGAGCGCGCGCAGAGTCGTGGCGGTGTGAAACGTGCCCGCGCCCATCTCCATATCGTACGGTTGCAGGATCAGGCAGCCGCGTTCGCTCCAATAGTCGTGGAGCTTCAGGATCATGCGCTGGAAGCTGAGCGGCTGGCTCAAAAGTAAAACCCCGTAAAAGACGCGTTCGCAACTGCGAGATGACAAGCGCCGACGCTTTGGCGCAACGCCGATACAGGGTCAACCGGCGCACGGTGAAGGAACTGGATGACCTTCTATGGTTAAAAGCCGTGCGTTGCATCCGCGGGGCGGACGGGTAGAGATCGGCGCATGACCCTACGCCATTCGCTGACCGCCATCGCCCTGCTGTTTTCCGCGCCGTCGGTCGCGCAGACGGCCGCTCCTGCCCCTGCCGTCGCGCCCGCGTCCACCGTCACGCCGATACCGGCGGACCCGGCCTTGTGGGTGGTGAAGGATGCGGACACGACGATCTATCTGTTCGGGACGATCCACGTGCTGAAGCCCGGCGTGCAGTGGTTCGACGAGGCGGTGAAGACGGCGTTCGACGCCAGCCAGCAACTGGTGCTGGAGATGGTCGCGCCGGAACCCGCGGCGATGCAAGCGCTGGTGATGAAGCTGGGCGTGTCCCCCACCGGCCCGACGCTGACCGAACGATTGCCGGCGAAGGACCGCCCCGCCTTCACCAAGGCGGTGACGGACATGGGCATCCCCGCGGGCGCGTTCGACCGGTATCAGCCGTGGCTGGCGGCGACGAACCTGACGCTGCTGCCGATCCTGAAGATGGGGTACGACCCGACCAACGGCCCGGAGACGGTGCTGACTGCGGCGGCGAAGAGCGCGGGCAAGACCGTGACGGGGCTGGAAACGGCGGAACAGCAGCTCGGCTATTTCGCGAGCCTGCCGCCGAAGGTTCAGGTGAAGTTCCTGACCAGCACGGTGCGCGACCTGCCGCAGGTCGAGCCGAAGCTGAACGAGATGGTGACCAACTGGACGCATGGCGAACCGAAGGCGCTGGCCGATTCTGATGAATGCGGACATGAAGGACAGTCCGGAGGTCGCCAAGGTGCTGCTGCTGGACCGTAACAAGCGCTGGGCGGACTGGATCCGGAACCGGCTCGACCAGCCGGGCACGGTGTTCGTCGCGGTCGGTGCGGGGCATCTGGCGGGCAAGGGCAGCGTGATCGAGGAACTGAACAAGCGCCGCGTCCCGTCTGCGCGCATCGCATATTGATCGGGTGCGCGCGCTGGCTGCTGCTGGCGCTCGCGCTGACGGGCTGCGGCACGTTGGCGATCGAGGCGCGCCCGGCGATGTGGCGGGTGAGCGACGCGGATACCGAGATCTGGCTGCTGGGCACGATCCATGCGCTGCCCGGCAACGTTCATTGGGAAACGCCGGCCGTGTCGCGCGCGATCGCGGCGGCCGATACGCTGGTGACGGAGATCGCACCGTCGTCGCCCGACGAGGCGGGGGCGGTGTTTGCGCGATATGCGGCAGCGCAAGGGTTGCCGCCGATATCGGAGCGGGTCGATCCGGCACGTCATCGGGCGCTGAGCGAGGCGGCGGAGGCTGCGGGTGTATCGATCGCGGCGTTGAACGGGCTACGGACCTGGGCGGTGGCGGTGACGCTGGCGGCGGGGCAGATCCGGGCGGCGGGGGCCTCCACCGATCACGGGGTGGAGGCGACGCTGGCGGAGACGTTCGCGGGGCGGCGGCGGGTCGCGCTGGAGACGCAGGCGGAGCAACTGGCGATCTTCAACGCGCTGCCCGAATCGGCGCAACGGATGATGCTGGAGCGGGCGCTGGCCGATCGGGATGCGTTCGCGGTGACGATGCGGGCGTGGGAGGCCGGCGACGTGCGCGCGCTGACGGCGAGCCTGGAACCGGGGGATCGCGAGGCGCCGGAGTCGCACCGGACGCTGGTGACGGAGCGGAACGCGCGCTGGGCGGGCTGGATCGCGCGGCGGATGCGGGCGCCGGGCCGGGTGCTGGTGGCGGTGGGCGCGGGGCATCTGGTGGGGCGGGATTCGGTGGTGGCTATGCTTGGTGCGCGTGGGGTGAAGGTGGAGCGGGTTCAGTAGGGGTTTTGAGGCCGGTCGCTTGCTTCTCACCTCCTTGAAAGGAAAGGTCTTCGCCTTCTCCCCTCCCTGGAAGGGAGGGGTCGGGGGTGGGTCGCGTCCTGGCGATACGGTGGGTTTGGGGTTTGGGTTGGCGGTATCGCCTGGCCTCCACCCACCCCCAGCCCCTCCCTTCCAGGGAGGGGAGTCAGAGGGGCAGCCCCTCCCTTCTAGGTAGCGGAGTCAGCAAGGAGTGCCCCGCCTTGCTTATTCCGGTCGTTTCCTCTAGAGGCGCGCGCTTCCGTGTCAGGGTCATCCCTGGAGGCCTGGGGCGGAATTTGAACCTGCATTTCGGAGCATTATGATGAGCGAACAACTGACGCTCGCAGCCGAGACGCGCGAACAGGTTGGCAAGGGAGCCTCCCGTTCGTTGCGCCGCGAAGGCCGCGTACCCGCCGTGATCTACGGCAACAAGCAAGACCCGATCTCGATTCACCTCGAAGAAAAAGAGCTGATGCGCGCTCTGATGACCGGGCATTTCATGAATTCCACGGTGTCGATCACGGTCGGCGGCAAGGCCACGCTGACGCTGCCGAAGGACGTTTCGTTCCATGCGGTGACCGATCGCCCCGTTCACGTCGATTTCCTGCGCATCGGCGAGCACACCACGGTGCACGTATCCGTGCCGGTCGTGTTCACCGACGAGGAAGAGTCGCCGGGCATCACCAAGGGCAACGGCGTCCTGAACATCGTCAAGCACGAGATCGAACTGGTGTGCGACGCGTCGCAGATCCCGGGTGAGATCACGGTGTCGCTGAAGGGCCGCGAGATTGGCGATTCGATCCACATTTCGAACATCGACCTGCCCAAGGGCGTCGAGCCGGCGATCACCGACCGCGACTTCACCATCGCGACGATCGTCCCGCCGACCGTTCCGACCGCGGAAGACGAAGCGCTGGACGCCGAAGTCGCCGAGACTCAGGCTGCCGAAGCTGCTGAAGCGGCCGAGGAAGCCGAAGCCGAAGCTGCCGACGACGCCGAAGGCGACAAGGCCGAGTGATGTAAGGCCCCTCTCCTTCGGGAGGGGGGTTGGGGTGGGAAAGTCACGAACGTCTTCGTTCCGGACTTCCCCTCCCCCAGCCCCTCCCCGAGGGGGAGGGGAGTTTTAGCGATGCAACTTTGGGTTGGCCTGGGGAATCCCGGCACGCAATACGCGCTCAACCGGCACAATGTCGGTTTCATGGCGGCGGATACGATCGCCGACCTGTACGGCTTCTCTCCCGTCAAGAAGCAGTTCCTCGGCTGGACGCAGGAAGGCCGCGTCGGCAACCAGAAGGTGCTGCTGCTGAAGCCCGGTACGTTCATGAACGAAAGCGGCCGATCCGTCGGCGAGGCGTTGCGCTTCTACAAGCTGGACGTCGATGCGCTGACCGTCTTTCACGACGAACTCGATCTCGCGCCGTTCAAGGTGAAGGTGAAGACCGGCGGTGGCACCGCGGGGCATAACGGCCTGCGATCGATCGACCAGCATCTGGGACCGGATTTCCGGCGCGTGCGGCTGGGCATCGGGCATCCGGGGCATAAGGATCGCGTGCACGGCTATGTGCTGGGCAATTATGCGAAGGCGGAGATGGACCCGCTCGCCGATCTGCTGGGGGCGGTCGCCGCCGAGGCGCCGTGGCTCGCCGCGGGGGACGATGGCCGGTTCATGAGCGACGTCGCCGTGCGGCTGGCCTGAACGACGCACGCGCTACGCCTGCACGACGCCCGCGCCGGGCGGGGTGACCGGTGCGCGATCGCCTGATAAGGCGCACCCGATGACCATAAGATCGCTGTTCGCCACCCGCCTGTATGAAGCCCCGCTGGGCGACGATGCCCTGATCGCCGATCTGGATCGCGCCTGCCGATCGCTGTCGCAGGAGGATCATGCCGGACGCGCGTGGTCGAAAGAGCATGGCTATCGCGGATACACCTCCTACGCCTCGCTGGACGACCTTCCGTACCGCGACCCCGCGTTCGGCGATCTGGTGCGCCAGTTGAACAAGCATGTCGCCGCCTTTGCGCGCGACTGTGCATTCGACCTGCGCGGCAAGAAGCTGAAGCTGGATAGCCTGTGGGTCAACGTCATGAAGCCCAAGGGCGCGCATAGCGGGCACATCCATCCGCATTCCGCGGTGTCCGGCACGATCTACATCGCGCTGCCCGACCGCGCCGCCGGCCTGAAGCTGGAAGATCCGCGCCTGCCGATGATGATGGCCGCGCCGACCCGGACCGACGACGCGCCGGAGGACCTGCAAAGCTTCGTCTACGTGACCCCCGAGCAAGGCACGATCCTGTTGTGGGAAAGCTGGCTACGTCACGAAGTGCCCGCAGGCGACGGCAAGGAAGACCGGATCAGCATCAGCTTCAACTATCGATGAGCCGCGTCTGATCGACATCAAGGCGAAGCAGGCCCCCGCCTCGTAAGATCGCGCGCCATGCTGAAAGGCCCGCTTGATGTCGATCTTCTATTTCAATCTCAGCGATCACACGGTCGATCCGGATGATGAAGGCACCGAGTTGCAGTCCGTCGCGGAGGCGCGTGCACAGGCGATCATGTTCGCCGGCAACTATCTCGGCGATAATCCCGACCTTCTGGATGAGGGCGCGACATTCAAGGTCCAGGTGACCGATGCGGACAGGAAGCCGTTATTCTCCGTCGTGATCACCATAGATGAAGCTGGACCCATATGACTATGTTTGGAACATAAGTTGTGAGAGATCGTTCTTCAGTTATCGTCGTTACGCGTTCATAGGCCACGACGACTGAGAGACGTGGTTGCGCTCCCGCCTTTGGAGGGAATATGCACCGGTACTTCTTCCACCTAATAGAGCGAGGACAGTTCATCGAGGATCTCGAGGGACTGATGCTCGCGGACGAAGAATCCGCGATCGAAGAAGCCAAGCGCAATGCGCGCGGCATCGTGGCGCATGAGATTCGCGACACCGGAACCGCATCGCTGGATCGTGCGATCGAGATCGTCGCCGAGACCGGCGATTTCCGCTTCCGGGTGCCGTTCGACGCGGCATTGTCCATTCGATCCTGAAGCAGCGCAACATATGTTGTGGTGTTGCATTATCGTCCAAATCAACGACCGGACCGTGCACATGAATTAGCTTTGATAGCTACGGAATTGCCGGCTCTGCTGCGGAGCCAGCCGCCTCTTCCGGACAGGAAGGAAGACTGTGGCCAACAAAACGCCCCTCGAGATATTGTACAAACGACTGAATTCCAATTTCAAGTTGGGCGCGACCGAACAGAAGGCGTTAAGCGCACTGGAAATGTCGGTTCGGGAGTTCGAGCCGGGGCAATATATCCTGCGCGAGGGGGATCGCCCGCGTTATTGTGCCTATCTGACCGACGGATATGTTTACCGGCACAAGATCGTCGGCGATGGCGGGCGCCAGATCGTGTCGATTCATGTCCCCAGCGATTTCGTCGACGTGCAGAACATTCTGCTCGATTATGCCGACCATAATATCCAGGCGCTGACCGCGACCACGCTGATCACCGTCCCGGTCGACGATCTGATGAAGGTCGCGATGGAACATGGTTCGGTCAACCGCGCGCTGTGGCGCGAGACTTTGGTCGAGGCGTCGATCATGCGCGAATGGATCGCCAATATCGGGCGGCGCGACGCGCGCAGCCGTACCGCGCACATGCTGTGCGAGGTGGCGCTGCGGCGCGAGAAAGCGGGCCTTGGCGCCCGCGAGACGTTCGACCTGCCGATGACTCAGGAACAGCTTGGCGATGCGCTTGGGCTGACGGCGGTCCACGTCAATCGCACGCTGAAATCGCTGGAGAATGACGGGCTGATCGTCCGCAGCAAGCGGTCGGTGACGGTCGCGGACTGGAACGGGCTGCAATCGGTCGGAGACTTCACGTCCAACTATCTGCATTTCCCACCGTCCGCGTAATAACCGCCTGAAAAATAAGGGTTTTATTTACCGATGTCGCGGCACACTTAAACGGATCAATGCACGGGCATGATCCGCTGCCTATTCTTGTCCTGCCAATAAGGACAACGATCATGCGAGAGGAAGACCTGACCTATCATCACCGCCGGTCGACGATGCAGCGCACGCTTGCCGAGCGCGCGGACAGCCCGGCGATCGCCAAGCTTCATCGCGAGCTTGCCCGGCTGCATGACGATTGCGTGCTGGAGCCGATCGGGCGACGCCGCACGCTGAAGATCGTGGTGCCGACCTGATCCCGATCGTTCCGGCCGCGCCGATATAGACGTGAGGCTGGCTTTGACGGGCGGAACCCCTTATCGGGCTGGCGCAATCGCCGGCGTGGCCGGCAGCACTGATTGCAAGGCGACAAGATGGGTTTTCGTTGTGGTATCGTCGGCCTGCCGAATGTCGGCAAATCGACCCTTTTCAATGCATTGACGGAGACGGCGGCGGCGCAGGCGGCGAATTACCCGTTCTGCACGATCGAACCGAATGTCGGTAACGTCGCGGTCCCCGATCCCCGGCTGGAAAAGCTGGCGGCGATCGCCGGATCGCAGAAGATCATCGAGACGCAGCTGGGCTTTGTCGATATCGCCGGGCTGGTCCGCGGCGCGTCGAAGGGCGAAGGGCTGGGCAACCAGTTCCTGGGGAATATCCGTGAAGTGGATGCGATCGTCCACGTGCTGCGCTGCTTCACCGAGACGGACGTGACGCATGTCGAGGGCAAGGTGGATCCGATCGCGGATGCCGAGACGGTCGAGACCGAATTGATGCTGTCGGACCTGGAGTCGCTCGAAAAGCGCGTTCCGGCATTCCAGAAGAAGGCGACGCAGGGCGACAAGGAAGCGAAGGTCGCGGCCTCTGTCCTTGGCCAAGCGCTGGAATTGCTGCGCGACGGGAAGCCGGCGCGACTGACGCAACCGAAGGACGAGGACGAGGCGCGCGTGTTCGCACAGGCGCAATTGCTGACCAGCAAGCCGGTCCTGTACGTCTGCAACGTCGACGAGGGCGATGCGGCGAACGGCAACGAGCTGTCCGCACGCGTGTTCGAGAAGGCGAAGGCGGAGGGTGCGCAGGCGGTTGTCGTATCGGCGGCGATCGAGGCCGAGATCGCGACGATGGCACCGGAGGAACGCGGCGAGTTCCTGGGCGAGCTGGGGCTGGAGGAAACGGGGCTCGCGCGCGTCATCACCGCCGGCTATTCGCTGCTCCAATTGCTGACCTTCTTCACGGTCGGGCCGAAGGAGACGCGGGCCTGGACAACCCATGTCGGCGCGACCGCGCCACAGGCGGCAGGCGAGATCCACAGCGATTTCGAGAAGGGCTTCATCCGCGCCGAGACGATCGCGTTCGACGATTTCGTCACGCTGGGCGGCGAATCCCGCGCGCGCGAGGCGGGCAAGCTGCGTGCCGAGGGCAAGACGTATGTGGTGCAGGACGGCGACGTCATGCACTTCCTGCACAGCTGAGTGGCGGACATCTGCCCTTCATCTGCCCTGTATCTCCCGACTGCGGGTTAGGCTAAGCATCCCGCGATGCTCGCCCGCCTGATCCTTGCGCTGCTGCTGGCCGCCTTTGCGCTGCCGGCGATGGCGGTCGTGCCGTGCCACGACCAGCAGGGTGCGATGCGCGATATGCCGGCGGGGATGACGATGCGTCACGATGCTCCGGCGTCGATGCCGGAGCATTACCGGAATGCGATCGCGGTCCATGCCTGTGTCGGGTGTATTCCGCCGGTGAGCATCGCGCATCCGGTGTTCGCCGCGCCGCTGCGTCCCGAGGCGATGCTGCGCGCGCCGTCGCTTGCCCGGTTCGACGCGGGCCGATCCACGCCGCCCGCGACGCCGCCGCCACGCCGGGACGCCTGACCGACGGGGAGTGCGCTCCCCGATGTTCGACGTCCTTGCGTGAAAGTATTAATCATGAAGACCCTTATGGTCGCGGCCGGTGCCGCGGCGATCCTGTTGCCCGTGCCCGTTCTGGCGCAGGCGATGGACCATTCGATGCACGGCATGAAGATGCCCGCCCCGCCAGCCGCCAAGCCGAAGCCGAAACCGAAACCGGCAGCGAAGAAGGCGAAACCGGCGGCACGGGCAGTGCCTGCCCCTACCCGTTCACAGACACTGATCGCGCCGCCGGTTGTGTTCATACCTCCGATACAGGCCCCTGCCCCTGCTCCCGTTCCTGCGGAGACCATCCCGCCGCAGGCAGCGCCTGTAGACCATTCCACGATGGATCGCGGCGCCATGAACCACGCGCCAGACTCCGGCGGGATGCAGGGCGGCATGATGATGGGCATGGGCGGCACCGATTATGCGGAAGGGTCGGGCACGTCGCGCCTGCCCGCGCGCGAGGGGATGATGCGCGGCGTGCATGTGATGACGGGCGACTGGATGCTGATGGCGCACGGCTATGCCTGGGGTTCGTATACCGACCAGGGCGGGCCGCGCGGCGCGAACGAGGCGTTCGTCCAGTCGATGGCGATGGTCACCGCGGAACGGCCGCTGGGTGACGGCCTGCACCTGAAACTGCAGACGATGCTGAGTCTGGAGCCGCTGATGGGCGCGCGGGGATATCCCAATTTGCTCGCGACTGGCGAGGTCGCGAACGGTCAGGCGCTGGTCGACCGGCAGCATCCGCACGATCTGTTCATGGAATTGTCCGGGCGGATCGACGTGGATGTCGACGCGGACAGCAGCGTGTTCCTGTATGGCGGTCCGGTCGGCGAACCGGCGCTAGGGCCATCGGCGTTCATGCATCGCAAATCCGCGCAATATCAGCCGCTCGCGCCGATCACGCACCATTGGTTCGACAGCACGCACATCACCTATGGCGTGATCACCGCGGGCTATTCCGCGCCGAAGTTCCAGATCGAGGCGTCTGCATTCAGGGGACGCGAACCGGACGAGCGGCGCTGGAACATCGAAACACCGCGGCTCGATTCGTGGAGCGTCCGGGGCACGTGGACGCCTTCGCCAAGCTGGGCGCTGCAGGTCAGCCACGGACGATTGAAGGAACCGGAGGAACTGGAGCCGGGCGTAAACGAGCAGCGCACCACCGCCAGCGTCCATTATGCGACGGGTCCGCTGACCACGACGCTCGCCTTCTCCGCCAAGAACAAGAATCCGGGGCGCGTGCTGACGGCGTGGCTGGGCGAGGTGAATTACGACCTGGATACGCATCACAGCGTGTTCGGGCGGTTCGAGAGCGTCGCGAACGACGAGTTGTTCCGCGATCCGACAAGCCCGCTGCACGATCGCAAATTCCGCGTCGGCAAGATCGAGGGCGGATATGCGTACCGCATGCCGATCGCCGGGCCGCTGGGGCTCGCGGTCGGCGGGACGGTCGGGACCTATGCGATTCCGGGCGCGCTGAAGGAAGCGTATGGCAAGATGCCGGTCAGCTTCACGCTGTTCGCCAAGCTGGCACTCGGTAACTGACGAACGACGCATGCCGCTCGGCCGGGCTTGTTCCGGCATCCATCGTACCGCAGAGACGATCGCGAGATCGCGGGCGGGTGGATGCCGGGCGGGCCTGAACATGGCCCGTTGGCCCATCGTCACGATGCTGTCGCAGATCGAAGCGAAGGAACGGTGATGCACTGGATTCGACATATCGCCGCGCTCGCCGTCTGCGCCGGGCTTACCGCTTGCACCACCCCGTCCGCATCGCCCCCGCGCACCGCCAGCACGATAGAGGCGCGCGCCCCGGTGACGATCCTGGTGTCGATCGACGGGTTCCGACCGGATTATCTGCGCCGGGGGTATACGCCCAATCTCGACGCGATGGCGGCGGGCGGGGTGCAGGGCGAGATGCGGCCGAGCTTCCCCTCGCTTACCTTTCCCAATCACGAGGCGATGATCACCGGCCTGTACCCAGATCATAACGGAATCGTGTCCAACACGATGTACGACGTGCGGCGGCCGGACGCGAAGTTCACGATCAGCGACGCGCCTCAGGCGACCGATCCGTTCTGGTGGGATGGCGGCGAGCCGTTGTGGATCGCCGCGGAAAAGGCGGGGATCCGGACGGGGGTGATGTTCTGGCCCGGCGTGGAGGCGGCGTTCGATGGACAGCGCCCCAGCGAATGGTCGCGATACGATGCGAACTTTCTGGGCGACCAGCGCGTCCGGACCATGCTGGACTGGATGCGCCGGCCGGCGGCGATCCGGCCGAAGCTGGCGATCGCCTATTTCGATCTGGTCGACAAGATCAGCCACAAGAAAGGCCCGATGGCGCCCGGAACGTTCGCGGCGGTGCGGACCACGGACGAATGGATCGGCGAACTCGTCGCGGGGCTGAAGGACCTGGGCCAGCCCGCCAATATCGTCATCGTTTCCGACCATGGCATGCGCGAGGTTGATCCGGCGCGATCGGTGCTGATCGGCAGCATGCTTCCGAAGGGCAGCTATCGCTGGGCGCAATGGGGGCCATTCGGCGGGATCGATGCGATGCCGGGATATGAGGCGCAGGTCGCCGCCGCGTTGCTGAAGCCCAATCCGCTGATGCAATGCTGGCGCAAGAGCGAGCTGCCCGCGCGTTTCCATTACGGCACGCATCCACGCGTCGCGCAGTTCATATGCCTGGCGCAGCCGGGGGCCGAAGTGGTGGACACGCCCCCGACCAACCATGGCGACCACGGTTACGACCCGGACGATCCCGACATGGCGGCGACGTTCATCGCGAACGGACCGGCGATCCGCGCGGGTGCACCGGCGCCCGCAAAGTTCGACAATGTCGACATATATCCGTTGATGCGCCGCTTGATCGGATTGCCGCCTGCCGCCAAGATCGACGGGAGCGACGCGCCGTTCCGCGGCGTCCTGAAGGAATGACGATGCAGTATTTCGAGGACATCACGGTCGGCACGAAAAGCGCGTTCGGCAGCTATACGGTGACGCGCGAGGAAGTGATCGCGTTCGCCGAACGGTACGATCCGCAAGCGTTCCACCTGTCCGACGAAGCCGCGGCGGAGACCCATTTCGGCCGGTTGTCGGCCAGTGGCTGGCACACCTGCGCGATGACGATGTCGATGCTCGTCGGTCATTTGAAGGCCAGCGAGCAGGCGGGGCTCGGGTCCCCCGGACTGGACGAGTTGCGCTGGCTGAAACCGGTCTATCCGGGCGACACGCTGCGGTGCGAGACGGAGGTGCTGGACAAGCGCGCGTCGAACAGCCGGCCGGAAATGGGGAGTTTCCGCAGCCGGATGACGGTGTTCAATCAGGATGACGTGGCGGTGCTGACGTTCATTTCGATCGGGTTGATCCGTACGCGGGGGGCGTGATGGCTGGATTGCGGGGTTGGTACGGGACAGGTTTCTCGACTTCGCTCGAAACGAACGGTGGACGGGGATGAGGGCGAATCCGTTACCTGCCCGTTCGTTTCGAGCGTAGTCGAGAAACCTTGGCGTCGGTCTCCGCTATCGATTGCCTAGGCGTCGCACGTGGGACAGGTTTTAGGCTTCGCTCGAGACGAACGGAGCGGGGTGGTGTCGCCTTACCCCGCCCGTTCAAGCACTCAGTCCGAACTAGGCCGGCGACCACCGCCACGGCCGCCTGTCTCCTGCGGCCGCCCCTGGAAGGACCGCTGGCCCATGCCTTGACGGTTCTCGCGCTGGAATTGCGGGCGCGCAGTCTGGCCGGGTTGGAAAGCTTGCCCGTTACCGCGCCAGCCCTGCCGACCCGCCGTCCGATCCCGGCCACGATCGCCGCCGACATTGCCGGTGAAGGCGGGACGGTCGGGACGATTGCCACGATCGAAGCCGGGCCGGTTGCGGCCGTCATTTCCGTTCAGGCCCGGACGGTTGCGATCGCGATCGAAGCCCTGCCAGTTCGGGCGGCCCTGACCATTGCCCCAGTTGCGGTTCGGGCCACGACGCCCTTCCCAATAGCGGCGCTGCTGATCGTTCCAGCGATAGGCGCGGCGATCGCGGCCGTAGACGTAATAGCCCGAGCCGGGATAATAATAGTCGCCGTGCCAGCCGTAATAGCCGCCGCCGAACCCGGCGGGATAGAAGCCACCCGCGCCGTAGCCGCCATAATAGCCGTCGCCATATCCGTCATAATAGCCGCCGCTGTTATAGCCGACATTGACGCCGCTATAGCCGTAGCCGTCGGTACAGCCGCCCAGCCCCACCGCGGCAATGAGACCGAGGGCGGCGAGCTTCAATTTCGTGGCGACCATTTCACATCTCCCAAACGCGGAGAGCAGCGTCATCGACGCCGCGTACCTGCGAGACAAAACAGGGGGCGGAACGTTTTCGTTCCGCCCCCTGGCTGTACTCTACGTCTTGAGATCAGGTCTGAATCCTGGTCCGCCCGCAGGCGGATCAATGCTTAACGTTACGCCAGACGTTCTGATACGCGCCATAAGCGAGGAAGCAGAAGACCAGCAGGAACAGCATCGCCGCGAAGCCAACCGTGTGGCGCGCCTGCAACTTCGGTTCCGCAGTCCAGGACAGGAACGCCGCGACGTCCTTCGCCATCTGGTCCACCGTCGACTTTGTGCCGTCCGTATAGGTGACCTGTCCATCCGCAGTCAGCGGCGGGGCCATCGCGATGTTGAGGTTCGCGAAATACGGATTGTAGTGAAGGCCCGCCGGGGTCTTGGCGTCCGGGAACTCCTTCAGCAGCTTTGCAGGCTGGTTCTGGTAACCGGTCAACAGCGAGTAGATATAGGCCGGGCCCTCGTGGCGCGCCTTGGCCATCAGCGACAGGTCTGGCGGCAGCGCGTTGTTGTTGGCGGCGCGCGCGGCGACTTCGTTCGCGAAGGGCGACGGGAAGCGATCCGAGGGAACACCCTTGCGCGTCGCGGCTTCGCCCGTGTCCGGGTTGATCGACGGGATGTTGTCGTAGCTGGCGGCGAATGCCTTCACCTGGCCATCGCTATAGCCCATGTCCTTGATGTCGCGGAACGACACCAGACGCAGCGAGTGGCAGGCGGAGCAGACTTCCTTGTACACCTGCATGCCGCGCTGGACCTGGCGCATGTCGAACTTGCCGAGCGGACCATCGCTGGCCAGCTCCAAATCCCTCGGATGCTTGTGGAATTCATGCTCGGCGGTGGGCGGCGGCGGTTCGGTGATGACCCCCGAAATGCTGCCGAACAGCGCGATCGCGAGAACGCCGGCAAAGGCGATCCCCACGAGCATTGCGATAAAGCGAACCATGTCGATACCCCTCTTGTTCGCTTACGACTGCGTCGACAGCGCGGTCTGCGCCGGGCTGGTCCCGCCGTGCTTCGCCAGCACCGCTTCGGTGATCGAATTGGGCAGCGGCAACGGCCGTTCCGAGCGCGAGATCATCGGCAGGATGATCAGGAAATGCGCGAAATAGTAGATGGACGCGATCTGGCTGGCGATGACGTAGGCCGGATCCGCCGGCGAACCGCCGCAATAGCCGAGCACGAGCACGTCGAGCACCAGGATCCAGAACGCGATCCGCGCCTTTGGCCGGAAGTTGTTCGAACGAACCGGCGAGCTGTCCAGCCATGGAAGGAAGAACAGCAGCAGGATCGAGCCGAACATCGCGAGCACGCCCCACAGCTTCGCCGGAAGGATGAAGTCCGCGGTGAAGGCGCGCAGGATTGCGTAGAACGGCCAGAAATACCATTCCGGAACGATGTGCGCAGGCGTCGAGAGCGCGTTGGCCGGAATGTAATTGTCCGGATGGCCGAGATAATTCGGATAGAAGAACAGCAGGCCGGCGAACACGAGCAGGAAGATGCCGAGCCCGAAGCCGTCCTTCGCGGTATAGTACGGATGGAACGGGACGGTGTCCTGTTCGCCCTTCACTTCGACGCCGGTCGGGTTGTTCGATCCCGGAATGTGCAGCGCCCAGATGTGCAGGATGATCACCGCGGCGATCACGAACGGCAGGACGTAGTGCAGCGAGAAGAAGCGGTTCAGCGCGGCATCGTCCGGCGCGAAACCGCCGAGCAGCCAGACGCGGATCGTCTCGCCGACGCCGGGTATGGCGGAGAAGAAGCCGGTGATGACCTGCGCACCCCAGAAGCTCATCTGGCCCCAGGGCAGCACGTAGCCCATGAACGCGGTGGCCATCATGAGCAGGAATATCACGACGCCGAGCAGCCACACCATCTCTCGCGGGGCCTTGTAGGAGCCGTAATAGAGGCCGCGGAAGATGTGCAGGTACACGACGATGAAGAACATCGACGCGCCGTTGGCGTGCGCATAGCGCAGGAACCAGCCCGCATTGACGTCGCGCATGATGTGTTCGACTGAATCGAACGCCACGCCGCCATTCGCCGCATAATGCATCGCCAGCACGATGCCGGTGATGATCTGGATACCGAGCGCCGCGCCCGCGAGCACGCCGAAGTTCCAGAAATAGTTGAGGTTGCGCGGCACGGGATAGCCCGCGCCGACGGCGTTGTAGACGAGACGCGGAACGGGCAACCGTTCGTCCATCCACTTCATCAGCGGATTGGTCGGTGCGTAATGCTTGGCCCAGGGAAAGCTCATATCTGGATCCTCAACCGACGGTCACGGTCGTGTCTGACGAAAACGTATAGTCCGGCACGTGCAGATTGGTCGGCGCCGGGCCTTTGCGGATGCGCGCCGCGGTATCGTAGGCCGATCCGTGGCACGGGCAGAAATACCCGCCGAACGGGCCGCGATTCTCGCCCTCGCCCGCGCCCAGCGGGACGCAGCCGAGATGGGTGCAGACGCCCATCGTGATCAGCCAGTTCTTCTTGCCTTCCTTCGTCCGCTCGGCGAGCGACTGGGGATCGCGCAACTCGCTGAGCGGCACGGCATCCGCCGCGGCGATTTCCGCCGGGGTCAGGTTGCGCACGAACAGCGGCTGCTTGCGGAAGCTGGTCTTGATCGCCTGGCCGACCGCGATCTTCGACAGATCGATCTCGGTCGTGGCCTGCGCCAGCACGTCGGCGCTCGGATTCATCTGGTTGATGAGCGGCAGCACGACGGCGGCACCGCCGACGCCGATCCAGGCGACGGCTGCGATATTAATGAAATCCCGACGACGGGGGTCGGAGACCTCCTCGTGATACGGGGCCGGATCTTCACCGGGGGGTACAGCGGTATCCACACTTGCCATGCACTTGCCCTTGCAACTTAACCGGCGATTCATCGGAGCCGCATATGCGACGAAAAGATACGCGTCCCCGATCCTCCGTTCCCGCGGAGGCTGGCGTGCTGATAGACGCGGGAGTGCGGCTTTGCCAACAGCATTTTAGCCGGGTTGTTACAGGTATGTCGCATGTGCGAGTGGTTCGCAGATGCGCATCGCCCTGTACCAGCCCGATATTGCCGGCAATGTCGGCGCCATCCTCCGCACCGCGGCCTGTCTCGGGCTGGGGGTCGACCTGATCGAACCGATGGGGTTTGCGTGGAGCGACAAGGCGTTGGCGCGCTCCGGAATGGACTATGTCGGGTCGGTGAACGTGGTGCGGCATGCCGACTGGGACTCGTTCGTCGCGCAGGTTTCGGGGCGGATCGTGCTGCTGACGACCAAGGGCGCGGTGCGGCTGCACGACGCGAAGTTCCGCGCAGACGATATCCTGCTGATGGGCAGCGAAGGTGCGGGCGTTCCGGACGAGGTTCATGCCCGATCGGACGTGCGGGTGGTGATCCCGATGCGTGCGGGAATGCGGTCGCTGAACATTTCCGTTTCGGCGGGAATCGTGGCGGCTGAGGCTTTGCGGCAGACGGGTGGCTGGCCCGCCTGATCATAGCCCCCGCTCTGTCCGTTCGTGTCGAGCGTAGTCGAGACACCATAATATGGCAGGCGGCTCCGCGACAACGAACCCAGCGACGGGTCGGCACGAGTTCTCGACTTCGCTCGAACCGAACGGATAAGGAGCGGGTATGACCGCGAATCTTTTGCTCGACCAAGAACAGACCATTGCCCGCACCTGGTTCAGATCCCTGCGCGACCAGATCTGCGCCGAATTCGTCGCGATCGAGCGCGAGGCGGGGTCCGATGCCGACTTCACCTACATTCCGTGGGACCGGACCGACCCGTCGGGCGAGCCCGGGGGGGCGGCGTGCGCGGCGTGATGAAGGGCAAGGTGTTCGAAAAGGTCGGCGTCAACGTCTCGACGGTCGGTGGCACGTTCGAAGGGGATTTTGCCAAGTCGATCCACGGGGCGGCGGAAAACCCCGCTTTTTTCGCCACCGGCATCAGCCTGGTCGCGCACATGGCTAATCCGCATGTTCCCGCGGTGCACATGAACTGCCGCTTCCTTGTTACGACGAAGCGCTGGTTCGGGGGCGGCGCGGACCTGAACCCGCCGCTGCCGCGCGACGAGGATACCGGCGATTTCCACGCGACGCTGAAGGCGGCGTGCGACGCGCATCCGGTCGGGGACTATGCGCGCTTCAGCAAATGGGCCGACGATTACTTCTACATCCCCCACCGCCAGGTGCATCGCGGCGTCGGCGGGATCTTCTTCGATCATCTGGAGGGCGATTTCGCGCAGAACTTCGTCTTCACGCAGGACGTCGGACGATCGTTCCTGGCCGCCTATCCGCGAATCGTCCGGCGCCGGATGAACGAACCGTTCGACGAAGCCGATCTCGCCGCGATGCGGGCGTGGCGCGGGCGTTATGCCGAGTTCAACCTGGTCTATGATCGGGGCACGCTGTTCGGGCTGAAGACGGGCGGCAATATCGACGCGATTCTGATGAGTCTGCCGCCGGTCGCGACGTGGGATTGATCGACGCGAAATGACTTTGCTCCAACCCGTTCGTGCTGAGCCTGTCGAAGCACCCGTCCTCAGCTCACGTCCTTCGACAAGCTCAGGACGAACGGTTGAGTGTGGGTGGTTGCAGTCTCACGTTGGAGCCGAGGGATAAAATGGCGCTGATTCCCGTAGAGCCCGAACAGGTGGCGACGATCGTCACCACGCTGGAGATGACCCGGCGTCCCCCGGCCCGGCCGATCCCCGATTCGCGGTTGCGGCTGAACCGGTGGGAGGCACCCGCGCCCGACAAATATCGCGCGCTGTTCCGTCGGGTCGGTGCGCCGTGGCTGTGGTTTTCACGGCTGGTGATGGACGATGCGAAGCTCGTATCGATCATCCACGATCCGCTAGTGCGCGTGTTCGCCGTCACCGACCCGGCAGGGATCGAGGTCGGGATGCTGGAACTCGACGACCGTAACGCCGGCGCGTGTGAATTGTCCTATGTCGGGTTGATACCGGAACTGACCGGACAGGGTCATGGCCGCTGGCTGATGGCGCAGGCGCTGATGCTCGCGTGGGGCACGGGGGCAAAGGGGGGCAAGGGGGTCGAGCGGGTATGGGTGCACACCTGTACGCTGGACCATCCTGGCGCGCTCGGCTTCTATCGCGCATCGGGATTCACCGCGATATCGCGCACGATCGAGACGTTCGCCGATCCGCGGCTGACCGGGGCGTTGCCCGCCGACGCCGCGCCTCAGATCCCGTCCTTCACCCCCAACCGCCGATAGGTCGCGACCTGGATCAGGATCGCGGCGAGCAGGCTTGCCGCGACCGCCGCCGCGGCGCCGATATCGACCATCGTGATCGCGACCGGATTGGGTGCGGTGGCGCGCAGAGCCCTGTCGATCATGATGAAGGGCGCACCCAGCAGGACGCCGCCCAGCACGCTGATCGACGCCAGCGCTGTGACGGCAAGGCCGTTGCCCTTGGTCAATTGCCAGCTGCGCGCGATCGCCGCACGCACGCCGACGGGTGCCCCGGTGGAGGCTTCGGCAAGGATCGGCGCGGTCAACATCAGCCGCCCGACGAGATACAGAGCGGGGATCAACAGCAAGGTAGCGAACAACCCGACGCCGAGCGGCAGGCCGACGATGATCATTGCGAGCAGGAAGCGGGGAAACGGGCGACTGCGCCGGCCATCGCCGTCCTGACGTCCGGCCGGTCGCGCCGCAAATACAGCGCGAGCAGGGCCAGCGTACCGAACTGCACCAATATCGTCGCGGCGAGATGCCAGCCGCCGTTCGCCGCGATCCAGTCCGCCAGCACCTGCGCCAGCGCGCGCTGCTCCGTCTCGGTCATGTCCGCCGTCAGCACGATCGAGGGCATCGGCGGGACGATCAGCAGCAAAGCGAGCTGCGGAATGAACATGAAGACGGACGCGATGCGGATCAGCAGATCGGCATCACCGCGAAACAGCGCCCAGGCATCGTTCAGAACTCTGATGACGTTGAGTTTCATGCCGATTCGGCGGCCGGCTGATGCAGCGCGCTTTCAGCCGGATCGCGTGCGTCGCGTACCGCAAGATACAGTTGCGCGCAGAAAGCGGACGCCAGTACGACGAAGATCGCCTGCACGATCGCCAGCACGACAGCCGTGAGCACGGTGGCGGGCGTGATCAGCCCCTCCCCGCCCAGCACGATCCGCAACACCGATCCGAACACCGTCCGCGCGGCCATCATCGCGACGAGCACGACGATTCCGTACAGGATCGTCACGCCGATGATCTTCCACACCATTCCACGCGTGAGCGCGAACGACCGGCGGATCACACCAATTCCGCGCCGTTCCGCGACGATGACGGAGGTCAGCAGCAGCAATCGCGCGGTGACGAAGATCATCAGCGGTATAAGAACGATGAGATAGACCGTGATGAACCATCCCGCGGACGGGGACACCGTGGGCTGCGGGTTGATCATCGCGGCGCGCATATCGAATCCGGTGGCGATCAGGGCGATCGGCACCGGCAGCATCAGCGCGAAGACGGCGAGCATCAGAATGACGATGATGCCGATCAGTGGCAGCAAGCGGGAGCCGGCGACCCGCATCGCCGCGCCGCGGCCCGCGCCCGGCTGCAAAGCGAGCGCGACGACGAATAACTGCCCCCAGATACCGACGATGCCGAGGATCAGCGCGGCGAGATTGACCATCACCGCAGCCGACGCGCCGGCCCGCGCCACAGGCTCGATCAGCGTGGACAAAGCGGAGGGAAGGACGATCGCCAGCAGCGCGACGGGCACGATCGTGGACAGGTGATCGCCGAGAAATTCCGTCGTGCGGTCCCAGACATTGCCCATGCTGATACTGATCTTCACGAACTTCCCCATTTCACCTCGGCCCAGCGCGTCGAGACGCCACCGCAAGGCCTACTTCAGGCCATAAGGCGCGTTAGACCATGACGAATGCGCTTGCCAGTGGTTCGGGGCGGGGCCGGCGGGGCGGCCGCGACTTGCGTCCCCGGCCGCGCATGCGCACATGCGGGTTTGTATATGCCCCACACATCCGGACCCCGCGCTTGACGCCCCGCCCCGCCCCCGAATGGTGCATATCGCCAGGATTGACGGACTATGCGTCCGCGTTGGCCGAGATGGAGGCGCGCGCCGCCGCCGTTGCCGCGGGGGACGCCGGGGAGCTTATGTGGATGCTGGAACATCCGCCGGTCTACACTGCGGGGACGAGCGCCGCGCCGGACGAGCTGATCGATCCGCGCTTCCCCGTCGTCTCGGCCGGGCGTGGTGGGCGCTATACCTATCATGGCCCGGGGCAGCGGATCGGGTATCTGGTGCTCGACCTGAATGCGCGCGGCCGCGACGTTCGACATTTCGTGCATAGCCTGGAGGGATGGGTGATCGCGGCGCTGGGCGAAATCGGGATCGCGGCGTTCCGTGCGCCGGGGCGGATCGGCATCTGGACGATCGACCGCGGGCAGGAGGCGAAGATCGGTGCGATCGGCGTGCGGGTCAAACGCTGGATCACGATGCACGGCTTTTCGGTCAACCTGTCCCCCGATCTCGCGCATTTCGGGGGCATAGTGCCCTGCGGCATAGCGGACTTCGGCGTGACCAGCGCGGCGTCGCTTGGCCAACCAACTGATTTTGCAACCTTTGATGCCGCACTCGCGTTTCATCGCGATGCGTTTCTTGAAACAGTTTCTTGTGGCGCACAAAACTCCGCTTGAGGCGGATTCGTAATCAGACTAAACGTTACAGTCGGTTTGGGTATCAATAAGCCAGCAGGCGTTTCCAAATCCGTTATCTAGGGAGCTTTCCAAATGCGTGCACTCATCTCCAAGGTCCTCACCGGTTCCATGATCGCCGGCGCAGCACTGATGGTTTCGGCCTGCGGCCCGAAGACCGACACGGCCACCGAAAACACGATGGTCACCGATCTCAATGCAACCGAAGGCATGGACACGATGTCCGACAACATGACCGCCGTCGACGGCGCCATGGACAACGGTGCGGCGATGACCAACGACACGATGATGTCGAACGACACCATGATGTCGAACTCGATGTCGAACACGATGTCGAACACCACGATGTAATCAGCCCGTTCGGGACTGATATATCGATGGGGCCGTCCGGGCGACCGGGCGGCCCCTTTCGATTCCGTAGTTCCGGGCGAATCCGCCGTGGATCGGGCGGGCGGCGGCGGTTCGTCGTATTACTGTTGAGAAACCATAAAATGGTTGGGTAGATACGCGAAAGGCCCTAATCGGGCGGCGCGGTTGCGATTTGGTGAGGGTGTTTCGAGATGACAGTGTTGCGTTCCGTTTTGGCATTTTCGATCGCCGCGGCGACGCTTGCCGCTAGCCCGGCATCGGCCCAATTTTTCATGAAATCCCATGACTTCAGCGGCGCACCCGTGCGCGGCGACGAACCGGGCATCGGGCTGGACCTGCCCGATGCGACCGAGGCGGAGCTGACCGCCGGCCTCGTCTGGAACCTGCGCGCGGCGCTGAACATCGCGGCTTTGCAATGCCAGTTCGAGCCGACGCTGCTGACCGTACCGCAATATAATGCGATGATGCTGGATCATGCGGGCGAACTGAAGACGACCTATGCAACGCTGACGAAGTATTTCGCGCGCAAGAACAAGGCGCCCCGCGCCGCGCAGAACGCGCTCGATCAGTTCGGCACGCGCATCTATGGCGGTTTCTCGACGACGGCGGCGCAGTTCGGCTTCTGCCAGGTCGCATCCAGCATCGGGCGCGACGCGATCTTCATGCCGCGCGGCTCGCTTCACCTGCTCGCCAAGCAGCGGATGCGCGAATTGCGCAACTCGCTGGTGCCGTGGGGCGAACAGCGTTTCCCGCGCGGCATCGGTTTCGATCGTACCGTACTGCTTCCGCGCATGGACAAGAAATGCTGGAAGAAGGACGAGTGGAACGTCAAGGCCTGCGGCCCCGTGCAATGGGTTGCGGGCTGAACGGGCTTGATATCGGGGGGGGCCGCTGACCCGCCCCCTCAACCGATCGACTTTAGGTTAGCGCAGGCCGAGCAGCTTGTGCGTCTGGATCGTCAGGCGCCATTTGGGCCGCGCCATCACGACATCGATCGCGGCTTCATGGTTGGCCTCGGCACGCGCATCGTCCATCGGCTGGAGCAGGAAGTTCGCGAAGTCCCACTGCTCCATCGCGTCGATATCGCTGCCGGGTTGGGGCCAGACCAGCTTGAGTTCGTGACCCGAGCGCTGCACCACTTCGCTGCCGGCCTTCGGGCTGATGCACACCCAGTCGATGCCGGGATGGACCGGCAGGGTGCCGTTGCTTTCGATCGCGATCTCGAAGCCGCGATCGTGCAGCGCATCGACGATCGCATCGTCCACCTGCAGCATCGGCTCGCCGCCGGTCAGGACGACGAAACGGTTGTCGGCCCCCTCGCCCCAATATACCGCCGCTTCATCCGCCAAAGCGACCGCATCGGCGAACTTGCCGCCGCCCAGCCCGCCCGTGCCGACGAAATCCGTGTCGCAGAAACGGCAAATGGCGGTCGCCCGATCCTGTTCGCGGCCCGACCACAGGTTGCAGCCGGCGAAGCGCACGAACACCGCGCGGCGCCCGGCATTGACGCCTTCCCCCTGCAAGGTGAGGAACATTTCCTTGACCGCATAGCTCATCGTCAGGCGGCGTAGACCGTCGGATCGGGCAGGCCCGCATCCTCGAACCCCTTGGACCGCAACCGGCAACTGTCGCACTGCCCGCAATGGACCGATCCCGGCGCCGGATCGTAGCACGACCAGCTGACCCCGGCATCCAGCCCGAGCCGCGCCGCTTCGCGCACGATATCGGCCTTGGTCATATCCTGCAGCGGCGCGTGGATCTTGAACGGATGGCCTTCGACGCCCGCCTTGGTCGCCAGTTCGGCGAGCTTTTCGAATTCCGCGATGAATTCCGGGCGGCAATCGGGATAGCCCGAATAATCGAGCGCATTCACCCCGATATACAGGTCGCGCGCGCCCATCGCCTCGCCCCAGCCGAGCGCGAGGCTGAGGAAGATCGTATTGCGTGCGGGGACGTAGGTGACGGGTATGCCGCCACCATCTTCGGTGCCGATGCCGTCCTTGGGCACGTCGATATCGGCGGTCAGCGCGGAGCCGCCGAAGGCCGACAGATCGAGCGGCAGGACGATGTGACGTTCGGCGCCGAGCATCGTCGCGATGCGGCGTGCGGCGGCCAGTTCGACCTGATGGCGCTGATTATAATCGATCGACAAGGCGAGGACGCGGAATCCGTCCTCCCTGGCGCGGGCGGCGGAAACCATCGAATCCAGGCCGCCCGAGACGAGGACGACCGCAAGGGGTGCAGGAGATGTCATGATGCACGCGCGCTAGGCCGATGCCGCGCGGATCGCAACCCCGCCAAGGCACAGGCGTGGCACGGACAAAAAAACGGGCCGCCCATAAGGCGACCCAGGAGTGGCTTGTTCAGCCGTGATAAGGGAGAAATCCGTGCCCATGACGACACCGGACCTGTGTAGCCAAAGGTCCTAAACAAAGGATTAACAGAAGCGCTCAGTTGCACGTTCCGATGCGACGCCCCTCATATTCCGCGTCGAATGGAGCCCCGTCCGCGATACCCTGCGTGCGCAGCCTGATCAGCCGGGGGCCTTCGACCGAAATGTCGGTGCGACCGTGGCCCGCACCCGGGCAAGTGTAATGCACCGTCGCCAATCGGGGTTTATCCTCGACCACGAAGCGCGAGCATTGCGCGCCGGGGTGGCGGAGGTGGATCAACGCGCGCGGGTCGGCGACGCACAGCAGCGTCTTGTCCGTCCCGCCAATCTCTCGCAGCGCCCATTGGCCGGGCTCGATCCGGTTCAGTGCGACGAGCGAGGGTGCCTGTGCCGGCGCCGCGACGGCGCACACGGCGATTGCGGACACCAGCCCCGATAACAGAATACGCAATTGCATCGCCCCCGCCCCCGGATGCCACCGACGGCGCGTCCGATCGCGCGCGTCGTCAGGCACCGACCGGACACTATTTGGGAACGCCAACCTCGATCGACAATAACGGTTACGAAACGACGTCGGCGACCGGGACGGGAAACTTGCTGGCGCAGAACTGGCAATCGACCACGATCATCCCGTTTTCGTCCGCCATCTCGCGCTGTTCCTCGGGCGGAAACTGGCCCAGCACCTGCGCGATGTATTCGGGCGAGCAACGGCAGCCACGCGACATGCCGACCTGCGCCAGCAGCCGAACCTCATCCTCCTCGTTGAACAGGCGCCAGACGAGCGTCTCGAGCGTGAGGACCGGATCGGCGAGTTCGTCAGCACCCATCGTCTGCCCGAGGATCGCGACATGCTCCCATTCAGGATGATCCAGCCGCACGTGCAGCCGTTCGCGCCCGTCCTCCCCCTCCGGCAGATGCTGGAGGAACAGGCCACCGGCGACATGCCGACCGTCTGGCTGACGTTGGATGCCCAGCTTCAGCAAGGTCGGGATCTGCTCAGACTGCACGAAATAGCTTTGCGCGGCATCCGCCAACGTATCGCCATCCAGCGGGACGATGCCCTGATAGCGTTCCTTCGTCGCGGCCTGATCGAACGTGATCGCGAGATATCCCGCGCCGAACAAAGCGAACAGGCTCGGATCCTCGGGGCCTGCGGCGAGGCGATCGGCGTCATACTGCACGTAACCGCGCAGTTCGCCGCCCTTATAGTCGCACACCAGCAGCTTGACGATGCCGTTATCCGTCTGCGCCTGAAGCGTCAGTTGCCCGCCCGCATCCTTGAGCGTCGACCCGATCAACGCGGCGAGCGTCAGCGCCTCCGCAAGCAACGCCTCGATCGGCGGCGGATAGGCGTGCGCGGCCAGGATCGTATCGAGCGTGGGCCCCAGCCTCACGATTCGGCCCCGCGCGTGGCGGGCGGGAATGGTGAAGCCGAGCGCGCGGTCGGTATCGTTCAGTTTTGGGTCTTCCATCATCTTTTCCACCGCCTGCCCCCGTTCGTTTCGAGCACCGTCGAGAAACCGGCCGAACGGAAATGCGGACGGTATTTCTCGACTGCGCTCGAAACGAACGGGTGGAGGCGTATTGAGCAAGACGGAGATGTGGGAATTCGGGACGCCCCGATCAACCGATCCGCCCGAAGCACCACAAGAGGATCGATTTCTGGCCGTAGAGGCGGTTGGCAGCTTCCTGCCAGATCAGCGACTGTGGACCGTCGATCACGGCTTCCGACACTTCCTCGCCGCGATGCGCGGGCAGGCAATGGAGGAACTTCGCATCCGGCTTCGCGATCGCCATCAAATTATCGTTGACCTGATACGGCCACATCGCGGCCAGCTTGGTTTCGGCATGCGCCTGTCCCATCGATATCCAGGTGTCGGTGACGACGACGTCCGCGCCCTCCACCGCCTCGCGAGCGGTGCCGACGATGCGCGCGCGACCCGCGCCGCGTGCGACATCCAGGTCGGAGGGCATGAACCCCTGCGGACAAGCGGCGACGACGTCGAACTGCATTAGTCCCGCCGCCTCCATGATCGAGGCGAGGACGTTATTGCCGTCCCCTAGCCACGCGACTTTCAGGCCGGGCAGCGCCTTGCCGCTTTCGATGATGGTCAGCAGATCGGCGATGATCTGGCTGGGGTGCGACGCGTCGGTCAGGCCGTTGATAACCGGTACGGTCGCGTAATGCGCCATTTCCTCGATCTTGCCGTGATCGTCGGTGCGGATCATGATCGCGTCGCAATAGCCAGACAGGACGCGTGCCGTATCCGCGATCGTCTCGCCCCGGCCGAGTTGGGTGGTCCCGGCATCCAGAACGATCGATGATCCGCCGAGCTGCCGCATCGCCATGTCGTAGGACACGCGAGTGCGGGTGGAATTCTTCTCGAACACCATGCCAAGGACATGGCCGGCGAGCGGCGCGTCCGCATCCGCTTTACCCTTCGGCCAGCCGGCCCGCAGCGCCTTGCGGTCGAGCGCGTCGGCGATCATCGCGGCGATACCGTCGGCGCCGGCATCGGACAGGTCGAGGAAATGGCGATAGGTCATGAGATCCTCCCCGGTACGGGGAGGTGGCGCGCGAAGCGTGACGGAGGGGGCTCTCCCCCAGCGTCCCGCTCGCGGCACGCCCCCTCCACCACTACGTGGTCCCGCTCCCCCGTTCCGGGGAGGATCGAATGCGGCGGCACGCGAAGCCCGTGTCACTCGGCGATCACCGGAACATAGGTGCGCGCGGCGTCGCTCAGGCGTTCCACGAACTCGGCGACATGGCTTTCCTCGATCACCAGCGGCGGCAGGATGCGGACGACGTTCTCGCCTGCCGCAACCGTCAGCAGGCCGTGATTGTCGCGCGCATGCGCCACGAATTCGCGCGCCACCGCGTCGTCCTTCAGCTTGATGCCGGTCATCAGCCCACGTCCGCGCACGCTGTCGAACACCGTATCGTGATTGGGGATCAACTGTTCCAGCGCGGAACGGAGACGTTCGCCCATCGACGCGACATGATCGAGGAAGCCGTCCTTCGTGATCACGTCCAGCACCGCCTCGCCCGCGGCCATTGCAAGCGGGTTGCCGCCATAGGTTGACCCGTGCGTGCCGGCGATCATGCCATTGGCCGCTTCCTCGGTAGCGAGGCAGGCGCCGAGCGGGAATCCGCCGCCGATTCCCTTTGCCACGGACATGATGTCGGGCGTGATGCCGGCATGTTCGTACGCCCACATCTTGCCCGTGCGACCGTAACCGCACTGCACTTCGTCGAGGATCAGCAGCAGGCCGTGTTCGTCGCACGCCTTGCGCAGCCCCTGGAGGAACTCGTCCGTCCCCGCCGTTACGCCGCCCTCGCCCTGGATCGTCTCGACCAGGAAGCCTGCGGTCGTGTCGTCGACCAGCGCCAGTGCCGCCGCCAGATCGTTGAACGGCGCATATCTGAAGCCCGGCAACAACGGTTCGAAACCGTCGCGCATCTTGGGCTGGTTGGTCGCGCTGATCGTGCCGATCGTGCGGCCGTGAAAGGCGTTGTTGAACGTGATCAACGTATGCCGCTGCGGATTGCCGTTGGCGAAATGATGGCGCCGCGCGGTCTTGATCGCGCATTCGACCGCCTCAGCCCCCGAATTGGTGAAAAACACCGTATCGGCGAAGCTGTTGTCGACCAGCCGCTGCGCGAACTGCTCGCCTTGCGGGCTGCCATACAGGTTCGACACGTGCATCAGAGTCGCGGCCTGCTTGGCGATCGCCTCGACCAGTTTGGGATGGCCGTGACCGAGGCAGTTGACTGCGATACCGCTGGCGAAATCGAGGTATTTCTCGCCATGTTCGCCGAACAGGTACACGCCCTCGCCTCGCACCGGGCGTACGCCGCAACGCGGGTACACGGGCATCAGGGGGGTGATCGGCACGAGAGGTCTCCCGAAAAAGCAAAGGGCGACCCAATCGGTCGCCCGACCCGCTTTTTACGAGCCCGCCGCCGTCAGCGCAACACCGGCGTCGCGCGGCTCAATTCTTGATCTTCCAGCCCGAGCGCAGCAGCAGATAGCAGGCGACCGCAAGGACCGCGTCGATCGCGAAGATCACGATGCTGCCGACGAGGATCGGCGAATCGGCGGTGCCGAGGAAGCCGTAGCGGAAGCCGGAGATGATGTAGAAGAACGGATTGGCATGGCTGAACGCGCGGAAGGCCGGAGCGAGCTTGTCGACCGAATAGAAGGTGCCCGACAACAGGCCGAGCGGCGTGACGATGAAATTCGTCACCGCCGCCGCGTGATCGAACTTGTCCGCCCAGATCGACGTCATCACGCCGAGCAGGGCGAGGAACAACGTGCCCATGAAGCCGAACCACAGAACCGCCCAGAAATGCACCGGGACGAGGTGGACGCCGTACAGCATCATCGCCGCCCAGACGACGACGCCGACGACGAGTGCGCGGGTCATCGCCCCGCCGACCAAAGCCGCGAGCAATTCCATCGTCGACAGTGGCGGCTGCAGATAATCGACGATCGTTCCCTGGATCTTGCCGACCATCAGCGAAAAGCTGGCATTGGCGAAGGCGGGGCCCATCATCCCCTGGCTGATGATCAGGCCGGGCGCGATGAATTCGGCGAATGGAATTTCGACTCCGCCGACATGGACGGGCAGTTTCGCGCCGGTCGCGATGCTGAAAACGATCAGGAACAGCAATGTCGTGATCGCCGGCGCCCACACGGTTTGCAGGTGGACCTTGAAGAAACGCCGCACCTCCTTGATATAGAGCGTACGAAGACCGCCCCAATTGACGTTCCTGATCACGGGAACGCCGGGGGCATTCATCACGGCGCGCTGCGTGCCGGTCGTATTTTGGCCGATTGGGGGCTGGCTGCTCATGCTGCACGCGCTAAAGCGTGTCGGCACGGCCCGCAACCCGGCATGGGCATTTGAGGATCTGAGTATGAGCTGGACGGACGAGCGTATCGATACGCTGCGCAAGATGTGGGAAGGCGGCAGCACCGCCAGCCAGATCGCCGAGGAACTTGGCGGCGTCAGCCGTAACGCCGTGATCGGCAAGGCGCACCGCCTTGGCCTGCAATCGCGTCCGTCGCCGGTGAAGCCGAACGACCCGAACGCGGTGAAGGCGGAGAAGCCGGCGCCCGTCGCGGCAGCAGCCCCGCCCGTTGCCGCCGCACCCGCGCCGGTCGAGGCGAAGGCACCTCCCGCTCCGAAGACCGCCCCCGCGCCGAAGCCGGTCGAGCGCGTTGCCGCACCGGCCCCTGCGCCAGAGCCGGAAATCGAGGACGAGGATGAGGACGAGATCGATGCAGCGCCCGCCGCCGCCGCGACTCCGGCCGCGCCACCACAGCCGATCATGCGCTCGGTTGGTCCGGGTGGTTTCCTGCGTCAGGCACCCGGCGAGCAGCAGGCACCGATCACGCCCGCACCACCGCGCCGGCTGGTGCCCGCCAAGCCGTCGCCCGAAATGGCGAACAAGACGAGCCTGCTCGATCTGAACGACAAGGTCTGCAAATGGCCTTTGGGCCATCCGGGCGAGCCGGACTTCCACTTTTGCGGCGACAAGGTGAATCCGGGCTTCCCGTATTGCGTCGCGCACTGCGGTCACGCCTATCAGGCGCAGCTGCCGCGTCGTGATCGCCGCCCGCCGCCGCCGCTCCCGTTCGGTGGCGCGCGCGTCCGCTGAACGATCCCATCGCTCGGTAGAATGAAAAACCCCGCTGCGGAACCTGTCCGCAGCGGGGTTTTTCGTGTCGATCCTCGCGGGCAACGGAAAGCTAGATTGCTGTCCGAGCCAAAACCCGGTGCGGCCGCGCGATCGAGCGCCCCGACCATCCGGCCGGGGCACCTTCACGTTCTCAGAAGCGGAACTGTGCCGTGGCACGGACGCTGTGGAAACGGAACTTGTCGTCGCTGCGCACGAAATCGGTGCCCGATGCGCTGCCGCCATTGGCTGCGTTCGTGAACGGCGTTCCCGCCGGGCCTGAAAGACGCAGCTCGCTGTCGTCCTTGTACTGCGTGTACAGATATTCCAGGCCGATGGAGAAGTTGCGGCCCAGCTTCTGCTCGATACCGCCGCCTGCGACATAACCCCAGACGTCACGATCGCCGGTGAAGCTCGCGGTGTTCGTCACGTTCGAGCTGGAATAGCTGCGATCGAGCTTGGCATAGGCGCCGCCGCCCGTTGCGTAGAACAACGTGGTGTTTGCGGCATAGCCGAGACGCAGACGTGCGTTCGCGTTATAATCGATCTCGCGCGTCAGCGTGTAGTTTGCAGGCGTCGTGCTGAAAGCGCTGACGCTGTCGCGGATCTGTGACTTGCCGAATTCGCCGACTGCACCGAACACGATGTTGCCGAACTGCTTGTCGAAGCCGATCCGTGCCGAATAGCTGATATTGTCCTTGTCGTTGCGGCAGCCGGTGCTGCCGGTCGAAACGGCGCGGCCGTTGCAGAAACCTGCGCCCGGCTGTGCGGTCGTCGCTGCAAATGCGTTCTGGCCGAGGCCGTTCAGAACGGTGTCGCCATAGGTGCCGTCGAGGTTGCGGTCGAACAATACGCGTTCGCCCACGTCGTTCGGCTGGGCATCAAAACCGATCGTGCCACCGACATAGATGCCGCTGAAAGGTGCTTCTTCGACGTCCTGCGCGAAAGCAGGAGCAGCGAAGGACAGCGCGGCGGTGCCGGCTGCGAGGGTAACGAGAAACTGGCGGCGCATCGTGATCTCCAAATGTGCGTTGCAGGGCAGGAACGATGCGGACCGCGTTTGGGTGCACTGCAATAAACATTTGCCGGAACTGTCACATTATGGCCACAGCGGACCGAATTGCCGGGGGCGAAACGATCATCCCACGCGCTTGATCGTCGCGCTTTGCACCTCCGCGAACGTGGCCCTATAGCCAGGACATGGCCGAAGACCTGTTCGCTTCCAAATCCACCGTCGGTACCGATTACGATGCATCCTCGATCGAGGTGCTGGAGGGGCTGGAACCCGTCAGGCGTCGTCCCGGCATGTATATCGGCGGGACGGACGAACGCGCGCTGCATCACCTTGCCGCCGAAGTGCTCGACAATGCGATGGACGAAGCGGTCGCGGGCCATGCGACGCGGATCGAATTGTATCTGGAACCCGGCAACCGGCTGACCGTGGTGGACAATGGGCGGGGCATCCCGGTCGATCCGCATCCGAAATTCCCGGACAAGAGCGCGCTGGAGGTGATCCTGTCCACGCTGCACTCGGGCGGCAAGTTTGACGGCAAGGCCTATGCGACCAGCGGTGGCCTGCACGGCGTCGGGGTGTCCGTGGTCAACGCACTATCTTCCGACACGGTGGTCGAGGTCGCGCGGAACAAGACGGTCTATCAGCAGCGTTTCTCGCGCGGCCAGACGCTCGGCCCGCTGGAGGCGCTGGGCCCCACGCCCAACCGACGTGGAACCTCCGTCAGTTTCGTGCCCGATGTCGAGATTTTCGGCCCGGAACTGCATTTCAAGCCGTCCCGCCTTTATAAGCTCGCGCGGTCGAAGGCATATCTGTTCGCCGGGGTCGAGATCCGCTGGAAATGCGCGCCGGACCTGATCACCGACGACACGCCGGCGGAGGCCGTGTTCCAGTTCCCCGGCGGACTGGCCGATCATCTGAAGGACCAGATCGCCGGTCGCGAATGCGCGACGGCCGATTTTTTCGCCGGATCGCAGGACTTTCCGGGCGAGAACCAGGGTCGCGCCGAATGGGCGGTCGCGTGGCCGCTATGGAGCGACGGCTCATACAGCTGGTATTGCAACACGATCCCGACGCCGGACGGTGGCACGCACGAGGCCGGACTGCGTGCGGCACTGGTGCGGGGGTTGCGCAGCTTCGGCGATCTCGTCGGAAACAAGAAGGCGAAGGACATCACCGCCGACGACGTGATGATCGGCAGCGAATTGATGCTGAGCGTCTTCATCCGCGAACCGCAATTCCAGAGCCAGACCAAGGATCGCCTGACCAGCCCGGAGGCGGCGTTAATGGTCGAACGGGCGATGCGCGATCATTTCGATCACTGGCTGAGCCGCAACATGGACCGCGGCAAGGCGCTGCTCGGCTATATCCTGGAACGGATGGACGAACGCCTGCGGCGCAAGGCGGAGCGCGAGGTCAAGCGCAAGACCGCGACCAGTGCGCGCAAGCTGCGCCTGCCCGGCAAGCTGACGGATTGCTCGTCGGACGATCCCAAGGGCACGGAATTGTTCATCGTCGAGGGCGACAGCGCCGGCGGCAGCGCGAAACAGGCGCGCGATCGCAAGACGCAGGCGATCCTGCCCATTCGCGGGAAGATCCTGAACGTCGCCTCCGCGACATTGCAGAAGATCGCCGCCAATTCGGAGATCGCCGACCTGATCCTGGCGCTCGGCTGCGGCACGCGGAAGGACTGCGTGGCGGACAATCTTCGCTACGAGCGGGTCGTCATCATGACCGACGCAGATGTCGACGGCGCGCATATCGCGACGTTGCTGATGACATTCTTTTTCCAGGAAATGCCGGAACTGGTGCGGCGCGGACATCTGTATCTCGCGCAGCCGCCTCTGTACCGGCTGACCGCTGGAACCAAGTCGCTCTACGCGATGGACGATGCCGATCGGTTGCGGATCGAAAAGGGTCCGTTCAAGGGCAAGAAGGTCGACGTCGCACGCTTCAAGGGGCTGGGCGAGATGAACCCGATGCAGCTTCGCGAAACGACGATGGATCCGAAGACACGCAGCATGCTGCGCATCACGTTACCACAGGAATATGAGGAACGCGCGGGCGTGAAGGATCTGGTCGATCGGCTGATGGGCAACAATCCGGCGCACCGCTTCGCCTTCATCCAGGAAAATGCCGCGCGGATAGACGAGGATGCGATCGACGCATAGATCAAGGGCACGCCAGCCACCGCTCCTCCAGCAGCAATGGGTCAGAAGGACAGGATAATGCGTTCGGTTTCGGGTATCATCCTCGCGCTTATAGCGGCAACACCAGTTGCGGCTCAAACGACTGCCACGGCGCCGCCGACGGCCAGCGGCCCGGCGCAGCCCTCCCCTGAGTTCAGGCAGCGTCTCGAGGAGATCGTTCCGCTGTTGAACGGTGGCGGCGAATACAGTGCGACGTTCGCTCCTGCCTTCGTCGCAGCCGTGCCGAAGGCTGCGTTCGACGGCTTCAATACGCAATTCGCGACGACCGGTGGCAAAGCCTTGCGGATCAAGAGCGTAATGCCGGTGACGCCGTGGAGCGCGAATATAGTCATCGCTTACGAACGTGGCGACGCGACTGCCCAGATCATCGTCGATCCGCAAGGTACCCATCAGGTCACGGGGTTGCGCATCACGGGTATGTCGGCACGTGAAGCATCCCTGTCGGAGATCGATGCACAGCTTGCAAAGCTTCCTGGCCGGACCGGTTTCGCGCTGGCCAGGCTGGATACGACGGGGCCTCGGTTGCTCACCGCCCGGGGCAGCGATGCGACCTTCGCGATCGGATCGGAGTTCAAGCTCGTGATCTTGGCGGAACTGATCCGTCAGATAGAGAGCGGCGCGCGGCACTGGACCGATACGATCAGCCTCGATGGACGCCCGCTTCCCGGCGGCGCGTATACGGCGGCAGCGCTGGGGACCGCGATATCGTTGTATGACGTCGCGGAAAAAATGATCTCGGTGAGCGACAACAGCGCCACCGACATCCTGTTGCGGACGCTTGGCCGCGACAAGGTGGAAGCGATGCTGAAGGTTGTCGGCATCAGGGATCCGAAGGGAATGCAGCCGTTTCTCGGTCCGCTGGAAGTGTTCAAGCTGAAGGGAAGCCCGCTCGGTGCGCGGTGGGGCGCACTGGACATCAAGGCGCGGCGTGCATTGCTCGACGGCGAGATCGCGGCGATGCCGAACGACGCGATCGACAAGAAGCTCTTCGTGGACGGCAAACCGGTGCTCATCGAGACGCTCGAATGGTATGCCTCGCCCGCAGATATGATCCGCGTGATGGACTGGTTGAGACGACATACCGAAACGGGGCCCGCCGCGCGTGCACGTGCGCTGCTGGCCAAGAACCCCGGGGCCGGTGCCGACGCGTCTGCACGCTGGGCCTATCTCGGTTATAAAGGCGGATCGGAACCGGGCGTGATCGCGATGACGTTTCTCGGTCAGGCGAAGGACGGCAACTGGTATGCCATGTCGGCAAGTTGGAACGATCCGACGGCAGCGGTCGATGACCTCCGCTTCAGCAGCTTGATGTCACGTGCCGTGGAACTCGCCGCGCCGCAGTGATCGCGCGCGGCGACGTGCCGCTACCCGATCACGCCACGTCCTGACCCTGATCCCCCTTCATCCGGCGTGCGTGATACAGCGTGCGGAAGGCCATGCCGGCAACCATGTTGAACGCGCCCAATGCGAGCGCGGCCGCGGGGATGGCGATCGGCATGACCGGCCACCAGATCAGCCGCGCGACGACCAGCAGGACACCCAGAATGGCGAAGGCCAGCCCGGCAAACCGCAGCGGGCGCGCGACGTAGCGCAATTCGCGGCGATAGGCAGCCAACTGTGCGGGATCGTTCAGATCGGGTGGCGTCATCGGTCGGTCCATTCCTTTGCGAGCAGGCCCCACAGGATCGTATCCCGTACGCCGATATGCGTTTCCCATTCGGCGCGCAAATAGCCTTCCCGGCGGAAGCCGAGCGTCTCCAGCAGCGTATTGGAGGCGACATTGTCGGGATCGGTATCGGCGAACACCCGCCGATTGCCTTCGTCGCGCACCAGCAGGTCGATCAGCCGCGAAACCGCTTCACGCGCATAGCCCCGCCCCCAGGCCGAACGAACGAGCAGATAGCCGATCTCGACCACGGCGGCGCGACGCTGACCCGCGGATACCGTTCCGATCACGCGGTCGCTTTGGCGCTCAGTTATACTCCAGGTTCGCCAATCACTTCTATCGACGCGGGGTGCCATATAGGCCCGCGTTTCCTCCAGATCGGCGTGCGGGCCGCTGGACCAGTAGCGCATCAGTTCCGTGTCGCCATAGGCTTCGAACAAAGCCTCGGCATCATCCAGCCGCTGCAGACGCATCGTCAGCCGCGCGCTTTAGAACGTCTGGCTCACACCCCGCCGGTGGCCCCGGCAAGTGCATCGACCAGCGCCCTGACCTTCTTCTGCCGCCATTGCGGCAACGGCGCGACCAGCCAATAGCCTTTGGCGGAGGGTGTCGCCTCGCCCACCATCGTGACACGCCCGGCGGCGATGTCCGCCGCGGCGAGGAGTTCGGGTACGGTCGCGCGGCCCAGTCCTTCGGCGGCGGCATCCAGCGCGAGACCGGCATCGCCGACCCGCACCAAGGACACCGAATCGTCGTTCAGGCAGCCGGGCCATGAAATGCGCGTGTCGATCCCGCCGCCGGGCCTTTCGACCGTCACCATCCCTTCGGATTCCAGTGCCTCGCCCTCATGCGTGCCCGGCCCGTCGCCCCAGCGGATCGCGAGATCCAGATTGGCTTCGGTGAAGTCGATATCCTCGTCCGCGGAAACGAGCGCGAAACGCAACTCGCCGTCACCGCGCGCGATTTCCGCCAGACGCGGCATCAGCCATTTTTCGGTCAGGTCGCGCGGCGCGGCGATCGTCAGCGACTTGGATGTCTGGCCCGCCTGCATCGCGCGAACCGCTTCCTCGAATTCCAGGAAGCCCTGTCGCAACGGGCCCAATCCCGCCTCGCCCTCGGGGGTCAGTTCCAGCCCCTTGGTCGTGCGGCGGAACAGGACGACGCCCAGCGTATCCTCCAGCGCGCGGATCTGTTGCCCGACTGCGGCCGGCGTCACCGCCAGTTCGTCCGCGGCGCGGGTGAAGGACAGATGCCGGGCCGCGGCGTCCAGCACGCGTAGACCGTTGAGCGGGAGATGAGTGCGTTTCACTTGCTCCCCTCCCGCGTGCGGGAAGGGTTGGGCGAGGGCAACGCCGCAGGCCTACGGTTCGAAAGGGAGAAGTTCCCTCCCCTAGCCCCCCCGCGAGCGGGAGGGGGATGAAGATAGCGCTCACGCGCCGACCGCCGGCGCGAGCAGCGCGAATTTGGGAATCTCCACCTCGAACGCCGCGCCGTCTTCGCCGATCATGTGATAGGCGCCCTGCATCGCACCGCTCGGCGTCGCGAGCGGGCAGCCGGAGACATAATCGAAGCTGGCGCCCGGCGAGATCATCGGCTGTTCGCCGACCACGCCTTCGCCTTCGACGGTATGGCGGGCACCGCGGCCGTCGGTGATGATCCAGTGGCGGGTGAGCAGTTGCACCGCCTGCCGCCCCTCATTCTCGATCCGAACGTGATACGCCCAGAACCAGCGCCCGCGCTGCGGTTCGGATTGTTCCGGCAGGTAGCTGACCGACACCCGCACGACGATCCCCCGCGTCTCCGCGACGTTGGGGAACAGCGCCTTCACTTGCGGCCCCCGGTCACAGGCCGACCTTCGTCAATGCCTGGTCGAGATCGGCGATCACGTCCTCCGGATCCTCCAGCCCGACGTTCAGCCGCAACAGATTCTCCGTCACGCCCATCTCGATCCGCTTATCCTCCGCGACGCCGTAATGCGTGGTCGAGGACGGATGCGTCATCAGCGACCGCGAATCACCGATATTGTTCGAGATATCGACCAGTTCCAGCGCGTCGAGCAGCCCATGCGCCTGTGCGCGGCCACCCTCCACCTCGAACGCGAAGATCGGGCCGCAAGCGCTCATCTGGCGCATCGCGAGGTCGTGCTGTGGATGACTGGGAAGCCCGGGGTGCAGGATGCGGGGCACGCGCTTTTCCAGAAAACGGCCGACCTTCAGCGAATTTTCGCTCTGGCGGTTGATGCGGAGGTCGAGCGTTTCCAGACCCTTCAGCACCACCCACGCATTGAACGCGCTGAGCGTGGGACCGGTGTTGCGCGTGAAGGGCAACAGCACGTCGTTAATGAATGTGGCCGTCCCGCACACCGCTCCAGCCAGGACACGCCCCTGCCCGTCCATCATCTTGGTCGCGCTATAGGCGGTGACATCCGCGCCGAATTCCATCGGGCGCTGCAAGGCCGGGGTGGCGAAGGCATTGTCCACGACGGTGGTGATGCCGTGCCTTTTGGCGATGTCGCAGATCGCGGCCATGTCGGCTATATCCATCGTCGGATTGGCCGGGGTTTCGAAGAAGAAGACCTTCGTCTTCGGCTGCACCGCGTCCGCGAACGCCTGCGGATCGCGCGCATCGACGATCGTCGTTTGTATGCCGAACTTGGGCAACAGCGTGTCGGTGAGCCAGCGGCACGACCCGAACGCAGCACGCCCGCCGACCAGATGATCGCCCTGTTCCAGCTGACAGAGCAGAACCGCCGTCATCGCCGCCATGCCCGTGGCCATAGACCGGCACGCCTCCGCCCCTTCGAGCAACGCGATACGATCTTCGAGCATCTGCACGGTCGGGTTCTGCAGCCGCGAATAGGTCATCCCGACCTGTTCGCCGGCAAACCGCGCCGCGGCGTCGGCAGCACAATCATAGGCGTAGCCCGACGTCAGGAAGAGCGCTTCCGACGTCTCGCCGAATTCGCTGCGCGCGGTGCCGCCGCGGACGGCCTGCGTCGCGGGGCGCCAGGTGCGGGTGATGTCGGGATTCTGTCCGGTGCGGCGTTTCATGGCGCACGCTTTGCCGGGAGGGGGAGGCCACGTCAACCTCTACCGGGTTGGCGGTCCACGCCGCCGCCACGTCATCCCGCGGCGAACCGTGGGCGTCGGGCGCGGTGGAAGACGACCAAAGCTTGTAAGACGGCGGGTAAGCAGGAATAGCGGGACGATGGCTGCCCCCCGACCCCGCCCGATCATGATCGCGACGGCGATCGGCGCAGCGGCGCAATTCCTGTTCACGCTCAACATATCGCGTCCGAGCATCCTGCTGTTCGACGAAGTGCATTACGTTCGTGCGGCTCGTATCCTGATGACGCTCGACGGGCCGGCGAACATCGAACATCCTATGCTCGGCAAGTCGCTGATCGCGCTCGGCATCCGGCTGTTGGGCGACAATCAATATGGCTGGCGGCTCCTGTCGAGCGTCGCGGCGACGGCGGTGGTGCTGGGGGTCTTCTGGATCCTTTGGGAACTGTTCCACCGCGTCCGGCCGGCGGCCATCGGGGCGTTGCTGGTCGTGCTGAACGGCACGGTCTTCGTCCAGGCGCGGATCGGCATGCTGGACGGGTTCATGGCTGCGTTTCTCATCCTCGGCATGCTCGCGCTGATACGATCCGCTTTTGCGCCACCGGATCGGGCGTGGCGCCACTGGATATTGGGCAGCGTGCTGTTGGGGCTGGCGGTCGGGGTAAAGTGGACGGCCGCGCCCGATATCGCGTTTGCGGGCATCGGTTTCCTGCTTGTCCGCCGGTATGACGCATCCCGCGGCGGGGTGCATTGGCAGGGGATGCGACCGATCCCGGCGCTTGCGACGCTCGGTCTGGTCAGCGTCGTGACCTATCTGCTGACGTTCGCGCCGGCGTTCTTCTACGCGCGCGATCCGCTGACGCCGTCCACGCTGCTGCCGTTCCAATGGACGATGTACCTGCAACAGACCCAGGTCCTGCCGGCGCACACCTATCAATCGAGTTGGTGGACGTGGCCGCTGATGATCCGCCCGATCTGGTATCTCTACGAGCTGGTCGACGGGGCGCAGCGCGGCGTGCTGCTGATCGGCAATCCGGCGGTGATGTGGGGCGGCCTGGTCGCTGTCGCCTATTGCTTATGGGCGGGGTGGCGGCGCCGGTCGGTGACGCTGCTGGGCATCGGATCGGTCTGGGTCGCGTCGCTGGCGATCTGGGCGATTATCCCGAAGTCGTTGGGATTCTATTATTATTACTATCCGTCGTCGATCTTCCTGTGCCTGGCATTGGCTGCGGCGCTTGACGATCCGCGAGGCCGCGGCAGGCATTGGGATACGGCGTCCGTGGCCGTATCCGCGGTGCTGTTCGTGTATTTCTACCCGATCCTGTCCGCGGCGGCGCTTCCCGATGCGGAGGCGTTCCGCCGCTGGATGTGGTTCCCGACCTGGCCTTAAGGGCGTGATGGCCCGTCGCGAACGGGTCGGGGAGAGCCTAACGTCGCCCGATGATCAGTATCGGCCCCATGTAAACCGCGACGACAGCGCGTAATTCCACACCGCGCTGACCGCGATCCCGGCCAGTGCCGATACCGCCCAGGTGTCCGCCTTGGCATCGTACAGGAATGCCGCAACGCCGATATTCGCGACCGCGCCGACCGAGCAGACGAGGCAGAAGGTCAGCCAGCCGTCGAGCAACTGTCGCGCGCCCTTCAGGCGGCTGTCGCGGTACGTCAAAGCGTTGTTGAGGAAGAAGTTGAACGTCATCGCGACCATCGTGGCGACGATCGTCGCACCGAGGAAGCTCATGCCGAATTCCTTGAACAATGGGCCGAGCACGATGAAATGGACCAGGGCACCCAGCGCGCCGATCGCGGAGAACATCGCGAAGCGCACGGGGATGATCCGCCCGAACATCCGGTCGTAGATCGCGATGAGATATTCCATCGCGACGACGTGATCGAGCTTGCTCTCACCCTCGGTACGGACACGGAAGGTGTAGGGCAGCTCAAGGAATTTGAGCGGGCGCGGCGACCCGGTCATCAGGTCGAGCAAAATCTTGAACCCGATCGCGTTCAGGTGCGGCGTGAGTTCGCGGACGATTTCCGTGCGGATCATGAAGAAACCGCTCATCGGGTCGCTGAGATCGGCCTTCAGCACCTGGCGCGACAGCTTCGTCGCGAAGGCGGACTTGGCGACGCGGTCGCTGTCCCAATCGCCGGTGCCGCCGCCCGACACGAAACGCGACCCGATCACCACGTCGAGCGCCGCGTCGGCCTGCAACGCGTCGAGCATCGCAGGCAGGATCGTCTCGTCATGCTGAAGATCGCCATCGATCACCGCGACGACGGGGGCGGCGGTCGCGCACATCCCCTCGATACACGCGGACGACAGACCGCGCCGGCCGATCCGCTGGATCACGCGAACGCGTGGATCGCGCCGCCCGATCTCGCGCGCGGCATCGGCCGTGCCGTCGGGGCTGTTGTCGTCGACGAAGATCGCTTCCCAGTTGCGTCCCGCCAGCGCCGCATCCAGCTTCGCCACGAGCAGGGGTACGTTCTTCGATCTCGTTGAAGGTCGGGATGACGACCGATAGTTCCAGCGTATCGCTCATGCCTTTAGCCCCTCAAGCGCGGCCAGCACCGCGTCGCCCATTGCCCGCGTCGACAGCGAGCCCCCCAGATCCGCAGTCCGTGCACCATCAGTCAGCGCCTTGCCGACCGCAGCCTCGATCCTGTCCGCCGCCGCATCAAGTCCGAGCGAGTGGCGCAACAGCATCGCCGCCGACAGAATTGTTGCGCAGGGATTGGCCTTGCCCTGTCCTGCAATGTCCGGCGCGCTGCCGTGGATCGGTTCATACAGCCCCTTGCCGTTCGCATCCAGCGAGGCGGAGGGTAGCATGCCGATCGATCCGGCGCACATGCTTGCCTGATCGGACAGGATGTCGCCGAACAGATTGCCGGTGACGATCACGTCGAACTGGCCCGGGTTGCGCACCAGCTGCATCGCGGCATTGTCGACATACATGTGAGTCAGTGCGACGTCGGGGTACAGCGCCGAAACCTCGATCACCACGTCGCGCCACAGCTGCGACGTTTCCAGAACGTTGGCCTTATCGACGGAACAGAGTTTGCCGCCGCGTTTCTGCGCGGTGCGGAAGCCGACATGCGCGATGCGCAGCACCTCCGCCTCGTCATAGGACATGACGTCATAGCCTTCGCGATTGCCCGCCGCGTTCGTCCGAAAGCCCTTTTCGCCGAAATAGACGTCGCCGTTCAGTTCGCGCACGATCACCATGTCGATCGCCGCCGCCACCTCCGGTTTCAGCGCAGACGCGTCCTCCAGCCCCGGGAACAGCTTGGCCGGGCGCAGGTTCGCGAACAAGGCGAGTTCCTTGCGCAATCCCAGAATCGCCTGTTCGGGCCGCAGCGACCGTTCCAGCGCGTCGCAACTCGGATCGCCAACGGCGCCGAACAGGATCGCATCGGCGCGCTTGGCCAGATCGAGCGTTTCAGCCGGAAGAGGATGGCCGGTCGCGTGATACGCCGCCCCCCCGACCAAAGCCTCCTCGAACGTCAGGTCGAGCGACAGCGCGTCGAGCACGCGCACAGCCTCGGCAGTCACCTCGGGGCCGATCCCGTCACCGGGCAGAATCGCGATCAAAGCCATGTGAGTGCCCCCGAAACAATATGCCGTGCCTTTGCCCAGCCCTCGCCCCTCACGCAACCGCCCTTTTCAGCCGTTCGATCAGGCGCGCGCGTCCGCTCAGCGTCTCCGCGCGCCGGTCGGTCAGGATATCCGCCTCCAAACCGGCGCCCGTCACCTTCAGTGCGGCCATGATATCGGCCCATCCCGCCTCGCCCCCGGTGCGCAATATCTCCGGCAAATCATCCATTTCCGGGCCATAGCCGAGTTCCGCGAGCATCAGCAGTTCGTACCGCGCCAGCGCCACCGCCCAGCCACGCGCTGCCGGAGCCGCTTCGATCGCGCCGATCACACCGTCGAGTGCGGCATAAAGACGGGGATAGGGCAGCCCCTCCGGCAAAGCCGTCGCGGTCAGCGCGGTGACCCATTCGAGCGCCGCGGCCGGCAGGGGCTCGGCATACAGCGGAGCGCGGCTGTGGATCAGCTCCACGGTCAGCCCGGCCAATTGCTCTTCGGTCCGTGCGCGCCACTCGCCCAGCACCAGGTTGGCGGGCTGCAGGATCGGCCGGATCCGCCGCGACCGCCCGCCGCGAACATAGCCCGCCTGTAGACCATGCGCCGCGGTCAGGGCGCGGACGATGGCGTGATTCTCCCCGTGCTGACGGATCGACAGGATCAGGGCTTCGGCGCGCAGGTGCATGCCGTCGTCCTATACCAGCAACAGCGATCACGCGCGCCGGATCTTCCGCACCAGACCGCCCAGATCGTGCTTTCGAACCACGCGCTTGGCAAACGCCGTGCCGCGGTCGAACGAGCCGATCGCCAGCATCGTCGCGCGATTGGCGATCGACGGTCGCAACAGCAGCAGATCGACGCAGGCGACACCCCCGGTCGAAAGCTGGCGCTTGTGCTGTCCCTCGCCTTCCGTGAAATCAAAGCGGGTCAGCCCTCCCTCGTCGTGCAGGTCTCGCATCGCCGCCAGATGCAGCACGCTCCCCGGCGACAGGTCGGCGAAGACCGGATCATGCCCGACGAACTGATAGATAACCGTACCATCATGAATCGGACAGTATAAGTACGCTGCCGGCTTTCCGCCGATGTATAGCAGCCACGCGCGGATGCGATCCGCCGCCGCCATCTCGTACATCCGCCGGACAAAGCCGGCATCGTCGGGCAGGCCGGAACCGAGCAGCTTTTCCTGATAGGTCGTGGCGGAGATACCGCGCGCGATCACATGGAACTCGCCCATATCCTCTGTGGCACGGAACCGCCGTACGCAAAGCTCTCCGCCCGAAAGCCCGGCGATCTTCTTCGTCTTGCGCTTCAGCCCGCCGCGCGTGTTCCCCGACAGCTTCGCCAGATAGGCGTCGTGGCCGATCGACAGGTCGGCATGGTAGCGAACATACCGTTGCCGGACGAAGGCGATCTTCCCGCTGCCGACGAAGCGCATCGCGTCCAGCCGGTCCTCCGGCAACGACGTGATCAGATATCCGTCCGCCGATGCGTCCAGCGGCGGCAGCATCGGCAAGCGGCCGTCCAGCACATCCGCCAGATCGAGCGGAACGCGCACCAGCCTTCTCGGGATCGAGCCTAGCGTCCGCGCCCCGATCTGGAACCTCAGCGGAAGCGGCACGGCTCCGGGGGCGACCCCGGTCACGCGGCGCGTTCCTCGATCACGTTCGACCATAATTGTTCGGCGTGCCGCCAGCTCGCGCGCAACGGATTGGGGCCGAGCGGCTCGTCCGCGCTGTCCAGGCGCAGGTCCGCATCGGCGAAATGGGTCGTCGGCAGCCGGGCGGTGCGCTGCGCCAACATGGCGCACAGCCCCTCGAACCGGCGTACATGTACGCTGTTCGCACGTGTGCCCGACCGGTTGGCGAGTTCGAAACTGTGGCTGACGATCGTCACCGCGGCATGATCGTGATCCACCGCATGATCCAGCGCGGCCAGCATCTCGCCGCTCGACAAGGCACATATCTGGAAGTTTCGCAGTGAACCGGGCCGGTCCTCGATCACCGTCACCGGAACTTCGACGACACCCTGATGCGCGACAGGCGCGATTTGACGCAGCGGCAGGTCGATCAGGCTGGGCCAGGGATGTTCGGCGCCGTTATGGCTGCTGTCATAGCGCAAGCCGTTGCGATGCAGCGCCCGCAATGTCGCGTCGTTCGCGGCATAGCTGCCGCTGCGATACGCCACCGGCGCTTCCGCGCCCGCCGCCATCAGCAGATCACGCGCGCCGGCGATCAACGCCGCCTGGTCGCCTTCGTCATATTCGACCATCTCGAAACGGGCATGCGCCGCCCCGCGATCGCCCCTCTTCGCGCCCGTCCAATTGGGATGCAGATGCAACTGAACTTCCTGGCCCGCATCGCGGATCATGCCGACCAGTCGCTTGAACGGCTCCAGCCCGAACAACAAAGCGGGCATCGGATCGACGAAGAAGCACGCCTTCAGCCCATACCGATTGAGCATGCCCAATTGGTACGTGACGCCGACCCCTGCGGGTTCGATCGATCGCTCGAACAGGGTCGGCATTTCGAGCCCCGCGACGTGATGTCGCCACGCAATTTCGGTGTCGATGGTCAGGAAGACGGAGGCCATTCCACGGGGCGTAATCCCGCGAGGTGAAGATTCTCCGAACGACTCCTACGGTGCGATGCCGAACCGTGCATAATCGCGATCGACCGACGGGCGGATCAGCCGCGCCGCCGCCAGATCGACTTCGGCATTTTTCGCATCGCCCTGCTTCTTGCGGATCACCCCGCGCATGAACAGGCTGGCGGACAGACTTGGATCCTGTTCCAGAGCGGCATTCAAATCGGACAAAGCATCATCCATCTGGCCCATCCGGAAATAGACCAGAGCGCGGCTGTCCAGTACCTTCTCCGCCGAGTCCGCCAGCGCGATCGCCTTGGTGCAATCCTTCAGCGCGGTATCCAGCATCACGTTCATCGTGCCTTTCAGCCAGCACCGGCTGTTGAGCAGATCGGGATCGCCGGGTTTGGACGCGATCGCCGCATCGATCGTCATGAGCGCATCGTCGGTGCGGCCCGACAGCCCAAGCAGCTCCGCCTTGCCGATCATGAAGCTGGCCTTGTCCTTGCCGCCCTCCTCGATCCGGGCATCCAGCATTGCCAGACCTTTGTCATATTCCTTGCGGTCGCCGTACAGGAAGGCGAGCCGCTGGATCACGGAATCGGATGCCGGATCGATCTTGCGCGCCTCCAGCATATCGGCCAGCGCCTTGTCCATCTCGCCGATGCTCCAATACAAGCGGCCACGCCACAGGTGGCTGTCCGCCGTCGGATCGATCGCGATCGCGCGGCCGATGTCGTCGATCGCCGGACGCCATTCGTAAATACGCTCCAGGAACCAGGCGCGGTTGGTGAACGGCTCCGCTTTTTCCGGCTGATCGGCAATGCCTGCTTTGTAGACCGACAGGATCGCGTCGAAACGGTGCGCGGGCTTGCCTGCCCGCACGACCTCCCATGGCGCGGGATAATTCGCCGGCGCGACCAAGCGGATCAATTGCTGCTTGGTCTGGGCCAGCTTCTGCCGAGCCGCCGGAATGTCGGCGGCTGCGATCTCCCCGCCGTCGGTCTTGATCGCGATGTCGCTGGTCACCCAGCCGTCGGCTAGCGTCGCGGTCCGATCGACTTGCCCGCCCGCAAGGATCGCGGACAGCTTCGGATTGCCTTCCATCGCGAAGCCCTTGCCACCATCCGGCAGGCGAACCTTGGCATGAAGGACGATATTGGCCTTTTCACCGGTGCTGAGCGGGATGTCGCGCCACGCTACCCGGCTCCGGTCCGCCTCCAGCTTCATCGATTTGAGCCCGAAATCCATCGTGGTGCGATAGCGTTCGTTCTCGCGGTCCCAGTTCGGATAGGTCACCCCGGCGATCGTCATCGTCGCCGTTCCCGCAGCCGGATCGAAGACCAGCGCGCGGCTTACGTTGGTGGAGGAACCGACATAGGTTTCGCCCAGCTTCGCCGCCATTCCGGCCAACTGGTCCTTGCTCATCTGACCCTGCGCGGCGCGCAGCACCTGCGCCAACTGCCCCCGAAACGTTATCGCGAGCGTGAACGGCGCGGGGAAGCCGACGCCCGCGCTTTCGTCGCGCGTCAGTGTCGTGGCGAAATCGGGCCGGCTGTTGAAGCTGAGCGGAACGGCGATCAGGCCGGAGCCGGCGGCCTTCAACGGCAGGACGTTGCGGAACGGCGGGATGTCGCGAATGTCGGCGAGCAGAGAACCGCTGCCCGTACCGTCGAGCCACAGGCTGTCCGCCCCGATCGTGGCACGGACGAGGACATGATCGAACGCGCCGGGCGAGGGCAGACGCTGCGGCACCCAGTCACCGAACTGACTGTTGGCGAGCACCGCCTCCGCCTCGATCCCCAGGCCGCGCAGCATCGCGAGCAGCAACAGCGTCTTCGCCTTGCAGTCGCCGTAGCGCACCGTCCATGTCTGCGTCGGCGTTTGAGGGACGTAATTGCCGCCGTCCATGCCTTTGAACAGATAGCGGACCTTGTCCTGCACGAGTTCCAGCGCCAGTGCGGCGCGCTTGACCGGATCGGGCGTCGCGGCGGCAATCTTCGCGACTTCGCCCGCAAGGGGGCTACCCGCAACGATCAGGCCCGTCGTGTCGTACAAGGGCGCCATTACGCGGGAGACGCCCGCCCAGTCCGTAAAGCTTGTCGCTTCCAACAGGGGCAGATGCCGATAACGCGACGGCGAATCCCCCGGCATTTCGGGCTGCTTGGCCAGCGGTACCGTGATCGTCAGGTCCGAAAAGCCGCCGGCCTTTGTCACCACGGGCGTAACGCCCGCCGCATCCGCTTTCCACTTCACGTCGCGATTGACGGGCCAGATCATCCGCACGCGACCGAAATCGGCACGGAACGGATCGGCGGCGAGCTGCGCAAAGGCCTGCACCTCTCCCTTCAGCGCCGCATCCTTCTGCGTCGTCGAATAGCGCAGGTGCAGCACGTCGCCGACGCGCAGGCCCTCGACCGGCATCGTCGCGGTCAGCAGGCCGTTCAGCATGCGCTGTTCCAGTTGCGCCTCGCGCCGCAGGACGGAGAAGCGCTCGCCCGTCTTCAACAGGTCGATCCGCTCGTTCCCGCGCACGATCTCGGCGGTATGGATGATCAGGTCGCCCTTGTCCGGCTGCCACGGCAGCGTGACCGTACCGAGCGAATCCAGCACCTGCGTGGACGCGACCCGCGCCGCGGTTTCGGCATAGACCGTCACCTCGTCGCCCTGCAGCCGCTGCTGGCTGTCCATGATCAGGAAGATGGGGGTGTCGTCCTTGATCTTGGACGTATCGATCGGCGGCGCCGGCTTCACCCAGTCGGGCGCAGGCGCGTAAAGCGGCTTGTCCCCCGCCTGCGCAGCCCCCGCCGATGCGAGCAGCGCGAAGAACATCATATGCCGAACCATGAAACGACCCCCGTCTATGTCGCCAGTCTACAGCCGAGCCGGGGGCGGCAAGCAGGCAGGCGAAAGAAATAGCACGTGTGGGACTGTTGGGGTGGCGTCTCGCTGAGGTGGCTAGTTCCTCTGAAACCCCCGCCGAGAGGTAGAGGGCACTCCCTTTCTTGCTCCCCTCCCTGAAAGGGAGGGGTTGGGGGTGGGTAGCGTCCTGGCGATACGGAGGGGCCTGGTCTGGACTGGCGGTATCGCCAAGCCTCGACGCACCCCCGACCCCTCCCTTTCAGGGAGGGGAGCAAGGAGGATCAGCGCGCCACCTTCCGGAACAGCCAGCCCGACGCGAGCCAGATACTCACGAACACCAGCGTCGCCGCGACAACCTCCGGTCGGAGCAGCGTCTCGCGGGCGCCCGGGATCGCGTTATAGGCGATCACAGGAACCAGCGCCTGCGCCACCGCCATTGCCGTCATCACGCGGCGCATCCCCGCCGCGCGAAACCGCGTGAGGGTCGATCCGACAAGCCCGACCGCAAGTACCGCCGCGAACAGCAGGTTCGCATCGTCGCGTTCGTCCCCGATGATGCCGACTGCGCCGTTGATCACGAGCAGCGCCACGCATCCGCCCAGCGCGAGCGCCATCGCGGCGCGATAGGCCCGGTCATCCGTCACCCGAACCAGTATCTCCATCGCGAGCCCCGCGCCGCCCAGCAGCACGCCCATCAGGGCGAAATCCGACAGCGTCCACGCCACTTGCTGAGTGAACTGATTCGCCACTAAGGGAACTGCCAGCGCCACCCCGATGATCGCCCAGCCCGCGATCCGCCAACCATTGCCGCCACCGATCAATCCAGCCCGTTCCATCCGTCCGCTCCACCGTTTCGATGCGGACAGGCTAGATCAGACGGTGAGGAACGCCAGTGTTGCTTCGGCACGATGCCGGTGCAGATCCGGTGCAGATGCGCATCAGCGGCCGTGGTAAAAGTCGTACACCTGCTGCGCCACCGCCGCCGAAACGCCGGGCGCCTGTTGCAGGTCCTGAAGGCTGGCATTCCGCACCGCACGCCCCGTACCGAAATGCATCAGCAACGCCTTCTTCCGCGCCGGGCCGATACCCGGCACTTCGTCCAGTGGGCTCGCGCCGATCGCCTTGGCACGCTTGGCCCGGTGCGCGCCGATCGCGAACCGGTGAACCTCGTCGCGCAACCGCTGGAGATAGAACAAGACCGGCGCGTTGACCGGCAACTGGAACTCGCGCCCGTCCAGCATGTGGAACACCTCGCGCCCGTCCCGTCCGTGATGCGGCCCCTTGGCGATGCCGACCAGACACACGTCCTCAATCCCCAGATCCTCCAGCACCCCGCGCGCCGCGTTCAACTGCCCGCGCCCGCCATCGATCAACACGAGGTCCGGCCAGTCGCCCGAATCGCGATCCGGATCCTCGCTCTGCGCGCGCGCGAAACGGCGCTGGAACACCTCGCGCATCATTGCGAAGTCATCGCCGGGCTTGGTGTCCGGGTTCTTGATGTTGAACTTGCGATACTGGCCCTTGCGGAACCCTTCCGGCCCCGCGACGACCATCGCGCCCAGCGCGTTCGTCCCCTGGATATGGCTGTTGTCGTAGATCTCGATCCGGTCCGGCGGTTCGGGCAGGTCGAACAGGTCCGCCACCTCGCGCAGCAACTTTGCCTGGGTCGTACTCTCCGCCAGCCGCCGCTCCAGCGCCTCGACCGCGTTGCGCTGCGCCTGTTCCAGCAAGCGCCGCCGCGTGCCTCGTTGCGGCACCGACAGGCTGACCTTGAACCCCACCGCACCGCCCAAAGCCTCGCCCAGCAGATCCGCCTCGGGCAGATCGCGGTCGAGCAGGATCGTCCGCGGGGGCGGCACCTCCTCGTAGAATTGCATCAGGAAACTGGTCAGCACCTCGTCTTCCGCGACGTCGTTCGTATGCTGCGGGAAGAAGCTGCGATGCCCCCAATTCTGCCCGCCGCGAATGAAGAACGCCTGGATGCCCATCACGCCGTTGCTGCACGCCAGCGCGAAGATATCTGCATCGCCCACGCCCTCCGCATTGATCGCCTGCGTTCCCTGGATGAACGTCAGCGCGCGCAACCGGTCGCGCAGGATCGCCGCGAGTTCGAAGTCCATCGCCGCCGCCGCGGCTTCCATCTGCTTGCCGAGTTTCGCCTGCACCTGCGTCGATTTCCCGCCCAGAAACGCCTTCGCGTCGTTGTTCAGTTCCGCATAATCCTCCTTCGAGATGCGACCGACGCAGGGCGCCGAGCAGCGCTTGATCTGGTACAGCAGGCACGGCCGGTCGCGCGTCTTGAAGAAACCATCGGTGCAGGATCGCAGCAGGAACAGCTTCTGCAACGCGTTCAGCGTGTTGTTCACCGATCCCGCGCTGGCGAACGGGCCGTAATAATTGCCTTTCGCCCGCCGCGCGCCGCGATGCTTCTGGATGCGCGGAAAGTCGTGGTCGCCGCGCAGCAGGATGAACGGGAAGCTTTTATCGTCGCGCAACAACACGTTGTACGGCGGGCGATACCGCTTGATCAGTTGCGCCTCTAGCAGTAGCGCCTCGGCTTCATTGTTCGTCGTGACGATTGTCATCGACCGGGTCTGCGCGACCATCCGCTGCAGCCGCTTCGACAGCCGATCGATCTGCGTATAGTTCGTCACGCGGTTCTTCAGCGCCCGCGCCTTGCCGACGTACAACACGTCGCCACGCGCATCCTGCATCCGGTAGACACCCGGCCGCGTCGGCAATGTCGCCAGCACGTTGCGGATCGCAGCTACGCCCGCCTCGATATCCGGCGCATCGCCCCCGCCACGCACGGCGAAAGCGGACTTTTCCTCGTTGAACCGATCGGGGAATTGGGCGCGGACATCTCAATCGATCTAGGGACTCCGGGCCGTTCAAACCACCCGTATCCGGGCCCCCGTCCACGAGAATTTCGTGTCGCACGCGGCCGGCGACGCGCCCGGCCCGACCGCGCCTGCAAAGCCCGGCACGTGATCCGCGCGGTCTATTACAGGCTTAGCCGGCGTGGATCACTTCACCGCCGCAAGATCGGTCTTCACCTTCGCCAGAACATCCGGAGTCAGTTTGTCGGCTGCCATCGGCGCGATCTGGCTCAGGCTCATGCCCTTGAACTGATCGTACATCGGATGGGTCGTCGTACCCGGCAGATCCTTGTCGATGATCGCCTTGCCGGCGGGATCTGCGACGATCGTCTCCAGTGGCGTATCGAGCGTGAACTTCGCGGCCGGTATCGTCGTCGGCGCAGGCGCCGCCGGAGCAGTTTGCGCCGCCACGGGGGCTGCGGACAGGATCATCGCGATACCGATAGTGACCGACTTCATAAGGCAAACTCTTCAAAGGGCGGCGTGATTGGCCGCATTGGCCGGAACGTAGCGCGGTTCTTTTGGTTGCCAAATCAATTTGGTTTGGAGGGGAGATGTAGGCCGGGATTGAGACAGCCGGTCTATCAGCCGTCATAAGCGCCCCTAGCGCGGAAACCCCTGCTAAGCTCCCCTCCCTGGAAGGGAGGGGCTGGGGGTGGGTGGCGTCCAGGCAGCCCCGGCAGTCTAGGTGAGCACGCGCCGTATCGTGGAGCCGCCAAGTTAAATCGGGCCGTGTGTCGCACTGCCCATTATCGTTTCCGACGGCTCCGGGGATTCCAGCCCACGCTTTGATATACGTATACCAAATATCAGGCAGCGAAATTCGTATGAGCACGCGACCCACCCCGGCCCCTCCCTTTCAGGGAGGGGAGCAGCTGGGCGCGACTATGCGAGCGATATCGGGTCGATAAGATAGCGGAAAGGTTGGCGTGGCTCCGGCACCATAATTGGCCAGCCACTCGGCTAACAGCATAATTTGAAACGGCCGCCTCGACGCTAAAGCCGAACATCCGTTACCAACTAACCCGAAGCCATCCCTCCGAGCCAGCCTGCCCGGCCCAGCCGGCCAAGTGCAGCACTCAGTTCAGGCGACCAAGCCCGGCAATCGTGCGGTCCACAACCGCCTTGTCCGCCGCGGCGTCATGCTTCTCCGCGATGATCGAAGCAGCGGCCTTTGCGGCTGCGTCCGCTGCATGGGCGCGCACCTCGGCGATAGCGAGCCGTTCCGCGGCCGAAATCTTGTCCTCGGCCATCTTGCCGCGCCGGGCGACCAGTTCAGCCGCATCGGCTTCGGCCTTGGCGAGCATTGCCTTCGCCTCGGCTTCGGCATGCGCGACGATCGCGGCGGCATCGCCGGCACTTGCTGCGTTGCGCGTCTTGGCCTCTGCCAGCTGCGTTTCCGCCTCGGCACGCAGCTTCGCAGCCTCGTCGAGATCATGGCGGATCGTGGCGATCTTGGCGTCGAGCATGCGCCCGATCATCGCCGGGACCTTCTTCCACAGGATCAGCGCGATAACGACCAGCATCGACAAAGCGACATAGCCCGGTGCGCTGATGCCGAACGCCGCCGGCTCGTGATGCATCTCGACCACGCCCGTCTGCGCGACCGCCTCGATGGGATGACCTTCAGCCATGCGCCAGTTCCGCCTTCACTTTCTGCTCGACCGATGCGCGATCGACCTGCACGCCGGACAGCTTCGCGACGATGTCTTGCACCGCCTCGACCGTCGCCGTCTGGATTTCCGAAGCCGCCGTGGCTTTCGCCGCGTCGATCCGGATCATGGCCGCGGCGGTATTCGCCGCCGCCGCTTCGTCGCCGGCCTTTACGGTAGCCTCGGCGCGGCCGGTCGCCTGCGCCTTGGCTTCTGCCGCCGCCTTGAACGCCTGGGCGCGAGCCGTGTCGAGACCGGCCTGATAGCTGGTCTCGAGCCCGGTCGCGGCCTGGTGTGCCGCCTCCGCCTTGGCGAGGTCACCCGAGACGCGCGCGGTACGATCTTCGATCGTCCGTTCGATCTTGGGCACCATCGCCTTGCCGATCCCGAAATAGATCAGCGCGAATACGATCGCGAGCCAGAACAGCTGCGAGGCGTAGATTTCACCGATCTGGGAAAGCTGCGGCATTGGGGGATGCTCTCTTTGTTGTCGTTCAAGTCGTCAGAATTACTTGACGACGAACAGGATCAGGATCGCGACGACGAAAGCGATCAGGCCCAACAGTTCCGACGCGGCGAAACCGATGAACAGACGACCCTGCTGGCCATCGGCAGCGCCCGGATTGCGCAGCGCGCCTTCAAGGAAAGAACCGAAGACGTTACCCACGCCCAGTGCCGCCATGCCGACGCCGATCGCTGCGAGGCCGGCACCGATGTACATCAAACCCGTATCAGTCATGTCAAAACTCCCTAGTCAATTCAGTATGGTTGTTAGAAAATCGTACCCAGATCCTAGTGCAGGTGCACCGCATCGTGGAGGTAAAGCGAGGTCAACAGCGCGAAGACATATGCCTGGATCGCGCAGACCAGCAATTCCAGCGCGCTGACGCCGATGATCATGACGAAGCTGAGCGCGCTGACCAGCCAGCCGAGCGGACCGCCCGCATTCAGGCCCTGCACCACGAAGCTGCCGAACACTTCGAGCAGGATGTGGCCGGCGGTCATCGCGACGAACAGTCGCAACGCCAGCGAGAACGGGCGGACCATGAACGACACGAATTCGACCGGGATGATGACGGGCATCAACCAACCGGGCGCACCGTGCGGCACGAACAGCGAGAAGAACTTGAAGCCATGCTTCGCCAGGCCGACGATCAGCACGATCGCGAACGACACGAACGCCAGGACGGCGGTGACCGTGATGTGGCTGGTGACCGCGAAGGTGTGCAGCCCCGGCACGATGGCCAGGGGCAGGACGCCGACGAGGTTGGCGAACAAGATGAAGAAGAAGAGCGAGAAGATGTACGGGGCGAATTTCTTGCCGCCGGAGCCGATGCTGGTCGACACCATGTTGTCGATGAAGCTGACGGCGCCTTCGGCCATCACCTGCCACCGGCCCGGAATCAACTGACGGCGCAGCCCGCCCGACATGAACACCGCCAGCGCGATGAACACGACGATCATGAACAATGCCGAGTTGGTGAAGGACACGTCGTAGCCGAACAGCTCGATGTGACGGCCGAGCACCGGCTCGACCATGAACTGTTCCATCGGATCGATTTTGCCGGCGCTCACTCTGCGCGCTCCTTCGACATCTTGATGATATTCATGAAAGCCCCGATTACCGCCAGCGTCAGCACGATCAGCAAGGCCCAGGGAGACGTCCCCAGCCACTGGTCGAGCGCCCAGCCCATTACACCGCCACCGAACAACGCGCCCAGCAACGTCGCCAGCACGCGCGACCCTTGCGAGTAGCCCTTGGCCGGCTTGCCCAGCCTAGAGTCTCCCGCCCGCGCCTGTTCATTCGCACGCGCTTTCGCGATGCGGCTGTTAAGGTCATCGTTCGGGCGATCTTCAGCCAACGCGTTCAAGGTCCTGATAAGAAAACGCCGCCACACCAGAGGCGCAGCGACGAGGGACTTGGGAGCGGATGCCCCCGTTGCGGCGCCCGTTTAGAAAAGGGGTGTCACCGAGTCAACCGCTGTGGGACCCGGTGTTTGGGTAATGCAGATCTGCCGCCGTGCCCGCGACGGGCGAACGGCCAATGAAATCTCCCCTCCCTGCAAGGGAGGGGAGCAGAAAGGTCTTAGACGCAGCTTGGGCTGCGTTCCGGGGCGGCGGCGGTGCGTGTCTTCCAGCTGCCGTCGGGCGCCTTGTACTTCTCGCCCGGCTGCGTCTGTGCGATCAGGTTGCAGCCGAACGTCACGCCGTAATCGTTGATCGTCACGCCGGACGCCTGCGCCTTCTCGGCATAGGTCGCTTTCCGCTGGATATTGATCTTGTCGACGATCGCCTGCACGTCCGGGCCGCCGCTGACTACGCCGAGATAGCCGTTGGGCTGTTCGCCGATCTTGCCCGCCGCGCGCGCCGCGGCATAGGCCGGATCACGCTGCGCGAACGCCGTACCCGTGACGGCTGCGATCATCACCGCGCCCGCGATCCAAAATCTACCTTGCTTCGTCATCAGAAAATTCCCGGATTCGCTTTGATGGTCGATTTCGCCTCACCATCGAGACGATATACGACTTCCTGCTTCACGTTGATATTCAGATTGATCTCGATCGGCTTGTCCGGCGCGCTGACATTGACGCAGCCCGAACTCATCCCGATCCCGATCACTCCTGCCATCGCCACGAGGCGTCTTCTCCACGGTTCTGATGCGGTCATGGCACGGTCTCGCTTTCTTGAGGCTGAACGGATGGCGGTTTCAGGCGTCGGTCGCGCTCTTCGATCAACGCCGGAAGGTTGCGCTCGATCAGACGGGCAGGCTCGTAGAACGAGCGCGCCGAATCGAACAATCCGCGGAATGGCGCCTTGATCTTGACGTTGAAGACGAACGGCAGCCGTTGCAGCCGCCGGATCAGGAAATTGCTCTTGGCGCCCTCGCCCTGATTCAAGCCGGCAAAGCGCGCCTCGGTGATCATCTCGCCCGATAGCGGCCCGTTCATGACGAGGTTGAGTTCGCGATAGCGCAGGGACCGCAGCGCCTGGAACGCCAGATTGCCCCACACGCCAAGATTTTCCTTCGACACCTCACCCAGATAGGCGATCGTCCCGCCGCCGGCCCGCGCCTTCAGCGTGCCGTTCTCGATCCGCCCGCCGGTAAAGTCGAAGATCATCGGCAATTGCCCGTCGAACACGCCCGTCGCCGCCAGATTGTCGAATTCGAACTGTTGCAGGAACTTCGCCGCCTCCATGCCCGTGACGGTCAACGTCATGCGCCGTTCCTGCTTGTCGGAGAAATCGAGCAAGGTCGGCTCCAGCACCAGATCGCCACCCGCAAACGGCCAGCGCCCGCGTTCGATGCGAACCCGCGCATTCGGCAGGGTCTGATATCGGATGACGCCGTCATTCACGACGATGCCGGTATTGATCGCCTTGATCGTCGCCACCTGACCCGGCGCACTTTCCAGCCCGAGCAGGTCGGTGAACCGGATCTCGGTCGTGATTCCCGTTACGGGGCCAAGCGCGGCGGCAAGGTTCATGCCGGTGGTGCGGAACACGCCGTCGCTCGTCACCCGCTCCGGCGACCAAAGTATATGCCCCTCGCCCGTCACCGTGCCGACCACGTTCGCGATGACGCCTTCGGTCAGTCGCGTCAGGTCGTCGGGCTGCAACCCCTTGTCGGCAAAGGACAGGCCCGGCACCGTCAGATCCGCGCTTCCGGTCCCGGTCGAAAGTTCGTGCCGGATCGCGACGGTCGCGACCATCGCCGGGCTATCGGGGTGGAAGAGTGTTCCCGTCGCACCGATCACGCCGCGCTTCAGGCCCAGAGAAACGGTTCGCGCGGCAAGCGGATTGAATCGCGGAACCTCCGCCGCATCGCTGACCGTCATCGCGCCCGTCAGCCCGAGATCGCCGTCGAAGTCCCACACGCCCGTCGCCGCGGACAGGACCAGCGGAACCGCGCCGATCTGCCCGCCACCGCCGGTGAAGCTGCCGGACACGCCCTTGGCCGATCGCTTGCCTTGCAACGCCGCGAAATCGAGCCGCGTGACGCGGTCCTGCGCGCCCATCCGCACCGCGACGTCGCGCAATTCGAAGCCGAGGGTTCGCAAAGACAACACCGCGTCTGTCGCGCCCAGCGTAACGGGCGAGTTGCCCAAAGTTCCCGCAAGGCGCGGCGCGGCGAGTTTCAAACCGCCGCCCGGCCTGCCGTTCGTCAGCGTCAGCATCGCACCGTCGACCGGACACGCGCGCAGGCTGGTGGTGCGGAGGTTCAGGCTGGAAATCGTCAGTCTTTCCCAGCCGATCGCCGCACAATCCGGGTTCACGACCAGCCGCCCGCCCCCGTTCCAGATCCCCTGCACCGGCACCGTCAGACCGTCGATCCGCCCACCCGATCCAAGCGGCCCGGACATCGTGATGCGCGTCGCGAACCGGCTGTTGCCGCGCGGGGTCATGCCGAATCGCAGCGGCGTGAAAGCGAGACTTGCCCCGCCTGCGGCATAAGGCCGACGCAAGCTGACCGATCCCGTCATCGCGCCACCCGCTACGGCTTGCGACAGGCGGAAATCGGCTTCCGGCATGCCGCCCCCGCCGATCGCTCCCGCGCCCGCGACCTTCAACGTGCCGCCGTTCGGATCGTAGGCGATATCCGCATCGTTGATTGCACCCCTGACGCCTGATGCGCTCGATACGACGATCTGCCCGATCCGAACCGGTCCGCCGCTCTGCCAGCCTAACCGGACATCGCCGCTGAAGTCCCGTGCCGCTGTCACGCTCGCGCGTGCCAGTGCGGCGACGAGCGGCGCGACCGGAGTCCCCGCGCCCGCCGCCCCCAGCGCGCTCAACGATGCCAGCCGCGCCGAAGCGAGGCGCGCATGTGCCACGCTCACATAGCTGCCCGGCATGATCGTGAGTGTCCGTCCGATCGTAGCCTGCCCGGCGAGTTCGACCGATGCGCCCGAAATGTCGGCACTGGAGAAGCGGCCGGACGCCAGCTTCGTATCCACCCGGGTCACCGCCTTCGTCCCGTCGAACCAGATTTGCCCGGCGATCGATTCGGTCCGCACGATCGCGCGTCGCGCCGCGCCGGTGGCGATCCGCGCCTGCCCTTTCCACCGGTCCAGCCCCGCCCCGAGCGCAAGGTCGAGATCGGCGCCAACGGTCGCGACCGTCGCACCGGCGCACGCCACCGATCCCGCCCGCACCGGGCCACGGAGCGACGGGGCGGCCTTGTCCACGCCGATCGTCATGACCGCGGTCACTGCCTCGGCCACGCAATCCCCGGTGGTCAGCCGATCGGACACCGCCGCCAGGCTTCCACGAAAACCGTCGTCCAGCCGTCCGCGCCCCGAGAGTTTCAGCCCCACCACACCCTGCGGCGTTTCCAGTCGCATCCGTGCATCGGCGACGTCCAGGTTCAGTTTCGGCAAGGTGAACGGCTTGCCGCTCGGCGCGGGCATCAACCTGTCGAGCGCGCCCAACGACAGGACGCTGCCGACCAGTTTGCCGCGCAATCGCACCGCCCCCGCCTTCACCGCGAGCACGCTGGCGCCCGACAGCCCGACATCGGTACGCAACTCGACCCAGTCGGCGACCAGATCGGGCCGCGCGGGATCGCCGATCACGACGTTCACCAACCGCTGACGCCCCAGCCCCAATTCGGTGATGTCGTAGGTTGCGGGCACGCCGTTCGCCGCGAGATACCGGTCGACATAGCCGCTCGCGATCGGTTTCCGCTGCGTCCACAGGCCGACCAGCACGATCAGCAGCACGATCGCCACACCCACCACGATCCGCGCGCCCCGCCCCAATTCCGGCAGGCGGCGACGTCGCCTCACACTGTCATCGCCCTCCGCCGTCACGCCGTCTCTTGCTCCAAATCAACGCCAGCATAGGGGCGGAGCCGCGGCATGCAATTGCGCGCGACGCGATGCGTGCGTAATCCTGCGCGCCGATGGCCGTTCCAGACCCCGACCCGATCGCCGCGATCGCGCCCGATACGGCCGGCCACCGTGCCAGGTTGCGCGGCCGGTTGCTGGACAATGGCGGCGACGCCTTGCTCGATCACGAACTGATCGAATATCTGCTCGCGCTGGCCATACCGCGGCGCGACACCAAACCGCTGGCCAAGCTGTTGTTGCGGGAATTCGGAGGAATCGGGGGATTGCTGACGGCCGATCCCCGGGCGCTCGCGCGCGTGCCGGGCATGGGCGACACGTCGATCGCCGCGCTGAAGATCGCGCATGCCGCCGCGATCCGGCTGGTCAAGGCGGAGATCGTGGATCGGCCCGTCCTCGCCAACTGGCAGGCGCTGCTCGACTATCTGCGTGCCGACATGGCGCATCATCCGATCGAGCGGGTGCGCGTGCTGCATCTGAACACGCGCAACATGCTGATCCGCGACGAATTGATGAACGAGGGGTCGATCGATCAGGCCGCGGTTCACATCCGCGAAGTGATCCGCCGGGCGATCGATCTCGGATCCGCAGCGATCATCCTCGTCCACAATCATCCGAGTGGAGACCCCGCCCCGAGCCGCGCGGATATCGACCTGACGCGCAACATCATCGAAGCCGGAAAGCGACTCAACATCGCGGTCCACGATCATATCATCATCGGAACCGGTGGCTATTCCAGCCTGCGCGCGATGGGGCTGATGTAGCGAATCGCGCCTTCGTCGCGCGACCGTTTGAAGCCGCGCGCCGTCCCTGCTAACGCGCCCTCGCATCGCGGCGTTCCTTTTCGGATGCCGCGCCCGGTCCACCAGCCCCGAACCTTGAGGAACCCGCATGGTCCCCCGCTATTCCCGCCCTGACATGGCCGCGCTCTGGACGCCGGAAGCGCGCTTCCGCATCTGGTTCGAGATCGAGGCGCATGCCACCGACGCGCTGGCGGAACTGGGCGTGGTGCCGAGGGAAGCGGCGCAAGCATTGTGGGCGTGGTGGAATACCAATCCGGCGATCGACGTCGCCGCGATCGACGCGATCGAGGCGGTCACAAAGCATGACGTGATCGCGTTCCTGACCTGGGTCGCGGACAATGTCGGCGATCAGGCGCGCTTCATGCATCAGGGCATGACCTCGTCCGACGTGCTCGACACCTGCCTGTCGGTGCAGTTGGCGCAGGCGAGCGACCTATTGATCGCCGATCTCGATGCGCTGCTCGTCGTGCTGGAACGCAAGGCGCGCGAGCACAAACTGACGCCGACGATCGGCCGCAGCCACGGCATCCATGCGGAGCCGGTGACGTTCGGGCTGAAACTCGCCCAGGCTTATGCCGAATTCGCCCGCAACCGCGCGCGCCTCGTCGCCGCACGCGCGGACATCGCCACCTGCGCGATCTCGGGCGCCGTCGGCACGTTCGCCAATATCGACCCGGCGGTCGAGGCGCATGTCGCGGAGAAGATGGGCCTGTCGATCGAACCCGTCTCGACGCAGGTCATCCCGCGCGACCGGCACGCCATGTATTTCGCGACCCTCGGCGTGATCGCCTCGTCGATCGAGCGGCTCGCGACCGAAGTACGCCACTTGCAGCGCACCGAAGTTCTGGAGGCGGAGGAGTTCTTCTCGCCCGGCCAGAAGGGGTCGTCCGCCATGCCGCACAAGCGCAATCCGGTGCTGACGGAGAATCTGACGGGTCTGGCGCGCATGGTGCGCGGTTATGTCACGCCTGCGCTGGAGAACGTCGCTCTGTGGCACGAACGCGACATCAGCCATTCGTCGGTCGAACGCTATATCGGTCCGGATGCGACGATCACCCTGGATTTCGCGCTCGGCCGGCTGACGGGCGTGATCGACAAGCTCGTCGTCTATCCGGCGCGCATGGAGAAGAACCTCAACAAGATGGGAGGCCTAGTCCATTCGCAGCGCGTGCTGCTCGCGTTGACCCAGGCCGGCGTGTCGCGCGAGGATTCCTATCGCCTTGTGCAGCGCAACGCGATGAAGGTGTGGGATTCTGGATGGCGAACTGTCGCTGCTGGAATTGCTGAAGGCGGACCCCGAAGTCACGGCGGCGCTGTCGGTGCAGGAGATCGAGGACAAGTTCGATCTTGGCTATCACCTGAAGCATGTCGACACGATCTTCGACCGGGTGTTCGGCGCCGCCTGACACCCGCCATCGCTGGTGGTCTGTAAGCGACCAGCGTCAATCGTTTGTTAACCGTAACAAAAGTGCAAAAATTGCATTCGCGATTGCGCGCAACAATATTGCGTGGAAGGGAAATATTCCTATTTGAGCCGTACCGGACTTATCCGGCACTCTCGGAGACTATCGATGCGTAATTTTGAAGCCGTCGTCAGCGCTATGCTGGCCCTTGCGGCTCAATCGCTGGTGGTCGGGGCGCTCTTCGCCTTCTGATCCATCGGCCAAGGCCGCCCTTTTCGACAAACCGGAAGGGGCGGACACGGCCTCCGTCTCCACGATATTCCTGCACGTTACGCCAATCCCGATTGGCTCGCTGTCGGCGACCCAGCCGCATCTTAAACGCGGCAATTATATTCAAGACCGTTCGTGCCGAGCATGTCGAAGCACCTGTCCCGGTTTTCCCGCCCCGTCGACAAGCTCAGGACGAACGGTGGGTGCCGGTCGAACCGCGCCGGCGCTCAGCCAGACGCGGCTCCGGGCATCACCCCCAGGCGCTCTTCATCTTTTGGAAGAAGCCTTCGCTCTGCGGATTGCACTCGCCGGTTTCCGTTTCGCGGAACTGTTCCAGCAGCGCCTTCTGCTTGGCGCTCAGCTTGGTCGGCGTCTCCACTTCGATCCTGACGACCAGATCGCCGCGGCCGCGGCCTTGCAGGACGGGCATGCCCGCACCGCGCTGGCGCAGTTCGCGACCGCTCTGCGTGCCGGCCGGAATCTTGATCTGGTGATTGACGCCATCAGGTCCGGGGATGTGGATTTCCCCACCCAGCGACGCGGTCGTGAAGCTGATCGGCGCGCGCGCGTACAATGTCGTGCCTTCGCGTTCGAAGATCGGATGCCGCGCGACGTGCAGGAAGATGTACAGGTCGCCCGGAGGTGCGCCCCGCGCACCTGCCTCGCCCTCACCGGTCAGGCGAACGCGCGTCCCCTCGTCAACGCCCGGCGGGATGTTGACGGTCAGCGTCTTGGTCTTCTCGACCCGGCCTTCACCGTGACAATTGCCGCAAGGATCGGCGATCACCTGACCCGCGCCGTGGCAGGTGGGGCACGTCCGCTCGACGACGAAAAAGCCCTGCTGCGCGCGAACCTTGCCGTGCCCGGCGCAGGTCGCGCAATGCTTGGCGCTGGTGCCCGGCTTCGCACCGGTGCCGTGGCAGGAGTCGCACTGCGCAGAGACGTCGACGGTGATCTCGCTCGACTTGCCCTGGAACGCGTCCTCCAGCGTGATTTCCATGTCGTAGCGCAGGTCCGCGCCGCGACGGGGGCCACGCTGCTGGCCACGTTGCCCGCCCATGAATTCGCCGAAAATGTTCTCGAAAATGTCGCCGAAATCGCCGAAGCCGGCACCCTGGCCGCCACCACCGCCGCCGCCATTGCGGAACGCGTCGTGGCCGAACCGGTCATAGGCCGCGCGCTTCTGCGGATCCTTCAGGCAATCATAGGCTTCGCTGATCGCCTTGAAGCGACCTTCGCTATCCTTGCACCCGGCATTCTTGTCCGGGTGATACTTCATCGCAAGCTTGCGGTAGGACGACTTGATCGTCGCATCGTCCGCGGTGCGCTCGATTTCGAGCAGTTCGTAGAAATCGACTTCGCTTGTCATATCCGGCCCTTAAGCCCTCTCCCACAGGGGAAGAGAATTGGAAAAGGGGCAGCGGGCAGTTCGATATGTGCCACTACCCCTCTCCTGCCTTCGCTTGGTTCGACCGCCCTCCCCGGATCCGGGGAGGGCGAATGTCTTACGACTTCTGGTTGTCGTCGACTTCCGAGAATTCGGCGTCGACCACGTCTTCCTTCGGCGCTTCCGCACCGGCATCGGCATCCGGAGACGCTTCGGCCTGCGCCTGCTTCTCGTAGATCGCCTGACCCAGCTTCATCGCGACCTGTGCGAGCGCGTCGGACTTCGTCTTCATCGCCTCCGGATCGTTGCTTTCGACCGCGGTCTTGGCTTCGGCGATTGCCACCTCGATCTCGGCTTTCAGGCTCGCATCGACCTTGTCCCCATTGTCGGCCAGCTGACGCTCGGTCGTGTGGATCAGGCTGTCGGCGTTATTCTTCGCCTCGGCCGCCGCACGGCGCTTCTTGTCGTCCTCGGCGAACTGCTCGGCGTCGCGGACCATCTGGTCGATGTCCTTGTCGCTGAGACCGCCCGAAGCCTGGATGCGGATCTGTTGTTCCTTGCCCGTGCCCTTGTCGCGCGCCGACACGTTGACGATGCCGTTGGCGTCGATGTCGAACGTGACCTCGATCTGCGGCACGCCGCGCGGTGCCGGCGGAATGCCGACCAGATCGAACTGGCCGAGCATCTTGTTGTCCGCCGCCATCTCGCGCTCGCCCTGGAACACGCGGATCGTCACCGCGCCCTGGTTGTCGTCGGCGGTCGAATAGGTCTGGCTCTTCTTGGTCGGGATCGTCGTGTTGCGATCGATCATGCGGGTGAACACGCCACCCAGCGTCTCGATGCCCAGCGACAGCGGCGTCACGTCGAGCAGCAGCACATCCTTGACGTCGCCCTGCAACACGCCCGCCTGGATCGCGGCGCCCATCGCCACGACTTCATCCGGATTGACGCCCGAATGCGGTTCCTTGCCGAAAAAGTCCTTCACGACCTGACGCACCTTGGGCATGCGCGTCATGCCGCCGACAAGCACCACTTCGCTGATGTCGCTGGCCTTGACGCCCGCATCCGCAAGGGCCTTCTTGCACGGTTCCAGCGTACGCTGGATCAGCGTTTCGACCAGCCGCTCCAGATCGGCGCGGGTGATCTGCTTGACGAGATGCTTCGGGCCGTTCTGGTCGGCGGTGATGAAGGGCAGGTTCACTTCCGTCGTCGCGGCGGACGACAGTTCGATCTTCGCCTTCTCGGCCGCTTCCTTCCAGACGCTGCAGCGCCAGCTTGTCCTTGGTCAGGTCGATGCCTTCGGCCTTCTGGAAATCGCTCGCCAGGAAGTTAAGCAAGGTGTTGTCGAAATCCTCGCCGCCCAGGAACGTATCGCCGTTGGTCGCCTTCACTTCGAACACGCCGTCGCCGATCTCCAGGATCGAGATGTCGAACGTACCGCCGCCAAGGTCATAGACCGCGATCGTCTTGTTCGTGTCCTTGTCGAGACCATAGGCGAGCGCCGCCGCCGTTGGCTCGTTGATGATGCGCAGCACTTCCAGACCCGCAATCTGCCCGGCATCCTTGGTCGCCTGGCGCTGCGCGTCGTTGAAATAGGCCGGTACGGTGATGACCGCCTGCGTCACCGTCTCACCGAGATAGGCCTCGGCGGTTTCCTTCATCTTCTGAAGCGTGAAGGCGCTGATCTGCGACGGCGAATAATCCTTGCCGCCGGCCTGTACCCATGCGTCGCCATTCTGGCCCTTGACAATGTGGTAAGGAACCAGCTCCGTATCCTTCTTGGTGATCGGATCGTCGAAGCGACGGCCGATCAGCCGCTTCACCGCGAACACCGTATTTTCCGGATTGGTCACCGCCTGGCGCTTCGCCGGCTGGCCGACCAGCCGCTCGCCATCCTTGGCGAACGCAACGATCGACGGCGTGGTGCGTGCGCCCTCGGCATTCTCGATGACCTTGGGCTTGCCGCCCTCCATCACCGAAACGCAGGAGTTCGTCGTGCCGAGATCGATACCGATAACTTTAGCCATGGTCCTGTTTGGTCCCCGTCTCTTTAAAAAATTACATCGCGGCCACGGAACCTTTTCACGGGGCCGCGGCACTTCACTGAAGGCGATATAGGGCGGCTTCCGCTTGCCGCAAGATTGTCCCGACCGTAGAGTCGCTTGAAGCTTCCCCCCAAACCATCCCAAAGCGGGAGACGATCACCGTGCGCGTCCCATTGCCCCCGACGTTCGCGTCAGCCCTGACGATCGCCGCGCTCGCGCTCGCCGGATGCAGCCCGCCTGCGGTCGTTTCCGTTGACAATGCCTATGTCCGCCTGCCCGCGGTCTCGCGCGGTGCCGCCGCCGGTTACTTCACGCTGAACGGCGGCGCGACGGACGCCACGTTGCTCAGCGTCCAGAGCAATGTCGCGATCCGTGCGGAAATGCATGAATCGATGAAGTCCGGCGGCATGATGGCGATGAAGCCGCTCGCCTCCGTCCCCCTGCCCGCGCATGGCGAGGTGAAATTCGCACCCGGCGGCAAGCACGTCATGCTGTTCGATATGAACCCAGGTATCAAACGCGGGTCGAAAGTGCCGCTGCTGCTGACTTTCGCCGATGGCCTGCGCGTCCGCACCAACGCCGTCGCGATCGCCGCCGGCGACCCCGTACCGGAGGAATGACGGCCCGTCCGCTCACCCCCGGCGAGACCGAGCTCGCGCGTGGCATGTTCGGTGCCGCGATCGATTACGCGCCCGTCCGCATCATCCAGAAGAAATGGGCCTTCTTCCAGCCGCGCGATACGGTGATGGCGCCGACAGGCAACATCCACTTCCACCCGCACGGAACCCTCTACCGCGACGATTTCGCCGTCGCCGACCGCGCGATCCAGGCGCTGTTCCTGCACGAGATGACGCATATCTGGCAGCATCAGAAGGGTATCTTCCTGCCGCTGAAACGTCATCCCTTCTGCCGCTACGATTATGCGATCCGCCCGGGACTGCCGCTTCATCGCTACGGGCTGGAACAGCAGGCCGAGATCGTCCGCCACGCCTTCCTGCTCCGCTGCGGCTGCACCGTCCCCGGCGCACCGGCGCTTCAGCAGTACGAAACGATCCTGCCGTTCACGCGCGGCGGCTGACGGAGCGAAATACGACATTGATCGGTTAATGGTCGCCGCAGGAGAACGCTCATGCTGAAAGACAAAACGTCATCCGCCATCGTCGCTGTCCGTGACCTTGCGACAGCGCGCCGTTTTTATGGCGACACGCTGGGGCTGACGCATACCAGCGCCAGCGACCACGTCGTCCAGTATGATACCGGCGGCACCACGCTCGTCGTCTATGTCTCCGACCAGGCCGGAACGAACCGCGCCAATTCCGTGGTCTGGGACGTGGGCGACGATATCGAGCGTATCGCGGCGGAACTTGCCACGAAGGGCGTGACGTTCGAGCGCTACGGCATGCCCGACACGACGTTCGCAGACGGCGTCCACCGCACCGGCAATTTCAGGATGGTGTGGTTCAAGGATCCCGATGGCAACATCCTGCACCTCAACAGCGGTTGAGGACGCCGATCACAACGCCGCCAGATCGATCTCCGTATGCCGGTCGACCTTCGCATTCGCCGGCGGCATCGGGTATTTGAGCCCCGTCGCACAGTTGAACAGCACCGCGCTCTCATCCTCGTCGATCCAGCCGAGCCGCAGCGCCTCGCGGTACGCCGCCAACGTCGCACCGCCTTCGGGACACAGCAACAGCCCGTCCTTCTTCGCCGCGTCGTCCACCGCCTGCAGGATCGCCGGATCGCCCACCGCCATCGCCTTGCCGCCGCTTTCGCGCACCGCACGCAGGATGAGGAAATCGCCGACCGCCTTTGGCACGCGAATGCCTGCCGCGACGGTCGCTGCATCCTCCCACCGTTCTGCATGTTCGACGCCCTCGTCGAACGCGCGGACGATCGGCGCGCAGCCGCTCGCCTGCACCGCATACATGCGGGGCCGCTCCGGCCCGATCCAGCCGAGTTGCTCGAGTTCGTCGAACGCCTTCCACATCCCGATCAGTCCGGTGCCGCCGCCGGTCGGATAGAAGATCGCCTGCGGCAGCTGCCAGCCGAACTGCGCGGCCAGCTCCAGCCCCATCGTCTTCTTGCCCTCGATCCGGTACGGCTCCTTCAGCGTCGAGAAATCGAACCACAGGCCCTGCGCCGCGCCGCGGCCGACGATCGCGCCGCAATCGTCGATCAGCCCGTTCACGCGGTACACCCGCGCCCCCTGCACCGCGATCTCGCGCACGTTGATCTCGGGCGTGTCGTCCGGACAGAAGACGATCGTCTCGATCCCGCACCGCGTCGCATAGGCCGCGAGCGCCGCGCCCGCATTGCCGTTGGTCGGCATCGCGATCTTCGTCACGCCCAGCGCCTTGGCCATCGCCACCGCCATCACCAGCCCGCGCGCCTTGAAGCTGCCGGTCGGCAAGCGCCCCTCGTCCTTGACCAGCACGTTCGGGCCGCCGGACCGGGTCAGCGGTATCAGCGGAGTCTCGATCTCGCCCAGACTAACGATATCGCTCGTCCGTCGCACCGGCAGCAGCTCGCGCCACCGCCATAGATCGGTCGGCCTCGCCTCCAGCATCGCCTTGGGCAGGGACGCCTTGATCGCCGGCAGGTCGTAGCGGACGAGTAAGGGGCGCCCGGCACTGGACAGGCCATGCAGCCGGTCGGCCTCGTACCGCTCACCCGTCAGCGAACATTCGAGATGCGTGACGAACGTCGGGCGATCGGTGGTGAGGTTTGGATTGAGCATAGCCGGACTCACTACCATGCACCTGTTTGTTCGAGCGCCTTCAGCAAGGCGCGTTTGCTCTCCGTGCCATACCTCCCGGAGTTGCGCGGTATTTCGACCGGACCTACCACTTCCCTACGACACGCCATTTCCGATGCATATTCCGCAAACGGGATCGCCCCGGATTCCGTCGAACATTCAATCATAGTTCATGTCTTCCTTGGCGAACGTCGTTCGCGACATCCCCGATTAAACCGATCAAGGCATGCGGCATTTCGGTCAAATCCGCCGTTGAACGGGATCGGGGATAATAGCGATCCACCGCAAAACCAATGCCTAAGCCGGCTAGCATGATCTTTCCCTCGGCCTCGACGCAATCGATGACGGACATCAGATGTCGATCCAGCAGGCTTGGCCCGTTATGGGTCAGTGTAGCATCGTCGACCGGCGCGCCATCGGACAACATAACGATCAGCTTGTGCGGTTCGGGGCGATCCGCAATCACCGAAACCGCCCATTCGAGCGCCTCGCCATCGACGTTTTCGCGAAGTAGATCGGGGTGGGTCATCACTTCCCAATCCTGCTCGGACAGCGTTTCTCCGAACGTCTGATATTCAATATGCAGCAAGGCGCACAATCTACCCGGGCGCCTCGGCTGCTCCTGCCACAACCAATCCTGTCGCGCCCGGCCGCCTTTCCACCCAACGGTGGAGAAGCCCAGCACCGCCACTTTGGTGCCTGCGGCGACTAGCGCATCGGACACCCCGCGTGCCGTCGCCGCTGTGTAGATGATTGGGTCGTCGCGCATCGATCCGGAATGATCGATCAGCAGGCAGATAGCCCAGTCGTCCGCTTTGGTGTCACGGAACATCTCCGCGATATCGCCTGCCAGGGATGCCGAGAAAGAATGCGATATCTCGCGAGCCATATTCGCTTTTCGTTGCCAGATCGCCTGATCCTGCAACACCCAGCCTTTAGCGACGAGATACTCGTCCGTTGCGAGCGTGCGCGGCACATCCCGCGCACGCAATGTCAGGTCGTGGGCTGTGGTGTATCGCCGATAGGGTTCGTCCTTTCGGCTGTCCTGAACACTCCGTTTATGGCCCTTGCGACGAGCAAAGGCCCAAAACAGCCAACCGAAGAACCCCGTGGTCAGGACGATCTGGCCAAGACCTCCCCAATAAATTTCGTTGGGACTCAACCCGCCTTGGCCACGCCCACCAATGCCGGACGCAGCAGGCGGTCCTTGATCATATAGCCAGCCTGCATCTCCTGGACTACCGTGCCGGGCTTCTCGTCGCTCGGCAGTTCGAACATCGCCTGGTGGCGGTTCGGATCGAGCGTTTCGCCCATCACGGTCATCTTGGTGATGCCGTGCCGCGCGAACACCGAATCCAGTTCGCGGCCGGTCGCTTCCAGCCCGGCGACCAGACCCTTCATCTTTTCGTCGCCACGCAATTCGGCCGGAATGGCTTCCAGGCCACGTGCGAGATTGTCCGCGACCGACAACAGGTCGCGCGCGAACGCCGTCGCGGCATAAGCGCGCGCGTCCTGCGCTTCCTTCTCGGCGCGGCGGCGGATGTTCTGCGCCTCGGCATGGGCATAAAGCAGCGACTGCTTGGTCTCGGCCAATTCGCCTTCCAGTTCCTTCACGCGGTCGTGCTGCGCCACTTCGGGTGCCGCTTCGGCGGTTTCCTCGCGCAGGTCCGCGCCGTCTGTCGCAATCTTGTCGTCTTCGATCATCGTGCTCTTCCGAAATCCCAAAATCTAAGCGCCGCGGCCCACCAGTCTGGCGAGCGTCGCGGCCGTGAAATCCACCATGGGCACGACGCGGGCATAGTTCAACCGCGTCGGCCCGATCACGCCGACAACGCCGACCACCCGGCCGTCCAGTCCGCGGAACGGTTTCGCGATCACCGACGATCCGGACAGGGAGAATAATTTGTTCTCCGCGCCGATGAATATGCGCGTCGCGTCCCCCGCGCTCGCACTGTCCAGCAGTTCGGCAATCTCCTGCTTGCCCTCCAGATCGTCGAGCAATTCGGTGATCCGCTGCAACTGCACCGCATCCGCCGCGTCGATCAACCGCCCCTGACCGCGTACGATCAACACCGGACGGCGATCGCCATCCTCGCTCCACACCGCCAGCCCACGCTCGATCAGCGTGCGCGCGGCATCGTCCAGCATCGCACGCTCCTCGCCGATCTCCCGCCCGATCTTCTCGCGCGCCTCGGACAAAGTCAGGCCCGACAGCATCGCCGTCATGTAGTTGCCGGCCTGCACCAGGACGGACGGATCGACGCCATGTGCCAGGTCGATCACGCGATTCTCGACGGCACCTTCCTCGCTTACCAGCACCGCGAGCGCCTTGTCCTGCGATAGCGGGACGAAGCTCATCTGCCGCAGGACGAGTTCGCGCTTCGGCACCATCACCAGTCCGGCACAGGCGGACAGGCCCGACAGTGCCGCCGTGGTCGCGGCCAGCGCCGCCTCGACGGGGCCGGGCTGCGTCACCTGCCGCTCGATCGCGGACCGTTCTTCCGCATTGGGCTCCAGCGCCTGCATCATTCCGTCGACGAACAGCCGCAGCCCGGATTCGGTCGGCAACCGCCCCGCGCTGGTGTGCGGTGCCGCGATCAGGCCCAGTTCCTCCAGATCCTGCATCACGTTGCGGATCGACGCCGGCGACAGGTTCAGCCCCGACCGCTGCGCGATCGTCCGCGACCCTGTCGGCGCACCGGTGTGCAGGTAACTCTCCACCACCACGCGAAACACGTCGCGGGCGCGGTCGTTCAGGTCGCTGATCGGTGGAACGGGCATGCCGATGATATGGGGGAGATCGTCGGCAGGCTCAACGGCACATCTCCCGCGCGATGTCGCCGGCCGACGATGGCCGAGTGGACTTGCAATGTTGGTAAATCGTTGAAACGGTACTGCGCGGTCCAACGAGTGCTGTGGCTCGCTGGATGCGTTGGAGAGGACCGATACCGTGTGACTTTCTGTGAACTTCGCCGGCTGCTCCGTGGGGTGACCCGGGGGTGACACGGTCAACGGCACCCACTACGGCACGGCCAAACTATTGCCTACGGAGATATATCATGCGCCCATCCGGCCGCACGCCCGACCAAATGCGCAGCATCACGATCGAACCGCGCTTCACCAAGCATGCCGAGGGGTCGGTGCTGATCGGCTTCGGCGATACCAAGGTGCTGGTCACAGCTTCCGTCGAGGAAAAGGTGCCGCCTTTCATGCGTGGCAAGGGCGAAGGCTGGGTTACGGCGGAATATGGCATGCTGCCGCGCGCAACGAATACGCGCAACAATCGCGAAGCGGCGAAGGGCAAGCAGTCCGGCCGGACGCAGGAAATCCAGCGGCTGATCGGCAGGTCGCTGCGCGCCGTCACCGATATGAAGCTGCTCGGCGAACGCCAGATCGTGCTCGATTGCGACGTGATCCAGGCGGACGGCGGCACGCGGACCGCGTCGATCTCGGGCGCATGGGTCGCCTTGCGGCTCGCCATCGACGGACTGCTCGCCAGCGGCAAGCTGACCGCCGATCCGCTGACGCAGAAGGTCGCGGCGATCAGTTGCGGCATCTATCAGGGCACGCCGGTGCTCGACCTCGATTATATCGAGGATCTCGTCTGCGGATGCCGACGCCAATTTCGTATTGCTCGAAAACGGCAACATCGCGGAGGCTCAGGCGACCGCAGAGGGCGCGACCTATGACGAGGAAGCTCTTTTGCGCCTGCTGCGTTTGGCTCGTATCGGCTGCGCGGATATCTTCGCGGCACAAGCGAAGGCAGTGGCAAAATGAGCGCAAGCGATGGTTCTCTGGGTGACATCCCGCAGGCGATCCGAAAGCTGAAACCCGGCAAGCTGGTGATCGCCAGCCACAATGCGGGCAAGGTTCGCGAGATCCGCGAACTGCTCGGCCCCTTCGGGATCGAACCTGTTTCAGCGGCCGAACTCGATCTGCCCGAACCCGAGGAAACCGGCACCACGTTCGTCGCAAATGCCGAACTGAAGGCGATGCAGGCGGCCGACCTGTCGGGCCTTCCCGCGCTTGCCGACGATAGCGGCCTGTGCGTCGACGCGCTGAACGGCGACCCCGGCGTCTATACCGCCAACTGGGCCGAAACGCCCGATGGCACACGCGACTGGATGTTGGCGATGGGCAAGGTCGAGGACAAACTGGCCGCCTTGGGTCCCGATATCAGCCGCCGGGCGCATTTTGTCAGCGTGCTCGCGCTCGCCTGGCCGGACGGTCACGTCGAATGGTTTGAAGGACGCGCAGATGGCATGCTGACCTGGCCGCCCCGTGGCGATCTGGGCTTCGGCTATGATCCGGTATTCGTGCCGGATGGGCAGGCCCAGACCTTCGCGGAGATGGATCAGGCGGCGAAGCAGGCGATCAGCCACCGCGCAGAGGCGTTCAAGCAGTTGGTAGCCGCCGTACTCTAGGCGGTCGCGGGGGCGACGCTACAGCGCCCCCGCCAAGGCCAGCACGACCCCGATCGCGACCAGGATCAATCCCACGCCTTCGCTGCGTGCCATCCGCTCGCCCAAATAGAAATGCGCGAACGCCATCGTGAACGCGATCTCGACCTGTCCGACGATCCGGACCAGCGCGACCGGTGCCGATGCGAAGGCCGTGAACCAGCACGCAGATCCAAGCGACGACATCAAGCCGACCTGTCCGGCGACGCGCCAGTTGGCGAATACCAAGGCGACCTGATCGCGTTCGCGCCACACCAGATAGCCGCCCTGCAAGACCGTCTGGATCAGCACCGTCGCAGCCAGCGTGAGCACGCCGGCGCGGATATGGTCGTCCGTCCCGATCTCCATCGTCGCGCGCCGGATACCGATCGTCGTCAAGGCGAAGAAAAGCCCCGACGCGATGCCGTAGATTGCGCATCTCTGACCGATTGCGCGAAACAGCTCACGCGGCCCCATCCGCTTGCCCCCGGTCGACAGGATCATCACCCCGGCCACACCGCTCGCGATTCCGAGCCAGACCAAGGGGGCAAGCCGGTCACCCAGCAGGACGACCGACAGCAACGCGCTCTGCACCGCCTCGGTCTTCGAATAGGCCGTACCCACGACGAAGTTCCGTTCCTCGAACGCCATCAGCAACAGGTTGGTCGCGATGATCTGCGCGATCCCCCCGGCGGCGCAGAATAGCAGGAAGTGGCTGCCGATACTTGGGAAGTGCGGCAGCGGCGCGATCACCCATTGATATGTTCCGGCGATCGCGACGGCAAACGGCAGGCCGTACAGATAACGTACGAGCCCCGCCGCATTGACCGACATGCCCTTGCTGACACGGCGCTGCACCGCCGTCCGCCATGCCTGCAAAGCCCCGGCGAACAGGGTCGCCGGGACCCAGATCATCACGCCCGCTCGAGCAACCGCTCGCGCGCGATCTTCTCCTTCCACACAAGCGGCGCCAGTTGATGAACATTCTGGCCTTCACTATCGACCGCCACCGTCACCGGAAAATCCCGAACCTCGAATTCGTAGATCGCTTCCATGCCGAGGTCGGCAAAGCCCACGACCTTGCTGCCCTTGATTGCGCGAGCGACGAGATAGGCGGCGCCGCCGACAGCCATCAGATAAGCAGATTTCGCTTCGGCGATCGCATTGGTCGCATCCGCGCCGCGTTCCGCCTTGCCGACCATCGCCAGCAGCCCCTGACCGAGCATCATCCGGGTGAACTTGTCCATACGGGTCGCCGTCGTGGGACCGGCCGGTCCGACCACTTCTTCGCCTACCGGATCGACCGGACCGACATAGTAGATCACGCGGCCGGCGAACTCGACCGGCAGCGGCTCGCCCGCATCCAGCATGTCCTTGATCCGCTTGTGCGCCGCATCGCGTCCGGTGAGCATCTTGCCATTCAACAACAAACGGTCGCCCTGCTTCCAGGTGGCGACGATCTCAGGCGTCAATGCGTCCAGATCGACGCGGATCGCTGCCTGATCGGGCTTCCAGTCGACCTTCGGCCATTCGTTCAAATCAGGCGCTTCGAGTAAAGCAGGACCCGAACCGTCCAGCGTAAAGTGCGCGTGTCGGGTCGCGGCGCAATTGGGGATCATCGCGACCGGCTTGCCCGCGGCATGACACGGCGCATCCAGAATCTTGACATCCAGGATCGTCGAAAGCCCGCCTAGCCCCTGTGCGCCGATGCCGAGTGCGTTCACCTTGTCGAATATCTCGATGCGCAGCGCCTCGATATCGGTCTTCGGTCCGCGCGCCTTGAGCGGCCCCATGTCGATCGGCTCCATCAGCGCCTGCTTGGCCAGCAACACGCAATGTTCCGCCGTGCCGCCGATGCCGATGCCAAGCATGCCGGGCGGGCACCAGCCGGCCCCCATCTGCGGCAACATCTCCAGCACCCAATCGACGATGGAGTCGCTGGGATTCATCATCTTGAACTTCGACTTGTTCTCGCTCCCGCCGCCCTTCGCCGCAACGTCCACCGAGACGGTGGCGCCGGGAACCATCTCGACGTGGAGGACGCAGGGGGTGTTGTCCTTCGTGTTGCGCCGCGTGAATGCCGGATCCGCCAGAACAGATGCGCGCAGCTTGTTCTCGGGATTGAGGTAGGCGAGCCGCACGCCTTGATCGACGATCTCCTGCAACGACCGGCTCGTGTCGTCGAAGCGGCAATCCATACCCCATTTGACGAATACGTTTACGATGCCGGTATCCTGGCAAATCGGTCGATGCCCCTCCGCGCACATGCGGCTGTTGGTGAGGATCTGCGCGATCGCGTCCTTGGCGGCGGGCGATTGCTCGGCTTCATACGCCTCGCCGAGCGCGCGGATGTAATCCATCGGATGGAAATAACTGATAAACTGCAACGCGTCGGCGACGCTTTCGATCAAGTCGGCTTCACGGATGATGGTCGTCATGGATAGTCCTCGGGCGTACGGATCGACGTCTCCATATGCGGGAGCGGCGGCGGGGCCAAGTATTTCACCCGTTTTGGTGGCGTAACTTCCTTTTAACCAGACCCGGAAAGCATTTCCCAAACCTGTTTCGTTACGCCAACGGATAGATGCGCAGCCTCCCATCCCCATCATCGATCCCTCTCATCGCCAAGAAGGTGTGGAGCGACCTGATGCTCGGCGCCGACGAGGAGCGCATATCGGAAACGCAACAGCACCAATTCGCGCAATTCGGCGGTGGATGGCCGGCCGCACTGATCGCCCAAGGTCTTGCCAGTGCGCTGATGCTGTGGACGGCGGCGCAGCAACGGGACGAGCAAGCCACGCTTCTGCTCAGCCTCTATGCCGCCATAACGCTGATCCTGGGGATCGCGGCGCTGGCGGTCGCGAAGATCGGGGCGGTCCGCCTTGCGCCACATCTGCAGGTGAGGCTGGTCGCGGCAGCGGGAGCCGGGCTCGGCGCCGGGCTGTTCGCGATGCTGTGGATGGCGGCCGATATCGACATCGTGATCTGGCAACTGGCGAACTTCATCGCGGTGTTCGGCGCCATCGTCGTGACGATCACGGTTATGCAATCCGTTCGCGCGGCCTTGCTGAGCTTTGCTGCGGCGATGGTCGTCGGGATCATGGTTGCGGTCGGTATCGGAGTGATGAGCGGTATCGCCATCACCTTCTTCGGTTGTCTCGCATTCACGATCGCGGGGATGGCGCGGCTGGATCATATCAAGGCGGCGGCGCGTGCTGCGCAGAGCAATCAGGACGCGTTGGCGCGGCGGCTGGTCCATGAATTCGAGGATCACGGCAGCGGCTGGTTCTGGCAGACCGATCGCCACGGGCGTCTCGTCTATCTGTCGACCAAGGTGGCAGAGGAAGTGGCGGCCAACGGCGCGTCCGCGATCGGGCAGTTGCTGACCGCGGTCTTCAAAGTGGATAGCGCGTCCCCCGACACGGAACGGACGCTGGGGTTCCATCTGTCGTCGCGCACGTCGTTTGCGGACTATTCCGTGCGACCGGTCGCCGACGTTGCGGAGCGGTGGTGGTCGATTTCGGGCCGACCGATGATGGACGCGATGAACCGCTTCCAGGGCTTTGTCGGCAGCGGCAGCGACCTGACTCAGAAGCGGCAGTCGGAAGCGGAGATTACCCGCCTCGCCTTGTTCGACGGGTTGACCGGGCTGGCCAACCGTCAGCGCATGCGGCTGTCGCTGGACCAGACGCTGGCAGCGCCGCAATCGGGAACGCGCGCGACGTCCCTGTTCCTGCTCGATCTCGATAGGTTCAAGGCGGTGAACGATACGCTTGGCCATCAGACGGGCGACACGTTGTTGAAACAGGTGGGACAGCGATTGCAACGCAGCGTCGGCGATGCGGGGCTGGTCGGGCGACTGGGCGGCGACGAATTCAAGGTCGTGCTGCCGCGCGAAGCCAATCGTGATCGGCTGGCGGAACTGGCACGGACGATCATCGCGTCGTTGTCGCAGCCGTATTTCATCGATGGATCGTCGATCACGATCGGCTGTTCGATCGGCATCGCGATCGCGCCGGAGGATGGAGCGGATTCGGAGACGCTGGTTCGCAATGCGGATCTGGCCCTTTACGCGGCGAAGGCGGATGGGCGCGGGATCCACCGTTTCTATCGTGCCGAACTGTTGCTGGGCGCGCAGAAACGGAAGCAGCTGGAGGACGACCTGCGCAAGGCGCTGGCGCAGGACGAGTTCCATGTCGCGTATCAGCCGGTCGTCTGCACGCGGAGCGAACGGATCGTCGGGTATGAAGCGCTGCTGCGGTGGGATCATCCGACGCGCGGTGCGGTATCGCCGGCGGACTTCATCCCGGTCGCGGAGGATTGCGGGCTGATCGAGGCGATCGGCGAATGGGTGCTGCGGACGGCCTGCGAGGATGCGGCGACATGGCCGAACGGGATCCGCGTCGCGGTGAATGTATCGCCGATCCAGTTCGCCAATCCGGCATTGCCGGCGATCGTCACGAGCGCGCTGGCGCGGTCGGGCATTCCCGCCGAACGGCTGGAACTGGAGATCACCGAAGGCGTGTTCCTGAACGAGAGCGCATCGTCGGACAACATGTTCAGGGCGCTGAAGGGGATCGGCGTGCGGTTGGCGCTGGACGATTTCGGGACCGGATATTCGTCGCTCGGCTATCTGAAGAAGGCGCCGTTCGACAAGATCAAGATCGACCAGAGCTTCGTCAAGGGCGCGGCGATCGCGGGCAACCGCAATGCGGCGATCATCAAGGCGATCGTCACGCTGGCCGATACGCTGGGGATGGAGACGACCGCCGAGGGCGTCGAGGTGCAGGACGAGATCCAGCTGATCCGCGACCTGGGGTGCAGCCATATCCAGGGCTATGTGTATGGCAAGGCGGCGCGCGCGGCGGTGGTGATCGAGCATCTGCAGGCGACGGGCGGGATGGCGACGGCGGTCGGATTCCGGGCGAGCCGCAGCCCGCGATCGTCGATGCTGCGCAGCGCGCGGATCACCACCGAGGGGGCGGAGGGCGAAGTGCGGATCCGCAACATGTCGGCGACGGGCGCGATGATCGACGGGATCGAGATCGACGGCGACGCGGCGGGGATCGATATCCTGATCGAATTGCTGGAGGACCAGATGTTCCCGGCGAAGCTGCGCTGGGCGGCGGATGGCAAGGCGGGGATCGAATTCGCCCAGAACTTCAACATGGAGCGGCTGAGCCAGCCCGCCCCCGCCGCCGCCGCGATCCGCCGATCCGCCTGACCCCCGCCCGCGTCAGCCGCGCGGCCGGGGCTTGATGTCGGCGGATTGAAGATGCCAGCTCTGGTCCGCCTTCACGTCGCTGACGCCGGGGACGACGCGGTGGAGCACCACGGTGCCGAGCATGTAGACCGGCTTCGCATCCGCCTTCAGCCGGCCATAGACCTGCACCGGGACGGTCACGCGGCGCTGGCTCATGCCCGAATCGATGCGGCCGGGGGCGCCGACATTGGCGTGATATTCGCTGTATTTGTCGAAGCTTGCGGCGAAGGCGTCGGCGGACATGCCCGAATCCCTGCCGCCATTGCCCCACAAGGCCCAGGCCTGGCGGTACTTCTTCTCGCCCAGCAGCGCGTAATAGGTCTGGACGACGTTCGCCGCGCCCTGCGCGCTGTCCGGGGTGAAGGGCGCTTCGGAGATCGGCGTGCGATCATCGGGCAGGCCGCCGGGCGTGCCGGGCGCGGGCGGATCGAGCGGGGCGAGGCTGGCGGCGGGCGTCGGCCGGGGTCCCGTCGGCGCGACGGGCGCGGCCTGGTTCAGACCGGGTGCCGACGGGGCGATCGCATTGACGGGCACGCTGTCTTGCCCGGTGGCGGGCGTGGTCGCGGCGTAATTGTCGATGCTGGTCTGCGCCTGCTCGGCGGCGGTTTCGATATCGACGCTGCTATTGGACGAACTGCCCTGGGACGAGCAGCCGCCGAGCAACAGGATCGCGGCCGGCATGACCACCGGCAGGAGCGCGGGAACGATGCGCATGGGGGAAACCTCAATTCAAATCAGGAAGTTGGCCATCTTAACGCAAGGCAAGCCGCCGTCGTTCCACCCGCCGCACACTCCGCCCACCGCGACCGGGGATCATTTCGCCTGCTGCTCCAGTGGGACGGGGGTAAGTTCGTAGACCGTCAGCAACGCGGTGGCGTCGGCGGGCGCGAGCGTCAGACGCCAGCGGAACGGCGCGACGCGTTCGACCAGGCCGAGCGCATTGCGCGCGCCGGGCGCCCCGTATGACGGCGCCTTCACGTCGCCGCGCGCATAGGTGCCGAGGAAGACGTAGCGATCGCCATCGGGATAGAGCCAGCCGACCGGACGTTCGTCGCCGGTCTGCTTGCTGAAGGACAGGTTCGCCCCCTCCCCCGGACATAGCAGAAGCCGGGCGGGAAGGTGCGGAACGCGGCGAGCCGACGCGGGCCGCCGAGCTTCACGACGCGGCAGCGATAGGAGCCGGGCGGCAGCGCGACGTGATCCAGCGTGACGGCCGGATCGAGCAACGCCCCCTCCTTCGCCAGCGCGGCGGCGTAGCGCGGGCGCGCGGCGGCGAGCGCGGGCGTCCATTGCGCGGCGAAGCCGGTGAGCCGCGCGGCATCGGCGGGCAGGATGACGCCCTGCCACGCCTTGTCGGGCACGACCTCGCTCGACACGCTGGGGCGCGATTCGGTCGTCGTGGCGCAGCCGGAAAGCCCCGCAAGCGCGAGCCCGGCGAGCATGAGCGGAACGGCCCGCCGCGCGTGGCGAAAGTTGATCCCAAACAGCATGGATTTCCCCCAAGAAATTCCCGGTGCGGCGCTGGTGGCCAAGTCCTTAACCGAGCTACCGGTCGAGAGGTTAACAGAAGGTAAACGATTCGGCTGCCCCGGCGGGGATGGTCGAAGCGCGGGACGAAGCGAACGTGGAGGTTCGTCGCCTGCCCGATCCGGTCGGTGGCGTCGGGTGTCGTCGGATGGTGGATGGTGCCGCAGGATGGCGTGATCGGGCGGCGGGCGGAGGCTTCTGCGCGAGGCGAAGTTGACGAACTTGACGCTACGTCCCGCCCTTTGCCGGCCCCTTGCGTGCGCCGGCGGGGGATCGGCATCGTGTGAGGGTTCGCCGGGGTGGAGCAGCGGCGTGCCGGCGTCCGTTCCGGATTCCCGGCGGACCTGCGCCTCCCATTCCTCGCGCTCGATCGCGGACCATGCGTCCTCATCGTCCTCCGCGCGCAGTTCGGCGTCGATCGCATCGCCCTCGACCGCCTGAAGCGCAACGTCGAGATCCTGCGCGGCCTCGTCCAGATCTGGTTTCGGCATCTGGCTGTCGCGCGCGCGGCCGTAATAATGCGTGTCGCGGTATCGCATCAGGAACATGACGAGCCGTTCGTCGTGCCGGACGCGTTCGCCGACCTGTTCGCCCTGGAAGAAGATCGGGGTGACGACGCCGTTCAGCGCGCGCGAATAGGCATTGTCGGCGATGCGCCGGATCGCGACGGTCAGCGCGCGTTCCCAGGCGAGGCGAAAACTGGCGGCGCGCGGATCGGTGCGCAGGCGGTACGCCGCCTGCCGCGACTTGCCGACCGCCGCGCATGCCTCCGTCACGCAGCCCGATTGCGCGAGCGCCTCGATAAAGGCGACCTGCCGCTCGGGCGTCCACCCGTCGCTGCGCTGGCACCCGGGGACGGGCACGAAGGCGCGGGGTTGCACCGGCTTGCGCGGTTTCGGTGCGCGACGACGTCTGGCCATGCTTCGCTCCCCTCGGGCGGTGGAGGGGCGGGGTTTAACCAGATGGGTTGGTGTAGGACAGGGGTGTGGTGTGGGGGTTAGGCGGGGTTTGTGCGGGTGGGTGGTGGCAAGGGTGCGGGTGAGTGTGTGCGGGCGGGTGTGTCGCCTCCCCACCACCGATCATGCTGAGCTTGTCGAAGCATCGTCTTTCTCGTTGCGCAACCGGGATGCGTGGCACGAAGGAAGGCAGTCCTTCGACAGGCTCAGGACGAACGGGGTGTGGTTGGGGCGGCTTACTTCCCCGCATTAGATATCCAAGAAGAGCAAACTACCCGCTTCTAGGTGGATTTTAAACCCACCCAACGCCGAAATTTAATTTCATCAAGATAGAAGGTATATTCGAGACATTCGGGACCACAACTTAGGCACTCGGCCCCTGTACTAACATAGCAAGATGCCCCATAAAGCTATTGACTGCTCTAAATGCTTCGACGGCCTGCTCCTCAGAATAGGTTTTTTTCGGATGCATCGTCCCGTTACGCCACGCTTGCTTTACGTGATAAAGATGAACATGACTTTCAGACCATTTGTCCTTATTTTCTCCCTTAGGCAGATCTTTTATCTTGGATTCCATAGCACTTAGCAGCTTCCCCCAATCAAGGTCCACGTTTACGATATCTAGATGTCTGCATAGAACCTTTACCGCCCCCTCCATGCCTCTCATCAGGTGAAAAACCGACGCTGTGAACCTGCCAAAGGCCAAGCACTTTGACGCTTCCTCCAAATCTTCAATGGTCTGCGGGAAGGCGTCTTGAATAGACTTTTTTATCTCAGGAGAAAACATTCTCGCCTCGTCGCCCGATAGAAGAATAATACTTCTCGAACTGATCTCATCCTGCAGCCTTGAGGTAACCTGTCCCAGCCATAGTGCCAAGGTTGCGGCATCGGGAATCGCGACGTAATCGCAAATCTTGATCAGCTCATCTAATGCACCAATAGTAGCCGGAACGTTAGCATGCAGCAGATGCTTGCGCAGTATAACCGAGGTCTGCTTTATAGCTGCCAACCCAGATTTATTCATCTTGACATCTTTGCCTATCATAAAGCACCCCTCTAATCGGGCAATATATGAAAGCGTCGATATGAACCACTTACCGCTGGAATTAAGCATACATTGAAGCCTAATCTTTATTACATCGACGATATCGCCGCTATTATCGGCTAGCGTCGAGCGTCATTCAAAAAATATCAAAACTCTTGAGCGAGCCTCGCGCCAAGCTAAACTTTAGCGTCTGGATTTTTTCGGGCGGCAACTAAAGCCGGCATTGAGAAAGTGTAAAGAAGTACAGCTCGGCAAAATTGATGAATAGCGACTACATCCTCTCGAGTCTCAGGATCATTACCGTGAACGGACTCGTTGCCGTCGATACGAACCTCGTGGGCCCACGCGGCTAAATCAGACGTAAGCCTTCCGCTTTCACGAAGGAGATTAATCCTTTGAGACAAATTCTTATTTGAAAAGGAAGGGTCTATTATCTTAGTTCCCACGTCCAGCGCCTTTCTAAACATGGCACCTGCGGCGTCCCAATGTTCGGCACGCTCATTATTCGTTCCCTGCTCGAAAAATTTTGCAACATTATCTGGCAAATCGGGAGGAGTATCTCCTCCCGTTGACGGCCAAATATCGGCTATTGCAAATCTATCTCCCGGGAAATCCGTCTCAAATTTCGTCAAGTCTTTCCCGACGCCAAGACTAGAATACTTGAAATCAAAGCAACGGTATAAAGACGGAAAGTCACAAACTCCGCATATCGCAATAACAAAGTTTATAGCTTTATCTGAACGTAAAACATGCTGAGCCATGACACGAAAGCCCGCGCGTCTGGTGCTACAATGCGGACAATCGTGCTGAAAAGACGTACTCACTCAGCCGCCACGCCAGCGCGCGAGAACATATCCCCCTCGCCGCTCGTCGGATCCTCGTTAGCGGCAGGCCCAGCCTTCGCCTTCTGGCGCTTGTCGAAGCCGTCCCAGACTTCGTTCCAGTTGCCCTTGGTCGCGGCCTTCGAATATTCGGTGGCGCGTTGTTCGAAGAAGTTGGCGTGTTCGACGCCGTTGAGCATCGGGGCGAGCCAGGGCAGCGGGTGTTCGTCGACCATGTAGATCGGCTTCAGGCCCAATTGGTTGAGGCGCCAGTCCGCGATGTAGCGGATGTACTTCTTGATCTCCTTGGGCGTCATGCCGTTGACCGGGCCCATTTCGAACGCGAGGTCGATGAAATTGTCCTCGAGATGGACGGTGTGCTGGCACATCTCGCGAATGTCGGACTTGACCGATTTGGTGAAGCAGTCGCGTTCCTTGCAGAAGGCGTGGAACAGCTTGATGATGCCTTCGCAGTGCAGGCTTTCGTCGCGGATCGACCAGGTGACGATCTGGCCCATGCCCTTCATCTTGTTGAAGCGGGGGAAGTTCATCAGCATGGCGAAGCTGGCGAACAGCTGCAGCCCTTCGGTGAAGCCGCCGAACATGGCGAGCGTCTTTGCGATATCCTCGTCGCTGTCGACGCCGAATGTCTGAAGATAATCGTGCTTGTCCTTCATCTCGCTATATTCGAGGAAGGCGCCATATTCGCTTTCGGGCATGCCGATCGTGTCGAGCAGATGGCTGTACGCGGCGATGTGTACCGTTTCCATGTTGCTGAACGCGGCGAGCATCATCTTGATCTCGGTCGGCTTGAAGATGCGGCCGTATTTCTCGTGATAGCAATCCTGCACCTCGACATCCGCCTGGGTGAAGAAGCGGAAGATCTGCGTGAGCAGATTGCGTTCGTGATCGCTGAGCTTCTGCGCCCAGTCGCGGCAATCCTCGCCCAGCGGCACTTCCTCCGGCATCCAGTGGATCTGCTGCTGACGCTTCCAGAAATCGAACGCCCAGGGGTATTCGAACGGCTTGTACTGCTTGCGGGCTTCGGTGAGGGACATGGGGGTTACTCCGAGAGAAGGTGGGAAAAGGTTGTTTTACCGCTGAACAGGAGCGCGGCGTTGAGGATGGCGATTGATAGTAGGAACAGGCCGGTAAGGAGATAGCTGACCCGCCTCATCTCTGCGTCGTAGAAGCTACCCAGCAACACCAGCAGACCTCCGCCGCCGAAGATCAGCGCGGCAATCGCACGCACAGTCTTCGTTGCGGGTGGTGTCGTCCTAACCCAATCGCCAAAGCCGGTAAGAGAAGACACCAGATGAAACGATCCGAGGATCGCGAGGAAAATTCCGGCTGAACGTAGTCGAGGCCACGCGCGCATCACGACGGCGTGCTCCAGTCCCACATCGCGAAGGCGGACATGGCGAGGACGATGCCGCCGGACAGCGCCATGATGCCGACCATGCGGTAGACATAGACCTTGGCCGGGCCGGCCGGGCGGGTGAGCGAGAGGAGCAGGCCGGCGCCGACCAGCGCCAGCACCGCGCCGACCGCGAACATGATGATGACCTGCCAGCTCATGCGGCGGCTCCGCTGCGCGCGGCGTATCGGTTGGCGCGACCGGGGCCGGATCCGGGGTAAAATCCGCGATGCCTCATGACCGTGCATCCAAACCGGCGGGCGCGCGTTCAGATGCCGCAACCGTAACGAAGGAGCTACGACGATGGCCGATCTGAGCGCAATCAAGGAACATATGGAAGTCATCGGCGCGGACGGCGTGCATGTCGGCACCGTCGACCATGTCGAGGGAGACCGCATCAAGCTGACCAAGAAGGACAGCGGTGCCGAGGTCTCCGAAGGATCGGGATCGCATGAGGGGCATCACCATTACATCTCGGGCGGCCTCGTCGCCGGCGTCGAGGGTGACCAGGTGCGTTTGAGCGCCAACGCGGACGTCGCGGTGGGTTTCGAAGAAGAAGCCTGAGCCGATCCGTCCTGCGCCCCGGCGCGCAGGGGTACAGGCCCCGGTCCGCACCATGCGGGCCGGGGCTTTTGGCGTCAGGGGACCCGCCTTACTGACAGGCGAGGCATTCATCGTAATCCTTCGATTCGACTTCGAACTTCGGCGCGTCGATCGTGTTGTCGGCTTCGACGCCACCGGCGAAACCGGCGCGTTGGACGGACTTCGAGCGGAGGTAATAGAGCGACTTGATGCCCAGTTCCCAGGCGCGGAAGTGGAGCATGAGCAGGTCCCACTTCTCGACGTCCGCCGGGATGAACAGGTTCAGCGACTGCGCCTGATCGATATAGGGCGTGCGATCGCCGGCGAGTTCGAGCAGCCAGCGCTGGTCGATCTCGAAGCTGGTCTTGTAGCAATCCTTTTCCTCCTGGCTGAGGAAATCGAGATGCTGGACGCTGCCGCCCTGTTCGAGGATCGTGTTCCACACCGCGTCGCTGTTCTTCGATTTCTCGCTGAGCAGCTTTTCGAGATACGGGTTCTTGACCGAGAAGCTGCCCGACAGCGTCTTGTGCGTGTAGATGTTGGCCGGGATCGGTTCGATGCACGCGCTGGTGCCGCCGCAGATGATCGAGATGGAGGCGGTCGGCGCGATCGCCATCTTGCAGCTGAAGCGTTCCATCACGCCCATGTCGGCGGCGTCCGGGCACGGCCCGCGTTCGACCGCGAGCTGCATCGAAGCCTCATCGACCTGCGCGCGGATGTGCTTGAACATGCGCATGTTCCACGATTTGGCCATCGCGCCTTCGAACGGCAGGCCGCGCGCCTGGAGGAAGGAGTGGAAGCCCATCACGCCCAGCCCGACCGAGCGTTCGCGCGCGGCGGAGTAAGCGGCGCGTTCCATGCCGGGTTCGGCGCGCGCGATGAAATCCTCCAGCACGTTGTCGAGGAAGCGCATCACGTCCTCCACGAAGCCCTTCTGGTCCTTCCACTGGTCCCACGTCTCGAGGTTGAGCGAGGACAGGCAGCAGACCGCGGTGCGTTCGTTGCCGAGATGATCCTTGCCGGTCGGCAGGGTGATTTCGCTGCACAGGTTCGAGGTCGACACCTTGAGCCCGAGATCGCGGTGATGCTTCGGCATCGCCTTGTTCACGTGATCCGCGAAGACGATATACGGCTCACCCGTGGCGAGGCGGGTTTCGACCAGTTTCTGGAACAGCGACCGCGCATCGACCGTAGCGCGCACGGTCTGGTCCTTCGGGCTGAGCAGATTCCATTCTGTGCCGTCGCGAACCGCCTCCATGAAGGCATCGGTCAGCAGCACGCCGTGGTGCAGGTTGAGCGCCTTGCGATTGAAATCGCCCGAGGGTTTGCGGATTTCGAGGAATTCCTCGATCTCCGGATGGCTGATGTCGAGATAGCAGGCGGCCGATCCGCGGCGCAGCGAGCCTTGAGAAATGGCGAGCGTCAGCGAATCCATCACGCGGACGAACGGGATGATGCCGCTGGTCTTGCCGTTCAGGCCGACCGGTTCGCCGATGCCGCGGACATTGCCCCAATAGGTGCCGATGCCGCCGCCGCGCGAGGCGAGCCAGACGTTTTCATTCCAGGTGTCGACGATGCCGTTGAGGCTGTCCGGCACGGAATTGAGGAAGCACGAGATCGGCAGGCCGCGACCGGTGCCGCCGTTCGACAGGACCGGCGTCGCGGGCATGAACCAGAGCTGCGAAATGGCGTCATACAGACGCTGCGCATGCGCGGCATCGTCGGCATAAGCGGAGGCGACGCGGACGAACAGGTCCTGGAAGCGTTCACCCGGCAACAGGTACCGATCGGTCAGCGTGTCCTTGCCGAAATCGGTGAGCAATGCGTCACGCGAATGATCGACCTCGACCGGGTAAAGTTGCGGCTTCACTTCCTTGGAGATCGCCGCGCGTTTCCAGCTTGCGATCAGCGCCGCCCTTATCGCCCAGCAGCGCCGCACCGGCCGCCGCGACCATCGTCTGCACCGCTTCCATCGTCTCGCCCATCGTATCGCCTGCCATCTGTCCGCTCGCTTCCTGGCTGTCCCTGAAATCCATCGCTCACGTCCTCACTGAAACCGTATCAGCGGATCGGTGTTCCCGATCCGTTCGAATCAGGGGCGAACCCCTTTGCTACCATTTGCGGGTCATATCCAAGCACGAATTCTGACCCTGTCCGGGGACCCGGCGACGGCGCGGTGCTTCCCCCGCAACATGGTGATGCGGGTTGGTCCATACCAGTCCTTGGGTCCGCCCCCGAACTCAACCCCAACAGATTGTGCCCATTCGACAGCCGATGCAAGCCGGTAAATGAATGGTTAACGGATCGGTTCGTCGCTGGAAGGCGTCGGTCCACGGCGCTCGATGGATGCTGTGGCGCAGCGACGCGTGGTCAAAGCTGGCTTTGCGCGAACGCAAGACTCCGACGCCGATTTTGAAATTTATTTTGCACCTCAAAACGGCCCTAAAATATCAGGCCGGCCAGTCCGGTGATCGTGTCGGCGCGGTAATCCCAGGATTGTTCGAAGTCCGCATCGGGCGCGCGTGCCCCGCCATATTCCATCGGTCGATCGACATAGGCGGTCATCAACCCGGCGGCGCGCGCGGCGGCAAGATCGCTGTGGTGCGCGGCGACGAGGCAGAGGTCTGACGGCGCGATCCCGAGAATGTCGGCGGTTCCCAGATAGCTGTCGCGCAACGGCTTGTAGATACCGGTCGCCTCCGCACCGAGGATAGCGTCCCACGGCAGCCCGGCGCGGCGCGCCATCGCCATCGTCAGCGCGATATTGCCGTTGGACAGGGTGACGATCGGTACATGCGCCTTGAGCCGGACGAGTCCCTCCACCGCATCGGGCCAGGGATCGAGCCGACGCCAGGCAAAGGCGAGGTCGTCCAGCCTGTCGTCGCCGATCGCGGCGGGATCAATGCCGTGCCGACGGAGCAGTTGGTCGAGCGTTTCGCGGTTGAGGATATCGAGCCGCGTATAGGGGCGGCGGCCGGACCGACATTCCTCCATCGCCGGCTGGTAGAGGCCGCGCCATTCGTCGGCGAAGACGTGCGGATCGAGATCGCCGCGCCCGATCTCCGCCAGAAACGGCGCGGCATCGCGCGCGATGCCGGATCGCCAGTCGACCACAGTGCCGAAGACGTCGAAGGCGAGCACTTTCGGCACGGTCATGATTGACTTCTCCCTACCGTGTTCGCTGCGTGCATCGGCCGATGGTCCACCGGAGTCGCCCGCGCGCCGCCTGTCGGTCGAACGCCGATGGCCGATCCGGACGGGTTAGCCGGCCGGTCAGAGGTCGCTGGACGCCTTCGGACTGCGCGTCTGCGTGCGGGCTTCGCGCGCGGCGTCGGCGATGGCGGTGGCGGACTTGGCCGCGGCATCGGGGGTCAGCGACACGGCCAGCCCGTCCGGACCGTCGAGCATCACTTCGCCCGCTTCGGCGCAGGCGGAAGTCGGCGTATTGTGCGGCGTTCGTGACATTCGCTTTTCCCGGTGTATTGAAGTGGTCCAACGCGCCGTTCGACGGGTGCGTTCCGGCGATGGCCGGTCAGTTTTTCGCAGAGAGGTTCGCTTCAGTCCTATGGTCATGCGCTTGTTCCTGCAGACGCACCGGAAGCCGGTCCTGTCGGACGACGATATCGCGAGTCTGGAGGCGGCGGCGGGGAAGACGGTCGATTACGCCGCGAAGCGCGTGATCGTTCGCGAGAACGTGCCGTTGACGCAATGCACGCTGTTGATGAGCGGCTTCGTCGAGCGGTTCAAGGATACGCCCGACGGACGACGGCAGATCCTGGCGATCCACGTGCCGGGCGATTTTGTCGATCTGCATTCCTATCCGTTGAAACGGCTGGAACATTCGGTCGCGGCGCTGACCCCGGTGACGGTCGTGAACTTTCCGCACGCCGACATACGCGCGCTGACCGCGAAATCGGCGACGCTGACCGAGTTGCTGTGGCGATCGACGCTGATCGATGCGGCGATCAATCGCGAATGGATCGTATCGGTCGGCGCGCGCGGCGCATCGGTGCGGCTGGCGCATCTGATGTGCGAGATGTTCGTGCGGCTGGAACGGATCGGGCTGACGCGCGGCGAGGAATTCGATTTTCCGGTGACCCAGATCGACCTGGCGGATGCGACCGGGCTGACCGCGGTGCACGCGAACCGCATGCTGCGCCAGTTGCGCGAGCGCGGGCTGGTGGAGTTCCGCCAGGGTCTGGTGAAGATCCTCGACTGGCCGGCGTTGAAGGATTTTGCCGGGTTCGATCCGCGATACCTGTTCCTGGATTGACCATGCAGCCAGCCAAGCTGTCGGCGCTGGCGGTGATGCTGGCCTGTAGCGCGGCGATGGCAGCGCCCGCCCGCACGGTCTCCCCTACCCGGCCGACACCTACCGACGTGCTCGCGCCGGATGCAGAGGGTCGCTGGGTGCCCTTCGACCTGACGCCCGGCAACCAGATCCGCTTCACGCTGGACGTGGACGGCGTGGCGGTGACCGCGATCCTGGATACCGGCGTGAGTTTCAGCGTGCTGTCGCGCGCGTTCGTCGATGCGCGGCGGCTGAAGGTGCGCAGCGGCGGCACGGCGAGCGCGGTCGGCGGATCGGTGCCGATCGGGTGGATCGATACGAAGACGATCCGCTTGGGCGGGCTGACGCGGCAGGGCGGCAGCATCGGCGTCACCGCTTTGCCCGCGACCGCGACGGGCAGCGCGCGGCCGATCGAGATGCTGGTCGGGCGCGACCTGACCGAAGGCTATGCGCTGGACGTGGACTATGCCGCGCGGCGGTTCCGGCTGATCGCCTCCGGGCGGATGCCGTTCACCGGGGCGATCGCGCCGCTGACGGTGTCGCGCGACCGTTTGGTCTATTCGGGCGAGATCGTGCTGAACGGGCGGCGGCTGCGCCCGCTGATCGTCGATACGGGGGACGGCAATGCGGTGACGCTTTCGGCCGAAAGCTGGGCGACGGCGCGGCTGATCCCGCCGGCGCGGACGACGACGATCTCGTTCGGGCTGGGCGGTGCGATCGTCACCGATCTGGTCGTGCTGGACGAGATGACGACCGGCAGCCTGACCGCGCGGAACGTGGAGTTGCAGATCGAGCCGGCGGGCGGTTTCTCGCAGCGGATGGGGATGGCCGGGCGGATCGGATCGGGTTTCCTGCAACGATACCGCGTGTTGCTGGACCCCAAAGCCGGGCGGATGGTGTTGCAGCCCGGGCCGGACGCCGATGCGCCGCCGGTCAAGTCGACCAGCGGCGTGCTGGTGGCGGCGGAGAAGGACCGGCTGCGCGTGCTGCACGTGATGCGCGGCAGCCCCGCCGAGCGCGCCGGATGGCAGAGCGGCGAGACGATCTGCATGATCGACGGCACCCCGATCCCCGCCGACTATCCGGGCAGCGCGCTGTCGGGCTGGTCGATCGGCGCGACCGGGCGGGTGGTGGCGTTCGACATGTGCGACGGGACGCGCCGGACGCTGGCTTTGCGGCCGTTTTATTGAGGGTTGGGTTGGGGTTTTGCCCCTGACCTTGCCCTCCTTCCCTGCCTTACCCGTTCGTTTCGAGCGTAGTCGAGAAACGGGCCGCGTGGACCTCCGCGCCTGTTTCTCGACTTCGCTCGAAACGAACGGAGGCGGGGAGGTGTGGAACTGGGAAGGGACGCCGCTGCGCATCTATCCCTGACCGTTCGTTTCAAGGCGGATCTTTACCCCTTCCGTTCGTGCTGAGCTTGTCGAAGCACCTGTCCCATGGGCACGCCCTTCGACAGGCTCAGGGCGAACGGGGACGAGGTGGGCACGCCCTTCGACATGCTCGAAACGAACGGATTGGGGGTAGTGGCGCGCGGTTGGACGCGGGGCGAACCCGCGCCCCCGCGTCAGACGTGCCAGGCGATGATGCCGAAGATCGCGACCGCGATGAGCGCGGCCATCTGGACGGTGGGCCAGTCGACCCAGCCGACGCGGTCGAGATCGACGCGGCGTTTGCGGCGGCGTTCGCCGAGGCCGGCCAGCACGGCGACGGCGAACGCGACGGTGCCGGCGATCAGCCAGGGCATCGCCGCTTCGCCGACCGGCAAGCCCAGCGGGTTACTGATTCAGCTTCTCGATCTTGTCGTTGAGCTTGGTGAGTTCGGCCTTCAGTGCGGCGATCTCGTCATCCTTGGTGGATGGCGTAGCAGGGGTCGCGGCGGAGGTTGCGGCGGGGGTGCCGTCCGCCGCACCGGGGACGGAGCCGGGTTTGAATGCTGCAGTCGCGGCCTCGAACATGGCGAGGTTGCGCTTGGCGATTTCGGCGAAGGGCGAGTTGGCGAACGCGCCCTCGACCGCCGACTTGAACTGTTCGTGGTTGCGGCGGAAGCTGTCCATCGACGCCTCCAGATAGCCCGGGACCATCGCCTGCATCGAATCGCCGTACATCGCGATCAACTGGCGCAGGAACGGCACGGGCAGCATCGTCTGGCCGCGCGATTCCTCCTCCATGATGATCTGCGTTAGTACGTTATGCGTAATGTCGTCGTCGGTCTTCGCATCGACGACCTTGAAGTCGCGCCCTTCGCGAGTCATCGCCGCGAGATGTTCGAGCGTGATGTAAGACGACGTCTCCGTGTTATAGAGCCTGCGGTTGGCGTATTTCTTGATGACGACCGGGCCGTCGCCCGCGCTCTGCTTTTTCACCACGAAAGGCTCCCCTGATCTTGCTTGATCCGCGTCTATCACCCTTTCATGCCGCACCGCAACACGGGCCGCGACCTTTACCGTTGTTTCTCGACATGTTGCGCAGCGAAACCGCAACATCGCCCGAACGGCGCGCGGCCGCGCTGGCGGGATTGCGCGCGTATCAGGATGCGCCGCGTGACCGCGTGCGAAAACCCGCACCCGCGCGATATCGCAAGGGCCGGGCGCGGTTGCGCGATTACGGGACGAAGGGCGACGGCAAGCGGCCGGTGGTGTTCGTGCCGTCGCTGATCAATCCGCCGCACATCCTGGACCTGATGCCCGACGTGTCGCTGCTGCGCTGGATCGCGGCTGAGGGGTTCCACCCGTATCTGCTGGACTGGGGATCGCCCAAGGCGGCGGACCGGGGGATGGACCTGACGGCGCATGTCGAGCGCGTGCTGGTGCCGTTGATCGCCAAGCTGGACGCGCCGCCGGTGCTGGCGGGATATTGCCTGGGCGGTACGCTGGCGCTGGCGGCGGCGAGCGTCGCGCCGGTCGCGGGCCTCGCGCTGATCGCCGCGCCGTGGACGTTCGACGGGTTCGGCGCGCGCGCAAGGAGCGAGATCGCCGATCTGTGGAGCGCGGCGAAACCGATGTGCGCGGCGATGGGGATGGTGCCGATGGAAGTGCTGCAATCCGGCTTCTGGCGGCTGGACCCGGCGCGGACGATCGCCAAATACGAAGCGTTCGCGGCGATGGAGCCCGGCAGTCGCGAGGCGCGGCTGTTCGTCGCGATGGAGGATTGGGCGAATGCGGGCGCGGCTTTGCCCTATGCCGCGGGCGAGCAATTGTTCGACTTCATCGCGTCGAACCCGACAGGCAAAGGCGACTGGCGCGTCGGCGGGCGGATCGTCGACCCGAAGGCGCTGCCCTGCCCCGCGATCGATTTCGTGTCGCTATCCGACCGGATCGTGCCCGCCGCCAGCGCCGCAGACCTGCCCGACCGGCGCAACCTGGGCGCCGGGCATGTCGGGATGATCGTCGGGCGCGGCGCGCGCGCGCAATTGTGGGAACCGCTCGCCCACTGGATAAGCGGGCTGCCAGGGGCTAGATGACAGGCGACATTCTTACGCCCCCGATCAAGGAGCCCGATCCATGGACATCGTCATCACCGCCGCGAAGCGCACGCCCGTCGGCAGCTTCATGGGCGCGTTCGCCGCGACCCCCGCGCACGAGCTTGGCCGGATCGCGATCGAGGCGGCGCTGGAGCAGGCGGGCGTCGACGGCGCGGACGTCTCCGAAGTGATCATGGGCCAGGTGCTGACCGCGGCGCAGGGCCAGAACCCGGCGCGGCAGGCATCGATGGCGGCGGGCGTGCCGAAAGAGATCCCGGCCTGGGGCGTCAACCAGGTGTGCGGATCCGGCCTGCGCGCGGTGGCGCTGGCGTGCCAGGCGATCCAGGCGGGCGATTCTGACGATCGTCGTGGCGGGCGGGCAGGAATCCATGTCGCTGTCCGCGCATGCGCAAAACCTGCGCGGCGGCACCAAGATGGGCGAGGTCAGCCTGGTCGACACGATGGTGAAGGATGGCCTGACCGACGTGTTCAACGGCTATCACATGGGCATCACCGCGGAAAACCTGGCCGAGCAATATCAGGTGACGCGCGCGGACCAGGACGATTTCTCCGTCCGGTCGCAGAATCTGGCAGATGCGGCGCGGTCGTCGGGCCGGTTCAAGGACGAGATCGCGACCGTGACGGTCAAGGGCCGCAAGGGCGACACGATCGTCGCGGACGACGAATATATCCGCGCAGGCGTGACGATCGACAGCGTGTCGGGCGTGCGCCCCGCGTTCAAGAAGGACGGCACGGTGACCGCCGCCAATGCAAGCGGCCTGAACGACGGTGCCGCCGCCTTGGTGATCATGAGCCGCGAGGAAGCCGAGAAACGCGGCAGCCCGATCCTCGCCACGATCAAGAGCTGGGCGAGCGCAGGCGTCGATCCGTCGATCATGGGCATCGGCCCCGTCCCCGCCACCCGCCGTGCGCTGGAGAAAGCCGGCTGGACGATCGCCGACCTGGACCTGATCGAGGCCAACGAAGCGTTCGCCGCGCAGGCGCTGTCGGTCGGCAAGGAACTCGGCTGGGACGCGGACAAGGTCAACGTCAATGGCGGCGCGATCGCCATCGGCCACCCGATCGGCGCGAGCGGCGCACGCGTGCTGACCACGTTGATCTACGAAATGCAGAAGCGCGATGCGAAGAAGGGCCTGGCGACGTTGTGCATTGGCGGCGGCATGGGCATCGCGATGTGTTTGGAGCGGTAAGAACCGACCCCAAGATCCCGGTTATGTTGCATTTTCGCTACAACGAAACTGAAAACAGCCCGACCGCCCCATGAACCTTAGATTAATATTTGTAGAAATTCCCCGGCGCGCCAATAGCGAGGCAGCCGCACAGGAAATCTGTGCAAATTCTAGGGGATGTAACTCATGCTTAAGACCCGCCTCTTGGCGGCCACCGCGTTGGCCGTCGGCGTCACCATGTTGCCCGCAACGGCGTTCGCGCAAGTTCCGGCCACGCCCGATGGCGGCAAGGTTGCGCAGGATTCCGCCACGCCGCTGAGCGATGCCGCGGACGACACGGTCACGCGCCCGAAGAATACCACGAATACGAACGATGAGGACGGCGACATCGTCGTCGTCGGCTCGCGCATCCGCCGTGCATCGAACTATAACAGCTCGGAGCCGATCACGGTGATCACGCGTGAAGAGGCGACGCTCGCCGGCTTCAATTCGACGACCGACGCCCTGCAGAGCACGGGTGTGACCGGCGGCGCTGCGCAGATCAACAACGCGTTTGGCGGGTTCGTGACCAACGGCGGCCCGGGCGCCAACACGCTGTCGTTGCGTGGCCTCGGTGCGGAACGTACGCTTGTGTTGCTCAACGGTCGTCGCGTCGCACCCGCAGGGTCGCGCGGCTCGGTCGGATCGGCGGATTTGAACGTCCTTCCGACGTCGATGATCGATCGTGTCGAAATCCTGAAGTCGGGCGCGTCGTCGGTATACGGTTCCGACGCCGTGGGCGGCGTAGTCAACATCATCACCCGCAACAAGGTCGATGGCCTGACGCTTGAGGGGCAGCATAACATCACGCAGGATGGCGGCGGCGAATCCCGGCGTTATTCGGCAGTTGCCGGGTTCAACAGCGATCGTTTCCATGTTTCCGGATCGATCGAGTACCTGCGCCGCGAGGAGTTGACCCTAGGTGATCGCGATTTCACGCGCTGCCAGACCGACTATCGTCGCACCGCGGCGAACCGGACGCCCGGTTCGGGCGACTTCATCGATCCGCTGACGGGTCGGTCGAAATGCTATCCGATCACCGGCACGGGCGATAACGGCGTTACGATCAACACGATCAGCCTTTCGACGTTGAACGCCCTTGGCAACCCGACCGTGCTGGTTCCCGCCGTCGGCGCCGCCGGTTCGGTTGGAACTGCCTTCAACCGGTTCCGCCCGAACGCGGCGGTAACGACCGGGGTGGTCGGCTTCGAGGGCGTTGGCGGGGGCGCGAACAACCTCAACGTTCGCGATACGCTGGACCCGCGTATCTATAACACGTCGCTCATCTCGCCAGTCGAGATCTTTACCGGGTACCTGCAAGGCAGCTACGAGACGGAAGTGCTCGGCGGTGCCGAGATATACGGTGAGCTGTTGCTGAACCGTCGCAAATCCAGTCAGGTCGGCTTTCGGCAGCTCAGCCTGGATTATATCAAGGGTAGCCCGCTGATCCCGGCCAACCTTCAGTTCAGCACGGTTGGACTGCCAGGATTCTCGCTGAGCAATCCGACAGCAACCGTCGGGGTGCGCGCATTCATCGGTCTGGGCAACTACAACAGCAACCAGGAAGTCGATTTCGCAAAAGCGGGCGGCGGCGTTCGCGGCGATTTCAACCTCCTGTCCGGCTGGCGGTACGATGCGTATTTCAGCCGCACATGGTCCGACTCGACGTACACCAGCGACCAGGTTCTTGCCGATCGCCTTGGCAACAGCCTTCAGGTCGTCTCGAACGGTAGCGGTGGGTTCAACTGCGCCAACCCGGTCGGCGGTTGCGTCGCGGCGCCTGCCCTGACGCCAGCCGTCATCGGAGGCAATCTGCCTGCCGCGTTCGTGAACTACATCCAGGTTCCGGACACCGGTTCGACGAAGTTCCGTGAAACGGTCGTCAACGTCGCGTTCAACGGTCCGTTGTTCAACCTGCCGGGCGGCCCTGCCCAGATGGTCATCGGCGGCGAATTCCGTCGCTCGACGATCGACGATACGCCTTCGGTAAACAGCCAGTCGGGCAATCTGTACAACTTCAGTGCCTCGCTTCCGACGCGCGGTAGCGACCAGGTGTACGAAGCGTTCGGTGAATTGGAGCTTCCACTCATCCGCAACGTCGCCGGCATTTACGATCTGACGCTGTCGGGTTCGGCTCGTTACACCCACTATCGTTCCTATGGTGGCCAAGAAACGTATAAGTTGGGCGGGGTATATTCGCCGTTCCGCGCGCTCTCCATTCGCGGCAGCTATGGCACGTCGTACCGCGCACCCGCGCTGTTCGAGCAGTTCCTGGGTGCGACCAGCGGCTTCCTCAACCAGAGTGGCGATCCGTGCAACAACTACGATGCGCCGGACGTCAATCCAACGCGTGCCACCAATTGCGCGAGCGAAGGCCTCCCTGCGGGGTTCCAAGCCAATACCGGCATTCGCAACCTTGCAGGTGGCGGTGCTGCTACGGGCCTGGGCGCCGAAACGTCACGCAGCTGGACTGCCGGCGCGGTGTTCCAGCCCAAGCTGGGCTCCTTCGGTGACATTTCGCTTGCTGCGGATTACTTCGATACGACGGTGAAGAACGGCGTTGCGCGTGCGGGCGCGGGTGCCATCCTTCAACTATGCTATGACGACCCGCAGTTCCGGTCGGGCGGCGGCTTCTGCAACCTGGTATCCCGCAATGCCTCGACGGGTGCGCTCACCGTCAACGACAACTACGTCAACCTTTCGGAAGACAATGTCCGCGGCATCGATATCACCGGTCGTTACAGCATCAAGGTGTCGAACGACACGACGTTCCGTCTCGGCGCGCAGCTGACCAAGTATTTCGAGCAGTCCAATCGCCTGTTCGAGACAGATCCGCTGGACGAATATAACGGTAGCCTGAATACGCCGGAATGGACCGGTACGTTCGAGGCTGCGATCCAGAGCAAAGGGTTCCTCCTGCGCTATGGCCTGGAATGGATAAAGGGTACCGAGAGCTACACCTTGTATGGTCTCAATAGCGCGACAACTCCATTTTATCTGGAAGTTCCCGATTACTACCTCCACTCGTTGTCCGCGCAGATTCCGGCGGGCGATCGGTTCGGACTCACGGTCGGCGTGCGTAATCTCCTCGACAAGGAGCCGCCGCAGATTTCGTCCGGTGTCTACAACCGTGTCGGCAACGCTCCGTTGTACAGCGGCTACGATTACCTTGGCCGTCAGTTCTTCGTGAACGTAAGCGCGAAGTTCTGATCGACCGTTCGGGCTGAAGCTCGAAGGGCCTAACGAAAAGCCCGCGTCCTACCCGGACGCGGGCTTTTTTGATGTGCGAGCCATGACACGGAGGTGATCCTGTCGCGCGTCGGACAGCTTAGATCGTAAAGCGCGTGATCGTAAAAGCGTGCGGGAAAGGCTGTCGCGCCGGGTCAGCCCCACCACCGCGCATACCGGCCACCAAGGCCGGTCAGCAGTTCGTATTGCGACAGGCCTGAGCGTGCGCTGGCTTCTGGCAATGCATAGTCGATCGGGAGCCAGTCGCCTTCCTGCAGGTGCGGCGCGGCGGAGATGTCCAGCGCGACGAGGTCCATCGAGACGCGGCCGATGACGGGGACGGTGCCGCCGCACGCGGTGCCGCGATCGGAGAAGGTGCGGAGGTAGCCGTCGGCATAGCCCAGGTTGACGATCGCGACGTCGGTGTCGGCGGGGGCGGTCCAGGTGGCATTGTAGCCGACCGTCTGGCCGGCGGCGACGCGGCGGCGCTGGAGGATCTGGGCTTCGGGGGTGACGACCTGCCGCAGCATCCCTGCAAATTGGGCGCGCGGGATGCCGCCGTATAGCGCAAGGCCGGGACGGGTGAGATCGAAGGCGTAATCCGGGCCGAGCGCGATCGCGGCGGAGTTGGCGAGGCTCATGCGGGCGGCGGTCGTCCGTCCCGCCAGCGCGGCGAAGGCGGAACGCTGGTCGGCGTTCATCGGCACGTCCTCGTCCGCGCAGGCCAGGTGGCTCATCAGCGTGTGGATATCGAGACCGTCCAGCAGCGCGAGATCGTCCGCCGACAGGCCGAGACGGTTCATGCCGGTATCGATCATCACGTCGCACGGGCCCCCGCCCGCCTGCTTCCACCGGGCGACCTGGACCGGCGTGTTGAGCACGGGGCGCGCGATGCCGGTGGCGGCGGCGGGCATGTCCTCCGCGCGGACGCCGTGCAGGACGGAGACGGACAGGCCGAGCGGCGCCAGCGCGGATGCCTCAGCCCAGGTGGCGACGAAGAAATCGCGGCATCCCGCATCGGCGAGGCGGCGCGCGACTTCGGGTGCGCCGAGCCCGTAGCCGTTCGCCTTGACCGCCGCGCCGCACGCGGCAGTGCCGCTCATCCGGGCGAGCGTGCGCCAATTGTCGGTCAGCGCGGCTGTATCGAGGCGGAGGCGGCTGGGGGCGATCACGCTCAAGCGGTTAGCGGTGCGCGGCGGGCTCCGCCAGCCCCAGAGCGCGGCGACCTATGTATCCGTTCGTGCCGGGCCTGTCGAAGCACCTGTCCTTTTCCGCCCGCCCTTCGACACGCTCAGGACGAACGGTCGGGGGGTCGGACGGCTTCAAGTCACCCAGCCCTAGTCGGCATAGGACCGGCCCGGTTTCGGCTCCTTCAGCCCGATCAGCGTCACGACCAGCGCCATCGCGACGACGCCCCAGGTGTACCACAGGCCTGCATAGGGATCACCGCTGCGCGCGACGATATACTGGCTGATAAAGGGCAGGAAACCGCCGAAATAGCCGGTGCCGATATGATAGGGGATCGACATCGAGCTGTAGCGGATGCGCGGCGGGAACATCTCCGCCAGCAAGGCCGCGACCGGCCCGAAGGTAGCGCCCGACAGCGCGCCGAGCACGAGGATGGCGAGCAGAATGACCGCGATGTTGAGCGGCGGCGGCACGACCTTTTCGAGCTGATAGCCCGCCGCGGTGAGCGCTGCGTCGAGGCCCGCCGGGCTGGTGTCCGTCACGACGTCGCCGCCGATCGCGACGATCGTGGCGGGGGTGCGGCCCTTGGTATAGGGTACGCCTTTCTTCGAGAAGTGATCGAGCAACTGGCCGCAGCGATCCGCCTGTTTCGCGGCGAACGGATCATAGGCGCAGTGCGGGCCGGAGACGAAGACGGGCGCCTGCCGTGCCGCGCGGGCCATTTGCGGGTTCGCCGCGCCGCCCATCGCCCAGAAGACCGGGAAGAGCAGCACCAAAGTGGCGAGATATCCGACGACGATCGGTATCTTGCGCCCGATGCGATCGGACAGGCGGCCGAACATGACGAACCAGAACAGGCCCGATGCGGCGCCGACGCCGACGATCAGTTGCGCGGCGGTTTCCTGCACGCGCATCGTCTGTTGCAGGAACGACAGGACGGTGAACATCGCGGTGTACCAGATCACCGTCAGGCCGGCGGCGATGCCGAACAAGGCGACGAACAGGCGCTTCAGGTTACCGGGATAGGTGAAGCTTTCGGTGAAGGGATTGCGCGCGGTCTCGCCCGCCGCCTTCATCCGCTTGAACACCGGGCTTTCGGATAGTTTCAGGCGCATCCAGAGCGAGACGGCGAGCAGGACGAGCGAGAAGACGAACGGCAGGCGCCAGCCCCAATCCTCCCACACCGCGGTCGGCAACAGGCCCTTGGTGGTGAGCACGACGACGAGGCTGAGGATGAACCCGCCGACGACGCTGGCCTGGATGAAGCTGGTGAAGAAGCCGGATTTTCCGGGCGGCGAATGTTCCGCGACATAGATCGCCGCACCGCCATATTCGCCGCCGAGCGCCAGTCCCTGCAGGATGCGCAGGAAGATGAGGATGAACGGCGCGGCCAGCCCGATCGACGCGGCGGACGGGACGAAGCCCATCCCCGCGGTCGCGATGCCCATCAGCGTGATCGTGACGAGGAACGTGTATTTGCGCCCCAATCGATCGCCGAGAAAGCCGAACAGAACGGCGCCCAAAGGCCGGAAGCCGAAGCCGACAGCAAAGCCCGCCCAGGCGAACAGCGTCTGGAGCAATTCCGACCCGCCGGGGAAGAAGGTGCGACCGATAATGCCGGACGCGGCGAGCGTGCCGTAGATGAAGAAGTCGTACCATTCGAACGCCGTGCCGAGCGACGATGCGGTGATGACGAGCTGGATTTCCTTGCGCGTCGGTGCGGGTGCGGCGTCGTCGGCATCGGTCATCGTCTTCTCCCCTTGGCGAAGAGGTTTAGCGCGATTGACCGGGGCGGCAAGCGGAGTGGTGCGACCGGCGGCGCATGGCGTGCGCGAATCCGGTCCGGCAAAGCAGGGTGGCATGAAACTGCCACGGAACCGTCACGGCTGCGTAACGGGAGGCCGTTAACCGGCCGTTAACTCAACGGGGGGACTGTTTTCATGCGTTCATTCATTCTGGCGGCCTTGTCGGCGACGAGCGTCTTCGCTTCTATCCCTGCGCAGGCGATCGAATTCGTCAACGCGCTGCGGATCCAGAACGTCGTGACCGGCGCGAACGACGCCAACCGGTTCGGCGGCTTCGGATCGGATCTGGTCTACAACGCAACCGACGGCCTGTATTACGGCCTGACCGATCGTGGCCCCGGCGGCGGCCTGCTCGATTATGCCCCGCGCATCCAGTCCTTCTCCCTGAACGTCGCGACCAGCGGCGCGGTCTCCAATTTCGCGGCACGGGCGCCGATCGTCTTCACGCGCGACGGAGTCGCATTCAGCGGCCAGAATCCCGGACTGCTCGCCGGTGACAAGAGCGTTCTGGGGCGGTCGTTCGATCCCGAGGGGCTGGCGATCCGCAGCAACGGCAATTTCATCGTGTCCGACGAATATGGGCCGTCGATCTACGAATTCGACAGCCAAGGCCGCTATGTCCGCGACTTCACCGTTCCGGCCAACCTGCTGCCCAAGCAATCCAATGGCACGCCGAATTACGTCGATGGCCGCCCGACGATCACCGGGGGCCGTCAGGACAATCGCGGGTTCGAGGGGCTGACGCTGTCGAACGACGGGACCAAGGCCTATGCGATCCTGCAGGATCCGCTGGTCAACGAAGGGCCGGTCAATGGCGGCGAGGCGCAGGGACGGCGCGGGCAGAATCTGCGGATCGTGGAGTTCGACGTCGCGACGGGCACGGCGACGGCGCAGTTCGCCTATACGCTGGAGCGGAATGCCGACATCAACGCGCGCATCCCGGGCACGGCGAACGATTTCACCGCCACGCAGCAGGGCCGGTCGATCGGAGTATCGTCGATCACGCAACTGCCCGATGGCCGTTTCCTGGTGATCGAGCGCGACAATCGCGGCTGGGGCGTGGACGACAGCGCCAACCGCCTGCCGGTCGGATCGAAGCGCGTCTATATCGTCGACAAGACCGGCGCGACCGATATCAGCAACCTTTCGCTCGCCGGGCTTTCCGTTCTGCCGCAGGGGGTTACCGCGGTGAGCAAGGGCAGCCAGCCGTTCCTCGACATCCAGGCGCTGCTCGTCGCCGCGGGCGTCCCGATCGCCGAGAAGCTGGAGGGGCTGTCGTTCAGCCCGGTGCTTGCGGATGGCGGCCGCGCATTGTTCGTGATCAGCGACAACGATTTCTCCGTCACGCAGTTCGACGGGAGCAGCACGCAGTTCGAATATTGCACCTCCGGCCCGGAGGCGAATGCGGTGTCCTTCACCCCGGCGCTCGGCACGCCCTGCCCCGCCGGCACGTCGCTGATCCCGACCTTCCTCTATTCGTTCAAGCTGAGCGCAACGGAAGCGGCGGCGCTGGGCTTTGCGACGTCGGCGGTGCCGGAGCCGGCAAGCTGGGCGATGATGATCGGCGGGTTCGGGCTGGTCGGCGGTGCGATGCGGCGCCGGCGGCGGACGACGGTCCGCTACGCCTGACCCGGACGGCGTGCCACCTGCGCCGGGGCGGTCGACCCCGGCGTGGGGATGGCGCATGTCCGTTTGGGCGGAGTTGACCGGCCCGGGAGGCCTGGCTAGCTGAAAGCCAGTACTTCAAGGTTATGCGATGCTGCCGCCCACGACGACGATCTTCCACGCGCTCGGCGATCCGACGCGGCGTACGCTGTTCGAAACGCTGACTCGCGACGGCGAGCGCAACGTTCGCGCGCTGACCGTGACGGCGGGCGTGTCGCAGCCGATGGTATCGCGCCACCTGGCGATCCTGACCAAGGCGGGATTGGTCGTGGCGCGGCGGGCCGGGCGCGAGACGCATTTCACCGCGCGGCCGGAAGGGCTGGTGCCGCTCGCCGGGTGGATGACGCGACAAGGCGGGTTCTGGAACGTGCGGATGGACGCGCTGGAAGGGTTTACCGACGAGCGCGACTAGACCGCGCTAGGGCGTATCGAGATTCACGCGTGCCCCTCCGGCGAAGGCCGGAGCCCAGTCGCGGGAAGTATGTAACGAGCTACAGCCCCTCAATACGGCAGCTTTCCTAACTGGGCCCCGGCCTCCGCCGGGGTGGTGTGGAGGCGCAACTGCCTTCCGCAGTTGAATGTCGACCGATCCTAGATCACTTCGTCCGGGAGCAGTTCCGTGTCGATCTGCGCCTGCATCGCTGGGGGATAGCGGTTGCCGGAGACCGCGCCGGACGCGAAGATCGCATCGACGTCGGCCAGAGTGGCGGGATCGAACGTCATCGTGGCGGCGGCCATATTCTCCTCCAGATGCGCGATATTGCCGGTGCCGGGGATCGGCACGATATTCGCACCGCGCGACAGCACCCAGCCGAGTGACAATTGCGCCGGGGTGCAGCCGGCGCTTGCGGCGAGCGCATCGAACCGCCTGGCGAGCGCGAGATTGTACGACAGCGCGGGTTCGACGAAGCGCGGCATCGTCGCGCGGACGTCGCCCTTGGCATAATTCGGCCCGTTGATCGCGCCCGCGAGGAACCCGCGCGCGACGGGGGAGAAAGCGACGAAGCCGACGCCCAGATCACGGCAAGCGTCGAGCACCGCGACTTCCGGATTGCGCACCCAGGGCGAATATTCGGTCTGCATCGCGGTGATGGGATGCACGGCGTGCGCGCGGCGCAGCGTGTCGGCGGACATTTCGCTGAGGCCCAGCGCGCGGATCTTTCCCGCTTCCTTCGCACGCGCGAGCGCGCCGACCGACTCCTCGATCGGCACTTTCCGGTCGAGGCGGTGGAGATAATAGAGGTCGATATGATCCGTGCCGAGCCGCAGCAGCGCCGCATCCAGCGTGCGCGCGATCGATTCCGGGCGACCGTCCAGCACGCGCTGTCCATCGACCGCGTCGAGCACGCATTTGCTCGCCAGCGTGAATTCGGCGCGCCGGTGCATCACCGCCTTGCCGAGCAGCCGTTCGTTCGCGCCCATCCCGTACAGCGCCGCGGTGTCGAGGAACGTGCAGCCGAGATCGAGCGCGCGATTGAGCAGGCGGGCGCCCTCCTCCTCCCCCGGCGGCGTGCCATAGGCGTGGTTGAGGTTCATGCAGCCGAGGCCAATCGCGGACACGGAAAAGGGGCCGATCTGACGCGTGGGTAAGGTCAAGGCTGATCTCGCAAAGTTGGGAAGAACGATACCGATATAGCGCGATGCGGCGCGGGCGGAAGGACGCGCGCAAAACGGCCGTCCGATCTGCGCAAACGTTTTGCTTATCAACAGGAGACGCGAACAATTCCCGCCGATGACTTGGGGCGGTGCAAGGGATGTCGTTCAGTCCAATAGCGGGTGGCTTGCGGACCCGACCGGGGGGACGATGGCCCTGATCTGTTGCCAGGAAGAGCGGCAGATACATGGGATCGTATTGTCGGGATACGAACCGGCGCGTCGTTTATACCGAATTCCGAATATCGCTATCGAATTTGGCGTATTTTTTGTACGTAATGAACTATACGATTTCGAATTAATCCACTATGTGAGGCTCGTCGGGGGTCGACGTTCAGTTTTTGTAAAATGAAGGTAGAGCTACATGTCCGACGAAGCACCCTGGAACGCCGTGGAATTGGCGACCGAACTGACGATCGCCTGGCTCGGAAACCCGAACAACCGCGCATCGTCGGACGAAGTGCCCAACTTCCTGCGGGCGATGCATGCGACGGTCAGCGAACTCGGCAATTCGACCGGAACCGAACAGGCCGGCACCCCCGCCGCCAGTGAGGAATATGTCCCCGCCGTCTCGGTCCGCCGCTCGCTCGCGTCGAAGGATCACATCCTGTCGATGATCGACGGCAAGCCCTACAAGGCGCTGCGCCGCCACCTGACGACCAACGGCCTGACGCCGGACCAGTATCGCGAACGCTATGGCCTGCGGTCGGACTATCCGATGGTGTCGGAAAACTATTCGGCGGCGCGTCGCGACATGGCGTTGCGCATCGGCCTGGGATCGAAGGGCCGCAAGGCGAAGGCCGAGGGCGGCAGCACGCCGGCCGCCGCGCCGAAGCGTCCGGGCCGCAAGCCGAAGGCGCCGGAATAAGATCCAGCCCGATCACGGTCTGAAATAGAAGAAGCCGCCGATCGCAGGATCGGCGGCTTTCTTATTCCTGTCATCTAATGCCGCTATTCCGAACCAGACAGAGGCGGTTTCGCCGCTGGCTGCGGATCAACGAATCGGATTTTTAAAAAACGATCAGCGGCACGATGACGAAGCCGGCCCACATCACAGTGGAGATCAGCCCGGCGGCCACGATGCCGCGAGCGATGCCAACGCCTGATTTATCAGGGATAAATTGCTGCACGACCCATCTCCTAATCTTATTTTATTAACGTTATAACGCCGTTGGCGCATTTAAGTTGCGCTCTTGTCCACACCCTTGCCTTGGTTAATGGAGTACGTCAAATAAATCGGCGGGTGGGTGGAACAATAATGCGATTCGCATTTCTGACATTGGCTGCGTGTGTGCTGGCGAGTTCCGCAACGGAAGCGCGGGTCGCACCGTATTCCGCGACCGTCACGGCGCCGTCGCGCGACGCTGTCCGGCTTCGCGCGGTGATGCTGGACATGCATAATCAGGCGCGGATCAGGGTCGGCGAACGGCCGCTCGCGTGGGACCCGCAGCTTGCCGCCTCCGCCGCCAGCTATGCCGACTGGCTCCGGCGCAGCGGCCGGTTCGAACATTCGGAACAGTCGACGAGCGACGATGCGCAAGGCGAAAATCTGTGGATGGGCACGCGCGGCGCCTTCAGTTTCGAACAGATGGCCGATGGCTGGATCGAAGAGCAACGCCATTACCGCCCCGCCCCCGTGCCCGCATCGAGCACGACCGGCCGCTGGTCCGACGTCGCGCATTACACGCAGGTCGTGTGGCAGGATGCGACCGCAATGGGCTGCGCCATCGCCAGCACCGACGAAGACGACATACTGGTATGCCGTTACTCGCCGCCCGGTAACGTCGTAGGCGAAATGCCGTACCGCTGAGCGCGAGACTCGCTATTTCGGGACGGTAATGTGGAATAAAGGCGAGACCTGCGGTCGATCGCAGATTGCCTTATACCATAGGTCTATTAGATCACGGTAACGATGCCGGCGCGTGCATGAGATACCAAGGGGGCTGACGTGGTTTACGTATCGACGATGGACAAGGCGACCGGCTTCATGCCGCCGATGGGCGATCAGGCCATCGGAACCGAGCTGACCCAGACGTATAACGAGGGATCGCCCTTCCCCCATATCGTCATCGACGATTTCCTGCCGCCCGAGGTGCTGGAGACGGTGCTGGCGCATTGTGACGACCTGCAGATGAACGAAGACGCGTTCGAGTTCGACCGCGCGCAGGAGCGGTTCAAGCGCAGCTATCAGCCGGACAGCCTGCCCGACCCGCTGCGCACCCTGTTCTATTCGTTCAACTCGCGCCCGTTTATCAAGATGCTGGAGAATATCACCGGCATCAAGGGACTGATCCCCGACCCCTATTTCCTGGGCGCGGGTATCCACGAGATCCGGCAGGGCGGCCATTTGTCGGTCCATGCCGATTTCAATCATCACAAGATCATGAACCTGGAACGCCGGATCAACGTGTTGATCTATCTCAACAAGGACTGGAAGGCCGACTATGGCGGCAGTCTGGAATTGTGGGACGAGGCGATGACCACGCGCGAGCAGGACGTCGTGCCCGAATTCAACCGCTGCGTGATCTTCAACACGACGTCGAACAGCCAGCACGGCAATCCGCAACCGATCAATCACCCCGCTGGCATTTCGCGGAAGTCGATCGCGCTGTATTACTACACCTCGACCTGGGACGGGACGAAGCGGGCGCACACGACGCAGTTCCAGGTGCGGCCGAAGTCTGGCGACGAACGCGACTGGCGGACGCGGGTTGACGAATTGCGCGACGACCTGCTCCCGCCGTTCATTGCACGACTGGTGAAGCGGGTCTTCTAATCCGCTCCGTCCGTCGTTTCAGGCGACGGCGGGCCGCCCGCTTCTGGTATCGAACATAGAAAAGCCGCCGGCCTTTCGGCCGGCGGCTTTGCAGTGGCCGCAGGATGAACCTTAGGCGAAGCTGACCTTCGTGCTGCGACGACGCGAACGCATCCCGGCGCCCATCATGCCGAAGCCCGTGATCATCATGCCCCAGGTCGCCGTTTCCGGAACCGCGGCAGAAGCCACGAAGTCACCCACACCGGTGAAGTTTGCGGTCACCGGGTTGCCGTTCAGCGTCAGCGTGAACGTCGAATTGTCGGTCGAGATGAAGTCACCGGTTTCGTTGTCGAAACGGATGACGTTCGAATTGATGCCGTTGGCGAAACCCGAATAGCCCGCCGAAGCGCTGGTGTAATAGTTGAAGCCGGTGCCGGTGAAGATGAACGTGTTTCCGAGCGATACGACTTTCAGGCCTTCCAGCAGATAGACGTCGAAGAAATTGGTCCCCGCGTTGTTGACCGGCGCGTCCTGCGCGCTGACCCCAGTGAAGGTCGCTAGCTGCGGACCATAAGGATCGCCGTTGTAGAGGCCCCGGACTTCACCCGTTACGGTGATGGTCGTCGCCGCCATTGCAGGCGAAGCAGTGAGAGCAGTGGCAGCGAGAGCCGCCAGCATGATGTTACGCATATTCGTATCAGACCTTATGTATAGAGTGGAGACAAGACGTATGGCTTCAGGAAAAAGCCACGCTTCGACCCGATCGATGAGCGATTCTTCGCTTCGCTATTAAGTTCCTGTTAATCTTGTACTTCGAAAGAATCCATCGATTTTTTAATGATTTGGAGATGTATTCTCAATTTCGGACATTTACGACACTGCTGTTCGGCGTAATCGCCCGCCATCAACCAACATTTGTTGCTCTTACTTGCGGGATGCTGGCAGTCTGCCGCGGTATCAAAGCTCGTCGACAGCCGGTACTTCCACGCCGTCAGCGACGGCGACGCCTTGATCGCTCCGCACGAGTTATTTCCAAGTAGGCAGACTTGGCGAACAGCGTCCCGGCGATCAGGACGGTGGCAATTCCGATACATACGGTTACGTTTTCCATCGGACATCTCGATTGCGTTCTGAAGAAGAGCCGGCCTTTTTCTTCGGCTGGCGAGCGTAGTTCACAAGGCGTCTCGTGAATCAGATCAGGCGACTGAAATCCTCGCGACATTGTCGGGACGGCGCAAGATCGCTGCACCAGCAGGACCGAACACGGACAGTATCGCAAACGCTGCCGGTAGCGCGCCCGTCATGATCGTCATGTAGATCCCCGATCCTATCTTAAGTTCTTCATCGGCTTTTAGGCGTCCAAACGCTCAACCTTCCGAAGAACATCGCGCTGTTAGCGTATGGTTATCGATCCGTCTTACGTTATTTTTTACAAAACCGTTTTTCTTCACGACCTTACAAAACGGCTTTGTAACGATCGAGTGATTGGCCCGGTATGTGGCGGAGGGCTGCACGGCGCCGGGAAGTCGCTGCTCATTGAAGATTCAGGGACCGAACCGCCCCGGCTGCGGAATGACTTCCCCGGGTGCCGGAAGCGGCCGCCGCGGACATATCGTTACCGGATTGTTTACCTTGTTCGGCGAAAAGGAGGCCAGCCACCTTTTCGCGACGGACCGATCCATGAAGATTCCCGAGGATATCGAACAGAAGCTGCACGAGGCGTTTGGCGGTACCGGCAGCGCCGATGACGCGCCCGCAACGCCGCCGCAGGACGATAGCGGCGTGGTGGCGCTGGCATTGCTGCTGTCGATCCACCAGACATCGGTCGATGCGGTGCAGCTTCGTCACGAACTGGGCCATTCCAATCCGCTGACGTCCGCCGATATCGTGCGGCTTGCACGCCGTCAGACCGGCGTGCGTGCGAAATCGGTCGCGGTCGCGCCGGGGCGCCTGTCGGGCCAGCCCCTGCCCGCTTTGGCCAGCGGCCCGGACGGCTGGTTCATCATCGGCCGGCTGGTCGAGGACGGCGTGCTGGTGCAGCGCCCCGGCCGCCCGGTGGAGAAGGTCGGCCGCGCCGACCTTGATGCGATGTGGGACGGCAGCCTGGTCCTGATCACGACGCGCGAATCGCGTGGCGCGACGGGCAAGCGTTTCGACCTGACCTGGTTCATCCCGCAGATGGTGCGGTATCGCCGGTTGATCGGCGAAGTGCTGCTGATCACCTTCACGCTGAACCTGCTGGGCCTTGCCGCGCCGTTGCTGTTCCAGAACGTGATCGACAAGGTGCTGGCGCACAATGCGCTGTCCACGCTGAACGTGCTCGCCTTCGGCTTCGTCGCGATCTCGCTGTGGGAGACGATGTTCGGCTGGATCCGCAGCCGTCTGTATTCGGAGACGAGCCAGAAGATCGACGTCGAACTGGGCGCGCGACTGTTCCGCCACCTGCTCGCGCTGCCGCTCAGCTATTTCGAGAAACGCCGCGTCGGCGACACGGTGACGCGGGTTCGCCAGCTGGAAACGGTGCGCGAATTCCTGACCACCGCGTCGCTGACCGTTTTGGTCGATCCGCTGTTCACGATCGTCTTCATGATCGCGATGGTGATCTATTCGCCGCCTTTGTTCGCGATCGTCGCGGTCAGCCTGGTCGGTTATGTCGCCGTATCCCTGTTCGTCACGCGTCCGTTGCGCGCGCGGATCGAGGAGAAGTTCGAACGCGGCGCGGCGAGCAACGCGCTGCTGGTCGAGAGCGTCACCGGGATCCAGACCGTCAAGGCGTCCGCCGTCGAGCCGCAATGGCAGGACCGGTGGGAGCGTCAGTTGGCCGCATACAGCGCGTCGGCGCTGCGCGTGACCAATCTGGGCACGACGGGCAGCCAGGCGGTCGAGCTAATCTCCAAACTGTCCTTTGCCGCGATCCTGTTCTTCGGGGCGAAGTCCGTCATTGCGGGCACGCTGACGGTCGGCGGGCTGGTCGCGTTCAACATGTTCGCACAGCGCGTGTCGGGCCCGGTGATCCGCATGGCGCAGCTGTGGCAGGACTTCCAGCAGGTGCGCATCTCGGTCGAGCGGCTGGGCGACATCCTGAATCATCCGGCCGAACCGCAGTCGCCGTCCAAGCTGGACATGCCGGCGATGAAGGGCGCGGTGACGTTCGAGAAGGTGCGCTTCCGCTACGCGCCCGACCAGCCACCGGCGGTCGAGGAAGTTTCGCTGTCGATCGCGCCGGGCCAGTCGATCGGCATCGTCGGATCGTCCGGATCGGGCAAGTCGACGCTGACCAAGTTGTTGCAGAAACTGTATATCGCGGAAAGCGGGCGCGTATTGGTCGACGGGATCGACGTCGCGCAGCTGGACCCCACCTGGCTCCGCCGCCAGATCGGTGTCGTGTTGCAGGAGAATATCCTGTTCAACCGGTCGATCCGCGAGAATATCGCCTTGGTCAGCCCGGCCATGCCGTTCGAACGCGTGATGAAGGCCGCCCGGCTTGCCGGTGCGCACGAATTCATCCTGCAACAGCCGCAGGGGTATGACACGCCGATCGTCGAGCGCGGCGTCAACCTGTCCGGTGGCCAGCGCCAGCGGATCGCGATCGCCCGCGCGCTCGTCACCGATCCGCGCATTCTGATCCTCGACGAAGCGACGTCCGCGCTGGATGCCGAAAGCGAGGAGATCATCCGCCGCAACCTGAAGGCGATATCGAAGGGGCGCACCGTATTGGTCATCGCGCACCGCCTGTCCGCCGTGCGCGATTGCGACCGGATCATCGCGATCGAGAAGGGACGGATCGTCGAATCGGGGTCGCATAACGAACTGATCGCCCTGGGCGGTCGCTATGCCGAACTTCATCGCCGCCAGTCGGGCGTGCAGGGAATTGCCGCATGAACGCGTTGACCACCAACTGGGCCGTGATCCGCGCGACCCTGGCCGAAGAGAAGAAGCGCGACCTGGGTCGCCTGCGCGTCGAGGAAACGGGTTTCCTGCCCGCCGCGCTGGAAGTGATCGAGCGTCCCGTCTCCCCCACTGCGCGCGTCACCGCCAAGGTGTTGATGGGCGGCGTCGCTTTGCTTGGCCTGTGGCTGACGTTCGGGCGGACGGATATCGTCGCCTCCGCGCCGGGCCGGATCGTGCCGACCGGCGCGGTGCAGCTGGTGCAGCCGGCCGAGGCGGGCGTCGTTCGCCGCATCCTGGTGCATGACGGCGATCACGTCACCAAGGGGCAAGTGCTCGTTCTGCTCGACCCGACCGTTTCCTCCGCCGAAGCGACGCAGGCGCGCAAGGCGTATGAGGCGGCGGCGTTCGCGGTGGCGCGCACCCGCGCGGTGATCGACGGGCTGGACGGCAAGGGCTTCGTCTTCACGCCCCCGGCCGGTGCGGATGCGGCGACCGTCGCGGCGCAGCGTGCGCTGGCACAGGCGCGGCTGGCCGACGTGCAGGCCTCGATTTCGGCGCAGGTCGCCAGCGGGCAGATCGCGCAATCCGATATCGCGACGGCGCGGGTCGAGGTCGCCAAGCTGACCGAGACGCTGCCGTTGCTGGACGAACAGATCGCGGCGAACGAGCAATTGCTCGCCAAGGGATTCGTGTCGAAGCTGAAGGTGATCGAGATGCGCCGCCAGCGGCTGGCGCAGGCGCGCGACCGCGAATCCGCGCTGCAATCGATCCGTCGTGCCAGTGCGCAATCGGCCGGTGCCGCCAGCACGCTGACCAAGGCGCGGACCGAAGTGCGCGCGGCGTTGTTCGACGAACTGGTGAAAGCGAATGCCGACATGCAGTTGCGGCAGGAGGAACTGGCCAAGACGCAGACCCGCGCCAACTTCCAGGAATTGCGTGCGCCGGTCAGCGGCACGATCGGGCAATTGTCGGTGCATACCGAGGGCGGCGTGGTCGAGGCGGCGAAACCGATCATGACGGTGGTGCCGGCGGACGGCAAACTGGTCGCCGAGGTCAAGTTGCTCAACCGCGACGCGGGCTTCGTGTCGGTCGGGCAGAAGGTCGACGTCAAGCTGGAGGCATTCCCCTTCGCACGATACGGATCGATCCCGGGCAAGGTGATCGCGATCAGCCCCGATGCGGTGGACGACGAGAAACTTGGGCCCGTCTATGTCGTGCGCGTCGCGCTGGACCGCACGCGCATCGACCGCGGCGATCGCAGCGTGCCGGTTACCCCCGGCATGTCGACCGTCGCCGACATCGTGACGGGCGACCGCAGCTTCCTCAGCTATCTTACCAGCCCGATCGACGAGGCGAAGGGCAGCGCGCTGCGCGAGCGGTAGGCGATGGGGGGTGACCGGCCGCAGAGCCGACGATCGGGTGGTGGCGTCGACCGGATTTGCGCCTTACACGACGGCGGAAGACCGCTACGCTCCGACGGACCGGTCCCGCCCGAATGAAGGACGCATCGTCGTGACGAACAACCCCGAGACGATCTTGATCGTGCTTCCGGTGCCGCTCTATTCGGTCGATGGGACGCTGTTCTACGATACGCAGGCGTGCAACGGCCTGCGACTCTGGCTCGAGAATTTCGATCGCGTCATCCTGTGCAATCCCGTCCTCACCGCGAGTACGCCGCCAGAATCGACGCGCGACATCGTCGCGATGTTTAAGGACGCCAATCTGGACCTGCGTCCGTTACCGACGGCGTGGACGCCGGTCGAATTCGCGCGGAAGCTGCCCGCCACGCGCGCCTTGCTGCGAACCCTGATCCGCCAGGCTACGCATCTGCAATTCGCCATCGGCGGATTATGGGGCGACTGGGGCGCGGTCGCCGCGATCCTGGCCGCGAATGACGGACGCAAGGCCGCGATCTGGACGGATCGGGTGGAATCAAACGTCATGCGATTCCAGGCGGCGGAATATTCGGGCGCACGGCGCGCCTATCGTACGGTAACCGCGTGGCTCGCGTCCCGGCTGGAGCATTACGTCATCAGGCGATCGTCGATGGGCCTGTTCCACGGCATGGACACGTACCGGGCCTACGCCCCGTCGAGCCGCTCGGCGCATCTGGTCCACAATATCCATCTGGGTCCGGAAGCGCGGATCTCGGCAGATGATCTTGCCGCGAAGATGGCACGCGGGCCGGATCGGACGGTGCGCATCGTCTATGCCGGGCGGGTGCATCGCGACAAGGGCGTATCCGACTGGATCGACACGCTGGCGCTGCTGGCCGACCGCAAGATACCGATCGAGGCGACATGGTATGGCGACGGGCCGGAACTGGCCTTTGCGCGCGACAAGGTCCGCGATCTGGCGCTGGAGAGCGCGATACGGTTCGTCGGATCGGTCAACGATCGCGACACGCTGATGCGGGCGTTTCGCGACGCCGATATATTCCTGTTCTGCCACAAGACGCTGGAGTCGCCGCGCTGTCTGATCGAGGCTTTGCTCTCCGGTACGCCGATCGTCGGGTATGACAGCCCCTACCCCCGCGACCTGATCCAGGCGCATGGCGGCGGCGTTCTGGTCGCGGGCGAGCCGGTGGCTCTTGCCGACGCCGTGACGGGGATCATCGAGCAACCTAGGCGGTTGGCGGAACTGGCCGAGGCTGCGGCGCGCGACGGGCATCCGTTGATCGACGAGGAAGTGTTCCGCCACCGGTCGGATTTGATCAAATCGCTGCTGGCGCCATCCGTCGCGGCGGCGTGACGCCGATCACCGTCGGCTTGCGGCCATCCGGGTGATCGACGCGTCGTAATATCCGAACGTGCGCGCAGCCGCTGCCTCGCGCCACGATCCGGTTGCGCTTATCTCGGTCTGGACCGGCGAGCGATCGAATGACGGGCATGCGCCGCGCAGGCACTGGCCGAGATCGCTGTAACGCCGCGGCATGATCTCTACGACGACGATGTTCGCATAGCCCGACAGCGTGCTCCACGGCTGGACCGCCCCGTCCGGCAGGCGCCGGACGCCGCCGCCCTGCGCCAGCCATTGGTTGGCGCGGCGCTGGCTCAGGTAGACGGTTGGGAAATAGCCATAGGCGTATGTGTCGGCGCCGACATAGACGATCGGCGTGTCGGCGGGCAGGCCCTGTCGCGCGGTGGCGATCGCGTTCGCCGGGCCGTGCACGTACCAGTCCGCGCGAAGGAGGAAGATCGCGGTCGATATCGCCGCGCCGAGCGCCAGCGCTGCGACCGACGGTTGGACTCCGCGCCTGATCCACACGCCCCGCTTTGCATTCAGGCCCGCACCCGAGCCCGCGCCGGACCGGGCCGCATAGCGCGCGCCCGATGCCATGATCAGCGCGAGGACGGGCAGCAACCAGATGCTGTAGCTTGGCTTCAGCGTATCGAACGAGTGGATGAAGAAATGCGGCAGGACCGTTGCACCGACCCCGAGCAGGGCCACGACGACCATGTGATCGACGGGTTCGGTCCGTCGCGCCGCCAGCCGCATCGCCGCGCCGATCACGCCCAGCGACAGCAATACGAGACAACCGGCTATGAACAGCGCACCGGCGACCGGCAAGACGAGATAGGCCGACCCGGCGAACAGTTGCAGGACGTACTGGACGGGGCTGGTGCCGATGACCGGAACATTCGACAAAGCGGTCGCGCCGGTGACGAAGGGTTTCAACCCCAGCGTCGGGATCATCGTCGCCACGCCGGCAATGACGATCCGTGCCGGCGAGGTGCGCAGGAACCGGAGCAGCAGCGCGCCGAAATAGGCGCAGGTCGCGACGACACCGAAGAAATGGATGAAGCATGTCGCGATGCATACCAGGCCGAAAATGACGAGCAACCGCGTCGTCGGGGCAGTGCGCGCGGCAACCATCCGCAGGAACAGCGTTGCCTGGATGCAGGCCATGGCGAACAGCATCGGATATGCGCGCAATTCCACCGCCAGCTGGATCGTCTTCGGCGACACGACGAGAAAGATCAGACCGATAACGGCCCAACGCCCGCCGAGATAGGTCCGCTCGACCCATGCGAACAGGCCGAGCGCCGCGACGACCAATGCGCCGTGGAACAGTCGCAAGCCGGTGACGGACTGGGAGACGCCGTTCCACCATGCCGAATCGATCAGATAGCCGAGCGGCGGCATGCGGTCGCCGGGCACGCCGAACCGGCTCGTATCCGCACCGGCGAGCCACTGCAGCAATGCACCCGGCGACAGCGTGATGCCCGACAATTGGGTCGATTCATCGATCCAGATATTCTGACGCGGGGCGAACCACAGGCAGGCCAGGGCGAAGCAGAGGATCAGCGCGATGGATATCCACGGCGGGGTCACGCCGCGCGAACGTCTGTCGATCACTGGAACCCCCGTCGTCCGCCGACCCAATGTGCGGCGTTTAGCGTCTAGGCGGTGCAACGGGATGCTGGCAAGCGTGTCGGCCTACTGTACTTTCGTCGCGGGATGTGGCGATGGGCAGGACACAGGTTTAATTTCCGGGGTGCGCACCAGGTATGATTTCCGCCGAGACGCCCGATTGGAGCCGAGAACGCGGCACGGGATGGAATCCTGGTCGCGCACTGCTTGCCAGCATTCGTGATTACCAGCGCGCGGCCGGACGGTCAGGGCCGTTTGCGCGCTTCGCGAAGCTCAGGGCGGTCGCCAGGTATAGGTTCTGGTCTGCCGTGTCGGGCGCGGACATCCCGTTGGTCGCCAATATAGGGGGTGGCCTGCTGATGCCGCACCCTAACGGCATCGTTATCCATCCCAACGCGGTCATCGGGCCTAATTGCATGATCCTTCAACAGGTTACGCTGGCCATCAAGAACGGCGGCGCCCCCGGATCGGCGGGCATGTCGATATCGGAGCAGGCGCGAAACTGCTCGGCCCGATTCATATCGGCGCGCATGCGAGGATCGGCGCGAACGCCGTCGTCCTGTGCGACGTCCCCGAAGGCGCAACCGCCGTGGGAAACCCGGCACGGATCGTGCGCTAGCGGCTTCCGATATATGGGAGCGACTGTCTCTCAGGCCTTTTGAATCATGCCGACGTGAAGCATCGCGGCCGGAGTCGCGAAGAGGGCGACGTTCGTCGCCAGGTTCAGCTGCACCGGTGTTGAATATCCGGCGGACCGATGGGTCCGCCGGATGGTTCGCCTGGCAGGCCGGATCCGCCTTAGAGGATGAAGTCGCGTGGCAGCAGCGGCGTGCTGCCCGCGTTTACGGTAATGCTGAAGTCGGCGACACCGTCGCCATTCGTATCGCCCGTCACGTCCCAATATCCGCCGCTGAACTGGATCCGCAACTCGCCGGCCGTGCGCGTGAAAGCGGACTGACCGATAAAGTTGAATGCGTCGCGCGATGCCGTCGAAGTGCGAGCGTCCATGTTGGACAGGTCGATCACATCGCCCTCATTACTGTAGAAGTAGATGAGATCCGCATTCGCGCGCGTATTACCGGTATCACCCGCATAAAAGACAAAACGATCCGCGCCGGCGTTGCCATCCAGCGTGTCCTTGCCCGCGCCGCCGACCAGGATATCGTTACCCGCCCCGCCCGAGAGCCTGTCGGTGCCCGCTCCACCATAGATCAGGTCCGCTCCATCGCCGCCGTTCAGCACGTCGTTTCCGATATCCCCGTACAGCGTATCGTTGCCGCCGCCGCCCGAAAGCCAATCGTCGCCGGCAAAGCCCCGCAGGATATTGTTGGCGTCGTTACCAGTGATCTGATTGTTCAACTCGTTTCCGGAGCCGTTCAACGCAGCGGTACCTTTCAGCAGCAGATTTTCCACGTTGGCGGTCAACGTGTAATCGATGATGCTGCCGACGGTATCAGTTCCGAGATTGGCACCTTCGACCACCACGTCACCGACATTATCGACCTCGAAACGATCGTCGCCGCCGCCGCCGTTCATCAGATCGGCGCCCAGTCCCCCATCCAGGAAATCGTTGCCACCACGACCGTAAAGCGTGTCGTTGCCCGCATTGCCGTACATCGTGTCATTGCTCATTCCGCCGGTAATGAAATTATCGAGCGCGTTGCCGGATCCGTAGAAAGTGCCCAACCCGGTGAACGTGAGATTTTCGACGTTATTGGCGATGCCCGAACGGGCAAGCGATGTCCGGATCGTGTCCACGCCCTCACCGGCCAGTTCGGTCACGATGTCACCGGCATTATCGACAATGTAGGTATCATTGCCCTGCCCACCGCGCATCGCGTCGGCACCGGCGCCGCCATCGAGCATATCGGCGCTGGCCGACCCGACCAATCGATCGTCCCCGTCACCGCCATAAAGCGTTGCCGGCCCGCCCGTCGCCGTCAGGACGTTGGCCAGTTCGTTACCGGTCCCGACGAGCGTCCCGGCGCCCGTAAACGTCAGGTTTTCGACATTCGCCGATAGAATGTAGCTGCTCAACGAGGTTCGGACCTCGTCGACGCCACCTTTCGACAGTTCGACCACGGCGTCACCGACATTGTCGACGGTATAGATATCGTCGCCGTCACCGCCGATCATTAGATCCGCCCCGAGGCCGCCATCGATCGTGTCGTTGCGCGTGCCGCCGAGGATGGTATCGCTACCAGCACCGCCATACAGCATATTGAACGAATTTCCGCCGACGATGGTGTTGGCGAGATCGTTACCGCGCCCGTTGAACCCGCCCGTACCGGTATAGGCCAGCGTCAGCTGGTTCGCCGCGAGCGTGTACGTCGCGGCACCCGTCCGCACGTTTACCTGCGTCGCGTCCACGCCGACCGCCTGGCTTGCCTTCGCCGCCTGCGATGCGGCAACAAGCGCGTCATAGCGGGGGCTCGACTTGTCATAAATGCTGTCCAGCGTGCCCCAATTGCCCCATTTCGACGACGGCACCGCATCGGAAAACGCCACCAGTCCGGATCCGCCGGACTTCGCGAACTCGTCCACCATTCTGGTGTAGAGCGCGCCCATGCGCGGATCTTTCGCCAACACGTCGAAGAAGGCGGTAACTGCCGCCTGGTCGGCTTCGGGGAATGCGGCGGACGTGACGTGCAGTCCACCTTCATACGCCGCCAATGCAAGGCCGTTGCGGGCGGCTACGCCTTGCTGATACGCATAAATCTGTAGCGCACGATCAAGGTCAGCGGACATTTCGGCGAATGCCGCATCGACGCCCGCCTGCCCCGATCGAGCCCACGCCGTTACCGCAGCCTTTCCGGGGCGGTCCAATCCGAAATATGTGGTGACCGCATAGGTGTCGAACAACGATTCGACACTCCCCAAGTTGGCCTTCTGGACGCCTTTCAGGACATACTGTTCCTGTCCGAGATAGCTTGTCTGGCTCGAGATGACGTTCTGAAGCCTGCCGGTCTCAGTGTTCGCGAACACGTCATTGGCGATCGCGGCGATCTGGGCGGAGCGATAGCCGTAATATTGCAGGTATCCGCCGGTTAGCTCTTCACTGGTATTGAAATCGATCCGTCCGTTGCCGTTAAGGTCCGTTCCCCACAACGCCGCAGCTTTATCGCGGGCGGATCCTGTCTGCTGGAACCCCCAGTTCCAAACCTCGTTCGAATATTCTACCTTGACGCTGAGCCCCGACGCGAGGTTATCGCGCACATAGGCCAGGGTATTGCGAACATAAGTGTCGTCGGCTTCGGCCGGGATATTGATCCACATGTCCGTGCCGGTCTTGTTCGCCAGCGCGACCATGATTTCGATAGGAACGCTAGCCGTCGGCGAAATTCCGTTCCAGGATCCGCTATCTACGCGTGTGCGCTGATCCCAGGACACCAGCTTGTTGTTATTGGTATAGCCCCAGTCCATGTATCGCAGTTCGGACCATTGCGACGCCTTTTCGATAAAGGCGGGATTGAAGATCTCCCCGCTCTTATAAAGAGCCACCTGATCTTCGCGAACGATGTGCATCTCTGTAACCGGGTCGGCCGGGTTCACGTTCCTCATGCTGACGTTGGTCCCATGGCCGGTGCCGGTGTACCGAAACACCACCCGACCGGGTTCCGACGACAGGATTGTACCGTTCAACACGCTGATAGTGGCAGTGCCTTTGTAGGTAATGACGTAGACATCCGGCATGTCCAGAGCGACAGGATCCAACGCGAAAGCCGCGTACATATTCGACGCTCCCGCCGGCATTCCTACGGGAAACCCATTCGCATCTACCGGAATGGCATTCGTCTGCAGTCCGTTGGGAAACTGCGCTACCCATTTGGTCGACGTCTTGAACCTGTCGAGGAATGGATGTTGCGTGCTGTAAGAGCTTACGCCCGCCAGGTTCATCCCGATGTCCATCGTATTCACGCTGCCCGTGGCACCCAGCGCGGTTCCGGTCACCGTTGTCGTTGTCAACGGCTGCGTGGATGAAACGCCCGCGACACTGGCCGTTCCTGTATCGGCCGTGTCGACCTTGACGACCGAAACCGCGGCGGTCCCCTTGTCGGCGGCGATCCCGGTCGGTTCGGAGGTCGTGGAGACGACCTTATCGGTGACGGGCGTCGTGGCCGGAACGACGGGCTTCGACGCCGTCTCGGATACTGCGGCTACGGGCGCCGCAGCGGTCGGCGCGACAACCGCCGTGCCGACGTTGGTCATCGTGCCGACAAACCTCGCCGTGTTTGTTTTTGCCAACACCTCGCTGTCGGTCGGGTCGCCAGAAAAAATGCTCAAAATCTGAATTTTTGCCATGATTGTCCCGCTCAATAGTTGAGACGGTCTTAGTCATTGACGTTCTTACCGAGTCCGAAAACTATTGGTAAATTTGGCCTTAAGCATTGTTTTTTAGGCAAATTCTGACCAGCCGGACGGCATGCTCACGGTGCGGACGGCGTCTCGACGGGCAGGCTTCGGCGTAACCGAAGTTTCGTGTTCAGAAATTTGCGAGAGGGCAGTTCGACCAGCCGATAAGTGAGATAAGAAACCGCCAGCACACATGAAAAGAAAACGGGAATGTACATTGCCGGGCGCAACGTGATGAACGGTGCGGCGCGGCTCGCGAACAATCCCCAGAACGGTGTCACGAGGATCAGAAGGCAAGCGTGATTGAGGTATACGGAATATGAAAGTTCGCCCAGAAATTGAAGCGGCCTCGTCCCTGTAAGCCAGCCGAGCAGCCCGCGATCCCATATGGTCGACATGACCAGCAGGACAAACGCCGGGATGATCAACACGTCGTTCGATCTGACGTGCTGCAGAGATGCCGCGGCAGGATCGTCCTTCGCCGTTATCCTACTGCCGGAACCTTGATCGGTTCGACCGCTAGATTAGGCGACCGTGCCGATCCAGCGCGTGTCGCTGACTTCCGTCGGTGTCCAGCTAGCGCGAGCAACGGCCCAGTCATAGCGAGACCGATTGTCGGCCACACGAGCGCGCGGACGGTTGTTGAGGTAAATATCAGCCCAATCATACTTACGACCAATATCGTCTCAGGCACAATCTGAAGGCCGGACGCCGTGTCACGACCTACCGGTGCCCCGCGTTTCCATGATGCAGCGAACGGTGTCCCCCAGATCAAAATCCAGACTGCAAGCCCGACCAACCCACTGGTGAGTGCGACGTAGAGATGAGCGTTCACAAAATCGAGAATACCCTGCCCCTGGATAAGGTGGCTCATGCTCACGTACAAATCCGTAACCGATTGTCCAAAAACGGGATGCAACTTGATCTGCCCTATTCCAGATTCCAGCAACAGTCCGCGATAATCGGCGGTTCCGGCAGCAGCGCCAGAGCGTCCAAGACTTTCCGCCAGCCGACCGTTTTCCGGCAGAATATATTGAGCGACGAAATACACTACCACCGCGCCAAGCAACGCGCCGATCGCTCGCGTCCTGAGCCCCCTATACGCCCAACACGCGCAATATCCGGCAGCACATGCGATCCAACCGCCTCGCGACTGCGTGGACAACAGACCCAACAGCAACAGCGCGGTAAGCGCATGATAACCAGCCTTGTGGAAATATGACCGGACTCCCCACAGGCCGGCGGGTAGAACCGCGAGGAAAAGCGCGAATGCGGTAGGATTGAGCAGGGGGCCGCCCGACCGCATGAAACCAGCCCTGATATTCAGAACCGAGATGCCCTGCATTGCGACATTGAAGTGTGCTGGAATAACGTCGTACAATGCCCAATGACGGCTCGCTTCGAAGATCGCGATAATTGCCGCAAGAGCGCCGGCAAGGTAGAGGCGCGAGATCACCGAGCGTGCGTCTTGCTCGCTCCCGATGCTGCGGGATACGACGATATACGGCGCGCCTACGGAAAGTCCGTTGTCGATAAATGCGCGAAGGAAGGTCGTCGCAGGCATTCCATGCGCCGTCATGATCGTCAGCAGAAACACGAGTGCGAGCGCCGCCAAATCATACTTGCCCGTGTGCAGCTTCGTCGTACGACGGGTCCATATCAAACCGAGCAGCGCACCTACGGCCATCGCCAAGGTGGTCGATAATTCAGTGATATAGACACCGCCGACGCTGTATTCCACGCCGAGTTCGGGCACCATCGCGAGCATCAGGAGATAGCCTGCGCACAATTCCGGCCTGCTCGGCGCGAGCATCACGATAATCGCCACACAGGCATAGGCCATTTCGATTTTCGGTACGATCATCAGCAGCGCGGGAACGAGCAGTACGATCGCGATCATGCGGCCATTGACGAGGCCTTTCAGCCGACTGGCGAGCGCCCAGCGGAAAAACAGCAGCCCGAGGGCGAGCAGTCCATCGAGATAGATCAGGCTTTTCAAGGTCAGGATCACGGGCAAAACGCTTCTGTTCGCGATTGCGGCGATGGCATTCGCAGGATCGAAAAGGCTCCAGCGCGCAGGCTTGCCCCCGGAAGATGATGTCGGCACCTACCCAAAATAGCAAGGCGAAAGCTGCGCGTTCGGGTGGGACACATGACGATGCGCGCTTCAGTATTGCTTATCCTGTTGCTTGCCGGCGCCGGCATCGGCGTGTCGTCCTGCACCATAACAAGGATGCGAAGCCCGCGACGTTATGGTCCCCGGCAATGGCCGAACATCCTGCGCCCGCCGTGATCCGGAACTCCGTGACGCCGGTCCTCGCCCGACCGAACCTCGGCGCCGCAATTCCGCGGTTTATGACGCGACCGAAGCCCTATGCTGGCCGGTTTTGCTCGTCGTATGACGTGTCTTGCCGAGGCCGAGCTTGACCTCCAACCCGTAACGGCCCGCGATCTTCGCGATTATGACCGGAATCAGCAACCCTCCGACGACGCAGGTTATCAGCAGGATCAGCGGATCCTCAACGCCCGCGCGGGCCAGAATGGTTCGCAGCAACGCCGCGATGATGGTGTGCAGCACGAAAATCGCCATCGAGACTTCGCCCAGGGCCGTGAGCCATGGCATGCGCGACCCGATCATCCGGGAGAGCATGACAACGCCTGCAATTCCAAGCCATGCCCGCACCTGAATAATGAATGCGAAGTCGGTCGGCGGGAAATACGTCAACCAGACCAGGGCGATCAAAGCCGCAGTCGCGCCCGCGTAATGCAGAGTCGCGCTCCGACGCGATGGGCCCACAGCGCCACTTCCGGCGGAGGATAATAACATTTTCGAGGCCAGCATGCCGACCACGAAGAACGGGAACGCCATCGCAAATTGCTTGATCATCGGATAGTCGAACGGCAGCGGTGCGATGATCATGACCAGTGCGAGGATGACGTTGACCGCGAAGACACGGCCGAAAGCCGCCGCGACGATATGGCAGAAGAACAGGACGTACAGGAACCAAAATTGCAGGATGGGCTGATAGACAATCGAGATCAAACTTTCGAGGCCCAGGGGATTGTTGACGTATTTGCCCGCCGACGCCGAAAGACACCAGGACGCGATCGACCACAGGAAATACGGATAGGCGATGGTCAGAAGCTTGTCCCGGAGATTGGTCTGGAAGGACCGCCCCCGGATCGCCTTTACCGAAACGATGCCCGAGATGAAGAAGAATAGCGGCATGTGAAACGCGTAGATCAGCGCATCCTGGAACGGCCCGTCCCAGGACACAGGCACGAGGCCGCGCGTAGCCTGCGCCCTCATCTGGTGCGCGTAGACGACCAGGATGATGCCGATCCCGCGGGCGGTATCCAGCCAGGCGAAGCGGCGGTTCGGCGCGTCTGCCGCTATGGTCGTGTGTTCGGTCAACCGATCAACCTCATGCCAACCGCGTTGACCGCCAGACCAAGGCCGTAGCCGCCCAGCGCGACGAACAGGAACATCGCTTCCTTGACGACGCTTAGGATCCGCATCTGCGCGAGGACCACCCAGCAATAGAGCTGTGCGACGATCTCGACCGCGACGAGGCCGTATACCATCCCGATCGCGCCGAAGGTCAGGAACCCGACGGTAAGCCCGATGGCGAACGTCACCGCACGCACGATGTTGAGATACAGCAAGCGGCGTGCATCGTGCGTGCTCAGGATCGCCTGGCTCGCGATGATGATCGACAGGCGGAAAACCGCCGTCATCGCCAGCAGACCGAGGAAGACGTCGGCGCCGTGATAGCGCGCATCGTAGAGGGTATGGATGATCAACGGCGCGCAGGCGACGAACCCGCCGCACAGGAACATGTACCCCATGCGGATCGTCCAGCCGCACCGGTAATAGACCTGCGCGAGCATTGCCGGATCTTCGTTATAGGCCCGGCAGAATTCCGGATAGACGATCCGATCGCCATACGAGCCGGTGAACAACTGCATGACGTTGGCGATGTTGTACGCGAGGACGTAGGTCGCGAAGAGCTGCAGCCCCATGTAGCGCGAGAAGGCCACCTTGTCCGCCTGGGTGATCAGCAGGAAGAGCAAGGTCGATCCCGCGACGTAACGGCCGTAGCGCCAGACATCCTTCGCCCGCGGTGCGCTCCACCGCCAGTTCCGTCGCGTCTTTTCGAACATGACGTAGCTGATCACGGCGCGCACCACCCCGCTCAGGACCATCGCCCAGACCAGAGCCCAGTAGGAGCGGAGGTACAATGCCAGGAGGATCGCCAATGCTACTTGCGAGATTGCCGGGATGAGATCGAGCAGCGAAATGCGCGCGATCTGGCCGCGCTTCGCCGCCGTGGCGAACGACATAGACGAGCAGCCGTCGATGATGACGACCAGCGAGGACACCATGATCGCGGGTACCAGATCGGGCTGTTGGACATAGGCGGCGAGAATCGGGGACAGGGCGATGATCACGCCGGTGATGACGACCGACCGCAGCAGTCGCAGCGTCCAAATCTCGTCCAGCATCTCCTCGGTTTCGTTCGCCTGGCGCACGACATACGAGAAGAAGCCGAGATCGGTCATCTGGACGAAAATGATGTTGATCGTCGTCAGAAAGCCCATGATGCCGAACGACTTCACGTCCAGCAGCCGGGTCAGGATAACGGAACTGACGAGCCTGATCGCGGCCATGAGGATATTGTTGCCGAACACCAGCACCGATTTCCGGCGCGCAAAACCAGCCGCGAGCGCGATCGCCGATCGCACAGCGCCGGGTTTTCCGGAAAGGGTTGATTCGGAATCCATTCGTGCGACCTGTTATGCTTTTGGCTGATGTGTATCAGCTTTTGGTTTCGACCAGCGAGCCACGAGCAGAAATATTTTCGGACCCTCGATCAGATAGCGTCGGGCGAGCCGCCGGGGGTCACTCGCCAGGCGCCACGCCCATTCAATTCCAGCACGTTGCACGACTTTTCGGCGCGCGGCGCTGTGCGCCGACGATGAAGTCTATCGACGCCCCGATGCACAAGGCGGTGCCGGAAACCGTACCGTCCTGCGCCATTTCACGGGCGAGCATTTCCTGCTGCGGCGCGCCGACGGCGAGCAGGATGACGCGCGCATTCGCCGCTGCCGCCGCTCTCACCGCTTCCGCGCGCGCTCCTGCATCGCGGCGCAGACCCATCGGGGGGCATGATGAACCTGGTCGAGATCCGGATATTTCGCGCGCAGCCGTTTCGCCAGCTCATCGCTGCCGCCGATCAGGCAATAGCGGTCGCCCGGCGCCAGCACGCGGTCGAACAGCGCGACAACCAGATCGCTGCCCGGCACGACGGGCAAGTCGATCCCGCGCAATTTCGCAAGCTTTGCCAGCACCCTGCTGTCGCACAGGCGGAGCGTGGCGTCGTCGTACAGGGGACGCAGATTGACCGGATCCCCGGCGATCTGGACGATGTGATCGACGTTCGGCGTCACGACATAGGCGAAGCGGTCGCCCGCGCGGCGCCGTTCCAACCATGCGACCATCGCCTCGAAATCAAGGCGATCAAAGGCCATATCGAGGAAGATCGCTTGTCCAGCCGAACCCGTGGTCGCCGATGATCCGGTCATGAAATCGCTTGCCCCGCCGAACCCATATCGTCCCTGCCCTTCGCGATCCGCCGGACCTGGTGGAAACGGCCTGCCCCTTTAGAGGGCAAATGCCGCAGTGCAACCAATTGACAACCGCCTATGTGTCACACCTATGAACGACGTCCAGCGAAAGTGAGTTAATTGCCGCACCACGAAGAGAATCGGCGTCATGAACAGGATCGGCTGGGTATCGTCGTGATCGGGCGCAACGAAGGCGACCGGCTTGTGCGGTGCCTCGATTCCCTGCCCGAGGGCGTGTCGTGCGTCTATGTCGACTCCGCATCGTCGGACGACAGTGTCGCCATGACGATGTCGCGCGGCGTGCATGCGATCGAGTTGACCGCCCCGCCCCGCCTGTCCGCCGCCCGCGCACGCAATGCCGGATTGGCCTATCTGGTCGCGCAAAACCCGGCACTGGAATACGTCCAGATGGTGGATGGCGATTGCGAGATGCAGCCGGGCTGGCTCGAGGCCGGCATGGCAGCGCTGGACCGCGATCCCGCATTGGCGCTGGTGTTCGGCCGCCGCCGCGAACGCTATCCCGACCGCTCCATCTACAACGCCTTCTGCAACGACGAATGGAACGTGCCGGTCGGGCCGGCATCGGCCTGTGGCGGCGACGTGCTGTGCCGGGTCGCGCCGTTGCAGGCGATCGGCGGCTATGATGCCGGAATGATCGCCGGTGAGGACCCCGACATGGCGGCGCGGCTGCGCGCAGGGGGATGGCGGCTGGAGCGGATCGACAGCGAAATGACGCTGCACGATGCCGCGATCCTGCACTTCGGGCAATGGTGGATGCGGTGCAAGCGCGCCGGGCATGCCTTTGCCGAACTGGCCAGCCGCCACCCGGAACTGCGCGATCCCGATTATCGTCGCAATTGCCGCCGCATCCTGATCTGGGGATTGGCGATGCCGGTACTTTTCATCGTCGCTTTGCTTGCCGCAATCCTCTCGGGCAGCGTCGTGGCGTGGCTTGCCGCGGCGGCGCTGTTGCTCGTGTGGCCCGCGAAGATGGCGCAGATCGCGCTCGCCAAGTCCCGCACGCTGCCGCCGCGCATCGCGGTGGCGAGCGGCATCTTCCTGATGCTGGGCAAGTTCCCCGAGTTGCTCGGCCTGCTCCGATTCCGGCGCGACCATGCCGGTGGCAGGAAATCCGAACTGATCGAGTACAAGCAGGCGGCGAGCCGATGAACGCCGACCTGCCCCTGTTCGCGCAGATTCGCGAAGACTGGATCGCGCATGGCCGCGACTGGACCAAGCCCGGATTTCGGGCCGTGGCCGTGCATCGCTTCGGCGTGTGGCGGATGAGCGTGCGCCCCAAGTTGCTCCGCGCGCCGCTCAGCATACTGTATCGCGCGCTCTTCCGCCGGTGCCGGGACGTCTATGGCATCGAACTGCCCTATTCGGTCGTGCTCGGCCGGAACGTGGTCGTCGAACATCAGGGGGGCATCGTCGTTCACGGCGATACGGTGATCGGCGACGATTGCATCATCCGGCAGAATTGCACGCTGGGCATCCGTCGGCTCGACGCACTGAACGACGCGCCGGTGCTGGGGCGCGGCGTGCAGCTTGGCGCGGGATCTGTCGTGCTCGGCAAGATTACGCTTGGCGACGGTGCGATCGTTGGGGCAAACGCAGTCGTGTTGGTCGATGTGCCGGCGCGGGCGCTGGCGATCGGTGTTCCGGCCACGATCACGATGCGCGGGGAACCAACGTCTTGATCATGCCTGAAGCGCGAACCGGGGCGACATCCGTCGCCGCGGTCATGGTGAATTTCCGCACGCCGGTTCTCGCGCTGGACGCGGCCCGAGCGCTGGCGAGCGCGCGGGCTGAGTTCCCCGACCTGCGGCTGGTGATTGCGGACGGCTTTTCGAACGACGACTCGGTCGAGCGGCTGGAGGCGGGGGTTGCGGGAAGCGACCTTGCGGATTGGGTTACGGTGCTGCCGCTGGCGGTGAATGGCGGGTTCGGCTGGGCCAACAACCAGGCGATGCTGCGGTTGATGCAGTCCGACAGTCCGCCGGATTATATCTATCTGCTCAACCCCGACACGCAAGTAACGCCGGGCGCGGTTTCGGCGCTGGTCGAGACGCTGGACCGGTATCCGCGCTGCGCGGCGGTGGGCAGCCTGTTGCTGAACGACGATGGCAGCCCGTCCGGTTCCGCTTTCCGCTTTCCATCGGTCGGCCGCGAATTGTTGCGCGGTGCCCGGACCGGGGGAATCGGGCGTTTGCTCGGGATCGAGCCGATCGTGTTCGACGACGGGCATGCGGGCGAGGTCGATTGGGTGACGGGCGCAAGCATGATGTTCCGCGCCGCAGCGTTGAAGCAGACCGGATTGTTCGACACCGCCTTCTTCCTGTATTTCGAGGAAGTCGAACTGACGCACCGGCTGCGCAAGGCGGGCTGGACCGTCCGCCACGAACCGGCGAGCAAGGTCCACCATATCGGCGGCGCATCGACCGGGATGGCGTATAATCGCAAGGACCTGACGATCGGGCCGCCCTTGCCGCGATATTGGTTCAGATCGCGCCGGCGCTGTTTCTCGCTGATCGGTGGGCGCAGCACGGCGATCGCGGCGAACCTCGCCTGGATCACGGGCCATGCCTTCTACATGACGCGCCGGATGATCGGGCGGGGCGGGTATCACATCCTGAACCGTCGCGAGGGGCGCGATCTTATCGGCTGCGGGGTCCTGCCGAGCCGGGCGGACGTGACATCCGATCATACCGCATGGGACGAACCGTTCGACCGGACGCCGGCATGGATGCAGCGGTCAAAGAGTATTTGATCGGTGTCTCAGGCCAATCCAAACCCCAGAATAGCCAGCGTTTCGGGAGCAGTTCGATGAGCGATATACTGGCCAGGTTCGATAGCGTGCGGATCATCAATCTGCCCGAGCGGACGGATCGTCGGCGCGAGATGACGAGGGAGCTTGAGCGCGTCGGTGCGAATGGAAATCCGCGGATCGCGTTTTTCGACGCGGTGCGGCCAACCGATCCTGCGGATTTCCCGAGCCTCGGCGCGCGGGGATGTTTCATGAGCCATCTGGAGATCCTTCGTGAGGCGCGCGCCGACGGGGTCCAGACCGTCCTTATACTGGAGGACGATCTCAACTTTTCGGGTGATTTCCAGTCCGAGGGGCGCTCACAGCTCGATCGCCTGTTCGGCGGGGACTGGGACATCTTCTACGGGGCGTATCGATTGCACGCGCCCCATCCCGGGGGCGCGGATACGCCGTTGCCGGCCGAGCAGGCAGTCGAAACGACGCCGTTCGTTGCGTTCAATGGCCGCGTGATACCGCGCGTTATCGACTTTCTGGAGGGCATTCTCACCCGCCCCGCAGGATCGCCCGACTACGGTCCGATGCATGTCGATGGTGCATATTCGGTGTTCCGGATGCTGCATCCCGATGTCGTTACCTATGCCGCATCGCCCAAGCTTGGCTATCAACGATCGTCGCGGTCCGATATCTCGGATACGCAACCGATGATCGACCGGATCCCGGTGCTGCGGACCTTCGCCAATATTGCGCGACGGTTGCGGTCAATCCTGGAACCGTCGCGCGACTGAAGCTTCAGGGGCGGTCGACCCGTTCCGTGCGGACCCAGGCGACGGAGCGTTTTCCCCCAAGAATGCGGGCGTAGAGCGCGAGTTTCCAGGCGATGTAGAATGGCAGGCGGATCAGCGTCATACCGCTAATATGGCGGCGGCCTTCCACCGCCCATGCGGCGGCGACCGCGACGATCAGCGCCCACAGCAATCCGCCGCCGATGAGGAGCGGCGTAACCATTCCGGTGCCGAGTGCGAGCAGCGCCGCGAGCAGCGTTACAACGACGTTCGCAAGCAGCAGCAGCGTCAGCGGGGGAACGAGCAAATGTGCGCCCATCCAGATCTTGGACCAACGCCGCTGGATCAGTCCCGTCCCGAGCAGACGCGGTGCGACGCTGCGTGCCGTGGCGAGGAAGCCGCCCTCCCAGCGGGCGCGCTGCGTTTCGGTGCCCGAATCGCCGCTGCTGTCGGACCATACCGTCGCGCCGGGTTCGAATACGGGCGGCAGGCCGCGTTCGATCAGTTCGATCCCCATGACGAGATCCTCAACGACATTTCCCGTCGCGAGATCGAGCGCGGCGAACGTGCTCCACGGGAAGGCCATGCCGGATCCGGTCAGGATTGCCGGGCCGCCGAGCCGCGCGATCCCCCGCTGGCGGACTATGTTCTTCGTCGCAAACGCGAAATTGGAGATCTGCACCGCCGCCGATGCATGCAGTGCGGGGCGGAAGACATAGGCGGCCTGGACGACGCGATCGGTGATCGTCGCGCGCTGGACGATCCGGGTCAAAGCGGCCCGGTCGATCGCGCAATCCGCGTCCAGTATGACGACGATATCGGGCGCCGATTTCGCCAGTTCGTCGCGCCCGAAGGCGAGCGCATAGCCCTTGCCACGCCGGTCGGGATCGGTGCGCTCGACCACCTCGAGCCCAGCCTCCCTCGCCGTTCGTGCCGTACCGTCGGTGCAATTGTCCGCGACCAAAAGGACGCGCGCGCCGCTCGACTTCAGGTCCAGCAGGCCGGGCAGCATCGCGGGCAGACTGGCCTCTTCGTCATGCGCCGGGATCAACAGCGCGACGGACGATCTGGGCGCCGCACGCATCGGTTTTACGCTGCCCGCGAGACCGAAGAGGATTTCGCTGAGGAAAACGGTATCGATGACGATGATCGGTACGAGCAGGACGATCGCCAGTATCTGCAGCACACCGGTCATGCCACGTCCTGCAAAAGAGCCGCGAGATCGGCACCGATCTTTCCGGATTCGTGCCGCTCCAGCACGCGTGCACGCCCCGTCCGCCCTTTCGCGGCGAGCGTTGCGGTATCGCAGTCGAGTGCGTCGTCCATCGCCTGGACCAGCGCGGGAACCGACCCTGCCGGTATGACCCAGCCGCAGTCTTCGGTGACCAGTTCCGGCACGCCGGCGATCGCCGTGACGATCACCGGCGTTTCCAGCGCCAAGGCTTCCATGATGACCACCGGCAGCCCTTCGGCAAAACTGGGCAGGACCATCGCGCGGCTGGACAGCAAGATGTCGCGGACCTGCGCTGCCCCGACAAAGCCGGTGATCGAGACGATTTCCGACAGGCCGCGGTCCACGATCATGCGCTCGATCTCCGCGCGCATCTCGCCATCGCCGACCAGGACGAGGCGGAAGTCGGATCGTCTGGAGGCAAGCTCCGTGACCGCCTCGATAAGGAGCGGAATACCCTTTTGCGCGCTCAACCGGGCGACGCAGCACAATGTCTTTCCGTAATCGGCACGCGGCGCGTTTGCTTCGGTGAACACCCGGTCCACGCCGCACGGCACGACCGCGATTTTCGACCAATGACCGGGATCGCTCCAGCGCATCAGCTGGCTGCGGCCATAGGAGCTGATCGCCATGACGTGCCGTGCGTCCGCGATCTTGCCGGCGATATCTAACGCGCCCGGCGCGTCGAATTCGTCGGGCCCGTGAACGGTGAAACTGTACGGAATGCCGGTCAGCGCGCCGATCAATCGCGCGACTGCGGCGGGATTGGTGCCGAAATGTGCGTGGAGATGATCGACGCCGCGTAGCTTCCGGGCGAGCCAGCATGCCTCGACGAGATAGAATAACTGGCGCCAACCACGGCGCGGTTCGTCGGCGAACGCTTTGAGCGCGATACGCAAGGCATGGAAGAAGCGGGCGGGACTGGTTATCAGCATCTTCAGCGTCGCGGCGAACAACGCCGCGATACCCTGGCTTACCACCACTTGGGTGCGGTCCGCTTCCGCCCGGTCCGCCGGATCCGGGAGGTTCTGGTCGAAGGGCCGGATAGAGAAGCGCTCGACCGACGCGCCCGCAGCCTCCAGCGCCAGGATTTCCCGGCGGATGAAGCTGTGGCTAACCGCTGGATAGCGATTGATCAGATACGCTATCTTCATTGCCGCAATTCCATGCATGCGCGGGACGACACCGTGACCGGGTCACCCGGATCGACCGATCGCCCGCGCCTTAAGCCCGATGTGTTACGTCAGGAATAATAGGCGTCGTAATAGCGTTGAGTCCCGTAGCCGAAGCCATAATCGTCCCCGCCGATCCCACCACGATAGCGGTTCAGGACGGTCCCGAGGCACGGTGCCGGCTTCAGCAATTCGATGGCATCGCGCACCTGATGCGCGGTCGTCATGCCCTCTTCCACGACGAACAGATAGCCGTCGATCTCGCGGAGAACGATGGCGGTATCGTCATTCGCGAAAGCGGGCGGAAGATCGCAGATGCAGATCACGTTTTCAGACAGCCCGCGCATCGCCTTAACCAACGTCTTCAGGCGGCTGCCCGACAGCAGTTCCGCCGAGGAATCGTCGGTGGGGAACGATGGAAAGATCGTGAGGTTGGTCCCCTGAATGTCATAGGCGGCCGCATCGAGGGAATCGATCTCCCCCGACAGGAAGGAGTTGATCCCCGGACCTTCGGGAATGTCGAACGTCTTCGCAATCGACCCGCGGCGCAGATCGAGATCGAACAGCAAGGTCCGCGTGCCCGGGATGCGCGACATGGATGCCGCCAGGTTGCTCGCCATGAACGATTTGCCGACGCGCGGCGTGGCGGAGGTCATGCCGATGATCTTGTAGTTGTTCGCCGTCATCAGCTTCGAAACCTGCGCGCGCAGCAGGTTGAACGGCCGCGAGCGGCGGTCGCGACTGTTGAATCCGAACACGCCGCGCTTGGTCGAATCGAACCGCTCCAGCGATTCGGTCGATTCACTGCGTCGAAGTACCGACGCGGGCGAGACCGGCCGGTCGCCGGTACCAGAGTCCCATTCGCTTGCCTGGGTCACGCGTATTGGCCCTCTTCTTCGAGCTTTTGTTCGGTCGGCTTCTTCTTGCGCGAGAACCAGGCCCACCGGCCCCCGGTCTTCGGACGCTTGTGCGACAGCACGGGAACGACCGCGAGCGGGGGTGCGCCGGTGAGCGCCGTCAGCGTTGCAGCGCTGCGGATCGGACGAAGGACGAGCTCGATCAGGAAGGCGAGCACGAAGCCCAGCCCCAGTCCGGCCGCGATCCCGCCAAGGATCAATGCGGGACGATTGGGCTTGGTCGGCCGATCCGGCGTGTTCGGCGGATCGATCAGCGTCAGACGTTCGCCGCGCTGCTCCTCGGTCAGCTTGGCGAGCGACCGGGCGTTGAGCAGGTTGGACGTCACCTTGCCGAGGTCGTTGCGGATCTGGTCGGCACGCGCCTGCAATTGCGACACCTGCTGCGCGACGACCGGACCGCGAGCCTGCGCCGCCGCCATCTGCATCGCGCGGCTCTGCGACTGGCCACGTGCGCTGTTCAGGTCAGAGATCGCCTTGTTGTTCGCCGCGATCTGCTGCTGGATGGTTCCCGCGACATTGTTGGTCTGGAACTGCGATGCGGCGGTCTTGGCAGCCGCCAGGCGTGTCTCCGCCAGCTTCACATCGGGATGATCGTCCGAATATTGCGCCCGCACGGCCGCGAGCTGCGCCTCGGCGGCAACCACGCCGGGATCGCGGCCGACACCTGTCTTGCCAAGTTGCGCCTGCAATTGCAGGTTTTCACGACGAAGGGATGCGATCTGTCCTTCGAAATCGCCACCACCGGTGCTGATCATGCCCATGTTCGCGCCGCTCGAAAGCGCCGCGCCGTTCTGGCCCGTGACGCGATTGACCTGCTGCTCGACCGCATCGACCTGCGCCTGGAGGCTGCTCTGCTGATCTTCGAGGAAGCGGACGTTGGTCTGTGCCTGCGACTGCGATTCGGATGCATCCAGCTTCAGGAGGCGATCGACGAAGGTCTGGGCGACCAATTGCGCCTCGGCCGCGCGCGGATAATCGAAGGTCAGCGAGAAGGCGATCGATCCCTGGCCACCCTGCGCACCGCGCGTGATGTTCGCATCCACCGCACTGATGTTGGTTGCGGCGCGCATCTTCTCGACAAGCGCCGACAGCGGTTCGGACCGATCGGAGGCGTTGTAGAGATTGTTGTTCTGGATCAGCTCGACCAGATCGGGACGCGCGAGAATCTGCTGACGGATCTTTGCGATGCGGCGATCGATCACGTCGTCGGCCGGCCCGGCGGTCGTGCCGCCCGGCAGGTTCTGCGACTCGACCAGCAAAACGGCGCTCGACTGATAGCTGCGCGGCAACAGGAAAGCCGCAGCCGTCGCCGCGATCGCGACGATAACAGCCGGAATGATGACGAACCATTTCCGCTGCCACAGGATCAGTGGCAAACTACCCATAATGCCAGAAGATTGTTCCTCCTGGCCGGCGGGATATCCCGCGCTGTCCGTCATCTAGCATCCCCGATCTTGTACGTCACGCCAACCTGGCCGCCATAATCCGCCCCACGATTGCCGCCGAAGCCGAAAACGTCGCGGTACCGCGTATTGGCTGTCATACGCAGCCGTTCGTTGATGGAACGTTCATATCCGACTGTCGCAGAAATATATTCGTTGCCGCCGAACAGCAGCAGCGGGTTGTTGTTGTCGTTCTTCGAATAGGCCGCGTTCGCGAAGATCGTTCCGCGTTCGGAAATACGGTTCGAGTAATTCAGCCCGATCGACGTCTGGGTCAGCGTGCCGGCAAAGCCCGATGGAACCACAGAGCGGATAAAAGACAAGCAAAGGTTGGACAGTTCCGACAATCGGCAAAGATTGACGTTCCCGGACAAGGTCGCGCGCGAACCGCGTGTCTGCTCGTCGATGAAGGACACGCCGATGGCGCCGTTTACCTTCCAGCGAGGGCTGAACGTATACGACCCGGTTCCGCGCACGCTGTAGACGGTGGAGTCACCCGCCAGCCCTTGATAATCGTATTTGGACGCGGACCCCTGCAAACCGAGCTGGAGACGCTCCGACACCTGCCGTGAATATGCGAGCGTGCCACCATATCCGTCATAATTGCCCTGCGAGAAGCGGCGATAGCGGGACCGGACGAAATAGGCGCTGGGAGTGATCGTATCGCGCGGCGACAGGACGAAATTCAGGTCGCCATTGACGCCGATGGTGGACCGTCGATCGCGCGTCCCGAACAACGCGAGATCCGATCCGATGACCGGGGGAATTTCCGGCTGCGTCGGATCGAACGGGCCAACAAATCCCCGGTTCGAACCGAGGATGGAATTATCATACGTTACGCCGAGATGCGTCGTGAGATGCTCGCTCGGCGTGCCACTGTAATCCAGCGCCACCAGATAATTCTGCGCATCGTTGTAGCGGCGGAAATACTTCTGATATTGCGCCGAGCCGGAAAGTACGATGACGCTGCGTTCGCCTCGCAAGGTCGCGCGCGGACGCACCTGAATATCGGCGACACCGCTGCCGGTATCGTCGCCGATCTCCGTGAACGGGTTGGTCGAATAGCCGATATTGCCGGCGACGTCCGCCGCAAGCTCGATATCGCTCTGAGCATAAGCGACGCCCGGCAGCGTCGAGAGGACACTCGCCAGGACAAGATGCCGACGCGTACGCTGCCCGCGCGTCATGGTACGATCACCGTATCACCGCTTTCCAGCTGCGGGATGCCCGCCAGGTCGCGATCCGTCGGATTGCCCTTCAGCACATCCGTCAACCGCACCTTGATCGCCGACAGCCGGCCGCCCGACTTGCGCAGGATCGTGACTTCGGAGAGATTGGCGAAGTCGGCGGGGCCACCGGCCATCGTCAGCGCTTCCAGCACGTTGATGTAGCGACCCGGCGTGAACGCGCCCGGGCTCCGCACCTTGCCGGCGACACTGAACTGCAGGCCAGTCGCGGAACGGACCGAGATCGTGACCTTTGGCACCGTATCGCGATACTGGGTCTTCAGGCCGTTCGAGACTTCAGCCTCGACGTCCTTCGGAAGCTTGTTCAGCGCATCGATCTGCCCCACGAGCGGGAACGAAAAGGTGCCGTCCGGCAGGATCTTGACCGTACGCTGCAGGCGTTCTTCACCCCAGACATAGACCTCGATCTCGTCGCCCGGATTGATGCGATATGCGCGCAGCGGGGCCGTCGGGCCGTTCACCAGAATGCCGCCCGACTGCGCACTGGCCGAGGCCCCTGCGGTCAAGCCACCAATCGCGATGGCACAAGCCGCCAGAGTAGCGGATAAGCGCATTTTAAGCCCCCTAATGTTTAATCGCCACGGCCTTAACCCATCACGCGACCGCTGTGCTAGGCGAAAAGAGAGTAAACTCGCGGAGATGCGCAATTATCGGACGGGCCGTGACGTCGTGCAGCGATGGAAATCGCGTTGCACGTTCGGCCATGTGCCGCGAAACTTATAGATTATTACCGATTTCGAGTATGTCGAGCTTCATGCAGTATAAACGCCGACTGATCCCCGCAGTCCTGACCACCCTCGTCATCGCCGGCGCGATGGCCGGCTGTACGTCGCCGGACAAGACCGCCGCCAAGGCCGCAGCCGAGGCGGACATCGCGTTCCAGCAGGGCCGGACGCAGGACGCGCTACGGCTGGCCCATCAGGCGGTGGCGGCGCGTGACGACGTCGGCGACTACTGGCTTCTGCTTGGCCGGATAAGCCTGGCTGCGGGGGATTACGGTGGCGCGTTCAACGCTTATGAAAACGTGATCCAGTTCGATCGCGGCAATGTCGAGGCATTGCGCCTGCTAGGCCAATTGGGCCTGTCTGCGAAGCAACCCGACAAGGTCGACAAATATGCCGACCAGTTGCTGCTGCTGACCCCCGGAGATATTCTCCCGCTGGTCATGAAGGGCGGAGCGGCGCTTCAGCGGGGTGAGAAGGACGAGGCGCTCGCATTTGCGGAGCAAGCCCTGGCCAAGCAGCCGACCGATCTCGGCGCGCAGATCCTGAAGGCGCGCGTGCTTGCGGCGCGGGCGCATTTCAAGGAAGCGGCGGAACTGATCGAGGGATCGCTGAAAGTGACGGCGGACGCGACTCTACGGCTGGCCTTCCTGAAGGACCTGTACGGCCAGTCGCTCGATCGTCCGAACTATATGGCGACGTTGAAGCGGCTGACCGCGGCGACGCCGGACGATTTCGACATCCAACTGGAATATGCCGACATGTTGTTTCAGGACGGGCAACAGGCGGCGGCGAACCAGATCATCCGGACGGTGATGGAGGAGCGGCCGAAAGACATCGCACTGGCAGGGACCATTCTCGAATTATTCCTGGCCCAGGGTGGATCTGCGATCCCGTTGGACACGATCGCGTCGCAGGCGGCGAACGTCACGCTGGAGATGAAGTCGGTCTATGCCCAATATGCCAGCGAAGTCGGCCGCCCGGATATTGCGGTCGCGATCCTGAACGGCGCGATCGACGGGCCGGTATCGTCGGAGAATGCCGATGCAAAGGCCGCCTATGCCTACGCCGTGGGACTGCAGGGCAGACGCGCCGATGCCATGTCGCGATTGAACGAGATCATCGCGTTCGACCCCAACAACCCACGCGCGCTGATCGCACGCGCCAGGTTCCTGGCCAAGGACGGCAAGGCGACCGAAGCGATTACCGACGCACGCACTGTGGTGACCGGCGATCCGCAAAACGCGACCGCCCGCCTGACCTTGGCAAACGTGCTGACGGCGCGCGGCGATCTGGATCTCGCCCTTGCTGCACTGCGTGAAGGCGTTCGTGCGAATCCGGGCGATACGCGGCTGAACGCGCGGCTTGCCCGGACGCTGATCGGGACCGGGCGCCGCGATGCCGCCAACGACGCATTACGGGATATGACCCGCGCGGTGCCAAACAATCTGCGCGCGCGGCGCCTGCGCCTGTCGATCGACCCCACAGCGGTACCCGAGAAGCCGAAGACACCGGAACCGATGCCTGCGCCATCCAAACCGGTGGCAACGACTCCGGCGGCGGCAAAGGCGACGACAGGGACCTGAAGGCGCTAAGCCGCCTCGCACGGCTTAGCGCCGGCATTCCGATTTTGGCACCGACGGTTTGGGGGCGGGTTGCGATATCCCCGCGATGCGATCGTTACGATCGCATTCGCTTGCCCAATCCATTGAAAACCCGGCGATACTGATATCGCCGGGTTCCTAAATCAGGCCTTCGGGGCGGCCCCGGCTGCAGGGGCGCCGGGCTTGACCCCGGCGGGCGGCGCGAAGCCGGGCTGGTATTCGATCTTGGCGGTCGAGCGCGACTTCGCGACCTGCTTGCGCATCGCCTCGGCCAGCGCCTGCTGACGCAGCACGTTGAGCGCGGCGGGCTTCGCCTGATCTTCGGGCGTCGCGACCGCTTCCGCAGACTTGATCACGCTGGCGACCAACCGTCCATTGTCCGGGATCAGGAACGGCTCTCCGGCGGGAAGCGCGGCGATACGCGACGCGACGTCCGGCGGCAGCATGCCCGAATCGACCTGACCGTTGCCGCGCTGGAACTGGATGCCCTTCGCGGTCAAAATCTGGGCGATGGCTTCGAGCGAGTGAGCCGGCTGAAGGTCCTTGATCACCGTCATGTCGGTCGGCTGCGGGAAGACGATCTGGTCGAGCATGTAGCGCTTGCGGCCGGCGAACATCGTCGGGTTGCCCGCGATGAAGTTCGACACAGCGGAATTGTCCGGCAACGAGATGTTCTTCGCCATCTTGCCCGCGAGCATGTTCACGAGCAGCGATTCCTGCTGGCGACGCGCCTGCTCCAGATAGGCCGGCGACTGGTCGAGACCGTCAGCCTTGGCCTGCTGTACCAACAGCGTGCGATCGACGACGCGCTGCAGAAGCTGCGCCATGATCGCCTTCTTGTCCGCGCCGGGCTGCAATTGCGCGCCGTTCAACTCCGCATTGAGCTGCTGCTGGGTGATTTCCTCGCCATTGACGACCGCGACCACCTGGCCGCCGACCTTCTTTTCGCAACCCGACAGCAGCACGAGCATCGCTGCGGTCCCGGCCACGAACTTCAATTTCCTGTTCACCCTAGTTTCTCCCTGTGACGCCCGCACGGTCGCGGACGTAAGACCGATCGACGAATCGTTTAGCGCGGCCCGACGAGCACGCTTCGCATGGTAGTTCCAACCGATGCGTAAAGATCGCGTGCGAAGGCATCCAGATCGGCCGCACCGACATCGGGCGAGACGCTGGAGATGCGCACAAGCAATCCATCGGGGATATTCCCCTCCAGATTCTGCTCAAACACGGCCAGACGCTGTTCCGACCATTGCCGCGGGAACGCCGTGCCCAATCGCGTCCAATAGATGATCTGTTCCCGGCGCATGCCGGTTTCGGCGACGATGAAGCGCGACGGCAGCGTGATATCTTTCGCGATCGGGATCGCATGCTCGTCGATCTGGGTCAGCTTGAACCCGCCGGCGGGGTAGCAGACCTCCGGGCGATGCACCTGGACGACGCCGTCCTGCGATCCGTTATACGCGATCAGCAACATCATCTGCACGCCGCGCGGGTTGGTGTAGGTGCGGGTCAGCAGCTGGCTGTACAGCTGTTTTTCCAGCTGATCTTCGGGCGGCAGGACCAGACCGCTGGCCGCGACGAAGCTCCAGTCGCCGATCGTGTTGGGCACCAAGGTCTCGATATTGCCTTTGCCCAGCATGTTCAACTGGTTGCGCGGCTTCATGGCAAGTGCGGTCGCCGCAGCGACCAGGAAGCCGCCGCCGATCAGCAGCTCGCGTCGCGATCCGACGAACCCGGGCCGCGAGGCGGTCCGGCGCGTGCCGCCGACGCCGGTCTTCACCACCGTATCGCTCATTTCGCACGCCCCTTCGCGGCCAGCCTGTGGCGCAGTGGGGTACCGAGCCAGTCGATGAAGAAGATAGCGATGAGCGCGGAGGCGAACATGCTGAGACCGGCCAATTCATGGAAGAAGCCCTGCCCCGCCGCTTCGCCGAAATGATAGGTTATGAGTAGCAGCAACAGCACGCGCACCAGGTTCGCGACGACCGCGATCGGCAGGATGAAACAGATCAGCGCCAGCATGTACGGGAAGTTCGAGCTGTGCCGGATATAGCTGTAGAACATGCCCAGCGCCGTCAGGCTGAGCAGCGAATTGAGACCCGCACACGCGGCGGCGACCAGCATCTGATACTGCCCGATCTGGATCATCACGCCCGATCCGGCGATCGGATAGCCCAGCGTGTGGAGCAACGACACCGCGGTCTGCGAGATGAAGATCTTGAGCGGCTGCGTCATCATCGCGAACAGGGTGTCCGGCGGCGGGAACACGAACAGCATGTAGACGAGCGGGAACCACACCGCGCGCAACACCGCGCCGCCCCAGATGCCGTATGCGGCGATGATCAGCCCGGCATACATCGTGAATCCCTCGATTTCGATGATGCCGGAAATGCGGGCGAGCGTGTACACGATCAGGCAGGGGACCAGCAGCGCGAACGTCAGCAGCCCGTTGCCACGACGCATACGGGGCCGCGACGCGCGAAGTTCGCGCACCAGCAACCAGATACCGGTCAGCAGAACGATCGGACCATGCGCGCCCTGTTCCGTCGACCAACTGATCCGCGCGACGTCGAACATCGTCGGACCGGCGAAGCAGACTGCCGCCAGCGCAATCAACAGGCCCGGTCTGGGCATGGCTGGCGAATCGATACGTCGATCCATGACCAGTGGACTTTGAACGTTAATCGTACGTCTCCTGATCACGCCGGATCATCATCACTCTCGCATACGCCGATAGACCTGCCGCCATCTTTATACGTGGCGCACGCTAATAGCGTATTACTATGCCTTCGAATAGCGGGCGCGCGGCGGCGATTATCGCGGGCCCCCGCTTGACGCTTGTTATTTCTTCCAGTGCTCCAGCGGCTTGAGCACGTACCATACATAGATACCGATCCCGGCGATCGCCAGCCAGGCGAGCACGTGCTGCTCGTGATTGCCCAGATAGTTGGCGACCGCGCAGCCGATCGCGGCAGGAAAATACTGCCACATCTTGTCTTTCGGTTCGTCCGCGCTCGACCGTTGCAGGAACAAGGTGATCAACCCGCCGAAGATGGCGACGGTCAACCAGTCGTATACAGTTTCCAAAACCCCGTCCCCCGAACCTAAACTAAACGTCGACTGTTCCGACGGCGTAACGGGCTTTTGTTAAATACCGGTATCGCCAGACACTCGATATCCTAAAAAAAGCCCCAAACGATATACTTGCAGCCACTAATCAAAACGCGTTGGGATGCACAAGTACCCGAATCGTGGCCGCAAGGATCGCGAAGTCGCGCCATAGCGTCCATTGGTTCAGATATTCCAAATCGGCCTGCAAACGCCGGACGAGATCTTCGCGCTCATGGGTCGCGCCGCGAAGCCCCGGACCTGCGCCAGCCCGGTGATGCCGGGCTTCAACGAATGCCGGTGCCAGTAGCGCTGATCGACTTCCCAGAAATGTTCGTAGCCCGCAAGCGAGCCCAAAGCGTGCGGACGTGGCCCGACCAGGCTCATGTCCCCGTGCAGGACGTTCAGCAATTGCGGCAGTTCGTCGATGCTCGTCGCGCGGATCAGCCGCCCCACGCGCGTGATCCGGCGATCGTCGCGGGTCGCCGATTGCTTGCCGTCGGCGTCCGAATCCTCGACCCGCATCGAGCGGAACTTGTAGACGGAAAACAGCCGGTTGCCGCGACCCATGCGCTGCTGACGGAAGAAGACCGGCCCGCGCGTTTCCAACTTGATAGCGATCGCGACCAGCAGCAGCAGTGGGGACAGGAAGACGATCGCGGGGATCGTCATCGACAGGTCCATGCCGCGCTTCAGCATGCGACTGCGCAGGTCGAGCGGACCGGATGCGACCTGCATCACGCACTGCCCATGATACCGGCTCAGGCTGTTCGCGCCGACCTCGTCGAATTCGGGCGCAAGCAAATGCCCCTGCACGTCGGTGCCCTTCAGCAGCAGCGACCAGGCCGCACGATCTTCCACCGGGCAGCAGACGAGCACGTAATCCGCGCCGAGCACCGCGTTGCCCAACCGATCGAGCATCTTGGGATCGCGCAGATTGGGACGCAGGCCATATGCCGCAGCGTCGATCACGCGGGCATCGCCGAAATCGAACGGTTCGCAATTGTCGACGATGACCAGTTCGGCGCGCAGGTGCTGGTCGCTGGTCTTGTTGACGACTTTCTTGAAGGCATAGCGCCCGGCGACCAGGAAGATCGCCCCGCTGATCGAGCCGACGCCGTAGACGACGCGCGAGAAGTCCAGCGAAGACCGTGCATAGAATGCGACGAACAATACCGCGACGACGGCAAGCACAAAAGCCATCATGGCCTTGCTCAACCCCTGCTTCCAGTCGATCAGCACCTGATAACCGTACGCTTGGCTATTGAATGCGAACAACAGGAAGATCGGGGTGATCAGCGCGGCAAGATAAACGCCATTAGCGCCGAAGACCGCGCCATTGCGCAGCAGCCCGGCCAGAAGATAGGCGAAGACGATGCAAACCGTATCGACGACCGCCAGAAGTGCATAGAGCTTGAACCGGTGAGCTTGCTTGGACATCGCATAGCCGAGGGCGGAAAAACGCTGATAGGCATCCCCCTCGCCATCACCATCCACTAAGTCCATACTACCATCCTCGATGGACAAAACAGGTGTCTAATTCCGGATTGCCGGAATACCGATGGCGCCGACGCGGCGAAACCAGAGACGAATCAACCTGCGTTCGGCAACATGTCGGAAGGATTAATGGCTCGTTCGCCATCTTTCAATTCGACGACGTGCACCTATCACGGATTGCCGATTTTGGAGCCGCTATTTCTTACAAAAAGAGGAATAAACCGCCGCCTGCCGCAGCAAAACCGGCCAGCAGACCGATATAGCCGCAAGCGACCGAAATAGTGTGGAAAACGTCGGTCGGCGCTTCGGGCAACTGCACCGACACGGATGGCGCGGCGAGACGAGAGTCCGTAGGCCCGACCAGACCGCTGTAACTCAATACCTTAGCTTCGAACGCAATTGGCGCTGCGCCGTTCGCAAGGGGCTTTTTCGCTGCTGCAGACCCGCCAACCATGCCGACATCCTCTGATTTCGAGTCAGGGATTAGGGCGGCATTGGTTTATTAATCGTCAACAAGCCGCGTCGTTGTCGAAAAGGCCGGTATGCGCTTTAGCCCGCGCGGATCAGCCCTTGGGTATGCCGTAACTGTTCATCAGATCGTAGAGCATCGGCCGCGAGATATCGAGGTCGCGCGCCACGGCGGACAGGTTGCCGTCGTTCGCCGCAATCGCTTCCGCAATGGCGAGCCGGTCGGCGCGCTCTCGGGCGATGCGCAACTCGGCGCGCTTGGCGGGCAATTCCGGATCGCCGAGATCGAGATCGCGCGCGGTGATCATCGGGCCGTCGGCCATGATCGTCGCCCGCTTCACGCGGTTCTCCAGTTCGCGGACGTTGCCAGTCCACGGCCATGCCGTGATCGCGGCGATCGCATCGGGGGTGAAGCCCTTCGCCTTGGTGCGCTTCGCATCGCGGTAATGTTGCAGGAAATGCCGCGCGAGCAGCAAGGCGTCGCCGTCACGCTCGGCCAGTGTCGGAACCTTTACCACCAGCTCGGCCAGCCGGAAGTAGAGATCCTCGCGAAACTCGCCCTCGCGCATCATCCGTTCGAGATTCTGGTGCGTCGCGGTCACCACGCGCGCGTCGATGGGGATCGCCTTGCGACCACCGATCCGTTCGATCACGCGTTCCTGCAAGAACCGCAACAACTTGACCTGCGTCTGTGCCGGCACATCGCCGATTTCGTCCAGGAACAGCGTGCCGCCCTGCGCCATCTCGATCTTTCCGACCGTCATCTTGACCGCGCCGGTGAAGGCCCCGCGTTCGTGCCCGAACAGCTCGGCCTCCAGCAGCGTATCAGGGATCGCGGCACAGTTGATCGCGACGAAATTCCCCTTTGCGCGCGAGCTTTTCGCGTGGATCGCCTTGGCGAGCAATTCCTTGCCCGTGCCCGATGCACCGAGCAGCATGACCGTGGCGTCGGCATCCGCGACCTTGTCGATGGTTCGCAGCACGTCCATCATCGCGGCGGACCCGGTGATGATGCCGTTGGCCGATGTCGCCGCCGCCGGCCCCTTCTGGTTCTCCGCCTCCAGCGCATGGATGTGGAATGCGCGCGCGACGATCAGCCCCAGATCGGCGATGTTGATCGGTTTGGCGTAGAAATCGTGGGCACCCAGAGCGATCGCGGTCTGCGCACTTTCCCGCGCTTCATGGCCGGACGCGACGATCACCTTCGTCTCAGGGCTGATCGCAACGATCTCGCGCAGCGTTTCCAGACCCTCCGTCGCGCCGTCGGGATCGGGCGGCAGGCCCAGGTCGAGCGTCACGACCGGCGGCTTGTGGTTGCGTATCGCCATGAGCGCCGCCTTGCGATCCCCCGCGACGATGACGTCATAGGCCTCGAAAGCCCATTCGAGCTGACTCTGGAGGCCGACATCGTCCTCCACGATCAACAATTTCTGCTTTGCCACCCGTTATATCCCGATCAAATACCGTCATCGTCCGATGAACGAAGCAGGGGAAATCTTAGCGCGAAGCGGCTTCCCGAACCCTTAACGCTGATAACTTCCATATCCCCGCCCATCGCGATCACCAAGGACCGTGCCTCCGCAGCGCCGATGCCGAAGCCATTCTTCTTCGTCGACGCGAACGGCTTGAACAGTTCCTTGCGGATGAACTCCGGCGTCATGCCCTCGCCTTTGTCCTCGACGGCGATCACCACCACGCCGTCCCAGATCGTCAGCGATACCGCGACCGTGGCGTTCGGCGGGCTGGCCTCGATCGCATTGGTGATCAGATGTTCGATGGCGATCGATAACTGTTCCGCATCCGCAAGGATCACGCAATCCTGCTCGATCGACAATATCACGACCCCCGGCGCGTAGCTGTGCTGGGCGACACCGGTCAGTAGCCGGGTAAGATCGACCTCGACCATTTGCGGCTCGGCAATCGATCGCTCGGTCGACAGGCGCGACAGCATCGTCGTCATCTTGCCGGTCGCATTCTCAAGCGTCTTGGCCATCGCGGCTTGGAACTTGGGATTCGCGCCGTGTTGCGCCGCGTTGCTCGACACGAGCGACAATTGGCTCACCACGTTTTTCAGGTCGTGGATGATGAAGCCGAAACGCCGGTTGAACTCCTCGAACCGGCGCGCTTCGTCGAGTTCGGCCTGATTCTGTGCATCGGTCAGATGCACCGCGACCTGCTGGCTGATGACGCGCAACAGATCGAAATCCTCCCAGTCGAGATCGCGATCGAGTTGCGGACGGCCGAGCACGATAATGCCCACCAATCGCCCGGACCGCGCGAGGGGAACGACGACCCAGGCCTTGTTCTCGCGCAACAGCCAGTCGGGCACCATCCGATCCTCGTCGGTCGATCCCCCGGTCTCGCGAATCTCGTCGAGATTCAGAATACGCCCGCTATGCGCAAGATCGTCCAGCCATTGCGCCTCGACCGGGAGAGCGTGCGAAAACGGATCGGACGTATACCATTGCCAGCACCCGGCGAGCGCCATCCGCTCCCCCCGTTCCGCGAACAGAAGCACCCCGCCAAGCGATTCCGTGACATCCGCCACGGACCGGATCGCGCGCTCCTCCGCCGAAAGGTTGGGCATCGTCCTGTCCGCAATCGTTGCGCTGAACCTCAGCCATTCGCTGCGATAATCGTAACGATGTTCGAACAGATGGCGGACGAACATCGCCTTCACCCGCGCGCGCAATTTGGGCAGCAGACCGATCGCCAATATCGTCAGTGCAAGGATGACCGCGGCGAGCAAACGCGCAAGATCCGCGCCGTGCCCCCCCGCCCAGATCAGCGCACGCGTCGCGGCGGAGATGACCACGAAATAGCTGCCGATGGCGACGAAGAGCAACGACCGGGTGGTCGCCTGACGCGAAAGCGTGACCTTCCACCGCTCCTTTCGCCGCGCCGCCAAAGCGAGCGCCGGCACAAGCCCCAGTGCCAGCACGCCCATGCCCTGCAGCAGCAGGACCGCCAGCGGATAGCCGAGCAGCATCAACGTGTAGAGATTGAGGTTGTATGCCCACAACACGCCCAGCGCGATGACGATGAGGCGAAATCCCGAAGCCGAGGCGGAAGCGGACGCGCGATAAAGAAAATGCGCAAAGGCCACGCCCACCAGCGCGAAGACCCAATGCGCCGAAAACATGGCGATGGTCAGGTCGACCGCCGCGAAATATGCTAGGCCGCCCTGCGCGATCAGCAGCGACAGTGCGGTCCTGACGACGATAAGCACGCCGAGGCTGATGCAGAACCGACGGATCGTCCTACGCGCCTCGTCATCCTGTTCGAACGTGCGCGTCGTCAATACGATGTAAGCGAGCCATCCCGCATCCCGCATCGGTTCGCTGACCACCATCCAGGCCGACACCCCCGACAGCATGGATGCGGACCACAAGGCCATACCAGTGAAGGCCAGACCGAGATGCAGCGCGCGCGGGTGACGCCGAGTGATCAGCAGGCGCCAGATGGCGAGCCCGGCATAGAAAATCGTAGAGAGTACGACGCTCCAGAAACTCAGCGACGGCATTCGGCGCCTCGTCCGGAAGCGGCTGTGCGCACGGTCGGTCGGCAGCCGTATCCGTCCCCGTCGTCGTTCATGATCCCCCGCCCCTCCGTTCGCGCCGCTTTATATCACAATCGGGTGGGTAAAAACCTTAATCCTTTCGCCCGTATGACCGCGGTGGCGGGTAAGATTGTCCGATCCGTCGGAGTGATCGCGGGCAGAACCACCAATTCATTGCAAATCGGTTTTTTCTGGACGGCTATCTCGATCAAGACTTTGCGAACCTCTATCAGGACTGTGAAAGCCGGATGAAGCACGTCGTTTTCGGTACTTGAAATCTTGATATCGCCTCCGTATAGGAATTTTTGAAGGGTTCGCTCCTTAGTCATCAGACGTTTTCGTCGCGCAATTGCTGCATGTGCGAAGACAACCAGTGATCATCGTGCATCTCCGGATAAAGTATTTCGCACTTTTGAACGCAATCGCACCATGCATGGATACGCAGCATGACGATCTTGGATCGTGAACACTCTAGCTCGCGACTGACCGCGCAGGTCTATCTGGACAGCCGTGCCGCCCCGCGATTGCAGGCCGATCGCCAGGTCACGATCCGCACCGATCGCGAGGAACCGGTCGACGCGCTGATCGAGGATCTGTCGCTGACCGGCTTCGGCATGTCGACGATGGCCGACCTGCCCGTGGGGTCGGTCGTCGGCCTTAGCATCGGTGGTGCGCTCCGCCGCCGCGTGAAGATCGTGCGGCGCGCCGGTCTTGCCTACGGTTGCGAGTTCCTGGCCCCGCTCAGCGACATGGAAGTGAGTTCCGCGCTTCGGTCCGGGGATGTCGTCGCGGCCAATTTCGTCACCGAACCACGGATGGAAAAGGTCGCGAAGCCCGGCGGCAGGCGCTTGTCGTATCTGGCGAAACTCTATGTTCTGGTCGGCATCCTGGTCACGCTTTGGGCGATCGTTATCTACGGCGTCGTTCACCTCCGCTGACTCAACGGTGGCCGATAGGTGGGCTGGGCCCGGTTGGCGTGGTGCCGCCGTCTGAACGGATAGAGTAGCGGTCGAACGAGGTAGCGACGCGAGCTTGGCGCCGAGAGGCTGCGCAGTACGCGTTTATATACGCCGCTTCGTGTCAGCAGATCGCCTCAGAAAGGACGCCCGCTGGGCAGGTTCGGTTGGCGGCCCGCGCTCGTTAAGTCGCAAGTTAACGCGATCCGCTGTACCGTGAACTGCGTGCAGGATCGCAAGTCCTGACGACACCCCCGCCCTCGCGATGATAGCCGGCGCGTTCGAGCGCTGAATTTCGCATTCAAAAGCCGCTGCATCCACATCTGGCCGGCGTGCCGATGCGATCTCCGCAAGACTATCGATTTCTGCAATTGAAACGGGAGCGGTTTCAAAATAAGTATCGTCGAGGGTCGTAGAGTATTGCCGTAACGCTCGCGAGTTTAGCCGTCGTCCGCACCGAATACGGTCATCCCACCGTCAAGTATAGGCGTAGGGGGCTGAAAGGGCCCTCGTTCCTATAAGGCCGACCGAACGGATGCGGCAAGGACATACGACCGACGGGCCCCTGAAAGAGACCGTGCAACGCACTGACCGGTATCGAAAAAAGGATATGCCGGGATACTTCGCGGCCCGGGGGTCGCGTTTCTCTTGCCAGCATCCTCACCTCGATCGTTATCGATCAATCATGTTGCACATGCTTAACGCATGTTGCGTGCCAATTGCCTATCATATTGAAATGTAGTCATATTATTTTTTAGCGTCACAAGAGTGTAATCCTATCCGACAGGTGCAGGGCGTCGGACGCCCGTGGCGTCCGACGTGCCGTGCCGTAAAACCGACGCTATCCGCGTCGACCGATAAAATGCCCGGCCAGCATGGGCCGGTCGTCAGATAGCCCCCGTGCCGCCGTTCGCGCCGAAGATGCTTCCGCTGGTGAAGCTGCTGCCCGGATCCGCGAGCGTGACGTACAAGGATGCGAGTTCGCCCGGCTGACCAGCACGACCCAGGGGCGTGTCCTGTCCGAATTCGCCCATCTTGCCGGGCAATTGCCCGCCAGCCACCTGCAACGGCGTCCAGACCGGACCCGGAGCGACGCCGTTGACCCGTATGCCCTTCTTTCCCAGCTGCTTTGCCAGGCCCTTGGTGAAGATCGCGATAGCACCCTTCGTCGTGGCATAATCGAGCAATTCCTCGCCGGGATTGACCGAGTTCACGCTTGCCGTGTTGATGATGCTGGAGCCGGGCTTCATCAGCGGCACTGCCGCCTTGGTCAGCCAGAACATCGCATAGACATTGGTCTTCATCGTACGGTCGAACTGCTCGTGCGTGATATCCGCGATCGATGCCTTGGATTGCTGATAGGCGGCATTGTTGACCAGGATATCGAGACCGCCCAGCTGGCGGTTGGCATCCGCGATCAGCTTCGTGCAGAACTTCTCGTCGGTCAGATCGCCCGGCAGCAGCACGATCTTATGCCCTTCGGCGCGCAGCAGCTTCGCGACGTCCTGCGCGTCAGGCTCCTCGGTGGGGTAATAGTTGATCGCGACGTCCGCGCCCTCGCGCGCGAACGCGATGACGGCGGCGCGACCGATCCCGGAATCGCCGCCGGTGACGAGCGCCTTACGACCGCGCAGCCGGCCCGATCCACGATAGCTGCGTTCGCCGGAATCCGGGACCGGCTTCATATCGCGCTGAAGCGCAGGCCATTTCTGCCGCTGCTCGGGGAAGGGCGCGGTGGTGAACTTGTTTTGCGGATCGTCCAGTACGGGCGTGGCCGTCTGCGCCATGGCCGGGGCCGCGGCGATCGTTCCGGCGACGGCGGTTGCTTTCAGGACGTCACGACGATTTGCATCGGCCATTGCGAATTCTCCAATCAGTGTCGGATGGACAACTCATTGAACTCGCAACGGTTTCAGTAAATTACAGGCAGCCGTGAAGTTGCCCGTCTCACGTCAGTCACCGAGCTTCTTCGCATTGCGGTCGGCCCAGGCCTTCCCCTCGTCACCACCCCATAACAGCCATGCAATGAAACCGGCGGAGGGATCGTCATCGGAATCCCACCGGTGCGCCTTCCCGTCCTTGTCGACCGCATGACGCGCGAAATAACTGTGCATCGCCTTCAGATCCTCGACCGTCACATCGCCGCGATCGGCGAGCTGATGCGCGCGCTTCACGCCGACATCGGTGCCGCCGCGATTGAACTTCTCGCGCAGTTTCAGCCCGCGCTTTGCATTCGCTGCCATTTTCAGCGTCGGTTTGAAGACCTGTTCAGCCACGGCGTCGCATCCTTTGTTACTCTCGGCTGCAACGCCCTGCCCGCGTTCGGGTTCAACCGAGGACGGGCAACAACGGGTAGGATCGGCATCCTTCGCCATCGACCGTGATCCACCGGTCGGCAGTCAGAAGGGCGCGCATCGTGTGCGATCGCTGGTCGGCGAGAATCTCGATTTCGCCCGCGGCCGTATGCCGGGCCTTCAGGACGACGGTCGTATCCGGCCGTGGCGGCAGATCGATCGCAACCGGAATGCCCATTTCCGGCGGCAAGCCGAACATGGCGCGGATCGCTGCCATCACGAGGAAGCGGAATCCCAGCGCCGCCGCCACCGGGTTGCCCGGCAAGCCAAAATACAGCGCGCCATTCGGCAAGGTCGCGAACATCACCGGCTTGCCGGGGCGCATCGTGACGCCGTGGAAATGGACCTTGCCGCCGAGTTCCGCGACGATGCGTGGGATATGATCGTGATCGCCCACCGATACGCCACCGGTCGAGATCAGGATCGCAGCCGGTGTGGCGGCAGCATGCGACAGGATAGTGCGGATCGAGGCGGGATCGTCACCTACGCTGAACCGGTCGGGCGCGTTCATCCCCAGCGCCCGGACCATCGCAGCGATCATCACGCCGTTCGCATCGTGGATCGCATTCGGCCCGGACAGTTCGTCGCCTGTGGAGATGATGCGGATGGCCGGCAATCGTGCCGCATCGATTATGGTCACGCCGTAACAGGCAAGCGCCCCGACGATCATGGGCGTGATGACGCGCCCCGCGGGCAACACGATATCGCCGCGCTGCGCATCTTCGCCGCGTTTCCGGATGTTTCGTCCGGCAGCGACCGTCTGGGTCAGGAGCAAAGTATCGCCTTCGATCGTCAGATATTCGCGGGCGATCACCGCGTCGTAGCCGGTCGGGATCACGGCGCCGGTGCTGATGCGACACGCCGCACCGGTGGATACGATCGGAACGGCCGCCCCCGCCCGCGCCTCCCCCCGCAACGGCAGATCGACGGGGGTTTCCGGCGACGCCATGAGACTGTCGGCCGCCGCCAAGGCCACCCCGTCCATCGCTGCCATATCGGCCAGCGGATAGTCGGCCACCGCCACTACGTCCGCGCCAGCTACCCTGCCCAGCGCCTGGTCGAGGTCGATCCGTTCGGACGGCGCGCGGGGCGTCACCGCGGCCACGATCCGCAACGCCTCGTCGAAAGCCGGGCGTTTCCGTCGCGTATCGTCAGTCACGCTCGCGGATCCGCAGCGCATCCAGATCCTCGGGTCGGTTGAGGTTCGGGATCGACACACCCGCATGAATGACACGCGCCCCCATCGTGTCCGCCCAGCGCCGGATCGATCGGTCCTCACTCGTCTCGAGATGCGCCAGCAACGGGCGTGCCAGAGCGATCGGCCAATGCCCGATGATCGGCGCTTCGACGAGATATGCCGGCCCGGCCTCGCCAAGCAGGCGTTCGATCACAGCGCGATCAAGCCGCGGCGTATCGCACCCGATCGACAATAGGGCATCGTATCCGAGCCGCTCGGCATGGAGCAATGCACCGCAGAGCCCGCCCAACGGTCCCAGGTCACGTCGCGGCACGTCGGGCACTGTCGTCCGCCCCGGAATACCGCGATCATGCCCGGCGATGACGACGTCGTCGCAGACCGCGCCGAGGATATCGATCGCATGCGACAACAGGCTTCGACCGTGCAGCTCCGCCATCGCCTTGTCGCTGCCGAACCGGACGGACCGCCCGCCGGCCAGAACGACGCCAAGCAAAGTCACGCCCCTGCCGCCGTTCCGGCGTCGAGCATCGCATCGGACCGGGCGAGCACGATCAATCGCAGACCGCAGGCTTGTGCCCGGTCGATCGCGAGGTCCGTCGGCGCGGATACGGTCACCAGCGTCGGGCACCCGGCCAGCGACGCCTTTTCCACGAGTTCGTAGGAGCAGCGCGACGACAGGAGCGCGAAGCCCCCGTCCCAGTTCGCACGCTCGCGACGCATGGCCCCGATCAGCTTGTCGAACGCATTATGCCGCCCGACATCCTCCCGCACCTGGGCGATGCTGCCATCCGCCCGGCAACGGGCCGCGGCATGGACCGCACCCGTCAGCCGATTGAGCGGCTGATGATCGCGCAGGTCGGCGAGCGCTCGGAACAGCGAAGCCGTTTGCGGTGCCGGCCCCGCCTCCACCATCGGCAGGGCGCGCAGGGCCTGATCCAGATTTTCTATCCCGCACAGCCCGCACGACGATCCCGACACGCGGTGGCGGGCGCGGTCGAACACACGCTCCGCACAATCCGGGGACAGGGTCACGCGAAGGACGTCGCCGCGGTCGGTCGCATGCCGGTCGATATCGATCACCGAGTCCGCATCCGTGATCAGCCGTTCGCTCAATGCGAAGCCGACCGCGAAATCATCCAGATCGGTGGGCGTCGCCATCATCACGGCATAGCCGATGCCGTTGAATTCGATCGCGATCGGACGCTCTATTGCCACAGGTCGATTGCGCGCGGATCGGGTGCTATCGGGCAGGATGCTGTCGAATGAAAAGGTCCGCGTGGCATCGTCTGGACTGGCATCGGGCATGCCCCCTCCCTGCACCAACGCCCCCCGCCCGGCAATCGCCGGTCCGGATATCCTGACGCTCCGATTACCGGTCGACCTGCTGATCTGGATCAGTGAAGTATCTGTAATCGCTTCGGAAACGACCGGAACATCCACGACGATCAAGCGATTGGCCTCCGACTTCGCAATCGGAGGAAGGACGTGTCTCACCAGGAACAGACCGACGATGCACCGCTTTCGGCATCGAAACGCGCGGATGCAGTGGATGAAGCGACGGGATCGCTGATCGAACCGAAAGGGGACCAGCTGTTCGGCCGATCGGTGACGATCAATCGCCCGGTGGCCGAGCTTTATGCGTATTGGCGCGACTTCGGAAACCTCGCGACATTCATGGACAATATCGTCGAGATATCGGCGATCGACGACAAGCGTTCGCACTGGGTGGTGAAGGCGCCGGGCGGGCGCGTGGTAGAGTGGGACGCGGTCGTCACCGAAGAGCGCGAGAACGAATATATCGCCTGGGCTTCGGAAGAGGGCGCCGACGTCCCAAACAGCGGCCGGATCGACTTCCGCGATGCCGGAACGCGCGGGACCGTCGTGACCGCGACGATCCTGTACGATCCGCCCGCGGGCGTGGTCGGGAAGGTCATCGCCAAGCTGTTCCAGCGCGAACCGGCGATCCAGGCGCGTCGCGACCTGCGCCGGTTCAAGCAACTGATGGAAACAGGCGAGATCGCCACGTCGTCCTTCACCCGCAAACAACTGGAAGAGGAGCAGGCCTGATGCGCGCGCTCACATGGCACGGTAAACACGACGTCCGCGTCGATACGGTCGACGATCCCGAAATCCTGAACCCGCGCGACTGCATCATCAAGGTGACGTCCACCGCGATCTGCGGGTCCGATCTCCATCTGTACGACGGCTATATCCCGACGATGCAGGCGGGCGACATATTGGGCCACGAATTCATGGGCGAAGTGGTCGAGACCGGCCCCAAATCCACGCTGAAGAAGGGCCAGCGCGTCGTCGTGCCGTTCACGATTTCGTGCGGCAGCTGCTACCATTGCGGCAAGCACCAATATTCGGCGTGCGAGAACGGCCTGCCTGCGGACAACCAGGATATCGCGCAGGAATTGTACGGCCATCCGATGGCCGGCCTGTTCGGCTACAGCCACATGACCGGCGGCTATGCCGGGGGCCAGGCGGAATATGTCCGCGTGCCGTTCAGCGATATCGGCCCGATCGTCATTCCGGAGGGCGTGTCCGACGACAAGGTCCTGTTCCTTTCGGACATCCTGCCGACGGGGTGGATGGCGGCGGAGAATGCCGACATCGAACCGGGCGACACGGTGGCGGTGTGGGGTTGTGGCCCGGTCGGCCTGTTCGCGGTGCAATCGGCGTTCCTGATGGGTGCCGAACGCGTCATCGCGATCGACCATTTCCCGCGCCGTCTGGAACTGGCGAAGAAGTTCGGGGCCGAGACGATAAACTTCGAGGAAACGGCGACCTATGAGGCGCTGATGGAAATGACCGGCGGGATCGGGCCGGATGCGGTCATCGATGCGGTCGGACTGGAGGCACATGGCCTGTTCGTCGACAACGTGGTCGACCAGATCAAGGCATCGACGTTCCTCGGGACGGATCGTCCGCATTCGATACGGCAGGCGATCATCGCCTGCCGCAAGGGCGGGCGTGTGTCGATGCCGGCGGTATATGGCGGCTTCGTCGACAAATTCCCGCTCGGCGCCTTCATGCAGAAGGGTCTGACGCTGAAGACCGGGCAGACGCACGTGCAGCATTATATGCCTGCGCTGCTCAACGCGATCATGGAAGACGAGATCGATACCGAGTTCCTGATCTCGCACCGCATGGCACTGGAGGATGCCCCGAAGGGGTACAAGATGTTCCACGACGATCAGAACGAGGTGACGAAGGTCGTTTTGAAGACCGACTTCGAACGCGCCTGAGGAGAAGACCGGACATGGCTGACCAATTCGCGATCATCACGGGCGCTTCGAGCGGTATCGGCGCCGAACTGGCCAAGCTTGCGGCAAAGGACAATTACGACCTGTTGCTGGTCGCGGACACGCCGTTCGCCGACGGTGCCGCCGATCTGCAGGGCGACGGTATCGCCGTTCAGACGCTGGAGGTCGATCTTTCCACGTTGGACGGCGTCGATCGCCTGATCGCCACCGCCGGCGGGCGGCAGGTCGATCTGCTCTGCGCCAATGCCGGACATGGTCTGGGCCGCGCGTTCCTCGATCAGGATCCCGCCGACTGGAAGCATGTCGTGGATACCAACATCACCGGAACGATCTATCTGCTGCAGAAGGTCCTGCCGCAGATGGTGGCGCGTGATGCCGGCAAGGTGCTGGTGACGGGTTCGATCGCGGGATACATCCCCGGTGCGTTCCAAGCGGTCTATAACGGAACCAAGGCGTTCGTGGACAGCTTCACCGCGGCGCTGCGCAACGAAATCAAGGACTCGAAGGGCGTCACGCTGACGACGTTGATGCCGGGTCCGGTCGATACCGAATTCTTCGAACGCGGGGACATGATGGACACGTCCGTCGGCACCGATCCGAACAAGAGCGATCCCGTCGATGTCGCGAAGGATGGCTGGGATGCCGTGATGGCCGGTAAGGCGTCGATCTTCTCCGGTTGGAAGACGAAGCTGCAGGGCGTCATGACCAATGTCACGCCCGATGCCGTCCTGGCGGAGCAGCATCGCAAGATGGCGGAACCGGGCACGGCGGAGAGCTAAGCGGCCCTCAAAGAGCGGCGAACCAATCGGCATATGGCGTATTGCGCGCCATGTGCCGATTAAGGTCCGGCGCGCCGTCGTCCCACCAGACCGGCCCGCGTTCGCCCAGCAGGCGCTTTACGACATCCACCTCGGCGTGCGCCGCTGCTTCGGCCGATGGATCGTCGGCGTGTTTCGCCTGCTTCACTGATCGCCGCGCGGTCATCAGGCGTTTGACGAGCGCATCCCGCTGCGTCTCCGAAAGCGACGGGTCGGACAGGCGCCAGAGCCGCCCCCGCACCACGAAATAGCGCCCGTCCGGCGTGACAGGATGGTCGACCGACATCACTCGCCGATCAGGTGCAACGCCACAGTTCGCCGATGGGGACGACGGCGGTGTTCGAACAGGTAGATCCCCTGCCACGTTCCCAGCATCAACTGGCCGCCGAACAAGGGGATCGACAGGTGCGTGTCGGTCAGCGCCGTGCGGATATGCGCCGGCATATCGTCCGGTCCTTCGTCGTCATGGTCGTACGCATTGCGGTCTTCGGGTGCGATCCGCTCGAAATAAGCCGCCAGATCGTCACGCACCTCGGGTGCGGCATTTTCCTGGATCAGCAAGGAGGCGGAGGTGTGCCGGCAAAAGATCGTCAGCAGCCCCTCGGCCATGCCCTGTTCGGCGACCCACGATGCGGCGCGGTCGGTCCACTCCACCAGCCCCTTGCCGCTTGTCTCTATCGTGATCGAGCCGCTGGCCTGCCTCATCGGTCGCTCCCTGCATTCACCTTCCACGCCAACGCACGCGTCGGTCGCGCGATCCCGCATCGGTGCGAGGTCCAGGCAGGGCTGCTGATGTCGATCAGCACCCTTGTCGGCAACGAAAGCTGGCACCGAACATTATGAATTCATTGGCCTTCTAATCAGTTTCCGATCCGATATCGACGTCTGTGGGATAGCAATCGTGCCGCAATTCTTCCTTCACCTCCACGAATGTGGCCGAGTCACGCGAGACGAAGAAGGGTTTGAATTTGCCAGCGTGGACGACGCCCGCCAGGAAGCGATCCGATCCGCCCGCGATATCATGTGCGGAACGATGCATGACGGTACCCTTTGCCTTGGCTGTCATATAGAAGTCCAGGACGCCCGGGGCGGTCCGTCCTTCGTCGTGCCATTTCGGGAAGCGGTGCGCGTTTCGGAGGATTGATGCGGGAAGGATAGCGCATCACGGAACATCGGGCATGTCGAAACGCTGAACGTCAGATCGACACTATCAGACGGATATCATGAACGAAGCACGTACCGGCTTATCCCTTTGGCTCGATCGTCTCACGTTGCGATCGGCGCTGGGTTCGGAAGAACGCGAAGCGGTGCTGGGCCTACCCGGCGAGATCGAGACCATCCGCGCGAACCGCGACTTCGTTCGCTTGGGCGAGGAGGTGACCCGGTCCTGCCTCATCCTGTCCGGCATGGCCGGGCGTTTCGGCCAGGCGCGGAGCGGAGAACGATTGACGACTGCGATCCACATCGCCGGCGACATGGCCGATCTTCACTCCGCCGTGCTTCCGAAAGCGGCGTCGGCGCTCCAAAGCCTTGGCGAGACCGTCATTTATCGCGTCCCGCACGACGCCCTGATGGAGGCATCCGAACGCTATCCGGCATTGGCTCAGGCGTTCTGGCGTGATTGCACGGTCGATGCGGCAATCCTGTCGCAATGGTCACTGACGAATGCGCGACAACCCGCGATGGAACGTATCGCGCATCTGTTCGCCGAATTGAGCATCCGGTTCGACATTGGCGAGACGCGCGAAGGGACCGATTTCGAATTCCCGCTAACGCAGGTTCAACTCGGCGACGCGACCAATCTGACCGCAGTCCATGTCAACCGCATGCTGCGTGCGCTGCGCGAGACCGGCGTGGTCGACGTCCGAAACAAACGGGTTCGGGTACTGGATTGGAAGAAATTGTGTTCGGTCGCGGATTTCGACCCCACATACCTGCACCTGCGCAAAGGCGGATGACGACTGCACGGCGACTCATTCGAATATCGTAGGGCGCGGGCTTTTGTGAAGCCCGCGCCTTTCGATCAGGCCGGTTCGGTAACCGCTTCGGCCTTTGCGTTCAGCTTCGACTTCGCCATCGCGGTCAGCTTGTCGTCGGTGGCATATTCCTCGTCCAGCGTCTGCTGGAGGATGCCCGCAATGTCGCTACGCCCGAGCTGTTCGGCCCAGGTGACCAACGTGCCGTAGCGCGTGATCTCGTAATGCTCGACCGCCTGCGCGGCCGCGATCAGCGCGGCGTCGAGCACGGCCTTGTCCGAAATCTCGCCGGCAACCTCATTCGCTTCCTTGATAATGCCGTCGATCGCCGGGCAGGTAACGGCCTTCGCCTTTTCCCCGAGCAGGTCGAACACCTGTTCCAGCCGCTTGATCTGTCCCTCGGTCTCGCTGAGATGCGTCTGGAAGCCGGCCTTCAGCCCGCCGTCCGTCGCCTTTTCGATCATCTTGGGCAGCGCCTTGGTGATCTGATTCTCGGCGTAATAGACATCCTGCAGTTGATGCAGGAACAGGTCGTCGAATGTCGCGATATCCTTCGTGAACAAGCCCATAGCTGCCTCCGTTATGTCATGTGAAATGGTCGCCGAACGCATGGATTCGCGCCCGGCGTGTCTCACCAACGGACTGCAACCCCGGCGGTTGCGTACCGCCGGCGAATATCGTCGTAACTTCGATCAGGTTTAGCGCACGGTCAAAGCGTTTGCGATCGACCCTAAGCGCTAAGCCGAGCCTTCCGGTCGAGCATCGGGCTTCGAACCCTCATTGCCCAACCCGGCATCCGGATGGAGCGTTTCGTTTATCTTGGCCGATTTTGGAGAAAGGTAGCGCTTCAGTTTCAAGCAGTGCTTTTCGACGCCGTGCCAAGAGAGTGCCGCAAAGAGCGCAGTCGCAGCCAGGGCCGCAGGGGCGGCAAAGACCAGGCTCGTTTTGAGCGCGGGTATCGCTGTCACGAGTGCTTGGGTGACCGGATATCCGTACAGATATATGCCATACGAATAATCCCCGGTTTTTAAGAGCTTGAACTGCCTCATCGGGAAAAGGCCGATAAAAACCGTCATATATGTTAGAAGCAAAGGATAGATGAAAACGGTTCTTGGCGACATCATCAGGATGTAGCAGACTATGGCGCACGCAACGAATATCGCCTCGTGGAAAATAATCTTTTCTCGCCACAGGAAAAACATCATGCCGGCCAAAAAGTAATATATAAGCATGAACCCGCTTAAATGCGCAGGAACAACCTGGAATTCAATTGAAAAGCTGAGGACAAGAGACACCACGGTGACGCAAAGAAACATCACTGTTAATATTATTCTATTTCCAAGTAGCCCGGCCACGATAACGAGCGACATAGCCAGATAGCAATAAAATTCCCATGGCAGTGTCCACAAGTTTGCGTTTACTATCGTCGATCTATTCTGCTCGAAAACGCCGGGCAAATGAAACTGGACATGCCCTACGATGTTCCAGAAATAATTCCAGAAACCTGCCGACGAATAGTAAGCCGAAAGATCCAATGTCGTAAATACCGCCCCGAGAATTACAGCGGAAAGCGCAACCTCTACGAAAAGGGCTGGCAGCAGGCGAAGAACACGCAGTCCTAAAAAAGGCAGCAACTTGCGCGTGCGGAGGGCACTCCCAGTCACAAGAAATCCGCTCAGGGCGAAAAACATCGGCAAGTAGGATAGCGTGATTGGACGCCCCAGTCCGGTCAATCCATAAGGTTCATGTCCTGGCGTAGCGACAGCGGTCGCATTGATTGTGGCAGCAGAAGCGATCTTGGCGGCACTGTCGCCATCGATCTGGAATATCCAGTTCATAATCGCGGTGATCGTACCGTTCGTTCCGATGATGCCGGAGGTATGACTCAGCAGAATAAGAACTGCGAGGCCCAGACGAATGACGTCGAATCCAAGGCCCATGCCACGGTTCAGGTCCAAAATGTCCTTGAACGATTTACCGCGAAAATTGGATAAGCTCATCGGCTTCAAGACTTCGCTCATGATCGCTTATGCACCCCGCCCAACTATAAAAGGACCAAGAACCAATACCGACCGGGAAGTTAATCTCGCCTAAATCAAACTTGACCGAAAATCGTCCCGCTGGCCCGGCAACGGGTTGATCGCAGAACCAGTTCGTTTCCGCGTCGAATCATCGCCCCCAAGCTTGGCGATAAGGACGAACCGATCGAAACACAATCCGGTGATGGATGATATCGCGGTCGCGGATACGTCGGCTGACCGTCTGCGTCTTACGAACTTGGCCAGGCGTCGATATTCCGCGCTTTGATCCCGACCCACATCGTTCGCGCATCGATAGAACAAGATCGATGGAAGAGGTAAGTCCGCGGGATGCGGATGTAGCCGATATTGTTTCGCGATCACCAGGTCGTAAGCACCTACAAATTTGCGTTTGTTCGGGCGGGCTTTGCCTTGCCCTTGATCGGCGCGCCCAGATGCTGCCTGAACCAGCCGACCACGCGATCGATGACCGGCGCCTGATACCAGGGGAGGTCGCCATGCCCGGCGCCTTCGACCAGCACGTATTCGACGAAATTGTTGCCCGCTTTCAGCGCCTCGTAGAGATGCGCGCTTTGCATAGGCGACACCAAAGTGTCCGCGGTGCCGTGCATGATGAGGAAGGGTGGCTTTTTTCCCTTCACGTGCCCGATCGAACTCGCGGCGAGCGCCTTTTCGGGCGTGCTGGTCACCGATGCACCGACGAAGCGGCCGAACGCCGGGCCATTCAGGAGCAGGGCTTCGGTTACGGCGAGCGACTGGTGGACCTTTTGTACGTCCTCCGGGAAACCTTCGCCGATGCTGCGGAGGTCGGAGATGCCGTATAGCGAAACCGCGGCCTGCACATCCGACGATTTGTCGAGGAACACACCCTGGTCGAATTCCCGCTCGCCATTGGTCGTACCGACCATCTGCGCGACGTATCCGCCGGCGGAATCCCCGATCACCCCGATCCGCGCGGGGTCGATGCCATATTCCTCGGCATGTTCGCGGAGATAGCGGACGGCAGCTTTCCCATCCTGAACCAGCGCAGGAAACTTGTCCGGTACGACGCGATATTCCGCCGCGGCGACGATGTAACCGGCCTTGGCCAGCGCCGTGCGCATTTCGGAGTATTTCTCGTAATCCGCCGAGGTGAAGCCGCCGCCGGGGAAATAGACGATGGCGGGCTTCAGGTCGTCGTTTCGGGGCACGAGCAGCGTCATCCGAAGCTGTCGAATGGCGCGCTGGGACTTGATCTGTGAATAGATCACGCCGCCGATCGTGTCGATTTGCCCACCCGTGACCTCGACGCGCATAATCTGCGCGCCCTCGGTATAGCCGGGCACGGTGGATTGCGCCGATGCGACGCCGGTGGTCGACACACTCATCAGTAGAACTCCAGCCGTCAGCAACCGAGTCGCTTTCATCTTCATTCCCTTCAAAATCACCCGGATAAGCCCTTATCTTGAGAAGTTATCCTGCCCGGCGACGTTGTTTTCGGCCGGCGATACATGCCAGTCTTTAGCAGATGCGACGGAAAAGCGCGCTTTTTTGGCCTTCGGATTCTCACTCCGCGAGTTCCCGCATCACCTTGATAAGATCGGACTTGCCCTCGAAACCGATGCCGGGAAGTTCGAGCATGGTGATGTGGCCGTCGATCACCTTCACCCCGTCCGAGAACCCGCCATAGGGCTGGAACAGGTCGGGATAGCTCTCATTGCCGCCCAGCCCCAGACCGGCGGCGATGTTGAGCGACATCTGGTGCCCGCCATGCGGAATGCAGCGCGACGGCGACCAGCCGAACTGCTTGAGCACCTCCAGCGTGCGAAGATATTCGACCAGCCCGTAGGACAGGGCACAGTCGAATTGCAGCCAGTCGCGATCGGGCCGCATGCCTCCATGGCGCAAGAGGTTGCGCGCGTCCTGATGCGAGAACAGGTTTTCGCCGGTCGCCATCGGACCCGGATAATATTCGGAAATCGCCGCCTGCAACGAATAGTCGAGTGGATCGCCGATCTCCTCGTACCAGAACAAGGGATATTCGCGGAGCATCTTGGCGTAGGCGATGCCGGTTTCGAGGTCGAAGCGGCCGTTTGCATCGACCGCCAGTTGCGCCTGCGACCCGATCTCGTTCAGCACCGCCTCGATCCGGCCGCGATCCTCCTTGATCGACGCGCCGCCGATCTTCATCTTCACGACGTTGTAGCCGCGATCCAAGTAGCCGCGCATTTCCGCACACAGCGCGCTGTTGTCCTTGCCGGGATAGTAATAGCCGCCGGCGGCATAGACGAACACGCGCGGGTTCGCGATGCGGTCGTGCCGCTCGGCGAGCAAGCGGAACAGCGGCTTGCCCTCGATCTTCGCAACGGCGTCCCAGATCGCCATGTCTAGCGTGCCGACCGCGACCGAGCGTTCTCCGTGCCCGCCCGGCTTCTCATTGGTCATCATCGCCACCCAGATCTTGTGCGGATCCAAATTTTCGCGTTCGTCGTCCAGCAGGCTTTCCGACGCCGCTTCGAGGATCCTGTCGCGGAACCTCTCCCGGATCAGGCCGCCCTGGCCGTAGCGGCCGTTCGAGTTGAAGCCGTAGCCGACGACGCGCCGTCCGTCGCGCACCACGTCGGTGACGACCGCGACGAGGCTGGCGGTCATCTTGCTGAAGTCGATATAGGCATTGCGGATGGGGGACGAGATGGGCTGCGTGATCTCGCAGACGTCGATGATGCGCATGATGGCTCCTTCTGGATCGCGGTAATGCGTGCTTTTCCGATCCGTGATCGGTCCTCGATAGGGGTGCTTGCCGCGCGCCATCAAATGCCGATAACGAGTCCATCGGTGCCGGATCGGCATAAAGATGTAGGCGACTATCGGGGTCGGTCGCACAACGAGCGGGGTTCCAAGGCGATGCAACTGGAGTGGCTCGAAGACTTCCTGATGCTTGCGGACGAGCGCAACTTCTCGCGCGCAGCCGAACAGCGCAACGTCACGCAGCCGGCATTCGGCCGCCGCATTCGATCGCTAGAACAGTGGGTGGGCACGCCCCTGTTCATCCGGACGAAATCCGGCACCGACCTGAGTGCCGCCCGCCAGCACTTCCGTGGATAAGTTCAAGGTTCAGTTCGCGACCTGTATCGCGCCCGAAGCGTGGCACTGGAGGTGGCATCGCAAGGCGACGCGGTCCTTGCCATCGCCGCGACGCATGCGTTGTCCTTCAGCTTCTTTCCGCAATGGATCGTCGATCATGCGCCGCATGAGGCGATTAACCTCAAATCGGACAGCTTGACGGCGTGCGAACAGATGATGCGGCACGGCGAGGCATCGTTCCTGCTGTCGCATCATCATCCGCTTATGACGACGACGCTGGACACGAAGGATTTCATCCGCGTGGAGGTCGGACAGGACCTGCTCGTGCCCATCTGTCGGCCAAACGACGCCGGGGAGCCGCGATGGACGCTGGAGCAGGACGATGTGCCGTATCTCGCCTATAGCCTCGAATCGGGGCTGGGCCGGATCCTGGCGGCGGACTGGGCATCGCGCGAGTTGGAACCGCGACTGACGGTCGTGTTGCAATCGCGGCTCGCGGCGGCTTTGCTGTCGATGGCGATCGACGGGCGGGGCGTCGCATGGGTGCCGCAATCGCTCGCGGCATCCGCGTTGGCGGCCGGCCGGATCGTCTACGCCGCTCCGCAAGCCTATTGCACATCTGTCTCGATCACGCTCGTGCGGCCGGCCGGTGCCTTGTCGAAGGTATCGGAGACGTTGTGGTCCGCGGTCGCGGAACGAACAAGGCCGGCGGTGTCGGTCGATCGGGGGCAGTAGGAGTTTCGCCACGACATCGGCACGCGTTTCGGAATTGCCGGCGTTCTACAGGCGTAGGAAACAAAAAAGCCCTGGTAGCCGGTCGGCTACCAGGGCTTTCCATGGTGGGCGTGGCAAGGATTGAACTTGCGACCCCTGCGATGTCAACACAGAGCCTATTCGCTAAGCGTTGAGAATAATGGCATTTTCCGCCAACTCGCCACTCGAACGAACCGGGAATAAAACCAGAATATCAGCCGTTTACACCGGAGCTACACCGGAGCTGGAGCGGCTGCGCTTTCCTGAGAAGGTCCGCGTGGAAGACCCGTCAGATACGGCATGATTCCGATGGCAGGCGACGCCGAGCGGTTGACCATGCTGTTGGGGCGGCTGCCCTATATCCACCGTAATGCCGGCTGTACGCTCGTCGCCGACTAACCGCTGTGCACTCTGTCAGTCAGGCCGATTCGCGAGAACCGCCTCGAGCAGACCGGGGAACCGCTGATCGAAATCGGAGCGTCGCAGCGTGTTTATCATCTCACGCCCCGCCTGTGTGGTCTCTATCAGCCCCGCTGATCGCAAGAGCTTGAGATGGTTCGACAGCGTACTCTTAGGGATCGTCTCGCAAGGAGCCGCGTCCGTGCAGCTTAGCCGCTCGGTCGCGGCCAGTCGCGCGACCATGCCGAGGCGGTTCGGATCGGCCAAGGCGTGCAACGCTAGATCGAGCGGCACATCCTCGAGCCTGGGATGGGTGAAACGTGGCATAACCAAGATATAGGGAGACGAGCATCATTTTAATAGTTCGGGATTGTTGAACCATTGCCGAGGCGCCCCATCTTCCTGTCTGCCAACAGCGCATGAAGGCGTGACCGCAGGGCACATTTTGGAGATACGATATGTCACTTCAGGGCAAGAAGGCGCTCGTCACTGGCGGGTCGCGTGGTATTGGCGCAGCGATCGCCAAAAGACTGGCCGCTGATGGAGCATCCGTTGCGATCACCTACGCCGGAAACAAGGCCGCCGCGGACGCTACCGTAGCGGCGATCGAAAGCGCGGGCGGCACTGCCTTTGCATTCCAAGCCGATGCTTCTGACCCAGCTTCCCAGCGCGCAGGAGTCGAGCAGGCGGCGGCAGCGCTCGGCACGATCGACATCCTGGTTCACAATGCCGGAGTGGCCGAGTTCTCCGTCGTTGCCGAGGACACCGACGAGACCTTCGACCGCCAGTTCGCGGTCAACGTGAAAGGGTTGCATGTTGGCACACGTGCGGCGCTTCCACACCTCAGCGATGGTGGGCGGATCATCCTGATAGGCAGTATCTCAGGCGAACTCGCCTTCCCGGCGACCTCGGTCTACAGCGCGACGAAGGCGGCGGTCGCGGCGCTGGCACGCGGCTGGGCAAAGGACCTCGCTCCGCGCAATATCCTCGTCAACACGGTACAGCCGGGCCCAATCGATACCGACCTGAATCCGGCCGACGGCGAGTTCGCGCAGCAGATGCTCGGCGCCATCCCGCTCGGCCGCTACGGGAATGTAGAAGAGATTGCTGGTGCCGTCTCCTTCCTTGCCGGGCCGGATGCCAGCTACATCACCGGCGCCACGCTCAACATCGATGGAGGTGCTGCGGCCTGAGCGACAGCGGGCGGCCCCTCCGGGAATGGAGGGGCCGATGCGATCGTCACCTCGCCGCCCACGGCGTATTCGCCTCGTCCGGGCATTTCGATGCGGTTGAAGCGGTCGCACGTCTTGGGGTGGCGGAGACTGGCGGGCTCCTGGAATCGGACTGGGTCATTTCATGCAGGCGTCATCAAAAGAGTGCGTTCTGGGCCGTAGCTTGGAAGCCAGAATTGGCTGGAGAGACAATGACCGAGGCACAGGGCGATACCTTTGGCAGCATCTGTGTACTCGTCAGCACGGGTCTCCTGCTGTGGGCGGTACACCTCGCAAGCGGCTCGAGTCATGCCCGCGCAGTAAGGTGCCTCATGGTTCTGAGCGTGGTCTTGTCTGTGTCGGGTGTTGCTATGGTCATTTATACGTAATCTATGGCTACTCTAATTCTTCTAAGAATAATCAGGCGGCTGCCTTCATCCGCCTCGGGGTAGTTCCTTAGGGCGAAGTGGCGGTCGGGCGCGCGCAAACTTTGCGTTTGTAAACTGATGAACCAACCACAACCGTCATCGGCATCTTTCCCCCATTCTCATGCGTGTACAACATTCAGAATAAGCGCTCTCAATTCGAGACTGCTGGGGCATTCGCGCGGATATGCTCGATGAAGGCTCGGAGGGGCGGCGGCAGCAAGCGGCGACCTGAATAATAGAGGTATGGGCCCGAGAACGCCTGCCACCACTCCGGCAGCACCGGTTCCAGCACACCGCGATCGATCGCCGGTCGAAGCCAGTCCTCGAACAGGGACACGATGCCGCTACCTCCGATCGCCATGTCGACCAACAGATCTGCCGCGCCGGCAACGCTCGCGATCAGGGGACCCTGCGGCTCCACCCTTACGATTTCACCATCGCGCTCGAACTCCCATGGGCTGGTCAGCGCGCCACTGGTGAATCGGCCTCGAAGACAGGCATGTGCGAGCAGGTCGCGGGGATGACCGGGACGTCCCCGCGCGTCCAGATAGGCGGGCGAAGCGGCCGTGGCGAAGCGCTGCACGCGCGGCCCGATCGGCATGGCGATCATGTCCTGTTCGAGCCGCTCGTCGTAGCGAATGCCAGCGTCGCATCCTGACGCTACCATGTCCACAAAGCCGTCGTCGGCAACGACTTCAATCTGAATGTCGGGATAGTCTGCAAGGAAGCCGGGCAGGATTGCTGGCAACACCAGTCGTGCCGCGCTGACTGGCACATTGAGTCGCAGCGTTCCCGCGGGACGGTCGCGGAACAGGTTGATCACATCGAGTGCCGCCTCGACTTCGTCCAGCGCCGGCCTCAAACGCTCTACCAGCCGCATGCCTGCTTCGGTCAGCTTGACGCTTCGCGTCGTACGGTGGAGCAGGCGGACCCCCAACCTGGTTTCCAACCGCCTCACGGCTTCGCTTAGGGTCGATGCACTTGATCCTACGTTGCGGGCCGCATCTCGGAACCCCCGAGCCTGCGCAACGGCAAGAAAGGCATTGAGGTCGCCAAGGTCAGCCTTCATCGTTCGGTTTTCCGTACAGCCCGTACGGATCACTCCGACTTATCTGAGTAATCCGCAACTCGTATCTACGCGTCATAACAGGAGACTGATGATGACGATTGAAACCGCCGGTACTTACTCACTGGCCGGGCGCAGCGTGAAGCGGATCGGGTATGGCGCGATGCAACTCGCTGGACCGGGCGTGTTTGGCCCGCCGCGCGACCACCAACAGGCGCTGGACGTTCTGCGGGCGGCAATTGCGGCCGGCGTCAACCATGTCGATACGAGCGATTTCTACGGTCCCCACGTCACCAATCAATTGATCCGGGAGGCGCTGTCGCCTTATCCCGACGACCTGCTGATCGTGACCAAGATCGGTGCACGCCGTGGGCACGACGCTTCGTGGCTGCCGGCGTTCGGGCCGGACGAGCTAAAGCGCGCGGTGGAGGACAATTTGACCAACCTTGGCCTCGAAACGCTCGATGTCGTCAACCTGCGGCTGATGTTCGACGTGCATGGCCCAGCAGAGGGTTCGCTCGCGGCTCCGCTGAGGGCTGTTGCCGATCTTCAACGCCAAGGACTGGTCCGCCATATCGGCCTGAGCAACATCACCCCTAGCCAGTTCGAGGAAGCCCGCGGCATTGCCGATATCGTCTGCGTCCAGAACCAGTACAACATCGCGCACCGCACTGACGATGCGTTTATCGAGAGACTGGCTGGCGAGGGCGTCGCCTATGTCCCGTTCTTCCCGCTTGGCGGTTTCAATCCGCTTCAATCGGCCGCGCTGTCGAAAGTCGCGGCGAGACTTCATGCAACGCCGATGCAGGTAGCTCTTGCCTGGCTGTTGCAGCACGCCCCTAACATCCTGCTCATTCCCGGCACGTCGTCCGTGGCGCATCTGCACGAGAACCTCGCCGTGGCATCGCTGACCTTGCCCGAAGATGCGATCGCTGAACTGAACTCGATTGGATAGTAAGATGGGTCTTGCCGCCATGCATAGGCGGGCAAGATCCACTTGCGATCACTCTGAGCTAATCTCGACACCCCTAAAAGCGGACATCCATTCATGGTTCCAGGCACGCTTGGCTTACCGACGTTCATGGAAGCGACGCCACGTCCTTGGGGTCGTTGACTCGCGATTGATGACGGGAATAAGTTCCATTCGAACGGCACTTCTTACGCTCGCTTACGTCCGAACACGGGCCGTGTGGCCATCTGTTCTGATCGATGCGCCGCTGTCAGCACAGCACGTTCTGTCAGGTACCTGCCCATTATTTCGTCAGCATCGAAGACCGAAGACGTTGCGGTAATATCCGGCGGCGATACGGCATCAAAGGCGGCGACTGACGCGGTCGAATGCCCTTGACCCTGGAGATGCAGAAAGCGCGACATCAGGCCGGCGAGCTCACGCTCGCCGAGTCCGAGCAAGTCGACGGGGATATACATCTTACGAGAGCCGCCGAGCCGGTTGCGATATCCCTCGACGACGAGGTTTCGGGTGGCCCCGCTGCTAAACAACACCTTGAAGTTGAAGGCCGAGGATTTGCGAACCTCGATGTCCGCGACATCGTCCCACAGGATGGTGTTCTGCCGAAGCAGCCCGCTGACCGTGATGCTTTCCCGATCGTACTTCAAGATTGTGCGGTCGCCTACAAGCCGGGCAACTATGAGCATTGCAAGCGAGAGGTACAGGATGCCGCCGATCGCGAACGGAAGCATGTATCCGATTGCACTGGTCGGAAACAACAGGATGGCGGGCACCGCCGCCTTCGCGGCCGCTCGCCCTGCCGCCCCCGGCGCCAGGTCGTAGCTTTCCGGCGAAATGCTGGTGATGTCGATACGAGAAGGCGTGGCCACGACATCCCGCCAGGCGCGATCACGCTTGTCCCGCCTGCTACGCCGCCAGACGAAGAAGGCGAAGATCCCGGCAAAGGCGAACAAAAGGCCCGCCGGTCCAGCGTGGCCGATCACGGACATGACAAAGCCAAACCCGAACATCACCATGACGGCACGTCCGAAGAACTGCGCCGTGCCACGCCCCACGCCGCGAGCACCCTCTATCGCAACAGCATGAACGTCACGAATGGTCGTAACGGTGCCGCTCTCGCGAAAATCGCGGGCGTCGGGCTTCCGGATCATCCTAGGCGGCCTTTGACGCCTGCTTCAGAGCAGCGAGCCGCTGCGCGACACTTGCATTCTTCTGCATCGCGTCGATCTCCGCAACGCTGTTCAGTGCCCCAACGTCGCCACGCGCAAATCCGACCCCACCTGCACCGCTCATCGCCCGATCGAACGCTGCTTCGGCCTGTTCGACCTTATGCTCGACATGCCGGGCCTGGCTGAAACCACCGTCGCCCCCCATCGATGCGTCAGCCCTGGCGATCTCGAAGGCGGCGAGTGCCTCCTGCATCTGCGCCTTGCGTCCGCGCAAAGCCGCGAGACTCTCGTCGAGCTTCGCTTCCTCCTCGCGTGCCAGATCCTGAACGTCGGCGAGATTGCTTGTTTGCTGTTCCAGGTCGATCTGACGCTTCAGCGCGCCCTCGGCAAGATCGTCGCGTCCGCCATCTACAGCAAAGCGCGCCTTCGCGGTCAGCTCCTCTACCTTGCGGGCGATCATCTCGGTCTGGCGGGCGGCCTGAAGCCGGCGTGTCATTGCGCGTTCCTGATCACCGCGAACGGCATCGATCGTGCGATCTACCTCGCGGATCGCTTCGCGCATCACGCCGTCGTTGTTCGCCCGCTCCATTGCATCAACGCTATCCTCGATACGCGCAGACAACAGTCGCCGCACTCGAACCAATATTGATTCCGCCACACGTACCTCCATCACTATTGCGATCAGCATCCGCCCCGCCCGTTAAAAAGACGTGAAGCCTGGCCGCGATAACGGCTTGTGAACCAACGGCCCTTACCCTTGGCGGCGATACCAAGCGGGAGCGTACGTGATGATACTCATATGGATCGTGCTGGGTCTTCTTGGATCGATCGCCGTCGCGCTCTGGTGGATCGTGCTGACCTACGCACGGACGAACAATACCCTGATCGCCCTCGACCAGAGGTGCGATACGGCATTTGCCGATATCGACGTTCATCTGAAGCACCGCCACAACATCATACCTGGTTTGGTAGAGGTCGTCCGCGGCGTCGCCGAGCACGAGCGCACCTTGATCCTCGGCGTAGCCGAGGCGCGAGCCACTGCTCTCGCCGCTGTGGCGCCTGGGGCAAGACTGAAGGCCGAACGCGACCTCAGCTTGAAAGTCAGCACGCTATTGGCCGGCGCGGAGGGCTATCCCGAGCTGCGTGCCGTACCCGAATTTGGACAGCTGCGGCAGCAACTCGTCGACTGTGAAAACCGGATCACTGCATCGCGCCGGTTCTTCAACCTGGCAGTCGAGGAATATAACGTCATGATGCGGCAGTTCCCGGGTAGCTACATCGCTTCCAAGCGTCGCATGAACAGCCGCCAGCCCTACGATCTGGGCATCGAGCGTGTGCTGGTGGACGAGCCAGTCTCCTTCGCGTTCTAACGGCGATGGGAGCGACAGGCCTGTATGGCTGGATCCAAAGCAATGATGGAAGATCCACCGGGCTCTTCCTCCTTTTTCTACTGGCGATACAGGTCATTGCGCCATTCGCGCTTATCCTGCCCCTCGTCATGCTCGACATCGATCATGCACCGCTCTTCAGCTGGTCCGGATACGCTTTGCGGTATGCACCCTTGGTGCTTGCAGCCTCCATCGTGTGGTTCGCAGCGCAATTGTGGTGGCACGTGGAGACCGTCAAACGTGCGGTGGGGTTTCAGTTCGTCGATGACGCCGATGAACCGCGACTGTGTCGCACAATCGAACCCCTCATCATTCTAGCCGGTTTGCCAACGCCATTTGTGGGCGTGATCGAAAGTGACGCGCGTAATGCCTTTGCCTGTGGCGTCGGGCACAAAAAGGCCGTCGTCGTGGTAACGCGCGGCCTGATCGATGCGCTTTCCGACGCGGAACTTGCCGGCGTCCTGGCGCACGAGCTCAGCCATGTGAAAAACGGCGACATCAGATTGATGGCGGCCGCCAACATCTTCATGTCGGCGCTTACCCGGTTGCACGCTCGCAATGCCCTGCGCTTCTCTCCGGTACACGGACTGGTCGCCTTGGCGATACCAGCGGTCCTACCGCTGTCGCTGGCAGCAACCCTGATCGGGCGCATCGCGCTGCGCGCTGGCCAGGTCTCGCGCCTCTTGATCGCATCGTCGCGTGAGTTCGTTGCCGATGCACAGGCCGCGGGGTGGACAAAGGATCCAGCCGCTCTCGCCTCGGCGCTGCTCAAGGTTGATGAGCGTTACCGGATCGACAGCTCACGGGCCGAGGACGATGCGATGATGATCGCGGGGGAAAGCAGTGGAACCGGCGCAACCCACCCTACGGTCTCTCAGCGTGTGGCGGCCTTGGCACGTGTCACCGGCTCGATGGTCTGGAACGCCCCTGCGAGCCCGACCGACAGAGACTGGACCGCCAACACGACGCCCGCCACGGTTGCACGAGCACGGTTTGGTCGGCGGGGACGTGCGATACAGGCTATCGGGCGGGTACGGCAGGGCGACCGCGAGAACTTTCTGGGCCTGACCTCCTGGAATACCTTTGCCCTGGTGCTGACCGTAGGAGCACTGATCGGGATACATTGGCCTCAAATCGGCGACGCGCGCGCCATGGCGGCGAAGTTTGACCCGCGGCCGATTGGCACGATGATCGGCGCGCCGATGTCGTGCGAACTCAGTCCATTTTCCTCCACCTTTAAACGGCGGTGTAACGCTGGAATGACTGCGGGCGCGTATCGGGAATACGAAGGGCAGCAAGGAACTTTGGCCGGGTACATCGCGGACTGGAGCAAGGCGAGGCGCAATCGCGGCCTGATTAATGCCGATCTTTCGGTGGCAAGTTTCGGACATGATCACGTGCAGGAATCCTATCGGGGGCAAAGTGGGCGAATGGATCAGGCCACGGTGTTCAGAACCGGCGACGGCATGTACATCGACGCAGACGGTCATGAAACCTTTGCCCCGCCCGTCGACCTGATAATCGCCGAAACGACGAAGCTAGGCTGCTTTGTACGCGACCCGAGGCCGATCGAACGTGGTCCAGCTAAACCGCCCAACCGGAACGACATTGCAAGTATCGCATCCGACCTAAACCGTGCCGCATCCGAGACGGCCTCCGGCACACCGGATTTTGCGTCGATCTCCTATTATCTCGATCGCCGAGAAACCTTAATAGACCGCGCTTGGGCCCTCTACCGGCAGCCCGGGCTGGATGCGCTACGCGCGGCTCTTGACGACCAGCAGCAGAGTCGCGCTGTCGAGCGGGTCCGCGCCACGGTAGCTCAGCTAGGCTTCCCTGCGGATATGAAGCCAGTCGATCGTGCAAAGCTTCGCGAATTACTTCAAGACCCGGCCGCGTTCGTACCCTGCCGAAGCCTGCGAGCCACGTGACTTGGAGCAGCAATAGCGTGAATTTTAGCGAACAGCAGTTGTGGATGTAATCCAAACGGGAGTTGATCCCGCCACAGAATACATTGTTGTCCTGATGCCCCCTTCAGAGGTGCCGTGAAAGGTCGCCGTAAGCAGCAAAAACCCAATTTCACCTGCCAAACGCGCGCCTCCGGCCAATCGTCCCGCCATCCAGCTTTTTCCCTGAACCACACACCCATGTCAGCGCACCTATATGGTGGTGAGGCGAAACGGGAAGCTGGCAATGGCGGCCACGCTGGTGCTTGTGCCGACCGTCGCTCTCGATGCTGCGGCAACCCCATGGGAGCATCGGGCCGACGCTTGGACGCCGGCCCTCGAGATGCGTTGGGTTGCTGACCCGCCGGTGCCGCCGCAACCGCTGAAACTGCAGAGCGGCACGCTGTTCGATGCGCCTTTCCGCGAGTCCCTTATTGCTTCCTGAGCGTAAACTCGTCGGTTGTCCCGGCTTTCAGGTTGACCGCTTTCAAAGTCATCGTCGTCGCATCGACCGGCATATAGGTATATGTGCCAACGGCTTTGCCGCCGATATAGTCGGTCTCGACAAAGCCCCCGCCAGCCTTGGTCAGGGCGACCATCGCGTTTGCCTTGTCCCCTATGAAAGCGACCTTGGGTCCGTCTAGTGTAGCGGTGTAATGCTCACCGGTGCCTAGCTTCAGGGTGACCATGTTGCCCGACGTGGAAATTGCCGCAGTGAGGTTTTCTTCTGCGATCTGAGCGCCGTCATTGATGGCTAGCCAGGAGCCGCTGGCAGCGTGCCCGCCAGCTGGCGCCGCCCCAACCCGCTTCGACATGCTGCTGCTGGTCGTTGTTTTACCAGACGCGTTGTCCGCGGAGACAGACGTGAGATTCAACATGCTGCCGTCGCTCGACGCCGCGACTTTCGTAGTGCTGACCGGCGTGCCCTTACGATAGCGCTTCCACTCCAGCGTGTTGGCATCCAGGACGGCGACCGAGGCGGCGTCCCAATAGTCTCGACCAGCTACGGAATGAGGCTTTCCATCAGCAGCGATCTTATACGGAGGCGTGCACGAGGTGCAGTCGTATACGCCGTCCTTGACGACGAAAACGTCAGGCTTCGTCGATAGTTTAGCGGTCGCGGTGTCGGCCTTCCACGTTCCATCGATCTGGCCGGCGGCATGGGCCGGCACGGACGCAGCGAGTATCAGGGAGCTCAAAACGGCGTTGATGCGTTTCATTATAAATCCCCCTAAATAAATCAAAGACTCGATTCTTGGGCGACCCGCTGACGAAAATACTCTTAGATAGGCGACAGCGCAACCAGCCGTTTCACGGATCACGCACGCGAGTACTTGAAACTTTAATGGAACGGTGGGAAATCGACGTGAGGTAAAGCGCGGCTTACTTGTTAGTTCAAGACGATCTTCGGCTAGGCACCGGTTCGTCAGGCGAACGGCCGATACGCAAACCGGAGCCTCGACGCTTTAGGGATATCCCATCTTCCAAATCCATTCGCCAACGGCTGATCGCAGTTGTGGCGGCGGAGATTCTGTGTTTGTCCTTGAGCATTCGTCGAATGCCATCTCGACTGGGGATCATCGCGTGGCTTTGATGCATGGACGGGGCAAGGTGAAGCGGGCAATGAGGACATTGATCGGAGCAGCGGCGTTGTCCCTCGCATCCTGTACCGTCAGCTCACCGGTACCGGATCCTGTTCACGGGCGCCAAATCGCGCAGATCGAAGGTTGCATTAGCTGCCATGGCGACAGGCTTGACGGCCATCTGGTGGAGGAGGACGCTCAGTTCGCGATCGCCTGGAGCAGCAATCTGTCGCGTCTGATTCCACGGTGGGACGACGCGGCGGTCGAGCGGACGCTGCGCAGCGGCCGACGGCCGGATGGATCAGCGCTGTGGTTCATGCCGACCTATGTCCACGCGCGCCTGTCGCAGACCGATATGCGCGATCTGATCGCCTGGATGCGGACAGTCCCCGCGACGGGCGTGGACCACCCGCCGCTGAAGCGCGGCCCGCAGTTCGCAGTCGCGCTCGAGCACGAAATGCAGGACTCGGCGACGCAGGCGGCCCGTCTTGCCCCACGTGCGCCAGCCGCCGCCGGTGCCGATCATGCGCGCGGCCGCTACCTGGCACAGATAGCCTGCAGCGAATGTCACGGCCCGGACCTCCACGGCGCGCGCGACCCGGAACCCGGCCAGCCGCCGGACCTCGCCGCCGCCGCGGCCTACGACCCGGAGGCGTTCCGCACGTTGCTTCGCACTGGTCGCGGATTAGGCGGCCGCGATCTCGGCGAAATGACGCAGTACGGCCCCGAGAGGTTCGTCGGCCTTACCGACGTGGAGATCGACGAGATACACCACTACCTGGTTGCCCGCTCGCACATTCCGCGGCGATGAGCTCAATGTCTGCAGTAGTGAGGTTATCTTCGAGAGGGAGGACCGTTCGGGCTTCCCGAGGCCGGTTGGGCATCTGATTGTCGGGCATCCGTTCATATTCGTGAAGAAACGGTAGCGGGCACACCGCTCGTTCTACCGGCTTTGGAATTGGCCGATCGGTAAATCGGAATGCTCTGTCGGTGATCCTGAACGGACCTCTGGCCCCAAGACGGAACGGGCACCCCTTGATCGCCATTCGGCAGCGGTCGTTTCCCAGTTGCCGAATGGCATGCGTCCTCCCACGAATTCGCGATGACCCACTTCTATCAAGCGCATGCCTTCCCGTTCCGGCAGTCGGCGGGAGGGTATGTTGGCCATGGCCTTTGGTTCGCGCAGCAGAGGGAAGCCGAGCACGTCGGACCAGGAGTCCGTGGCGACGAACGGGCTTACAGGCACGGAAAACAGCGCGACGTATATCTTCCGCACCAACGCGACGGCCTTCAATAACATGGGCACCTTCGGTGTGATCGATGGCTCGACGCTTCAGGGGATGACCTTCCAGCCGATCACTGCAGTCCCTGAAACCGCAACTTGGGGCATGATGATCGCGGGCTTTGGCATGACGGGTGCAGCGATGCGCACGCGCCGTCGCAGCACGAAGGTCGCCTTCGCCTAAACAGATCGCTCTTCGGCGAACGGAAAGCCGCTGCCCTGACGGGTGGCGGCTTTTTGCTGTCCGCCCGATTACCCCCATGCAGGGGTTGTGCGCCATCTTTGAGGCGTGCCAAGTCATCACAAAGATTGAGCAAAGCATTCAAGTACTGCGAGAAGTAGCGCTCAACTTTGGGCGGTGTCGTAAGACATTAGATTGCGGATTGGATCTCCGGGAGGACCATGCCTAGTCTTGATGAGAAGCGTGATCTGGTCCGCGCGTTTTACATGATCGCGGAAACCATGAGCAGTCGGGCGGACGCTGAGATAGTTCGCACCTTCGCGAGCGAGCTTGAGCGTCAGCTCTCTGAACATCCCGCCCGACCGCGCCTGCGTGCGAACGTTCGGCCCTGAACCAGCGCGCCAGAAAATGGACAGGACGAGAGCCCGAGCCTCTTGTGAGTGAAGAGGCTCGTCAGCGTCGGAGCCTGATTACGCCAAGTTGTCGAACTTCCGGACCTCGACGAGGCTTTCCTCGAAATCGTCAAGCAATCGCGCATTGATGCCCATCTTGCCAAAATCCGTTCCGAGCGTCTGCCAATGCGTGCCGCAGCCGCACACCGGACAACGGTGAATGCCGATCATTTGATCGCCCCATACATAGGCGACCGTCTCGCCTGTGATGCCAACGTCGCTGGGCGGATAGTAAGCGGTGCGCCAAGCCGTCCGCCGACAAAGAGAGCAATTACAGTCTGCTACCCACGTCGGCGGCGCCGGCAGTTCGATGCGGACATTGCCGCAGTGGCAGCTTCCTTGGACGGGCATATCGACATGTAGTCACCGGGGGAAGCGTTTGCAACCTGGCTTGCCTGCCAATCGGCATGTGCTCACGCTGCGGCCAAGAACCGTCAACGCGGCACACCTGTGAGGCTATGGGCCTGCCGTCAAGGTGCCTTGCTGGATGATTAGTTGCCAGCGTCCGCGGCGATAAACGAGCACGTCGGTGAAGCGAATATACATTTCACCATAGCGCCCAAACGCAGTTCCACCGAGGTGGTCCACTCCCGTCACGACGGCGGTGTTCCCATAAACGGTGATGTCCAATGGGCCGTGATTGATGAACTTTGGCTTGATCTTGCCAGTCCGGAAGATGTCGATGTCTGCCTCACGCGACTGCAGCTTCCCGTCGATTCCCTGCATCCGGCTCTCCTCCGCATAGAGGCGCTCGAGAAAGCCTACATCGCCATCGATCCGCGCTTGTCGCCAGGCATCCTCGGCCGTTGTGATCTCCTGCCTGGCTGCATCCGTAGTTTGAGCAGCGGCCGACATGGTCATCGTCAGGGCTGCGACGATCGAACAGAGCATTGATAGAACGCGCATAGGACGCACCTCCGCTAGGCAGTTGACGGCTATTGCCTCGTACCGGCTAGGGTCGTTGATACCGATCGCCGGGCTAAGATCTGCCCGCGAAGATCGACCACCGAACCGAGGACGCTTTTCGCTATCAGCCGTGGTGCTGCCACCTTCGTTTGTTCCAAGCGCGCGACCTCACATCGTCCCCGAAACGCCAGAACCGCGTCCCCCGCACATTTGGACCGGCTCGCACCACCGTCCAGCATTCGCGTTGCGGCAGCTCGACGATGCGGTGGATGTGCTCGGCCGGCACCTTGTGCACAGTTCCGGGACTGCGGTGAACCAACTCGCTGCGCCAGCCGCCGCCGGGCACTATATGGAACACCTCTTCGACATAGCCCCCGGCAAGGATCTCCGTTTCAAAGCTCCACGGATGGTCGTGCGGATCTGCATGCGGCTCTCCCCTCCGGAACCGGTGGAGCGCCCGACCGTCGTCGAGGTGGTATTTAGTAAACGCGCGGGACATCCGCTCAACGCGCACGATCGTCGTGCATGGCGGGGCGTATCCCGCTGCAATCCGCGGGATCCGTGGGATCGTTTTCGACATCGCGTGGTATGAGCCTTTGCGGATAGTAATCCATTGCGGCCGTTGAAACAAACACCCGGTGGCACTGCGTTGAGGGGGAATGCCACCGGGCGAGGCTAGCTCGGAAGCCTGGGTCTACAGAATGACCCCTGAAGCGCCTCTTATCCGTTATCAGAGCTTCGCGTCCCAGCGAAAATTCTGAGCCGGCGGTAGCCGAGATGTACTCAGCTCATCACACCGCTACGACATCCGCAAGCGGGCCGCGGGTCCGCGGTTCAGCCGCGAGCCACCCGATAGCCGAGCTCCTCGCGGATTAGCCTGTCTAGTTCCTTGATGCGCGTGCTTATCGCGAGATGTTCGGCGCTGGCACGCACGCCGCTCGCCTCCAGCAAGTGAAGCGCAACGCGGAGCTCCACCCGCTCTTCGTCCCAGGCCGCCGTTGCCCTGCTCTTCGTTCTCGCCATGACCGGTCCCCTAGGCTACGAAATCAGCATAATTGCCTGACCGGGCAATGATCCAGATCAGCAAACGAAGCGGGCAGCCTAAAGGCTACCCACAGCGAACCGCCTTATAGATCTATGGCAAAGCCCAGAGATCTGGGTCCCCCTTGGAGGGCCAGGGATCTGAAGCTGGTCTTGGATTTTGCATGCTTGGGGAGGGTTCAGTGGCCGAGACTCGATGCGGTGGGTCTCTTCCTCGACCGGCTGAGCTCGCATAACTTTGTGGCGAACGATGACCGGGCTGCCTTTATGGGGCTTCGCGCACTCAGCCGCTACCATGAGCCTGCGAAGTACTTGCAGCGAGAGGGCGACCTCAATTCCGAGATGTTCTTTGTCATCGCGGAGAGGCACGCATTCGGGCAGAAGATCGCCGAGGACGGCAAGCGTCAGATTGTCTCCCTTTTGATGCCCGGAGACACGAGCGACGGACATAAGCTTTTCCTGCGATTGACTGACCACAACGTCCAGGCTCTTACACGATTGCAAACCGTTGAGATCAGTCGCGCGGACGTTCAACGGGTGGCGTTCGAGCGCCCCCGCGATCGGCCGTGCGCTATGGATGGACGCTTCGAAGAAGGCGGCGGTCATGCAGGAATGGCTGGTCAACGTAGCCTGTCGGCACGCCCGACATCGTTTTGCACGCCTACTCTGTGAGTTTGTCTGACGAGCGAGCGCTCGGGGAATAAGTGTAGGGGCTTATCATGAGTTCCTATGACCCAAGCCCAATTAGGGGACGCGACCGGGCTTGCCAGTGTCCATGTATGCCGTACGTTGAGGACATTCGCCGCTGAGGGGCTGATCATCTATCGCAAGCGACAGCTAAGGATATTCGACGTGACAGGCTTGGCAGCCATCGGCAGCTTCAGCCGAGCGTATCTTCATCTTCCCCTTGAGAACATACGGCCCGCGTTCTCGTCCTGATAGTAGGGATACCTAGTTCTTATTAGCAAACCGATGGCGGCCTCTCAAAGGCTCCGATTGATAGCATCACCGGAAAGCCGGTGGCCTTGACGCTTCCGCTCATACCGTTTGCCATATCAGTCGACCCCGCGACCACGTAGCTCTTTGCCGGCAGCGTCGCCCGATCGTCGCAGCGCTTCCAGATCGTCCGTGGACTTCGCCTCGATGCCGGCAACCTCGTTACGGGCGCCCTCCATCGAATATACCAACTCGTCCATCTTCAGGTGAAGCGCCTGCTCGCTCCGTCGCTGTCCATTCAGGACCATCTGCGTCAAGGTGATCGAGCAAACCGAGAGGATGAGGCTTAGAGTGTTCTCCCCGGCAGCGCCGGCGCGCAGATACCAACCGGCGCAGAACACCGCGGTGAGGATGATGGCGAGCGGCGCTCCCGCCATGTCGGCGGTCCGTCCCGCGACGCGTCCACCAACCTCGTTCAGTCGCTTCCACATGATTGCTACCTCTCAGGCACCGCGAGGATCGCTCGCCGCGCGTTCTTCGTGCTCAAAGATCCAGGCCGCGTCGATTGATCTCGGCAGCTAGCAGATCCGCTTCCTCGGCTTCGCCGTCGATTGCGTGCCAGTCGGCGAGCAATTCCTGATCCGACTGCAAGATTACCCACATGCGCGCGCACTGCCTCATCGCATCGTCGGCGTCGGCATCGCGACCCTCGGCTCGCATGCCCTCCACGAACGAACAGATCGTGTCGATATAAGAGGGCCCGTGTTCGTCGAGCAAAGCCCGGTCGAGTTCGTATTCATGCTGTTCGCTGAGTTTTCCGCGCATCAGCGTACGGTGCGCGCCAGCCGGGAGATCCGCAATCCTTGTATAGGCTAAGGCTGGCGCGCCTTGTCGACCGCCTCCCCGCGATCGATCAGCTGCTGCACGATCAGGCGATAGGGCAGGTGGCAACCGGTCCACGGATGCCGGGGCTGCGCAGTTGCGGCCGTCCAGAACTCGATCAGGGACGCGCTATCCTTCGTGAAGGGCCGTAGAACGTGCAGGGCGAGTCGGACCTCGACGGTTCCTACGCCTTCGGAGGATGATCGATGCGCGGCGTCTTGGAGGATCTGAAGCGCCAGATTGATCAAGGCAGTGCGGTGAGCAGTTCGGCGGGCGCGCTTCCTGCCGAAAGGTATTGGTGCCAGAACTATCAGCGGCGACGAGCATCGGTGCGGGCACTTGATCGTTAGGTGCGCTGCTCGCCACGCCGTATTGCCACCATTTTCGCGAACGTGGGCGATCAGCCTATCGAGATCCCAAATTTCGGTGGCCTTACAGCCGCGGCACGTTACGCGAACCTGCGCTTCCACGCGGTGCAGATCCGATAAGGACTTGGGTGCGCCAACCATGGCGCATGTGAACGAACCGGGAACGATTCGGATAGAGGGGACGAGCGCCGGCGCTGAAACATCGACTGGTCACGATTTCGATCGCCGGCTTATCGCCTTGCTCCAGTGAAGTCCCTGATGTCCGGGCGGATGCCAGACGACACGTAGCCCGGCCGGCAAGGGCGTCCACTCACATCCTGGCTGAAGGATCATTTCCGCGCGACAGCGTGAGCATCTTGCGAACTCGAGCTCCTCGTTGCGGATGCCGCCAGCCGGAGAATGCCCCCGTATCTTACAGATCCACGCCATGCGGCGCCGATACCACTATAAGCCTGAATTGCGACGTTCGGAATGAGCAGCATTCCGCTGAACTCGACTATTGCTCCAGGTTATTGGCGAACTCAGCCGACCCCCAGATAACCGGTTAGATGCCCTCTGACCTTCCCCTTTCTGGATCTCGTATCCTATTGGTTGAGCAGGACGGCTTCCTGTCGGACTATCTCACGTCGAGCCTGATCGAAGCGGGCGCTAGCATTGCTGGTCCTGCCCGATCTGTCGAACAGGCGAACAGCATGCTCGGCACTTTCACGGCCATGCCTGATGCGATTGTGTTCGATGCGCAGATTTATGAGTCGAAAGATTTCACCGGGCGGGATGCGATATCCGCTGCTGGCATACCGTTATTGCTGGTTACGAGAGGCGGTTACACACCGGTCTTCGCTACGTCAGACACCTTGCAGGCACCCTTTGCGGCATATCAGGTCGTCGACCACATCAAGGCTGTCGTCAGCCAATCGAACAGATCACATTCGACCAGCCCGCTCTGATCACAACCAATTGTCAGCCTCTATCAACCTGATACGGATTTTACCCGCCTCCGTCGGGCGCAGCGTCCTGAACATCGGAGCCGCCTCCTGAGAGCTTATGCTTCGCCGCATAAGCGGACGCCCCCCGAAACGCTTCTTCTCACGCCCGGAGGAAACTAACGGGCGTTCCTGATCGGACGTGATAGCTACCCGGAGGAAAGTGTTCGCCGTCCAGCACGAAGCCGAATGGCAGATCGACGTCGATTTGCGTGGCGTCCACCCGGTGGTATCCAAGCGCAGAAAGCGCTGTCCCCTCCCCGCCGGCAAGCAGAGTGAGCGTCGACGAGACGATGCGTCGTGGCGGGGCGTCGATCAGCAACGTCTTCATCCCGCTGCGCGTCGGCCCGAACGGGCGTAGTCCGAGCGGCATGCGCTCCAAGGTGGACGCAAGCATCAGGAAGCGGGCACCGTCCCGGTTCCGCCCCACCAGTTGGAGGGCGATGCCGCGCCGTCGAAGGCGTTCCCGAAACCACGGCTGGAAGCACGACTTAGTCTATTCGAGACGAAGTCTGCACCGTACGATCTGTGATTACGAAGCCGAGCTAAGACCTAAACATAAATTCGGAGATGGCCGGCGGTCGATGTTCGGTGGCGCAGCACCGAAGCCACACGCGGGCACTGATATACAAAATTCGAATGATGGATGTCGCTACTTGCCGCTCCGCTTGCCCAGAAGCGGAGTGCAGGCGTCCCACAGTTCCTGCTCGAGTGCTTCGAGTTCGATTTGATCGATGTCCTTGGCGTACGACCAGTAGTCGAATCTCATGGTCGCCGGCACTGCAGTCGCCCACTGAGCCAGTTTCATGGCGTAGGTTCCAGCGGCAGCCAAGCGCCCGAGATGACAACTAATTCGATCGGCGAACCTGCCGTTGCTCGATCCGACGTAGAGCGCACGTGGCGAAGCTGGCGCATTCATGCGGCTGTATCTTAGATCCTTGTCTCCGGTCTTCAGCGGCTTTCCATCGAACGCCTCAGTCAATTTGACGTAGGAGTCCGGTTCCAGCGCTTTGAAACGGTAGACAAACCGACTTTTGCCTTTCACCCACGCCTTCAGTTCACGGTCAATCTCTGATAGCTTCGCTGGTTCAGCAAGCCACCCGAGTTCGAAGTCGAGGCTCCCCACGCTCTTTGGGCGACGAGCACGTACGGTTTCCGCAAGGCGGTTCAGCCTTGCAGAAGCATCCGCAGCGAGGCCTTCGAACGGTTCCGCCACCGTCTGATCGTCCGGTCGTTGAAAATCCTGCACTAATCTATTGCCTCATCGCGAAAGACCAATCGGAGTGACGTAGATCCGATGCGTTGCCACCGTCGGCCCCGCCCCGGCAAAGCGGCCATAGCATCGTGTCGGCCGCCCGCCGAGCGCGAGCGGTCGCATGAGCGAGGCACCCGACGACCCCTAGGTCTGCGTTCCCTGAACCAGATGCCGTCATTCCGGCTCGATCTCATCGAATAATGCCGACACGTGTCTGCTATGGTTTATCGACAACCAAGGATACGCCCATGATCCGTCTTCCCGCCGGCAACCTCGTCGCAAGCGCGTCGTTGATCGGGGGCAGCTGCAAGTATCTCCAGGTCGGGCGGCGACAGGTCCGCGACCATGGGGCAGAGCTTGAAGTGAGCCTGGACCAGATGGCTGCGATCATTCAGGGCGCCACGGCGATGCGGGACGCCGCGGAAAGTCTCGGCATGGTGGCGTGCGCCGCCGCAGCGACTGATCTCAGCCACCTTTTCCAGAAATTTCCGCATCCAGAGAAGGGTCACCTCTCATTCGGCGAGCGGGAGTTGGACGAACTGATCGGCGGTCTCGACTATCTCCTCAGGACTTTCCGGGACGAGCTCGACGCGCGGCCACTGTTTGCACTGAGCCCCGGCAACGCGGGTCTTTACGATCAGGTCGACCCCCTGTTCGGCAGCGCAGTCGACGATGCGTTCCCGAGCAGCGCCGAGGACATCGTCGAAGCCGGCAAGAGCCTGGCTGTCGGCCGCTGGACCGGTGCGGTGATGCACCTGATGCGCGCGCTTGAAGCGCCGCTCGCTGCGCTTTCGGTCCACGTCGGCATTGCGGACGGCGCGAACTGGAACAAGCAGCTGAATCAGATCGAGAGTAGCCTCCGCGCGACCTCGAAGGCTTCAGACGGAGCCGACGAGGAGCAATGGGCAGCAGAGGCGGCATCGTACTTCCGAGCGATCAAGAACGCGTGGCGAAATCACGCGATGCACGGCCGAAGCTTCTACGATGAGGAACGTTCGAAGGAAATCTTCGACGCTGTGCGCGGACTGATGCGGCATTTGGCAGGGCGACTATCCGAGTAGCTCAGGAGCCAGACCTCGTCACGTCGGCTAGTTCTTCAGCGGATCGTGGTAGCTGGCGCAGCCGGTCAGGACCGCGAATTCCAGATCGTCGAAGGTGATGATCCTGCGGATGATTTCGGCCGGGATCGGAACGCGCGTACGATCGTGAGGTATGCCGGAACCTCTGCGGCCAGCGCGCCAGGCACAGAACTTCTCCGCCATGTCGATCTCGAGGCCAAGGCCGTCCACGAAGTAGCTGACTGGCAGTGCCGCCTCGACGACGGAAGGAATGCCCGTCGAACGAAGCGCTGGTCCCAGCTTCGGGTCCCGATCGATGGCAGCGTAGATCGCTTCCCCGCCCCAGAACCGGAAGAAGTCGGCTACGCCTTCGTCGTTGCAGGGGCGCGTGAACAGGAACCAGATGCGTCCGGTCCGGGTTGGCGAACCGCCTTGGTGTCGTCGTCGGAAGCCCTCCGCCACCGCAGGCGGAAACGCGCCTTCGGCCTGTGCTGCGTCAATCCGCATCATCAAGGTCTCGACCGTCGGCAGGAACATCCCTTCTGCCCGGATCACACCGGCCTCTCTCGCTGTCAGGCGCGTGCAATGCCAAGCGAGGATGTCGTGGGGGCGGATAACTTCCGCCAGTTCGCCGATGATCTGATCGAACTGATCTGGTGAAGCGAACTGCTGGTCACCAAGCCAGTCGCACAGAACCTCCAGATGTCCGCTCAGGAAGTCGACGACGTCCGCCGGCCATGTCTCAGGCCTATCAAAGTCGATCAGCACCGGGTTCCCCCTCACTGCGAAAGCGTGTCGGTACTGAAAGCGACAAAAGAGCGATATTTCCCATTCAACCCTTTCAACGGCGATCTCCGAAAGACGCCCCACATCGGCAGCTTCTGGCGACCCTCCGGGATCCCAATCGGCAGGATATACTAACGCGGCGCGGCTCTATCGGCGTTCTCATCCGACGGAGCGGCTTCACCCAAATCCGGCAAGTGTCGCGGCAGGGCTGAATGGATCGCCTAAGATCAGGTGCGGCAATGGCTGCCACACCGTCAATCAGCATGGCGATCGCAACTAACGCAAGACCAGTCGCAGCACGACTTCGATGTGCCAGTCAGTCTGCCTTTCGACGCACAGACCATATCAACGCCGCCAAGCTCGATACGACGGCGGCAACGGCCATTACCATCTGCGAATCGATATATATCATGACCACACTCCTCAAATCGTGGAAAGCGTAATCACCTATTTGGTTATATGTAGGACAGTGATTTTTTTCGTTCACCAATTGATCGGTACATTGTCCTGGTTTTACCGCCCTCCGAGCGCTTGAGCGAAACCTTCGTCGAATGATCGACCTGACGCATCGGCCTCATTCTTCCATGAAACACAGCCGTATCAAGGCACGGTCATGGCCATTCGGCTGGAACACCATCCAAGATAATCACGGGCGTTGTATCCGCAGCACCGCAGGGTAATGTCGCTGCCGAAACAACACGAAAGAGAGATTCCATGAATATCGGCGAACTGGTCAAGGGTGTGGCGGGAGCAACCGGGTCGAACGAGGCGGAGGCGAAGGCTGCCATCACGGCGGTCTTCGATCAGATCGCCGTCGCGGCGGCCAAGGGCGACGATGTTTCTATCCCGGGGTTTGGCAAGTTCGCGGTCAAGGATCGGCCTGAACGACAGGGTCGTAATCCTGCTAGCGGCGCAGCGATCACGATCGCTGCCTCCAAGAAGGTCACCTTCACCGCCGCCAAAGGCCTGAAGGACAAGCTCTGACAGATGGACGCCGGCGGGCCTGGCTTGCCGGCGTCCTCCCGGAGGATAAGCCGATGTGCAACCGGTACAGGCTCACCGCCAAGCAGGCCGAGATAGCAGCTACGTTCGGGGTACATTCCCCCTACGAGCCCGATGTCACGTTTCCCGTTCCCGACATCTTCCCAACGGGGAACAAGACCCAGTTCTACGGAACCGTCATCGTGCAGAACGGGAGGGCGCGCACCATCGAGCGAATGGAATGGGGCGTGCCGACGCAGGTTCCAAGCAAGCGCGACCCAGCGATCAAGCTGACCAAGTACGTAACGAACGTGCGCAACCTCAGCTCCGGCTTCTGGCGATCGATGCTGACGAACCCGGCAAGACGCTGCCTCGTGCCGGTCACGTCCTTCTCCGAGTTCGGCATCGCGCCGGGAGGGGATGGCAAGAAGCCACTGCACTGGTTTGAAGTTCCAAGCCGTCCGATCTTCGCGCTGGCCGGAATCTGGCGACCAACCGAACGGGGAAACGCCTACGGGTTCCTTACAACCGAGCCGAATGGCATCGTTGCGCCAATTCATCCAAAGGCCATGCCCGTGATGCTGGACGACGCCGACTACGAGGACTGGCTGACAGCGCCGTGGGAAGTGACGCAGAAACTAGTCGCACCCTATCCGTCACAGCTCATGCAGGTGTCGGCATGAAGCTAACCCAATAGGATGCACCGACCCGGTTCCCTCTGTTTAGTCCCGATCAGGCGCACCGAGTGGAAAGTACGAGCGGTATCTGCGACCTTCCTCTACGGCCCGGCAAAAGGAGGGACGCGCCAGAAGCCTTGCGCGATAGGCTCGCACCTTCGGGAAAATGCTGTCGATCGGATGCACCCAGTCGGCATAGAAAAGCGAAGGTGCCGCGGCACAGTCGGCGAGCGAGAAGAAATTACCTGCGGCCCATTCGCGGTCGGCAAGTCGACGCTCCAACCAAGAGTAGGCTCGCTCCAGCGCCGCTGCGGATGTCTGTTTCGCTTCGTCGAGCCGGTCTGCCGTTTGGCGCAACGACTCGTTCACCGCGACTTGCGCCGCGTTCATCACATGCTGATCGAAGAACCGGTCGAGTAGTCTTACCTCCAGCGCATCAATTGGATCTTCCGGGAGGAAGCGGACACTCCCGGGATGATAGTGGTCCAGATGCTCGATGATGATGCTGGTTTCAACGATGGTCGAGGAACCGTCGAGTAGCACCGGGAACTTTCCGATCGGCCATAGCTGGACCAATTCCTCTCCAGCCCCGGGTTCCTCCATGTGGCGGTAAGCGAAGGGCGTCCCGTTTTCCCAGAGCGCGATGAGAACCTTCTGGCTGTAGGAGGAAAAAGGATGGGCGTAGAGTGTCAGCGACATCGTAACTCCTCCGGCTCGTCAACCATTGCGGCGCCGGGCGGCCCGGCCCCCGAACTACCCGAGTTCACCATCACCGTTCGCGTACATGGCTCGACATCGATTGCGAGACCGAACCAATAGTTGGGAAGAAATTATACCAGTTCCTGAAAGACGCCAAGGTCGTGTTGTCCGTCGATAGCTGCGCACCGTCCTCGGCCTGAAGATGATGAGATGCTCGGCCGAAACCGCGGAGCGAACGACGTCCGGCAGTTCGATTGATACTGTCGGGTCGGCGTAGATAGGTGGAGCATGGCGATGACGGTATGATGGAATCCACCGGTTCCACCGCGTCTATACTGCGAACAACGCGGCGGGCCTCGTCGCCGCGCTGTACGCCCTCAAATCCAGTCCGACTACATCTTGTACGACAGCCGCAGGTAACCGAATTGCCCCGGGACGTCGTAGGTCGTCGGGTCGAAATTGTTCAGGCTGCAGCTGAAGCAGGCCGGCGGATCGGTGTTGAAGACGTTGTTCACGCCGATCGTGAACGACGCGCGGTTCTGAAGGAAGGACGGCGACAGGATGATCTGGGCGTCGCCGTAGAAGCGCTTGTCGAGACGGTTCGGCGTGCCGTCCGCTTTGATTTCCGTCACGCCCGAAATGTAGCGGCCGGTGAACGATGCGGCCACACCGCCCAGCGACCAGTCGATCGTGGCATTTCCCTTGAGCTTCGGGAAGGCCTGATCCGGGCTGCCGCGTTCGGTTCCTTCGCGGTTGATCATAACGAAGCCGTTCGAGGCGGACAGGCGGTACTTCAGCAGGCGCGTGGCGTTGATCGACAGGCCGAACGTACCGACCGAAGTGACGGGGGTGCGATAGTTCAGCACGGCGTCGATCCCGCGGGTGCGGATGCTGTCCAGATTTTGCAGCGTGCCATCGATTTCGTTGATGAAGCCGTTGCTGGTACGCACCGTCAGCGCGCAACTGGCGGCATCCGCCCGCAACGCGCAATTGTTAAGCGTCAGATTAGCATCGACTGCGGCAATCGCGTTGTCGACGCGGATGTCATAGTAGTTCGCCTCGAAGCTGAAGTTGCTCGCGAAGCCGCTCCTGCGCGCCCAGGCCGGCGAATAGACAGCACCAAACAGCATACTGCGCGACTTTTCCGGGCGCAGCTTCGAATTGCCCTGCGTGATGACCGGCAACTGGCCCGGATCCTCGGCATAGCTGCCACTCGCAGGAACGCCGTCCGCGGTGCAGTTCGCCCGGACGACCGCGCTGCTCTGATACGGCGAGCCTGCGATGTTCGAGCAGGGATCATTGATCGGGTTATCGAAGCGCGAGCGCCCACCGAACAACTCACCGATGCTGGGTGCACGGAAGCCCGTGGCGTACGACGCGCGCAGAAGCACGTCGGCGACCGGCTTCCACAGCGCCTGACCCGTGTAGGTCGTGCTGCCGCCGCTAATCGAATATTCGGCGTGGCGGACCGCTCCGTTAACCTCGAGCGAGTTGAAGAAGGGCTGGTCCTTCAGCAAGGGCACGCGCACCTCGCCGAAGAATTCGTCGGAATTGAACCCGCCGCTGGCGGGTTGCGCGGGGATGTCGGCACCAAGGCCTGCGGCGACGATCGGATCGGGATCGAAGCTGGCACGCTGCGCGCGGTGTTCGTAGCCGATCGCGAAGGCCAGCGGGCCAGCCGGAAGGTCGAACAGATCGCCGCTCAGGTTCGCGGTATAGTCGTAGAGCTGCTGGCTGCTCTTGTCGCGTTCGGTAAACGCGATGAAGGCAAGCTGAGCGGGCGTGATCGATCCAGCACCGCCGAACAGGTTGAGCGGAACGCATGCACCCGTGCACAAAGCGAGCGGCCCGACCGCCTGCGCGACGCGCGCCGCATTGACGTTTCCAGTGAAGCTCTGATGCGCATCGTTCAGACCGAACGTGGCATTGGCATCCCAATACCATTTATGGCTGCCGACGAGGAAGGAACCGTCCAATGTCGCGGTCGCGGACATCGTATCAACCCGCTGGTTGAACGTCCGCTGTCCGGCCTCGACAAGACGGCGCGCGATGAACGAATAGTTCGCTGGCGCCTCGCCCGGCTTGCCGGCCGAAAGCGTCACGCCGAACGGATTGAACGGGTTGGTCGCATCGATCGACAGGGTGTCGAACAGGCTGCCTGCCCCGTTGCCGGCATCCGGCCCGATGAACAGCGGTTCAAACGCGGCCTGGTTCTGTGACTTGCGGCGGTTGTACGATGCCTTGACGCGCAGGTTGATGTCGGAGGTGACTTCCTGCTTGTAGCTGAACCATGCGCCATAGCGCTCGGACGGCGTCAGGATGTAGTTGAACGGCGCGAAGTTGAAGCGGTCGGCAGCTGTGAAGGGGCGCAGTTCGCCGAGCGTCGGCGTCGCATCCGGCGCGTTGCGGATCGTCAAATTGCCGAAGAAGCCGAGGAAGCGCCCGTTCACCGCCGCGCTGGAACAGCCACCGATCGGATCAGTGCATGATCCCTGGCCGGGATTTGGGAATTGCGAGATGGCGCGGTTTGAAGACCGCACCGCTTCCTGCTTCACGTAGCTGGCGCCGAATACGAAATTGGTCGTCGGCCCCTTGATGCCGTAGCTGACGTTGTAGTCCTGAGTATGGCCGTCGCCCTGGCGGAACGTGCCGAACTGTGCGGAGGCGCGCAGGCCGACCTGCTGAGAAACGGTGATGATGTTGACCACGCCGGCGATCGCATCCGACCCATAGAGCGGCGAGGCACCGGATTGCAGCACCTCGACGCGCTCGACCATGTTGGTCGGGATCGTGTTGAGATCGACGGTGGCGGGAATCCCGCTTCCGCTCGTGCCGGGCACGAAGCGCAAACCATCGACCAGCACGAGTGTACGCTTGGAGCTGAGATAGCGCAGATCGATTTCTGCCGAACCCGCACCAACGCCGCCACCGTCTGGCGGATTGCCGAGGTTACCAGAGTTGTTGACCTTGCTGTTCAGGCCGCCACTGGCACTGGGCAGGCGCTGCAGTACATCGGCGACCGACGACAGGCCGGTGCGGGCGAGGGATGCCTGATCGACGACGACGACCGGACTTGCCTCGTTCAGTGGATCACGGCGGATGCGCGAACCGGTGACGACGATCTCGTCAGAGGGTGCAAGGTCCGAGGTCGCTGGCGTAGTGACCGATTGGGCAAGCGCCCCCCCGTATCGAGCAGGAACATGGCCGGCAGGACCGCGCTGCAGCGAAGCATCGTCTTGAGCGTCATTGTCTTCCCCCTGTGATGATTACGAAGGGAGGGTGACCCGAGTTGATCGTGGTGACAATCGCCGACCGACCTAAGCGTTACGCTATTGTTACGAACTGTTGCTGCAGTGCAACTATGAGAATCGACCCCGCCCGCTCATATACGTGGCGCGCGATATGATCTGTTCGTCCTGGCTCAGCGGTTGCTCATAGGCTCAACCAGCTACTTGGTCGGGTCTGCGATATTTCTCACGAAGGCTGCGCGAAGCCGTGCGCCTGCATAGACCTGTGCGGTCTTCGCTTCGGGCAAAAGCATGTCGCTTCCGAAGAACTCGTGCGTGACTCGCGGATATTCGCGTCGCTCGACGGTCACACCTGCAGCCCTAAGTCGTTCGGTGAGCATCTCGCCCTCGCTGCGCAACGGATCGATCTGCGCGGCGATGATCGTCACCGGTGGCAGCCCGGAGAGGTTTGCAGCGACCAGGTTGATGCGCGGATCGCTGGCATCCGCATCGGTGCGCAGCGTATGGTGCAGGAACCAGGCCATGGCCGCGCGGTTGAGCGGCATCGCGTTCGCGTTCTCCTGATAGGACGGCGTGTTGAGATCGCTGCCTGCAATCGGATAGATCGAGAGGATGTGGATCGGGGCAGGCAACCCTGCGTCGCGCGCGGCAATGGCGGTCGCAATCGCCAGGTTCCCACCGGCACTCTCGCCAGCGACCGCGATGCGTGCCGGGTCACCACCGATCGACGGGGCGTTCGCGACTGTCCAACGATAGCTTGCCAGCGCGTCGTCATGCTGAGCGGGGAACCTGAACTCGGGTGCGCGGCGATAGTCCACGGACAGCACCACCGCACTAGATTCACGAGCAAGCGCACGGGCCGACGCATCGTACACGTTGCGATCGGCGATGACCCAGCCGCCGCCGTGGAAATAGACGATGACGGGTAGTGGTACGCCAACTGGAGCATCAGTGGGCCGGTAGACGCGCGCCGGAATGGGACCGGCGGCTCCTGCGACCTGGATCTCGCGTGTGGCAATGCCAGACAAGATTGGCGGGGAACGTCCGGCGATCTGCGTCGCGGCAACCACCCCGTCGGCGAAGCTCGGCTGCAATCGCGCTTCGGAAGGGGCAAGCGTATAATACGGGCGCAGGCGCAGCGGCCCGGTCAGCGCATCCAGTACGGCCTGGTTCTCCGCAGTTGGCCGGACACCTGATGCCTCTTGTCCCGGCTAGCCGTTCGGCAGCGCGGCAACCGCGCCCGGCGTTACCGCGCGTCCGTCTGGTTGAGTGCATCCGCCTGCAGCCAACCCGAGAGCGGACACGATCAAAGCAACTCGCTTCGGGTTGATTAACATGCGTCAAGCTCCTGATTCGTCTCGATTTTCACTCCGGAACCAAAGTCTGCGGCGATTGGTTCCGGGGTGAAATGAAATCCACACGAGGTAGCCCGATGAAGTTGAGACTATTGTTGGCAGCCGCAGCGTTGCCCTTGGCGGTAGCATCACCCGCGCATGGGCAGCGTATTACGCAAGTGGCGGCGTTCGACCAGGAAGTGACGGGCGTTGCCGCGGCGCAGGATGGGCGAATGTTCGTCAACTTTCCGCGCTGGAACGCCGACGTGCCCATCTCCGTCGCCGAGGTTCGCCGCGACGGCTCAATCGCAGCCTACCCGAATGTTGAGTGGAACAGCTGGCGCAACTCCAGCAGCTCGCAGATCGATCCGCGCACTCACTTCGTGAACGTTCAGAGCGTGGTCGCTGACAAGAAGGGAAATCTGTGGGTCCTCGACCCTGGGGCGCCTAACGCGGAGAAGGTCCTGCCCGGTGCCGCGAAGCTCGTGCGGATCGATCTTGCGACCAATCAAGTAGCCCGAACCTATGCTTTCGACGAGACGGTCGCGCCAGCCGACAGCTACCTCAACGACATCCGGTTCACAGCCGATGGACGATATGCCTTCATGACCGACTCCGGGCGGGGGGCACTGGTGATGCTAGATATCGAGAGCGGTGTCGCGACACGCGTGCTCGACAGGCATCCGAGTACGATGATGGATCCGACCGTACTGGTCGCCACTGACGGCCGGCCGCTTCGTCGGCCCGACGGTCGTCAGCCGATGTTCCATGCCGACAGTATCGAGCTGTCTGCCGACGGCCAGTATCTTCTATGGCAGGCGCTTACCGGCAAGACGATCTACCGCGTGCCGGTGGCACAGCTTACCCGACCGGACGCCACCTCGGATTCCATCGCGCGATCAGTCGAGAAGGTCGCCGAGAACCGCGTTGCCGACGGGTACCTGCGTCTACGTGATGGAAGACTGCTGATAACTGCGCCAGAGGAGAATGCGGTGCGGGTGATGGGCCCTGACGGGACCGTCACTACGCTGGTGCAGGACCGTCGCCTACGCTGGCCCGACAGCATGGCGGAGCTGCCGGATGGCCAGGTGTTGCTGACGACGTCGCGAATTCAGGACAACGACTGGTTCAAGCCGGATAATCGTCCGGGTGTCGCGACCCAGCTATGGCGGGTGCGCCCATGATCGCGCGTCTCTGCCTTGCCGCACTTGCACTCGCCCCAGTGCCACTTTACGCTCAGACGACGACGTCCGCCGACGTCGCGACACCAGCCGCTCCTGACAACGATCGTGCAACCTCACCACGGGAGTTCACCCAAGCGCTAACGCCGCCGCCGCCCGCTGCCCCGCCGACTTCGATCGTCGCCAAGCCGTACCTGTTCCTCGCGGGAGAGAGCGACGTGTTCGAGATCAGCGCCAGCCAGGTCGCGCTACAGCGATCGCAGAACCCGGACGTGCGCCGTTACGCCGCAATGATGGTGGCGCATCATACGTTGACGACGAACCAGGCTCTTGCCGCTGCGAAGGCAGCAGGGATCGTTCCCCCACCTCCCGTTCTGCAGCCGGACAAGCGCGATATGATCACCCGCCTCCTCGCTATCGACGCTCCCGGTTTCGATCGCGAGTTCCTGACCCAGCAGGTCTCAGCGCACGAGGCCGCGCTCAGCCTTCATCAATCATACGCTGCGGGCGGCGACACCGCGCAACTCGTGACGGTGGCGCAGGGCGCGATTCCGATCGTCACCCGCCACCTCGAGGAGGCGCGTCGCATGTCCGGTACACAACCCTGAATACGTCATTGCGCTGGAGGGGAGCGGGCAAGATGCAGACCATGGCACCGGGATAACGGAGTGAGCAGCACGCGGAGGTTCACGACCGGTCTTCTCCAGCCCGGATGGCGCGAGTCCCATCGCGCGATCGACGGCGTGACGCTCCACGTCGTGGATGCCGGACCGGTGGACGGACCGGTCGTTATCCTGCTTCACGGCTTTCCGGAGTTCTGGTGGGCCTGGCGGTACCAGATCGATCCTTTAGCCGAGGCCGGCTACCGTGTCATCGTCCCGGACATGCGCGGCTATGGCGAGAGCGATCCGCCGCAGGACGTTGCGTCCTACACGCTGGATACGCTTGTGGCCGACGTAGTGGCGCTTGCCGATGCGTACGGGGCCGAGCGGATTCATCTCGTCGGTCATGACTGGGGCGCTGTCATCGGTTGGTGGCTTGCCGCTCGCCATCCCGATCGCCTGCGCCGCGTGGTGTTGATGGCCGGTCCACACCCGGATGTGTTGGCGAAGCAGGCGTTGACGCATCCGACACAGGCCCTGCGCAGCGCCTATGTCGCGTTTTTCCAGCTGCCGTTGCTTCCGGAAACGGCATTAGGCAGCTTCGATTTCCTAAGCCTCCGAACGATGATGCAGGCCAGCGGCAGGTCAGACACGTTCGAGCCGGGCGCACTCGACCACTATGTCGAGGCATGGCGACATTCCGGGTCGCTGACCGGGATGCTCAACTACTACCGCGCGCTACCACTGCGCTTCGCGGGGGGAACGCCCGCCAGGATATCACCGGCCACACTCATCCTCTGGGGAAGCGATGACCGCTTTCTCGAGCTTCACGTCGCGGAGGCGTCCCTTGACTTGTGTGACACGGGTCGGCTGCAAGTCCTCGAAGGTGCGAGCCATTGGCTCCACCTCGAACAGCCCGAGCGCGTAGCATCAGTCGTATCCGGTTGGTTGGCCACGACGTGATCACGATCGCGAGCATGTAGGATCTGCTGGGAGGCAAAAGTGCACCGAAAGTCCTACACCGAGCTTCCCGAGTTCCGATCACTAAGCCTCTTCGACACGTGCGTTGTCCGGTGAAAAGAAGTCCTGCGAAGGCAGCCGCTTTCGACGCCCGAAGTATCAGTTTGAGTTGAAACGGGCGCGCACTCCCCAGCGGACAGCTTTCCGAAGCACGCGTGAAAGCTGCTCGATCGAATATGGTTTGTGCAGGAGCTCGAAGCCGTGTGTGCCGTTCTGTGCCAGCACATGGCTGTAGCCGCTGGTGAGTATGACAGGGACGCCTGGATAGGCGCTGCGAACCCGCGAGGCGAGTTCCACCCCGTCGATCCCCGGCATCACGACGTCCGAGAAGACGACATGGAACCGTGTCGGGGACTGCTCGAGCATCTCGAGCGCCTCAGCGCCGTTGACCGCGAGGATGCTGTCATAGCCAAGTTCGCGGAGGGCATCGGTTGCGAAACGCCCAACGGCTTCGTTGTCCTCGACAACGAGTACGCAGACGCCGTCCCCGCCTACGCCCGCCTCGTACTCCTCGTGCTCAGCGCTGTCCGACATCTGCGATGCCCGTGGCAGATAGAGCGTGAAGGTCGTACCTGCACCGACCGTGCTTTCGACACGGATGTCACCTCCGGACTGCTTGGCGAAGCCAATGACCTGTGACAGGCCAAGGCCCGTCCCGGAGCCTACGGCCTTGGTCGTGAAGAACGGCTCGAACACGCGCTGGAGATCGTCAGCCTGGATGCCCGAGCCCGTGTCGGCCAGGGTCACGGCCACGAAACTGCCGACGACAGGCTCGTGGGCACGGATGGATGGTATGCCGGATACCGACCCGACACCGATGGAGAGGGTTCCTTCTCCAGCCATGGCGTCGCGCGCATTGATCGCCATGTTGACGATCGCGGTATCAAACTGCCCCCTGTCGGCGAGCACGCTGCACGGATCGGGCGGAAGGTTCAGCTTGAGCACGATCCTGGAGCCGGTCAGCGACTGCACCATGTCAAGGACCTTCCTTAGGCTCTCTCCGACGTCGAACACCTCAGGGGTGAGCGACTGACGGCGAGCGAATGCAAGCAGCTGCCCCGTCAGTTTGGAGGCGCGCTCGGCGGTCTCGCCGATCGCCTGGATATAGCGACGACGACGCGCGTCCGAGAGGTCATCGCGCTCAAGCAGTTCGACCGACCCGCGGATCACCGTGAGCAAATTGTTGAAGTCGTGGGCGACGCCGCCCGTCAACTGGCCGACTGCCTCCATCTTCTGGGCCTGGCGCAACTGGTCTTGGGCAGTTTCGAGGGCCGCGGCAGCCTCCTTGTCGGCAGTCACGTGCCGCCCGCTAGCATAGATCATCTCGCCTTCGGGTGCCGCGACCCAAGATATCCAGCGATATCCACCGTCCGCGTGCCGGTACCTGTTTTCATACGGCGCGAGCTCGTCGGCCGTGGCGATACCGAGCGCCTGCTGGCTCGATCGCTCATCTTCCGGATGGATGAAGTCGAGATAGCTCCGACCCACGACATCGCTCGCCGAATAACCCAGGATCGCCTGCCATGCGTCGTTCACTGCCTGAAACCGGCCGTCAGGACTGATGACCGCCTGAAGGTCGCGCGAGTTTTTCCACGCGCGGTCCCGCTCGCGCACGGCGCGGTCAACCCGCTCCTCGAGCGTAACGTTGAGCTCCGAAAGCGCATCGCTTGCTCTGCGCCGGTCCTCAATGTCGGTGTTGGTCCCGATCCAACGAGTGGTCGAGCCACCTTCATCGCGAAGCGGCACGGCGCGGGCGAGGTGCCAACGGTAGTGGCCCCCAGCATCGCGTAGTCTGAACTCGGCCTCGTAGGTGTCCCCAGTCTGGAGAGCGGAACGCCACTTCGACGTCGCGTCCTCGACATCTTCCGGATGCAACAGCGCGTCCCATCCACTGGACATCATCCGGACCTCGTCGACACCGACGAAGTCGCTTGTCCGCCGGTTCGCCCAGTCGAGGCTTCCGTCCGGTAGGGCCGACCAGACCTGGTTCGGTACGGCTTCGGTGAAGGCGCGGAACCTGGCCTCGCTGGCTGCAAGAGCTTCACTCGCCTCGCGCTGTGCCGTTATGTCTTGAACGACACCGACCATGCGGACGCGACGACCCTCGGCATCGTATTCGTACTCGGCGCGGCGCGAGACCCACCTCGTCTGACCGTCGTCGGGGCGAACGATCCGGTACTCCGTGATGAGTGGAGTATCACCGCTGGAGCGCGAGCCTTCGTCGGAGATGTTCCGCTCGTCTCCAGGAAAGATAAGTTGCTCGATGAGCCGTGCGGGCATCGTATTCTGGATGGGCACCCCGAAGATACGGCAGAACTCGGGCGTGACGGTGAGCAGGGACCCTTCGAGTTCAACTGAGAACACGCCAACGCCACCTGCTTCCTGAGCGCGCTGAAGCATCTCGTCGGAACGCCTTAGCGCTTCTTCGGCGACGTGCTCCTGCGTTCTGTCGCGAAGAACCTTCACGAAGCCGAGCGGCTGCCCGGCCTCGTCGCGGATCGGCGTCATCTCGCCGCTCGCCCAGAAGCGTTCGCCCGACTTGCGGACACGCCATCCCTCGCCACCGCCCCTGCCGTGGTCGAGTGCTGCCTTCATCTCCGCGGCAAGCGTGCCTGCGGCCTGCTCGTCTGCGGTGAATATAACCGATGCCGATTGACCAAGCATCTCGGCCTCGGTCCAGCCCAAAGTCCGCACCGCCCCGGCGTTCCACCGTGTCACGCGTCCGCCAAGGTCGAGGGCGATGATCGCGTGGTCAAGGGCGCCGTCCAGGATCTGACGGTTCCAGGTCTCGCTGCGACGGATCTTCTCCTGCGTCCGGCGTCGTTCGGTGACATCAACGCCTTCAAGGAAAATCGCGATAATCTCGCCGGAATCGTCGCGCACCGACTGACACACGAAGTCCAACCACCGATTGAGCGTGGTGCCGTCCGACCCCGCTGCGATGGCGGCCTGAACTTCCGTCCCGACATACGCCTGACCGGTTCCGTTCACGGCATCCAAGATTGCGCGCAGATCCAGATCGGTGACCGTGAGTACGCTCTCGAGCGTCGCACCTACCACGGACGCGCCATTGGCGAGTGTTGCAAAGGCTGGATTCACGGCGAGGAGCCGATGCTCCGGCCCTGAAACGATCGCCGCGAAGCTATGAGACTTCTCGAACATCGCGCGGAACCGCGTCAGCTGATTATCGCGCTGGATCCGCGCGCTATCCTTCCCCGCAGGCATGGTCATCGAAAGCGACATATCGTCGAAAGTTGGGACGGTCGAGGGCCGATGCCTGTAGTCGGCTTTAACGCCCGCAACTGATCCCGACATAGCTGGGTGAACCCTAACCACAGGCCACTGTAATCGCCTACCGCGGTCGAACGTTAGCCTAGATGCAGTGGCGATCAGGGTGCAAATTCGATGCAGCGGTCGACGGAGGCACACGGACTTCCGGAGCCAGAGCACCACAGCTTGCAGGCCTGCACAGTTCCGGTCATTCTTCGCCTAGAAGCAACGGGATGACGCCTCATGGTGAGCCTAGGCCTACATCGCAGGGATCGCCGGATCGTCGGCCGCCCCTTTTATCTCGTCATGTCCCTGGCCATGGCCGCGGTGATCGTCGGCGGCTTCGCACGTACCGTTCCCGGCGACTTCGCGGCGGATCCGGCGCTACCGCTGCTGCTCCACATTCACGGCGCGGTTTTCACGTTCTGGGTGATCCTTTTCGTCGCCCAACCCGCGTTCATCGCGCGAGGATCGATCGAGCTTCACAGGAGGATCGGATGGATCGGCGCAGCGACGGCGGCAGCGATGCTGGTCATGGGTGTCGCAGCCACCATCTACGCCGTCCGCTACGATCTCATCCCCGGCTTCTTTCCGCCACGCATCTTCCTCGTGATGAACCTCGTCGGCATCCTCGTCTTTGCCGGGCTGGTAGCAGGCGGCATCATGGCGCGCAGACGCTCCGAGTGGCACAAGCGGCTCATGCTCTGCGCGACGGTCTCCATCCTCGGACCTGGACTAGGCCGCCTGCTGCCGATGGATTCCTTTGGTGCCGCGGCGCCGCTCGTCATGTTCGCCGCCATCGCGGCGTTGCCTTGGCGGGTCCTATTGTTGATATGATCGTGAGGAAGAAGATCCATACTGCCTACTACTGGGGTGTAGCGGCCGTCCTGCTCAGCATGGTCATCATCCCGCCAGTCGCGTTCTCGCCTGTCGGCGGGTGGCTGCTAGAGGTCGTTCAATCGCGGTGATGGCCTGAAACCGATCGCCGAGGAAGGCGTTCCTTCCCTCGATCTCCGCAGGACGGACAAAGCCGTTGGCGTTCGGAACGCGTCGGAAAATCACGGGCTGAGAAGAGAAGGTACGAACATGACGGAAGCAACATGGGGTGACCAGTCCAACGCCTCCGAGATCGACTGGCGGATGAGCGCAGCGCTTGAGAATGTCCCCCGCGGCGAAGAGGACGTCGCGGAGGTAACCAGCCTGCTCGGCGCTGTGCACGAATGGATCGGGCTCGATCCGAAGCACAAGGCGGGCGCCACGCTGACGCTCGAACGCCCGGTGCTGATCGACGGAACCGCGCGGACGTCGTTCCAAGGCGAGGCTATCGCGATGCTAGCCGCTGCGCTCCCGGCAAAGGCGACACCCAGCCCGGTCTGAGAATGGTTCAAATCAAACAGATGTCGCGCCGTTGGCCAAACGGCCGGGTGGCATCTGCAGGTAACTGTCTGATCAGCCGTCGACGACGCGGGTCCTGAGGTCTGCGAACGCAATCTCCCGCTCCAGCCCGACGCCTGATGGCCTACCATGTAGCTCGTCGCCGCCGAACGTATCCATCCTCACCCGCGCCGGGCTCCCGACCTTGGCGGACGGATCGAAGTGGCGGCAGAACATGCCAGATAGACAGCTTTGCCATCGCCACCCGCGATCCGTATTGTAGGCCTCATGCCAACGCTTGCAGGAAAGCGAGCGATGGCATGAAGAAGTATTCTCCGCCCATCATTGTCACCGCCTGAGGCACGGCATCGACGGTCCGGTGGTGTGTGGCTCCCGAAGAATCGGCACCCCACCCAAGCGGGCACTCGACGTCGGGCCTCTTGCCATGTCCGATCACCAGGTCGAGACCCGCAGCCCTCCCGGAGGGCGTCGAAGGGAAGCCGGCGTTGTTCGCCCAGTTCTTCTGAACGAACTCGAACTGATCCACGAGGCTGGAATTGAATGCCATGAAGAGCAGTCCGACGCCGTGAGTCGGCTTGTTGTTCAGCTTTCCATCATTTGGATCATCAGTTCGGACACCGTAGGTCTGGCCCCGGCGCGCCATTATGTGCAGACGCTCGCGTTCGACGGTCTCGAAGCCGCCACTCCCCCGCGGATTCATCTTTCGAATGTGGGCGAAGAAGGGGCATTTACCACCTTCGGGATCGCTGTCGTAGGTGAAGTCGTTCTGGACGGGACTGTGCGCGCCGTCAGCGGACTGAATGGTGAGCGGAGTCCCATCCTCGAAGCGCCCGACCAGCATAGCGCCTGCGCGTTCGGCCGTGTCGCCAGCCAACCCGAGCGAGGTCGCGAACGCGGCCTCCTGCGTCTTGAACTTTCGGACGTCCTGTTCGAGTTTGCGGAACACGAAGTATGAGCCGAATTGCGTCTGCGGATCGGGAGCCGCGGCATCCGAGACGAGAACCCGGCCCAATCCGAACCCGGCATCCCAGTTCGTCGTCCCGTCCTCGCGAAGCTTCTCGGAAACGAGGTCCTCGTCGAGGAAGATTGGCTGACTGCGGCCATCGACATATCCGAAATGCTCGATGCCATCGCCGTTCCTGTTGTGCAGGCCGTTACCGGTCTGCTCGCCGAGGATCACGATGGACGGGCGGCTCGCGATCATGTCGCGAACCCGCCTCTCTGCGATGTCCCTTGTTTCAGCGAGTTGATCGCCGACCAGGATCACGGCATCCATCTTTTGAAGAAAATGACCTTCCCAACCATCGACGTCTGGGTCGCCGAGCGTGGCGACCGTCTCATTATTGGTCATTCCACGCCGGACGGAAGGATCCGAAGGCCAACCATGCTCCGGGATGCCGAGAGCGCGATAGCCATCGGCAGTGAGCCCGACGCCCACGTAGGGCGTGCCCTTTACGCCTTTGGAGTTGAAGGCGGCAACTTCCTCGAGATGACGTATTGCGGACTTCATCAGCGGAGGCACTATGCCATCCGTCGCGAGTTCGCTGAGGAGGGATGCGGCATCACCTGCATTCTGGAACTTCAGAAACAGGAGCGTGAGGAACTCGCGGGTATGCCCCTTCAAAATGTTCGGCTGGAGGCTCTCGAGCATCGCCTCGTCATCGCCCGTCGCACTCTTCCAGGACAGCGTGCTATCAAGTGACACCGGCATACATTCCTCCAAGTCCGAAGATACTTTTAGTAACGGCGAGCCGCGTATAACTCAAAACCAAGAATTCGTTACGAAACAAAGCATCCAGAATGGATGCATTACGCTCGGGATCTATGGCCCCTTCGAAGGGGACCATTCTGCAACGGCTGTCGTGAACTCCAGGATTACTCGCAGGGCTTTTTTAGGCGCCGAGCCGAGTGAAGGCGCACGTGCTCGGATCACGGGCAACCGTCACCACGATTTCGGGGTACGAGGAACATGGCGATATTCGGACGCACCACGACGATAGGATCCGCCAAGTTCACGTATGCAGGCTGGTTCCAGCCTGGACCAAGCAACGAAATAGACTGCGACCTGTGATGCCCGACGAATATGCCGACTTGCCACGGATAGAGCCGGCCCAGTCAGCGGGGCCAAGACCCATTTGATTTCGCGGTTGCAACAAATAAGCTGATCAGCACGTTCGACGCCGGAATCGAAGGCGCATGCGGTACGAAGCAGGTGTAGCGATCGAAGGGAGCGCAAGACGATGCCGGATGATGAAACCGCGAAGCGGACAATGGAACTGGTCGAGATGATCAGCCATGCGCTGTCGGTGGCTGATCAGGCGGACATGCCCCTCGTCGCTATCCATCTGGACGAGGCGCTGGCTGCGCTGAAGCGGATCAAGGCCTGCTAGACGTCCATATGCGAATTTAGAAATCTCTCCACCTTCGTCATTCCAATCGCGGTGAGCTGAGCAGAGTCCCCCGACCATCCGGACAGTTCGATGAGACCCTTCGTCTCCAGAACGCGAAGCCAACGTTCAGAGGCGGACTGCCGCAGTGTCAGGCCATCCATTATGCTCCGCAGGTCCGCTGGGCGGGCCTCCGCCTCGGCGATGTAGACATGCAGCAAGATCATCCACGGGTAGTCATTGAAAAGCTCGTCGGTGAACTCCGTCCGTCGTCGCTCCATCAGGACGCTTAGACGCCTGGCACATCTCCAGAGGGTTTCAGGGCCATCGCTCGGGGTCGGGGCGTCGATCAGCTGGATCGTGCCGACGAGTTTGCTCCCGTCATCCGCGTTCAATCTGGATACCTGTACGCTCGACCAGACCGATGATCCGTCCGGCCGGACATAGCGCTTCCGGATCGCCAATGGTCCATCCTGTATCCGCAGAGTCGTGAGCGCCGCGACGTTGCCGGCGATGTCATGGGGGTGAGTGATCGACTGGAACATCGTTCCCACCAGTTCGCGCTCCTCCCGGAGCATGATCTCACAAACCTCCGGATCCACGGCTAGTAGTCGTCCGTCAGCGGTCGCGAGCGAGTGTCCCGTCAGGGCCATGGATGGGGTACCTATCGAAAGAGCTGAAGCACACCCATCATAACATTTGTTACGATTCAACATGAAAAGGCTATTGGCCGTCCAACGGGAGGCCCACCCGCTTCGGTCGGGCAGCGCTCCGCAAGGCCGACCCGCACGCCTTCTGCGACACGGTCGGCATCTCTGGCTAATAGGTAGGTTGTCGTTGGTCCATTCTCCGCGCCCGGCAACCGTCCGGCATCTTGTCCGATCGGTCGCAAGCGCCCAAGGCGCCTACGACCGCGAGATCAGAACAAGGGAAGTCGAGATGCCGACGCTGTATGAGATATCCGTACCGATCTTCACCCGCGCGCTACGCAATCTCGACCATCTGCTGGAGAAGGCAGCCGGGAGCGGGATCGACGAGCAGTCTCTGCTGGAGGCGCGCCTTTCACCGGACATGCTGCCCCTCACGCGTCAGGTCCAGATAGCCTGCGACACAGCCAAGCTGGCAGTAACGCGCGTCGCGCAAACCGAACCGCGGCCGATGGAAGATACCGAAACGAATCTTACCGAGCTGCGGGACCGCATCGCGCGCACCCTCGCCTACCTCAACGACGCCGCACCGGCCGCGTTCGACGGCCGCGAGACGGCAGAGATCATCATGAAGTTTCCCAACTCGGAGATGAAGTTCACCGGGCAGAGCCTGCTCACGGATTTCAGCCTGCCGAACTTCTTCTTCCACGTGACCACAGCCTACGGACTGCTACGCATGAAGGGGGTTCCGATCGGAAAGATGGACTTCCTTGCTGGCGGTAGCGGCGGCAGCTGATCGGGAACGGCGCAACGGCGCTACCGCGAGGCGCTTTCGGCGTCGTTGGCGATGTGCGTCGCGTGCTCGCGTCCGGCGCACAGGCCGTCGCCAACTGCTTCAGTCGAGATGTTTGGTTGAAAGCGCTCGCCATCCATAATCGTAGTCCAAGGTTGGCCATGGCTCGCTGATTGCGCCCTAAGGGCTTAGTCCTTTTGGCGTTCGTGCAGGGTGGAGAGCTCCGCTGGCCGAAGCTCATGGATGAGCTGGTCCATGGTGCACTGGCAAGGCGCCTTGTCCGGCCGCCAGCGGCAAAGCCTGGTCCCATGCCGGAACCGATCGCCTGTCACCTGATCGTAGATAACCTCGACGACCAGTTCGGATCTGAGCGGTTCCCATTCGCTCTCCTGCCCATGGTTCCACCGGCTCGGTCCACCGGGAGCCTTTCCGGTGAAGCCCGGCGCATCAACCAGCGGATCGAGCTTGCCAAGCATCTCCGTACGTTCGGCCGCGGCGATCCCCGAAGTGAAACCGACGTGGTGGAGCAGCCCGGCATCATCGTAGAGGCCGAGCAGGAGCGAGGCGACCCCGCCGCCGTCCTTCGTCCGGCGGAAGCCGCCAACTACGAAGTCCGCGGACCTGTGCTGCTTCACCTTCAGCATGGCACGTTCGCCCGGGCGGTATGGTTCGCCCACCTGCTTGGCGACGACGCCGTCCAGCGCCCCGCCTCCGCGTTCGAGCCATGATCGCGCGACGCGGATGTCCATCGTCTTGTCCGACAGCAACATGGAACTGCCACCATGAGCCTTGTGGAAGGCTTCCAGCTGAACGCGACGCTCGCTCAACGGTTCGGCGATCATGTCGCGGCCATCGAGCATGAGGCAGTCGAACAGCATGATCTGCGCGGGCGTCTCACGCGAGAGCCGCTCGATGCGGCTGGCTGCCGGGTGAAGCCGTGCCTGCAACGCATCGAACGAAAGCACATCGCCGATCGGCAGGATAAGCTCGCCATCGAGCGTGAACTCGGCCCGATCGACCTTTCGAAGCGCCTCGATAATATCGGGGAAGTAGCGGCCCAGCGGCTTGCCCGACTTCGACATGATCTCGACGTCTGAGCCCGCTCGGAAGACAAGCGCGCGGAAACCGTCCCACTTGGGTTCGAACTGCCAGGATCCATCATCTGGCAGTTCGGAGACGAGCTTGGCCTCCATCGGAAGAAGATCGAATTTCGGCATAATGTTCTCCGGTTGTCGTTCCAACGCCCGCCGATAGTACGAACGCTCGACTGAAAAGCCCGTTCACGGTCTCGATCGGGGGCCGCGATCAGGTCAGGGACCGGCCGGAATTTTTGCCAGGTGCCTCGACAGCAGCAGGGCATCACCGAGCGCTGCCGACGACGCGGTATTGTCGAACATGCACCAGACTGGCGTTCCAGCCGACACCTCGCTGGTGATCAGCTCGGCGTATTGGCGCAGGCGCTCTTCTCCGTAGGCCGACCGATACATCACCGGCGAACCATGCAGGCGGAAGTAGCTGAGGCCACGCCAACCGCCGGGTTGCGCCGCCTGCGGGAATCCTTGCCGGGTCGGCGGCGACCCGCGCTATCCCGAGCCCGGCCAGCAGATCATCTGCCTGTGGAGAGAACCAGCTTCCATGACGTGGTTCGACCACGATGCTCGCCTTCGTCTTACTTGATGCCGAACGCAGAAATGCGCCCGCGACATCGCCGTCGAACTCCAAGCTCGGCGGAAGCTGTAGGAGGAGAATGGCCAGCTTGTCTCCGAGCCCGCCTGCCTCTTCGAGAAACCGGTCGAGCGGCGCGTCAACGTCCACAAGACGGCGAACATGGCTGATCTCCTTCGGGATCTTGGCGGCAAAGCGGAAGCTTTCCGGAACGTCTTTCGCCCAGCGTTCCCAGGTCGTCCGCCGGTGCGGCCCGTGAAAGGACGAGTTTACCTCGACACCGTTCAGCACCGAGGCATAGCGTTGCAGCGATGAGCCTTCATTTGGGAAGCGTGGCCTTTCAGCCGCCGCAATCGCCCAGCGCGCCGTTCCGATCACTGGTGCCACTCGCAACCTCCACCGCAATGATCTGCAGGACGCTTCCACGTGTAGCGCAGCTCGCTGACACGAGTTCCGGAACAAGATCTGCCATCCGTCGATTCTGAGGCGTGAAGGAGATGTGAGATGGCTGATGACAAGAACAATCGCGGCGGTCAGGATCGCGCACGGGTCGCAGGCGGCGAAGGCTACGAGGTCGACTACTTCGCGCGGAAGCACGATATCTCGACCGAACAGGCCGAGGAGCTGATCAGGAGCGTGGGCAATAGCCGCGAGAAACTGGACGAAGCGGCCGAGCGGCTGAAGAAGTAGATCCGGACAGCGCCATCCGGAACGGAACCCGATGTGCAGGAGTCTCTTGGTTGTATGTCCAAGAGGTGACCGGGTGGCGCGTCTCAAGCAGAACGAAGCATCGAGCAAGTCGATAGGCAGTTCGCCGGGTGGGGACACCAGCCCGTCGCCGCCCTTTCAGCCGGTGCAGCTCGCGACGCTCGTGGATCAGGTTCCGGAGGGCAACCGCTGGATCCATGAACTAAAGTTCGACGGCTACCGCTGCCTGCTCAGCGTCGGCGGCGCGTCAGCTCACGCGTTCACGCGGTCCGGGCTCGACTGGACCGACAAGTTCAAGGCGGTCGTGGAAGCGGCAAAGGCGCTGCCGGCATACTCCGCGCTGATCGATGGCGAAGTCGTCGTGATCGACGCCGATGGCCGCACGAACTTCCAGGCTCTCCAGTCGGCGATCAAGGGCGATCCCGCACGCCTCGAGTTCTACGCGTTCGATCTGCTGAGCCTCGACGGCGAGGATCTCACCGGCTTGCCACTGATTGACCGAAAAGAGCGCCTGGCAAAGCTGCTGGATGGAAGTACCGGTCCGATCCACTTCTCGGATCACATCGTCGGCAAGGGCGAGGCGCTGTTCGACAAGTTCTGTGGCGCCGGCCTGGAGGGCGTCATTTCGAAACGCGCCGATGCGCGCTACGTCGGGGCGCGTAGCGGCACTTGGCTCAAAACAAAGTGCATAAAGCGCCAGGAGTTCGTCGTCGTCGGTTGGACGACATCCGACAAAGGACGCGGTTTCCGTTCGCTGCTGCACGGCGTCCACGAGGACGGAAAGCTCCGCTACGCGGGCAAGGTCGGCACAGGGTTCAACAACGACGAGATCATGAGGCTTGGCGAACTGATGGAGCCGCTGTCCACAAAGGCCGCGCCGGTGGATGCGCCGCGCGCCGCCGTCAAAGGCGCGCGGTGGATCAGACCAGTGCTGGTCGCCGAGATCGCATATACGGAGATGACAAACGACGGCACGCTGCGGCATCCAAGCTATCTCGGCCTTCGCGCCGACAAGAAGGCGGAGGCCGTGGTACTCGAGACGGAGACGCCGGTCGCTTCCGTCGGCACCGACATTGCTTCGAATGTCACGATCACCAACCGCGACCGCGTGATCGATCCTGAGGGCGGCGTCACTAAGGGACAGCTCGCCGACCACTATACCGCGGTGGCTTCGATCATGCTGCCCTGGGTGGGCAGCAGGCCCATCAGCCTCGTCCGCTGTCCACAGGGGCGGGCAAAGAAGTGCTTCTTCCAGAAGCACGACGCCGGGACATTCGGTACGAACGTCCATCATGTCGCGATCCTTGAGAAGGATGGTCACGAGGAACCCTACCTCTACGTGGATACAGCGGACGGGCTGCTCACCTGCGTGCAGATGGGCACGATCGAGTTCCACGGCTGGGGCGCCCGCATCGAGGATGTCGAGAAGGCCGACAGACTGGTGTTCGACCTCGATCCCGACGAGGGCCTTGACTTCGAAGCGGTGCGACGTGCCGCCTTCCATTTCCGTGACATCCTGAAGCAGATCGGTCTCGAGACCTTCCCGATGGTCACCGGCGGCAAGGGTGTGCACGTGATCGCGCCGCTCACTCCGCAGGCCGAATGGCCCGAAGTGAAGGACTTCGCACACCGTCTCGCCATGGCGGTCGCGCAGAGCGATGCCGAGAACTTCACCGCCGCACTGCCGAAGGTGCAGCGCAAGGGCCGCATCTTCGTCGACTACCTTCGGAACCAGCGCGGCGCGACCGCGGTGATGCCCTATGCGGTCCGTGCACGCGCTGGCGCGCCTGTCGCCGTTCCGATCACCTGGAAGGAGATGGAGACGATCGACGGACCCGCCCACTGGCACGTCGGCGATGCCGCCGAGTTGCTGGAACGGGCTGCTTCAAGGCGCTGGTCGGCTGGGGCCGCGCCGACCAGGTCCTGCCGGATCTATGAGAGGATGAAGATCGCCACCTACAACGTGAACGGCGTTAACGGCCGGCTACCCGTGCTCCTGCGCTGGCTGGAGGAGGAGGAGCCGGACATCGTCTGCCTGCAGGAGCTGAAGGCGCCGCAGGACAAGTTCCCTGAAACGCCGATCCGGGATCTTGGGTACGACGCGCTATGGCATGGCCAGAAGAGCTGGAACGGCGTCGCCATCCTCAGTCGCGTCGGCGTGATCCACGAGACGAGGCGCGGGCTGCCGGATGATCCCGATCCGAGCCAGAGCCGCTACATCGAGGCCGCTGTGAACGGGATAATCGTCGGCGGCCTGTACCTGCCCAACGGCAACCCCCGCCCCGGTCCGAAGTTCGACTACAAGCTCGCTTGGTTCAAGAAGCTGATCTCGCATGCGGCCACCCTGGTGGAGAGCGGGCTGCCCGTCGTGCTTGCCGGCGACTTCAACGTCATGCCGACGGAAGCCGACGTCTACAAGCCGGAGCGCTGGACCGAGGACGCCCTGTTCGCGCCAGAGGTACGGGCACTGTATGCCCGGCTACTGGCCCAGGGTTGGATGGACTCGCTGCGCACGATCCATCCGGACGAGACCATCTACACCTTCTGGGACTACTTCCGGAACGCTTACGGCCGGAACGCTGGACTCCGGATCGACCATCTCCTGCTCAGCCCGTCTCTTGCCGGGCGACTGACGGACGCGCAGGTCGACCGTGACGTGCGCGGCTGGGAAAAGACGAGCGACCATGCGCCGACCTGGATACGTCTGGCAGACAAGGCGGCCGCGAAACCGGCTCGTGCCTCGCGACGCTCGTCATAGGCCGAAGCGAGCTGGAACCGGAACCCTTCGATGCTTGAGGACACCAGCTGTCGACGGCGACGAAGCGACTTTTGACAGGTCGACCAGCCACCCGCGCGCGCGCTTGGATACTGATCCAGTTGCCTTGAGGCCGGCTAGCTCGCGCTGAACACTCTGCCTCGTTACCCCAAGGTGACCCGCAAGATCGACCTGTGTGAATGGGATGTCGATCAGGTGAGTTCCGTCTGGCTGAAGAAAACCGGATTGCTCCGCCAAGTTTGAAAACAGAAGCTCCAATCGCGTATTCAGACGGACCAGCGATGAAGTCTCGCGAATCCTTACGGCACGGCGAACAGCATGCGCGAACTTGCGGCATAGAGCGTCCGGTATCTCTACATGCGAGCGATACAGGCTCCAGAAAGCATGGGTGGGAAGGCATTCGACTGAGCAGCCCCCATCGGGTGGTCCGGGTTGTTAGTTAGTGCATTGTCGTCTCCGCCGCCATGGCCGGTCGAAGGTGGAGCGAAGCGGAACCGGAGGCCGGCAATGGCGGTGTCGCCGCTTCCGGAGCTGGCGGCCGGTAGCCCAGGCTGCTGTGCGGCCGGACGGTGTTGTAGTGGCGCCGCCACGCCTCGATCAGCACCTTGGCCTCCGCGAGGCTGTAGAAGATCTCGCCGTTGAGCAGCTCGTCGCGCAGCGAACCGTTGAAGCTCTCGTTATAGCCGTTCTCCCAGGGCGAGCCCGGCGCGATGTAGAGGGTCTTGACGCCGACCTGCCCAAGCCACTTCTGGACGGCGGTCGCGATGAACTCGCTGCCGTTGTCCGACCTGATGTGCGCTGGCGGACCCCGGGCGATGAACAGCTCGGCCAGCGCCGCCAGCACGTCTTCGTGTTTCAACTGACGTGCGACGGTCAGCGCCAGGCATTCCCTGCTGGCTTCGTCGATGATGATAAGGATGCGGAACTTGCGCCCGTCGTGCGTCCGCGCTTCAACAAAGTCGTACGCCCAGACGTGCCCTGGATACTCCGGTCGCAGGCGGATGCACGAGCCATCGTTCAACCACAGCCGGCCGCGTTTTGGCTGCCGCTGGGGCACTTTCAGTCCCTCGCGCCGCCAGATCCGCTCCACCCGTTTATGGTTCACCGACCAGCCTGCCGCATGCAGCAGCGCGGTCACCCGGCGATAGCCGTAACGACCGTATTGCCCGGCCAGCGCGACGATGTCCTCGCTCAGTGCCTGTTCGTCATCTGCCCCGCACGGCACCTTACGCTGCGTCGACCGGTGCTGCCCGAGCACGCGGCACACCCGCCGCTCGGATACGTCCAGCACCTCTTTCACCTGGTCGATGCAGCGCCGGCGCCGCGCAGGGCTCAGAAGTTTCCCCGTGCAGCCTCCTGCAGGATGAGCTTGTCCAGCGTCAGGTCGGAGATCGCGCGGCGCAGCCGAAGGTTCTCCTTCTCCAGATCCTTCATCCGCCGAGCCTGATCCGTCTTCAGGCCACCATATTCCTTGCGCCAACGGTAGTAGGTTTGCTCACTGACCGCGATGCGCCGACACGCCTCCGCGGTCGGTCCGCCCTGGCCCAGCACGATCTCGACCTCACGCAGCTTGCCGATGATCTCCTCAGGCTTGTGCTTCTTTGCAGGCATTCGTCGTCCCTTCCTCGATCCAGACTGTCATAGTCGATGGACCACTCAGAAGGGGGCAGCTCACGAGGCCGATGGCGGGTTCGGCCTGTACCGGGAGCCGTGTGCGAAGGCGATCAGGCGGCCGGCAGCCAGCCCCTGCGCACGGATCTTCTCGGCCGCGCGCGCCGCGCGCCGCGCCATTGCTTCGCACAGCTCGGGTAGCGCGGTGACGGGCTCACCGAACTGCCGCGTTACCGCGGTCGCCTTGAGCGGTTCGGGGGCTACTTTGAAATCCTCGCATTCGGTCCCGCCCAGCTCGCGCACCAGACGTTCCAGCACGACGGTGCCGACATCACGCGCGACCGCGGGCGGCAATGCCACCAGGTCCGCGGTCGTTTTCACGCCCAACGGTCGTAGCCGCGCTTCGAGCGCGCCTCCGATCCCCCATACCTCACCGACCGGCCAGTGCTCGAACAGACGCCGGCGCAGCTCCACGTCGTGAAGGTCGACGACGCCGCCCCAAATTTTTTCGGTCGCTTTCGCGAGCGCGTTCGCGACCTTCGACAGCGTCCGGGTCGGGCCGAGCCCAATCCTGGTCGGCAAGCCGACCGATCGAGCGATGTCGTCGCGGACCTGGTGGGCCGTCCTCACGTCGCCGAGCCCATTCGGCAGCACGGGCAGGCGGAAGAAGCTCTCGTCGATCGAGTAGATTTCCACCGCATCGGAATGCTCGGCGATCACGGCGTTGAACCGCCGGTTCAGGTCGGAATACAACTCATAGTTGCTAGACCGGAGCTGGATGCCGTGCCGCTTGATCCGATCGCGGATCTTGAAGACCGGCTCGCCCATCGGGACGTGGAGCGCCTTCGCTTCCTCGCTTCGCGCTACCGCGCAGCCATCGTTGTTGGACAGGACGATGACGGGCACCCCCTGCAGGCTTGGATCGAACAGCCGCTCCGCGCTGACATAGAAGTTGGCGACGTCGACGATAGCCCACGACATCGTCTAGCGCCAGTAGTCGCGGACGCCGGTCCGCACGACGCCCCATATCTCGACCCCGTCTGCCGGGGTCGCCTCATAGCGTTGCTGACTATTGCGCGCTTCGAGAAACGCGGCGCCGCGCCGGTGGATGAGCTGGCGGCAGACGAACCCGCATCGACGATGGCGATCACGATGTGCCCTTCTGCAGGACGCATGTCGCGATCGACCACAACCACGTCGTTATCGTGGATGCCGGTCTCCAGCATGCTGCTGCCGCTGATCCGGAACACGAAACTCGCCGCCCGATCGAGCCGAAGCAGCTCGATCAGGCTTATCGCATCGTCCTCCCAATCCTGGGCGGGGCTTGGAAAGCCGGCTCCCGCTGCGCCGACGATGCGAAGGATGGTCCCCTGCGGTACGTCGACGAGCGGGACCGGCTGCATAAGTGGCAGCATTATGATTCCCTTCTCGTCCTTCTAACGTGCGATGGAACGTAAAGGGAACAGGACAGATCAACCGTTTAACGCATCGAGCCCCGGCGTCGCCGCTTGCACTGTCGGAGCGCTCAATGTGAGCGGGCCTCCACGCTCGGACCCAAGGCTTCGATCATCCTGCAATCGGCCACGGTGTTGCGGCTACAGGAGTCGATCAGCGCGTCCAGCTCGCCAGCGAGGGCCGTCAGATCGGCAATTTTCCGCGTAATCGCATCCCGGTGCTGGTTGGCGATCACGTCCACGGCCATGCAGGATTGTTCGCGACGATCGGCGAGCCCCATCAACTCGCGTACCTGATCGATCGAGAAGCCAAGATCGCGCGAGCGACGAATGAAGGACAAGCGCCGCAGATGCTCGCCCTCGTAGGTTCGATAGTTGCCGGCCGACCGCGCTGGTGCCGGCAGCAAGCCGATCTGTTCGTAATAGCGGATCGTCTCGACCTTGGTGCCCGTCGCCGAGGCCAGCTTCCCGATCGTCAGTTTCTCAGACATAGCGCTTGACCCTCTAGCGACTAGAGGGTGCATATAGGCTGCCAGATCGATTCTATCGAGGTGGCGAACATGGCCTGTACGAGCTGCGCGTCCGACAAGGCGGACACCCTCAACGACCCGAGGTGGCGGCGCGCGCTGTGGATCGCGCTCGTCATCAATGGCGGCATGTTCGCGATCGAGATCATCGCAGGGGTCACGGGTGGGTCGAAGGCGCTCCAGGCCGACGCACTCGACTTCTTCGGTGACGCCGCCAATTACGCGATCAGCCTTGGTGTCGTCGGAATGGCGATAACCTGGCGCGCGCGAGCAGCGATGCTGAAGGGAGCGACGCTTGCCCTGCTCGGGCTCTATGTCCTGCTCGCGGCGGGGTGGGGTGCGCTCAACGGCGCTGTGCCCCATGCCGAGGTTATGGGCGTCGTGGGAGTTGCGGCGCTGATCGCGAACGTCGTGGTCGCAGTAATGTTGTACCGGTTCCGCAGCGGCGACGCCAACATGCGTTCGGTGTGGATCTGCTCGCGCAACGACGCGATCGGCAATATTGCGGTCGTGCTGGCTGCACTCGGCGTGCTCGGTCTGAACAGCGCCTGGCCCGATCTTGCGGTGGCCACGTTGATGGCGGTGCTCGGTCTGTCGGGCGGCTTTCAGATCATGCGACAGGCGCGTGCCGAACTGCGGTCCGGTTTCACGCCTGCCCCTTCCACTTACAGGCAGCCGTTACATGGCAATCGGTAAGCTGCTAAGGCGAAGGCCGATGCACCGGGTCTCCGCCTTGTTCCTTTGTCTCATGCTCATGCTGTCGCTTGGGCTGGGATCGGTCGCGCACGCGACCGAAGGTGTGAGATGCGTCGATTCTACCTCCGCCAGCTCGCTCGAACATAGCGATGGTGACGGGGACCAGGTGCCGGCCGACGCCGACAAGGCATACCCGCACCATCATGGCGGATGCCACGGCCACCATATCGGCGTGCCGTTCGAGCCCAATCTTGCTGCTTCTCTGAGTGCCCTCCCTATGGCGCCGGTCGCATGGAACCACGATCCGATGGGACCAGTGCCTTCGGACCCAGCCCTGCGACCTCCCCAAGCCTGACGAGCGCCTAATCCGCCGGGAGCTTCCCGAGCGGCTTTCCAGGTTCGTCAGGAGTTCGTCACCATGTCCCGTATTATCGCGGCCTTATTGGCCGTGGCGTCGTGCGCATCGATCGCGCACGCGCAATCGTCCGAGCCAGCATCGACCAGTCCCCCACTCACGCTCGATCGGGCGTTGGCGCTCGCCGGTGCAACTGCCCCTAGCCTTGAAGCAGCCACGGCAGGGGTGCGGGCCGCCGAGGCGGGGCGTACCGTCGCAGGCTACCGCCCCAACCCGTCGATCGTCGCCGAGACCGAGAACATTGCGGGCAGCGGCCAATATCGGGGCCTCCGCAGTGCGGAGACAACAGCCGGCTTGGCGCTCCCGATCGAGCTTGGGGGCAAGCGCTCGGCACGGATCGCGGTCGCTGACGCGATTGGCAACCGTGCGCGGATCGGAACGGCGCTGGCCGAGGCCGATCTGCGGCTCGCCGTCACGCAGCTCTACATCCAGGCAGCATCGGCCGAACGCCGCCTCGTCACGGCCCGCGAACAGGCCGGCATCGCCCGGGAAGCGCTACGTGCAGCCGGTGTCCGCGTGCAGGCGGGACGTGCGTCACCGCTCGAACAGCAGCGTGCCGACGTGCTGCGCATCAACGCAGAGACGGCCGTGGAGCGTGCCCAGCGGCTTGCCGAGGTAGCGCGAGACAATCTCGCTCGTCGGATCGGCCAGCCCGTGACTGGCCCGCTGGACCTCGCATGGTATGATCGTGTCGAGGGCTTCGGACCGGCGAGGCCGATCGAACCCGCCGGCACGCTGGCGCTGGCCGCCGCCCGCGCCGACGCGACGACGGCCGAGGCACAGGTGCGGCTCGCTCGATCGCAGCGTGTTCCCGATGTGACGTTGAGCGCCAGCGCGCGACGGCTTGAGGCGACTAACGATGTCGCCGCGGTGTTTGGGGTGTCCATCCCCTTCCCCGTCTTCAACAACGGCAAGGCAGCCGTCGCCCAGGCGCGCGCGCAGAGCGATCAAGCGCAGGCCCTGCGGCGTGTTGCCGAGTTGGACGCGGCGCAGGACATTGCAAACGCGCAGGCGGAGGTGGCGAATGCCGCCACGTCCGCACGCAATGCGAGCGGTCCAGTGCTGGCATCGGCAGCCGAGGCCGCTCGCATCGCCCGGATCGGCTACCGCGAGGGCAAGTTCGGCCAGCTCGACTTGCTCGATGCCGAACGGACCCTGTCCGAGACCCGCACCGCCGCGATCGACGCGCTCGCCACCTACCACGACGCACAGGCACGCTTGGAACGGCTCGTTGCCGCCGCGCCCTCTCCTGAGGAAAACATTCAATGACGAAGATCATCATGGGGGGCGCTGGCGCCCGTGACCCTCGCCCTCATCCTTGCGGGATGCGGCGGGACCAGCAGCAGCAGCGAAGCCGGCGAGAAGGGCGGAGTCGAAAAGACGGAGGGTGCCGGTGCAAGCGAGGCCAAGGAAGGTCCGAAGGATGCCGTCACCTTGTCCGCGCAGCAGATCGCGGACGCCGGCATCGAGGTCACGCGGCCCACGGTAGGTGGCGTCGCCGGTGCGATCGAGCTTTCGGCAACGATCGAGGGCGATCCGCAGGGCGTGCAGGTAGTGTCGGCATCGGTGGGCGGGCGTCTCGTCTCGCTCACCCGCAATCTCGGCCAATCCGTTGGTCGAGGCGACCCGCTCGCCATCATCGAGAGCCGCGAAGCGGCGTCACTCAAGGCGGAGGTCGAGGCCGCTCGCGCGCGAGCGGCCCTTGCGCAATCGAACCTTCGTCGGGAGCAGCGCCTGTTCGCCGAACGCGTCTCGCCGGAACAGGATCTCGTCGCGGCGCGGACCGCGGCGACGGAAGCCAATATTGCGCTGCGCCTGGCACAGCAGCAATTGTCCGCGACCGGCAGCGGGGGCGGTGCGCTCAACCGTATCGCGGTACGCTCGCCGATCGCCGGTCAGGTCATCGCGCGCTCGGCCACGCTCGGACAGGCGGTCGCCGCCGACGCCGAGCTTTTCAGGGTCGCCAACCTTTCCAAGGTCACGGTTGCGACTTCGTTGGTGCCGAGCGATGCGGGCCGGGTGAAGCCCGGCGCGCGCGTCGAGGTCACAGCAGCGGGTCGCCGTCAGGAAGGGCGCGTCACCTTCGTCTCCCCCGTTCTGGACGAGACCACGCGCTTGGTGCCGGTGATCGTCACGCTCGACAATGCCGGCAGCACATGGCGCGTCGGCGAGACGGTCAATGTGTCGATACTGGTGCCCGCAAGCGGGGACCGCACCGTTGCGGTGCCATCGGCCGCGGTCCAGATGATCGAGGACAAGTCGTTCGTCTTCGTGCGGACTCCCACAGGGTTCCGGGCAACGCCGGTGACATTGGGGCGGACCAACGGCGGTCAGGTCGTCGTCACGTTCGGGCTCACAGGCTCGGAGCGGATCGCCTCCACCAACAGCTTCACGCTCAAGGCCGAACTCGGCAAGGGCGAAGGCGGGGACGAGGACTGAGCCATGATCGGTCGCATCGTCACCCTCTCCGTCGAGAAGCGCTGGCTTGTCCTGCTTTTCACGGTCGCCGCGGCTCTGCTCGGGATCGGCGCGCTGCGCCAGCTCCCGATCGACGCCGTTCCCGACATCACCAACAACCAGGTGCAGATCAACGTCGTCGCCCCTGCCCTCTCCCCCGATCAGATCGAGAAGCAGGTCGCGTTCACGGTCGAGACCGCGCTCGCCGGCATCCCCGGCCTTGAATATACTCGTTCGCTCAGCCGCAACGGGTTCGCCCAGGTCACGGCCGTCTTTAATGAAAAGACCGATATCTACTTTGCCCGACAGCAGGTGGCCGAGCGGCTGCGGACTGCGGAGGAAGACCTTCCCGAGGGCGTGAACCCCGAAATGGGGCCGATCGCGACCGGGCTCGGCGACATCTTCATGTGGACCGTCGAGTACCGCGAGCTGGATCAGGTTCGTCATCGCAACGGCGAGCCCGGGCTGCAACGAGACGGCAGCTACATCACGCCTGAAGGCGATCACCTTGTCAGCGAGGCCGACAAGGCGACCTACCTGCGCACAATCCAAGATTGGATCGTCACGCCTCAGCTCAAAAGCACGGAAGGACTGGCCGGGGTCGACTCCCTTGGTGGATACACCAAGGAATATCTCGTCGTTCCGGACGTACAGCGCATGGCTGCAATGCGACTGACGCTGCAGGATCTCACCACTGCGCTTGAGCGCAATAACACCAGCGCCGGCGCCGGGGTCGTCAATCGCAACGGCGAAGGACTGGCTGTCCGATCCGATGGGCGCGTGCGCAATGCCGACGAGCTTGCCCGCACCGTAGTCGCCACCCGCGAGGGTGTGCCGATCCTGCTCAACCAGATCGCGACCATTCGGACCGGTCAAGCACTGCGCATGGGCTCCGCGTCCGAGAACGGCCACGAAGTGGTGGTCGGGACGGCCGTTATGCGGATCGGCGAGAATAGCCGCACCGTTTCGACGGGGGTGGGCGAACGGCTGACGCAGATCGGGCGCTCGTTGCCGGTCGATGTGGTCGTGAAGCCCGTGATGAACCGGACCGAGCTGGTAAACTCCACCATATCGACGGTCGCCCGCAATCTCGCCGAAGGCGCGCTGCTGGTCATCGTCGTCCTGTTCGCCCTGCTCGGCAACTTCCGCGCGGCGCTGATCGCGGCTCTCGTCATCCCCATCACGATGCTGCTCACCAGCATCGGCATGTTGGAGGCGGGCGTCTCGGCCAATTTGATGAGCCTCGGCGCGCTCGATTTCGGCCTGATCGTGGACGGTGCCGTCATCATCGTCGAGAACGCGTTGCGGCGCCTCGCCGAAGCCCAGCATGGCCACGAGGGCGAGCTGACGATGGAACAGCGGCTTGGGCTGGTTGCGGCGTCCGCCCGCGAGATGATCCGGCCGTCCGTCTATGGGCAGGCGATCATCATCCTCGTTTATACGCCCTTGCTCACCTTCACTGGCGTCGAAGGCAAGATGTTCGAGCCGATGGCGCTCACCGTCATCATCGCGCTCGTGTTCGCCTTCATCCTGTCGCTGACCTTCGTGCCCGCGGCGATCGCCATCTGGCTCAGCAAGCGGGTAGAGGAGAAGGAAAGCCGGGCCGTGACGTTCCTCCGGCAGCGCTACGAACCGGGGCTCGACGCCGCGATGCGCCGCCCGACGCTCACCATCGGCGTCGCGATCGGCGCGCTGGCGCTTGCCGGCGTGGCCTTCACCACTTTGGGACAGGAGTTCCTGCCTCAACTCGACGAGGGCAACTTGCTTGTGCAGGCAGTTCGCGTTCCAGGCACATCGGTCGACCAAAGCCAGGCGATGCAGTTCCAGGTGGAAAAGGCGCTCGCCAAGGCACCCGAGGTTCGTTTCGCCTTCTCGCGCACGGGCACGTCCGAGATTGCTTCCGACCCGATGCCGGCAAATATCACGGATACGTTCGTCATCCTGAAGCCGAAGGCGGAGTGGCCCGATCCCGGTCTTTCCAAGGAGGAGCTGGTGGAGCGCCTGGAGAAGCGACTCTCCGCTCTTCCAGGCAACGCCTACGAGATCACCCAACCAATCCAGATGCGGTTCAACGAACTGATCGCGGGCGTGCGTGGCGATATCGCGATCAAGGTGTTTGGCGACGACTTCGGCGAGATGAATGCGACCGCCGATCGGATCGCCGGCATTCTGCGCCGGACCCAAGGTGCCGCAGACGTACGAGTAGAGCAGACCGAAGGCCTGCCGATGCTCGACATCCGGCCGAACCGCACCGCCATGTCGCGCGTCGGGGTAACGGCCGGCGACGTGCAGGACACCGTCGCCGCAGCCATCGGCGGCCGGCAGGCCGGCGTGATCTTCGAGGGGGATCGTCGCTTCCCCGTCGTGATCCGGATGGCGGAAAGCGCACGGTCGGACCTGACGGCAATCGCCCAAGTACCGGTGCCGACTGCCGCCGGCGGCTTCGTCCCGCTCTCGACCGTGGCAGATATCGCCGTCGTCGATGGTCCCAACCAGATCAGTCGCGAGAACGGCAAGCGGCGTGTCGTGGTGCAGGCGAACGTGCGCGACCGCGATGTGGCCGGCGTGGTGGCTGATGCCCGGGCGGCGATCGACGCCCAAGTGAAGCTACCGGCAGGGACCTACCTCGAATGGGGTGGTCAGTTCGAGAACCTCGCGTCTGCCCGTGACCGGCTGAGCGTCGTCGTCCCCATTTGCTTCATCGTCATCATGTTCCTGCTCTACGGTGCGCTCGGCTCTATCAGGGACGCGCTGATCGTGTTCACCGGCGTTCCGCTGGCGCTGGTGGGAGGCATTCTTGCGTTGGTGCTGAGAGGCATGCCCTTCTCCATTTCCGCGGCTGTCGGCTTCATCGCGCTTTCCGGCATCGCCGTCCTCAACGGGTTGGTCATGGTGACTTCCATCCATGACCTGATGCGGGATGGCATGGATCGCGCGCTTGCGGCCCATCGAGGTGCGCTGGTCCGGCTCAGGCCGGTCGCGATGACGGCGCTCGTCGCCTCGCTCGGCTTCGTACCCATGGCGCTGGGGCATGGCGCGGGCGCTGAGGTGCAAAAGCCGCTGGCGACGGTCGTCATCGGCGGCCTGATCTCTGCAACGCTGCTCACCTTGTTCGTACTGCCGACGCTCTACGCCCGCTTCGGAAGCCGCGAGCTGCCCGCACCGGCAGACGGACATGTCGCACTCCCGCCCCTCCCCCCGCATGCGTAATAAAGGCGCAATGATGCACGATTATGGAGCGAACGTGAGCCTGGCGGAGGCGGTCAGCTAATATGTTGTCAGTTAGCGATCCGGCCGGCTCATTTTGCGCAGAATCCAACCTAGGGTGCGCCCACCTGCCAAGACAGTCAGGAACCAAAAACTCAGCGTGGCAACAAACGGACCGGGGCGGAAAGTGTCCTCAGCCCCGACATCGTGGATGACCGAGGTACTTGGGTTGTCAGCCAGGAAGGGAGCGGGCCACCCCGCGACTTCGCGAGGCAACCAGTTATATTCTAGTGGGCCTTCATGTCCGTACATTGTCCTCTCGTCCGTAATCGGGTTAATCCAAGCGGTCGCGATGGATATCACCAGTGCGAGAAACAGTGACGAAAGCGTTTTGATCATCGTTGGCGAGCTCGGCTACCGGCTTGAAGGCGGGGCCGCCATGCCGGCGACGATGCCCTTCATTGCGCAAGCTTCATCTTGAGCCGAGCCGCCCGAGCCGGCGACCCCAACGGCTCCGACGTCTTCCTGATCAAACATGATCGGCAAGCCTCCGCCAAGCAGCAGCAGTGCATCAACGGTGTTCAGGTTGCGGGAAGTCGGATCCGCGTGAGCTCGCTCGGACAATACGCTGGTGCTCGTCTTGGTTGAGAGCGCCGTGAATGCCTTCTTCTGGGCGGCAATGGTGTTGTGAGGACCGACGTCGTCGCCACGCTGAAGTGTGACGAGATTGCCGCCACGATCGACTACGGCAACGACTGCAGACCGACCTCCGACACGGCAGGCTTCGATCGTCGCCGTCGCAATCCGGTCGGCAAGCACGAGTGATACGGTCCGTTGCTGACGGACCTGTGCTTCAGAGGCCGTGCTGGACGCGATCGTAATGATGGCGCTGGCGAAAACCAGGCATCCCGGACCTCCTAAGGATCCATTTATAAACCTCTCCAGACGCCTCTCGGAGGTGCCGGCCATGCTCAGTTGCCCCGGTAGGTCGAATAGCCGAACGGGCTGACGACGACGGGAACGTGGTAGTGACCGACCTTGTCAGCGACGGTGAACACGAGGTCAATTTCTGGGAAGAACGGCGTAGCTCCTGGTGAGGGGTAACGCGTCATATCGAACTGGAGCTTGTATGTGCCGCGATCGAAGTTTGTGGTCCCGAACGACCGGACACGTCCATTCTCGTCGGTCCGCGCGCGAGCGGCTTCGATCCATCGGCCGTCGTCTGCTTTCTTGAGCAGCACGACCGGAACATCTCGCCCACCGATGCCCCGGGCGAGATCGAGGACATGGGTCGATATTTCGGCCGCGGGGGCGGCTGTCGCCATCGCGCCGAGAGCGAGTGCGGTGGCAAGGACAAAGCGGTTCATGGTCATTCCTGAAATTCTGGGTTGAAGCGAAAAGGATTAGGATCAGCGGCGCGCGACGATGCTCTTGCCCGATGCCGATGTGAGAGTGAGCTTGCCGGTCCGGTCGATGCTGTAGCGCGTCACCATGCCGATGAGATCCACCAGCTTGCGCTCCTGGTCCATCAACGCGGGCGGGCACGCCATCATCGTCGTGCCGGCCGGGCTGATTGTCAGCCTGCTCCCCTCGACTGTGTAGTTGGCGATCAGGCGGTTGCAGCTTGCATTGCCCGACAGCCTGCCCTCCGGGCCGAACAGCAGCGTCGCCAGCGAATTGTCGATGACGCCCGCTCCTGCGATATTCTCGACCCGCCACTCGCCCGCCTGAAGCGCAGTGACGGAGGCCGTGTCAGCAGACGATGATCCGGAGCCGGTGGTGGCGCAGGCGGAAAGCATCAAGCCTGCCGTGATGGCGGCGGTCATCGGGGCACGGAGCATAGCTTAGACTTTCTTGAAAGGAGTTTGAGCACACCGGCAACGGTGCCGGATCGCCTCGCAATTAGATAAGACGGTTCAGGCGGCAGTAGGGTCCGGATGATCATCCGGCGAAACATCGGGAACATTGTCGTTTCGCGCCGCGAGGCCTCGCGATGACCGCCGCGATTGAAGTGCGGACGTCAGGATCGCCGCATTGCGTCTGCGGGGTTGTGACGGTCGCTTCTGCCCCGCTGGCGAGATCCGGGCGATCATATCGAGGAGCGATCCTTCGGTCGGATGGGTGGCGGTATGCACGCTGACGTGTTGCAGCTCACTGCAAGCGCGGGCCGCCTGCTCAGATATGCACCATAACGCGCCGCGCCAGCGGGCACCGCGCAGCATCGGGACGATGCGCTCGGCACCGCTGCGGGAATGCAAGACGATCGCACTGATCCGATCCATCGCGCCTGTCACAGGTACGAGCGCATGATCCTGGACCGGCACGGATTTGTAGACTGGCTGACGCGCGACGCGGCAGTCCCGGGCCGCTAGACGGTCGGCGACTATCGGGGAGGTGCTGTCGCCGCACAGGAGCAGGATGCGCGCGGCGGGTGGAAGCACATGGCCGATGAGATCCGACAGCATCTCGTCATCATTGCCCGTGGAAGTGACGGTCCCGTAGCCCGCCAGCGAGGCTGCATTCGCGACCGAGCCGGAGGCGGCGAACACCGGCACGGACGCGAGTTGATCGCGGCGCGCGAAATGGCGCACCGCGTGGACACTTGTGAAAACGATCGCATCGGGCAGCGACGTAATCGGTGGCTGGTAGCGGGCCACCGTCGTGATCACTGGCACCATCAGCGGGCGCTGCCCTAACGCGTGTAGTTCGCGTGCCGTGCGCAGGTTGTCGGGAGCCGATCGGGTAATCCAGACGGACATGGCTATGCTTGCCTGGCCTTGCGCTCACGGCCACCATCACGGGTAACGATCATGGCGGCAGGCGCGCAGTTGCAACGTCGCAGATCGCGGACAAGCAGCTCGCCCGTCGCAATGACCTCCAAGGCCCGGGCATGGATGTAGCGGACAGGCTCGCCGTTCAGCAGCGTCGCCCACGCCGCGCCGCGATGCTGGCGTGGCCCTGCTCCTCCTGGCGAAGTGAAGACATGACGGTGCTCGATCACGAACAAAGCCGTGCCGTCATCTCCGGTGCAGCGGTGACGAGCCAGTTCCCCGATCATAGCCTTAACCCTCTCCAGACGACGTCACGCTCACGATGCGCAGCATTCGATCATGTCCGTCGCGATCCGCCCGGCGGATTGAAGACCCGGCCATCATGCCGATCAGGCCCACGCCAATCGGCGTCAGGTTTGAAATCCGCCCTGCAGCTATGTCAGCGTCGCGGGGATAAACGAGTTGCACGGTGCGGCGTGAGCCGCCTCCTTCATCAATGAAGTCAACGCGTGAGTTCATCGCCACCGTCTGCTCCGGCAGTTCGCCCGGTTCGCACAGTTCGGCGCGATCGAGCTCGGCAAGGAGCACCGCCGAGGAATACGGGTGCCTGTGCTCGGCACTCAGAGCCAGTTCCGAAAGTGCGTCGCACTCGGGGGCAGCGAGATGGATAGCCGGACGGTCATCCGGCGAAACGGTGTGTTGTTCCATTGTAGCAGCTTTTCGCTATCCGAGATCGGAGGCCCCACCCGGGCACCTTCCTAAGGATCAGATCGAATAGGCCCGAACTCAGGCGGCAATGCCGTCCAAGCCCGGGCTACCGGCGCCCGGCGAGTTGCCCTGCGTGGTGGCGGAAGCGCCTGTATGTCGCGAAAACGTACATCTTTGGAAGATGATGCCTACAACAGATTCGTCAACCCCTGAGTCCTATCTGGAGCTGGCTGATCAATGTGTCCTGTAGGACAAACCCGGCTCGATACATCCAGTTTGGGCGCCGGTACTCAGGACGGAGCCGGGCTCTACATGACCTGCTCCCCGTTTTCAGGCCGCTGATAACTTAGCTTCGGTTTCCATATGCCCCTGGCGGGGGCGGTTCGTAAACTCGGCGGGTGCCATCCCGCCAAGACTGCTGTGCGGACGCACGGTGTTGTAGTCCGTCCGCCATGCCTCGATGATCCGTCTCGCCGCAGCCAGCGAGGGGAACAGGTGTTCGTTCAGACACTCGTCGCGCAAGCGACCATTGAACGATTCCACAAAGCCATTCTGCTGCGGCTTCCCCGGGGCGATGTAGTGCCACTCGACCCCGGTGTCTTGACACCAGGCGAGGACGGCATGACTAGTCAGCTCGGTGCCGTTGTCGCTGACCACCATGCACGGCAGCCCGCGACGCTCGGCGATGGCGCTCAGCTCGCGAACGACCCGCCGACCCGACAGCGAGGTGTCGACGATGCATCCCAAGCATTCCCGGCTGTAGTCGTCGATGACGTTGAGCATGCGGAACCGCCGGCCGCAGGCCAACGAGTCCGATACGAAGTCGAGCGACCAGCGCTGGTTGGATTCTTGCGGGATCGCCATCGGCGCCCGCGTGCCCAGCGCGCGCTTGCGACCGCCACGCTTGCGTACGGTCAGTCGCTCCTCGCGATACAGCCGATACACCTTCTTCAGGTTCATGCCCTTGCCCTCCCGCTTGAGCAGGATCGCCAGCCGTCGATAGCCGAAGCGACGACGTTCGTTCGCGATCTCGCGCATCCGCGCGCGGACAGCATCGTCCTTCCCGCGAAGCGGCTCATATTGCCACGCCGACCGGTTGACCCCGATCAGCCTGCAGGCGCGACGCTCGGAGAAGCTGTGGTCGGCCATCAGCTTCTCCACCGCAGCGTAGCGATCTCCAGACCGGGTCAATTTTTTCCCAGCAGATCCTTCAGCGCCGACACGTCGAGCATCGACTCCGCCAGCAGCTTCTTCAGCCGGCGGTTCTCGTCCTCGAGCGCCCGCAACCGCGCCGCCTCCGACACGGTCATCCCGCCGTACTTCGCCTTCCAGTTGTAGAACGTCGCGTCACTGATTCCATGCTTCCGGCACAAGTCGGCGGTCTTCACGCCGGCCTCATGCTCGCGCAGCACGCCAATGATCTGATCCTCGGTAAATCGGCCTCGCCGCATCACTCGTCTCCATCTGACGAGCTAACTTACCAATGGCATGAATTCTGGGGAGCAGGTCATACAATCCTCGCTCTTCGTTTGGTCGTCAGCGCTCTGGTACTACGAGGGTTGGCGCTCAAGAAAGCCACAGGAACGAATTTAAACACGAGACGCTCTAGAATGAAATAGGAGGCGAGGTCATGAAAGCTGTTGTTCTAATGGCGACGACGACGGTGCTGCTCATGGGCTGCGGCAACAACGAGGCAGCCAGGGCGGACTCTGCCACAGCCGCCAACTCCAGCGCACCTGCAGCCGCGCAGCAACCCACGATCGCTTTAGGGCTTACGAGGGAGCAGCTCGAAGACGCGGATATTCTCGACACGACCGGCCGCGAGATAGCGGAGGTTGAACAGGTCGTGATGGATTCATCCGGCAAGGTGACCGGGCTTTTGGTAGAGATCGATGACACCGATCCGGACCGCAACGTCACCATTCCGCTCGACGGCCTGGTGGTGGTCGTGCAGGGGCACGACCGCAACCTTCGTGGCCCGCTCACACGCGATCAGCTGCTTGCTAAGCCCGAGGCGGGCCGGTGATTTTCAGAATGTGGAAGGCGGGCATCTCGTTTCACTGAAGGCAGCTTCGCCGGTAGAGAAACGCCTTTCAAATCGTCCGCGCGGAGTGCGATCCGAGCAATGCCGGTGACAAACTGGTGCTGTTAAGCGGATTGCCTGCGATGTCGGCGCGGCATGATCACGCTACCATACCCAGGGGGCGAAGCAGGTAACGGCATTCGGGGTTACGACGTAAGATTGTCGAAGAAGTCCACCTCGCCCGTTGCCAGGCTATAATAGGCACCTACGATTCTGAGCTTACCTTCTGCCAAAGGGGATAGGAGGATCGGTGCGCTCGCTTCACGCAATCCGCGCACAACACGTCTGACGTTTGACCTTACGGCGTTCTCGGTTGGATCACCGCTTAGGCTCCTCGCCTCCAGGACAGCCGGAATGATGGGTTCCAGCATGGTGCCGATGGCTCCCGGAAAACGGGCATTGTTCTCAACCACCGACATGGCCGCCTTTACAGCGCCGCATGCCTGGTGACCCATTACGACGATCAGAGGCACATTGAGGACCGCCACAGCAAATTCAATCGAGCCTCTCGCGACGGTATCGATGGTGTTGCCGGCATTGCGAACGATGAACAGCTCACCCAGACCGCGCCCAAACAACAGCTCTGGAGGTACCCGGCTATCGGAGCACGTGACATAGGCGCAGAACGGAGACTGGCCCTGAGCGAGGCTCAACCGCCGGCTTGGGCCGATATCGGGAGCAGCCACATCACCGCGCAGGAATGCGGCGTTTCCGTCACGTAGAAGAGCGAAAGCTTCATCAGGTGTCATGTATGCGCTCCTCATTAGATCTGGGGCGAGCCGACGCCGGGGTTTTCATCCGCCAAGCTTCGACAGAATGAATGCTGCAAGAAAGCCTATGACGGCGATCAGACCCGAATAGTCATGGGTCGCCTCGGTCGCTTCGGGGATCATGGTGTCGACCAGCATGGCCAGAATGGCACCTGCCGCTACCGCTGTCACTGCGGCGATGAGCTCCGGACCGCTGCCGGCTAAGGCAACATTCCCGATCATTGCCGAGATAGCGGAAGCTATCGCGATCCCGCCCCAAACCCCGAAAGTGTAGCCGGGTCCCCTGCCTGCGGCCTTCATCCCTGCCGCGCTGGAGAGTCCCTCAGGAACATTGGAAAGGAAGACTGCAGCGACCGTAACGGCGCTCACTCCACCTCCGCTCAGCAGGCTAGCGCCGATCACCACCGATTCCGGGATACCATCGAGCAACGCACCGATAGCTATCGCCGCGCCGGAATTCGATTGCGCGCTAGGCTGACTCTCGTCCGGGTTGGATCCTGAGCGCTTGCGGTGACGCGCACCTCGCTGCGATACGATGATGTTAGCCGCGGTATAGACCACTGCCCCGCCGAGAAAGCCGAGCTCGGTGGAGTCAAAGCCCCCCTGTCGGAACGCCTCGTCCATCAGATCGAACGCGACTGCCGAGATCAGCACTCCTGACCCGATGGCCATGATTGATGCGATAAGCCGCTGCGGCAGCGTTACGAAATAGGCGACCAGGGCACCGAGGATCAGCGCCGATCCGCCAACGAACCCCCAAAAGCCTGCGACCCATACTCCGGTCACAACCTTACCCGCTGTTTCGCTCGCCCTTCAACTTCTCTGCGGCTTCGTCGAGTTTTGCCCGATCGTTGCCGACGCGCTTGATGAGGTCGCGAGCCTGCCCCTGGCTAAGGCCATGCTTGGAAGCGAAATACTCCACCTCATAAGGTTCGTTGCCAGCCACACGGATCCGATCCTGCTGCCCCTGTTTCGCTTTGTCGTCTGCCATTCTGATCCTCACTCTGTCGGAGATCGAACGTGTCCGGACGTAAATTGCTCCGGCAGACGGCTAGGGATGCAGTGATGTTGCGCTTTCGACCGGGAGCGGGTCCTGCCTGGCGACCGAGAAGAGCTCCAGGATATCGGCACGTTTTGCGAGGAGATCATCGAGCGTGTAGCGATCGAGCACGGCCATGAAGGCGGCGAGCGCCTCTCGAAGCACGCCGGTCAAACCGCACGCAGGCGCAATGATGCAGCGTCCGCAGTCCGCCAGATCGAAGCCGTCCTCCGTATGTCGGACAACGGCACCGACGCTGATTTCCTCAGCGGGTCGGCCAAGTCTGATTCCCCCGAACCGTCCTCGCGCCGTCGTGATATAGCCGGCCTTCCCGAGATCGTGGACCACCTTCATCAGGTGGTCCTTCGAGATACCATAGGCGCGGGAGATTTCCGCGATCGAGCATAGGCGATCGGGGCGTGCGCCGACGTAGAGCAGCACCCGCATGGCGTAGTCGGTGTAGCGCGTCAGCCGCACATGGCCTCCCGATCCAAGCCGTCATCGGCTGCTCCGCTTATATGTATTTCTGTTGCATCTTTCAAATCGGGAGAATAGATGCACTTGAAGTACATGATTGGAGCATGGCTCGTGGACGAGTTGGCGCAGATCGATGAGCAAGGGCTGAGGCGGCTCGTCGCCCTGTTCTACGCGCGGGTCCGCGCGGATGCCGATCTCGGACCGATCTTCAACGATGCCGTTGGCGACTGGTCCGAACATCTCGAGAAGCTCACCGCTTTCTGGTCATCAGTGATGCTGACCAGCGGCCGGTACAAAGGCAATCCGGTCGCCGCACATATCAAGCATCGTGAGCGCATCGACCCTGCGTTCTTCGAGCGTTGGCTGGCTCTGTGGGCGTGCACTACGGCTGAGGTAATGCCGCCGGAGACTGCGACTGCCCTTCAGGCAAAAGCTGCCCGTATTGCCGAGAGCCTGCAGCTGGCCATGTTCTTCAAGCTGCCGCCTTCGGGCCGAAAGGCCGCTTGAGATGAGCGCGGTTCCCTATCGGTCGACCCCGGTGTTCGACGAGGCGACGCTTCCGGCCGCCCTTCGGAACGAGCACCGTACTAAGGCCGGTGTATGGGGCGTGGTCCGCGTGATCGAAGGGCGATTGAAGCTCACCTATCTCGATCCACCCTCTGAGACGGTTGTCACGGCCGATTTGCCGGGTCTGATCCTACCCGAACAGCCGCATTTCGTGGAGCCGCTCGGCGCTGTGAAGATGCAGGTCGATTTCTACGACGAGCCGCCTGGCGACTGATCCTTTCCCAAACGGCCACCGGCCACATTCATCCAAAGGAGTCCTTTATGTCGCAGCCCCTCAGCGACCGCACAGTTGCGCTCGTCAAAGCCACTGTGCCCGCCCTTGAAGCCCATGGACTGGAGATCGTGCGTGTCATGTATGATCGCATGTTCCAGAACCCGATGATCCGCGATCTGTTCAACCAGTCGCACCATGGCGACTCCGGTTCGCAGCCCCGGGCATTGACCGCAGCCATTCTCGCCTACGCCAATAACATCGAGAATCTCGGCGCACTTGCGCCCGCTGTCGAGCGGATCGCGCAGAAGCATGTGGGGCTGCAAATCCTTCCCGAGCACTACCCCTATGTCGCCGAAGCGTTGCTGGCTGCGATCAAGGAGGTGCTCGGCGACGCTGCTACAGAAGAGGTACTGGCAGCTTGGGGTGAGGCTTACTGGTTCCTAGCCAACATCCTGATCGCGCGCGAGGATCATATCTATCATGATCTGGCTGCGGCCGAGGGTGGATGGAGTGGTTGGCGGACATTCGTCGTCGAGGAGGCCCGGCCAGAGAGCGCGATCATCACCTCCTTCGTGCTTCGACCGACCGATGGCCGACCCGTAGTGCGCCACAAGCCGGGCCAGTATCTTACCTTCTGGCTGGAGATCCCCGGTCATGCGCCGCTCAAGCGCAACTACAGCATCTCCGCTGCGCCGAACGGCGAGACCTACCGCATCTCCGTCAAGCGCGAGCCGGAGGGCGTCGCCTCGAGCTGGCTGCACAACGAGGCGAAGCCCGGCACTGTGCTGAAGGTCGCGCCCCCTGCCGGCGAGTTCTTCCTCGCCGATAACCCTGAGCGGCCGGTGGTGCTCCTGTCCGGTGGTGTTGGTCTGACTCCGATGGTGGCGATGCTGGAAGCGATCATCGAGAAGCATCCGGGACTTCCTGTCCATTATGCGCATGGCACGCTCGATGGCTCAACCCACGCGATGGGCGATCACGTGCGCCACCTTGCTGATGGACGACCAAATGTTCGAACTACGTTTTTCTATCAGCACCCGCGCGCCGAGGACGCGTCGGGCCGCGACTTCGACCGCAATGGGCTGATCGACGAGGCGTGGCTTCGGGCCGAGACGCCGATCGACGATGCGGATTATTTCCTGTGTGGCCCGCGCCCGATGTTGCGGACGCTGGTTTCCGCCCTTTCGATGGCAGGCCTTCCCGCCAACCGGATCCATTACGAGTTCTTTGGTCCTGCCGACGAGCTGCTGGCGGCCTGAAACAGGTAGTGGGACGAGGCGTCAGCTTAGGCTGATGCCTCGTCCTCGTGTCTGGTTCTAAGCTCCCAGCTCGTCTAGCACCCCCAGCTGACCTGAAGCTCGGCCCGTGCTTGCGGGGCTCCCTTTCTGCCGGAGCTCTGCCCCCATCGGCGCGTCCAATGCGGTCGAGGTCCTTGCTGCGAGGGTGATCACGAGCCGTCGCTCTCCCAAAGAGGGTCAAGGCACGGTCCTTGAAAGTCTCTTGTCCAATGAGCATCATAAGGGGATGCACACGGGATCATCTTCCCTTCCCGTAGCCGTGCCTGCGGGGAGCAGTACGGCGCGCCTGCACCCTTAGATCGCTTTCCGATCTAGAAGCGTCGGCTGCTGTGACGTTGCGTCCGGTGCCACGGAACCATTTATCTCAATTGCATCGACGCATGAGCAGCCCGTCGAGCGTTCGCGGGAGCCCACCCCTTGTTCCTAACTCGTTTCACCGTGCTCGGGGCCTGCCTCGTCGCTACCATTGTTGCCGGGGCCTACCTGCCTGCAGCCTGGGCGATTCCAGTCTTCGCCGTGAGTTTGTCGCTCTCGCTCGTCGGGCTCTACGATCTCGCGCAGCCGCTTCATTCCGTGCGCCGCAACTACCCGATCATCGGCCGCCTACGCTGGTTCTTCGAGGAAATTCGGCCGGAGATCCGCCAGTACCTAATCGAGGGCGACAACGACAAGACGCCCTTCTCCCGAGCGCAGCGCTCGCTTGTCTATGCACGGGCCAAGAACGAGAGCAGCGATCGCGCTTTCGGCACACTCGTTGATGTCTATCGCAATGGATACGAGTTCATCGGGCATTCGACGCGTCCGAAGCCTGCGGCGGACCCGGCCACGTTCCGCATACCCATCGGGGGCACGACGGCGCCCCGCCGTACATGGCTTCGATTTTCAACATATCGGCAATGAGCTTCGGGTCGCTCAGTGCCAACGCGATCCGGGCGCTGAACAAAGGCGCACGGATGGGTAGCTTTGCACACGATACTGGAGAGGGCGGAATCAGCCCGTACCACCGTGAACATGGTGGCGATCTCATTTGGGAAATCGGCAGCGGCTACTTCGGGTGTCGGACAGCAGACGGCAGGTTGGATCCGGGTCGCTTCGCGGATCAGGCGGCAGACCCCCAAATCAAGATGATCGAGGTGAAGCTGAGCCAGGGAGCGAAGCCAGGGCATGGTGGCATCCTGCCTGGCGAAAAGGTGACGCCCGAGATCGCCGCGACGCGCGGCGTGCCGGTCGGGGAGGACTGCATCTCGCCTGCACGGCATCGGGAATTCTCTACCCCCATCGAGCTCATGCGATTCTTGGCCGACCTGCGTCGCCTTTCGAAGGGGAAGCCGGTCGGCATGAAGCTCTGCATCGGTCAGCCCTGGGAATTCATGGGCATGGTCAAGGCGATGCGCGAAACCGGCATCCTTCCAGACTTCATCGTCATCGATGGGGCCGAAGGAGGGACCGGCGCCGCGCCGGTCGAATTCGCCGACAACCTCGGGATGCCGATGCGCGAGAGCTTGCTCTTTGCACACAACGCTCTTGTGGGCGCCGGCCTCCGAAGCAGGATCAAGGTGGGAGCTGCCGGCAAGATCGTGAGCGCGTTCGACATTGCGGCCGTCCTCGCGCTCGGCGCGGACTGGACCAATGCAGGGCGCGGATACATGTTCGCACTCGGCTGCATCCAGTCCCTTTCGTGCCATACCAACCGGTGTCCAGTCGGCGTCGCCACGCAAGACCCTATGCGGCAGCGAGCACTGGTTGTGCCCGACAAGGCGGAGCGCGTGTACAACTTCCATCGCAACACCATGAGGGCGCTTGCGGAGATGACCGCGGCGGCGGGTCTCGACCACCCCTCGATGCTTGGGCCCCACCACCTGGTACGGCGCGTATCTCTGACCGAGATCCGGCTGTTCTCACAGCTTCACATCTTTCTCGAGGACGGAGAACTGCTTACCAACTCCCATAATCGCGACTTCTACAGCGCCGCATGGAATCTCGCGCGGGCGGACAGCTTCGAACTGCCCGCATGATGATGCTATTCGGGTACCGCGCCTAGCTCTTGAGCTGGGTAGTGAAGACCGTCTGCTGCTTCGATGGCTCCTGGGGTCATCGAAGCAGCGCTCACCGTCGTCTCCGACATCAGGTGGAACACGCGTCTGCCCTCCTTGATAAGGTAATCGGCTACGATCCGGCGATGGCACCGCCACCAGACCGCTTCCGCGCACATGATGGCGGTACGGCGCTCCGCTGACACATGGAGGAGATGCGCCAGACCGGAACGGAACGGCTCTGAAAGGGCGTAATCCGCATAATTGTGGAAGCTCTGGTTGCGCCACAAGGCGTTCGCGTCCGCCGGCATTTCCGACTTCTTCCGGAGCCCACCGAGCTCCGCCAACCGCATATGGGCCACCTGGAACTCGGCCAAGGCATCGGGAAGGGCGTCCAGATTATATTGTGGATTGGTCCGCGATTTCGGGACGCTGCGAATATCCACGACAAGCTGCACGCCGCTAGTCTGCAGCAAGGCGGCGAACTCAACGATTGAGCGGGTCGAATGGCCGATTGTGAAAACCGGGAGCATCTCAGGCATCCGTGTGCCCCACAGAGTGCAGTACAGAGGAAGGCATCTCTCGACCTGTCACAGCGAGGAAACCACGTTGTCGAGCATCGGGCGCAGCCGTGCTAGCTCCGCGCGGTGCGCATTCGCCAGTGATGACAGTAGCGTCCGCCCCTCCGCGGTGAGCCGGATCCCAACTCGCCGCCGGTCGCTCCCTGACCTCAGCCGCTCAACCATGCCGATAGCCTCGAGCCGATTAAGTAGACCGCTCGTACTGTGCGGCTGAAGCAGCATCTGGTCTGCCAACTCGCCTACCGAAAGCTGGCAGTCCGGGGCTGCTCGCAGCGCAAGAAGCGCTTGGTATTGCTGCGCAGTGATGCCGGCTCCCTCGGCCGCAATTTCGCTGAAACGGAGAAAGCTGCGGAGGTTCTGGCGGAACGCAGCTAAAGTGGCATAATCGTCATCGCTGAGAAGCTCGCCGCTCGGATCGATGTCCGCTCTCATTTCCGGAGCCACAGACGCCGAAACGGTATCCCCTTCCTCCGGTAGAGGCAGGGTTCTGGGCGCAAGCGACACGTTGTGTTCAATGGACTCGGAGATCGGGCTTTCGCGTAGTGCCCGCTGGCGCAACGTCGACGAGTGCACATCGTCACGTTGGGGCATCCCCACCGCCACAAGTGCGACCTCGAGCGTTTGCCTGTGAAGCTCGCTGCCTCGCGTCACACTATCCCACCCGAGTGCACCTGGATGAGTTTCGCGCCAGATCCGGCTTGCAAGTCTGTCGATCTCACCGGCCGTCGGTGGGCGATCCCTGCCGATACAAGCTGCAAGCACCGGCCATTCTGAGCCTTGCACGTGCGCCATGCCACTTCTCCACCAATTCGGTCCGAGCCGGGCAGACACAAGCCGTATCACCCCACGGGCGTGCAAAAACCTATAGCCATGTCGGCGATATATCGCAACACGACACATTTGCCTTTCGCGAAGGAACACCTCAAGCGGGGAGACATTCACAACTTATGGACGGCGGAACTGCGGACGAACTAGAGCCTTTGATTGAGAGGGTGCGATCATGCAGCGCATGCGCGAGTTATCTCCCTCTTGGCCCACGACCTGTCCTGCAGCTGTCCAGAGGTGCCACCCTTCTGATCGCGAGTCAGGCGCCGGGAACCAAGGCACACGCGAGTGGCATCCCCTTCTCTGATGCGTCCGGCGACCAGCTGAGGCGCTGGATGGGCATCTCTGACGAGCAGTTCTACGACGCGGCACGGGTCGCGATCGTTCCGATGGCCCTATGCTACCCTGGGCGGGCCAACGCCGGCGGTGATGCGCCACCACGTCCTGAATGCTCGACACTTTGGCGGGGGCCGCTGCTCGCACAGCTTCCGCGCGTGAAGCTCACCCTACTCGTCGGGACCTACGCACAGGAACATGTGCTCGGTACGGGAAGGATGACCGATCGCGTGCGTCACTTCGATCGATATCTTCCCCGCCACTTTCCCTTGCCGCACCCGTCGTGGAGGTCGAGAGCATGGATGACGAAGAACCCTTGGTTCGAGGCAAACGTGCTTCCGGAACTGCGCCGGCAGGTGTCTCAGGCGCTGGAACAAGGCCACGCGGGGCTTAGCCCAGATGGAGCATGAAATCGCTCGGTTCAGGTGCATTGGCGATGACGAGACCCCGCTCACCGTTCTCGAGTATCATCACTCCGCAGTTGTCCGAGGCAAGACCGGCGCTCGCTTCCTGCGCGGCTCCCGCCGCCTCGCGCTCACTTCTGGCGAGGCGGTTCGGTACATCGACGACAATACGTTTGAGGTGGTGAAATCAGGCGAGCTCTTGCGGAGGCGATGAGCCTCAGGTGCGGGAGTCTTGGCGCCTTTCGTTTTCGCGGCGCGCGAGCTCCTCGTATCGGCAGAGCGGAGCCGCCTCGCTAACCGGCCCGAGCGCGCGCGACAGGTCGTCGATGAGATCGTCGGCATGCTCAAGGCCGATCGACAGCCGGATCAAATTGTCGCCGATCCCGGCCACGCGTCGCGCGTCCGCACCCATGTCGGCGTGGGTCATGGTTGCCGGGTGAGCGGCCAGACTCTCCACGCCTCCCAGCGACTCCGCCAGCGTGAAGACCTGCAGCGCCTCCAGGAAGGACTTGACGATCGGGGTCCCCCCATCGAATTCGAAGCTGAGCATCGCTCCAAAACCGCTCTGCTGTCGCGCGGCGACCGCATGCCCGGGATGCGTTGCCAAACCCGGGTAGTGGACCCGCTGAACGGCATCGTGCTCGGCCAGGAACTGAGCCACTCGCGCCGCAGTTGCCTGCTGTCGTTCCATACGGGCAAACAGGGTCCGCATACCCCGCAAGGTGAGCCAGGCGTCGAACGGGGAACCGGTCGTGCCGACCACATTCGCCCAAGCCCCTAGAGACGCTGCGTCCTCCGCATCTGCTGTCACCAGTGCACCTCCGATCACGTCGGAGTGGCCATTCAGATACTTGGTTGTGGAGTGGATGACGTAGTCGGCCCCGAGCGCGATTGGGCGCTGCAGCGCGGGGGAGAGGAAGGTATTGTCGACCGCGACCTTCGCTCCTGCTGCCTTGGCGCGCTGTGCGACAGCCGCAACGTCCACGATCCGCATCAGAGGGTTGCTGGGCGTCTCGATCAGCAAGAGCTCGGTCCCGGCCTGCAGCTCGACATCGAGGTTGTCGCTGTTGTTCAGGTCCACGATCGCAAGCTCGATCTGCGCCTTTGCCGCGCGGGCCTTCAACAGCCGAAGCGTGCCGCCGTAACAATCATGCGGGGCAACGATGCGGCCGCTCGGGCTCACGGTTGAAACCAGAAGGTCGATCGCTGCCATGCCCGAGCAGGTAATCACCGCGCCCGCACCGCCCTCGAGCCGAGCCAATGCTTCGGCAAGCATGGTCCTGTTTGGGTTGCCAGCGCGCCCATAATCGTATGCCCGAGCTTGCTCGTAGCCCTCGAACGCGAAGGTAGTGGACAGGTGGAGCGGCGGACTCACCGCGCCGAAGGCGCTGTCGCTGGCGACTCCATGAGCCGCAGCCACAGTTTCCGGTTTTAGAGTCTCAGCCATGCAAACCTCCTTGGCGCCACCTAACAGATCATCAGGGGAAAAGTGGCCCCAGCGTCGCTGAGATCAGCCCGCGCCGCTATAGCCTAACTTACCCGGACCGCCTCAACCGATCCCGGTGCTGAGCCGGCGAGGGCGTCAGCGGTTCTGCGGCCGGAAGATGGGCCGAGATGGAGGTCGGTGCATCTCAGTTGAGCATCATCTCCAAGCCTTTAGCGACTGCCTTCTGAGGTTCGCTTTGGCAATGTGTCTCGACTCCCGTGGACTCTTCGATCTGCTGGGCGACCAATGCGGTCAAAGCCGCTCCACCAGCCAAGGTGATCCCGTCTTCCAGAATATCCATTGCGAGATCAGGGTCTAACCGTGAGAGTGCAGCACGCACCGTTGTAGTCACTTCCGCCGCGTATTTCTGGATGACGGGCCGCAACTCCTCGACCGCCACGGAGAGCGTCCGAGGAAGGCCGGATCGTGTGTCTAGGCCCTTTACCTCGACGTGTGTTGCCGTTCGAGAAGCCAGCGCTGCCGACAGCGCGATCTTCAAGGTTTCAGCGGCTGAAGGACCAACCCGGAACTGCCGCTGCAGGTGCAAATGGTGCATCAAGGCGATCTCGACGGCGTCGCCGCCTCCACGGACCGACTGGGCCACGCATACACCACCAAGCGACAGTACGACGACATCAGTGACCCCCGCGCCGCAATCCACGATCATGCGGCCGCGAGCTGCGCCAATGTCCAGGCCGGACCCGAGGGCTGAAAGCAGTGGCTCGGGGAGAAGCAGCGGCTCGGCCAATCCCGCTTCATATGCAGCCTTGGTGAGTGCCCTGCGCTCCGCCTGCGTTGCATCGCTCGGTACGCCGATGATCGCACGCGCCCGTCGGAGACGCCGGCGGGCGGTCACAGGTCTGATCGCGAACTTCAGGAGCTCCGCAGCGGCAGAGACGTCCACTAAAACGCCTTGGCGCAACGGTCGGACCATCCGGAGCCGCTTCACCTCTCGACCTGCCATCTGCTTGGCCGCTATCCCTGCGGCGAAAAGCTCGGCTGCCGCTCCCAGGTCATCGTCGAAGCAGCAGATGGACGGCTGCTCGAACACAATGCCTGCCGCCCGTTCGACCACCAGAGTGTTGGCAGTGCCGAGGTCGATAGCGAGATCCGCTCTTTTCCCTGCCCACATAGGTGCGTTGTCGAACATCAATGCCTTTGGCTTGAGAATGCCGCCTGATACGGCCGGCACGCCCCCCAAGTCGAGCGATCAAACGCACTTACGCTGCGGACGGCGGTTCACCCTCGGGCTCGCCATCATCTTCATGCGAAGGAGCGTCGTTGTCATTGGCGGGAAGCCCAGAGCCCAGTCGGATGGAACGTACGGCGCAAGGAGGCACTGCCTGCATGCGCGCGCTTCCACCCTGACGGACTAAGTCCACCAGCGCTAGCTCTGTCGGCCTCGATGCGACGTCGATCGTAACGTTACGCACTCTGGCCAGCTTCTGCGCACATGCGTTCGATATGCACCAGATCTTCCCCGACCAGTCGGTCTTAGAGAGCACCTTCGCGACCCTTTCACCTGCGCGGGCCAGTGCACCATGATCCCATCGATGTTCGGAAGATCGGTCCTGACCTGCAGGAGCCAACGCAGAGCCACGGCGTCCGCGATATACACGATCTTCCTATCCACCAGATAACCGAACCTCCGAAGGTGGCCCTTCAGGTCGCCAGCAGGCTCCCGAGCACCAAAATGCACGATCCGACCAGGTGGTGGTAGCTCGTTGAGGATCAGCGTCTGTAGATCCCTGAGATCGCCGTTGGCAGATCGGACGTTCCGATAACCGGCACGGATGACCGCATCGGCAGTGCGATTGCCTACTGTAAATACGGGAAGGTCGAGCGCCTCGGGCCACATCGGGTGGTGTCGCACGCCATTGCCGCTGGTGAAGACGATCGCGTCAGGCAGCGAGCGGAGCGGATCGGCATCGATGCGACGCACGTTCAGTACCGGCACGCACACCACCTCATGGCCAAGCGCCTGTAAGCTCTCAACTGTCGATTGGTTTCCCGGTGTCGTCCTGGTCACCCAGATGCGCATGGAACGCTCCCGTGTTGCGGGATCTTCTCGAAGGCCCCGTCTACGCGCGCCCGGCCGTCTGCGACCTCAAGTGCATGCACTTCGACGAGCCTTCCATGCTCATGTGGCCAAAGAAGCGACTGGCCCGAACGCAGGCCCAGCAGGGCCGCGCCGAACCTTGTATCGACGCCGAGAAGCCCATCTTCCCGAGCGGAGCCGTGCACGAGCCGTGCACGATGTCGACGCCCTTGTACGGAGTAGAGCACTTCGCTGCCCCGTCTCACCAGATCGCCCATCGAGTGTGTGTTGCTTGGGGGCTTGGACATCGCCAGCTTGGCGGCAAGAAGCGCCGCCACCAGCTCATCATCCATCGCGTAGACCACGTGCTGGAGATAACGCCCCTCTGTCGGGTCCATCTCGACCGACAGGTCCTTGTGCAGAGCCCTCCAGATCCCGACAAGCGCGCCGATCGAGGAGGGACAAACCGTGTCCATGCCGGCGCTCCTAATGCAAAGTCTTGGCATGGGACGCCCTGCGTCGTGCACGCGCCAGCTCCGCGACGCTGCTCGCCAATCCTCTGGCGCGCCGGAACACCTTGCTGTCTAGCGAGCGAAAGTCTGGATCAGAACATACGAACTGGAACCCACCCGGGACGCGCACGGCGATTCCCACCGTTCTCCTGTCCGCCTCGACTACGAACCTGTCCATCACGCACCTCCTCGACGTGCGAAATGCCCGGCGGAATCAAGCTCCGCTGTGCTCTCGCGAATGTGGGAACCCGGCGCGTTAGCCGGGTGGAGGAAGCCCTAGGTCGGACGCCTATTCAGGAGTACCGCCCAGGGCATGCAGGCGCTCGGTGCTGCTGCCTGGGTGCACTTCGGCGTGTCGAACGGAGATCGTGACGCACATGCCATGAAACATGGCCCTTTGCCGTGAAAAGTCAAACTGGCGGCCGTACGCAACGCGCACCCTCCCCTGTTCGAATAGACCGCGACGCTGCTCACCTCTAAGCGCGACCGGATGCGCTGAGGCGCGGTGAGGTAAACGGGCGTCACAGGCCATTTCACACAACAAGCCGTCGTCCCCCGCGGTTGGAGCAGCAATGAAGCCGACATCGAACGTCCAATCGCCGGGACCCTTGGGAATGGCCAACCGTATTTGGACCGCGCCATACCTCCTGCTCACCTTCACGGCGTTGTTTTGGGCAGGCAACTCAATCGTGGCGCGGGCAGCCCGTGACCTCGTGCCCCCACTCGCGCTGTCGTTCTGGCGCTGGAGCCTCGCCCTGCTTTTGCTGTTGCCGCTCGCCTGGCCGCACCTGCGGCGCGACGCTGCCGAACTCCGTCGATCCTGGCGGACGCTGATCGTTCTTGGCGCTCTCGGGATCGGCGCCTTCAACACGCTGCTCTATACGGGACTTCAGACGACGAGCGCGGTTAACGGACTGCTCCTCCAGTCGCTTCAGCCCGGCCTGATTCTCCTGTTTGGCGCACTCCTCTTCGCCGAATCCACTCGACTGCTGCAGGTGCTGGGGATCATCCTGTCCGTGGCTGGCGCGCTGGTGATCATTTCCAAGGGAGATCCCGCATCGGTTATGACGCTACGGCTCAACATCGGAGACCTCGTGATCGGATGTGCCGTGATTATCTGGTCGCTCTACTCCGTCCTTCTGCGAAAGCGTCCTCAAGTGCATCCGCTGAGTTTCCTGGCCGCTACCCTGGCCATTGGTATTGCCGGCGTGCTTCCATTTTACGTGGCGGAGATGGCCAGTGGCCGGCTGATCGAAAGGGCAAACGAAAGCTGGCTGGCGATCGGCTATGTCTGCATCTTCCCTTCGCTGATAGCATACCTCTGTTACAATCGAGGCGTCGAACTTCTTGGCTCAGCGGCCGCAGGCCTCTACCTCAACATCATGCCGATCATGGGTGCTCTTCTCGCGGCCGTCTTCCTTGACGAGGCGATCCGGGGGTTTCATTTCGCAGGAGTGGCGCTGATCGCCCTAGGGATCATCTGTGCCACCGGGTGGGGGCCTAGGAAGGCCAACTTGCCCAAAACTTGACTTCCCAGAGACTTGGCTCATGCTGGTCATCGATGTTGATTGGCTGCTCTTTGATGGAAATGGTGCACGGGGGCAGTAGCACTCCGCGCCTGCACCCCTAGGCGTGCTTACCCGCGCCTAGGATCCCCGCCGGTCGCAGGGCGACCATACTCGGGCGCCGCTTCGGCATTGTACACTCCCTTACTATGTCGAGCGGCGCCTTTTTCGGAGGGCGCGATGCCTTCCCGACGAGGGAACTTCCGTTATGGAAAGGAACATCGGCTATTTCAGGACGCGGGCTCAGGCCCACGTGGAATTGGCCGCACAGGCTCAACCGGGCGTTGCCTGCATCCACAGACGCTTTGTCGAGCTTTATCTTCAGAGAGCCAAAAACGAGGCGGAATCTGCGAAGCGGACTACCGGCAGCAATCCCATGACTGGAGTGTAGATGAAGGCGAACTTTGTAGCGGCGTTGTTGATGCTTTCTGGTTGCGCGGACCTCCCTTGGGATCCTGAGGGTACGATGGAGCGCATCCAGGAATCGAAGGTGCTGCGAGTGGGCATCATCTCGTCCGGCAACGGGGCACCGGACGTGCCGCAACGTCGCTTTCTCAGCTCGGTCGCCAGCGAAACAGGCAGCAGGCCCCAGCTCGTGACGGGACCGGCCGAGCTGCTTCTTCCGAAGCTCGAGGAGGGCGAACTCGACATCGTCGTTGGCCACTTCGCGGCCGACACCCCCTGGAGCAAGCGAGTGACGTTTATGCCGACCCCGGGACAGAGGGGCGACAACGACGGCGAGCCCACATCAGCCGCGATAATCCGAAACGGCGAGAATGGTTGGATCACGCTCGTCCACAAGCATGCACCCATTCTGAAGGGAGCGAGCCGGTGAACCGCAACCTCCCCGGGCATGTCCGGCAGGACCTCGCCAAGGCGCGTCGCCTGGAGTGGTGGACCATCGGATGGATGTCGTCCATCATCGCCGTCATGTGGCTGGCGATGGGTTCCAGCCAAGCGATGAAGACGGCGCTGGTCGAGGACGTTTTGAGCCTGATCCCAGCGGTCGTCTTTCTCGTTGCCCTCCACTTTGAAGGGCGCAAGCCGACCGGCGCATTTCCGTTTGGCTTCGATCGCGTGCAAAGCCTCTCCTCGCTCATTGCGGCGGTTGCACTCTGCGGTGTGGGCGGAATCCTTATCTTCGACTCCGTGGCATCACTCCTATCCCAGGAGCATCCCACGATGCCGCCGGTCCGCCTCCTGGGTCAGGAGATCTGGCAAGGCTGGGTGATGATCGGCGGCCTGCTTTATTCGATCGTGCCTCCCGTGATTCTCGGCAGGCTCAAGCAGCCGATCGCTCGCCGGCTTCAAGATGAGGTGCTCGACACCGACGCGATGATGCAAAAGGCCGATTGGATGACGGGGCTCACCGGCATCATCGGTGTGCTGGGCGTCGGCTTCGGGTACTGGTGGACAGACGCTGCTGCAGGAGCGTTGATCTCCATAAGCATCCTCAAGGATGGCATCACTTCGCTGCGTGTCGCAACCGCCGAACTCGTGGATGGTACTCCACGGCGCCTGGGACAAATCGAACTTGCCGAGGATGCTCGAAAGCTGCGGGAAGCACTCGTGGAGCTGTACCCGAGCTCCACGGTCCGCCTGCGAGCTACCGGCCGCTACATTCACGCGGAAGTCTGTGGTCCTATACCGGACCGGATCCCGTCTCGCGATGAGGTGTGGCGCGGGGATCCCGACCGTGCCTGGAGGCTGGCGCAAGTGAGTTTCGTGCCTCAAACCGGATAAGGAAAGGTTCCGGCCGCCTGTCCACCATCTCGAAGGCCATTAGCTAAGAGCGTAGGGCGTGAACCTAAAGTTATGCTCGTCGCCCAATTGCGGAGAAATTGCGGGCGCTCAATTCATTATCGTAAGCGTGGCGCGCCGCTGCGAGTGCTCGGCGGGCTTGCAACAGCGCAACGCCCTGGCGTGTATCGCAAGCGCCGCTGATTGAAACGGCGGGACCGGTCAGAATGCTCATGATATCGCGCTTCGGAGGTGCAGGCTGGCGGTTTCTTGGATCGAGTTTGCCGTCGAACAGCTTGCCCCCGTGGATCAGCATCAGAACGCCTGCACTCGCCAGCATAAACGTCAGCAGCCCCACTCCCATCTCGGTGGCCTGTGCAGGACCGTGCCGGCCCGCCTCGTAGAGGGTGCGGTGGAGCAGCGTCGTGCAGCCCGACACTACGAGCAACAGGAGCCCGGCGATGCGGGGTGGAACCTTCATTGGCGTAACCATTACGGGCGCGCTCCTGGCAACCATCACCCGCTCGCACGACCGGCTCGGCACCAAGGCGCACGGCGGCCAAGCGAGCGGACCGCCCAATCTACCCGTTTCATTACCGAGAGGGCCGTTCAGGCGGCGCGTGCCGGCTGCTGTTGAACCTTGACGATCACGAGCCGTCGCTCATGCCCTTCTCGGTCCGGCCAAAGTATCGACTGGCCTTCGCGCAAGCCGATCAAGCCTGCGCCGATCGGCGTCAGGATAGAGATCCGCCCGGCGGAAATGTCGGCTTCGGGTGGGTACACGAGTTGGACCGTTCGCTGCGCACCCGTCCCCTCGTCCACAAATTCGACTAGCGCACCCATGGTCACGACATCCGGAGAGATACTTGCAGCGGCGTACAGCTTTGCCCTTGAGGTCTCACGGATCAAAAGCTCGCTGACCTGCGGAAACCGGTGCTCATTGCTGAGGGCCAAGCCGGAGAGGTTATCGGCCTCTTCCTCAATCATGTGAATTTGCGGCCGCGTTGCGGCCGCTCTCGTCGCGTTCATGCTAATCTCCTAGGCGTCCGCAACCGGAGGGCGGTTGACCTGCGTTGACGAATGGTGGCCCCGAGCTCTTCGGGACATGCCGTAGGAGAGCCCGGGGCTAAATGCCCGCGAGGAGTTGCCCCGCGTGGAGACGGCGTCGGAGATGGCGCACGCGAAGCTGCATCTCCTGATGATGTCGCTCCCGCTCTCCAGTGTCAAACGAGTTGTCGTCCGCCCTCTTGGATGGGAATGGGGGACATGGTCCATGTGGGCTTCTGGAACATCGCCTCCGGTGGGACGTAGACTGTTCGAAGGATGAGAACGCACTCGGTTGTGGTGCTGGGCCAACTTCGCAAGCGCAGCCGTTCGGGCAGCAGCACCGAACGGGCATGAGCCTAGGCGCTGATGGCGCCTAGGCCGAACCAAGCGCCCGCTCGGAGCCGTAGGCTCAGTGCGATCACCTTCCTCCGCGTCGCCCGATGGCGCGTCCACGAGATCACAGATGAAACACCTTCAAGCGCGCAGTCGAGACCTGTGTTGGACGCAACCTGACCACGGGCTTCAGACCGCTTTATGAGCGATCTTGTCCGGTCGCTGCTAGGTCTCGGATCCGAGGCCGAGGACCTCGGCGTGTTACAGATGGTCGTCCGCGCAGCAGTCGTTTACGCTGTAGCTCTGATCATCATCAGGTGCGGCAAGAAGCGGGCGCTGGGCGAGGCAACCCCCTTCGACGTCGTAACTGTGATCGTGATCGGCTCGATCGCGAGCCGCGCGGTCACGGGCAACGCTCCATTCGGGCCAGCGCTTGCGGCGTGCGCTACGTTTGTTGCGCTTCATTGGCTTCTTGCCGCAACAGCCATTCGGTGGAACGTCATCGAGCGCTGGATCAAGGGAAGCAACCGTCTGCTGGTGCAGGACGGCCGGATATTAGACGGCGCTGTGAGAGCGTCTGCACTGTCGCTCTCGGACATTGAAGAGGCCATGCGGGCGCGTGGTATCCGCTGCCTGGATGAGATTCGCGAAGCTCGGCTCAAGCGAAGTGGCCAGATCAGCTTCATCAAGACTGAGCAATGAGCCGCAATGCTGTCTCGCTGCTTCGGCCACCTTGCATACCTGCGGACTGCGGCTACCCTCGCCGTGTGAGCGACACTCTTCCCATTCACGGGGACCTCCCCTTGAAGTTCGGCCGCTAGGCCGGGCGCGCCTTAGGTCCCGCGCCCGGCTTCGAGCCGCGGTCACGCAGATGATGATCGTGGGAAGGCGGATTGGGCTGTCAGCGCGGACCGGCCCGCAGTGTTTTCGGAGTTCAAAAAATGGCACCTCGCCCCGAGAAGCGAGCGTCAGCGCTCGGACCGCGAAGGGAAAGACCCCGCCGTAGAAGCAATGAATTCAGCATTAGTGCCGCCGCCTATCCCGACGGCAGGATCGCTGTGCTCCTTTCCCGCTATCCCGAACTTTCCGACGCCGAGTTCAAGGAGGTGCTGGGGTTTATTAGGAAGGCACGCGCGTCCGAGCTTCGGCGCCTCCGCTCAAGCGGGCAGGTCGGCGTGAAGCTGGATCGCTTCCTCGTAGACTACCGTGATTTGCTGACGAGCCGGCGCGAGCGGTTCACCTGGACGGCCGTCGCCATTCTGATGCTGCTACTTATGAGCTGGCTCTTTTGGGACAGGAGACCACACCCGCTGTCGCAGCGGCCAACCAGCACATGGTCGAAGGAGGCTGCATCAAGCCTTGCGGTGACTCCGCATCGCAAAGCTGGAAGTGATCCGCGTAACGCCAGGCAGTCGTGACAGGACATCTCGGTGAAACTTTGCATAGTCCTCCATGCTGGAGATCTGGAGCCGTAGCAGATAGTCGCCGGCCCCGGTGAGTAGATACCATGCACGAATTTCCGCGTGCTTGCGCATGGCCGCCTCAAACCGGGCTAGAAACTCCTCAGTCTGCCGCTCCAGCTCGACCTGAACGATCGCGACCGTGCCATCATCAGGGTCGCTGCCCGAGATGATCGCTGTGTAACCTTGGATCACCCCGGACCGCTCAAGTAGCTTAACACGGCGTAGGCACGCGGATTCCGACATGCCCACCTCGCGAGCCAGCGCGTTATTCGTGATCCTTGCATTCAGTCGTAGCTGATTCACGATACGCCGATTGATGGCATCGAGTGCGCCCACTGGTTTCCTCCATAGCGTCGTAGACTCTGCGAAGATGGCCCCTTGCTAGCAGGTTTCGGCGCAGGATCGGTGACAAATTCGCACTGATGTACGCCATTATATGCGGATGGCGAAGTTCCGGTGCCCGACCTTTTCGAGCCAGCTCGTGATCGATCTCGACGCATTCGCGGCGAACTACCACGCGGTTCGCGACCATGTGTCTCCCTCTGGGTGCGGCGCAGTGGTGAAGGCTAACGCATATGGACTCGGAGCCCGCCGGCTAGCCTCGAGGCTTCACCGCGAAGGGTGCCGCACTTTCTTCGTGGCCCAGCTCTGTGAGGCGCTGGATCTACGTGCTGCGCTGCCTCCCGGATGCACCATCGTTATCCTCAACGGATTGGATCCTGGAGGCGAGCAAGCCTGCGCGGACTGGGGGTTCGTGCCGGTTCTGAACTCGGACAATCAGGTCCGGCGTTGGCGTTACACCGCCCGGCTCCGCGGCCGACCCCTTCCGGCTGGCCTCCAGCTAGACACCGGTATGTCGCGTCTCGGCCTCTCAAACGCGAGCGCTCTGGCACTCGCCCAGGACGGCTCTCTCTCGAGCGATATCGATCTTCGGTTCGTGATGACGCACCTCGCATGCGCGGACGAGCCAGACGCAGCGGCGAACGACGAGCAACTCCGGCGCTTCGAGCAACTGACAATGTCTTTCCCTGGCGTTCCCAGATCGATTGCAAACAGCAGCGGCACCACTCTATCGAGCAGCTATCATCTGGACTTCGTGCGAGCTGGGATCGCGCTATACGGTGTCCCAACTCGACCTCTATCCCTCAAAATATTTCCAGTCGTGAGGCTGTGCGCGCGCATCTTGCAGATCCGCGAACTCTCGCCCGGAACTGGCGTGGGCTACGGTCTGACTTATACCGCCTCCGGGCCGCAATACGTTGCGACGCTTGCGCTTGGCTATGCAGATGGATGGCCCCGCGGACGCGGGAATATTGGTGCGGCTTGGCACCGCGACGTTCGGCTGCCGATCGTCGGGCGCATTTCGATGGATAGCATGACGGTGGACATCTCCGGGGTACCCGGCGAGATCGCGGAAGGCGACTTTGTGGACCTTATCTGCCCCAATCAAACCCTCGACGACATTGCCGCTGGCGCCGACACCATCCCTTACGAGCTTCTCACGCGCCTTGGTGGTCGGCATGCCCGCGCCTACGTCGAGGACAACGTCACCACTCTCCATATGCCTGGAGAAGCATATTGAGGGTCATCGTACTTGGTGCCGGTGTCGTGGGCGTCACCGCGGCTCACTATCTGCATCGTGCCGGCCATGAGGTCGTCGTGGTCGACCGGCAGCCCGGGGCGGCGCTCGAGACCAGCTTTGCAAATGCCGGCGAAGTTTCGCCCGGCTACGCGTCGCCATGGGCCGCTCCCGGCATACCTGCGAAGGCGATCCGTTGGCTACTCATGCGGCACGCGCCGCTCATCCTTCGTCCCTCGTTTGATATGGCCATGCTGCGCTGGTTGGCCGCCATGCTCCGCAACTGCACCGAGGCGCGGTATGCCCTTAACAAAAGCCGCATGGTCGGGTTGGCGGAGTTCAGCCGCGACGAGCTGATCGCTTTGAGAGGGGAGCTGGGCATCGAGTATGACCAGCGTTCGCTTGGAACCCTTCAGCTCTTCCGCACCGCTAAGCAGGTGGATGCGAGTGCGAAGGACGTGGACGTATTGCGCTCTTACGGCGTTCCGTTCGAGCTACTAGACCGGGCTGGCTGCATTGACGCTGAGCCCGGTCTCGCTCTTTCAAACGGCAGCTTCGAGGGCGGCCTGCGGCTCCCAAACGACGAAACTGGCGACTGCCATCTGTTCACGAACAGGTTGGTGGACCGTCTGATGAGCAGCGGCGTCGAGTTCCGGTTTTGCACGAGAATCCTCGGTCTGGATGCCTCAGGTCGCGAGATTACCCGAGTCAGGACCGACGGAGGCGACGTGCGCGGAGACGCATATCTGCTGGCCCTAGGAAGTTATTCGCCAATATTGGTGCGCCCGCTCGGCATCCAACTCCCCGTGTATCCCGTGAAGGGCTACTCGATCACGGTCCCGATCGCAGACCCGGCGCAAGCCCCCGTGTCTACCTTGCTTGACGAAACGTACAAGATCGCCATCACGCGTCTTGGAGCTCGGATCCGCGTCGGGGGAATGGCAGAGATCTCCGGTTACAACAGATCGCTGCCAAAGCAGCGCGAGGCTACGCTTTTGCATTGCGTCAACGATCTGTTCCCGAAAGCAACCAGCGCGGGAGAGACGGGTTTCTGGAGCGGTCTGCGGCCAATGACGCCCGATGGCCCACCAATCCTTGGAGCTACGCGGGTATCTAACCTCTTCCTCAATACCGGACATGGAACACTTGGGTGGACCATGGCCTGCGGCTCCGCCGCTGTGACCGCTGCGATCATCTCCGGCGATCGTCCTCCGATCGACATCAAGGGTCTCGGCCTGGAGCGATACCGACAATGAGCGATAACCAAGGAGACCACATATGACGATCAAGCGCATCGAGTCAGGAGCACGGATGAGCCAAGCCGTTGTCCATGGTGGAATAGTGTACCTTGCTGGGCAGATCGGTGCGCCAGGTGAGGAAGCATCCGCCCAGACGCGTGCCGTTCTTGAATCCATCGATCGTTTACTATGCGAAGCGGGGACCGAGCGCTCTCGCATCCTCCAAGCGACGATCTGGCTGGCCGACATGGCCGACTTTGCAGCCATGAACGCTGTGTGGGAGGAATGGATTGGGGGTACTAATGCGCCAACCCGAGCTACGGGCGAGGTTCGGCTCGCGACCCCTGACTACCGGGTCGAGATCATCGTCACGGCAGCGCTGCCCGAGCAGCGCTCGTGAGCCCCGCACCGACCATCCGATTTGCTTGTCTACGCATTTGGCCTAAGCTCTCGTGATGCACGTGTTGAAACCGCATCGGAATTATCCTCTCAAGGTCGGCTTCTAAGCCGGGCGCGGTATCGGCCCCGCGCCCGGCAGCGGCGCAACTCTAAGTAAACCATGCTTGGTAGTGGGCGGACGCGTGATTGCGCGGGCCGAACCGCCGGATGTAGCATCCGGAGAGCTCCGATGATGGAAGTAGCTAGAGAGCGGCACCGCCCCTTTGGGCGGAAAGCGGATCGCTTTCGAGATCTGCTGCGCAGATACCCCGAGCTGACGACGTACCAATTAGATGAGATGGTCTCGATCTACGACCAACTCTCGACTTTGGAGGTAGCCCTTCTCTCGGCGGATGAGCGCGTGGCTGAGCAGTTTGACGCGTTCCTGCACAGCCATTCCGGCAGACTGCAAATGCTATGGCGAGATCACCTCGTTTTCGCACTCGCATTCATCGGTAGCTTCGCATCCATCGTGGGGTTGATTGTGGCTGTAATGCGCTAGCGGAGGTGGCGCCGATCGCCGCTCGGAACGGCAGGGCATCGCGTTATATGGGAAACGCGATGTCCGCGCGACCTTGCTGGTGCACACGGCGCGAACGCAATTGCACCGACCCGCTCAATCGCAAGCTCAACGGCATCCGTGTGGACCAAAGACCGTCAGGATGCCGACGAGCCAGAAATCTCGACGGAATCCCTGAACGCTACCCTCTCAAGGTTCCGGCCCTCGTTGTCGTTGATGTCGATATGACAAGACAAACATAAATGGCCGTGGCTGAGTTCGTAGCACATTATCGCCCTTGCGCTCTCAATCGCCGTTTCGCGCGCAACATCGATATCGGGCAGCTCCTGTCCCTCGGGGTCGCGGGTGACGCTCCCGCACTCATGAAGATCGAAAAAGTATCGGGCCATGCAGCTAAGTGCCTAACCTTTGTTGATGGTTGCAGGTTTTCATTCACGCTTGCTGCGGGGCAGCGCACTTTAAGAACGAACTGTCATGCTGCTTCATGTAGATACCCGGGATTGAAGTCAGCGATCGTCTGCAGTTTTTTCCAATCGGAGATCGTCAGTTGGCCGTTTTGATGAGCGAACGCTCCCTCATCGGTCAGCGCTCGCAGCATCCTGTTCACATGAACCGCCGTTAGCCCGGTCGCGTCCGCGATCTGCTCCTGCGTGAATGGCAAGGTCATCGAAAATGACGACAACGTGTCAAGGGTCTTTCGCCGCGCGATAAATTCACAAATCATATGCGCCACGCGGATCTTCGCGTCCCGACGGCCGATATTGAGAACCCATTCGCGGAAGATGGACGCGTCGATCAAAACGTCAATCGCGAACGCCTTTGCAATACAAGGGTGCTCACGACCAAGCTGCCGCAGTCTCTCGGTAGCGATCCAGCCCACCATCGCTTTCGTAGTGGTTTGCAGATTATCGTCCGCCTTGGACAACAAGATATGCTGGAGGTTAAGGATGTCGCCGGCCATGTAAAAGGCGACAATCTGCCGACCGCCTGCGCGCTCGACCTTGTGCCGACATGCATATCCGTTGATTACGATGCAGCATTGCGTAACTGTGTCGCCCTCTCGCACCAGATATGTGTGGGCCGGGACATACTCGATCCTGAATTGAAGAGCCGCGATGGCATCGCGTTCAATCGTTGTAAGGCCGATTAGGCGGTCCAGTTTTTCAGTGAGCCTTTGCGCTGCTTCTGCCGATGCCCCAATCATTCCGACCTCAATCCACGATACGACACGCCCAACGGCCAACGACCGAGAGGTATCCTATCAAGCATAAATTTGGTAGTTTTCACCCGCTCTAGTCTTCAAAGGCGCCTCAGTCGCGCGATCGTCAAGCGTGGACACACGCGATGTGCTCCGCCAGAGAAAGCGCACGGTTAATCAAACCGCTTTCCGCTTGAAAGCCAGGCGAGTTGCTGCGGCTCAGGATCCGCCGCAAGAGCTATGCGCCTTGCTTCCGCTATGTGTTGATCGGCGACGCGCAGTAGTAGTAGCATCGGGTCGATCGCAGGATCGCCAGCGCGTTCGACGAGCGCTGCGTATAGCGCGTCAAGCTCAACCTGTTTCCTTTCGACTTCTTCGAGACGGGTCATCTGCCGAAATTATCTTAGTTTCGGCCGGACGCAAGACTGTAGATTCCGGCTGGCGATGGTGATGCCAGAGCGAACCTGATCTATGTCGTGGCACGGCGTTCGGCGCCCGTTACAAAAGAAAACATGACAAATTACACTATCACAATCGTCAACGAACACTTCAGCTCCACAGCCGAGCAGGAAGCATCCGACAATATTCAGGCTTGGTCGCAAGCGATCTCAAGCGCAATTACGATCGCGGCAGAGCAGGTGTCACACGGCAATCCGTTTTTTGGGGCGGAGGTAAAGGTCACTCAGGGTAAGGAGGAGATCGGTCGTTATGTCGTTTCTGTGGGCGCCACCCCACTAAAGGACTAGCGAACCGGAAAGCGGCATTTCGTTACTCTTGGCCGAGTCTTCCCCGTTCGCTCACATGAGCATAGTCGGCGCTCCCAAGTCATCATCGGAATTGCACCGCGTGGGGGACGCAGGTCCGCGTCGAGTGCCGCGGCTGTAAGGCAATGGAGGTCTGGGATTTCAAAATGCGTTGACCGCCGGAATTCGCGACAACAACGGCAATACCGAATGGCGAGCGGCGCACCTAACGATCAAGTGCCCACACCGCTGTTAATCTCAGTTCATCGTCCTAAAGCCCATTTGACGTGATCCCCGCCTTTCATCCAGCGGCACCAGCGACTGACCGGTGATGTCGCGCATGAGCGCGGGTGATGCAACGGTCGGTGCAACCCCGTCCATTGCCGTTCGAGTTCGGCGGCGAACGCTGCCGGTGTCGCATAGCCGAGCAATAAGTGCGGTCGCTCGGTATTGTGATCGTGAGCCTAGCAGGCGAGGATCGCGCGGGCCTGACCGATCGTGAAGAACAGCGTCTCGTTAAGCAGTTCGAAGAGACGACGTAAAGGAAACCCGTTAATGATACTTGTAATATCCGAGGCATGTCCGACGACTGCGCCGCATAATGCTGGGTAATGCGCGACTGCGAAACCTGCTATTCGGCAGTCTCAAGAAGGAGACGTTCGAGCGCATCGAGCAGTACCGAGAATGTGAACGGCTTGCCAATTCTGGGCGACGACCGAAATTCAAGAGGTAGCGACCACTGGTCATAGCCAGTGAGGAATAGATAGGGCACGCCGCGTCGAGACAGTTCCTCAGCGATCGGATAGGAGGATGCACTGCCGAGGTTCACATCCAGCAGAGCCGCATCGAGCGGATCGCGCGCAGCGTAGGCCAGGCCTTCGTCCAGATTGCCGAAGGGGCCGACGATCGCCGCACCACACTTCGTCAGTGCCCGACGGATGTCGGAAGCTATGTAGTATTCATCCTCGACGACGAGGATGCGGCGACCTGCGAGGTTGTGACCCGGTATCATCTATCGCTCCAGCAGGGCGCTCGCGCGCTCGTCATCGTCGTCGAGGGGCATGGAGATGGTGCACTTCACCCCTCCGGGCCGGAACTCCAGGCACGTCTCCGCACCGAGGCGGTATGGAAGGGCCTCCTCGATCAGCTCCCGACCGAATCCTTCGCGGACCGGCGCAATGGGTACCGCCGGAACGCCGGTCTCGAGCCAAGTCAATTCCAGCTTCGCCGTCTGCCCTTGTTCTGCATGGACCCGCCAGTCGATGCGAAGCCCTGCGCCGTTGGCCCTAAGTGCGCCGTACTTCAGAGCATTGGTCGTCAGTTCGTGAATGGCCATCCCGATTGCCTCCGCGGCATTCGGATCCAGCATCACTTCCGGGCCATCGAGGGATACGCATGGTCCCTCGCCTGCCGCGACGCTCAGCAGTTCCTCCCGTATGAGGGAATTGAGATCGACCTTGCCGGATGGACTCCTGGTGACGATCACTTGAGTTCGCGCGAGCGAGTCGAGCCGCCCCGTGAAGTGGTCGACGAGCTGCCGCTGGTTCTCGCTCGCCTCGGCGGTTCGCGAGAATACGGATCGAACGACCGTGAGCATGTTCCGAACACGGTGCTGAAGTTCGGCGACGAGAACCTGCTGACGCTCCTGCAGCTGGCGGATCTCGTGCACGTCGGTGGATGCACCAAGCCACTCGACTATCTCGCCCCGATCGTCGCGGACCGGAGTCGCCCGCGTCTGCGTCCACCGGTATCCGCCGCTCGCTGCATTGTAGATTCGGTAGTGGGCTCCGAACGAGCCATCCTCGCTTGCCCCCGCCCACACGGCCCGCACCCGCTCGCGGTCGTCCGGGTGAACGCATGCGAGCCAGCCAGCCGCGAGGCTGGCGGCTTGCAACTGGCCGCTGTACTCGGTCCATTGCGGGCTGGCCCAGGTCCAGGCGCCATCGGCCTGCGCTCGCCACACCATCTGGGGAATCCCTCCAACAAGGTGCGCGTCCAGCGTTCGTTGTCTGCGAGGCGCCGTTCGGCGAGGCGGAAGCCGGTTAGGTCTTGCGCTACCCCCGCCATGCGGCGGATCCGTCCCGCTTCGTAGATTGGGAAGCCGCTGTCATGGATGTAGCGCACCTCGCCATCCGGGCGGACAATCCGGTACTCTATGCTGTGGCGCTCACCTGCGCGCAGCTTCGACAGCGCCGACAGCGCCGCTTCGCGGTCACCGGGGTGCAGGCGCTCGGCCCAGTGCCCGATGTCGGACATGGCAGCGTCACGGGGCTCACCCCAGGTGTTCTCGTAAGCCGGGCTGAGATATTCCAACTGCCCCGTTTCGGCGTTCACGATCCACAGCGTGTCGGTCGAGGTCTCGGCGAAGCTTCGAAAGCGCTCTTCGCTCTGCCGTAGTGCCCTCTCGGCGAGATAGGCATCGGTCACGTCGTGACCCTCCACGAAGATGCCCGTGACGGCACCCTTGTCGTCGGTCACCGGCGCGTAGATGTAGTCGATGTAGCGCAGGCGAAACCCATCGGACTCTTCCAGACGGATGGGCACATGGGCCGCGGTGAAAGGCTCTCCGCTTTGGTACACCCGGTCGAGGTGCTCGAAGAAGCCCTGCCCTTCGATCTCCGGGAAGGCCTCGCGCACAGGCAACCCCAAAACCGCACGACCCCCGCTCAGCCGCTCGTAGGCCCGGTTGGCGAACTCGAAGACGTGCCCTTCACCCCGAAGGATTGCGATGAAACCCGGAGCCTCCTCGAACAGTCGTTTCTGACGCTCCAGTTCCGCGCGCGAACGTTTCTCGGATATAATGGTCGGCGTGGTCTCGGTGCAGACCACGAGTACCCCGCCGACGCCGTGGAGTGCGAAGTCATCGCCGATCGGGCTGTAGCTGTAGGTCCAGTACACATCCTCGCGACGACCATTGCGGGTGATCGGTACGAGCTGGTTCTCGTGCCACGTCGGCCCTCCTCCGGACATCACCTGTTCGATCTGCGGCCCTATCGTTCCCCAGATCTCAGCCCAAACGCTTTGGGCAGGCTTCCCGAGCGAGGCGGGGTGCATTTCAGGCCCGATCGAGCGGCTGTATGCATCGTTGTAGATGCAGGTGAGGCCCGGTCCCCACCAGATGTACATCGGGTGACCGGTGTTCAGAAGGATCTGCACCACAGTGCGCAGGCCCTGCGGCCAGCCCGTGGGATTTCCAAGCGGGGTCGAGGTCCAGTCATACGCACGAATAATTTGGCCCATTGCCCCGCCCCCCGCGAGGAAGGACGCTGACGTAGGTTCGGGATGCTCGTTGCTCTCGCCGCCGTCGAGGGTGAGGGTTTCCATGGACTAGAGACGCCTCCCCGTTTGAGGGCCCCCTTAGATCGTGTATGGCGGCCTTCGGCAACAGGAAGGACACGGTATTGGAGGAAATTGCATTATAGGAAATCAAGTTCGGCCGTCATCCAGCGAGTTCAGCCGGCGAGCAAGGATTCATCGGATGTGTGGAGGCTTGTCTGTTGGCCAAGGAATAACGCCGGCGCTGCAATGGTAACGATCATCTTAGAAGCGCCCGCGCTGCCCGCGACAGCGTCAACACGAGCTCAGATGGACACGTTCATGTATTGCCGTTCGAAGGTGTTCGAACATCGCGGCAAGAAAAAGTTCTGATTTGTGTCCACCAGCGTGATCAGCGTGTTCATCTGCCCGACCGATCGTTTCCACATGCTATTGGCCTTGAGTGAATGGACAGTTTCACACAAATGTCGCCGCGAGATTGCAGATCGGGCAAGATAGAAGGCTTTACCAGTATGGCACTGACCGACCTGTTCTAGACCATCTAATAAAGCGCTTCGTACAGCGCGCCTTCCTGTACCGGTTGGCGCAAAAAACGACGTCCGGTATGTCCCTTCCGTCTAAGGCTAGCATGAAATTGGCCGGTCTCGATTGTTCAGAGTCTTCAATCAGGCTGGTTTTGTCAAAGTGGCAGGCTGGCGTCCCAGTGTCCGGTATACGGTCGGGCGAGAAATCGAGAACACTTCGGCAAGATCGGTGATCGAATAATCGTTGGTGTCGTACATGCGCCGAAGCTCTTTCTGCTGACGATCAGACAGCTTGGGTTTCTTTCCGCGCAGTTTTCCTTTAGCGCGCGCCACGGCCATGCCCTCGCGTGTTCGCATGCGGATCAGATCCGCTTCGAACTCGGCGAATGTGGCAAGGATGTTAAAGAATAGCTTACCCATCGGATCGGCCGGGTCGTGGACGATAGCTCCGAGCTGCAGCTTCACGCCGCGGACCGCCAGGCTGTCCCCAATCGCGCGAGCGTCAGGTACCGATCGGGCAAGCCGGTCGAGCTTGGGCACCACTAGCGTGTCCCCGCTGCGCACAGCGGCAAGCGCCTGGTCGAGGCCCGGCCGATCACGGTTCGTGCCCGTGAACCCCTTGTCGGTATAGATGCGATCGGCAGCGACGCCGAGCTTTAGCAGCGCGTCCTGTTGGGCAGCAAGGTCCTGCTTGTCAGTCGAGCAGCGGGCATAGCCAATCAGCGTGTACGTCATAGACGCGGTGTAACGTATAAGGCCCCATCAACGCAAAACATATGGTACCATCTTTGTGAGACTCGGATTTTGATGGTTTTCCGTGGGACGTGCGACCAGCTGATGACCGTCCGTTGATCGATCGTCATTCGGACAGGGGCATGGCTCTAGAATTTGTCAGCGAGGTAGAAAAGATGAACCATTGCATCGCAATGTTCGACCTCGACCATTTCAAATCGATCAACGATCGCTTCGGCCACATCTCGGCCGACGTCGTCCTCCGCACGTTTTCGGACCTTCTCCGGTCGACGCTCCGAACCTCCGATGTGGTGGCTCGGTATGGCGGCGAAGAATTTGTGGCTATCCTAGACGGTGCATCGCTGGAGCAGGCGGAACTGGTGTGCGAACGTGTTCGCGCGAGCTTCGCAGAGGCCCCCTGCACGGCAGATGACGGACGAACCATGCGTGTTACGGTGAGCGTCGGGATCGCAGCTGTTATACCCGGGACGACTGCGGATCAGCTACTTGGGGTCGCTAACCGGGCCTTGTACGATGCCAAGTGAATGGCCGAAACAGGTTGGTGCTGGCGGCGTAATCGCAACCAGTTGCGGCAACCGTGGAATACTCGTTTCGGAACTTGCTTGAGCGACTCCTCAGTCGCGACGGTTATCGCCCTCGCCATCTAGAACCTGACGAACCTTCACTGCGAGCTGATCGATCCCGAACGGTTTCGAGATGAACGCAACGCCTGGATCGAGCACGCCGTTATGGACGACTGCATTGCGGGTGTAGCCGGTCGTGAAGAGCACCTTGAGAGTGGATCGCTGCTCGCGGGCGGTGTCCGCCAACTCCCGTCCGTTCATGCCCGGCATGACGATATCCGAAAACAGCAGATCGACACGTGGCTGGATCGCGAGCACGGCGAGCGCCTGCATACCATCCGATGCCTGGACCACAGTGTAACCGAGGCTTCGCAGGGCGTCGACCGACATATGCCGCACGCGCTCCTCGTCCTCGACCACCAGCACGATCTCGCCGTCCCTCGCGCGGGGAATTTCAACGGTGCCAGCCCTTGCATCGGACAGCGTGCTTGCCGCGCCGAAGTGGCGGGGCATGTAGAGCTTTACCGTCGTTCCCTGATCGGGCTCCGAGTAGATCTTGATGTGACCACCCGACTGCTTGACGAACCCGAACACCTGGCTGAGCCCGAGCCCGGTGCCCTTGCCGACACCCTTGGTCGTGTAGAAGGGATCGAACGCGCGTTCGATGACGTGGGGTGGCATGCCCGTGCCGGTGTCGGTGATGCAGAGCACCACGTATTGACCTGCGGTGACCTCGTCATGCTCGGCGGCATAGCGTTCATCGAGATGCGTGTTGTTGGTTTCCAGCGTCAGCTTGCCGCCATCGGGCATGGCGTCGCGGGCATTGACGCACAGGTTCAGAACGGCGTTTTCGAGCTGTCCTGCGTCGATAAAGGCAGGCCATAGTCCCCCCGCCAGCACCGTTTCGATCGCGATATGCTCGCCGATGGTGCGTCGCAGCAGTTCCGACATTCCGCCGACCAACTTGTTGGTGTCGATCGCACGCGGTTCGAGGGGTTGCTGACGCGAGAAGGCTAGCAGCCGCGCGGTCAGTTGGGCGGCACGCCGAGCGCCATCTATGGCGTTGTCGATATAGGCCTTGGCCTTGGCGGGTGCTTCGTCGAACCGGCGCTGCGCCATGTCGAGCGAGCCGATCACGATCGCGAGCATGTTGTTGAAGTCGTGCGCGATGCCGCCGGTGAGCTGGCCGATGCTTTCCATCTTCTGCATCTGGCGGACCTGTCCCTCAGCCGAGGTGCGCTCCGCGACTTCGCTCTTCAGCCGTTCGTTGGCGATACCGAGTTCATCGCGTGCCACGATGGCTTCATGCAGGCGCTTGCGGGCATCACGGATTGCCAGAAGCGCAAGCAGCACGATGGCGATGCCGCTCGCCAGAAGCGCGAGCTTTACGAGGCGCGCTTGACGGTCGGCTGCTGCACCCCGCGCGGCAAGGAGCCTTTGCTCCTTGCGGTCCATCGCCGCCACGACAGATCGAAGCCGGTCCATCATGCGCTTCCCGCTGCCCTCGCGCACGATCGCAATCGCACCGCGCGCATCACCGAGCCGGTAGCGTTCGATCGTGGCGCGCAAGATATCCTGTCGCTGGTTGGAAACCGCGTTCAGGGTTTTGGCTCGCGCCAGTTGTTCGGGGTTGTCGGCGATCGCGGCGTCGAGCGCAATGAACTCTTTGCCCAGCCCGGCCAGCGCAGCCTCATAGGGTTCGAGATAAGCGATCTGGCCGGTAAGCAAATACCCGCGCTGCCCCGTCTCGGCATCCTGAAAGCGAGAAAGGATCATGCCGAGGCGCTTTTGCACCTCCAGCGTGTGGCGGACGGCCTCGAACGAGCGCTCCTGCCGATCCGCGAGCCACAAGCTGCCGAGGCCGGTCAGCGCAAGCAACGCGAACCCGATAATGAGGGGTAGAAGAGACCGATATCGAAGGCTCATGTGCATCGTCGCGTAATGCGAGGCGGCGGGGGCCGCCACAAGTCGCAAATCAACTTTAAAGGTGAGCCAAAACCGGTCGAGCGCGTTGAGCACCTGACAATTGTTACCAGATTTCCGCGTTTCCCGTAGGCATATCCATATGAATTATACCGAACCGACTGCGCCGCATCCCCGGCCGCATAGCGACAGAATCGCGCGCCTGGTTCTCGACAGTGCGACCGACTTTGCCATCATCTCGATCGATCTGGACGGCAATATCACCAGCTGGAACCCAGGCGCCGAGCATCTGCTCGGATGGAGCGAGGCTGAAATCATCGGCAAGAACGCCTGCATCTTCTTCACCGACGACGACAAGGTGAACGGGGTGTGCGATGCCGAGATGATTGGCGCAGCACGTGATGGCCGTGCGGAAGACGAGCGCTGGCACCAGCGCAAAGATGGCGGCCGTATTTGGGCGTCCGGTTTGATGATGCGCTTCGAGGCCGAGGATAGCGACCAACATATCGGCTATATCAAGATCCTGCGGGATCGCACCCCCCAGCACGAAGCCGAACAGCGCCTGCGCGACAGCCAGCGGCAACTGGCGACCGCGTTGGACGCGGGAAGGCTCGGCACCTGGCAACTCGACGCGGCAACCTTGCTCCTGAGCTGCGACGATGCGTGCAAGGCCAATTTCGGGCGTGGTGCCGACGATGCGTTTTCCTTCCACGCACTCCTGGATGCTGTTCATTCGGACCATCGCGACGAGGTCAGCGCCGGGATCGAGCACGCGTTGGAAAGTGGCGACACCTATGATGCTGACTATCCGATCCGCTGGCCCGATGGCAGCGAACACTGGATTCATTTACGCGGAACCGTGCAATGCGCAATCGATGGGACATCAATGACGATGACCGGCGTGACGCTTGAGGTCACCGACCGCAAGCGTACCGAGGAAGCGTTGAGCCAACTCGCACTCAAGCTCGAACATGCGGTCGACGAGCGGACTGCAGCCCTTCAAGCCGCAAACGACCAGCTTCGACGGGAAATTGCCGAGCGCCACCACACCGAAGAAACCTTGCGCCAGGCGCAGAAGATGGAGGCGGTCGGTCAACTTACCGGCGGGGTGGCGCATGATTTCAACAATCTGCTGACCATCATTCGCGGCAGCACTGATCTGTTGCAGCGCGACGATGTGACTGAGGAAAAGCGCAAGCGCTACATCAAGGCGATCTCCGAAACGGTCGATCGCGCAGCATCTCTCACCGGCCAATTGCTCGCGTTCGCGCGCCGGCAGCCGCTCAAGCCGCAGGTGTTCGAACCGAAAGCACGTCTAGCGTCGATCGACGATATGCTGCGCTCGACTGTCGGTTCGCAGATCACCATCGAGCGTGACGTCGCACCCGACGTTTGGCCGGTCCTTGCCGATCCCGCGCAGTTCGACACCGCCATGCTCAACCTGACGGTCAATGCGCGCGACGCCATGCCTGAAGGCGGGGTGCTCCGCTTTGTCGCGCGCAATGTCGATCAGATCCCGGCGCGGCGAGGCCATGAAGCGACGCTAGGCACGTTCGTTGCGATCGAGGTCAGCGACACCGGCACGGGTATCAGCGATGATCTGATCGACCGCATCTACGAACCCTTTTTCACGACCAAGGATGTCGGCAAGGGCACCGGCCTCGGCCTCAGCCAGGTGATCGGCTTCGCCAAGCAGACAGGCGGTGATATCGTGACCGCGAGCGATCCGGGCCAAGGGGCCCGGTTCACGCTGTATCTGCCTCGTGCGCATGACGAGATGTTGGCCGACAAACCAATAACCGCCGAGGAAGGCGTGAGCCTGAGGGGCCATGGCTGCATTCTGGTTGTCGAGGACAATGTGCAGGTCGGCGAGTTCGCGACCCAGATGCTGCACGATCTCGGGTTTGGAACGACGTGGGCCGCCAATGCGCAGGCGGCGCTCGACCTGATCAACCAGCACCCCGAAAAATTCGACGTGGTGTTTTCGGACGTGGTGATGCCCGGCATGAATGGAGTCGAGTTGGCGCAGCGGCTGCGCCGCGACCATCCCGCTCTCCCGGTCGTCCTCGCGAGCGGCTATAGCCAGGTCATAGCCGAGGAGGGCTCGCATGGCTTTGAGCTGCTTCAGAAACCCTATTCGGTCGACCGCGTGGCGAAGGTCCTCAACCGGCTGCTGGCAGCGCGACCGTGATAGCGTCATACCCGCTTCGGCTATCCCGTGAGGTGTTCGTAGCCAGTGACTTGCGCTTCAAGCTCGACGCCCGCTCGGTCCGGAGCGCGTAGGGTGAATAGCGACAAAAAAGAGTCTTCGATGTCCATGATGCGAGCTGCGCATTGGATATCGACCTTCATGCGCTCTCCCAAGAAGTCGGTGCGATGCAACTCGCTGCCGACCATATCTCGGACCCCGGCTACGCCTTTTTGGCTCAGCAGATTGCAAAGCTTTCTCAAAAGTCGTTCATGAAGATCGCTGATCGGCAGGGCGTCGTCGATAACCAGATCAGTTGGTGGCCTCGCATCAGCGACGACGAGCTACCGCCCCCTTAATTTGATCCTACGGTGATTCCCATCCATCATCTGAGAAGCTACATTCTGTACTCCCCGCCACTTACTCCGATTTAGCGTGAACGGCTCGCTATGCTGATCGCGTCGGCCGGCGCGTGCCGCCGGCCGCGCCTGTGATTCAACGCAACGTCTGCTCGTCATTGCTCCTTTGGTGACCACCACCTGCTTCGTTGCCGCTACTTGCGAAGTGGGTCTGGACGCTGTCCTTCCCGGCGCTGACCGCTTCGCCCGCAACCTGCTTGACGGCACCGGCCAAAGCGCCGCTTTTCAGGTCCGCCACCATCTCGCCGACGGGCTTATCGCCAGTGAGGCCGTGGGCTTCGGCACTGTCCTTCACGGCACCGAGCGACTCCGAAGCAACCCGCGTACCGCGATCGACGACATCCTGTGCGAGCTCGCGGCCAGCCGAACGCAGCTTTTCCGCGGTCGCGCCGAGCGCACGCTCTTCTTCCTCGGTCGTCGGGATCAGCGAGCCGGCAACGATCCCAACCAGGGCGGCGACCGCGCCAAGCGCGAAGGGGTTGCTGGTCGCCGAAACCAGCGTGTCGCGCGTCGATCGTGCTATGGATGTCATCCCTTCCTGAGTGGCGTATGCGTGATGCCGGGCGCGCTCGCCGATGCTGCCCGCAACGTGCGAGGTGCCGGTCGAGAGGTCGTGCGCAGTCTCGCGAACGCGCTGCGTCGCCGACGCGACCGCGTCCTTGATCCTCTCGCTGTAGCTGGTGTCGGTATCGGAGCTGTTCCGGGTGATCCCGAGCACGTGGCCACGGGCGTCATCAAGTCGGGCAGCGTGCACGTCGACATGCTCATCGGGCAACCGCACCGTCTGAGCCTCCGCGTCCCGCAATCGGCTGGTTAGGTCCGGTTGGTAAGAGCTCCTGCTCGAGGCCGCTGATTGGCGGCCGCTCGACGCCATGAGCCAGGCAAGCCCGACGCCGGTGAGAAGCGCCGGCAGCGGATTGGCCTTCAGCTTCGACACGACCTCCTGGGTGAAATCCGCTCCGTCGCCACCTTTGAAGTAGGCGAACGCGTCATTGACCAGCTGGCCCGGCGACAGCCGGTCCTGCAGCTCGTCGAGCCGATTATCCATGCGCGCTCGTGTTCTCGCCAGATCGCGCTCGATCTGGTCGGTCTCCGTCGTTTCCGACATTACAAATGCTCCTTGAGAATGCGGGCGTCCTTGCTGAGGCTCGCCGTCGTCCGATCCGGGGTGATGTTCTTCAGCGACAGCTTGGCAAGGCCGCCGCGGGCGATGAGCCCGCCGACTAGGATGATCACGGCACCGACGATCAGCAGCGCCGCCCAATCGGGGATCCACATCGCGAGGATGGCCGCACCGCCCTCGAGCAGTACGACCAGGCCAGCGAACGCTACGAGAGCGCCGCCCACGAGCGAGATGCCCCCACCCAGCAGCCCGTGCAGCTTCTCGTCGAACTCGGCGCGGGCGAGTGCCAGCTCCCCTTTGACGAGGTCCTGGACGTCCCCGGCGAGACCGCCGGCAATTTCGCCGAGCGTGTGAGGCGCGCGAGGGTCAGCGTTGCTCATGGCCCATCTCCGGCAAAGTGGGGAGGTCGTCGCGAGACACATCGGCGGCGACGATCTTGCCGAAGCGCGCCAGACCGAAGCCCGCCGCGAACATCGCCCCAATGAACACCGCCGGCTGTCGGCGGGCGAAGCTCTGCACCTGGCCGAACAGCGCCTGGACGTCATTCTCGCGCAGCGAACTAGCCAGCGTCGAGAGCTCGGTAGCGCCGCGCTCGACCGCGCCGGCGATCCAGTCCTGTTTCCCGTGGAGTTGCTCACCAGAGCGATGGACGCTCTCGGCGAGACTATCAAGCTGGTCGGCCAAGCCGGCCTTCTGCCCTTCCACCGCGCTCACCGCCTTGTCCTTGACCTGGCCGACCAGCGAGGAGGCCTTGTCCGCAGCTTGGCCGGCAACCTCCTTCGCCTGCTCGGCGGCGCCGCTGGCGGCGGAGGACGTGGAACCACCGGCCGCAGGCGCGCCGGCTGGCGGCTGAGTTCCAAGCTGCCCCCCGAAAGGCGGGCTGGCGGAAGGTTGGCTCGGTGGCATCGGATCGTTCATCATACTCTCCTTCGAGTTTGTTGGTCTGGACAGGTCTGAGGAGGCGCCAGCTTCAAACTGCCCGCGACAACGCCGCACCGAACACTGGCGCCGGCAACGGCCAGTGGGATGGTCGGATCCTTCAATTCGGTAGCCACCCGCATCAGATCGCTGGCACTCAGATGCGCCGGATCATTGTCGTTGGCGCGATACGCCTTGGCGGCACGGCCGAGCTGCTGGAGCTGGCCAACCGACAGATGGGACGACAGGTCCAAGCCTACGCATCCGGCACGCTGCGCGTCGAGGCCATAGCGGGTGAGCGCGGTCGCGATCTGGGTCGAGGGCGTCGCGCAGCCGGCAAGTGGCGTCAGCGCGCTCCCGACCAGTGCTGCCCGGGATAGGACCATGCTGCGTACCGCGATCACTTGCCGCGGATCGCATCGGCCTGCCGGTCGAGCGCCTTTCCGGTCTGCTTCGCGTCCTTGCGAATAGCGGCGGCTTGCTGTTCCAGCGCGTCGGCGCGCTGATCGGCCGCTGCGCGGACCTCGTCGGCGCGATCCTCCGTAGCATCCGCCTGCGCCTCGATCGCGCGGCTTTGATCGCGCGCAGTGCGATCCTGAGCCTCGCCGATACGCTCTTGCGGACCATCGCCGAGCGCTCCCCCGCTTGCATTGGCGGCGGCATCCGCCTTTTCACCGGCATTCTCGCGCGGACCATCGCAGCCGGCGACAAGAGCCAGCGCGAACCCGGCCGCCGCGAGGTGCAGCCGATGCCTCATGACTGCGGACCCTGGTTGGGCGGCGTGCCGGTGCCGGGGCGCAGCGTGGTGCTCATTGCCGGAGGGATGGACTCTCCACCGCTGGACCCGGCGAGCTTCTGCACCATCCTGGCAGCCGCATCCCGGCCGCCCAGCCCGAAGGCCAGGGCGAAGGCGACGGCGATGGCGCCTAGGATCAGACCGAACGCCAGGTTGATGATGTCATCGGCCAACCCCATGAAGCGCAGGCCGATCGCGGTCCCGAGTACGATGATGGCGATCTGGACAATTTTGGCGGTCAACTCCGCATTTGCTCCGCCGCTCGCCCGCACCACAGTCGCGACGAGCTTGGAGATCGCGACGGCAGCAGCGATGATGACAGCACCGAAGATCACCGACCCGAGCAGAGTAAGGATCTCGGCCATCATCTGCGAGCCGTAGGCGAAGTTCAGCTGACGGAACGCCTCCATCAGACCGAAGATGATGATGGCGACGAACACGGCATTGCCGAGCAGCTTGGACGGCACCAGCGCGGGCGTGGCCGACGCACCGGCAGAAGTCGGCGGCACGCCGGCGGCAGTAGTTGTGCCTGCGCTTGCCGACGGGAAGATGCCGAGCGCCGCGATTGTCCGGTCGAACCCGGTGCTGCTGAGGAACTGCGCGAGAAGCTGCGAGGCGAACCGCCCGATCACATAGGCCAGCGCCAGGATGATGGCAGCGGCGATGACGTGCGGGATGCTGTCGAGAATGATCCGGAGCATCGCCGTCGCCGGATCGGAGATCGCGCGGATGTTCAGTTGATCGAGCGCTGCGATCGCGACCGGGATGATGATGAGCGCGAAGACGATCCCGCCGAACATGCGGGGCAGGGTGGTCGGATCGGCCTTCGGCATACCGGCGCGTTCGGCGATCTGCTCGGTGCGTGCGGCGGTCAGTACCGCTTCGATCGCCTTCTTGGCGACGCTGGCGACGATATAGCCGACGAAGAAGATGAGCACCGCGCCGATGATGTTCGGGATGGCGGCGCCGAACCCGTTGAGCATGCGCCCGATCGGGCTGGTGGCGGCAGCGAGCCCGAGCGGCTGCGCTGCAAGGACGAGGGCGATCAGGATGACGATCCAGAAAGCGGCGTCACCGACCTGAGCGCCGACGCTTTTGGGGTGACGCCCGGCTGCCTCGGGTACGCCAGAGTGGCGATGGGCATGACGGGCCAGCGGCGTCTTGTTGACGAGCGCAGCGACGCCCCACTTGGCGGCCTTAGCCACCAGATAGCCGATAAGCAGGATGACGGCGGCCGCGAGGATACGCGGACCCCATTCCTGAGCATAGAGCATGGCGGTATCGCCGAGGTTGCGCGTACTGGCGATCATGCCGTCCGCGGTTACATAGTTCGGCTGCATCGCCAGCTCCCCGTTCATTCAAAAAGACCGTAGGCCTGCGCGGGCAAACCCGCGCAGGCCACCACCGACTTAGATACGCTTGTCGGTGGAACCGAAGGTCGAGCCCGTGCTCGTCTCGACATCGGTATCTCGATCGATCTCGACATCGGTCTTGCGGACCGTGTCCTCGACGTCCTCGACGTGGGTCTCGGCCGTCTTCGAGACGACGACCTCTTCGACCACGCGGGCGGTCTTGCCGACGACGGCCTCTTCGCCCGTCGCCGTCATGTCGATCGTCCGCTCGCGGAACGCGTCGGCATCGGCTGCCGACAGCGGCTGGTCGACGGTGCGGCGCTCGACGTTGATCTGCTCGTTGCGCAGCCGGATCTGCTCATGGACGGGCGTCTCCGTTACATAGGAGCGGACGCGGACGCCGCCACGGCTGACGTCGCGCTTGCCGACGACGAGCTGTTCCTCGACGACCGGGATCACCTCCTCGCGATTACCCACATCGCGGTCGGTGCGATCCGTCTCGCTCAGCGCACCCAGCCCGGCACCGGCGCCGGTCCCACCGGCATAATCCCAGCCCTTGGCCTTCCACTGGTTGGAACGGTCGTCGATATCGACTGTGTTGGCTTCCTCGAGCACCTTCACGGCCTCGTCGACGCAGTCGTCATCGACGTCGGCGGTGAGCAGCACGCCGCCGCGGCGGACGCCTTCCTCGTAGGTGTGGCGGTCCTCGTCGGGGACGAACGCGTTCTTGATCGAGTCCCAGAAACCCCGGTCTTGGTGCGTCGAGTAGCCGCTATCCTTGTAGCCGGTGCTCGACTTGTCGTGCAGATGGACGTGATCGGCGTCGACGCGGGCGCTCTTGAGGCGCTCCTTGGCGCGCTCGGCGTCCGCCCGCGTGTCAAACAGAGCAGTAATGGTGCTGGACATGGTCTTCACTCCTTCAGTTTGTGGTTGGTTCAGCGCGCCGTGACGACGAGCTCGGTGCGCCGGTTTTCGAAGCGGCCACCTGCGGACGCATTGGTGTCCACCGGATCGGACTCGCCGCCGGAGACAGTTTCGATGCGACCGGCATCGATGCCTTTAGCAACCAGCGCATTTTTGACGCTGTTAGCCCGGGCCTTGCCGAGCGCCATGTTAACCGGATCAGAGCCCCGCGAGTCAGCGTAGCCTGCGATCCGGATCTTAGCGGTGCCGTACTGCTTCAGCGTCGTGGCGACCTGGTCGATCTCGGCGGCGTCGGCGGCACGGATGTCGCTCTTGGCGGTGTCGAAGTTCAGCTTCTCGAACGTGAAGGTCCGCGGCAGCGCCTCGGTGCCGCCGAGATAGGCGCCAAGACCAGACGTGCCGACGAGCGCATTCGACCGAGCCGCATTCGGCGTGGCAGCGACGACTTCGGTGGGAGCAGCGGTCGGCGCGGGAGCTGGCGCGACCGCAACCGGCTCTTCGCGGTTGCAGCGGCTCAGCGCGAACAACAAAGCGAGCAGGCCAAGGCCAAGCAGCAGCCAAGGCAGCCAGTTGAACTTCTTGCCCTTCTCGATGTGGATGTGCCTCGGCGCTCCATCCTTGTGGTCGTTTGGTCCTGCCATCAAAGTCTCTCCTGTTATTACGGCTGAACGCTGTCCTGCTCGACAATGGCGCGCATCGTCTTGAGCGTGGTGGGAATGTGCACGTCTTCTGTGTGAGCGACGCGCCGGATCACGAGTTCTTCGATTACGAATAGCCGCTTCTCCACAACGAGCCGCTCTTCGACGACGGAGACGACAAGCGTGTCCCCTTCCTCGACGGGTGCAGGAGGAGTGGCTACCTCCCGCTCAACCTTGCGGCGCTCAACCAGCAGCTCTTCGCGGGAAAGGCGCGCGACGACATCGGTGTGCTTTTCCTCGACGACGGTGCGCACCCGGACGTGGTCGGTTTCAACTTCACGCCGCCCAATAACGGGCTGTTCTTCAATGACCGGGATAGTCCGCGTCTGATCTATGTTATCGCTCATCGCGACACCCAGACTCTTGCGAAGTCATTACCCTTGGCAATCATTTTATGTGAATAGGCAGGCGACATCGCACTTCCCGGATAAGTGTCTCGCCGTGCTCAACGTCGTCTTGGGTCGAAGGGTCCGTTGGGGAATACCGCTGGTTTCAACGGCCATAGTGCATTTGCATCAAAACGGGGGGTGCATCGCCAGCTCTGAAAGCTGGTGCTTTGGGGAACCATGTGCAGTGTAGGTTCTTCGGAATCCGGACTGTGCTTGGCTGTACAACGCGAAGGAGAAGGGATGGTGGCGCAGACAGTGGATGGGACAGAAGTGCCCCCGCCCCAGAACGCACCAGGTGCTGCGATCGCGGCGCTTCCTCATGTGATCTCGGGTAACACGCTGCACCACCTCGAGCAGCTGATCGAGGGGTTGAGCGGAGGGATTATCCTGACGGATCCCGCAGGCACCATCGTCTGGGCGAACAGGGCGGCGCTCGCGATGCACGGCGTGACCTCGATGGAGGAGCTTGGCCTAACGAGCGATGAGTTCTGTCGCCGCTTCCATCTGCGCGACGAGCGGCACCGCAGGCTGCAGACGCGGCACTACCCGATCATGCGCGCGCTGGCCGGCGAGCTGTTCGATAACCTCCTCGTCGAGGTGGCCGCGATCGGGACGGACGAGCCCCGCTGGGTTCATCAGGTGCGATCCGTCGCGCTGAGCGATCCTGACGGCGAACCCGACTGCATTGCTCTGGTCATTCAGGACGTAAGCGCGCGCTTCGAGGCGGAAGCGCGCTTTGAGGCCATGTTCCAAGCCAATCCCGCACCGGCAATGATCGCGAGGCTAGCCGATCAGCGCTTCGTCAAGGTCAACCAGGGCTTCCTCGAGCTTGCCGGGCTCGCCCGTGACCTCGTCATTGGAAAGAACCTCTACGAGTTCGACATCTTCTACAATGCAGAGCGGCGCGAGCTTGCCCAGGAGCGGCTTGCCGCCGGGCGGACCATACCGCAGATGGAGGCCGAGCTTCCGCTGCCCAAAGGGCACGGCAAGCTGGTGATCGTGGCGGGACAACCGATCGAACTCGCTGATGAGCCGTGCATGCTGTTCACGTTTGCGGACCTCGAGCCGAGGCGAAAGGCGGAGACCGCGCTCCGCGCCGGCGAGAAGCATTTCGCTACGGTCTTCAACATGGCTCCCGTCGCGATGGTCCTGACCTCGCTCGACGGGCACCGCATCATCGAAGCTAATGAGGCGTTCGCGCGTATGACTGGCTACCCCATCGCATCAAGCATCGGCCGCGCTCCGGACGAACTGGAGCTCTGGAATGACGCCGAGCAGCGCCTGCATGTCGAGGAGGAGATCGCGCATCACGGCGGCGTTCGTAACTGCGACGTTCGGTTGTTGCACAAGGAAGGCGATGCGATCGAATGCTTGCTCTCCGCCGAACGGATCAGCCTGCGCGACGAGAAATCTATCCTCTGGCTCTATCAAGACATCACTGCTCGGCGGCATACTGAGCTGGAGCTGATCGAAGCGATCGAAGCGGTGATGAAGGACACTAACTGGTTTAGCCGGTCGGTCATGGAGAAGCTCGCGAACCTGCGCGATCCACGCTCCGGTAAAGCGCCGCCGCCACAAGTCGCCGAATTGACGCAACGCGAACGAGAGGTTCTGGAGCTGATCTGCGAGGGTCTGGAGGACAAGGCGATTGCCGATCGGCTTTCCGTGTCGAACAACACCATCCGGAACCATGTGGCGAGAATCTACTCCAAGATCGGCGTCAACAGGCGCAGCGCCGCTGTTATCTGGGCGCGCGAGCGGGGCTTGTCCGGCGCCGGCGTGCAGTAGCAGCGTCGCGGCGGCATTTCGCCAGCCTAGCTTGCCGCGATTGCCTGCGACACCTAAGTCCCGACCGCTGCCTTATTGCGAAGCACATCTACCCGGTAGACGTGGGCGGGAGACGTGAGAATCTCATTCACGCGGGAGTTGTCGCGGAAGATATCGCCGCCTCCACCGACCACATGCGCGTCCCGGCCCGCGATGTTGGGGAACGCCTCGAAGATACCGAACGTCGTAGGGGAGTAGCGCACGCCGAACCAGGGGCCTGTCGCTGACTCGTCCAGTACGCACCCGTATATGTCACGCAGCATCTGCACGACATCATCTTCCTTACCCGGCCTGGCTTCGATGTGGATGTAGAACGCTTTGTGTCCGTCCTCGCCGTTTTCGCCGGTCACAATAACGCCCCGGTGAGGCTCGCTCGATGTTGTTCGGGGAACGGGATAGGTTTAGGAAGGGCGGCAAGGTCTTTGGGGCGGGTGAAGGCGGAGTGGCGTTCGTCAGGGCTACACCTTTGCAGACTGGCAGCCCTACTCGGCTCGCCGAAGCCATAAGGTAGGCTGTCGGTTAGCAACCACCAAACCCACGATAGCTTTAATGGTCGAGCATCGACATCACCGCCTTCCAAGATCAGAGCGCGCTGAGCGCGGACGTAGAGGAAGGGCGAAGCGTTGGTCCTGAGGCTTGGGTGACCCGATGCCTGCTCCGCGCTCCGCTTGGCGGTAGTTCGGGCGCGAACTCATCATCGACGGTTTCGAGATGAAGATAAGACAGTCGAAATCCGCAAAGAGCGCTCAGCGCCGCCCAGTCGTGGATCGTCGCCCGGCGATGCTGAACCGTGACGAGATTCATTGAACGCAGCGAGTGCAGCGTTCGATTGACATGCACGGAGGTCAAGCCGAGCGCGTCGGCGATTTGCTCCTGAGTGAGCGGCAGGTCATAGCTATGACCGCCAGCCTTCCCTACGATCACCAGCCGCACCAGCAGCTCGCATAGTAGATGCGCGACACGTTGCGACGCGGAGCGGCGGCCCATCGAGGCTGCCCATTCCGTTAGAATTGAGTTTTCTGCGAGCGCGAGCGACCAGAAGGCATCCGCGATGGCAGGATTGGTGGCGAACAGCGCGTCGGCGCGCTGGCGCGGTAGCACCGCGACAGTCCCGGCCGAGAGCATCGTCACGCCGTAGTCGAGCTGACCGAACCGCAGCGCGTCGAGATCGCATATATCGCCTGGCACCGCCAGCGCCGGAATGAAGCGGCTGCCGTCTTCCATGATCTTGTAGCGGGCAGCCCAGCCGTCGAGCAGGATATGCAGCGCGTTTGTAGGCGCGTCCTGGCGCAGGAGATCGGTTCCGGCGCTGACCGTCCGAATGTCACCGCACGCGCGGGCCAAGGCGTTGCGATCGGCCGCATCGAGATTGGCGGAAAGCCACGGCCTGGTGGCCTTCAGCCCCGGCAGGTTCCCAGCAGAAGCGGTGGTCACGTCCGTTGTCCAACGCCAGCGCGGGCGTCAGGCTGGAGCCTTTCCAGATAGGATTCGGCAAGCATGAAATGAGCTTTGACTACCTTGGGGTCGGTGGCACGCTGCGCCTGATCTAGCTCCGCTTCGGCGCGTCGCGTGAAATAGCTGCTATCGTCTTCCAACATCGAGCCCTCCTGATTTAGGTTCAGGAGTGATACATATTCCGGTTAAGACGTTTGGCGAGCCCTTCGACGGGAAGGGTCATCTAGGTTACAAACTGCTCGATCCCGAAAAGCTCGCAATTTCCGTTAGTTGATCTATATTAGGTCTATCGCTTGCATACGCCTAGGGCGCAGGCGGCTGAGAGACGCGACGCGCTCTTGCCCCAAATCCAAGGGGCGCACCTTGTCTTCGCTGACCTGCTCCCCGTTTTCAGGCCGCTGATAACTTAGCTTCGGTTTCCATATGCCCCTGGCGGGGGCGGTTCGTAAACTCGGCGGGTGCCATCCCGCCAAGACTGCTGTGCGGACGCACGGTGTTGTAGTCCGTCCGCCATGCCTCGATGATCCGTCTCGCCGCAGCCAGCGAGGGGAACAGGTGTTCGTTCAGACACTCGTCGCGCAAGCGACCATTGAACGATTCCACAAAGCCATTCTGCTGCGGCTTCCCCGGGGCGATGTAGTGCCACTCGACCCCGGTGTCTTGACACCAGGCGAGGACGGCATGACTAGTCAGCTCGGTGCCGTTGTCGCTGACCACCATGCACGGCAGCCCGCGACGCTCGGCGATGGCGCTCAGCTCGCGAACGACCCGCCGACCCGACAGCGAGGTGTCGACGATGCATCCCAAGCATTCCCGGCTGTAGTCGTCGATGACGTTGAGCATGCGGAACCGCCGGCCGCAGGCCAACGAGTCCGATACGAAGTCGAGCGACCAGCGCTGGTTGGATTCTTGCGGGATCGCCATCGGCGCCCGCGTGCCCAGCGCGCGCTTGCGACCGCCACGCTTGCGTACGGTCAGTCGCTCCTCGCGATACAGCCGATACACCTTCTTCAGGTTCATGCCCTTGCCCTCCCGCTTGAGCAGGATCGCCAGCCGTCGATAGCCGAAGCGACGACGTTCGTTCGCGATCTCGCGCATCCGCGCGCGGACAGCATCGTCCTTCCCGCGAAGCGGCTCATATTGCCACGCCGACCGGTTGACCCCGATCAGCCTGCAGGCGCGACGCTCGGAGAAGCTGTGGTCGGCCATCAGCTTCTCCACCGCAGCGTAGCGATCTCCAGACCGGGTCAATTTTTTCCCAGCAGATCCTTCAGCGCCGACACGTCGAGCATCGACTCCGCCAGCAGCTTCTTCAGCCGGCGGTTCTCGTCCTCGAGCGCCCGCAACCGCGCCGCCTCCGACACGGTCATCCCGCCGTACTTCGCCTTCCAGTTGTAGAACGTCGCGTCACTGATTCCATGCTTCCGGCACAAGTCGGCGGTCTTCACGCCGGCCTCATGCTCGCGCAGCACGCCAATGATCTGATCCTCGGTAAATCGGCCTCGCCGCATCACTCGTCTCCATCTGACGAGCTAACTTACCAATGGCATGAATTCTGGGGAGCAGGTCATCGCCAAGCCAATCCTTCTCGCGAAACTGGATCCTCTCGACAATGAGCGCGGACGACTACGGCCTGCTGCAACCGCAGCTTGAAAGTGTTGTCATGGAAAAGGACCTCGTACTTGAGGAGTGCGACCAGGCCACTGGCCACGTCTGGTTCCCTAACACCGGCCTTGGCTCGATCATGGCGTTCACGCCGCACGGGGACAAAGTTGAGGCTGGTCTTTTAGGTCGCGACGGTATGTCGGGAACCGCGCTATCGATGGGAGCCGAGCGCACGCCACTGAAGATAGTCATGCAGGTTGGCGGCGAAGGTCTCAGAATCCGAGCCGGTGCCTTCCGGCAGGCAATCGAGCAGAGCCGAACGCTCCACACACTCGTGCTCCGCTACGCCCAGTCCCTTGCGATCCAGACCGCCTATACCGCGCTCACCAATGTAACCCATCCAGTCGAAGTTCGGCTCGCGCGCTGGCTGTTGATGGCCCACGATCGCACCGATGGTGACGAGCTTGCGCTGACCCACGACTATATGGCGGTGATGCTTGCGGTGCGCCGGCCGAGCCTTACGACCTCTTTGCATGTGCTGGAGGGCAACAGGCTCATTCGCGGCACGCGCGGAGTGGTAACGGTCAGGGATCGAGCTGCTTTGGAGGAGTTTGCGGACGGCTCCTATGGCCGGCCCGAAATAGAATATGGTCGCCTGATCGGCCCCTTCTTCGCGTAACGGGAGGCCGGTCGTTCCCCGCTACTATTTCCACCATCGCACTCCAGCCGGGCTCATCATCGACCCGGACGGGAGCGAGTTGCCCGACCTTGAAGCCGCCCGCGCCGAGGCGATCACGGCTGCTCGCCACCTGTGGGCGGAGGCGATCGTCGCGGGCCGCTGAGCAGCCCCCATCGGGTGGTCCGGGTTGTTAGTTAGTGCATTGTCGTCTCCGCCGCCATGGCCGGTCGAAGGTGGAGCGAAGCGGAACCGGAGGCCGGCAATGGCGGTGTCGCCGCTTCCGGAGCTGGCGGCCGGTAGCCCAGGCTGCTGTGCGGCCGGACGGTGTTGTAGTGGCGCCGCCACGCCTCGATCAGCACCTTGGCCTCCGCGAGGCTGTAGAAGATCTCGCCGTTGAGCAGCTCGTCGCGCAGCGAACCGTTGAAGCTCTCGTTATAGCCGTTCTCCCAGGGCGAGCCCGGCGCGATGTAGAGGGTCTTGACGCCGACCTGCCCAAGCCACTTCTGGACGGCGGTCGCGATGAACTCGCTGCCGTTGTCCGACCTGATGTGCGCTGGCGGACCCCGGGCGATGAACAGCTCGGCCAGCGCCGCCAGCACGTCTTCGTGTTTCAACTGACGTGCGACGGTCAGCGCCAGGCATTCCCTGCTGGCTTCGTCGATGATGGTAAGGATGCGGAACTTGCGCCCGTCGTGCGTCCGCGCTTCAACAAAGTCGTACGCCCAGACGTGCCCTGGATACTCCGGTCGCAGGCGGATGCACGAGCCATCGTTCAACCACAGCCGGCCGCGTTTTGGCTGCCGCTGGGGCACTTTCAGTCCCTCGCGCCGCCAGATCCGCTCCACCCGTTTATGGTTCACCGACCAGCCTGCCGCATGCAGCAGCGCGGTCACCCGGCGATAGCCGTAACGACCGTATTGCCCGGCCAGCGCGACGATGTCCTCGCTCAGTGCCTGTTCGTCATCTGCCCCGCACGGCACCTTACGCTGCGTCGACCGGTGCTGCCCGAGCACGCGGCACACCCGCCGCTCGGATACGTCCAGCACCTCTTTCACCTGGTCGATGCAGCGCCGGCGCCGCGCAGGGCTCAGAAGTTTCCCCGTGCAGCCTCCTGCAGGATGAGCTTGTCCAGCGTCAGGTCGGAGATCGCGCGGCGCAGCCGAAGGTTCTCCTTCTCCAGATCCTTCATCCGCCGAGCCTGATCCGTCTTCAGGCCACCATATTCCTTGCGCCAACGGTAGTAGGTTTGCTCACTGACCGCGATGCGCCGACACGCCTCCGCGGTCGGTCCGCCCTGGCCCAGCACGATCTCGACCTCACGCAGCTTGCCGATGATCTCCTCAGGCTTGTGCTTCTTTGCAGGCATTCGTCGTCCCTTCCTCGATCCAGACTGTCATAGTCGATGGACCACTCAGAAGGGGGCAGCTCATGACGCCGATCGCGTTCGATCGAGACGACGCGCTGCTGCGACCACGATTGTTCCTCTTCAATCTCGCGCTGACGGTCGCGATCATCGTGCTGGCGATCCTTGGCCTGTTTCCTCTGCCACTGGTCTTCATGGCTGGTCTGGCGATCGCACTGGTCGCCAACTATCCGGCAGTGAAGGATCAGAGCGCCCGGCTGAAGGCGCATTCGGAGAACGCACTCCCGATCGTCCTGCTGATCCTTGCTGCCGGATCGTTCACTGGAGTGATGACCGGCACGGGCATGATCGATGCGATGGCCAAGGGTGCGGTCACTCTGGTGCCGCCGGCGCTCGGGCCCTGGCTTGGCGTTGTCACGGCCTTCCTTGCGATCCCCCTCACCTTCGTGCTGTCCAACGACGCCTTCTATTTCGGCGTAGTGCCGGTGATCGCCCAGACCGCCGCGCATTACGGTGTCGCACCGGAGCTGGTCGCACGCGCATCGCTGCTCGCCCTTCCGGTTCATGGGCTCAGTCCGCTGGTGGCAGCGATCTACCTGATCGCCGGGCTGCTTGGGGTCGAGGTCGGAGCGACGCAGCGTTTCGGGCTGAAGTGGGCGCTCATCCTGACGCTGGTGCTGATCAGCGCTGCCACCCTGTCGCGGGTCATATTGTGACACCGTTCTCAACCGTTCAACCGTATCGGGAGTATGAATATCATGGCTGATGATGGCTTCGAGCCGATCGTCGTACTGGTGCCCACGGGCTCCCTCGGTGCCGGCGCACGCGAGAGCGAAATCCGATATGGTATCGAGCAGGGCGCGCACGTCATCGCCACCGATGCGGGTTCGACCGACAGTGGCGCCGCCTATCTTGCGCTCGGCATTTCCAAGAACAACCGCGGGTCGGTGAAGCGCGATCTTACCCTTCTGATGAAGGCGGCATCCGACGCGGGCATCCCACTCGTCGTCGGCACCAGCGGCCAGGCTGGCGGAGACATGAACGTAAACTGGACGCGCGACGTCGCGATCGAGGTGGCGGGCGAACTCGGCATCCGTCCAAAGATTGCGCTGCTTTACTCGGAGCTGGGCAAGGACACCGTGAAGGCGAAGAATGCAGCCGGCCGCATCCGGCCGCTGCCGCCTCTCGGCACCCTGGAGGATGCGACGATCGACGCATGCGACCACATTGTCGCCGCGCTCGGGCCAGAGGCGTATATCGCGGCTCTCGAGGCGGGCGCGGACATCATCCTCGGTGGCCGGACAACCGACACAGCCGTGCTGGCGTGCTATCCGCTGTGGAAGGGCGCCGGAGCGGGCGCCAGCTGGCATGCAGGCAAGGTCGGCGAGTGCGGAGCGCAGTGCACCGTCAAGACCTCCGACGGAGCGGGTGCATTGCTGCGCATCGGTCACGACAGTTTCGAGGTCGAGCCGCTGAGCACTGTCAATTCCTGCACGACACACAGCGTGTCCGCCCACATGCTATATGAGAACAGCAATCCCTTTCTATTGACGGAACCCGGCGGCGTCCTCGATGTGACGCACGCGGTCTACGAGCAGGTCGATGCGCGCCGCGTGCGGGTCACCGGTTCGGTATGGGACGAGAAACCCTACACGCTGAAACTGGAAGGGGCCGGCGCAGGCAAATTTCAGACGGTGATGCTCGTCGGGATTCAGGACCCGATCGTGTTGAACGACATCGACGCGTTCCATGACCGCATGCTCGGCGTGCTGTACGACCGGGTGACGAACACGATGGGCGATGCGGCGGGCGACTTCCACATCTCCTTACGGCTCTACGGATGGAATGCCGTCTCGGGTGACAAGGTCCCCACGGACACGCCCGCGCCACGGGAGATCGGCGTGCTGTTCGTCGCCACCGCTGCGACACAGGCGATTGCGACGCAGATCGCGAAGGCCTGCAATCCCTATTTCTTCCACATGCATATGCCGCAGCACGAGGAGATGCCGAGCTACGGCTTCGCCTTCACCCCCGCCGACATCGAGCGAGGGCCGGTCTACGAGTTCCACTTGAACCACGTGGTGGAATGTGACGATCCGATGGAGCTGGTACGCACCGTCTGGATCGACCTCGCACTCGAGGAGGCAGCGTGATGACGACCGTGAACGACGTGTGCCATCTGGTGAGATCGAAGAACGCCGGTCCCTACTGGGTGACGTTCGACCTCTTCTTCAACAGCAAGGAATTGTTCGGCCGGTACGCCTCTTGCGAGGCATTAGGGCCCAATACCTTCGCGCGTCTTTTTGGCGCCGATCCAAGTCAGGTAAAGAGCAACCCCGTCGAGAGCCTCGACATGGTCAAGATCTCTTACGCGAGGTCTAGTCCACAGGGGGGAATGGTCGAGCGGGACATGCACTGCGGGCAGCAGTTCGTGCGGTTGCTGGGGGTCGAGCTAGACTGACTGCACGGCTGACACTGGAGATCGCGTAGGATCCTGCTCAAAATCATCAATGACGGACGAACCCGCTCCGTGCGGCCCACGGGCGCGGCAGCGGTCTGGTGTGAGCTCCCCGGCTCAATCGGTCCGAAATGCCGAGGAGATGCCGGAGCGCCGGCTCCGAGCTCTGCGACCGCCGAACATATTCGTCAACGTGCCGGCCACACCGCGTGCACGCCGGTAAGAGATCGCGTCCCAGTTCGATACCGACACACCATTCAAGTCGTGCTGGGACGCAGGCCAGCATCACGCCTGAGCCATCCCTCGATGCCGGATGGGGCGACGGAGCTGCACCGTGCGACGCAGATCTGTTCGTCTCTTCGAGAACGCGATGGAACGCGGAAGGCACTGAAGACATCCGTGAAACAGCCCTCCGCACACACCACACCATGCCCGTGGCGTCCAACACATGTCTCGGTTTTCGGGCAGAGGACACTTTCTCTGACTTTGCTGGGCCGTGGAAAGAACGATCTGCGCGGTGATCCAGCGCGGGCGTTGCCGGCGACCACATGCCCGTCTTCTCGCCGACCCTGAGGCCCGGCAAATCGCCGAGAGGCGGCCGACCGGCGCTCCGCCGCCCCCCGCGCGCGCCCGCGCTCGCCAAAGTGCCGCTGCAGCGGTGTCTTTGAGTTCAATGGTAGAGAGGAAAAGGTATTTAACTCTCAAGCTGCCGCCCAGCGGAGCGTACCCGCCTGGAAGTTAAGATTCCGTTTCGGCCGAAACGGTTTCGTAAGCGTCGGCCGCAGCCGACGCGGGTGCGACGGGGTCGCACCTTACCGCAGTCAGCGGTGATTTCGATAACAATTGGAAAGGGGAAAAAAGGTTCAAGCCTAGGATGGGCGCCAGGCATGGTGCGTCCATCTGCTCAGTTTTCTCATCTCCCGCCGACCTCGGCGGATTTCAAAATCAAACTCAATCTGGCGGTCATCGCCACTCAGACCCTGCAGGGAACATCGAATGAACGACAACGAACAGCTTATCACCGTCAAATCCCAGACGCTGGCCGCGAACTACGCCCGCGCCGTAGCCCAACTGCTGAGCGGGCAGGAAGGACGCCACGCCGAATTCCTGGACAAGGTTCAGCTGATCCTGAGCGGCGTCGAACCGCAAGCGGACGAACTCGAGGCGTTCTCCGAGCAGGTACGGCGAACGGGACGGCCCGTCCTTTGGTTCTGCGTCACTGCGGATACGCCATTCGTACCAACGATCGGGCTCGTCATGCACGATGACGACGCGGTGATCGTCGAGACCGAATGCGTCCTTTGGATGTCGCCGAAGGACAGATGCGCGACGCTTGTACCGAACTGCTTCAGCCGAGGAGCGTACAGCTTCGACAGTGAGCTGGCTCTTAAGCATGCGGCGGAAGCACCATCCAAAACCTATCGCCGAGCGGAATCTTCGGTAGTGCGTGCATGTTGGCGTCTGAGCGATATCGAGAGACGAGAGGCACGGCGCCAGGTATTCGGGCTCCCAGGCTTTGCAAAAGCGGCCTGAATTCATGCCGATCCGGGCGCCGTCGGAGCCCGGATCGGCATTATCCCATTCGGTCGATGTTGCAGCCATCGATCTACTTAAGAGGCGCTACGCCAACCGACCGAACCCCAGCCACAGACGCTGCAGCCGGAACGAATGATGGCGGACCCCGCTGGTATCGCAGACGACAGAAGGCTGTCGACAAGGCGCGATAGCCGCCGCTCGCAACAGGCGCCAAAAGCCGGTGCCATTGCATCTCCAGGTCAACCTCTGGCCGCCTCCCAAGACTGAATACCTATTGCTCTGCCACGGGCAGAACGACCCGTGCAGCGGCAGCTTGGATACCAGCTTGGCGACACTCCGAAACCGGAGCGCACACGCGAAGTGATCCCAGCTAAAAAAACAATGTCAGGTTGTTGCATCGTCTCAAACCTTCGATCCTAAAACCTCAAAATGCCGTTCGGGTCCCTTCCATTCCATCATCTCCACGTCGGTCGCGGCTCGCCTGCCTGCGGCCTGTCCAGCCCCGCATTTCACAGTCAGGAGAAATATCATGACCGATCTCAGCAGCGACCTGCTGTTCGGTGCGAACAGCATCGCGACCTTCGTCGGCGTGGAGCCCAGGAAGATCTACAACTGGATGGATCGGCGAAAGGCTGGGAAATCTGCTCCCCCGGTGTTCGACGCGGGTGGCGAGGTATGCGCCAGACGCTCGGAACTGAGCACATGGTTCACCGGATTTCGGGATTTGAGCAGTCCAGACACTCAGTCGGAAAGCCATGGACCTCCGGAAACTTAGGGAAAGTTCGTAAAATTCGAACGTCCGGTAATTCAAGCGAATTTTCGAAGTATTTCGTCTGCCAAGAACTGAGCAAATCAGGTCTCGCCGGGAATAATTGAAAGTATTTCCGGCTCCCAAAAAGTGCTCAGTTTCCAAGCTTCATATTCTTAACAGGTTTTCACAAGGATTACCTATGACCTATCGCGTCCAATATTACAATCCCGACGCAGTGGCAACGCCGCATTGGCGCGATCTGGCGGGTCGCAGGCTACCGTTGCCGGTAGGCTGGGCGTTCCTGGTCAATACCGAGACCGAGATTCCTCACATTGAGACGACCCTCTTTCTGGCGAAGGTAGCGAAAAAGGGGGCCCGGAAGCGGGGCGACGGTCAGAGCGGGAACACGTCCAACACATACGCCTCCGAACTCAAACCCTTTCTCGAATATCTCCAGTACTACGACATCGCCTGGTCTGATGCAGATCCGGAAGTGCTCTTCGGCTACGTGCAGGCTCTCAGCGAGCGGCGACACTGGTTCACTGGGGCCGAGATCGACGGCTTGACCCTCGAGCGGCGCGTCCGCCGCGTCATTCAAGCCTATCGCTACACCAATAGCCAGAACGTCTCCGACGTCGAGCTCGACGCGGAAGAGCTGATCGCCGAACTCGGCATCGCATCTAATCTCGACCCCAAGACCAATGCGTACCGCAGCTATCAGTCGAAGAAGCGCCGCCACATCTCAGACGCGGAATACGAACTCATTGCTGCCGAACTCGGGCCGCGCCCTAGCGATATCGCGGAGGACGCAGAGATGCCGTCATCCTGCCGCAACCGCCTCATGGGCGACCTCGGCATCACCACCGGCGTGCGAGGTGGCGAGCTCGCCAGCCTGCCTCTCGCACCGTTTCTCGCGGTCACCGTGACCGAAGCGAACCGATCGGCTTGGACGATCGTCCGCATCAAGGGCAAAGGTGGCAGGGAGCGCAACGTCTTCGTCGCGAACATCCTGGTAGCAGAAGTCCAGACCTATGCACGGCGGCTCCGTGCGAAGGCGATCACGGCCGCGGCCGCGAGGGGCTTCGCGGATCCCGGAACGGTGTTCGTCGCAGGGCACGACGCTGGCGAAAGCACGGGGAGACGGATGCGGGCGCAGCAGCTCTCCGAAATCTTCCGGGCGGCCGTTCGCAGGGCGCTGCCCTCCGACCCCATCACGATCGAAGACGAAGGGCGCACGTTCGAGTATTTGCCCGCCCGCTACCGGCTCCACGACCTGCGCCACTCGTTCGCCATGCGGTTGTTCCACAAGCTCGTCGCGCTCGGGAAGGATCCCTGGGACATCCTGCAGGCAAGGCTTGGCCACAAGACCGTCTCGGTGACCCGGGACGTCTATCTCGACATGTCGCGCAGCTTCGAACCCGAAGCCGCTGACCTCCTCGCAGCCGGATTGGACGCCCTGATCAATGCGTAACGCCGAACAAAAAACCGCGAGTGGCGCCGGCAAGCCCCGCGCCAAGCCGTCGCTGATGGAACGCCAGCTCGCCGGCAGAGACCGCGGCCCGCGTGCCGCCCGGATGCAGCGATTCCACATCGAGGAAGCGGATGGACGCGTCGTGGCCGTGATCTTTCCGGAAAAAAGAAGGACGGGACCGATCTCAGGATCGAGCTGGACGATCTGAACCTGCTGCCCGAGATGGCCAGCGGCCTCGCAGTCGGCTTTGGCAAGTTCGCGTGCGAAGTCAAAAAGGACAAGATCGTCAACCGGGCGAACACCCTTCTCGACTTCGTCCGTCTGACTGCGGGGACTGATCCCGATCTGGACTTCGCCGCAGTCAGACGGACGCACCTGACGGCATTCAGATCGTATCTCGACGGCCTGAACGCGTCGGGTGCGCGCGACCGTAGCAAGGTCATGCGGTCGGTCATGATCCACTGCGTGCAGCACATGCTGCGCAAGTCGGGGAAGTGCGATCACGTCAGCTTCATAAAGCGTCCGTACGCCTCGGTCGCGGGTCCCACGCTCAGATCCAACAACAAGCCGACCGCACGAAAAATCCCCACCACGGGAGAGCTGCGCAAGCTGCTCGTCGCAACCATCTCGGAAATGAGCGATACCATGACGCTCTGCAAGGCTTTCCGCGACCCGACACATCCGGCAAACGAGGACGAAAAGTTCGCGAAGACGATCAAGCTCGCGCGAGCCACCCACGCCAGATTTGGCTTCAACATTCCGGACAAGGACGCGGTAAACGCCTTGCTCCGGAGGGCGGGCCCCGGCCTCTCGATCATCCGGGCAATGTCCGCATACATGCCAACGACCCACCACATCGCGCCCTTCGCGATCATGCTCATGATCCAGTTGCGCCTAGATGGGTCCATGCTCGCGGAGCTCCGCCTGGGCAAGATCAGCTACCCCGAACGTCTCGGCGTCAAGCGGCTCGAAGTGGAAGTCTGGCGTGCGAAGGTCAAAGCCTGGAAGACCTGCAGCGCGGCGCTCACCAAACAGTGGCACAGCCCGGCAAACCTCATCGAGTTTCTCAAGGAATGGTCGGCGAACATCCGCGATAGGGTGAATGAGAAGGACGCCGACCGCCTGCTTCTCGCCATTATCATGGGACGCCACAGGAGAGTGACCGATCTGGTGGGCGGCGATATGCTGTCGACGCCGATCAACTACTTCTGCCGAGATCATGGCCTGACGCCGATCACCGGCTCGGTGCCGCGCAAGATCGCCATCGATATCGGCGATCTGCTGTCGCAGGGCGACCTGGCCATCAGGTCGGTGCTCGGCAACCACAGTCATGAGGTGGATGCGAAGTACTATGTCAGCGACGAAGCTGGCGCGCGCATGGACGAAGCCTTCGGCGTAGGCCTCATGGCGATCGGCGCCCACCGTCGCGAAGGCCGACGGATGGCCGACAAGCGGACGTTCCTTCCGCAGGAGGACGTGATGGCCGCAACGCCCGGCTGGTGGTGCAGCCAGCCGTTCGATGGTCCGATTCCGGGCCAGCCGCGCAACCAGCCCTGTACCGCCTACGGAATGTGCCCAACCTGCGAGCACGGCGAGCCCGACTTCGACGACCCTGTCTCCTGCCGGCGCGTCGATCTGCTGCTCGAGGCGATCCTGCGATCGGAGCCCAACATGGCTCCCGATTTGTGGGAGGGAATCTGGAAGCCCGTCGCTGATGAGCTCGTGTTCAAGTACCGCCCGATGTTCGAGACGCGCGCCGACGTAGTCGCGCGTGCCCGTGATCTCGACATCGGCCCAATGATGGAGGTCGTAAGTGCCCAACACATCTGAGATCGTTGCCGCCAGCCAGGCGTCATCGACGTCGCCGCCGCCCGCGCAGACGACATCGCAGTCAGCAGCCGGAGCACTTGGCTAGAGAACGAGTGGTGGCTCGATCTGCCCAACGCCGGGTATACGTCATTCAAGATCGACTTCCGCCGCATGCCGGACGGGTTCCAGGAGGTGGCCAAGGTACTCGTCTGGTCCCTCCTGGTGGACCCGAGGGGGGAGGCCACCCGCAATATCCAGAGCGTGTGCCTGAAGGTAACGGGTCTCGACCGGGTCCTAGCCTGGGTAGCCCGGACGGGCGGTGGGCTTGCCGACCTCGACGAGGAGCAGTTCGAATACTTCCTAGACGAGCTGGAAGATGAGATCGACGCCGGAAGACTTGACAGCAGCCGCTCTCAACGCCCGACCCAGGGGACCGTACGTGTGCTCATCGCGCCGTGGCACGTCCTGCGGGACCAGGCGCCGGCGATGGCCGAGGCGGGCGTCGACGCTCTCACCTTCGACCCGTTCGTGCATCAGAGCCCGACCTCGATCGTCATCTCAATGAGCGGCGATGGTCCCCGCAAAGGAGACCCCATACCCGACGAGGTCGCGGTCGCGGTGGTACAGGCCGCAACGGCCATGCTCGGCACCCCGGCGGACGAAGTCGAGAGCGCTCTACGCTCCTGCATGGAATTGCGCCGCACATACCAGGGTGGCCGCCACAAGGTTAAGTTTAAGGCCTCGCTTCCCGAGCGTTCGTTCTCGCCGCTGGCGGAGGACGGCGAACCATGGCTCGAGGTTCCGGCTGGCGCGCCGTGGAGGGTCTACGAGAGCATCATCGAGCATGGCCTCAGACGCGTCGTGGGAGCCTGTGCCACCCTGGTGTTCGCATGCGGTGGGCAGCGCAGCTCTGAGGTACTCGCCGTAGAAGCCGGCATCGACCCGCAGACCGGTCTGCCAGCATGCGTGGAGCGTTCGCGGTCGGACACGCACACGTTCGATCTCTACTGGCTGAACTCGACGAGGTTCAAGATGACCGATGGGGAGCCGGAGAAGGACCAGTGGCTCATCGGCTGCGCGACCGCCGGCGACACGGAACTTCCCGATGCCGTCCAGGCGATCGCCACGATCCATCAGGTTCTGGCCCCCTTCCGGGAGATCGCTGAAGGCGACGCATCGACACGACTGCTCATCAACCGCTACAACGGCTTCCGTAGTCTGCGCGGCGACCTGGTTCGTCCGATGAGCTACCATACGCTCCGAGACTGGATGCACGTCTTCCTGGCGGAGGCCATCGAATGGTCAGCCCTTCCCGACGTGGCGCGCGATGGTACCGACCTCACGACGTTCAAACGGCTCAAGGGAGCGAACATCAGCTCGCGCGGATGGAGGCGGACGCTCGTTCAGTTCCTGCTGAGGGTCGACGGACGCATGACGCTGCCGCTTGCGCGGAGGCTAAGGCACAAGATGCACAACGTCATCAACGGCGCCTACCAGTCGAACGACCCCGCGCTGATGGAGGAAGTGAACGACGCGATGGCACGGACGCTTGCCCGGACCATCGTGGGAATCTCCGATGGCAGCCGGCCCGTCACCGGTTGGCTCGGCGACCTCCTGACCACCCACATCGACGAGGTGCGCGAGCTCACATGCGGTCTCAGGGGCGAAGAGGCCGTGACGAAGGTGCAGGCGTGGGCGAGCAAACGCCAACTTGGGCTCTTCGAATCAGGTGCCGGCAAATGCGGCCTGCGGCTCATGCCGCGTCACGCCCTCTGCCATCTCGTGGCCGGAAGCGCCGGATGGTGGAGCCGCCAGCCCGCCGACAACCGCACCGACGAGAACTGCGCCAACTGCAAGCTGTGCGTGGTCGATAGCGAGCACCTGCACTTCTGGACGTCGCGCTACGCGGCAGCGCGCCGTCAGGTGCTCATCAGCCGCACGATCGGTCGCGAGGAAGAGGCCTGGGTCCACGCGGGTCAGGCCGCGACGGCGCGAAACATGCTGAAGAGGCTCGACGGCCGCATCCCGCCCGACAATGAACTGGAGGACTGAGAATGGACGAAGAGAAGATACTGAGTTCCATGGGTATCAGCGATGCCACGCCGCTCAGGAAGGTGGACGTGAGGCTGTGGCTTGCAATCGCGCGACTCAAGGACGGGACGCCTCGCGACCAGACGAACGTCCGGTTGCTGTCGGAGGGCCGGCTAGCCTTCACCGAACTGTCGCTGGCGCGCGAAGCCGCCTGCGCCCGCAACACGATCGCCTCCAACCGGGACCGGCTCGCCACCCTTCTTGAGGCGCTTTCCGATGCAGAGGATCGGCGACGTACCGTCCGTCGGGAGGCCGAGGCCGGCGAGCGCGCCGAACGTCGGGATTCCCGAGCCAAGGACCTGATCATCGAGCAGCAAGCCAGTCTGATCGCCCAGATGCAGGTGGCGCTACACGGCATGACGCGGCGGATAGCCGCAATGTCGGCACGGGCCGGAGCGGCTCCAGGCGCCGGACTGTCGCTCAGCGCGCGTCGTCCCGCACGCGCCAACGGGCGGCCGGATCGCGGCGCCAGCCGATAGCCTCGATCGCGGCGAGGACGTCGGCGTCGATGGCCAGTCCCGCAAGCGCGGGCGAGAGGGCGGCCACGTGACTGTTCCCGTGCATCGCGCAGACTATCGATCGGGCGCCTGCCACGCCGGCGGTCCAGCGGACCGTCGTCTCAGGATTGTACCAAGAGGTATGGGCCAGGGCGTCCATGAGGAGCGAAGCTCCGACGGGACCAGCCGCCAATGCCCGCGTACGCGGATCGGCGATGAGCGACGCGCCGAGATCGACCGCCACCGGCCCCCTCCACTCGACGTCACTCCCGGGAGCCTGCTCAACTCCGCCCGAGCCGGACACCCCCCTTTCCCATAGGCCATCCCCGACCGGCGCCAGCATCACTGCCGTGGTCATGCCATCGGCGAAGACGATGCGACGCCAGCCATCGGAGCGCGTCGACACCGGTGCCCCCCGGCGCGCCTGGCGGAGAAGCGATGCCCGTGCGTGACGAAGGCTTCTGATCGCCGCATCGACATAGATCGTAGCGTGCATGGCACCAGTGCCGACGAGCAGGGCCCGGGCGTCGCATGCGAGCTCGATCGCGGTCTCTATGTCGTTGCCGATCATCGTGCCGCGCTCACGCAGTCCTTGCGGACGCTGGCATCCGCAGAGACAGATGCGCGCCGGCGATCAGAGCGTCTCATCGAAACTCCCGTCACTTGCGCGGAGGCCATCCCTGAGCGCCCTGAGCGCGCCCGGATCGGAGTTTAGGTAGCCGAGCGGCGTCAGAGCAGCGGCGGCGTTGTAGCGCCGTAGCCAGAAGACCGCGTCGGCTCCGAATTCCGATGACAGACGTGTGCAGACCTCGGCCAGGTCGCGCATCCGGGTTTCCGAGACCACGTCCATAGGGGACCAGCGACCGACGATCGGCGGCGGCCACGCGCCCTTGCCAAGGCCCAAGAGCGCGGAGACCTCCTCGTTGGAGAAGCCGATATCGTAAGCCACGCGCTCAAGGCGAGCAATGGCGTGGAACAGCTCGAGCTCGTCTGCCCCGATCATCTCTCGCGCTCCCTGTCCGTCGCGGCCGCGGCTGGCGGCCAATCGAGTGGTCCGCGCACGGGGAGCGCGATGAGACCATCTAGCACGACGGACGACGCGATGCAGTCATCCGCATTGTATTCGAGGATACGCTTCAGCAGAGCCGGATCCCTGGTCTCCTGCCATTCGACGAACCAGCCGATGGAGCCCGCACCACTCGGGGCCTTGTCGCGCCAGTCGAAGCCAAGGTGCCGCGCGACCGCCTTCAGTCCCATCGATCCGATCGGCCACACGGTGGCGGGGAACACGGCATCGAAATACAGGTCGACGGACCGCGGCGACCTGAACAGCTCCTCCACGTCCGCCTCGCTCGCGATCTCGGGATAGCGGCGCTGGAGCAGCCGGTACGTCGTGCGCTCGAATGCGCTGTAGGTGGTCACGAGCGCAGTGGGATCGGCCGTGAGGTAGGCCCAGGCATCCGCAAAGGCATTGCGCTCGCTCTCCCGATCAGGAGCGAGGAAGTGAACGTAGCGTTCAACCGCGTCCGGTCCGGTCCCGATGCGCTCGTGGATGCCGTGCAGATATACGAGGTTGCCGTTCGTTGGATCGGTTTCGAGGTCCAGGTGGAGCTCGTGGTGCCGCCGCTCAAGTCCGAGCGGTCGCGTAGCGTAAGCGCCCGCATCGGGCTGATGCAGAAGCCGGGCACGCTCGACGAAGGTCGCCATGCGCTCGGGGCCGACACCCTTGACCTTTGGACCATCAGTCAGCGGCAGGGCCGCCAGTTCCGCGACCGTGCGCGCGACCGGTGCCAGTGCAGACCGCGCCGCCCTTCCCAGCCCTGCCACCAGGGTCGGGTCATCCGCTGCATACAGCATCGCGCTGCACGTCGATTTCCAAACGCACATGCCGCAAGCGGCGCTCGCCGCGGGAGTAGCGAGCACCGCACCGTCACGTATCACCCGGGCAAGGTCCGTCAGTTCCTCGACCATCCGGGCGATCGAGCGGCCTCCGCGCGACGCGGTCACACCCAGATCGAACCAGGCCGGCACCCCGTCGTCGCCGATCACGAATGCGCGGTCGCCGCTCCCAACACCCAGATCGGCCAGCAGTCCCGCATAGAAGCCGATCTGAGCTGCATAGGCGCTCTTCGCGTCGGTGCCGTTCGCGGCGAACGGCGTGCCGCTCTTGATGTCGCCAGCGTAGTGCGCCCCGTCCTCGAGCACGATGAGGTCCGGCATGCCGAAGCGGTCCCCAAGCTCGAGCCGGGCGCCGACGACAACCCGGGCTCCGGCCGACAGGGCCGCGAGCGTCGCGTTCATCCTCCCGGCGTGCGGAACCGCGCGCAGATCGACCACGTCGCTGCCCAGCTGCGCTATGATCTCGGCCTCGTGCCTGCTGCCGTTCCGCCACAGCAGTTCGACGAAGCCGTTCACCGGGTCGCGGTCGGCGGGATCGGCGAGCAGGTCGTTGTGGAAGCGACGCTCGCAGGCGTACAGGTCGGCGAGCGCCGAGCCCGTGATGGGCAGCAGCGGCTGGGCGGGCGACGACATGCCTTGGGTCGCGTTTTCCGGAATCAGCATGCCCCCTGCTCCGCCGCCAGAATTCGTCGCAGGATGGCGACCCCGTCCGGGTTGCTGAGCATGAAGCGGATCGGGGAGCATCCGAGCCCGACGTTCCTGTTCCGCAGCCAGAGGGCGGCGTCGGCACCGATCAGCCCGAGTGCTGCGGCGAACACGCCGCCGAGCGCCTCGACGCGCCTGGACTGCGCCTTCGTCGGCCACCACAGGGCGCGCACCGACGGCGACATCGGCCACAGGCCATCATGTACGCCGATCAGCCGTTCCATCTCCCATCCACGTACGCCCAGGTCGAGAGACATCGGCTCGAGCGCATCGACGATGCTCAGGATGCTCCGGCGGCTACACACGTTCGTCTGCATCACGCCGGCTCCCTTCCGTACGAATCCTCTGCGGACGTCGGTGTGGGCCAGGCCGCATGGCCCGTCTGAAACGTCAGCACCGTCGCGCCGCCGTCGTCGATCACGGCGACGACCGGCCAGGACGTCGTCTGCAGCCATGGGTGTTCCACGATCTGCGAGACCGGCCGTCCCGGCATGGCCGCGGCCAGGGTGGCCGGAATGCCCCATGGCACGCGCAGGCGCGCGCGGCCGTCGAGCGTGTCGAGCTGCAGCGGGCCAGCGACCACGGTCATCTCGATCGAATTCCCGACGATCCTCACGCCTATTACGTCTTTGTTCGCGGGATCCCATCGCACGATCAGTCCGGCTTTCCGATGGCGGCGGAGGATCGCCTTCGGGGTGAAGGAGAACTGGCGGTCGACGCTTTCCAGCGTCGCTAGTCCGGCGCCCTGCAGCGATCGGATCGGCCAGCCGGGAGGGGGCCGGATGTCGCACGCGACATCTGACAGCTCCAGCCCGGTCGCCTTCGCGACGATGTCGAGCAGCGGCGTGGCGCTCCGGACATTGAGCTCGATGTTGCGGCGGAAGAGCGCCTGCCTCGCACGACATACCGCGAGCGGAAACATCCGCATCTCCATAGCAAGCCGTGCCCCTTCGGGCGACATCCCGGGATCGGCATCGATGCCGACAACGCCGCTCATGCGACCGTCTCCGGGACGATCCATCCGATGGCCGAACGGCCGGCGAGCGGGAGCGTGACGCGGAAGACCGTGCCGGTCCCGCTGGTCTCGCACTCGATGCGGCCGTTCCCCATCCGGACGAGCCCCTCGACGATGCCGGCGCCAAGACCCGTACCGGCGGTCCCCGCCCCGTCGCGGATTCCCGGCCCGTCGTCCTCGACGATCAGCTTTACCTCGTCTCCCGTCTGGCTGACGTTGATGTCGAGGTGTCCCGACCGCCCGACGAGCGCATGGCGCATACCGTTGAAGATCAGCTCGCTCGCGATCAGGAGCAGCCGATACGCCGGACCACCGGGGATCGGCGCCGTGGTGACGGAGAGCCGGATCCGCGCGTCGTCCAGCCCGTCCCGGCCGGCGACCAGTCCACGACACAGGCGTTGGAGGCTCGCATCGACGTCGATCGTGCGCGCCGGTCGCGCAGCGAGCACGCCGTGCACCTTTCCGAATCCCTCGAGACGGTCGATCGCCCTGTCGAAGAGCGATACCCGCAGGCCACCCTGACCCGCCGTCCGCGCCAGCCGCATCGCCGCCAGCGCGCAGGCAACCTCGTTCGCCACGCGGTGCTGGAGATCGGCCAGCAGGAGTGGCGCCTCGCTCGCGTCCAAACCGACATGTTCCCAGTCAACGCCATCTCCATCTACCGGCATACGATCCCCTTCCATCATCAGTGGCCACCTGCTTAACTTTCACATTGTGGAAGTAAATGGCTTTAAGCGAAAAGGACAGCTTCATTATGGGACAGTCTCCCAGCAGGTTTGCAATCTCCGGCAGATCACGTGCCGGCCTCGTCGCGGAAGGGCTTGCGGTGGTCACCTCCGCAACATCGATCCGGGGCGGCACTGCGGCACCGACTGCCAATGGAGAGCAGCTGAATACCGGTTCACCGGTCACACCGGGACCTTCCCCGTGGCGGCTTACCGGTGACCCGGCAATCTGGCTGGGGTCTCTCGCAATGCTAGCCGCCCCACTGTCGTTGCCGTCAGGCGAACAGGGACTGGTCCAGACGACGATGCGCGCAATCGCTCCGCCATCAGTATTTGGAGACGCCAGCGAGAAGCCGCCTTCCGTCGCATCCAATGTGCCGGAAGCCAGGTCTCGGGGCGACAGCGGGGACAGCGGCGACCGTGTCCGGCCTGCCGGAGCGCAGTCGGCGGAACGTGCGCTCGACATCCTCGAGGCGATAGCGGAACACCCCATGTCGCTTGCCGATCTGGCGGCGCACGTCGGTCTCAGCTCTACCACGTGCTACCGGCTGACGAGCGCCCTAGTGGCACGCCGCCTCGTCGCGAACGCAGGCCGCCGCGGCTATAGCCTTGGCGAGCGGGTGAGCGAGCTTGCCCTTGCCGCCGCCGAGCAGCGGGCCATGCGCGGGCGCCATTGACGATACCCGGCCGCGCAGCCGATCACTACGACAACGAACCCCGGGCGCTAAATCAGGCTGGATGCCGTCCCGGCACAGGATGTCCATGGGTCACGCAACGAGCACTTCGGCGGGGACGAAGCGATCCGTTCGACGCGGCGCTTCGCTTCGCCGCAGGCCGCCCCGCCATGTCGAACGGTTTCCGGCATCGATAACCCAAAGGCTATCATTCCCATTGATCCGCGTTCGTTCAGCGGATCGTGCTGGCCGCCGATGCAGCGACCTTCACCGGGCGATCCCGTCGCGGCGTTCACGCGAACCGCGATTGGGACGCAGATCCAACGCCGTATGCAAGCGTATCGTTCGCGATCAGGCCGCTTTCGCCAGCCGACTCGATAGGCGGGCCTTGCGCTCGACGACCGGGACGGCGATTAGCGTTTTCAGGATGGGCGACGAGCACCCCGATACCGGATCGGAACCGGAGACGCGGCTGACCGGCGCCCAGGCGGTCGGACGTGCGCTCGACGTCCTCGACGCGATCGCGGAGCGGCCGATGCTGCTGGCGGAGCTGGCGACGCGGGTCGGCCTCAGCTCGACGACCTGCTACAGGCTCGCCAACGCGCTCGTTGCCCGCGGGCTGCTGTCTGCCGCGGGCCGTCGTGGCTACAGCCTCGGGAACCGCATAGCGGAACTCGGCGTAGCCCTGCGCGAGCAGCGCGAAAAGTCCGGGCAGGACTGATCTCCGGGTCCCCACCCTTCCGCTCGGGGCGGCTCAGTCACACGAACGTATAGATTACAGCGGGACGCTCCACGGGCATAGCTCGTCCGGCAGGGCAGCGGATCGTCGCCACCCCCGACGTGGCGGATCGCCGCGCGTCCATCCGTTCGGGCGCCGCCCGACAATCCGAGGAAGCTCCGCGATGACCGCTACAGACCAGGCCCTCCAGCATGCAGACTACTACGAGGATCCAGCTGTGGGATCACTTCCGACCACGGGCTTCGTGTTCCGGAGGGAGACCGCTGCACTGGTCGTCGTGGACCCACAGAACGACTTCCTGACGGAGGGCGGCGTAGCCTGGGGCCTCGTCGGAGAGAGCGTGGTGGAGAACGACACCGTCGCCAACATCGGACGCCTGTTCGCGGCGGCGAAGGATGCGGGCATCCCGGTCGCGATCTCGCCGCACTACTACTATCATAGCGACCACGACTGGAACTTCGGCGGCCCGTCCGAGCACCTCATGCACGAGATCGGCATGTTCGACCGGTCCGGGCCGCTCAGCCTCGAGGGCTTCGATCGGTCCGGTGCCGACTTCCTCGAGGTCTACAAGCCCTTCAAGCGGCATGGCAACGGCACTTCATCGACCGACCCAATTGGCTGAGGAACGCCGATTCTTCTTCGTCTTATCGATTGTGATCTTTGCGACGGCGATCGCGGGCTTCGGCTCCGACATCTTTGTCGGCCACGTCTGGTTCACCGACTTTCCGTGGCAGGTTCATGTCCACGCGGTGGTCTTCACCTCCTGGATGGTCCTGTACGTAGTGCAGAACTGGCTGGTGGTGGATGGCCAGAGCATCATATTGCACCGCCGGCTCGGCTGGCTGGGCGCTGGGATCGCGACAATCATGGTGCCGCTCGGCATCGCGGCGACGGTGATGGCGATTGCGCGCGGAAGTATCACGGGTATCTTTCCGCTCGGCCTTTTCCTGGTGATGGACATCCTCGGTATCCTCGGCTTCGCCGCGCTCACCTTTGTCGCGATCCGGATGCGCAATCATGCCGGATGGCACAAGCGGCTGATGCTGTGCGGGACGGTGCTGGTCATCGCGCCGGGGATTGGGCGGCTGGTAGGCCCGCTGCCGCTCGGGGATTTAACGCCCTTCGCGCTTTTCGCCGCTATCACGCTGTACATCCTGGTCGGCATCGGATTCGACCTGATCGTCCTGCGGCGCATCCATCCTGCCTACTGGTGGGGCGCCGGCACGGTGGCGCTGCTGCAGCTGCTAACTGGTCCTATCGGCTTCAGCCCGCCAGTCGTGGCCTTCGCAGAACGACTTGCCAACTGACCACAAGGCTGGTCACTGGCGCTCGGACGGCCTTTACGCAAGCATCGCGCGGGTTGACGAGCGAGAGCACGCCCTGATCCTGACGTCGCATGAGCCAACCGGCTGTACGCAACCATAGCCAAGCTAATTCTGCTTCCGGAAACTTGACTGGTCGATACGACCCAGAGCACGAAGCCGCTGCGCGGCAGTGGTGGTGGCGGTGAGGTAGCACAGCCGCGCTGAGGTTTGGTCCTGCGGCAGCGGCAGCAGACGATGGAGTTCCTTCAACGAGAGGAATTCCCCATGGCGATTCTACCAACCGAAACACCCGTTACGCCGCTGCGTCAGCGCATGCTCGACGACATGGCGATGCGCTCAATGCGGTCGCGTACCCAGCACGACTATGTTCGCCACGTTCGCGCCTTCGCCGCTTTCCTGCGACGCTCGCCTGAGACCGCGACCGCCGAGGACGTAAGACGTTTCCAGCTTCACCAGCGCGAGCACGGTGTCGGGGAGTCCGTCATCGGCGCCACAGTATCGGCGCTGCGGTTCCTGTTCGGCGTGACGCTCGACCGGCCCGACCTGTCGCGCAAGCTGGTCCTGGCGCCTCGTCCCCGCAAGCTACCCGACGTGCTGAGCGTCGAGGAGGTAGCGCGGCTGCTCGAGGCGGCGCCGGGCATCAAGTACCGCGCGGCGCTGGGGGTCGCGTACGGCGCCGGATTGCGGGTGTCCGAGGTCGCACACCTCAGAGCCGACGACATCGACAGCAAGCGCATGCTGATCCGCATCGAGGAAGGTAAAGGCCGCAAGGACCGTAACGCGATGCTGTCGCCGCAGCTGCTTGAACTGCTGCGGCTGTGGTGGCGCGAGGGCAAGCGGCGCAGCGTCCTGTTGCCGCACGGCTGGCTATTCCCGGGGCGCAGCTACACCGATCCGATCTCGACCAGACAGCTCCACCGCGCCGTTCATGAGGCTGCCGAGGCGGCCGGGATCCGCAAGCGCGTAAGCCCGCACACCCTGCGGCACAGTTTCGCCACCCACCTGCTCGAGCAGGACGTGGACATCCGCGTCATCCAGGTGCTGCTCGGGCACAGCAAGCTCGAGACGACCGCGCTCTATACCAAGGTCGCCACCCGCACGATCCATGCGGTGACGGGACCACTCGACCGGTTGATGGCGCTGATGGAGGGCAAGCCACCCGCCGGGTGAGCGCGCGATGCGCACCTCGCTCGAGGTCGCCGACATCTTCCGTGCTGCCGGCCCTGCGTACCGGATCGCCCACGCCGGGCATCTGAGCCTCGACCAGCTCAAAGTCATGTCGGCTGTCGAACATTGCCGCACCGCTGCGCTCGGCGGCCACACCGAGGCATGCACCGACTGCGGACACTGGCGGGTCGCCTATAACTCCTGTCGCAACCGGCACTGCCCGCGGTGCCAGGGTGCGGCCGCGCGCGCATGGCTTGCCGAGCGCGAGGCCGACCTGCTGCCGGTCGGCTATTTCCACGTCGTCTTCACCCTGCCGGCCGAGGTCGCCGACATCGCGTTCCACAACAAGGCACTGGTTTACAACCTTCTGTTCAAGGCAGCGTCCGAGACGATGACGACCATCGCCGCTGACCCGAAGCATCTCGGCGCCCGCATTGGCATCACCGCGGTCCTTCATACCTGGGGGTCGGCGATGACCCACCACCCGCACATCCATATGATCGTGCCGGGCGGTGGACTGTCGCCGGACGGCAGCCGCTGGGTGTCGTCACGCCCGGCGTTCCTGCTGCCGGTGCGCGTGCTCGGCAAGCTGTTCCGCCGCCTGTTCCTGACCCGGCTGATGGCGCTGTACGAGGCGGGGCGGCTCGGCTTCTTCGGCAGTCTCGCGGCACTCGCCGACCGCCGCGCCTTCCTGCGACACCTGTCCCCAGCCCGCAAAAAGAACTGGGTCGTCTATGCCAAACCGCCGTTCGCGGGACCGCAGGCGGTGCTCGCCTATCTATCGCGCTACACGCACCGCGTGGCGATCTCGAACAGCCGTCTCGTCCGCTTCGACGAGACCGGGGTGACATTACGCTACAAGAATTATCGCAACGATGTCGCCGACCGGCAGCAGCTGATGACGCTGGCCGCTGACGAGTTCATCCGCCGCTTCCTGATCCACGTTCTGCCGAAAGGCTTCCACCGCATCCGTCACTACGGCCTGCTCGCTGGCGCCACCCGCAAGGCTCACCTCGAACACGCCCGCCAACTGCTCGGGGTCGCCCCGCCCGTGTCTGCTGCCGCGGCGGTCGAACCCGAGGATGCCCGCCCGCCATGCCCATGCTGTGGCGGACGCATGCTCGTCATCGAGACCTTCGAACGCTGGCGCCAGCCCCGCGCACCGCCACGTGGCACCAACCCGACCGGGACCTCCGCGTCATGACCCGGCATCGCTCGCCTTCATCCCGCCGCGCGACCTATGCGCTTCCGGCCATGATGACGCTCGCGTTGACGATGCCGCTCCACGTGCCGACCCACATCTCACGCCTTCGTCAAAGCCGAAAGCCAAGCCAAACCCAGCACCGGACGATCTCGTTCCAGGCCACAGATGCCCGCCTGGGCGGCTGTTGCCCGCGCATCAAACCAGGGCGAAAACCGAAAACCCCATAGGCTAGCATCCGCGGCCCGCGGCTTCCTGCTTTGGAGGATATCGTACACCTCCCGGTGCCCGATTTCCTTCACAATTGCGGACGCTGAGGCACGTTCCTGCGCTTCCCAACTTCAGACACTCGTTCATAGATATCGCCAACTTCCGCCAGCAAGCAGCCGATAGGATCCTTTTCATGTGCAGGGTGATGAAGGTCTGATCGAGACTGGCTGTAAATGACCGGCCGCCGGGTCAGGCTGCGCCTCGACCTCAGCGTCGAACATCGAAAGATGCCGGAACGCTCCATCGTTTCATTCGTCCAGTTCCCCAAGCTCTTAGGAGACGGAAATGACGATCTTTAACAAAGACATGGTCGAACTCGCCGGCAGGAACGAGTTGTGGCAGAAGGAAGTCTATCGCGACGCCAAAGTCCAGATCGTCTTGATGAGCATCCCGGTGCACGAGGAGATCGGCATGGAGACGCATCCGGCCGATCAGACCACCTTCATCGTCCAAGGCGATGCGCAGATCGTGATCGATGGCCATCCGACCAAGGCCGGGCCGAACCACCTTATCGTGGTGCCCAAGGGATCCGAGCACAATATCATCAACAAGGGCTCGGGCGCACTGAAGCTGTTCTCGGTTTACGCCCCGCCGGCCGAACCGGAAGGCGCCGCCTTCAAGACCAAGGCGGAGGCCGAAGAGGCTGAAAAAGGCCTACTCGCCAAGGCGGCCGACGCGATCAAATCGGTCGTCGACCGATGACCGGGCCACTTCGCGTCGTCATCACCGGTGCGTCCAGTGGGATCGGCGGCGCCACCGCGATCGCCTTCGCGAAGGACGGCGCCCGCCTGGTGCTTGGCGCGCGCAGCGAAGCTGGGCTGGAGGATGTCGCAGGTCAGTGTCGCGATGCGGGCGGGGCGGCCGAAACGCGGACGGTCGACGTCACCGATGCCGCAGCGGTCGCGGCGTTTGCCGCCGATGCGCGCGAGACGCTTGGCGGGATCGATTTGTGGTTCAGCTGTGTAGGTGTCGGCGTCGTCGGGAAATATCACGACGTACCGATCGCCGACCATAAGCAGGTGATCGAAACCAATCTCGTCAGCCATATGAACGAGGCGCATGCCGTGCTGCCGATCTTCCTGGCGCAGGATCGCGGAACCTGGGTCAACATGATCTCGGTCGGCGGCTTCCTCGCCACGCCGTATGCGGCAGCTTATTCGGCGAGCAAGTTCGGGTTGCGCGGATTCAGCGAGGCGTTGCGGGGCGAATTGTCGAAGCGACAGCACATCCATGTCTGCGACCTCTATCCGACCTTCGTCGATACGCCCGGGATCGATCATGCCGGCAACTATACCGGCGCGAAACTGTCGCTGCCGCCGGGGGCGCTGGCGCCGGAAAGCGTCGCCAAAGCGGTCGTGCGGCTGGCGCATCGCCCAAGCAACACGACGATGGTCGGCGCGCCCGCGATCGCGATGAAGTTCGCTCAGTTCGCTGTGCCCAATCTCGGTGCCGCGGTCATGAACGGCTTCATGGACACATGGTCGGGCAAGGCCGATCCGGGGGACGATACGTCGGGCACGCTGTTCGATCCCCCGCCAAGGCCAGCGGCACCGATGGCGGCCGGCGCGATCCGGAGCGACGGCGCAAGGTCGCAGTGGCAGCGGGCGCGACAGCCGGGCTCGGCGCGGCGGCGATCGCCGCGTGGCTGTGGCGGCGTCGCGACTGAGGCGCGTTCGCTTCGGAGCCAATTGCCCGCGCCGACGGTTGGGCCGTCATGACACAACAGAAAAAGCGCAACCGGGTCGCACATGCGGATCACCGCATCAGCAGCAAGGTCAACGGAGAGCGCGATAGCCGGGTAATGAGGATGCTCGGCGCGGCGAGCGAGATCGGGGATCAACCGCAGATGCGGTTACTCTGCGCCGGTACGATCGCACTGGCGCTCGCGCGCCGGGATCGGGGTCTGGCCGCTACCGGGCTGAAGATGCTGGCCGCGCATACGCTCGCGACTTGGGGCAAGAGCGGCGTGAAGGCCGTCATCAACCGTACCCGACCGGAAAGCGGCGACGACCCGAAGGTCCGGCTCGGCTCGAGCGAGGAGCATGCCGAAAACTCGTTTCCGTCCGGTCACAGCGCCGGTGCGGTATCCGTGGCCGAAGCGTTCGCACGGGACTATCCGCAGCATGCCGTCGCGGCACGCCTCGCCGCGTTTGCGGTCTCGGCCATCCAGGTACCGCGCGGGACGCATTATGCCGGCGATGTCGCCGCCGGAATGCTGATCGGCCTCGCCGCCGAGCGCGCCAGCGACGGCGCTCTCCGGCGGGTCTCCCATCTACTGCCGGAAAGAGGCGTTCCCGACCGTCGGCTCGATCCCGCTAGGCGGTCTCAGTTGCTCGATGTCAGGAGGGAATGATGGACCACCCACCGGCATCGGTCAACGATGTCGTGGGCCCCGGCTCGTCACGCCCGGCGGCGGTTCATGATGACGGCGTCGCGCCGCCGATCCGATAAGGTCCGTTGCGGGTCGTCATAGACGTTCCTTTCCAGCTTAGCGTCACCCGTCCTTCCTTGAGAAGACTATCCATAGCGTCATGAACCAGCGGCATGGCGTCTCGCCAGCCGCTTGCGGAAGCGATCGCACGCGCCACTTCACTGGGGCATATCGTCGCGTTCGGCGATCTTCGTGCGAGAAGCGTCAGAGCCGTATCCCTGGCGCGCGCCGTCGTCGGATCTGGTGGAGGCTGGGTTTCCGGCATCAGACCGCCATCAGATACGGCCTGGCAGGATATACCGAGTTGGTCTCATATGTGATCCAGGACGGGTGCCGGGTCGGGAATTTGCCGTGCAGCCCGAAACGAGACCAGCCGGCTGGTCCCCTCGTCCCACAAAACCAGTTTCACGGATTGGAGGCTTTCTCTGATCGTGAGACGATTGATCTCCGCAAGCTCAGGTCGCGCGGCCAATGCTTCGGGGAGCCGGTAAAACGGGATATTGCTGCATAGATGGTGGAGGTGATGCATTCCGATATTGGCGGTGAACCAGCGCAGAACTCCGGGCAGCACATAGTGAGAGCTGCCATGTAACGCTGCGGGATGGAAAGCCCAATCCTCGCCTTTGCTCCAATGCGTGTCCTCGAATTGGTGCTGTACATAAAACAGCCATACGCCGACCGATGCTGCCAACAGCGTGATCGGCAACTGGATCGACAGGAACGCCGGCAGTCCCACGAGCAGAATGAGAAAGGTAGCGACTGATGCGATCGCAGCGTTCGTACCCATCGCGCTCGCCCATGGGCGCCAGCCTTCGCGCATGTGACCCAGAGGGAGGCGATACCGTAAGAAGAAAAGCCATGTAGGCCCGATACCGAACATGACCAGCGGACTTCGGTAGAGCCGATATCCCAGCCGGTTGAGAGAGTTGAGCGCCCTGAACTCCGCCACGGTGAGCGTATCGACATCGCCTATGCCGCGCCGGTCCAGATTGCCGGTTCCGGCATGGTGCGTCGCATGACCGCGGCGCCACAAATTGTAGGGGCTAAGAGTGAGCACCCCCATGCACCGGCCAACCCAGTCGTTGGCGTTACGTCCCTTGAAAAACGCTCCGTGCCCGCAATCATGCTGAATGAGAAACAGGCGCAGGAGAAACCCCGCTGCCGGAACAGCCAGGAGGAGCGTCAACGCATAGTGAATGTCCAGCGTTATCCACATGAGTACCCAAAGTGCGATCAGCGGAACGATGCTGACCAACAGTTCGAATGTTCCACGTGCGGCACTTGGTCGGCGGAAGGTCGCGAGTTGGCGAGCGGCGGCCTTCACATCCAAAGGTGAGACTTTCGACCCACTAACGCCTGCGGGAGCAGATTGATTCGATTGCATGATTACTCGAACACGGGGGAAGGGAGCCGGGAAGGTGAGTTCCCGGCTCGATTCATCATAAAGCCGTCATGCGTGGGCTGTTGACGCTATGTCCACCGTTACGACGAAGAATGTCCCGTACGGTCGCATTATCGACACCAGCGTCGCCGCTAACCGTGACCAAAACGCCGCCGCTGCTGAGACCATCGTTGTAATAGTCGGCATCTTCCTCGCTTACGCCGTGGCCCTTCAACGTTTCATTCAGCGTGCCCGCCACCGCGCCCGCCGCAGCCCCGATCGCGATAGCGCCAGGGACCGCCGACGCCGCGATGGCGCCCGCGGCGACGAGTGGCCCGACGCCCGGGATGGCCAAGGCAAGAACGCCCAGGCCAGCACCGAGGGCGCCGCCACCCAGTATCCCGCGGGCAAGGTCTTGATGATGCTCATCGGTGATGTCGCCATCGACACTGCGCGCCGTCGTCGTACCTCTGTTCTGCGCGATTACCGACAGCGCGCCGTCATGGACGCCCGCGCTACGAAGTTCGGCGACGGCACGCTGCGCTTCGTCCTCGCTATCGAACATCGCCGAGGCAAGGGCCTGCCCGCCATGGCCGGATCGATCGCCCGTCGCCGCCAAGCCGGCGCTGGTGCCCGCCAGCGCGTTCGCCGCGCGATCCAACGGCCCACGGTTGGGATCGTCGTTCTGGAACGCGGCCGAGACACCGCCGGTCCCACCGGTGATCGCATTCGCTGCCCGATCGAGGGGTCCACGGTTCGGATCGTCATGACCGGTCATCGCATTTTCAGCCCGGTCGAGTGGCCCGCGGTTGGGATCGTCGTGGCCTGACATCGCATTTTCAGTCCGGTCGAGCGGACCGCGATTGGGGTCGTCATGACCCGCCGCAGCCGACAAGCCACCGCTTCCTCCGGTTATGGCGTTCGCCGCGCGATCCAGCGGGCCACGGTTGGGATCGTCGCGGCCGTCGACCGCGTTCGCAGCGCGGTCGAGGGGGCCGCGATTAGGGTCGTCGTTACCAAAGCCGCTTCTGTTGCCGTCGGTCATCGATGCTCTCCTGACATACTCTTTTCCCTGACACGACGCCCCGTGATGTAGCCACGCGGCGTCTGCAGGAGTTGATGTCGAACAAGCGATGTAAGTTATTGTTCATATCTCATTTTTCGAAGTCGAACGTTCGATCTCCGCGTCCCCGACGGACGGTGACAATTTTAAGTTTGGGCCGATAAGGGTCTCGCAAGATTGATGAAATCCGACCTAGGGCTACCGTTATGATCGAGCGCCAAGATACTCCGAAAGCGATCGGCCGCAGCCTCACGGGTTCCTGGAGGCAAGGCCGTGCGCTCGATGCGGCGGGCCCCTGGATCATCGCGTCGATCGTTACGTTTGGCTTGTATGCGGGACGCTCGGTTCTGCTCCCGATCATTCTCGCGATCTTGCTGTCGTTCTTGCTGGCACCGATCGTTGCCGGATTTCGCAGGCTTCGTGTACCTCGGGCACCAGCAGTCCTCCTTGCGATCGTTCTGGCGCTGGGGGCCATCGGCACTACAAGCGCGATTCTGATAAGCCAGGCTGCGACGCTGTCGCGCGATGCCCCGGCCTATGCGGAGAGGATCACCGCAAAGGTCGCCGATCTGCGGACCGCGATCCACGAACGGTTCGGCTCGGTCCTCCGATCGAGCGGCGGAAGCAGCAGCAAGACCAGTCAAGACTCCCGTCGCGCAGGAGCGGCGTTGGCGGCCCGTCCGGAAGACAGCCGGGCGGTACCGGTCGAGATCCGTGAACCAATGCCGAGTGCGATGGACGAGATACGCAGTTATCTCCTCCCCGCGCTGGCACCGATCGAAACGACACTGATCGTTCTGATCGTGGCGATCTTCATCTTGTTTCAGAAGGAGGATCTGCGTGATCGGCTGATCCGGATCATGGGAACCGCAGACCTCCATCGTACGACGATCGCGTTGGACGAGGGCGCAAAGCGCCTGAGCCGGTATTTTCTGTCCCAATCCATCGTCAACTTCAGCTTCGGTACGGTCATTTGGGTGGGGCTATATTCCATCGGTATACCCTCACCCGGGCTATGGGGCGTTCTTGCCGGCCTTCTGCGGTTCATCCCCTATGTCGGTGTTCTGGTCGCCGGGGTGGGGCCACTCGCGCTTGCCGCTGCCGTCGACCCGGGTTGGTTGATGGTGGGATATGTCACCCTACTGTTTTTGATAGTAGAACCACTTGTGGGGTATGTCATAGAGCCCTTGCTGTACGGTCATTCGACCGGCCTGTCCCCGGTGTCGGTCGTCGTCGCAGCGTTATTCTGGACGTGGATCTGGGGGCCACTGGGCCTCGTTCTCTCGATGCCGCTTACCTTGATGCTCGTCGTATTAGGCCGACATATCCCTGCGTTCGAGATATTCGACGTCGTATTGGGCGACCGCCCGGCTCTTTCGCCAGCCCAGTCCTTCTATCAGCGGGTACTCGCCGGTCATCCGGAGGAAGCAATCGAATTGGCCGAGATCCAGCTCGAGACCATGACGCGAACGGCATATTACGATAGCGTGATTCTTTGTGGCCTGCGTCTCGCGGTGGCGGATCTCGACCGCGGCGCGATCGCACGCGACGCGCTGCACGCGGTCGGCGATGCTACGCTGGAAGTTCTGGAAGCGCTGGAAGACTATCCCGATCCGCCGACACGAAATGCGGAGCTGGCGCCTCTGGAGGATCCGAAGGCGCGGATTAGTACAGCATGCGCAGACCTGAACAGTTCCGTCCTGTGCGTGGCGGGGCGCGGTCCGCTCGACCCCGCGGTCGCCCGTATGGCAGCACAGCTCCTGCGGCGGGCGGGCTGCGACGTATCTGAGCAGGTGCGACCCTCTGGCACGGCGAATGTTCTCGCAAACATCGACGCCAGCGTCATCTGCATCCTTGGCTTGTTCGACGAACGAAGCTTTCGGCGAATGCAGCCTGTCATCACTAACCTGAAAAGCGCGGTGTCGAACGCCAGTGTGCTGGCCGGGATGACACGGGAACAGCGGGCCGACCCGACTTCTCACGAACTGCTGACCTCGATGGAATCACTTTGTCAGGCTGTCTCTTCAACCGGTTGACTGTGCGTCGGACGCAACAATTCACCGCGGGCCTTTATCCGTTCCAGACGGTAAGCTTATTCGCGATTGGGCCACAAGGAAGTTCAAATCTATGCGGTCCTTCAGAAACACTTAGGCAGATCTCTAAAACGGTCGTTCGGAAACTGGTCACCGACGGGTCAGGTTCTTAGACACGGAACAGTTGCACCAAGCACCCGTTGGTCGTCCTCCCAACACCGACGGAGCTGCAGTATGACCGACACAAGTCACGATATTCGTACACTGAATGGTTTGATCGCCACGACGCTGGACAGCGTGGACGGCTATGAGAGCGCCGCAAAGGACAGCGAAGACACGCGTTTTACGACCCGTTTCACCTCGCGTGCGGCCGAACGTCGTCGGGTCGTTTCCGACCTGCAGGCGGAGGTGGCGCGTCAGGGCGGCAATCCGGAAGATGATGGCACCACTCTCGCCGGCGCGCACCGGGTATTCCTGGATTTGAAAGCTGCGGTGACTGGTAAGAACGACAAGGCGATCGTCAACGAGGTTGAGCGGGGCGAAGACCATATCAAGGCGAAGTTTGAAGAGGCAATGCGGGACAGTGATCTTTCTGCGCAGACGCAGGCGGCTATCAACTCGGCGTGGAACTCCGTGAAGAACGGCCATGATGAAATGCGCGATCTGAAGCATTCGATGGAGTCATAAGTGCGTCGGGTCGGGGGTCCGTGACCTAGCCCCCGGCCCCTTTTCCTTCCAAAATGAGGCCTCATCACGGTCCTCGAACGTGACTGGCATGATTAGCGACTGGATTTGATATGACCCACACACCGCCCGTACCTGACGCGAACAAGTCCCCATATCCTCTTCGGGAAGCGCCGCACAAAACCCCTTCGGCCGCAAATCGGGAGACAGTAGACACTCGTGACGGCGAAAGCGTCGCGGCGTCGGCCGACGCTCTGGGTCCGACGTTCGATAAGGCCAAGGCATTCGCAAGCGATCGACCGTTCGCCACCGCTGCTTTGATAGGAACGATCGCAGTGGCGATCTTCACCACACTGCGAGGAAAGCGATCTTGATATCAATGTACGGAGCGCCTGAAAGACGCTCGGTGTGGATAACCACCGTCGCCATATTCGTATTTTAATACGACGGTGATCTGGCTGGTGCGGGGGGCGGCTTGCCGATGCCCCTCGCCCGCCCGCCGACAATTGCGTGCGCTTGGTCCGACAGAGCCGCTCCGGGGTATGCGCTTACCGCGCGCCTTGGCCCCCGGGCTGAATTGCGGCAGTTTACAGGTATGAAGGCATTTCTCGATTTTGAGGCGTCATCCCTATCGAAGAACAGCTACCCCATAGAGGTTGCTTGGGTGTTCCAGAGCGGGCGCTCGGAGCACCACCTGATCGCCCCGGCGACGGGCTGGGTTGATTGGGACGATGCGTCGGAAGCCATCCACGGGATCAGCCGTTCGACGCTCGAAGCTGAGGGGAAGTCGCACAACGAGGTCGCGAGCCGGATGATGGAAGCACTGACCGGGCATGACCTGTTCGCCAGCGCCCCCTCTTGGGACGGGAAATGGCTAAGCGTCTTGTTGCGGGGCGCGGGGCTACCGCGCCATGCCCTGAGGCTTCGCGACACCGATGAGGCGTTGCGAGAAAGCGCCACCGAAATCCTTCGGCCCGTTCTCACCGCCACCCGCATCGATGTCGCGGTTCATGAAATCGTCGCAAAGGCCAACTTGGCTAGGAACACGGAGCCAGCACATCGTGCGCTCGCCGACGCTATCGATGAATACGAGACCTGGCTTCGCGTCAGGCAGGCGGCTCGAGCGCTGGTGATGAGTCTCGCGTGAGCCGCCCTGCCCGCCCTCCGTCGAATGGGTTAACGGCGGTGGTCTGGATGGCGGCGGCGAAGCGAGCCGCGAGCACCTTGCACGCTACGACGGTCGGCCAGAGCCGAGCAAAGCATTCCGTTTATGTGGTGCTACTACATGACCCAGGATTTCCGGAACGCTGGGGACTGTATGTAGGCCAGACCTCCCGCGACCCGGACTGGCGGTTCGATCAACATAAGCTTGGATACAAGGCGAGCGGTGCGGTCAGACGGTTTGGCACTCAGCTGCTGCCGGATTTCGTCGATCATCTCAATCCTATGCGGCAGTGGGAATCACTCGAACTCGAGGCGGCGCTCGCCGACACGTTCCGTGAGGTAGGGGTGCCCTGGGTCGAGGGGGGCCATTAAGACCCAGAGCACGAAGCCGCTGCGCGGCAGTGGTGGTGGCGGTGAGGTAGCACAGCCGCGCTGAGGTTTGGTCCTGCGGCAGCGGCAGCAGACGATGGAGTTCCTTCAACGAGAGGAATTCCCCATGGTGATTCTACCAACCGAAACACCCGTTACGCCGCTGCGTCAGCGCATGCTCGACGACATGGCGATGCGCTCAATGCGGTCGCGTACCCAGCACGACTATGTTCGCCACGTTCGCGCCTTCGCCGCTTTCCTGCGACGCTCGCCTGAGACCGCGACCGCCGAGGACGTAAGACGTTTCCAGCTTCACCAGCGCGAGCACGGTGTCGGGGAGTCCGTCATCGGCGCCACAGTATCGGCGCTGCGGTTCCTGTTCGGCGTGACGCTCGACCGGCCCGACCTGTCGCGCAAGCTGGTCCTGGCGCCTCGTCCCCGCAAGCTACCCGACGTGCTGAGCGTCGAGGAGGTAGCGCGGCTGCTCGAGGCGGCGCCGGGCATCAAGTACCGCGCGGCGCTGGGGGTCGCGTACGGCGCCGGATTGCGGGTGTCCGAGGTCGCACACCTCAGAGCCGACGACATCGACAGCAAGCGCATGCTGATCCGCATCGAGGAAGGTAAAGGCCGCAAGGACCGTAACGCGATGCTGTCGCCGCAGCTGCTTGAACTGCTGCGGCTGTGGTGGCGCGAGGGCAAGCGGCGCAGCGTCCTGTTGCCGCACGGCTGGCTATTCCCGGGGCGCAGCTACACCGATCCGATCTCGACCAGACAGCTCCACCGCGCCGTTCATGAGGCTGCCGAGGCGGCCGGGATCCGCAAGCGCGTAAGCCCGCACACCCTGCGGCACAGTTTCGCCACCCACCTGCTCGAGCAGGACGTGGACATCCGCGTCATCCAGGTGCTGCTCGGGCACAGCAAGCTCGAGACGACCGCGCTCTATACCAAGGTCGCCACCCGCACGATCCATGCGGTGACGGGACCACTCGACCGGTTGATGGCGCTGATGGAGGGCAAGCCACCCGCCGGGTGAGCGCGCGATGCGCACCTCGCTCGAGGTCGCCGACATCTTCCGTGCTGCCGGCCCTGCGTACCGGATCGCCCACGCCGGGCATCTGAGCCTCGACCAGCTCAAAGTCATGTCGGCTGTCGAACATTGCCGCACCGCTGCGCTCGGCGGCCACACCGAGGCATGCACCGACTGCGGACACTGGCGGGTCGCCTATAACTCCTGTCGCAACCGGCACTGCCCGCGGTGCCAGGGTGCGGCCGCGCGCGCATGGCTTGCCGAGCGCGAGGCCGACCTGCTGCCGGTCGGCTATTTCCACGTCGTCTTCACCCTGCCGGCCGAGGTCGCCGACATCGCGTTCCACAACAAGGCACTGGTTTACAACCTTCTGTTCAAGGCAGCGTCCGAGACGATGACGACCATCGCCGCTGACCCGAAGCATCTCGGCGCCCGCATTGGCATCACCGCGGTCCTTCATACCTGGGGGTCGGCGATGACCCACCACCCGCACATCCATATGATCGTGCCGGGCGGTGGACTGTCGCCGGACGGCAGCCGCTGGGTGTCGTCACGCCCGGCGTTCCTGCTGCCGGTGCGCGTGCTCGGCAAGCTGTTCCGCCGCCTGTTCCTGACCCGGCTGATGGCGCTGTACGAGGCGGGGCGGCTCGGCTTCTTCGGCAGTCTCGCGGCACTCGCCGACCGCCGCGCCTTCCTGCGACACCTGTCCCCAGCCCGCAAAAAGAACTGGGTCGTCTATGCCAAACCGCCGTTCGCGGGACCGCAGGCGGTGCTCGCCTATCTATCGCGCTACACGCACCGCGTGGCGATCTCGAACAGCCGTCTCGTCCGCTTCGACGAGACCGGGGTGACATTACGCTACAAGAATTATCGCAACGATGTCGCCGACCGGCAGCAGCTGATGACGCTGGCCGCTGACGAGTTCATCCGCCGCTTCCTGATCCACGTTCTGCCGAAAGGCTTCCACCGCATCCGTCACTACGGCCTGCTCGCTGGCGCCACCCGCAAGGCTCACCTCGAACACGCCCGCCAACTGCTCGGGGTCGCCCCGCCCGTGTCTGCTGCCGCGGCGGTCGAACCCGAGGATGCCCGCCCGCCATGCCCATGCTGTGGCGGACGCATGCTCGTCATCGAGACCTTCGAACGCTGGCGCCAGCCCCGCGCACCGCCACGTGGCACCAACCCGACCGGGACCTCCGCGTCATGACCCGGCATCGCTCGCCTTCATCCCGCCGCGCGACCTATGCGCTTCCGGCCATGATGACGCTCGCGTTGACGATGCCGCTCCACGTGCCGACCCACATCTCACGCCTTCGTCAAAGCCGAAAGCCAAGCCAAACCCAGCACCGGACGATCTCGTTCCAGGCCACAGATGCCCGCCTGGGCGGCTGTTGCCCGCGCATCAAACCAGGGCGAAAACCGAAAACCCCATAGGCTAGCATCCGCGGCCCGCGGCTTCCTGCTTTGGAGGATATCGTACACCTCCCGGTGCCCGATTTCCTTCACACAAGACGACATTCATCCGTCGTCTCGCGCTCCCCAACTTCAGCCATCCATTCATGTTTGCCCGATGCATCGACAAGCGATTTCGAGAATGGCGAGAAGTGAGGACATTCCTGCCAGTCAGCTTTCAGGATTGGAACGGTCGAAAGCCGCCGGTACGTGGTGTCACAACCGTTCGGTTGTGACACTTAGGGGGCGAGCGGTTCAAGGGTCCCAAGCCATGCTACCAGCGCAAGAATAGCAATTATGCATCCCGTCTCGGCACCCAAGCTTCGGCGCAACGCGCCAAGCGCGCCGCGATGATCGCTCGCGGCGATCGACGCCTCGAACCGCGGCGTCAGGCGAAAGCGATTTAGCGCGGCAAGACCCAGCATGAGGGCGAACAGCGCCAGCTTGGCGAGCAGGAGCTGACCATAGAGCGTCGTCCCTAGCGCCCGGACGTTGCCGGGGCCAACCAGCAGCCAAGCGTTGATGAGGCCGGTGACGACCAGCGTGGTGACAACGATCGTCCCGACCGTGCCGAACCCGTGGAGAGCACGGTACGAGAGCGCGAGGTGCGTGGCATCGACCCGGCGCGCGGGCCGCGCCACCAGCAAGACCAATCCAAGCAGCGCACCAGTCCAGGCCCCCGCCGCGACCAGGTGGAGAATGTCGGCGGCCAGATGCACCCAGCCCACCGTTCCCTCATTCATCGCGGCATGCCCGGTCCAGGCGAGCGTCGCCAGCGACGCGCCCGAGGCGAGCGCGACCACCACCAGCCAAAGCCCGCGCCGAGCCGTGAATAGCGCCGCCAGCGCCGCCACGGCGAGCGCGGCCACCCGCAGCTTCCACGCTGTTCCTATTCCCGGCTGATCGAGCAGCATCCCGACCGTATCGCGATCGACCGGCCAAGGTGGCGTTCCCATCATCGCAGCAGCGAGCAGCGCGAGCGCGACGGCCGAGAGCAGGAGGCCGAGCACCGCACTCGCCACCAGCCAAGGCCGGAGCGCGAGCGCACTGACGCGCTCGCCAGCGCGTAGACCATAGAGGCTGAATGCCGACAAGCCGAACAGGCCGCCCAAAACGCCGTAGAGCGCGAAGCGGACGCCGATCAACGGCCAGTCGGCACCCACCTTACTTCACCGCGAAAGCGTAGTTTCCGGTGATCCGGTGTGTATCGGCCGAGACGACGTACCAGGCGACGCTATAGTTGCCGGCACCCAGCGGCGACTTCGGCGCAATGACCAGCGTGCGGCCATCGGCCGCCACCGTGGCGGCGCTCGCGACCTTCATGGGCGCGTGCTTCATGCCGTTCATTCCTGTCATCATCAGGTCCGCGCCCGAGAACTTCGGCATCAGCTTCTCGCTGAATCGCAGCGTGACGCGAGCGGGCGCGGCAACCGTCGCGTTCGGTGCGGGGGTTGCGGAGACGAGCTTGGGATGCGCGTTCGCGGCACCCGCAACGACGATAAGGGCGGCAGCGGCAGGAACAAACACACGACGCATGGAACACTCTCCAAAAAGGGGGCTACATCCATCTACGCGCCAAGGACGCCCACCCCTTACCATGCGCCGTGAGGGGTAGCGGGCGATCCCGCGTAACATGGAGCAAGGGGAGCGGAGGTGAACGACATGAACGATCTTGACGAGGCGCTGACCAGGCTCGCGCGAGCGCCGGTGCCCGAACTGGACGGACTGGAGGCGCGGGTTCTCGCGCAGATCGCGACGCCTCGCGCCACCCAGGCTGGACTTGGCATAGGCGCGATCATGGTCGCGGCGCTCGCGATCGGCATGATCGGGGCGGGCTTCCCGGCATCACCCAGCGCCGCGGCCTCGATATCCCCGTTAGGGGCAAACTCCCCGTTCGCGCCCTCGACCTTGCTTGTCGGGGCGCAATGAGCGCGCGCGCGCGGCTGATTTTGTGCGTGATCGCGGCGTTCGTCGCCGCGATCGGCGGCGTGTTCGTCGGGCGCGCGCTTTTGCCCGCCCCGGCTCAGCCAGGCGCGGAGCTGCACGACGTGCTGCATCATCGGCTCGCGCTCGACACGAACCAGGAGGCTCGACTGAAAGAGCTGGAGCAGCGGTTCGCGGTCGAACGCCGTGCGCTGGAGCTGGAATTGCGGGCCGACAATGCGCGGCTCGCCGAGGCGATAGAGGCCGAGCATGGCAACGGCCCCCGTGTAGCCGCAGCGGTCGATCGGAGCCACGCCGCGATGGGCGAGCTGCAAAAGGCGACGCTCGCGCATATTTTCGCGATGCGGCAGCTCTTGCGACCCGACCAGACCGCGCAGTTCGACCGGGCGGTGGTGAAGGCGCTCACCGACGACGCCCGTTGAGATCGGGGCGGTGAGCCTCGACTGGTCATCTCTTTCCGATGGAGAGCTGGCAACGCTCAGCCTTGCGGGGCGGCAGGCCGCGTTCGCCGAGATCATGCGCCGCCACGGGCAGGCGATCTTTCGGCTGTCCCGAGGGTGCATCGGCGATGCCGACGAGGCGCTGGACTTGTCCCAGGAGACGTTCGTCGCCGCGTATCGAGCGATTGGCCGCTATGACGGCGCGCGCCCGATGCGGACCTGGCTATCGGCGATCGCACTCAATAAATGCCGCGACTGGACCCGCAAACGAAAGGTGCGGCGGTTCCTGTCGTTCGCGGTCCCGATCGGCGCGGACGCCGAGGCCGTCGCCGATATCGGCGTGGCGGTCGATGACGCCGCAAGCGACCGGCAGGAGCTGGACCGGGTTCGCCGCGCCATTGCCGAGCTGCCGGCGACGTTGAAGGAACCCTTGGTGCTCCACACCATAGAGGGGCTTAGCCAGGCCGACACCGCGGCCGTCCTGTCCATCAGCGAAAAGGCAGTCGAAACCCGGCTTTACCGCGCCCGCGCGAAGCTGCGGGAAAAGCTGGACGCGAGGTAAGGGGTAACGACCAGGCCCGCGTATCATCGTTGACCACACCAACGCGTCCAATCGACCAGGAAGCCCATGACCCGGACCATCGACCGCCGCCAGCTTTTGCGCGGCGCAACCCTCGCAGGGGGCGGACTCGCTTTATCGGCCTACATGCCGGCATGGGCGCAGACGACTTCCGGCGGCATCGTCAAGCCGATGCCGACCGTCTCGGGCGACGACATCACCCTTCGCGTCGCGCACCAGATGATGATGATCGACGGGCGCGAGAGTCACGCGATCGGCATCAACGGCACCGCGCCCGCACCGCTGATCCGGTTGCGCGAAGGGCAGAACGCCCGGCTGACCCTCACCAACGCGCTGCCCGACGAGCAGACCTCGATCCACTGGCATGGGCTGATCCTGCCTTTCCAGATGGACGGCGTTCCCGGCATCAGCTTCCCCGGCGTCGATCCGGGCAAAAGCTTCACCTACGAGTTTCCGGTCAAGCAGGCCGGCACCTACTGGTATCACAGCCATTCCGGTTTGCAGGAGCAGATGGGGCATTACGGCCCGCTGGTGATCGATCCGGCCGGCGAAGACCCGATCGCGTCCGACCGCGAGCACGTCATCATGCTGTCCGACCACAGCCAGCTTCACCCGCATGTCATCTTCCGCAAGCTCAAGATGCAGGGCGGCTATTTCAACTATCAGAAGCAGACGCTTGGCGGGCTGCTACGCGGCGACGGCCAGTCCCCGAAGGAGCGCGCCGAGTGGGGCAAGATGCGGATGGACCCCACCGACGTCGCCGACGTGACCGGCTCGACCTACACCTATCTCGTCAACGGCCACGGTCCCAAGGACAACTGGACCGGGCTGTTCCGCCCAGGCGAGCGGGTGCGGCTTCGCGTCATCAACGCTTCCGCCATGACCACCTTCAATGTCCGCATCCCCGGCCTGAAAATGACCGTGGTGGCGTGCGACGGCCTGAATGTCCGGCCGGTGACGTTCGACGAGTTCCAGATCGGCGTCGCCGAAACCTATGACGTGATCGTCACCCCGACCGACGATCGCGCCTACACGCTTGTCGGCGAGAGCGTAGATCGCTCCGGCATGGCGCGCGCGACGCTCGCGCCGCGCGAGGGCATGGCCGCGGCCGTGCCGCCGCTTCGCAAGCGCCCGCTCGCCAGCATGAAGGACATGGGCATGGGCGGCATGGACATGAGCGGCGGTTCGATGGCCGGCATGGATCATGCCGCAATGGGCCATGCCATGCCCGCGACGGGTGCGGCGACTGGCGCGATGGCGGGCATGAACCACGGTGGCGCTCCCCAGGCGGGTGCGGCCGTCGATCACGCCGCTATGGGGCATACGATGCCCGCCGAGGGAGCAGCCGCAAGCGGCATGGCCGGAATGGATCACGGGGCCATGCAGGGCGGCGCTGGCGGACAGATGGCGGGTATGGACCACGGCGCGGGCGGCATGAATCACTCGATGCGCGACTTCTCGAATGCGCCGGGGGTCAAGAAGACCCCGACCGTGCAGACCATATCCCCGATGCCGATGGACCGTATGGGCGAACCGGGCCAGGGGCTGGAAAATGTCGGGCACAAGGTGCTGGTCTATCGCGAACTGATGGCAGTTGACCGCAACCCCGACGTACGCGCGCCGGATCGCGCGATGCAAATCCACCTCACCGGCAACATGGAACGCTATATGTGGGCGTTCGACGGCGAAAAGCTGTCGGAGGTCAAAGACCCGATCCCGTTCCTTGAGGGCGAGCGGGTGCGGGTGACGCTCGTCAACGACACGATGATGGGTCACCCGATCCATCTTCACGGCCACTTTTTCGAGCTGGTGACGGGCCACGGCGAGTTCGCGCCTCGCAAGCACACCGTCATGGTTCAGCCGGGCGGGACCGCGACGTTCGACCTTACGGCCGATGCCGTCGGTGATTGGGCGTTCCACTGCCACATGCTTTACCACATGCACGCCGGCATGATGCAGGTCGTGACCGTCCGGCCACGCGGGGAGACGCGGCATGAAGGCGCTTTCCGTACTCGTCGCCGCGGCCCCGATCGCGCTTGCGACCCCCGTCACCGCGCAGGATCACTCGATGCACAACATGCCGGGGATGACCATGCCGGCGAAGCCGGCAGCGAAGCCCCAGGCGAAGCCAACCGCCAAGCCGCGCCCCCCGCTCGCACGAAAGCAAAGCCCGCACCGAAAAAGCCGTCGCCAGCTCCGGCCGCGGCGGCCGACCCGCACGCGGGCCACACCATGCCCGGAATGACGATGCCTGACGCCCCGACCCAGGCAGATCCCCATGCCGGGCACGTCATGCCCGATAGCGCGGCGGTAGCGACGCCGGCCAATCCTCAGGCGGGCCATGACATGAGCGGCATGGCGGGCGGGATGAGCCACGATATGGGAACGGGGGGGAACCGCCCTTCCCCCCGGCAACGCACCCGCCCCGGCCGCGCCCAAGCCGAATTATGCCGATCGCGTTTATTCGCCGCAGGAGATGGCCGATGCCCGCGCCATTCTTCGCGGCGAGCATGGCGGCAGCACTTTCTGGCAGGTCAATTTCAACTTGGCCGAGGTGCAGATACGCGACGGGCGCGACAGCTTTCGCTGGGATGGCGAAGCGTGGTTCGGGGGCGACATCAACCGGCTGACCGTCAAGACCGAGGGTGAAGGCGAGTTCGGGCGCAGCGTTGACGATGCCGAGGTGCAGGCGCTCTACAGCCGCGCGATCGGCCCCTATTTCAATCTCCAGGCCGGCATTCGCTATGACTTCAAGCCGAACCCCTCGCGCACCTACGCCACGCTCGGATTCGAGGGACTGGCACCCTATTGGTTCGACGTGGAGGGCGCGCTGTTTCTGTCCGACAAGGGCGACGTGCTGGGGCGGCTTGAGGGCTATTACGACCAGCGCATCACCCAGCGACTTGTCCTGCAACCGCGCGCCGAGCTTAATTTCGCGGCGCAGGACGTGCCGGAGAACGGTATCGGTTCGGGCCTGAGCGACGTCGAGCTGGGGCTTCGCCTTCGTTACGAGATCAAGCGCGAGTTCGCGCCCTATATCGGCGTCTCCTACGATCGCCGTCTAGGCGACAGCGCCCGCTTCGCGCGCGCCGAGGGCGAGGGCGTTGGCGGACCCAGCTTTGTTGTCGGCGTTCGGACGTGGTTCTGAGGGGCCGGCGCGCGAGGCTTCACCAGCTAGCGAGCAAAACGCATAAATGGCTCGCGATCATTATCGGCATCCAGCTCCTCCTCTGGTTCACCAGTGGGACGGTGATGAGCTTCCTGCCGATCGACAAGGTGCATGGCGATCACCTCGTTGATCGGAAGACCGTCGCCCCTATACCGGCGGGCATGGCCTTGGCGTCGCCAGCGGACCTGACGAGAAGCGTCGGAACGCCCGTCACATCGCTCACCTATCGCATGTTGCTCGGGCGTCCCGTCGCCGAGCTGTCAACGGCCAAGGGCACCCGGCTTGCCGATGCGACCACGGGGGTGCTCCTGCCGGCTGCTAGCGCCGCCCAGGCCGAGGCCGTGGCACGCGCTGCTTGGCGAGGGGAAGGTCGACCGGTTGCTCGCGTGGAGCGGATCGAGCGTGCCGCACCCGAATATCGTGGCGCGCTCCCCGCATGGCGGATCGCGTTTGACGACCCCAACAACACCCGCGTCTTTGTCGCCGGTGACACAGGACGGATCACCGCTGTCAGGACAGGCACCTGGCGGCTTTACGATTTTTTCTGGGGTCTCCACATCATGGACTGGAAGAACCACGAGGACTTTAACACGCCTTGGCTGCTCGCTTTCGCGATCGGGGGGCTGGCGTTGTGGATAGGCGGCGCGGTTCTCCTGTGGATGCGCTGGCCCGTCCGGCGACGCCGCAGATCGCCGGGAAGCTGACCCAGAGCCAATCGCGTCCGACATGAGGGGTAGGTGCTCGCGCCGCGTAATTGACGTGAGAGGCATTTAACACCTCGCACCCCAGGAGATTGATGATGAAACTCGCACCCCTTTTCCTCGTCGCCGCGCTGGCGACCCCGGCTCTTGCACAGCAGGCGAACCACCAGGGCATGAACCACGGCAACATGGCCGGCATGAACCATGCGATGCCAGCGACCGCAGCCAACCCCTACGGTCCGGCCGAGATGAAAATGCACGAGAAGATGATGGCGGCGATGGGGCCCGACGCCGGCGAAACGTGGACGCGCAAGATGATCGAGCATCATCGTGGCGCGGTGGAAATGTCGCAGATCGCGCTTCGTAGCACGCAGAATGCCGAAGTTCGCCGCGAGGCGCAGAAGGCCATCGCCAGCCAGAATCGCGAGATCGCCATGTTGAACGCTATGCTTCGCAAGATGGGCAAGCCCGCTCAATAAATGCATGGCCCCGCTCCTAACCCGGCGGGGCCGCCAACCAGGCATCGACCATGACCAATATGCGCTACCTGTTTGCCGCCCTCGCGCTGAGCGTCCCCTCCGTCGCCGTCGCGGCCGATGCGATCCTCGTGCATCGCGACCCCGGATGCGGGTGTTGCGGCGAATGGGCGAAGATCGTGAAGGCGCAGTTCGGCCGCACGGTGCGGATTGTTGACGATGCGAACCGTCCCGCAATGATGAAGGCACGCGGCGTCCCCGCCGACCTTGCATCCTGTCACACCGCGATCATCGACGGGATGACCTTCGAGGGTCATGTCCCGATCGCCGATATGAAGGGCGCGCTCGCGCAGCGTCCAAAGGGTGTCAGCGGTCTAGCGGTCGCCGGAATGCCGCTTGGATCACCCGGAATGGACATGCCGGGACGAGCGGCGCAGTCTTTCGAGGTCGTCGCGTTCGGGCCGAACGGGCGCAGGGTTTTCGCGCGCCATTGAGACGAAGGGGAGGCGCGAACGCCTCCCCCGCCGACTTACTTCTTGGGCGCGCCCGGCATGTCGTGGCCGGCGTGGTCGCCGCCCTTCTTCATGTCCGCGCAGCAGTCCCCTTTGCCGTCCTTGCAGCAGTCCGCCCCCTCCTTGCAGCACGCCATGTCGGCGCAGCAGGAGCCGGCCGCGAACGCCGCGGTTGGGAGGGCTAGCGCCAGTGCGGCACCGATCAGTTTCAGCTTGGTCATCAGAAAATCTCCGTCGATCGAATATGTGAGGTTGTTGAAGCGTCACACGGTTCGAGGAGGCGGTGTCGCCGGCGGGATCGGAGAACCGGCCAGCCCGGTCAACGGGGCAGGCCAGGGCGCGACCGGAAGGCTGGCGATCGGCTCGACCCGCACCAGGGCTTCGCCGGGAACGGCCGTGCAAGGCGTGGCGCAGGTCGATAACGGAGCCTTTTTGTTGGGCGCTGGCGTGCCATCGCCATCGCACCCGACCATCGCCGACGCGATCGGTGCGGCTTGCGCCGCCGTTTCGCAAAACGGGCCGAGACGCACTAGCAGCAGCGCCGCGAGCACGATCAGGACGGTCGCGCGAAGCGTTCGGGCTAAGGCTGGTGCTCCCTTCGTCATCCCGGCTATCGGCACCGTCTCTGATCCAATGTCAACAAGCGTCAGTGCGCCCCGGCGATACCGATAGCGGCGGTGGCCATCCACAGCGCCATCGCCACCATCATCACGTTTTCGGTGAGCGAGATGAAGCCCAGGGGCACGTTGCTGTCCCCGCCCACGCACGCGCACTTCAGCTCGCGCTTGTCGATATAGACGGCCTTGAACACCGACACCGCCCCGATCGAGCCGATGAACAGCGCGACCGGCACCGACAGCCAGGTAAGCGCGCCCGCGATCATCAGCACGCCCGCTCCGCCTTCCGCGAACGGGTAGATATAGGAGTAGGGCACCCAGCGCTTGGCGAGCAGATCGTAGTTGAGGAACATGCTCGAAAAGCTCTCGATGTTCTGGAGCTTGAGCAGCGCCAGCACACACATCGAGAAGGCGATGAACCATTCGATCGCGCGAATTGTGAACGGCGTACCCAGCACCGCGTAGCTGGCGGCGAGCGCCATCAGCGCCGTCATCGTGAACAGCGCGATCACGGGCCGATAGGTAAGCGCCTTGGGGTCGCGGACGGTCTTGCCGAAAAACCGGCGCAGATCGTCATAGCCGCCTACCCGCTCGCCACCGATGAAGGTTTGCGGCGTCGTCTTGACCCCGTGCTTTGCTTTGAAGGCGTCCGTTTCGTCGCGCGTCGTCAGCCAGTGGTCATCGACCGCATAGCCTTGGCGACGCAGAAGGTCTTTCGCCTTCAGTCCATAGGGGCAGGTGTGTTCCGACATCACCATCCGGTAGATCGTCGCCTGTTTGGCGGGGGCAGTCGCCATTGTTCTTCTCCGATTACTTGCCACGCCTATATGGGGTCCGTACCATAGTCCGGAGTCAAGGCATGGCGAGCATGACGATCGCGGGGTTGGCGCGTGAGGGCGGCGTAGGCGTCGAGACGGTGCGATATTACCAGCGCCGCGGTTTGCTCGCCACGCCCGACCGGCCAGGCGCTTCCAGCGCGGGGGCGGTATCCGGCGCTACAGCGCCGCCGATGCGCGACGGCTGCGCTTCATCCGCTATGCCCAAGCCGCAGGGTTCACGCTTGAGCAGATCGGCGAGCTTCTGGCGCTGGACGCGACCGACGACCGCGCCCGCGCGCGTCAGCTCGCCAATGAGCGCATCGCAGCGCTGGATGCGAAGATCGAGGAGCTTGAAACGGCGCGTGCATCGCTACGGCGGCTTGCGCGGGAATGCGGTGCAGGGTCAGAAGGACCATGCCCTATCCTGACTGCGTTCGAGTCCGACTAGCGTTGTTGCGCGGCGGCAGTGGCGATGCTCGACAGATCGTTTGCCCGGTCGATCGGCACCCCAGCTTCCTTCCGCTCGGAATAACGATCGACAAGCTGGGCTGCATGGGGGCGCAGCAGCACCGTGAACCGCACCAGTTCCTCCATTACATCGACGATACGATCGTAATAGCTAGACGGCTTCATCCGATCGGCATCATCAAACTCGTTGAACGCCTTGGCGACACTCGACTGATTGGGGATCGTCACCATCCGCATCCAGCGGCCAAGGACGCGCAGCGTGTTCACGCTGTTGAACGACTGCGATCCCGCTGACACCTGCATGACGGCGAGCGTGCGGCCCTGCGTCGGGCGCATCCCGCCCATCGACAGCGGCAGGTGATCGACTTGCAGCTTCATGATCCCGGTGATCTGGCCATGCCGCTCGGGGCTGCACCACACATGCCCCTCCGACCACATCGACAGTTCCCGCAGCTCGTGGACGGCGGGATGATCGTCTCCCGTCACCTGATCGGGTAGCGGCAGCGTGGCGGGGTCAAAAATGCGCGTCTCGCAGCCGAAGAATTGCAGCAGGCGGGCGGCTTCCTCAACGCACAGGCGCGAATACGACCGCTCCCGCAGGGAGCCGTAGAGCAGCAGGATGCGCGGAGGCGGATCACCCGCGCCCAGTCCGAGGGCGGGACGGTCGAGCGCATAGCGGCGATCAAGCGCGGGCAGGTGATCGGGATCCGAGAGCGTGCGCAACGGCATTACAGACTAAGCCTTATCGCGAGTGCGGCGAGCGTCACCAGCAGCACCGGGATGGTGAGCGTTGCGCCGACCTTGAAGTAATAGCCCCAGCCGATCCGGATGCCTTTCTGCCCGAGGACGTGCAGCCACAGCAGCGTCGCGAGCGAGCCGATCGGCGTGATCTTCGGACCGAGGTCGCAACCGATGACATTGGCGTACATCATCGCTTCCTTGATCGCGCCCGTGGCGTGCGTCGCGTCGATCGACAGCGCCCCCACCAAGACGGTTGGCATATTGTTCATCACCGACGACAGCAGCGCGGCGATGATGCCGGTGCCGAACGCCGCGCCCCATACGCCGCCTTGCGCGGTGCGATCGAGCAGGCCGGCAAGGTGGTCGGTCAAGCCGGCATTTCGCAGGCCGTAGACGACCAGGTACATGCCGAGCGAGAAGATCACGACTTGCCACGGCGCGCCGGCCAATACCTTACGGGTCTGGATGACATGGCCGCGCGCGGCGATGACGAGCAGGAGGACCGCGCCGGCCGCGGCAACGGCGCTGACCGGCACGCCGATAGGTTCGAGCAGCAAGAAGCCGGCGAGCAGCAGGGCGAGGACGACCCAGCCCGCCTTAAACGTGGCATGGTCCCGGATCGCGTCAGCAGGTGCGCGGAGCTGCGCCACGTCATAGCTGCCCGGTATGTCGCGCCGGAAGAACAGTAGCAGCGCGACCAGTGTCGCGGCGATCGACGCCAGATCGACCGGACCCATCACCGAGGCATAATCGGCAAAGCCGATCCGAAAAAGTCGGCCGACACGATGTTGACGAGGTTGGAGACGATCAGCGGCAGACTGGCGGTATCGGCGATGAACCCCGCAGCCATCACGAACGCCAGCGTTGCCCTGTCCTTGTACCCCAGCGCCCGCAGCATCGCGATAACGATGGGCGTCAGGATCAGCGCCGCGCCATCATTAGCGAACAGCGCCGACACCGCCGCACCGAGCAGAACGATCAGCACGAACAGCCGGCGACCATGCCCCCGACCCCAGCGCGCGACGTGGAGCGCTGCCCATTCGAAGAACCCGGCTTCATCGAGCAATAGGCTGACGATGATGATCGCGACGAACGTCGCGGTAGCGTTCCAGACGATGCCCCAGACCACCGGCACGTCGGAGAGCGAGACGACCCCGGCGAGCAGTGCGACGGCCGCGCCGCCTAGCGCGCTCCAGCCGATGCCCAAGCCCTTGGGTTGCCAGATGACGAGCGCGATCGTGACGACGAAGATAGCGAGCGCGAGCAGCATCAGGCGATGCGCTGACCCGAGGCGTCCACGACCTGTTCGCCGTCTTCCTTGGCAAACGCTCCCTGTTGCGGTTCGGGCAGCAGATCGAGGACCGCTTCGGACGGTCGGCACAGCTTCACGCCGAGCGGCGAGACGACCAGCGGCCGGTTGATGAGGACCGGATGCGCCATCATCGCGTCCACCAGCGCATCGTCCGACAGCACCTCGTTACCAAGGCCCAACTCCGCATAGGGTGTCCCCTCCTCGCGCAGCAGATCGCGGGGCATCATGCTGGCGCGGTCGATCAGCTCGACCAGCAACGCGCGCGAGGGCGGGGTTTTCAGATATTCGACAACGTGCGGCTCAATGCCGGCATTGCGGATCATCGCCAGCGTATTGCGCGACGTGCCGCACTCGGGGATGTGATAGATCACGATATCGACGGCCACGGGGCGTCCTTTCAGCAGCAGGGGGTGAGTTCGGCTAGGAGCGGCGCGCACAGCTCGGGCGAGGCGGCGCAGCAGTCTTTGACGAGGAACAGCGTCAGCGCGCGCAGCCTGTCCAGATCGGCGCGGTAGATGATCGAACGGCTATGCCGTTCGGAACGGACCAGGCTGGCGCGGGCGAGAATGCCGAGGTGCGCTGACATGGTGTTCTGCGGCACGTCGAGCTGGCGGGCGATCTCGCCAGCCGCCATGCCATCCGGTTCATGCCGCACCAACAGGCGGAACACATCGAGCCGCGTGCTTTGCGCTAGCGCGCCCAATGCGGAGATAGCCGACTCATTTTCCATATATCCAGCTTAGAGGATATATGGAGTCTTGCCTACCTACACTCGACCGTCAGGTGCGCCAGTTCATGGACCGGCGCGAGGCGGGCGCGGATCGTGTCGCTGTTGAGCCCTTGTCGGCCAACGACACTGACAATCGCCGCGTGCGCTTCCGGGCCAACCCGCCAGACATGGAGGTCCGCAATCCGCGCATCCCCAGGCGTTTCGACCAGCTCGCGCACTTCGTCGGCAACGTGATTGTCGGTCGCATCCAGTAGCACCGAGGCCGTGTCGCGCATCAGTGTCCACGACCATCGCGCGATCACAACCGCGCCGACAATGCCCATCACCGGGTCCATCCATACCCAGCCGAGATAGCGCCCAGCCAATAGCGCTGCGATGGCGAGGACGGAGGTGAGCGCGTCGGCGAGGACGTGGACATAGGCCGAGCGCATGTTGTTATCGCCACCATGCGCGCCGTGAGCATGGCCGTGATCGTGCTCATGATGATGATCGTGCCCGTGGTGATGCCCAACTGAGAGCAGGAAGGCGCTGGCGATGTTCACGCCCAGGCCAACGACAGCGATGATCGTTGCTTCCCCGAAGGCAACCGTGATCGGCTGAAACAGGCGCAGGACGGATTCCACCGCGATCCCGAGCGCGATCAGCCCCAGAACCATCGCCGAGGCGAATCCGGCCAGGTCGCCCACCTTCCCCGTTCCGAAGCTGTAGGCGGGGTTGCGGGCGTGCCGTTTGGCGTATGCATAGGCGGCAGCGGCGACGCCGAGCGCGCCCGCATGTGTCGCCATATGGAACCCGTCCGCAAGCAGCGCCATCGAGCCGGTGAGGTATCCGGCGGCAATCTCGACCACCATCATCCCGGCAGTGAGTGCGACCACCCAGAGGGTGCGCCGGGCGTTCTCGTCATGCGAGGAGCCGAGGAAAACGTGATCGTGGGTATGACCCTCGATTGCGGGGAGCGTTGCCATAGATATTCCTATTTGGAGTAGCGGCGGATCGCAGCGATGAGCTGCTCCGCGCCAGCGGCCCGATCATCATCGGACAGATCTGGCCGGGCGACATGTTCGCGAACGTGCGATTCAATAATCGCATCCATGAGTCCGTTCATCGCGCCTCGCGTCGCCGCAGTCAGGTGAAGAGTGGTCGCGCAATCCTTCCCCGAGACCAGCGCGCGTTCGATCGCGGTGACTTGCCCGGCGATACGCCGGACGCGCTTAAGCAGCGCATCATCTGTTTGTAGGTGAGCCATAGCATACCCCCCTACCCTATTACGCACAGAATAGGCAATGCAGTGTCAAAACCGGTCGGTTTTGACGCTGGAGACCCGACTACGGTTTTCCAAGGGTTTGCGTGTGTCAGAACCCCGGTTCAGAATGTCAGCTTCCAAGACCGACAACTTGCCTTGGCTACGTCTGCCTTTGGGTCGCAATCCGCGGGGGCAGCTTAGTGGTACGATGACCCACATCTGGCCGTCCAGCGTGCCTGTGCCGTTCACCAGCTTCGGTCGTTCAGTCAGCTTGCAGTTGTCGGCTCGGTAAAGTGGTGAGGTCCATGTGAGATTACGGCAACGTGGGGCAACTAGCTTACACAGACGATGGTTTGTGCCCGTTCTGCGCGCAGGGGCGTTGAGGTCTTTCAGTCGCTTTTCCGATCCTGGCGGAGCTCCTGCTCACACGGAGAAAAATCATGCGCGCACTATGCTGGCACGGTAAGGGCGATGTTCGCGTCGATACCGTCGCGGATCCCGAGATCAAACACCCGCGCGATGCAATCATCAAGGTCACCGCCTGCGCGATCTGCGGATCGGACCTCCACCTGCTGGACGGCTACCAGCCCACCATGGAAGCCGGTGACATCCTAGGTCACGAGAATATGGGTGAGGTCGTCGCGCTCGGCTCGGAAGTGACCAACCTCAAGATCGGTGACCGCGTGGTAGTGCCGTTCACGATCAGCTGCGGCGACTGCTGGTTCTGTCGCAAGGGCCTATTCGCCGCCTGTGACCGCACCAACCCCAATGCCGAGATGGCCGCCAAGGCGATGGGCCATTCCCCCGCCGGCCTGTTCGGCTTCAGCCACATGCTTGGCGGCTATTGCGGCGGCCAGGCGGAGTATCTGCGGGTACCGATGGCCGACATTGGCCCGATCAAGATTCCCGACAACGTCACCGACGACCAGGCGCTGTTCCTCTCGGACATCTTTCCGACCGGCTACATGGCCGCCGAAAACGCGCAGATCGAACCGGGTGATACGGTCGCGATCTGGGGCTGCGGTCCGGTCGGCCAGTTCGCCATCCGCTCCGCGCTGATGATGGGTGCCGGCCGCGTGATCGCGATCGACGAGGTGCCCGAGCGTCTTGCCATGGCTGAAGCCGGCGGTGCCGAGACGATCAACTTTGCTGAGACGGACGTGTTTGACGAACTTCAGGCCCGTACCAAGGGACGCGGACCCGACAGCTGCATCGATGCGGTGGGTTGCGAGGCGGCCGGACACGGCGCGGCGGACGCCGTCATGGACAAGGTCAAAGCATCGATGTTCCTCGCGACCGATCGCGTCCACGTGCTGCGACAGGCGATCATGAGCTGCCGCAAGGGCGGCACTGTCTCGGTTCCGGGCGTCTACGTCGGCATGGGCGACAAGCTGCCGATCGGTGCGGCGATGAACAAGGGACTGACCATCAAGCTCGGCCAGACCCACGTCCAGCGCTACACCAAGCCGCTGCTGGAGAAGATCGTGGCCGGGGAGATCGACCCCAGCTTCGTCATCACGCATCCGGCCAGCCTTGAGGACGCTCCCGAAATGTACGCCAGGTTCCGCGACAAGGAAGACGGCGTCATCAAGGTGGTCATGCGCCCGCACGGCTGAGCTGCGCATCCTTCATCGTCGTGGCGGCGTGCGATCCCTCTTTGAGGGTCGAACGCCGCGACGACCGGCGCACGGCAGCTCACAAATTAACTGGCGCCATGCACGGACGGGCTCGTTGAGCCGTTCCGATTAAGCGAAATGGAATGAGATGCACCAAATCAACGTCGGCTCTGGCCGCAAACTGCTGCTTGTCCACGGGCTGGGTGGAAGCTCGCGATCATGGAGCCCCATTCTAAACTCGCTCGGAGCCAGTCGAACGGTGATCGCGATCGACCTGCCCGGACATGGCGAGACCCCGGCGGAACACAATAGCGGGACGTTCGACGGTCTGGTCGGCAGCGTTCAGCGCTACATCTTGGAGAAGGAGCTGACTGGGATCGACGTCGTCGGCAGCTCGATGGGTGCGCGGATAGTGCTCGAACTTGCCAGGCGTGGCGTCGTCGGCAACGTCGTCGCACTTGACCCGGGCGGGTTCTGGCGTGGTTGGGAGCGCACCTTCTTCAAGACCACGATCGGCGTCTCGGGCCGCTTGTTGCGGGCGATCCGACCCGCCCTGCCGACGCTAGCCGGTAACGCGGCCTCGCGCACTGCCCTGCTCGCCCAATTATCCGCTCATCCATGGGCGCTTGATCCGCAGATGGTGGCGACCGAGTTGACCGGTCTCAGTACGACACAGACGTTCGATGCGCTGGTCCATGACCTTGCGACCGGGCCCGAGCAGACCGGTCCTGCTGCCGACAGCATCGGCCGGATCGTGATCGGATGGGGCAGGCACGACAGGCTCTGCCTGCCGGGTCAGGCGGCGCGCGCAAAAGCTGCGTTCCCGTCCGCAGAGCTGCACTGGTTCGAGTCCAGCGGTCATTTTCCGATGTGGGACATGCCGGAGGAGACGGTCGAGGTGATCCTCAGAGCTACGCTGTGAAAGTAGCGGGGTATCGACGACCCAAAATGCGACGTTCCGAACGCCCCTTCAGCTCCCCGAAACCGGTCATCCATTCATCTGCCGCAACTGGCGGGGACGGCGAGGCATCGTAGCTGCCACAAGTACAGGCTTCCCGCCCCTATTCAGATCTCAAAAAAATCGAGGCGTGCGCGGTATCGCCCGACCTGAGTGGCCGAAGCGGGCCGGTCAGTAACGATAACGCAAATCGGCGCGACCGCCCGGCGGCAGGGTCGGCGACCAGGTGAGGGTCCCGTCGGTTCGGTTGAGCGCCTTGTCATCGGCCTCGATCGCCTGGCCCGCCGCCCCGATCGGGACGTCGAGCGTTGCCGGGAACGGGTTGGCGTTAGTCGCCGTCAGCACGACCTCTCGCGATATTGCAGCCCCCGACGCGGCTGCCAGCGCGGCGGACGCGACCATCGCTTGGGTCAGCGTCACCTGGCTGCTCACGCCGGCGGCCAGACGAATCGTCTCGCCAACCGTGCGGTCGGTGACTGCGCCCAATCCCAGCAGCAGGCGTCCGCCGGGCCGCTGGGCGTAGAGCGCGGTACTACCGGCGGGCAGCGGTACGCCCAGGCCGTCAGGTGTATCGTTCTTCATCACGAGCACGATCGACGTCGGCACGCCGTCGAGCTGTTGGCCAGGGTATACCGCGCGTCGGTAGCGACGCTCGACGGGCACCCCCTTTTGAAAGAGCAAAGCAACCTGCTTTTGCGCGCGTGCGGCGACGGTCGTCGGGGCAGGCACGCGATAAAGCTTGAGATCGCCCAGATCTTCGGGGGGCGCGGCGGCGCAGGTGGTGCCGATGGTGCAGGCGGTGGCGGCGGTGGCGGTGCCATCATACGCGATGCCGTCACCACGATCTCGTCGGCGGGTTCGAACTCCGTTTCTGGCAGGTCCGACGTCGTCGTGCCGAGCGGGTAGCAGATCAGCCGCAGCGCGCCCGCCGCCGTCGGAACCGTGGGCAACGCCACTCGATTGAGCCGGCCTGCGACTGCCTGCACCTCGGCCCTCGGGAACACTTCCGGGTTGCTGTTGGCGAGGGTCAGCCAAGCGAACAGGTCGACCGATCGCCCATTGGCGGCAAGCGTAGCGACGTAGCTCGCGCGCCAGTCGAACCCGGACGCGAGATAGGACAGACGCACCGTGACCGTGCGCGCCGCCGGGCTGATGGTCGTTACGCTCAGCACCGGCTTGCTCGACAGGCCGCCGGGGACGCCGGCAAACGCCAGCCGCTCCGCGAGACCCGAACAGCGTAAAGCCTCGATCGCCGTTGCCGTGCGGAGGATGACGCCCGGTGCGGGGCCGGCGACGATCGTCGCAGGCTCGCTGACCTCGCGTCCGGTCGCCTTGTCCGTGCGGGTCAGCGTCACCGCGCGACCGAGGGTGCCGTCGACAAGCGAGGCCGGCGACAGCAGGCGCGCGTCGCGGTTCTTCTCGATCGTGCCGCCGGGCAGGCCGTCGATGACTGCGCTGACCGGCACGATCCCTTCTGCCACGCCCTCGATCCGCAGAACCGCGGGTCCGCGTGGCAGCCGGACGCGACGCGTCTCCGTCACCAGGGCAAAGCCACCGAGATACTGGAGGGTCATCGCCCCGCGGCCATAAGGTGCCCGGTACACCGTGAGCGCGACGCGGTCGGGCGCGGAGGAGGTGACGGTCGTCTGCGCTTCCGCCCTGCCCGTCAGCAGCGCGACCGCCAGGAGCAGCAGAGGGCGCATCAGTAGCGGGTGTCGAAGGTCGCCGTCACCGTGGCGCTGCCATTGGCCGGCACCGATACCTGCCATGCCAGCGTGCCGGCGGTGCGCCGCTCGCCCTTGGCACTGTCCTCGACGACACGGACGTCGCCCCAGTCAAGCCCGCCCTGGATGAGCTCGACCGTTACCGGACGGGCGCGGGCGTTGGTCAGTTTGTACTGCATCGCCGTGCGCCAGCGGCTGTCGCCCTGCCGCGTCCGCGACACGGTGATGGGCTGTACCTTCACGTCAAACGCATCGCCGGTGGGGAGCGCGATGGTCGACCCTTGCGGGGTATGCTCGATCCGGTTTTCGCCGGTGAACTGCGGCTGCCCGCGCGCATCGCGGACATAGACCCGGACCACCCCCGCCGGCAGCGCGTCGCCCAGGCCTGCTGCGCCCGAGTTGCTGAACCGCAGCACCGACTGCGCACTGCGCGGTTCGTCCGAACTGCCGAGCCAGCCATTCTCGAACCGATAGCCCGCGCTCGCCGCCACGCCCTTGGCATCGAGGAAGCTCACCTGCTTGGTCTGCTTATCGGCGATCGTGGTGCGTTCGGCCAGCGGATAGAGATAGAAGTCGCCGAGCTGTTCGCGAGCGGCGCTCTCGGTGCCGGGCCGTGTCGTCGTCCGGCGGCGCGGACGTGGCGCATAGCCGCCGCTGCCGTCATCGTCGGTGCTGCCGACCTCGCCCGCGACCAGCAGCGTCCTGGCGTTGGCGAACGTCGTCCCGCTGCTATTCTTCAGCGTCACCCAGCCCTGGACATCGACCGTCCCGCTCTTATCGTCGAACAGCGCGACATAATCCGCGCTCCAGCCGAGCCCGCGGCTTAGGTAGGACAGCGTCGCCGGACGCGATCCTCCGCGCGTGCTGGCCAGCGTCACCGACAGCGTCGGGCGCGCGCGCAACGCGTCGGGCACCCTGTCGAACGCCGCGCGTACCGGCAGGCCGTCGTCGCGCAGCACCTCGACATGGCCGTTCACCTCGATGACCACGCCGCCGTTCACCGCCAGCACTTTCGCGCGATCGCGGGTTTCCGCGCCGGTGGCGGGATTGGTCCGCACAAGCGTGATCGTCTCGCCGACCGCCTTTTCCATCAGGCTCGACGGGCTGAGCAGGTCATAGTCGAAATTCTGTTCGACGATCGCGGCGTCGGGCACGGTCAACGACACAGTTTCCGGTCGGATCGCTGCGCTCACGTCGGGGAAATTCTGGCGAACCCGCCCGCTCGCCAGGTTCAGCGGACGGATGTCCTGCACCAGGGCGACGTCGTTGGTGTAGATGGTGACCGACACATCGCCCTGCGCCGTACCGGCGGTAGGTGAATCAGCAGGGGGCGGCAATTGCTGAGCGGCTACCGACGTCGACCCGAGCAGCATCGCCAAACCACACGCTCTCGAGATGCTTTTGCGCACGCCACTCTCCCCCGGTCCTCGCTATAATGGTGCGACCGCATCAGAAGAGCAATGCGACATTTTGCGCCGATTTTCTGACCCAAACAAAGGAGCTTGTTCGCTCTGATCGATGCGATGCGCCATTAAGGTTATGCTTCGTTGATCATAGCCAAAATGATGGTGTCCGCGAGAGCGACGGCGGAGAGGAAGTCCGTCGGTTATAGGTCGTAGCGGGTGGCGATACGCCGCCAGTCCTTGAAGCGCCCGAACATGATATCGATCCGGTAGACGCGGAGCTCGGCGACGCCTTTCGAGATCCGCAAAATATCACTTCCGGCCGGGCGTAGACCACGCAACGCCGCCCGAAACCGGAAGCTCGTTCGGTATTACCGACGGCTGATCAACCACATTTGCGAACCGCCAATTTACCGCCTCCGCGTATGCACAAACGGACGATCCGGCCCGATGGAGATAATCGATGGGTCACTCGCCGATGGACCCCGCCTTTCACGAACTGCGACCTTGGAACGAAGGCCGGCTTATCGGTGCGAAGCGGGCGCTCAAACAGCAACAGGTTTGGGCCATCCGCTTCTGGCTAGACCAGCATAGACGACTGCGCGACCGAGCGCTGTTCGACTTCGCAATCGACAGCAAGCTGCGCGGCTGTGATGTGGTCAGGGTGCGGATCGGCGATGTCGTTTCAGGCGGGCGCGTCCGTGACCGCGCGGTCGTGGTTCAGCAGAAGACCAAACGACCGGTCCAGTTCGAGTTGATGGACACGGCACGAAAGACCATGCGGGCATGGTTGGAGCGACGCGGCGGGACGCTCAATGACTTCGTCTTTCCGAGCCGAAACGACTACATGGCTCACATGAGCACGCGGCAATATGCCCGCCTCGTGCACGAGTGGGTAGTCGGCATCGGCCTCCCGGCCCAGGATTACGGGACGCACTCGCTTCGGCGCACGAAAGCATCGATCATCTACAGGGCGACTGGCAACCTCCGCGCCGTTCAGATTCTTCTCGGCCATGCCAAGATCGACAGCACGGTGCGCTACTTGGGCGTCGACGTGGAGGACGCTTTGGAACTGGCCGAACGCACTGAGGTCTGAGCAGACCCAATGCACGAAGCCGCTGCGCGGCAGTGGTGGTGGCGGTGAGGTAGCACAGCCGCGCTGAGGTTTGGTCCTGCGGCAGCGGCAGCAGACGATGGAGTTCCTTCAACGAGAGGAATTCCCCATGGCGATTCTACCAACCGAAACACCCGTTACGCCGCTGCGTCAGCGCATGCTCGACGACATGGCGATGCGCTCAATGCGGTCGCGTACCCAGCACGACTATGTTCGCCACGTTCGCGCCTTCGCCGCTTTCCTGCGACGCTCGCCTGAGACCGCGACCGCCGAGGACGTAAGACGTTTCCAGCTTCACCAGCGCGAGCACGGTGTCGGGGAGTCCGTCATCGGCGCCACAGTATCGGCGCTGCGGTTCCTGTTCGGCGTGACGCTCGACCGGCCCGACCTGTCGCGCAAGCTGGTCCTGGCGCCTCGTCCCCGCAAGCTACCCGACGTGCTGAGCGTCGAGGAGGTAGCGCGGCTGCTCGAGGCGGCGCCGGGCATCAAGTACCGCGCGGCGCTGGGGGTCGCGTACGGCGCCGGATTGCGGGTGTCCGAGGTCGCACACCTCAGAGCCGACGACATCGACAGCAAGCGCATGCTGATCCGCATCGAGGAAGGTAAAGGCCGCAAGGACCGTAACGCGATGCTGTCGCCGCAGCTGCTTGAACTGCTGCGGCTGTGGTGGCGCGAGGGCAAGCGGCGCAGCGTCCTGTTGCCGCACGGCTGGCTATTCCCGGGGCGCAGCTACACCGATCCGATCTCGACCAGACAGCTCCACCGCGCCGTTCATGAGGCTGCCGAGGCGGCCGGGATCCGCAAGCGCGTAAGCCCGCACACCCTGCGGCACAGTTTCGCCACCCACCTGCTCGAGCAGGACGTGGACATCCGCGTCATCCAGGTGCTGCTCGGGCACAGCAAGCTCGAGACGACCGCGCTCTATACCAAGGTCGCCACCCGCACGATCCATGCGGTGACGGGACCACTCGACCGGTTGATGGCGCTGATGGAGGGCAAGCCACCCGCCGGGTGAGCGCGCGATGCGCACCTCGCTCGAGGTCGCCGACATCTTCCGTGCTGCCGGCCCTGCGTACCGGATCGCCCACGCCGGGCATCTGAGCCTCGACCAGCTCAAAGTCATGTCGGCTGTCGAACATTGCCGCACCGCTGCGCTCGGCGGCCACACCGAGGCATGCACCGACTGCGGACACTGGCGGGTCGCCTATAACTCCTGTCGCAACCGGCACTGCCCGCGGTGCCAGGGTGCGGCCGCGCGCGCATGGCTTGCCGAGCGCGAGGCCGACCTGCTGCCGGTCGGCTATTTCCACGTCGTCTTCACCCTGCCGGCCGAGGTCGCCGACATCGCGTTCCACAACAAGGCACTGGTTTACAACCTTCTGTTCAAGGCAGCGTCCGAGACGATGACGACCATCGCCGCTGACCCGAAGCATCTCGGCGCCCGCATTGGCATCACCGCGGTCCTTCATACCTGGGGGTCGGCGATGACCCACCACCCGCACATCCATATGATCGTGCCGGGCGGTGGACTGTCGCCGGACGGCAGCCGCTGGGTGTCGTCACGCCCGGCGTTCCTGCTGCCGGTGCGCGTGCTCGGCAAGCTGTTCCGCCGCCTGTTCCTGACCCGGCTGATGGCGCTGTACGAGGCGGGGCGGCTCGGCTTCTTCGGCAGTCTCGCGGCACTCGCCGACCGCCGCGCCTTCCTGCGACACCTGTCCCCAGCCCGCAAAAAGAACTGGGTCGTCTATGCCAAACCGCCGTTCGCGGGACCGCAGGCGGTGCTCGCCTATCTATCGCGCTACACGCACCGCGTGGCGATCTCGAACAGCCGTCTCGTCCGCTTCGACGAGACCGGGGTGACATTACGCTACAAGAATTATCGCAACGATGTCGCCGACCGGCAGCAGCTGATGACGCTGGCCGCTGACGAGTTCATCCGCCGCTTCCTGATCCACGTTCTGCCGAAAGGCTTCCACCGCATCCGTCACTACGGCCTGCTCGCTGGCGCCACCCGCAAGGCTCACCTCGAACACGCCCGCCAATTGCTCGGGGTCGCCCCGCCCGTGTCTGCTGCCGCGGCGGTCGAACCCGAGGATGCCCGCCCGCCATGCCCATGCTGTGGCGGACGCATGCTCGTCATCGAGACCTTCGAACGCTGGCGCCAGCCCCGCGCACCGCCACGTGGCACCAACCCGACCGGGACCTCCGCGTCATGACCCGGCATCGCTCGCCTTCATCCCGCCGCGCGACCTATGCGCTTCCGGCCATGATGACGCTCGCGTTGACGATGCCGCTCCACGTGCCGACCCACATCTCACGCCTTCGTCAAAGCCGAAAGCCAAGCCAAACCCAGCACCGGACGATCTCGTTCCAGGCCACAGATGCCCGCCTGGGCGGCTGTTGCCCGCGCATCAAACCAGGGCGAAAACCGAAAACCCCATAGGCTAGCATCCGCGGCCCGCGGCTTCCTGCTTTGGAGGATATCGTACACCTCCCGGTGCCCGATTTCCTTCACAAAATCAGACATCCATGGTTACCTGCCCGCCCTCCCGGAAGCAGACGCTCGTTAATCGGGGCTCACCAACTCTAGCCGCCGCTTCGCCGAAGTTGCTGTCGTCACGCCCGCCCACCCTTGACTGGAGCTCGGTCGGCCGTTCAGCGCTTGCGCCGCCCTATCATTCGTTGACCGGACGACGGGCGTAAACGCCATAGAATAGTATGACCGCATAGCAGAGGGCGGGAAGCGTCAGCGCGATGGCGAGGCTGCCGCTCATGTCGGCCAGCGCTCCGGTCGCGAGTGGGACGACCGCGCCGCCGAAGATTGCGACATTGATGATGCCCGATCCGTCCGCTGCGCGACGTCCCAAGCCTTCCGACGCCAGACTGAAGATCGTCGGAAACATGATCGAGTTCATCAGCCCGATCGCGAGTAGGCTATAGCCCGACACTGCGCCCGTCGTGTTGGTCGACAGGAGGATCAAAGCGATCGCGCCGAACGCGACGGCGACCAGCAGCTTGCCCGGGCTGACGATGCGCAGCAGCACCGAACCGACGAAGCGCCCGACCATCGCGCCGCCCCAATAGAAACCGATGAGCTTGCCGGCCGCCTGCTCGGGCAGCGCGAGGACGCTGGACTGCATCACGTAGCTCACCACGAGCGAGCCGATCGAAACCTCGGCCCCGACATACAGGAAGATGCACAGCGCACCCCAGCCGAAACGCCCGCGGCCGAGCAGGTCGAGGCCGGCGAGCCCCGAACTGGGCTCGTGCCGCTCCTGCGGCAGCCGATTGCGGAACAGCCAGACCGCACCCGCAACGACGAACAGCGCGACGGCAATGCCGACATAGCCGCGGACGATCGCCTGGCTCTCCGCCGTACGATAGGCGTCGAGCGCTGCCCCCGAGAGCTGATCGGCGCTGACGCTGGCGAGACTGCCCAGGATCAGGATCGCACCGAGGACCGGGAAAATCGTCGTGCCGAGGGAATTGAACGCCTGGGCGAACGTCAGGCGGCTGTGTGCGGTTCGCGGCGCGCCGAGCATCGAAATCAGCGGATTAGCGACGACCTGGACGATGACGACGCCGCTGGCCAGCACGAACAATGCCAGCAGGAACAGGGCATACACCGCATTCTGCGACGCGGGGACGAACAGCAGGCAGCCGATCATCATGATCACCAGTCCGGCGACCGCGCCGCGCATATAGCCGATCTTCTTGACGAGCTTCGCGCCCGGAATGCCGATGACGAGATAGGCGGTGAAGAAACAGAACTGGATCAGCATCGCCTGCGTATAGTTGAGCGTGAACAGCTCTTTCAGCTTCGGGATGATGACGTCGTTTAGGCTGGTTATGCCCCCGAATATGAAAAAGAGCGCGAAGACGAAGATCTGGAGGTCGGGCGCATGGACGCCCTGCGCGGTGGCGTCGCCGTCACCCGGATCAGCCGGATACGCTCGGGCAGCGCCCGCGGCTGGGTCGATCGGGGTCATTGCCATCGGATCATGTCCCACTCTTCGGGCGGATATTAAGGTTGCGCCCTACAGATTGAAAGGTAGCCAGATCGGTAACTGGCAAGGCGTTGCCAAACCTAATGCGCGGCAAATGAATTCGCCTCCTTGTCGATCTGTTTCACCTACGGCCTGCCCAATGTTCTCTCTGCCGCATTGGGTCTGGAGCTAGGCTGATGCCGGATGCCATCCAAGCGAACCAGATTCTGGCTATTCTAACGGTGCCGGCTGTGTATTTGATCTGACCAAGCGTCGGCGAACGTCGCGACCCGCTATCGTCGGCGCGCCGCCTCGAGACGAATGGCATAGCCGCCGCCGGGCGCCATCGCGATGGTCAGGATATCGCCCTTGCGAATTGTGCGCCTCTCGATCGCCATCGCGTGGCGGGCGCTGGTGCGATAGTCAGCATTGTCGCCGTCGCGGTAGATGGTCGCGGTGTAGGTGCGACCTGCGTCGAGGAAATCGAGCTTCACGGGCACGGTGCGCGCCTGTTCGTCGGTCAGTGCGCCCAGGAACCAGTCGTCCGATGTCCGGTCCTTGCGGGCGACCGCGACATGATCCCCGACTTCGCCGGTCAATACGCGCGTATCCTGCCAGTCGACCGGTACGTCGCGGATGAACCGGAACGCCTTGGGATATTTCGCATAGCTCTCGGGCGTGTCGGCGGCCATCTGCACCGGGGAATAGAGCACGACGTAGAGCGCCAGCTGCTTGGCGATCGTCGACAATATGTCGCTATCGTCCTGTCCCTTCAGGCTCAGCAAACCGGGCGTGAAGTCCATCGGCCCCTCCAGCATCCGCGTGAAGACCAGGTTCACCTCATGCTCGGGCGGATTTTTGCCCCCCCAGGCGTTGTACTCCATCCCCCGCGAGCCCTCGCGCGCCATCCAGTTGGGATAGGTGCGCCGCAGTCCGGTATCCTTGATGGGCTCGTGCGCGTCGATCGACACCTTGTACTTCGCGGCGGCTTCCAGGACGCGGATGTGATGGTTCGCCATCCACTGGCCCTCATGCCATTCGCGGACGATCGTGCCGTCGGGCAGGCGACGCTCCAACTGGCCGGCGTCGGCCACATAGCCGGTCTTTACCACGCGTTCGCCGTGATCGGCGGCGAAGCGGAAGGCGGCGTCGAACTGATCCTCATAATGGCTGACCGCGCCACCGGTTTCGTGATGCCCGATCAGCGAGACGCCCTTGCGCTTGGCATAGGCGGTCAGTGCATCGGCATCGAAATCCTCGGTCGGCTGCGAGAAGTTCATGTTGTTGCCGTTGCCGAACCAGTCGCCGTCCCAACCGACGTTCCAACCCTCGACCAGCACGCCCGGGATGCGATTGCGCGCGGCGAAATCGATATACTGGCGGACGTGCGCGTTGGTCGCACCGTGCTTCGGCCCGCGCGCCCAGCTCCATGTCCCCTTGATCATGTTCCACCACACGCCGACGAACTTGCCGGGCTTGACCCAGCTGACGTCGCCCAGCTTGTTGGGCTCGTTGAGGTTGAGCATCAAATGGCTGTGATACAGGCCGGGCGCATCGTCGGCGACGATCAGCGTCCGCCACGGCGTGGTGAAGGCGCCCGTCTTGGTGACCTTGGGACCGTTCGATCCTGGCGTCAGTTGCGCCTTGAAGCCATTGGCCTGTTCGTTCCGCAGCAGCGCCATCGACGCGTAATCGACCAGCGCAGCCTCGTGCAGCGCGACATGCGTGCCGTCGTCGAACTTGACCGTCATCGGCGTCGCGGCGGTGCCGACTGCGGCGAGAGGCGTGCGGTTGTAGAGATACTCCTCGCGGTTCCAAAGGAACGCCGGCTTCCACCAGGCGGTGCCGGCTTGCGCGAAGTTGAACTCGGTCAGTTCCTCGGCGATGTTCGCCTTGGGCAGACTGGGCTGGGCGGGGAATTCGTAGCGGAAGCCGACGCCGTCATCCTGGACGCGGAACACCACCTCCATCACGCGGGCCAGCGCGGTGGTTTCCTGCAGGCGGACGCGGAGTTCGTTGTGGTGATTGCGGATGCTGCGCCATTCGCCCCACGGCTGTTCCCACGTCTCGTCCCTGGTGGCGCGCGTGACGGCGGCGATCTTCAGATTGCGCTCGATCTTGCGCGCATCGGTGAACAGGAAGCCGAGCCGCGACGGCGACACGATCGGCTTGCCGCGGCGCGTGACCGCGTAAAGCGCGCGCCCGTCGCCATCGGTGGTGACCGCCACCGCGATCGAACCGTCGGGCGACGTGACGGTCGCATCGGGCGCCGGCGGAGTCTGGGCGACGGCAGCGGTAGGGAGCAGCGCGGCGATCCCGAGAGCGAGCAGTTTCATCATGCGATCCTTTCGGCGACCAACGCGCCATAAGGTGGAAATTGCCAGTCGGCGGTGTCGTTGACGGCTTCGACCATGCGCACGTCGTCCGGACGCTCGGGCGACCACCAGGCCGGTTCGGCGGACAGGTTGAATGCGCACACCATGGTCTGTTCCGCGGTCCTTCGTTCGAAGACGAGCAGCGCGTCGCTGGCATGGACGACGGAGAAATCGCCCCAGCGCAGCGCCGGATGCTTGTTGCGCACTGCGATGAGACGTCGGGTCAGATGTAGCAGCGAGTCCGCATCTGCTTCCTGCCGGTCGATCGCTAATGTGCCGTGATCAGGCCCGACCGGCAGCCAAGGTTTGGCATCCGAAAAGCCGCGATGTGGTGCATCTGCGACCCACGGCATCGGCGTCCGCGCGCCATCGCGCGACAACGTCATCGGCCAGTTGGCGATCGCCTCGGGATCCCGCAGCCGATCGAACGGCACCGCGACCTGCGTCAGGCCGAGCTCCTCCCCGTAATATAGGAAGACACTGCCACGCAGGCACATCAGCAACAGCATCTTCGCGCGCGCGAATGCATCGGCATGCGCAGGATCGGCCCAGCGCGACACCGCGCGTGGCGCGTCATGATTCTCGAATGCCCAGCTCGGCCAGCCGCTATCCTCGTCTGCGGGCCACGCCGCGACCGCGTCGGCGACCAGCGCGGGCGTCAGCACGGACGCGTAGAGGAAGTCGAAGCCATAGGCGCTGTCGAGCCGCCGACCGGCATGCGTGAACGTCTTCATCTCGCGGAGTGCGTCGTCGCCGCCGACCTCCGCCACGGTGAAGCGACCGCCATAGCCGTCGAGCAGCCCACGCAACCGTTCCAGGAACAGCGGAATGTCGTGATGGCTCTGGTTGTAGCGCTTGATCTGAAAGTCGAACGGGCGCGAGCGCGGCGCGTTGCTGGCGGGCGCGGACGGATTGTCGTGCAGCCCTGGGTCATGCATCGCGAAATTGATCGCATCCAGGCGAAAGCCATCAACCCCGCGATCGAGCCAGAACCGCGCGGTATCGATCAGTTCGGCCTGCACCGCTGCATCATGGACGTGAAGCTGCGGCTGGCTGCTAAGGAAGTTGTGCAGATAATATTGCCCACGCCGCGCGTCCCAGGTCCAGGCGGGGCCGCCGAACACCGACTGCCAGTTGTTCGGCGGGGTGCCGTCGGCTCTGGGATCGGCCCAGACGTACCAGTCCGCACGGGCGTTGGTGCGGCTCGATCGGCTTTCGCGGAACCACGCATGCTCGTCCGACGTGTGGCTGTACACCTGGTCGATGATCACCCGCAGCCCCAGCTCATGCGCGCGGGCGATCAGCGCGTCGAAGTCGGCGAGCGTCCCGAACACCGGGTCGACGCCGCGATAATCCGCGACGTCGTACCCGAAATCCTTCATCGGCGACGTAAAGAAAGGCGACAGCCAGATCGCATCGACGCCGAGCGACGCGACATAGTCCAGCCGCTGCGTGATACCGGGCAGGTCGCCGACGCCGTCACCGTTCAGAATCGAGAAAACTGCGCGGATAGATCTGATAGGTGACCGCACCCTTCCACCAGGGCCGGCTCGCATCGGCCGCGCTCATTGCGCCGCGCAGACCGCATAGCCGAACCGCGGCAATGTCACGCGGACCGATCCGGGCGCGTTTGCCTGCGGCGCACAAGTATTCGCCAGCGCGATGAAGTTCGTCGAGCGGACATCAACTTCGACGGGCACATCGATCGCTTGCGCCGAGGTGTTGAACACCAGCAGGACCTCGCGCCCGGTCGTCGGATCGAAGCGGGAGACTGCGAGCAGCCCCGGCGCATCTCCCCAGGCGCGCAGCTGCTGGCGACCACGAGTCAGCGCCGGTGTCGTCGTGCGGATGCGGGCGAGCTTCGCGATCTCGCGATACACCGGGTGCGCGGTGTCGAAGCTGGCGGTGGCGGTCGTCTTTGTCGTTCCGATCAGCACGTTGTCGTTGTACGATGCCACCTTGCTCGCAAACAGATCCTCACGCGCGTCCTGGTCGTTGCCGTCACCGGTGAACCCTTGCTCGTCGCCCGAATATATGGTCGGCACACCACGCAGCGTCAGCAGCATCGCGTGCGCCAACACGTCGCGCGCGAGCAGTTCCCCGTCCAGCGCCTGCGGGTTGGCGCGGCGGATGAACCAGCCGATCCGCCCGACATCATGATTGCCCAGGAACGTCGGCAGTTGCCGCGCCATGGCCGCGCCGCCCTCGTACAGTGCATCGCCGCGGAACAGGCGGAACGCGTCGCTCGTCGGCTTGCTTTCCGCCACCATGCCGCCGACCGCCGCCTGGAATGCGAAGTCGAGGACGCTCGGCAGCCCGTCGACGCGGGTGTGCGAAGCGAGGCGGCCGGGATCGATATCGCCGGTCATCACTTCGCCGAAGATATGGAAATTGGGGATGCCACGCTGCTTCGCGCGCCACTGCATCGCGGGCACGAACGCGTGCCAGAATTCGGGATTGACGTGCTGCGCTGTGTCGATGCGGAAACCATCGATGCCGAACCGGTCGATCCAGTCGCCAAAGATGTCGATCATCCCGCGCAGGACCCGCGGATTCTCGGTCATCAGGTCGTCCAGCCCGGCGAAATCGCCCATCGTCGAACTCTCGCCGGAGAACGTCGAGTTGCCGCGATTATGATAGAGTTTGGGATCGTTCAGCCATGTCGGGACTTTCACATCACGCTCGGTCGGCGCGACATAGGGCGTGTAGGCATAGGCGGGATCGGTCAGCCGCGCGAAATTCTCGGTCGTCTGGACGCCGTCGCCGGCAAAGCCCGCATTGATCGCGGTCGCGCCCCGACGCTGATACGGATAGGCGCCGCGGCTGCGATATACGCACTCGGATGTGCCCGCACATTCGCGCATCCGGATCACGTCCGCGGTGTGGTTGACGATGATGTCCATGTAGACTTTCATGCCGCGCGCATGTGCTGCATCGACGAAGGCGCGCATGTCGGCCTCCGTCCCCAGATGCGGATCGACTGCGGTGAAGTCGGTGATCCAGTATCCGTGATACCCCGCCGATTCCTGGCCCGGTCGGCCCTGCACCGCCTTGTTCTTGAAAATCGGCCCGAGCCAGATCGCGGTCGCGCCGAGACCCTGGATATAGTCGAGCCGACGAGTCAGCCCTTTCAGGTCGCCGCCATGATAGAAGCCCTTTCGCGCGGGGTCGTATCCGGAGCGCAGATAGTCGCCCTTCAGACCACCGCGATCGTTCGCCGTATCGCCGTTCTCGAACCGGTCGGGCAGAACGAAGTAGATCACCTCTTCCTCGGGCGAACGGTCGCGATACTCGGTCGCCTGCGCCGCGGCGCCGGCAGGGGCGGCAATCAGTGCGGCGGCGAGAAGACAGGCCTTCATCGGCGATCCTGGCGGGTTTGCCTGTCGTGCGGTGACACGACAGGCATTGGGAAGGGTGCGCCCCACGAAGCGGAGCGCGAACTCATCAGAATTTCAGCGTCGCGCCGGCGAGATACCGTCGGCCATAGCGCTGGAACTCGTTGACGCGCAGCGAGCTCTGCGGCTCCTCGGTCACGAACGGCTCGTCGGTCAGGTTCTGGCCCTGGATATAGACCGATACCCCCTTCAGCGCCCCGGCCGTGAAGTCATAGCCGATCTGCCCGTCGATGATCAGTTCGTCGCGTGCCCGCCGGAAATCGCGGCTGGCACCGAAGCCGACCAGTTCGCCGAGGAAGGTCGAGCGGTACCGGGCCGAACCGCGCAGGTTGATCCCGTACTTCTCGAAGAACACAGTGCCATTCGCCACCCAGCGCGAATAGCCGGGGATGTCGGTCGCCGGCGCATCCGGGTTCGGGCGGATGCTCGTCCGGGTGTACGACGCACCGCCGGTGAAACCGAAGCCGTCGAGTGCAGGGACGATCTTGCCGAACGGCACCGTGCCGGCGACTTCGACGCCGTACAGCTTGCCGCCACCGATGTTGATCGGCTGGTTGAGTGTGCCCACCGACGTCGTCAGCAGGTTGGCGTTGATCGGCGGGGGAAGGTTCCCGAAATCGAACGCGACCTCCTGGTTGCGATAGATGAAGCTGGTCAGGTCCTTGTAGAAACCCTGGATCGCGATGTAGCCGGACTCACCGAAATACTTTTCGATCGTCGCGTCGAACGCGGTGGCGCGATACGGCCTGAGGTTGGCGTTGCCGGCGCTGCCGCGGATGATCGGCACGTTCACGCCATTCACCTGGTTGCCGGTATCGACACCGTAGCTGAGCGCGACGCGCAGATCGTCGAGCCGCGGTCGCGCGATCTCGCGGGCTGCCCCGACGCGGAAAACGAAATCGCTCGGCAGGCGCAGCGACAGGTTGAGGCTCGGCAGCGCGTCGACGTAATCGTCGCCCTGCGTCCGCGTCAGGTTGTTGCCGTCCGGCCCGAACACCAGCCCGGTGGATTTCTGCTCGGTCACAACGAACTGCACGCCGAAGTTTCCGGTCAGTTCCGATGCGCCGATCGCCTGGCGGATATTACCCTGCAGGTAACTGGTGATCACGTCTTCCTTGACGCTGAACGCCTTGGCCAGGATGTCCTGCGCACCGGTGCGCGGGAGCAGCGCCAGCACGCCGGCGTCGAGCAGCGCGAAGGGATCATAGGCGAGCGCACGGCCCACGCCGTTGAAGGCGTATCCGATGTCGAACGTGCCGAGCAGGAACTGCGACGGAATCTGCGCTTCCTGCGCACCGCCCGGCAGCGTCACGAACGCCTCGTCCGGGGTCAGCGTCTTTACGCGGCGGGTATAGTTCATGCCGAACCGCACGCTCGACAGGAACGATCCCTCGATGACCTTTTCGATCTCGGTGCGACCTTGGTAGATCTCGTCGGTCAGTCGGCGATCGTTGAAATATCCCGCCTGCACGACATTGTCGCCGCCGTATCCGGCAGGATCGGTCAGCAGGAACAGCGCCGGGTTGGTGTAATCGAACTGCGGCGTGAACACCGAACCCGTGTTGGTGGTGACGAAGCCGATAGTCTCGGTCGCGCCACGCGTACGACCGCGACCGGTGCCGGCGTAGCTTTCGAACGAGAATTCCGACCGGTTGGTGCGCGAATAGCTGAGGTCCAGCTGCGCGTTCCAGCCGTCGGCGCCCTTATAGGCATTGTTCCAGCCGACCGAATAGAGATCGGCGGTGTTGCGCTGCGCATCGTTGCGGACCAGCGCCTGAACGTTGTTGAAACTGCCCGATGTGACCACGCCGTCGGTGACGGTCGCACCCGCGCTGTTGAAGCTGGTGCCGAAGAAATCACCGACCGCAAAGCCCAGCGGAAGCTCGACGCCACGGCGGCTCTGGCTATCCTCGAAGTTCGAATAGAATGCGTCGAGCGTGCTGGTGAATTCGGGCACCGGCTTGAACTGGATCGTACCGGCCCCGCCGAACCGCTTCAGCCGGGTGGAGGTGCCGCGCGCAGTGGGAAAGCCCACCAGCGCCGCGCCGCCGGGCCCGCCATCGCTGTACCCGCCCGACCGATATTCGCGGAACTGATACGGCTCGTCGATGTAGCTGCCGGCCAGCGACACGCCGATCGTATCGCCGGCGAACTGGTCGACGTAGTTTGCGTTGACCCGGTATCCGTAACGCTTGGAATCGGGGTTGAACTTGTCGATGTCGGTGTAGGTGCCGCGGCCGCCGACCGAGATGACGCGCTTGCCGAAGTCGAGCGGGCGGATGGTCCGCAGATCGACCGTGCCGACCAGACCCTGGCCGATCAACGAGGCCTGCGGCGTCTTGTAGACCAGCACCTGGCTGACGACCTCGGACGGGTATTGGTCGAACTCGACCTGGCGGTTGTCGTTGGTCGAGGTCTGCTCGCGACCGTTCAGCAGCGTCGTCGAGAAATCGGGTCCGAACCCGCGGATCGAGATCGTCTGCGCGCGGCCCGAAACGCGTTGCCCGGCCAGGCCCGGCAGGCGGGCGATCGACTCCGCGATCGACGCATCGGGCAAGCGGCCGATATCCTCTGACGAGATCGATTCGACGACCTGGTCGCGGTTCTTCTTCTCAGCGACGGCATTTTCCAGCGAGCTGCGGAAACCGGTGACCACGATGTCGCCGTCGGTCGACTGCTCCGTCGTCGCGTCCTTCTGCTGCGGGGCGTCGCTGGGCACCGCCGGGTTGGCGGTGGTCTGCGCATCCGTGCTGGACGATGTGGCGGGCGTGCCGGCGGTCGATGTTTGAGCAAAGGCCGGTGCGGACACGAGCATGGCGGCGGTGAGCGCACCTGCGCTGCAACCGAACTTCAGCATGTCGCGGACGATGAATGGGCGGGCGCCGTGGATCATGAATAACCTCCCCTGGGTAGGGCCGCCCGTCGCAATTGCGCGGGTCCGCCTCGATTGCCCGTTCAAATGAACCCGCCGCACGATCTTGGAAACATAATGGCATACGTATTCACGAGCGTCGCAACGACCCTGTGGCCGACCGGCAACAGGTCGAGCGTTGACGGACCTGGGGATCTGGGCTCTTGTTTCGATCATCAGGTCCGCGCCCGACGGACGCCAGGAGAGCCAGACCCCCCACCGATGCAGCGCAAGCCGACCTCCTTCGACATCGCGCAGATGGCAGGCGTTTCGCAGTCGACGGTGTCGCGTGCGCTGCGGGGCAGTTCGACCGTCAGCGTCGGCACGCGCCAGCGGATCGAGGCCGTCGCCCGGCAGCTCAATTACACGGTCGATCGTGTCGCCTCCAACCTCCGGTCCGGGCGCACGCGCACGCTCGCGGTGCTGTTGTTCCAGGATCCGTCGCCCGACGAGTCCGGAGTGAACCCGTTCTTCCTCGCGATGCTGGGATCGATGATGCGCGCCTGTGCCGAACATGAGCACGATCTGCTGTTGTCGTTCCAGCAGATGCGCAGCGACTGGCACACCGAATATGAGAACAGCCACCGCGCCGATGGCCTGATCCTGCTCGGCTACGGCGATTATGCCGATTACAGCGCCAAGGTCGAACAGCTGGTCGCGCAGCAGACGCATTTCGTGCGCTGGGGATCGGTGCAGCCCAGCGATCCCGGGCTGACCGTCGGCTGCGACAATCGCGGTGGTGCGGCCGCGGCGACCCGCCATCTGCTGGAAAGCGGTTGCCGGCGCATCGCGTTCCTGGGCGACGCGACCGATCATTACCCCGAATTTCGCGATCGCCACCGCGGCTATGTCGATGCACTGGCAGCGGCGGGACTGACGCCGGACCCGGACCTGTGCGTTACCGCCCTGTCGAGCGGAGAGGACGGCGCGCGCGCCGCGCGCACATTGCTGGCGCGGGGCGCAGCGTTCGACGGAGTGGTCGCGGCGAGCGACTTGATCGCGCTGGCCGCGATGAGCGTCTTCGATGCCGCAGGGCTGCGCGTGCCCGACGACGTGAAACTGGTCGGGTTCGACGACATCCCTGCCGCCTCGCTCGCCAATCCGCCGCTGACGACGGTGGCGCAGGATGCAGGGGCAGCGGGACGCGCGCTGGTCGAGACGCTGCTCGATCGTATAGCCGCTCGCGCGGTGTCGAGCCGCATGCTGCCGACCCGCCTAATCGTTCGGCGATCCACGGAGGGACGACAGTGAGCGATCAGCCCCGCGCGACCAAGCCACGCCAGAGCTGGCCCGGCCTGTGGAACATCTCGTTCGGATTCTTCGGCATCCAGATCGGCTTCGCGCTTCAGAACGCGAATATGAGCCGCATCTTCCAGTCGCTCGGCACGTCGGTCGACGATCTGCCCGCGCTGTGGGTCGCGGCGCCGTTGACGGGACTCGTCATCCAGCCTGTCATCGGGCATCTCAGCGACCGGACCTGGTTCGGCCGGCTCGGGCGGCGGCGACCGTATTTCCTGGCGGGCGCGGTGCTCGGGGGCGCTAGCGCTGTTCGTCATGCCACTCGCGGGGAGTTTCGCAGCACCATTGCTGTTCGCCGCGACGATGCTGTGGGTGCTCGACGCCAACCTCAACATCTCGATGGAGCCGTTCCGCGCCTTCGTCGGCGACATGCTGGGGCGCGATCAGCACGCAGCGGGCTATTCGGTGCAGACCGCCTTCATCGGCGCGGGAGCAGTTGTGGGGTCGATCTTTCCCTATGCGCTCGAACGGTTGGGCGTATCGAACGCAGCGGCGGCGGGGACGATCCCGGATACGGTGCGCTACGCCTTTTGGTTCGGGGGCCTTGCGCTCTTTCTCGCGGTGCTGTGGACCGTGGTGACGACGCGCGAATTTTCGCCGGCGGAAATGGCCGAGTTCGACGGGCCGGCGCCACCCGACGCGGGCGCTTCGGCGCTTGCGCAGCGCGGTATCGCCTCCGGCGGTGCGTGGATCGCGGCCGGCGTCGCGGTCGCCGTGATTACCGGTGCCTTCGATCTCGAGAAGGAAGTGTATTTGCTCGGCGGTCTGCTCGGCGGGTACGGGCTGGCGAGCATGATCGCGATCACCCGGGCGCGGCGTGGGCACGCGCCCGGCATTCTCGGCCATATCGTCGGCGATTTCGCTGGCATGCCCGACCTGATGAAGCGGCTGGCCCTCGTTCAGTTCTTTTCCTGGTCCGCATTGTTCATCATGTGGATCAACACGACCCCGGTCGTCGCGCTTCATTTCTTCGGTGCGAGCGGTCCCGAGAGTCCGGCGTTCCAGACCGGTGCCAACTGGGTCAACGTGCTGTTCACGGTCTATAACGGCGTGGCGGCGGTCGCGGCGCTGACGCTGTTGCCGTGGCTGGCCAACTCGATCGGTCGCGTGCGCACGCACATCGCGGCGTTGCTGTGCGGCGCGGCGGGGTTCGCAAGCTTCTTCGTCATTCGTGATCCGCAGATGCTGATAGTGAGCGAGATCGGCGTCGGCATCGCCTGGGCCTCGATCCTCGCGATGCCCTATGCGATCCTTGCGTCCAGCCTGCCGCAGGGCAAGCTTGGCATCTACATGGGATTGTTCAACATATTCGTCGTCGTGCCGCAATTGCTCGTCGCGACCGTGATGGGCAGCATCACCAAATATTTCTTCCCGACCGAGCCGATCTATACGATGGCCTTCGCCGCCGTCGTCTTGATTGCGGCGTCACTCGCCATGCTCCGGGTGCCGCGAGCTTCGTAACGGTATTAATATTTGCTGAGTTTTCTTTCTTTTACCGACAGATAAGATATATAGATTTTATATGAAATATATTGCTAGATGTTTTATTCTCTAACCGCTTATAGATCAGTCAATCCTGTGGCAGGACTATATCTAACATATTAGATTGTATAGATACTGAAGTTACTTTAATGCAGCTATCCATCAATTGCAATTTTATTTAGCGCCTACTTTTGGAATAGGACTTACTAGAATATATTTTTTTTCACCAATCTCTATTGGTATTACTCGTCAAAACGCTGTATATTTTAATGTATCACTGTCTTAACACAGAGAATGATGTCAGTCGTTATCGAAAAACAGACTTTGCGCACTATGCCATTATCAATCAATCGATTACGCTCCTGCAACGTAAAGTGAACGAACGACTGCTTACCACAGTCGCTGCCTAAAAGCGGACACGCCGCTATCCACCACACTCTGACGTTCAGAACGCCTTCGGTTTCTCAAAAGTGGGCTGACTGCTTTCGTCCAACGCTAATCCTGAGTTAGGGCCGCTTCATGATCAGCAGCGGCCCCAGACTGGCCCGCGCCCCCGGACATCCCTTCGGTAGTCGAGAGCAGGCCTGGCGAACCTACTGGTACCGCCAGCTCAAAGTCAGCCCGTACGTCGCCGGCCTCCCGGTATAGCGGGCGCGCGTCCGATACGCGGCGCGATTATACAGAGGTGTGCACAGTGTCCTTTTGCCGACGCGTCAGACCGCAATCCCGCCGGAGACTGCTTGGCCGGCATGGACAGGCCTCTCGCCCTGTCCCGGCGAGCTCTCCCAGGTCCGCCTCTGCGATCAACATTCATCCTAACCGCGGTTTTGAAAGATCCCAGGAACCCAGCGTGAGATCTGACGAAGTAGATGGTGAGGTGAAAATGATAATCGGGAAGAGGATGGCCGGCGCTAGGCCACGACGAGTGCGGGTGCCCGCCTGGCGTATCCGAGGGGCGCGATATAGATCTGTCAGCCGACGCCCATTCCACGGGAGGGAAGGCGCCGTCGTGACCAGCGTCGGCATCGCCGCCATCCGACCATGCGGTTCGGGCTGCCGCGCACTGCAGTCCGACGGGCTTCGAACTGATCAGACGAGCAACCATAACCGATGCAGTTCAGGATGGCGAAACCGAAGCCGCCTGAACTCCCTGTCCAAATTCAAGTCGTCTGGTTCGTCGATGAAGGCACGGCTACGCGGCGCCTCGCCGCGCTCTATTCGGGAAAGCTGCGAAGCCGACAGGCCGCAGCGTTGCGAAAGGTCCCGTAGGCTTAGCCCTTCGAGCTTACGCCCCTCGCGGAGGTCGCCTCCAAGAGCCAACCTGAGATCCGCACGCGGATGAGCGTCCACGGGGCGGGAACGCCGTTCTGCTTCGCCCCGGACCGCAATCATGTCCCATGTGAGGTCGAGTTCCTCCATCAGCCTGTCGAGCGTACCAGGCCTGGGCCAGGCGGCGCCCATCTCGATAGCGGACAAGCTCGGCCTGGCGATGGAGACCGCATCCGCCAGTTCCTGCTGAGTGCCAAAGACCAACCGGCGACGGCGCCTGATTATGTCGCCCAGATCAGTCCTGAAGCCCGCATATCCACGAGGAAGCCTCGATCTGCTCGCGCGCGCCAAACGTATCCCCCCTGAATTGTCAGGTTGTTGCATATCAGCAGCACCATCAGCCTACAACCGCCGCATGACGATGGCCCACCGCTCCGACCTGCCTGCGACCTTCCTTCGAAAGTCGACGGCAAGAGGGCGCGACGGCTGTGAAACGAACCAACATCGGAGACCGACCTATGGTTGAGGACATTCCGGACCTCGCGCGCCGGTGGTCACGCGCGATCGAGCGCGGCCGGGGAATTCGCATCGAGGCCGCCGATCTCGACCTGCTCACAGACATCGGCGTGAACGACATCATACAGGCCGCCGCGGCCGAGAAACTGAAGGAACGGGCGAAATGGCGCGCAAACCAGCGAAGCGGGGGCTCTACGAGCGCGGCATATACTGGCTCGACTGGGACCGACGGTCCGACGGCAGTCTTCGATCCCCCCCACCTCACCATCTTCTGGTACGATCCAGAGCGAGGACGCACACGCTCTGCTGGCACGCGCACAGGAGACCTCGCAGCCGCCAAGAAGGCGCTAGATCGCCTCTATCTTGAGCAGACGGAGGGGGAACTGATCTGTCCTACATGCGGGCAGCGTCGGAACGCCGCTACCGACATGCTTGCCCTGCGGGCGATCATCGATTTCCTGACGACCCATGAGGATGCCCCCTCGATCAAGGCTATCCGTCCGCGTCTAAACCATGTGGTACGCTATATCGCGACGCTTGCCTCCCCGGAGATCCGCTGCTCGAAGATAGACGAGGCGTGGATAGCGAAGTTCCGAGATTGGCTCCTGAAGCAGCCGGTTGTCAGCAGCGCCGGAAACGAGCGCGATGCCCCGCGAACGCCCTCGGCCGTCGAGAACTCCGTGCTGCAGCTGGCGGCGGCGATCAATGCCGCCTATCGGCGGGGCGACATCTCCCGACCCGCGGCGTTCAAGCCGATTCCGACCAAGGAGCTCAACCAGACACCGCAGCGCCGGCTGTCGGTCAAGGAGCTTGCGGACGCGTTCAACTACGCGACCGATCCCCGCTATCCGACGAAGCGTCTGGGCCTCCACCGCTTCCTGATGCTGAGCGTCGGGACCGGAGCGAGGCCAGACGCCGTCCATGACTTCTCTACAGATCCGAAGCGCCGGCAGTGGAACTCCGATCGTCGGGTCATCGCGTTCAATCCGGCAGGCCGCCGCCAGACACGCAAGCGTCGCGCCACGGTGATAGCCCCGGCGCACCTCGCAGCCCGCATTGACGAGGTGGATGGATTCTTCGTGCCCTTCGTCTCGGTCAAGTCCGCCTGGGAGACCATGGTCCGTAAGCTCGGTTGGCCTGCGGACGGCGAGGGCGGGATGAAACTCATCCGACGCTCGGTCGGCCAGCTCCTCAGGGATGCAGGGACATCCCGGGCCTGGTCGGCCGAGTGGCAGGATCCTTCGCTCAAGGTCCCGGGTGAACAGATCGAGGTCCAGCTCGGGCACCGCGTCATCGACAGCGTGACCGACCTCTACGCCGGTTTCGATCCGGAGTATCAGGGTGCCGCGACATCGGCGCTCGAGGCAATAATGAACGCCATTGTAGAACTCTGTCCCAGGGCCTTCACTTCGCAAACCCTCCAGCCGGAAGGGACTACCGAGGACGACGACGGCGATTGATCCGCCTCACGCAGAGGATGCTTCGACCCTCATCATGCTTGCCGTCCAGAGCCGCCCGCCCCCCTCGCAGGAGCGCATCCAGAGCTCGGGTGAGTAGCTTCCGCGGCTTTGATCGAGCCATCGAAAGCTTCCCTCGCGAGCGACCGCCCGACATCCATGAAACGCGGGGCAAACGGTGGAAGAAGCAGTCAGCCCTGCTGCGGGGTCTGAGCTGACTTCTGCCACGGCCAGCGTACGTCGATCTCCACCTCGAGCGAGAAGCTGAGGAACGTTCTGATCAGAACGATGCCGGCGAGGATCACGAGGCTGCCCACCGTCGGCTCGATAGCTACCGTATTGATGATGTCCGCCGCCACGAGAAACTCGAGACCCAGAAGGATCGAGCGACCGAGGCTCGATCTGAAATCGGACACGAGCTGCGCGCGCGGCGACGAACGCCTGCAGAGATGCACAAGGAAGATCGCGAGCGAACCGAAGGCCCCCGCCACGATGATCATCGTGCCCACGATCTCCACGGCCGAAGTCGCGAGATGTATCCAGTACGCTTCGTTGTCTACCATGGCTCGAACTAACGGGAAGGGACTATCCAGTCAAAACCGATAGGGTCGCATACCTCCATCGACGCCGTCGGTTCATCGGCATAGGTTCTACCGCCTCTACACGTAGCGGTGAACGTCGCCCCTCATCGGCTAATCCCGCCTTCCTGCGGCGGACATACATCCAATCCGGTAGCAACTTTCGTTGACATCCCCGCCCCCGGCTTTGCCTATCGGACCCGCACGGCATTCAACTCAACCGAGGACAAAATGTGATGCGAGAACCGCCTCATCGAGCCGATCCGCCGGGGAACTCCGCCGACCATGGTCGCTCGCTCGCAGAGACAGCACTTCGAATGCTACGCGATCGGGAGGTCATTCGGCACAGCCTCCCGACCGGCTATGTCAACGAGGCGCCAACGACGATCCTTCTGTCGCTCTATCTCTCCACTGCAGCGCTGTCCGAGGCCGTCGTCGCCAGCGCCCTCGAAGCAGATGGATATCCGCGGGCGACCAAGCGGTGGTTCACCGTCATCGTGACCGACGGACTGGCTCGCAGGAAGGACGGGAAGATCGAGCTGACGGGGGCCGGCCTTGAGCTCGTCGAGCAAATCCTGGCGCAGCTCGGCGTAGAGTAAGGGCATCACCGCTAGGCGGGATGTCCGCTGGATTCAGACGAGCATACGCAAACCAGATCCAGACCGGAGGAAATCGCACGAGATGGTTCTACCGCGTGCCTAAGGTCCAACGGCTACAGATGGCCGGCGCGCGAGAGGCGTCCTGGGTCCACCAGCCTTGGCCGGCGGCAGATTCCGGGTGCGGGCAGCGTGACGCTAACGCTGCAGGCGAAGCCTCGGGCTCTATTCGTTCCCGCTGCGTTCGGTCGATACACCGGAGTGACACCGGGCCGATCTCGTCCGGCCAATCCTTGAGGGCACAAAAAAGCCCCGCAACCCATTAAGATTGCGGGGCTTTTTATGGTGGGCGTGGCAAGGATTGAACTTGCGACCCCTGCGATGTCAACACAGTGCTCTACCACTGAGCTACACGCCCACGAGGAGGGTGCCTCTAGCCGGGGTTTTGCGGGGACGCAAGGCAGTTACTGCGACTGCCCGCGAATTATCCGGGAACCCTTCAGAGACCGCCGTGCGCGCTCTCGGTTTCGAACATCCGATCGACCTCCAGCACCAGGTCGCGCAGGTGGAACGGCTTGGACAGCACACGGGCTTGCGGCATCTGCTTGCCGGCCTTCAATGTGACGGCAGCGAAGCCGGTAATGAACATGACCCGCAAGTCCGGCACCAACTCGCCCGCCTTCTGCGCGAGTTCGATCCCGTCCATCTCCGGCATCACGATATCGGTGAGCAGGAGATCGAAATGTTCGGTTTCCAGCAACGGAATCGCCGCCGTCCCCCGATCGACCGCGGCGACCGAATAGCCCGACCGTTCGAGCGCGCGCGTCAGATATTCGCGCATCACGCGATCGTCTTCGGCCAGCAGAATCCTGATCATGTAAACGCCACCCGGTTTTTCGTCCGCGATGCTTATGCGCAAACCCCTTAAGAAATTCCAGCCTCGACGCACCGCAATTGCGGCCGGAGCGGGAGGCGCATAGGTTGAATGGAATGGCGCCCTCCCCTTCCTTCGACATTCACGGCCCGTCGACGCCCGTCAGCCCCGTCATACTGTCCGTTCCGCATGGCGGGCGCGACTATCCGCTTGCGCTGCGCGCTGCGTTGCGCGTGCCGGTGGAGGCGTTGCTGCCGCTGGAGGACCGGCATGTCGATACGCTGGCGCTACAGGCGCTCGGCGGCGAAACCATGCTGGTGCAACGCCGTGCGCGCGCCTGGATCGACCTGAATCGCGCGGAAAACGAGCGCGATCCGCATATCGATGGCGGGGCGGACCGGCGCAGCCTCGGGCTCCAGTCCGCGAAGGTGCGGGGCGGAATCGGATTGATCCCGCGCCGCATAGCGTCGGCGGGCGAGATCTGGCGTCGGAAGCTGGACGGCGAAGAGGTGATGGCGCGGATCGCTCAGGATCATCGCCCTTATCATGCGGCGCTTGCGGCCGCGCTGTCCGCCGCCCGCGCGCGGTTCGGCGTGGCGGTGCTGCTCGACGTGCATTCGATGCCGTCGCTTGCCAGTGGCACGCAGATCGTACTGGGCGACCGCTTTTCCCGGTCGGCGGGGGGGCGGTTCGTTCACCGGCTGGAGGCGGAGGTGTACGCCGCCGGTTTATCCTGCGCGATCAACACGCCTTATGCCGGGGGCATATCCTGAACCTGCACGGGCATCCGGACCGTGGTGTCCATGCCGTGCAGGTGGAATTCGACCGCGCGCTGTACCTCGACCGCGCGGGTGACCAGCCAGGCGGCGGGATGGCCGCGATGGCGACATTGCTACGTAATATCATCACGGCACTGGCTGACGAAGCGCTAGCCGTCCCCACACCACTCGCCGCCGAATGACCGAAAAAAACCACCTCGCGCTAATGCACGAGGTGGCCAAGGTTCAGGGAGGAGGTACGCTAGAAGCGTACCGCAAGGTCCGCGAAAGGGGGGGACACGAACCTTGTGATGGCGATATAGGAAAGACGATTTGGGGCTTCAAGGCCTTTTGTGTCGCAAATTGTCGCGACGCGATTTCACCGAAAAGCTGCGCGAAAAACGTCGCCTGAAAAAGGTACGCCCCCGCGCACCGATGATGCCGCGCGCGATCCTATATACACCGACTTTCCCGCGGCATGTCTGGAGAAGGCCGCGGATCATCTCCGATCGGACGGTGGCTCCCTGCTGTTCCGAAGATGCGGCGGGCCGCGATCAGATGTGGATCGGCTTGCCCTGCACCGCCATCGCGGCTTCCTTGATGGCCTCGCTGTGCGTCGGATGCGCGTGGCAGGTATAGGCGATGTCTTCCGACGTAGCGCCGAATTCCATCGCCTGAGCCGCCTGCGCGATCATCGTGCCGCCGGGCACGGCGATGCACCACACGCCCAGCACCCGGTCGCTCTTGGCGTCCGCGATGATCTTCACGAAACCGTCCGGCTCGTGATTGGTCTTGGCACGGCTGTTCGCCATCATCGGGAACTTGCCGACCTTGACCTCACCCTTTTCGCGCGCGGCTTCCTCGGTCAGGCCGACGCCTGCGATTTCGGGCCAGGTATAGACGACCGACGGAATGATGTCGTGATTCACGATACCGGTCAGACCGGCGATATTCTCGGCAACCGCAATGCCTTCGTCCTCGGCCTTGTGCGCGAGCATCGGGCCGGGGATGACATCGCCGATAGCCCAGATGCCGGAAACGCTCGTCTCGAAGCGATGGCCGGTCTCGATCTGGCCACGTTGGTTGACGGAAAGCCCGGCATTTTCCAGCGCGAGGCCATCAGTATTCGGCTTGCGGCCGATCGACACCAATACGACATCGGCCTCCAGCGTCTCGGCAGCGCCACCGGCGGCGGGCTCCAGCGTCAACGTCGCCTTGTCACCGTTCACGGCAACGCCCGTCACCTTGGTCGACAGCTTGAACTCGATGCCCTGCTTCTTGAATATCTTGTTCGATTCCTTGCGAATCTCGCCATCGAAGCCGGGCAGGATCTGGTCGAGATATTCGACGCAGGTGACCTTTGCACCAAGACGACGCCACACGCTGCCCAGTTCCAGCCCGATCACGCCGCCGCCGATCACCACCATATGCTCGGGAACGCGTTCCAGCTCCAGCGCGCCGGTGCTGTCCACGATGATCTTCTGGTCGATCGTCACGCCGGGAAGCGCGGTGACGCTGGACCCGGTCGCGATCACGATGTCCTTGGCCGTAACGGTCCGCTCACCGACCTGAACGGTATGGGCGTCGACGAAAGCGCCGCGGCCCTTGATCCATTCGACCTTGTTCTTCTTGAATAGGAACGCGATGCCGCCCGTCAACTGCTTGACCGCATCGACGCGTTGCGCGTGCATCTGCGGCAGGTCGAGCTCCGGCGTCACCTTGATGCCCAGCTTGGCCATCGTGCCGTTGGCTGCATGATCGAACAGTTCGCTCGCATGCAGCATCGCCTTGGACGGGATGCAACCGACGTTGAGGCACGTGCCGCCGAGTGTCTCGCGGCTTTCGACGCATGCGGTGCGCAGGCCGAGCTGCGCCGCACGGATCGCCGCGACATAGCCGCCGGGGCCGGAGCCGATCACCAGAACGTCGAAATCGTATTCAGCCATCACACACTCCGTTCGCCCGGCGCTGTCGCGGGACTACACTTTCTTCCGCGACGAGAGGCACGGTGCCCCGACAAAACCGGCACGAACGGAAGATAGGGATTTACGCGTCGTATTACAGGTCGATCAAAATCCGCGTCGGGTCTTCGATCGCATTCTTCAGCGCGACGAGGAACGTCACCGCCTCGCGACCGTCGATCAGACGGTGATCGTAGCTGAGCGCCAGATACATCATCGGGCGGATCACGATCTGGCCGTTCACGACGACCGCGCGGTCCTCGATCCGGTGCAGGCCGAGTACGGCCGACTGCGGCGGGTTGATGATCGGGGTCGACATCAGCGAGCCGAATACGCCGCCGTTCGAGATGGTGAAGGTACCGCCCTTCATTTCTTCCATCTTCAGGCTGCCGTCCTTCGCCCGACGACCGAAATCGCCGATCGTCTTCTCGATCTGCGCGACCGACATCTGGTCGGCGTCGCGGATAACCGGAACGACCAGCCCGCCCGGGCCGGACACGGCGACCGAGATATCAGCGTAATCGTGGTAGACGATCTCATCGCCTTCGATCGACGCGTTAACGCTCGGCAGATCCTTCAGCGCCATGCATGCGGCCTTCGCGAAGAAGCCCATGAAGCCCAGACGGACGCCATGCTTCTTCTCGAACAGATCCTTGTACTTGGCACGTGCCTCGATGACCGCGGTCATGTCGACGTCGTTGAACGTCGTCAGCATCGCGGCAGTATTCTGCGCTTCCTTCAACCGCTTGGCGATCGTCTGGCGCAGGCGCGTCATCCGCACGCGCTCTTCCTTGCGACCCGACGCGGCAGCAACCGACGGCGCGACGGCCGGCTCGGGGGCAGCGGCCGGCGCTGCCGCGGGCTTGGCCGAGGCAGCGGCGGTCACGTCTTCCTTGGTGATGCGACCGTCCTTGCCCGTGCCCTTGACGGTCGCCGGATCGACGCCGAATTCCAGCACGGCGCGGCGGACGGAAGGGCTGAGCGCGGCGGGGCCGTTGTCGGACGGAGCGGCGGGCGCCTGCTGACCGGCGGGCGCAGACGGTGCCGCCTCAGCCGGCACAGGCGACGCCGTCACGGCCGGCTGCGGCGCAGTTGCGGCGGCGGGAGCGCCATCACCGGCATCGATCGTCGCGATCATCGCACCGACCTCGACCGTGTCGCCGACCTTGACCGCGTGCGCGCCCATGACGCCCGCAACCGGGCTGGGAACCTCCACCGAGACCTTGTCGGTTTCCAGGCTGGCGATCGGCTCATCGACCGCCACCGCGTCGCCCGGCTGCTTCAGCCATTCACCGAGCGTCGCTTCGGTGATCGATTCGCCCAGAACTGGGACTTTGACTTCGGTTGCCATCTTTTCGTTCCTCGAACCCGGCAAGCGGGCGTTAGTTCTTGCGGGTACGGCGGATTTCTTCGCGGACGCTATGGCCGAGCGCATCGGCAATGAGCGCGGCCTGTTCCATCTGGTGACGCTTCATCAGGCCAGTGGCCGGCGATGCCGACGCAGCGCGGCCGGCATAGCGTGGACGCTGCACCTGACCGCCGGCTTCGACCAGACAGTCCTCGATAAAGGGTTCGACGAAGGTCCACGCACCGTTGTTGCGCGGCTCTTCCTGCGCCCAGACGACTTCCTCAATATTGGTCATCCGCTTCAGGCGCGCGACCAGAGGCTCGCCCGGGAACGGATACAGCTGTTCGAGACGCACGATCGCGGTGCCCGTATCGCCAGCCGCATCGCGCGCTTCCATCAGGTCGTAGGCGACCTTGCCGGTGCACAGGACCAGACGCTTAACGTCCGCGTCCGCGGGTGCCGACGGGTCGCTCAGGATACGCATGAAGTGGCTGTCGCCCAGGAAGTCCGACGCCTTCGACACGGCCAGCTTGTGCCGCAGCAGCGACTTGGGGGTGAAGACGATCAGCGGCTTGCGGAAGCTGCGATGCATCTGCCGGCGCAGCAGGTGGAAATAGTTGGCCGGCGTCGTGCAGTTCGCGACCTGCATATTGTCTTGCGCGCACAGTTGCAGGAAGCGTTCGGGGCGTGCGGACGAATGCTCCGGACCCTGCCCTTCATAGCCGTGCGGCAGCAGCATGACGAGGCCGTTGGCGCGCAGCCACTTGGCTTCGCCGCTGGCGATGAACTGATCGATCATGATCTGCGCACCGTTCATGAAGTCGCCGAACTGCGCCTCCCACAGGACTAGCGTCTTCGGATCGGCCAGCGCATAGCCATATTCGAAGCCGAGCACGCCATACTCCGACAGCGGCAGAATCGAGCACTTCGAAACTGCCATGCTCGACCGTCCAGAGCGGGACGTACTTATGCTCGTCGGTCTGGTCGACCCACACCGCGTGACGCTGGCTGAACGTGCCGCGGCCCGAATCCTGGCCCGACAGACGGACGCCATATCCTTCGGACAGCAACGATCCGAACGCGAGCGCCTCGCCCGTCGCCCAGTCGAAGTTCGCGCCCGCGCGGAACATCTCGCGCTTGGCCTCCAGCACGCGGTTGAGCGTCTTGTGTACGGTCAGCCCTTCCGGAACAGTGGTCAGCGTACGCCCGAGCGAGTCGAACAACTTCTGCTCGATCCCGGTTTCTACGTTGCGCCGCGACTGATCGCCGTCGGCCGGGGCATGCAAGCCGGACCAGCGACCGGCGAACCAGTCCGCCTTGTTCGGCTTGTACGACGCGCCCGCTTCGAACTCGCCTTCCAGCAGCGTGGTGAACTGCTTGACGTTCTCGTCGATCCAGGCGCGATCGATGACCTTCTGCTCGATCAGCTTCTGGCCGTACACTTCGCTCACCGGAGGGTGCGACTTGATCCGGTCATACATCAGCGGCTGGGTGAAGCTCGGCTCGTCGCCCTCGTTGTGGCCGTTGCGGCGATAGCACCACATGTCGATCACCACGTCGCGGTGGAACGTCTGGCGATATTCGATTGCCATCTTGCAAGCGAAGGTCACGGCTTCGGGATCGTCGCCATTGACGTGGAAGATCGGCGCCTGAACGCCCTTCGCGACGTCGCTCGGATAGGGCGAACTGCGCGCGAATTGCGGGCTGGTGGTGAAGCCGATCTGGTTGTTGATGACGAAATGCAGGCAGCCGCCCGTATTGTAGCCGCGAATGCCCGAGAAACCGAGGCATTCCCACACGATCCCCTGCCCTGCAAAGGCTGCGTCGCCGTGGATCAGTACCGGCAGCGATGCCTTGTGCTCGCCCAGATCGCCCGCAATCGTCTGAATCGCGCGGACCTTGCCCAACACGACCGGATCCTCCGCCTCTAGATGGCTCGGGTTTGCGACCAGCGACATATGGACGCTGATGCCGTCGAACTCACGGTCTGTGCTGGTGCCCAGGTGATACTTCACGTCGCCCGAACCCGCGACATCGTCGGGGTTGTCCGATCCGCCGCCGAATTCGTGGAAGATGATCCGGTACGGCTTGGCCATCACGTTGGTCAGCACGTTGAGGCGGCCGCGATGTGCCATGCCGAACACGATCTCGTTGACGCCCAACTGGCCGCCATATTTGATCACGCTTTCCAGCGCCGGGATCATGCTCTCGCCGCCGTCCAGACCGAAGCGCTTCGTGCCGACATACTTCTTGCCGCAGAAACGCTCCCACTGCTCGGCTTCGATCACCTTGTTCAGGATCGCCTTCTTGCCCAGCGCGCTGAACTCGATCGCCTTGTCCTTGCCTTCCATGCGGTCCTGCAGGAAGCGGCGTTCCTCGACATCAGCGATATGCATGTATTCGAGGCCGACATTGCCGCAATAATTGGCGCGCAACGTGTCGACGAGTTCGCGGACCGTGGTCCATTGCAGACCCATCGTCCCGCCGAGATAGACCGGGCGATCAATGTCCGCTTCCGAAAAGCCGTGATATTCGGTGCGCAGATCGGCCGGCAATTCACGCGTCGCGTTCAGGCCGAGCGGATCGAGGTTTGCAGCGAGATGGCCGCGCACGCGGTAGGTGCGGATCAGCAGCATCGCACGGATCGGATCCGCCGCCGCCTTGACGATCGCATCCTGCGAGGGTGCGGCGGCAGGAGCCGCGGCCGGCTTCGCGCCGCCCTTGGCGGGCTTCGGCGCGGGTTCCATCTGGGTCGGATCGAGCGCGGAGGTCAGATCGTCCGTGCTGGTCAGCGGCCAGTTAGGCTGCTCCCAGCTCGGGCCCTGCGCGGTGCCTTCCAGCCCTTCGAACCACGAGCGCCACTGCGGCTCCACGCTGTCCGGCGATTCCTTGAAGCGCGCGTACAAAGTCTCGATGAACGCCGGGGAAACACCCCCGGCGATATCTGCGAAATCCTGGCCTTCATAGCCCATCGGCTGTTCCTCGGCGCATCCCTGGGGAGGTCAGGCGATGCTCTTTGTCCCGCCCTTAGGCAGGTAGTGATTAACCGTTCAGTACCGCGAGCAAGGTCTCACCCAGCTGCGATGGGCTTGCGGACACCTTGATGCCTGCGGCTTCCATCGCCGCGATCTTGCTTTCCGCATCGCCCTTGCCGCCCGAAACGATCGCACCGGCATGGCCCATGCGACGGCCCGGAGGCGCCGTGCGACCCGCGATGAAGCCGGCCATCGGCTTCTTGCGGCCACGCTTCGCCTCGTCGATCAGGAACTGCGCGGCCTGCTCCTCGGCATCGCCACCGATCTCGCCGATCATGATGATCGACTTGGTCGCTTCGTCCGCCAGGAACAGTTCGAGCACGTCGATGAAGTTCGTGCCGTTGACGGGATCGCCCCCGATGCCGACCGCGGTCGTCTGGCCGAGCCCTGCATTCGAGGTCTGGAACACAGCCTCATAGGTCAGCGTGCCCGAACGGCTGACGACGCCGACCGAACCTTCCTTGAAGATGCTGCCGGGCATGATCCCGATCTTGCACTGGTTCGGGGTCAGCACGCCCGGGCAGTTCGGGCCGATGAGGCGCGACTTGGAACCCGACAGCGAGCGCTTGACCTTGACCATGTCCAGCACCGGAACGCCTTCGGTGATGCAGACGATCAGCGGCACCTCGGCATCGATCGCCTCGAGGATCGAATCAGCGGCGAAGGGAGGCGGCACGTATATCACGCTGGCCGTCGCGCCGGTCGCGTGGACGGCTTCATGCACGGTGTTGAAGTTCGGCAGGCCGAGATGCTCCGTACCGCCCTTGCCCGGCGTGACGCCGCCGACCATCTGCGTGCCGTAAGCCAACGCCGCTTCGGTGTGGAAGCTGCCGGTCTTGCCGGTCATGCCCTGCGTGATGACCTTGGTGTTTTTGTCGACGAGGATGCTCATGCGAAGCCTTTTCCTTGGGGGAGAGTGCGAGGCATGAGCCCCACGTCAGAAGATTAGTTCAGCGAACCGTCGATCGCTTTGCACGCGACCAGCAATTCCTTGACCGCATCGACCGAAACGGTGAGGTTGCCCTTCGCTTCGTCGTCCAGCGCGATCTCGACGATCTGCTCGACGCCGCCCGCACCGATCACCACCGGAACACCGACGTACAGATTATCGATGCCGTACTGGCCGGTCAGGTGGGCGGCCGCAGGCAGGACACGCTTCTGGTCGTAGAGATAGGCTTCCGCCATCGCGATGCCGCTGGTCGCGGGAGCATAATAGGCCGAACCGGTCTTCAGCAGCGCGACGATCTCGCCACCGCCGCCGCGAGTGCGCTTGACGATCGCGTCGATCTTTTCCTGGCTCGACCTGCCCATCTCGATCAGATCGGGAACCGGGATGCCCGAGACGGTGGAATAGGAGATGACCGGGACCATCGTGTCGCCATGCCCGCCGAGCACGAAGCTGGTGACGTCCTTCACCGACACGTCGAATTCCTCGGCGAGGAAGTGGCTGAAGCGTGCCGAGTCGAGAACGCCGGCCATGCCGACCACCTTGTGATGCGGCAGGCCCGAAAATTCGCGCAGCGCCCAGACCATCGCGTCGAGCGGGTTGGTGATGCAGATGACGAACGCGTCGGGCGCGTTCGCGGCGATGCCTTCGCCGACCGCCTTCATGACCTTCAAGTTGATGCCGAGCAGATCGTCGCGGCTCATGCCCGGCTTGCGGGCGACACCGGCGGTGACGATGATGACGTCGGCGCCCGCGATATCGGCATAGTCGTTCGTGCCGGTGATCTTGCCCGAAAAGCCCTCGACCGGACCGCACTGGCTGAGATCCAGCGCCTTGCCCTGCGGCACGCCTTCGACCACGTCGAACAGGACGACATCACCCAAGTTCTTGAGAGCCGCGAGGTGCGCAAGCGTCCCGCCGATGTTACCGGCGCCGATCAGCGCGATCTTCTTGCGGGCCATCCAACGTCCTTTTCGATGTTTTCAAAGTTGCCGCGCCTTAGGCCTTTCGGGCGGAGGGGGCAACCGCTAATCCAACATAGTTATTGCGATTAGTTCGCAGTTGCAATAACGCCATGTCCAGCGGCGAGATACTCTTCCGACCGCATTTCCTCCAAGCGACTGACCGTGCGGTCGAATTCGAACCGGCCGTCGCCCGTTTCATAAAGCTGGTCGGGTTCGGCGTCCGCGGCGGCGAGCAATTTGACCTTATATTCATAGAGCGCGTCGATCAGACTCACGAAACGCGCGGCCTCGTTGCGTTTCTCAGGACCCAGTTTGGGGACGCCGACGAGGATCACGGTGTGAAACTTGCGCGCGATGGCGAGATAGTCCGCCGTGCCGCGATTGCTTTCGCACAAGCGTTTAAAGCTGAAGACCGCGACGCCCTTCAAGCTCTTGGGCACATGCAAGGTGCGCCCCTGGACGACGAGATCTTCGCTCGGCACATGCTCGCGATCCTCGACCGGAAAATCGGTCAGGCGGAAAAACGCGTCGGACAATTGCCGCGTCGCCTCCGGCCCGTTGGGGACGAGCCAGGTCGGCTGGTTGCCCAGGCGATCGCGCCGGTAATCGACCGGTCCGTTCAACGTCAGCACGTCGAGCCGGCTTTCCAGCAACGCGATGAAAGGCAGGAAATGTTCGCGGTTGAGCCCGTTCTTGTAAAGATCGGACGGGGCGCGATTCGACGTCGTGACGACCGTCACGCCGCGCGCCATCAATTCGGTGAACAGCCGCGACAGGATCATCGCGTCCGGGCTGTTCGTCACCATCATCTCGTCGAAGGCCAGCAAACGCGCCTCCTCCGCCAGCCCCGCCGCGACGGGCGGGATCGGATCGCCCAGTTCCTTGGCGCGCTCGGCCGCGATGCGCTGGTGAACCTCCAGCATGAATTCGCCGAAATGCACGCGGCGCTTGCGGTTGATGTCCAGGCACCCGAAAAACAGGTCCATCAGCATGGATTTGCCGCGCCCGACCCCGCCCCACATGTACAGGCCGCGCGGCGGTTCCGGCGTCTTGCCGAGCACTTTCCACAACAGGCTGCCGCGCTTCGGCGTCGCCTGCAACGCGGTCGCCAGCGCATCCAGCCGGTCGGCGGCGGCGGCCTGCTCGGGATCGGGCTTGAGTTCGCCGGACGCGATCAGCGCGTTATAACGGGCGAGAACCTTAGTCATGCATCATCCCCCGGATGCTGATAATCACGGCAGAGTCGGTGGCGTCGATTTCCGCAACGTACCGCTGAACCCGGCGATGGTGCCGACGTCCTCCTGAACGATCAGGCCGCGAAGGAAGAGCATGCGCTTCGTTTCGCGCAAGAGTTCGACCCGCGCCTCCAGCGGCACGCCGATCTTCCCGCCGCCGATGAATTGCGCCGACAGGTCGAGCGTCACCGCACCGCCCGCCGCGAGTACGCCCAGCCCGCGGGCAGCCGCAAACAGCGCGACATCCATGAACCCCAGCAGCGCGCCGCCATGCACCTGATTACGCATGTTCGAATGCTGGTGCAGCGGATGCATCCGCACGCGCGCAACACCGTCCTCCACGCGGACCAGCAGCGGTTCCAGGAAGCCGTTGAACCGGGTGGGATCGCGGAACCGCCAGTTCTTCCAGCCGGGTTCTGTCGGTTCGTCTTCGTAAGTGAAGGCGGGTGCCGGGGCGTCAGGCATTCGAGGACCCTTCGCTGCGAGCGCGTTTACGACGCGATGGCGACCGGGCCGCGAAGTCCGGCCCGGCCCGCAACGAACTATCAGCCGACAAGATCAGACGACCCGTTCGACTTCCATCTTCTTGATCTCGGCAATCGCCTTGGCCGGGTTCAACCCCTTGGGGCAGACGTTCGCGCAGTTCATGATCGTGTGGCAGCGATACAGGCGGAACGGATCCTCCAGCTCGTCCAGACGATCCCCGGTCATTTCGTCACGGCTGTCGGCGAGCCAGCGATAGGCCTGCAACAGGATCGCCGGGCCGAGGAACTTGTCGCTGTTCCACCAATAGCTGGGGCACGACGTCGAGCAGCATGCGCACAGGATGCATTCGTACAGGCCGTCCAGCTTCTCGCGGTCCTCCGGCGATTGCAGGCGCTCCTTGCCCGAGGGCGGCGGCGTGACGGTCTGCAACCACGGCTTGATCGAGGAATATTGCGCGTAGAAGTGCGTGAAATCCGGAACGAGATCCTTGATCACTTCCATGTGCGGCAGCGGCGTAATCGTCACGTCGCCCTTCACGTCCTCGATCGCCGTCGTGCAGGCGAGCCCGTTGCGACCGTCGATGTTCATCGAGCACGAACCGCAGATACCCTCACGGCACGAGCGGCGGAAGGTGAGCGACGAATCCTGTTCGGACTTCATCTTGATCAGCGCGTCGAGCACCATCGGGCCGCAATTCTCGGTATCGATCTCGAACGTGTCGTAGCGCGGATTCTCACCGCTATCTGGGTCGTACCGATAGACCTTGAAGTTCTTGATCGATTTCGCGTCCGCAGGCGCTTTATGGACCCGCGCGCCCTTCTTCGTGATTTGACTGTTCTTCGGCAGGGCAAACTCGGCCATCTGATCTGGTCCCTTGGCGGATCGCGTGTTGCGGTTCGGCTATGCCTTTCGCAGGCGCAGCGCAACCCCGCTTAGTGCCACGTGGGCTCAGATGACGTCGAGTACAAGGCCCAGATCGCGGGCTTCCTCTGCCTCGATATACCAGTTGCTCGGCGCCTTCTCGCGCAGGTCCTCGAAATCGACCTGGCTGTCCTTCACGATCGCGCGGAAGCCTTCCTCCTCGATCAGGATCGAATGCTCGACCTCGTGCAACGCCGCCTTGATCGACGCGACGACCATCCGCAGCGGACCGTTGAGGTTGATCGTCTTCTGGATCGTGCGCTCGTGGATCATCAGTCTCGTGTGCCGCGTCAGGAACCGCCGATCGACGGGGAACGCCGCCATGAACGTCGCGCCCGCCGAATAGACCGCGACCTTGCCAAGGAACAGGATCTCGCGTCCGTCATGATCTTCCAGCAAGCGGATATCGTCCGCCATCGTCCGCGCGACCTCCGGATCGCCGCCGAGGGTGGTGAGTGCGATGACGATCGTGCCACTGTCGGGACATTCGTCCAGCTGCTGTCGGAAGCTGGTGTACATGAACTGGTCCACCGGCCCGGACAGGCGGATATGTGGCTTGGCGAGAAGCGGATAGCGTGTTTCTTTGGACATGCGGCTGGGAACTGTTGCAGCGCAGCGAGGTTCCGGGGGACGGGAAAGAAAGCGTGGTTCGGGTGAGCGACGACGGTGATGCGCGACGCCTCTCTCCAACCGTTCGTTTCGAGCGTGGTCGATAAACTCCGGCTCGGTCCCGATGGCTGTTTCTCGACTTCGCTCGAAACGAACGGAGATAGGGATACCGTCCGCCACCGGTGGGACGCAGGAGCGCCGGCCAGCGGACGAACCCACTCCCACCCGTTCGTCCTGAGCTTGTCGAAGGGCGGGTAGAGCGGGCAGGTGCTTCGACAGGCTCAGCACGAACGGCTGGGGTTAGGCTCGGCACGAACGGCCGGATTTGGGCTCAGCATGAACGGATGGGGTTAGGCTCAGCACGACCGGCTGAGGTTGGGCTCGGCACGAACGGCTGGGCTTAGGCTCAGCACGAACGGAGTCGGGTGGGCCTTACCTCCCCTCCAGCAAAGACACAGCCGGCTTCCCCACCGGCGCGGTCACGTCCTTCGGCCGACGCCGGTCCAGCGCGTCCAGCCACAGGGCGGTGTTGGCCCCGATCGAGACTTGCGGCCGTGAGGGCGTCAGGTTGCCGCGCGCTTCCCATTCGCCGATCAGGCGGGTCGCCTCGGTGCCCGCGGCCGTGATGTCCTGCGGCTTGCGCAGCGCGTGGTTGATCAGCGCGTCGCCGAAGAAGGTCCAGTCGCTGTCCGCCTGGCAACCGAACGACGTGCGGTCGTCGGACGAGGCGGTGATGACCACGCTGTCGACGTTGGACAGCAACGGAACGAACACCCCGGAATAACAGGCGCTGACCAGCACCATGCGCCGCGCGATGCCGAGCTGCCCGAGCATCGTCCACAGACGCTGCGGCGAGATCATGCCGTATCCGTGATCGCCGTCATTATAGACGATGCCCATTGGGGCACCGTGGCTGGTCGTGTAGAGGATCAGCACGTCCTCGGATTTGTCCATCACCTCAGCGACGCGCGCGAGGGCGGCGGCGATATTCTCTGGGGCGCCGCGGGGCAGCGTGCTGTCGGCGCTTCCGTCGGTTCCGGCGAGGACGATCGTACGACCGGCGGCGTCGTAGCGGCGCGACAGGACCTTGCCCGCCTCCCGCGCCTCGCGGCCGAATACCGGATCGCTGTCCAGCGCGACCGCAACGACATAGGCATCGACGACGCCCTTGCGTTGGGGCTGCACGGCGGAGAGCGTGCGATCGAGGCGGCGATGTTCGGCCAAGGTCCAGGCCGGATCGCGATCCCGTTCCGACGTCAGCCCCATGTCGGACAGGATCGCCGCCTGATCCGGCGTTATGTTGCCGAAGAACGGAGGCCCCTGCGTATGTTCGGCAGGCTGATAGCGCTGCGCCGCCGCGCCGGCCGCGAGCAGCACGGCGAGGCCGAGCAGCCATTTCGCCACAAACGCATTCCGGCCCATCTTCACCCCCGTCCCGCACGATCTTTGATCGCGCACGGAGGAGTGTCAACGCCGCTGGGGCATATCGCGCGATATGTCCCGGAACGCCGGTTCCCGTCGGTACCGCATAGAACTGGCGCGGGCACGGGCGTGCGGGAAGAGCGACCGCACCGGAATCATTTTGATCCTGTAACGACCGGCTGCGGAGGACCCTGCCTATGATTGCAGGGGATGCGCGAGGGACGGCCATGAAAAACACTCGCTTATTGTGTTCGGTCGTCTCCGCGATGCCGTTCGCAATGGGTGCCGATGCCGCGGCACAGGTCGAGACGCCCACAATCGACGTTCAGGCGACCTATCAACTGGACGGTGTCGCCATTTCGGAGAAAGGCGCGGGGGAGCAGATATACGGTCTCGACAATCTGAGCCTGACGGCGACGATCGACCTGGACCGGCTGATCGGTATCGGCGGAATGACCGGTCATATCCACGTGCTCAACAATCTCGGCGGCAATCCGAACAACCGCGCGGAGACGCTTCAGGGCATCGACAATATCGAGGTCGGCAGCCAGCGCCTGCGCCTGCTGGAGGCGTGGATCGAACAGAGGATCGGGGACCGCACGACCGTGCGGGCCGGCCTGTACGATCTGAACAGCGAATTCTATTCCAATGAAGCCGCCAGTCTGCTGATCGCACCGGCGTTCGGGGTCGGATCAGAAATTGCGGCGACCGGGCCGAACGGGCTTTCGATCTTTCCGTCCACGGCCTTGTCGGTACGCGTCGACCGCCGCATCGGCAATTCCGGCTATGGGCGTATCGCGGTGCTGAACGCCAATGCGGGTACGATCGGCGACGCACAGGGAGTGAATCTGACGTTCGACGATGGCGCACTGCTGATCGGGGAGGCGGGGCTGGAGCGCGGTGGCAAGATCGCGGTCGGTGCATGGACGTATACGCGGCGGCAGGACGACGTGCGCGATGTGGACGGCGACGGGCGTCCGGTCCCCCGCAAAGCGCACGGGGCTTACCTTTTGGGCGAACTGCCGCTGATCGCGTCGGACTCCGGGCGGGCGGTCGCGGCCTTCGCGCGGATCGGCGTTTCCGATGGCAAGACAACGTCGTTCAGCGGCGGGTGGCAGGCCGGGCTGTCGATGCAGCGCACCTTTGCCGGGCGCGCGGACAGCACGGTTTCGATCGGATTGAACCAGGCCTATCTATCGCGCCGCTATCGCGCCAACCGGTCGGACGCGGGGATCGATACCGTCGGCGCGGAAACGGCGTTCGAAATCACCTATTCGGACCGCGTCCACCGGCATCTGCTCGTCCAGCCCGACTTTCAGATCGTGCTGCATCCGGCGGGCGAGCGCGCGCGCAAGCCGCTGCTGGTCGGCGGCTTGCGCATGACGGTGGAGATGTGAGGCCCCTCGCAGGGCGCCATCGCCAGAATCAGTAAACCCGCTTCTTCGGCTTGATATACTCGACCTCGTCGGTCAGCGTATATTCGTGGACCGGGCGGAAGCCGAGCGTCGTCGTACCGCCCTTGCCGCCCCAACCGTCGAAAGTCGCCGTGGTGTGCTTCATCCAGTTGGCGTCGTCGCGATCCGGGAAATCCTCGTGCATGTGTGCGCCGCGCGATTCCTTTCGGTTGGCGGCGCCCTTGATCGTCACGACACCCTGGCCGATGAGATTGTCGAGTTCCATCGTCTCGACCAGATCGGTGTTCCAGATCAACGAGCGATCCTGGATTCCGACATCCTCCATGCTCTTGTAGATCGCGTCCATCTTGGTGACGCCTTCGTCGAGCAACGCGGTGTCGCGGAACACGGCGCAATGCTTCTGCATAGTCTTCTGCATCTCCGCACGGATCCGCGCGGTCGGCGTACCGCCCTTCGCGTTGCGGAAATGGTCGAGCCGTTCCAGCGCGAGATCCGCCGAGTCCTTCGGCAGCGGATTGTGCGGGGTGTTGGGCTTCAACGTGTCCTTCAGGCGCAGGCCGGTCGCGCGGCCGAACACCACCAGATCGATCAGCGAGTTCGAGCCCAGGCGGTTGGCGCCGTGGACCGAGACGCAGGCCGCTTCGCCCACCGCGAACAGGCCGGGGACGACCGAGTCCGGATCGCCATCCTTCAACTGCACGACTTCGCCGTGGAAGTTGGTCGGGATGCCGCCCATATTGTAGTGCACGGTCGGCGTGACCGGCAGCGGCTGGCGCGTCAGATCGACATTGGCGAAGATCTTGCCCGTTTCGGTGATGCCGGGCAGGCGTTCGTGCAACACCTTCGGATCGATATGATCGAGGTGCAGGTAGATATGGTCCTTGTCCTTGCCGACGCCGCGCCCCTCGCGCATTTCCGCGGCCATCGAGCGCGCGACCACGTCGCGCGATGCCAGATCCTTGGCCGACGGAGCGTAGCGCTCCATGAAGCGCTCGCCCTCGGAATTGGTCAGGTATCCGCCCTCGCCGCGCGCACCCTCGGTGATGAGGACGCCCGCGCCGTAGATGCCGGTCGGGTGGAACTGGACGAATTCCATGTCCTGCAGCGGCAGGCCCGCGCGCAGTACCATGCCGTTGCCGTCTCCGGTGCAGGTGTGCGCCGACGTTGCCGACTGGTACACGCGCCCGCCGCCACCGGTCGCCAGAACGACGGCATGGCTGCGAAAGCGGTGGATCGATCCGTCTTCCATGCACAGGGCGATGACGCCGCGGCACTTGCCGTTTTCCATGATCAGGTCGAGCGCAAAATATTCGACGTAGAAGTCGGCGTCATACTTCAGGCTCTGCTGGTACAAAGCGTGCAGCATCGCATGGCCGGTACGATCGGCGGCGGCGCAGGTACGCTGGACCGGAGGGCCTTCACCCATATTCTGCATGTGCCCGCCGAACGGACGCTGGTAGATCGTGCCTTCCGGATTGCGGCTGAACGGCACGCCGGCATGTTCGAGTTCGTAAACCGCGGCCGGTGCCTCGCGCACCATATATTCGATCGCGTCCTGGTCGCCCAGCCAGTCCGATCCCTTGACGGTATCGAACATGTGCCACGTCCAGTGATCGGGCGAGTTGTTGCCCAGGCTGGCCGCGATGCCGCCCTGTGCGGCGACGGTGTGGCTGCGCGTCGGGAACACCTTGGTGATGCAGGCCGTCTTCAGCCCGCTTTCGGCGATGCCCATCGTCGCGCGCAGGCCGGATCCGCCGGCACCAACGACGACGGCGTCGTAGACATGGTCGATGATCTTATAGGCTTCAGCCATTACTTTGGCACCCCGGTGAAAGCGATCCGGAGGATCGAGAAGATCGCGGCCGCGGCGACGGCGGCGGTGAAGAAGTTGAGCAGGACCATCAGGATCACGCGCTGCGACCCGTGCTGGTAATCCTCGATCACGACCTGAAGGCCGAGCCGGAAGTGATAGCAGATCGACCCGATCAGCAGCACCAGCGGCACCGCGACCCAGGCGGAGGAGACCCACAGGCGGACGGTTTCGTAGTCATAGGCGTTCAAGCGTGCGACCGCGATCATGAACCACAGCATCAGGAACAGGTTGCTGCCCGCGGTCAGGCGCTGGTGCCACCAGTGATGCGCGCCTTCCTTGGCGCTGCCCAGGCCGCGAACGCGACCGAGTTCGGTACCCGTGCCCATCAGAGCTTCCCCATCATCAGATATGCCCAGAACAGGATCGTCGCGGTGGCGGACGCGGCGAAGGTCAGCCACGCGCTCATCCGGTTGCTCTTCAGTTCGTAATTCGCGCCGACGTCCAGGAAGAAGTGGCGGATGCCGCTCGCCATGTGCTGGAACAGCGACCAGGTCAGCCCGATCCCGATCAGATAGCCGAGCGCGTTCAACCGGCCATCGGCATAGGTGAACACGTCGACGAACACCGCATACGCTTCGGGGCCCGTCGCGAGCGCCGCGAGCCACCAGACCAGCAATGTCGCGCCGACCGTCGCCATTCCGCTGCCCAGGGCGCGGTGGATGATCGATACGACCATGTTGATCGGCCATTTGACGTGCATCAGATGCGGCGAAATGGGTCGGTTCGAAGCTTTGGTGGCCAAGGGGCTAGTCCTCATGCGGGCCCAAGGACGGGCATGGCGCCGTATTAGTCGGCGTACCGTGCGATGCAAGCGTTGCAGTGCACAACCGATCCAACGCGCGGATGTGCCCTTCTATCCCGACACGCGCATCACGGTCCTAACGGCCCCTTAACCAAATCGCGTTAGCCACGACCCATGCCGCTCGAAAAAGCGGCCCGGTCGCGTTCACAATGGAGTTTCAACCCTTGGTCATCACCGATATGCCCGTACCCGGATCGATCGCGGCGACCATAGATATTAGGGCGCGACTTCGTGCCTTCGACTTCGACAGCACGCTGGCCGAAGCCGCTCGCAACGTCTGGGCCATCATCGAGCCGGATGCGACCGCCGTGGCGAAGGCGTTCTGGGACCAGTGGAAGCGGGCCAGCCCCGGTGCGCGCGAATGGCATGCGCACGAGGAAGCCAAGATGCTCGAACTGGGCGTATCCTATCTTCGCAACCGCTTCTGCGACGTGACGGGCGTCGCGTGGATCGAATCCATGGAACGGTCCACCGCATCGGGGTATGCCGCCGGCGTATCGACGATGGCGCTGCTGTCGATGACCTGCGCCAGCGATCGCGCAGCGCTCGAAATCCTGTTGAAGCGGTGCAAGTTCGACGATCCGGCGCTGCCCGTGATGATCGACACGCTGATGCGCCTGTCCGCGCTGGAGGGTGAGATCACCGTCGAGATCTACAGCGCGTTCAGCCAGCATACCGCACGCCGCGAGCGAGACGCGCTGGCCGGCGACTTCCGCGAAGGCATCGCCCGGATGGTCGAGGACGCGACCGAGGAAAGCGCGGTCCTGCGGGGGCAATCGCTGCGCACCTCCAACTCCGCCCGCGGCATGCTGGGCAAGACATCCGAAGTCGCCGCGGCCGCCGAACAATCCGCGGTCGCGATGCGCGAGGCGGCACACACCGCCGCCGGCCTGATCCGCGCGATCGAGGACGCCCGGACCGAAGTGGAGGCCGCTCGCGAAATCGCTACCCGCGCCTCCACCCAAGCGGGCGTCGCTGTCGGCATGTCCGAAGCGCTGTCGGACCATGCGAAATCGATCGAGTCGATCCTGGGCCTGATCCGCGACATCGCCGGACAGACGAACCTGCTCGCGCTGAACGCGACGATCGAGGCGGCACGCGCCGGGGACGCAGGACGCGGCTTTGCCGTCGTCGCGCAGGAAGTGAAGAGCCTGGCCAACCAGACGGCACGAGCAACCGACGATATCGCGGCGAAGATCGCTGCCATCCAATCCGCCACCCGGTCGACCGTCGAGACCAACGCCAGCATCAAGGCGACGGTCACCGAGGTGCAGGAAAGCGCGAACCGCATTCGCTTCGCGATGGAAGCACAAGCGCAGACCGTCACTGCCATCACCGCCGCGGTGGACGAGACCGCACTCGCTGCCGACTCGATGTCCAATACGATCGCCGCGATCCGCGAGGATACCGAAAGCGTCGCGTCGGAGATCGATCTGGTCGGCCAGGGCTTCGATTCGCTCGAGGGACGGCTCGGTACGCTGAAGAACAGCGCCGGGGAATTCGTGACGAAGGTTGCTGCGTAAAGCTGCCCGAGTCCGGTGATATAGGATGATGGGAATGCAAAAATCCGGGTCTATACCCAATCCTGCCGGTTGGAGCGGCGCCGCCCGATCCCCGGCGGACCGCGTCGGCATTTATGACTGGGACGATTGCATCCGCCCCGGTTGCGCCGATATTTCGGAATTGATCGCCGGGTCCGAAGACGCGATCGCGACGGCCTTCTGGGACTATTACATCGCCCTGCCGATGACCGAACACCTCCGCCCGTTTTTCAACGAGGGGCAGCGGCTGAAGCGTTGTGCGCAAAGCGCGGAATATACCCGACTGAAATATCAGGATCCGTTTGGCGAGCGCTGGATCGCGCTGGCGTGCGGCCACGCCAAAGAAGCATATGAAACGGGCGCGCCCCTGCCCGCCCTGCTATCATCGCTCAGCTATGCGCATGATCGCACGCTCCAGATCATCGCCGGAAAGATCGGGGACGATTACGATCGCCGGCGCAGGATCGCCAAGGCTATCCAGCGCATGGCACTGGTCGAATCCGAGGTGATGGCAACGCATCTTGGCAAGTGCGACGCAGAACGAAGTCAGGAGGCACGACGCGAGCAGTCGAACCGCTTCAGCGAAAGCATCGCGCAATCGATCGAGGGGACCGCAACACTCGGCACGCGCATTCGCGGGCAGGCCCGTGGCACGTCGGCCTCGACGCGCGGCATGCTGGGCAAGACCTCCGAAGTCGCCGCCGCCGCCGAACAATCCGCCGTCGCGATGCGCGAAGCGGCGCAGACTTCCGCCGGGCTGATCAGCGCGATCGAGGATGCCCGCCGCGAAGTGGAGGCGGCCACCAGCATCGCCACGCGCGCCGCCGGGCAGGCACAGGACGCAGTCGGCATGTCCGAAGCGCTTTCCGACCATGCGAAATCGATCGAATCGATCCTGGGCCTGATCCGCGACATTGCCGGACAGACCAACCTGCTCGCGCTGAACGCCACGATCGAGGCGGCACGCGCCGGCGATGCGGGACGTGGCTTTGCCGTCGTCGCGCAGGAAGTGAAGAGCCTGGCCAACCAGACGGCGCGGGCGACGGACGACATCGCCGCGAAGATCGCCGCGATCCAGTCCGCCACCCGGTCGACCGTCGAAACCAATGCCAGCATCAAGGCGACCGTCACCGAAGTTCAGGAGAGCGCGACGCGGATTCGATACGCGATGGAGGCGCAGGCACAGACCGTCACCGCGATCACCGCCGCGGTGGACGAAACCGCGCTTGCCGCCGATTCCATGTCCAATACGATCGCGGCCATTCGCGAGGACACGGAAAGCGTCGCATCCGAGATCGATACGCTGGAACACGACTTCGCCGAAGTGAACGAGCGGCTGGAGACGCTGAAAGGCGCCGCCGACCGTTTCTCGCAAGACGCCGCGATGTAAGGCCGATCCGCCGTTCCGAACGCGTCGGGGGTGACGAGGCACCCCACGAACGGATAGGGAGGCGAGATGATCCATATTCTCCTGACCGGCAGCAGCCGCGGCATCGGTGCGGCGATCGCCGAGGCGCTCGATCGTCCCGACATCCGCGTGATCGGCCACGGTACCGCGAGCGGTATCCCGGCCGACTTCGCCCAACCCGGCGCGCCACAAGCGCTGTGGACTGAGGCGCTCGATCGGCTGGACGGCCGGATCGACGTGTTGATCAACAATGCCGGCGTCTTCGAAGCCAATCCGGTCGACCGTCCGCATGACGAATGGGTCGCGGATTGGGAGCGGACGATGCGCATCAACCTGACCGCCAGCGCCGAACTGTGCCGCCTCGCCGTGGCGCATTTCCAGCAGCGTGCGGGCGGCAAGGGCGGGCGGATCGTCAACATCGCGAGCCGCGCCGCCTATCGCGGCGATTCGCCGGCGCACTGGCATTATGCCGCGTCCAAGGCGGGGATGGTCGCGATGACGAAGAGCATCGCCCGGGGATATGCCGCGCAGAACATCCTCGCCTTCGCGATCTGCCCCGGTTTCACGATGACGGGGATGGCCGAGGATTATCTGGAGAGCCGCGGCGGCGACAAATTGCTCGCCGACATCCCGCTGGGTCGCGTCGCGCAGCCCGAAGAGGTGGCCATCGCGGCGCGGTTTCTGGCGCTGGAGGCTCCGCCATCGATGACCGGCGGCGTGATCGACGTGAACGGAGCAAGCTATGTCCGCTGACATCATCGACAGCTGGAAGACCACCCTGCCCTGCACCCGTGCCGAGGCGGAGGCGATCGACGCGGCGGACGATCTTGCGATCGATGCGGTCATCATGACGACCGAGACCGTTGAGGACGATGTCGAGACGTGGCGGCTCGACGCTTATACCGAGCATGAGCCGGGTCCGGATATGATCGCCGCGTTGAAGGCGCTGGTCCCGAGCGCCGCCGATATCGCGCCGCAGGTCGAGGCGCTGACGCCCGCCGACTGGGTCGCGATGAGCCAGGCCGGGCTGGAGCCGATCTGCGAGGGGCGCTTCGTCGTGCATACCAGCGCGCATCCGGTCGATCCGCCGCCCGGCGGCCGCGCGTTCCTGATCGACGCGGGCAACGCCTTCGGGACGGGGCATCACGCGACGACCAGCGGATGCCTTGCGATGCTCGACGGGCTGGCGGATCGCACGTTCGCCAACGTCATCGATGTCGGCACCGGCACGGGTCTGCTCGCCTTCGCCGCCGCGCATCTGTGGCCGGATGCCGCGATCATCGCGACCGATATCGACCCCGCCGCGGTCGAGGTTACCCGTGAGAATGCGGTGGAGAACGGCGTTCCGGGCATCGCACTGGTCACGGCCGACGGTGCGCTGGACGATGCGATCACGGCGCGCGCACCGTACGATCTGGTCATCGCCAACATCCTGGCCGGGCCGCTGGTGTCGATGGCGCCGGAACTTGCCGCAATTTCCGGCCCGAACGCGGTGATCGTCCTCGCCGGGCTGCTGGAGACACAGCGGCAGGCGGTGGTCGATGCCTTTGCCGAGTGTGGCGTGACGCTGGATGCGGTCGACCGTCGCGGCGACTGGACGATCCTGCGGCTGGCCGCGGGGGCCGAACGCTACATGCCGAGCAGGCCGTTCGATCCCAAGGGGCGAGACGGCTGGGCGCTGGATATCTGATTCAATCGCCTGCCTAGATCAGTAATGGAAGCGGCATTGCGCGATCTCGAGTTGCTGATCGGGGGACTTGCCGGACACACGATAGACCAGGCGATCCGCCCGGGTGATACGGCGTGACCACCAGCCCGCCAGATCGCCTTTCAGCGGTTCGGGTTTGCCGGTTCCCTTGAACGGCGTTCGTCGGGTTTCCACGATCAGCGCGTTCAATTTCGCGAAGACCTTCGGATCGGCATCGATCCAATATCGATATTGGTCCCAGGCGAGATCCGAGAAGACGAGCTTCAAGGTTCGATCAGCGTCCGCTCTGTGCCACCCCCGGCATCGAGCTGGGCGATCGAGGCACGCAGCGCGCCGGCATTGGCCGGCGTGGAAATGAGGTACATCGTTTCCCGGATGGAATTCCATTCATCCAGCGACATCATCACGACCGGCTTGCCGTTCTTCCGCGTTACGATGACCTCCTCATGGTCATCGACCACACGGTCCATAACGTCCTTTAGATTGGCCCTGGCGTCCGTATAGTTCACCACCTGCATCCGCCGTCTCCGCTGCCAAAACGTAATATGTACGCTTAACGGTACAGCTTCAATAGATTTCACCCAACAGCCTTGCCGTTCGCATAGTCCTGCGTGCCATGGGTGATCACTTCGTCGCCCGGCTCGATCTGCGCGACCGGGATATCCGGCTGGGCCTTCAATTCCTCGTATAGCGGGGCGAAATCGGTTTCGACGGTCAGGCGCAGCAGTTCGTCGAAGCTGGGGATGACGAAATAGTTCTGCTGGAAATCGTCGATCCGATATTCGGTACGCATCACCCGGGCCAGGTCGAGGACGATGCGGTTGGGGCTGGGATCGTCCAGCGCGAAGCGGCTTTCGGCGAAGCTGGAGACGATGCCCGACCCGTAGATGCGCAGGCCCTCCGGCTCCGCGATCAGGCCGAATTCGACGGTATACCAGTACAGGCGGCCGAGATATTTGAGCGCATCCAGCCCCAGCGCCCGCTGACCGCCGCGGCCATAAGCGGCGAGATAGTCCGCGAAGACCGGATCGGCGAGCATGGGTACGTGGCCGAACACGTCATGGAACACGTCCGGTTCCTGCAGATAATCGAGCTGATCGGGCCGGCGGATGAAGTTGCCGGCGACGAAGCGGCGATTGGCCATGTGATCGAAGAACACGTCGTCGGGCACCAGCCCGGGCACGGCGACGACCTGCCAGCCGGTCAGCTTCATCAGCCGTTCGCTCAATTCCTCGAAATCGGGAATGCCGGGCTTGCTGAGCTTGAGCACGTCCAGCCCGCGCAGCCAGGCATTGGAGGCGCGACCGGGCAGCAGCTTGGCCTGCCGTTCGAACAACGTGTCCCAGGTCGCATGATCCTCGGCGGTGTAATGGGACCAATCCTGCGGGATCGTCCAGTCGGTGGTGGCGCCCGCCGGGGGCTGTCCAGAACATGCGTATCGTCGGTCATCGAAATGCCATATCACAGGCACCATGCCGCAGGAAACGGGTGCGCCGTCCGATCTCTCGCTTTTACCGCCGTCCAAACTGCTTTGGGCGATGGAACTGCCACGTGCCTTTGCCGGCGTGCCGCAGCTGATCGCCGCGCGCCGACGGTTGATGGCGATGCCGCGCGGTGACGGGCGACCGGTGATGCTGTTGCCCGGGCTGGTAAATTCGGACCGGTCGAACGTGGTGCTGCGGCGCTATCTGAATGCGCTTGGCTATCGCGCCGAGGGCTGGGGACTGGGACGTAACTTCGGCGGCAAGGCGATCGGCGCGGAGGGCGAGATGCTGTTCGAGCGGATCCGCCGCCTGCATGCGGAGACGGGGGAGCAAGTGACGCTGATCGGCGTCAGCCTGGGCGGGATCATGGCGCGGCTGGCGGCGCACCGCGTGACGGATGCGGTGCGCGAGGTCATCACGATCAGTTCGCCTTATGCGGGCCATCCGCATGCTACCAATGTGTGGCGGGTGTTCGAGTTCGTCAGCGGCGAGAAGGTGGATGCGGATACCGTCGTGCGGCACCGCGCGGAAGTCCTTGCCCCCCTGCCCGTCCCGGCCACCGCGATCTGGAGCCGCAGCGATGGACTGGTCAACGGCATGATCTGTCGCGTCGAGAACGAACCCGGCTGCCGCGCGATCGAGGTCCGCAGCAGCCATTTGTGGGTCCAGATGCGCGCCGAAGTGCTGGAAGCGGTGGCGGGCGTGCTGGACGGGGTGCGGTAGCGGCGGGCCAGGCCGAAGTTCACACAAGGTCACACGGTATCGGGTGTTTCGCCGGCCACCGTCGCGGCGCGTCAGATCACGTTCGGGTCATGTCAAAGATCGGGGGTTGCCCGTGGCTTGCCGCCTAGCACAAACCGGCATGTGTAGGACATAGGCGGCGTTTAGAGCAGGAGACCTAAGGTCGATCCATCTCTACCGTTCGTCCTGAGCTTGTCGAAGGGCGGGCAGCCCGGGACAGGTGCTTCGACAGGCTCAGCACGAACGGGTCTTTTGAACGTCATCGCACTTTAGAGGCGCTCGTCGCTTGCGCGGAACCCGTCATACGGCCCGCACCCGTCGGGATTTTTACGGCACTTCTTTTCCCATTCGCGCCGCTCCTTGCCTTCGCGTTCCTCGGCCTTGCGCATCTTCTTTCCGTAGTTGCGGTCCGCTTCGCTCTGGCTGGTGGTGGCCCAGTCGACGCCCTTGCCGACGACGCGCACCGGCGCGGTCACGACGCTGGCGACGGTGCGCACGCAGCCGCCCGACAGGAGGGGCAACATGGCGACGAGGATGATCTTGCGCATGGTCATTGATCCGATCGTGATGCGGCGCGGGCCTCTACCCCGATTGCGGTGAAATCGGTGAAGAAACCGTCCACGCCCATGTCGATATACTTCCGGATTTCGTCGGGAAGACGGCCGTGCGCGCGCGGATTGACGCCGGACCACAAGGATGCGGGCAGGAAGTAATTCTCCGCCCGGAACGTCCAGGGATGGACGCGTAAGCCAACGGCATGCGCGTTCGCGACGAAGGCGGTGTCGACCATGTCCTTGTTCGGCCCGACGCCGTAAGCATAGGCGGCGACCGCCCGGAAACCCTCCGCCGTGGTCATCGCCGCATAGCTGGGCACGCCGCCGTCCGCGGGTGCGCCCTTCTTGTCCATCAACTGGATCAGGCGGATAGTGGTCATGCCGTGCAGCGCCTTCAGATTGTTCACCTCGAACGACTGGATGAACACCGGCGCCTTCGCATCGTCCCAGCCCGCCGCCTTCAGTTCGCGCACCAGTCGCGCCTCCATCGGGTGGCCGATCCCGGCGAAATAGCTGGGATGCTTGGTCTCGGGATAGATCCCGACGACGCGCCCGCCGACCGAATGCTTCTTCGCCAGCGCGATGATCTCGGCCAGCGTCGGAATGTCGAACTGGCCGTCGAATTTCGTATTGTCGGGGCGCAGCAGCGGCAGGCGTTCCTTTGCGCGCAACGTCTTCAGTTCGGCGAGCGTGAAATCCTCGGTAAACCAGCCGACATGCTTTTCGCCGTCGATCACCTTGGTCGTCTTGCGCGCGGCGAATTCGGGATGCGCGGCGACGTCGCTGGTCTCGGTGATGTCGTTTTCGTGCCGCGCGACGAACACGTCGTCCTTCGTCAGCACCAGATCGGGTTCGATGAAGTCCGCGCCCTGTTCGATCGCCAGCGTATAGGCGGCGATCGTATGTTCGGGCCGCAGGCCGCTGACCCCGCGATGCGCGATCACGATGACGGGGGAGAGCGGCATCTGTCTGGTCATCACCTGGTCCTTCGTACCCGCCTGTCCGTGCGCCGCGACGGCGGCGACGGCAAGGGCGGCGGCCGCGAGCAGCAAGGCCTTGCGCGGCAGCGTCTTAAAGTGCGTCATGCGGAAACGATCTCCAACCAGCGCGTTACTGCGCCATATGCCATAATGCGCGACGATGCATCGCCGTGATGACAGTATCGCGTCGTGATGCCCCATAGGTGGGGCTTGCGATATGGTTTCCCGCCTGACCGAGGATGACGATGGCCGATAACGATTCCGTGCTGAACGCGGCCGCCGCGTGGCAGGGCCAGCCGATGGCGATCGCGACGGTCGTCAGCACATGGGGATCCGCGCCACGCCCGCGCGGCAGCCATATGATCGTCCACGCCGATGGCCGGTTCGAAGGGTCCGTGTCGGGCGGCTGCGTGGAAAGCGACATCCTCGCCACCGCCGCCGACGTCATCGCGGGCGCGCCGTTCGCCGTGAAGACGTACGGCGTGGAGGATGCCGCCGCGTGGGAGGTCGGCCTGCCCTGCGGTGGCGAGATCGCCGTGATGGTGCAGCCGGTATCGGCGGAAGGGTTCGACCCGGAACTGTTCGCCGCGCTGGCGCAGGCGCGCGATGCGGGCAAGGCGCTGTCCGTGACGACCGATCTGGATACGGGCGCGAGCTCTTTGCGGCCGATGCAGGGGGCCGTGTTCGTCAACCGCTACGATCCGCCGCGCCGCCTGCTGATCGTCGGCGCGGTGCAGATCGCGCAGTCGCTTGCCGGGTTGGCGCGCGAACTGGGCATCGCGACGGTGGTGATCGATCCGCGCGCGCGTTTCCTGACGGAGGAACGGTTTCCGGGCATCACGCTGGACGATCGCTGGCCGGACGAGGCGGTTGCCGCCTATGCGCCCGGCCCGTCCACGGCGGTCGTCACGCTGAGCCATGATACGAAGATCGACGATCCCGCGCTGATCGCCGCTTTGGCGACCGACGCGGCCTATGTCGGCGCCTTGGGGTCGCGTCGCAGCCATGCCGCGCGGCGCGAACGGCTGGCGGCGGCGGGGGTGAGCGAGGACCGGATCGACCGGATCGACGGACCGGTGGGGCTGGATATCGGTGCGATCGGCCCGGCCGAGATCGCGCTGTCGATCGCCGCCGCGATGGTCGCTGCGTTCAATGCGCGGGAGGGCGTCAAGCAGCCCGCGCCCGCGATGCTGTCGGCGAACGCATGATTCCGGCGGAGCGCGTTGTCCTGATCCTGCTTGCGGCGGGGCGATCCGAGCGGTTCGGGGCGCGCGACAAGCTGACCGAGGATTTCCTGGGCAAGCCGCTCGCCTTCCACGTCGTGACCGCGCTGGAGGCGGTGCCGTTTCGCGAGCGGATCGTCGTGCAGAACGGCACGATGATGGATTTCGCGGCGCGCGGATACCGCGTGATCCATAACGAGCGGCCCGAGATCGGCATGTCCAATTCGGTGAAACTGGGCGTCGCGAGCGCGCGGGCGGGCGGAGCGGAAGCGGTGCTGATCGCGCTGGCGGACATGCCGCGCGTCACCGCGACGCACGTCTACCGCCTGCTGGACGGCGCGGACGGGCCGGACGCGGTGGTTGCCTCCAGTGACGGGACGAAGCCCTGCCCGCCTGCGCTGTTCGGCGCGGGGCGGTTCGACGCGTTGCTCGGGCTGGAAGGCGATGAGGGCGCGCGGGCGATGATCGCGGGGGGCAAGCATGTCGTGGCGGCGGCGCATGAGTTGCTGGATATCGACCGGCCGGAGGATCTGGAGCGGTTGCGGGCCTTGGCGTGAGGAAGAAGGTTGGTTCGCGCAGAGGCGCGGAGGGCGCAGAGAGGGAGAGAGGACGCGAAGCTTACCTTCCCTTTTATTCTTCGCGTCTTCGCGCCTTCGCGAGAACAAAACTTCTGGGCGTTAACCATGCTGAGCGAGAAAAAGGTTTTCACGCGAAGGCGCGAAGGCGCGAAGAAGGATTTTAGGAAAGCTGCCGCTTTCGGTTCTTGTTCTTCTCCGCGTTCTCAGCGCCTCTGCGCGAACGGACCTTCCCTATTCGTGCCGGAGCGCGTCGATCGGGTTCAGTCCCGCGGCGCGGCGGGCGGGGAAATAGCCGAAGACTACGCCGATCACCGCGGAGATCCCGAAGGCGAGCAGGTTGATTTCGGGGACGAAGATATATTCGACCTTGATCAGCGGGACGAGGCTGATGATCGCGACCTGTGCCAGCACCAGCCCGATCAGCCCGCCGAGGCACGACAGCGCCACCGCCTCGACGAGGAACTGCAACAGCACCTCGCGCGCGACGGCGCCGATCGCGAGGCGGATGCCGATCTCTCGCGTGCGCTCCGTCACCGATACCAGCATGATGTTCATGATGCCGATCCCGCCAACGATCAGGCTGATCGCCGCCACCGCGGTGACGATGCTGGTCAGCAGGGTCGTCGTGCTGCTCAGCGTATCCGAAATCTGCTTGGTATCGAAGATGTTGAAGTCGTCATCCTTCGACCCCGTGATGTTGCGCCGTTCGCGCAGCAGGGTCGGTGATCGCGGCCTGCACCGTCGCGGTCGAATACGCAGGATCGACTCCGACCAGCATCAGCCGGATATCGCGATTGCCGGTGAAGCGGCGTTGCACGGTCTTGATCGGCATGATCACGACGTCGTCCTGATCGCCGCCGAACCCGGCCTGCCCGCGCGTCGACAGGGTGCCGATCACATCGCACGACACCGACCCCAGACGGATGCGCCGCCCGACCGCCTGACCGCCGCGGAACAGGTTCTGGCTGACGGTGCTGCCGATGATGCAGACCGATTTGCCCGCCTGTTCCTCCGCCGGCATGAAGCTGCGTCCGGCGGTCAATGGCCAGGGCTGGACCTGGAAATAGGCGGAGGTGGTGCCGTTGATCGTGGTCGACCAGTTCGCGCCGTCATAGATGGCGGTGGTGGTCGCCTGCGCCTGCGGTGCGACCGCGCTGACGCCGGCAATCTGTTCGCGGATCGCCTCCGCATCCTCGGGCTTGAAGTCGGACGGGCGCGGCCCGCCGCCGCCGCGGCCGAAGCCTTGCCCCGGGCGCACCTGCAGGATGTTGCTGCCGAGCGATGAGATGGAGGATTGCACCGCCTTGGTCGTAGCGCGACCCAGAGTGACCATCGTCACCACCGCCGCGACGCCGATGATGATGCCGAGCGCGGTGAGCACCGAGCGCAATTTGTGCCGCATGATCGACCGCAAGGCGAGGGTGAGCGTGGTGCCGAACATCAGCTTTCTTCCCCCCTCCCGCTTGCGGGAGGGGTCGGGGGGAGGAACGCGCAGAGGGCAAGCGACGGTGTGGTAGCACGCGACGCCCCTCCCCGGCCCCTCCCGCGAGCGGGAGGGGAGTAGAAGAAAGAAGAAGAAGCCCGCTCACGCTTCCACCTCTTCGCCCTGGCGGTGCTGCGCCTCGATCCGTTCGACCAGACCGTCCTTGAAGTGAACCACGGTGCGCGCGAACGCGGCCATTTCGGGTTCATGCGTCACCATCAGCACGGTTATGCCGTTCTCGCGGTTGAGATCGGTCAGCAATTGCATGATCTCGACCGAGCGTTCGGAATCCAGATTGCCGGTCGGTTCGTCGGCAAGAAGCACCTGCGGAGAGGTGACGATCGCGCGGGCGATGGCGACGCGCTGCTGCTGACCGCCGGACAGTTCGGCGGGCGTGTGATCCCACCACTGCTTCAACCCGACCTTGTCGAGTGCGGCCATCGCCGCGTCGCGCCGCGCCTGCTTCGCATCGCCGCGATACAGCAGGGGCAGCTCGACATTCTCCAGCGCGGAAGTGCGGGCGAGCAGGTTGAACCCCTGGAACACGAAGCCGAGATATTTGCGGCGCAACAGCGCGCGCTGGTCGCGGTCGAGATCCTCGACATGATGGCCGCGAAACTCGAACGTCCCGCCGGTCGGCACGTCGAGACAGCCGAGGATGTTCATCGTCGTCGACTTGCCCGATCCGCTGGCCCCCATCACCGCGACGAAATCGCCCGACTGGATGTCCAGATCGACCCCCTTCAGCGCTTGGAACGCGGTCGCGCCCTGGCCGTACGTCTTGGTCACGCCGCGTAGCCGGATGATCGGCGTGGCGTCGGCGGTGCCTGAAGAGGGGGCGGCGTCAGTTGCCACTGCGCTGACCGCCGCCCGCGCCGCCACCGGCGGATCGGCGTCCACCGCCCGCACCGGGCTTGGCGTCGCCACCGCTCGCAAGCTGGCCGGTGATGACGTCCATGCCCGGTTTCAGATCGCCGCCGGTGACTTCGGTCAGCGATCCGTTGGTTTCGCCGGTGACGACGTTGATCGCCTTGGGCTTGCCCGCCGCATCCTTGATATAGACGGTCTGCGTCGCGCCGCGGCCGACCTTGGCGGTGCGTTCCTGACCGCCACGCCGTGGACGGAAGGTCAGCGATCCGGCAATGCCCCCGCCACTGCCCGACGCACCCGCCGCCGGATCGACCGGCTTGAAGCGGAGCGCGGCGTTCGGGACCAGCAGCACATTGCTCTTCGCGGTGGTGACGATATCGGCTGTCGCCGTCATGCCGGGGCGCAATTGCTGGTCCGCATTGGCGACGCTCAACGTCGCGGCATAGGAGACGACGGTGTTGGTCGCCGTGGTCGTCGTCGTCGCGGTCGAGCTTTGCGCGCTCAAATTCGAGCCGAGATCGACGCGCGTGATCTTCGCCGGGAACGTCTTGCCGGGAAAGGCATCGACGGTGAAGGTCGCCGCCTGTCCCTCGCGCACCGTGCCGACATCCGCCTCGTCGATCGCGACTTCCAGCTTCATCGCCGACAGGTCCTGCGCGATGACGAACAGGGTGGGCGTGCTGAACGATGCCGCGACGGTCTGGCCCGGTTCGATCTGGCGCGCCAGCACCACGCCGTTGACGGGCGACCGGATGACGGTGCGCAGCAACTGCGTCTCGTTGGAGGACAGGGTCGCGCGTGCGGCCTGCACGTTGGCCTGCGCCGCGCGGAGGTTCGCCACGCCGCGCGCGCGTTCCGCGATCGCGGTGTCCAGTTCGGTCTTGGCGGGGACGCGGCCGTTCGACAGGCGGCTGACTTCGCGGAAGCGCGCGAGCGTCGCATCCGCCTGCGACAGCGTCGCCTGCGCCTGCTGCACGGCGGCGACGTTTGCCGCGAGCGCCGCCTTGCTCTGGTTCACCGTATCCTGGAACCGCGCGGGATCGACCAATGCGAGCGGCTGCCCCGCGGTCACGCGGTCGTTGACGTCGACCACCACCTTGGTGACCAGACCGGACAGCTCGGAGCCGACATCCACCTGGTTGGTCGGCGCGAGCTTTCCGGTCGCCGAGACCGTCACCTGGAACGATCCGCGCGTGACCTTGTCGGTCGAATACTGGACCGCATCGCTGCCGCCGAAACAGCTTTTCAGGAGGAAAGCGAGCAGCACGACGCCGACTAACACTGCGACCCATTTCAGATATTTGCGCCACGCCGGCACCGGCTTCGTGCCGAGGAAATCGTCGATGTTACTATCGGCCATTCGAAACATCCCTTGGGGGGGCTTGCGGCGCACCGGCGGCGGCATCCCAGCCTCCGCCGAGCGCGAGATACAATTGGATCAGCGCCTGCGCGCGATCGGACTGCGCCTGCGACAGGCCGTTCCGCGCCGTCAGCAGGCTCGCCTCGGTCGTGTTCAGCGTGGTGAAATCGGTCAGGCCTGCCCGGTACTGGCTGCGCGACAGGATCGCGGAGGTGTTGGCCGCATCCAGCGCGATGGCGAATTCGGCGGCGCGGCGCTTTGCGGAATCCAGCGCAACAACGGCATTCTCGACATCCTCGAGCCCGGTCAGCACGGTGCCTTTATAGGCCGCGAACGCCGCATCCGCCGCCGCCTCGTTCGACCGCACCTGCGCGCGCAATCGCCCGCCGTTGAAGATCGCTTGTGTCAGCCCGGCGAACAATTGCCCCGTAACCTGTTCGAACAGATTGCCCACCGCGGTCGCATTGGTGCTGACCGAACCGCTGATCGCGAGCGCGGGATAGAGCGCCGCCTTCGCCACGCCGATCTGCGCGGTCGCGGCGGCAAGGTTGCGTTCGGCCGCGCGGACATCGGGGCGATTGCGCAGCGTGTCGGCGGGGATGCCGACCGCGACGTCCGCCGGCCCGGTCGGGATCGCCCGCGCCGCCGCCATTTCCTCCTTCAGCGCGCCCGGCGCCTGCCCCGTCAGCACGCCGATCCGCGAGACGGCCGTGTTGTAATTCTGTTCGATCGTCGGGATCGTCGCGGCGGTCTGCGCGCGCTGCGAGCGCGCCTGTTCGGCGTCCAGCGAAGACACTAGACCCGCCTGTACGCGGAAGCCGGCAATCTCCAGATTGTCGTCCTGGATCGCCAGCGAATTGCGCGCGTTCGCCAGTTGCGCCTGATACAGGCGGGCGAGGACGTAGTTTCGCGCCGCCTCGCTTTCCGCCGAAATCTGCACCGTCGCGAGGTCGTAGCCGGACGCGGCATATTGCGCGGACGTCGCCTCGACCGTGCGGCGCACCTCGCCGAACAGCCCCAGTTGGTAGGACGCATTTCCGCCGACCGAGAAGCTGTCGCCCGACCCGCGCGAGATCGTCGTTACCGTGCCGTCGGGCAACGTCACCGTACTCGCCCCGGTGAAATCGATCGCGCGCGTATAGCCGGCTGACCCCGATACGGAGGGCAGCAATTGCGCCCGCGACTGAACGAGGCTTTCGCGCGCCTGACGCAGCCGCGCGACGGCCTGCGCGATATCGAGATTGTTGGCGCGCGCCTGCTCGACGATGCGGGCGAGCAGCGGATCGTCGAAACCGGTCCACCAGGCCGAGATGTCCGTCGCGTTCCGGCTGTTCGCGGGGACGGAATAGGCGTCCGGCACGCCCAGTTCGGACGGGGCAGCGGGGCGATAGTCAGGCCCGACCGAACATGCCGCGAGCGGTGTCGAAACGAGAAGCGCCGTGAGTATGCGGGACCGTACCATCACGTACAGATGGCAAGCCGATCGAACGGCGTCCATCGCTTTATTGTCGCAACTTGTCGCCGTGATCAGGAAGGTCAGCGGGGTTGGCCGAGATGGAAGCCGCCGAGGAAAAGGTCGGCGTTATGCCATCCCGCTTCAATCCCATCCATTCGTGCCGAGCGTCAATCCTGAAACACTGGCGCGCGTTTGCCCATGTTGGCGGCGACGGCTTCCATCATGTTCGGCTTGCCGATCACCTTGATCTGTTCGTCCGTCTCCGCGACCAGCATCGCCCGGGGATCGGCGTCGTGCGCCATATTGCACAGCCGCTTGGCACCGCGGATCGCATGCGGGCTACGGCCGGCGATCGCGCGAGCGAGGTCCATCGCGGCAGCGTGGGGATCGTCGGCGATGCGGGTGACGAAGCCATGTGACAGCGCCTCCTCCGCCCCAAATTCGCGCGCGGTGTAGACGAGTTCGCGCAGCACGTCGTCGCGCACCAGCCCGCGCCAGATCGGGAAACCGGCCATGTCCGGCACGAGGCCCCAATAGGTCTCGCGGATCGCGAAAGCGGCTGCCGGGCGCGGCGATGCGGATGTCCGCGCCGCTCATGATCTGGAAACCACCACCCATCGCGACGCCGTGTACCGCCGCGATCACGGGCATCGGCAGGTTGCGCCAGCCCCAGGTGACGTGTTGCGGCAGGATGCTGCCCTGTTCGTTGCGCTCATGCCCGGTGCCGGATCCGCCCGCGGCCATGCTCGCCATGTCCAGCCCGGCGCAAAAGGCCCGCCCCTCGCCCGACAGGACGACGCAGCGCACGTCGGTGCGGGTCGCCAGTTCGTCGATCGCCGCGCCGATGCCTTCAAACATCGCCGGGTCGATCGCGTTCATCTTGTCGGCGCGGGTCAGCTTCACGTCGGCGATCTGGTCGGTGACGGTGATGGATACGCGGTCGTTCATGTCAGTCTCTCCACACGGCGCTTGATCTGTTTCTGGTCACACAATCCGACTGTCGCTCTCGCCCCAATAGCGATCGCGAAGCAAGCGCTTGTACAATTTGCCGGTCGGGTGGCGGGGCAGTTCGGCGGCGAAGTCAATCTGACGCGGAGTCTTCACGCCCGACAGTTCGGCCCGGCACCATGCGGTGAGTTCGGCCGCCAGCGCGTCGCCCGCTTCGGTCATGTCGACCGGCTGGACGACCGCGATGACTCGTTCGCCCATCTCCGCATCCGGCCCACCGATCACCGCGACATCGGCGACGCGCGGATGCGTGATCAGCCGGTTCTCGATCTCCTGCGGATAGATGTTCACCCCGCCCGAAATGATCATGAAACTCTTGCGATCGGTCAGATACAGGAAGCCGTCGGCATCGATCCGCCCGATATCGCCCAGCGTCGTCCAGCCTTTCGGATGGCGCGCCTCGGCGGTCTTGTCGGGATCGTTATGATATTCGAACGTGCCGCCATCGCCGAAATAGATCAGCCCTTCCTCGTCCGCGCCGAGTTCCTCGCCCGCCTCGTTACAGACGTGGAGCGCGCCGTACACCGCACGCCCGACCGATCCGGGGTGCGCGAGCCAGGCCGGCGAATCGATCGCGGTCAGGCCATTCCCTTCCGACCCGGCATAATATTCGAACAGCACCGGACCCCACCAGTCGATCATCGCATGCTTGACCGGCACGGGGCATGGCGCGGCGGCGTGGATCGCGACCTTCAGCGTGGACAGATCGTGTGCAGCACGAACCGCGGGATCGAGCTTCAGCATCCGCACGAAATGCGTCGGCACCCACTGGCTGGCGGTCACCTTGTAGCGTTGGATCGCGGCGAGCGCGGCCTCGGGATCGAAATGGCGCATCATCACCACCGTCCCGCCCAGCCGCATCACGGTCATCGACCAGCGCAGCGGCGCGGCATGATAGAGCGGCGCAGGGCTGAGATAGATCGTGTCCCCATTCAGTTTGTACAGCGCCTGCGCCAGTTGCATCAGCACGTTGGGCGCGGCGATCGCCGGATCCTCGGGCAGGGCGACGCGCACGCCCTTCGGCCGTCCCGTCGTGCCGGACGAATAGAGCATGTCGACACCGGCGCGTTCGTCCGCGATCGGCGTGTCCGGCATCGCGGCGACCGCGCTTCGCCAGTCGTCATACCCCGCCACCGGGCCGAGCGCGAAGCCGGTACAGTCGCCCAGATCGACCTGCGCCGCCACCGCCGAAAGCGCCTCGCCGGTGACGAGCAGCCTCGCACCGGAATCGCGCAGGATGTACTCGACTTCGGGTGCGGTCAGTTTCGACGGGATGCAGACGTAGAACAGCCCGCTGCGTTGTGCGCCCCAAACCAGGTCGAAATATTCGGGAACGTTGTCCAGGAAGATCGCGATCGTATCTCCCGCGGCCAGCCCGCGGTCGCGGAACAGGTGTGCGGCGCGGTTCGAACGGCGGTCGAGTTCGCCATAGCTGATCGTCTCTCCGCTATCCGCGACGATCAGGGCCGGCTTGTCCGCATAAGTCGCGGCATGGACGCTGGGATGCACCCGTCTCTCCTATCGGTTGTATTTTGCAACCGAAGCTAGGCTGCCTCTTCGCGGGCGGCAATATGGAAACCGATGCGCGGTCCCCGGGCCCCATTTGCCTCCCCGCGACGGATGTGTAGAGCCTGCGCGCATGACCACACCGCCAGCCTTCGTCTTTGATCCCCGACGCTTCCTGAAGAATGGCGCCGGTGGGCACGGCAGTCATTTGGGCATGAGCTATCATGCGCACGGTCCCGACTGGGCGGAGATGGCGATGCCTTATGATCCGCGACTGATCGGCGATCCGGAAAGCGGCGTGATCGCCAGCGGGCCGATCCTGTCGATGATGGACATGGTGACCAGCATGTCGGTGTGGCTGAAACTGAACGGGTTTCGCGCGCATGCGACGTTGGACCTGCGGGTGGATTATCTGCGTCCCGCGACTCCCGGCAAAACGGTGATCGGACACGGCGAATGCTACCGCGTCACGCGCTCGATCGCGTTCGTGCGCGGGCAGGCGCATGACGGCGATCCGGACGATCCGCTTGCGCATGTCGCGGGCACGTTCATGGCGCCGGAGGGCTATTTCTGATGCTGCCGCCCTATGCCGAAACACTCGGCCTCCGCATCGATCCTGACCATGAAGACGGCTGCACTTTGGTCATGCCCTATGCCGATGGCGTGCTCGGGCGGCCCGGCTTCCTGCATGGCGGCGCGATCAGCGGGCTGATGGAAATGGCGGCGATCGTCGCACTGCGCCGCGCGCTGGAGGAAGAGGGCGGCGGCCGGATCAAGCCGATCAACGTCACCGTCGATTTCATGCGCGGCGGGCGCGACAAGCTGACCTACAGTCGCGGCATCGTCACGCGGCTGGGCAAACGCGTCGCCAATGTCGAGGCGACGGCCTGGCAGGACGATCCCGCCAAGCCGATCGCCGCGGCGCGGATGAACTATCTGATCGTCCGCGACTGAGCGGTCATGTGCGCGGGGTCAGCTTGATCAGGCGACCTTGCGATCCATCCTTGCCATCCTCCAGCACGTAGATCGCGCCGTCGGGGCCTTGCTCGACCTCTCGGATGCGCGCGCCCATGTCCCACTGGTCGCCCTTCGCGGCGTTCGTACCGTTCAGGTCGACGCGGATCAGCGCCTGTGACGACAGGCCGCCGATAAAGGCATCGCCCTTCCACGCCGGGAACAGATTGCCCGAATAGATCATCAGCCCACCGGGCGAGATGACGGGGTTCCACGAGACTTTCGGTGCCTCGAATCCGTCGGACGGCGTGTGATCGGGAATGTCCCGCCCGTCATAATGGCTGCCGTTGGACGCCCTGGGCCAGCCGTAATTCTTGCCGGGCAGGATCAGGTTCACCTCGTCCCCGCCCTTCGGTCCCATTTCCTGCTCCCACAGATTGCCCTGCGCATCGAACGCGATGCCAAGCAGGTTGCGGTGGCCATAGGACCAGACGGCCGGGTGGAATCCCTGTGCCGCCAGCGGATTGCCCGGTGCCGGCTTGCCGTCGAGCGTCAGGCGGAGGACCTTGCCGAGCGTCGCCTTGGGATCCTGCGCGGGCTCGAATTTCTGACGCTCGCCCGCGGTGAAGAACAGATACTTGCCATCGGGCGAAAACGCGATCCGGCCGGAATAATGGCCGTTGCCCGGCACCAGCGGCGTGCCGTTGAATAGCGCCTCGATCTCGCCGAGCCGCTCGCCGCCCTTCCCGCCGCCATCGGGCCGCAACCGCCCGCGCGCGAGGATCACCGCCTTGCCGCCCGACTGTCCCTCGATCTGCGATGAGGAGTAACTGAAATACACGCGCTGGCTGGTCGCGAAATCGGGCGCGGGAACGATGTCCATCAAGCCGCCCTGCCCCGCCGAATCGACCGTGACGTTCGCGACGACCTCCCGCTTCTTGCCATCGGCGGAGACGAGCAGGATGCGGCCCTGCTTCTCCGTCACCAGCATGCTGCCATCGGGCAGGAACGTCATCGCCCAGGGCGCATCGAAATCGGCGACGACCGTTTGAGCGAACGGCTTGTCCAACACCGTCGCGGCCGGGTTGGCGGCGGTGGCGGTTGCCGCTTCCTGTGCGGCCGGCGCATTGCCGCTGCAGGCGATCAGGAGGACGGGCAAGGCAAGTGTAACTGGGCGCATGATAATTCCGTTTTCCATAGGGTCATGATGCTAACGCAGTTCGTCCCGGTTGGATGCTTGCCAGCGGCGCCGCTTGGGACTATATCGCCCTCACTCTCTACATCGTCAGGTGAAGAGGCTGGAGCCACCCGGTTCCGGCGCCGAACGCTCATGTCTGGAACTTAGTTGGTCGATACCGCGAAACTGACCGCATTGATCGCTCCCGAGGCCGAGGCCCTGGGCTTCGATCTCGTGCGTGTGAAGATGTTCGGCGGCGCGGGCGACCTGACGTTGCAGGTGATGGCCGAACGCCCCGATACGCGCCAGTTGACGATCGACGACTGCGCCGATCTGTCGCGCCGCATCTCGGACGTGATGGATGCCGAGGATCCGATCGAGAGCGAATATCGCCTCGAAGTGTCGTCGCCCGGCATCGATCGGCCGTTGACGCGACTGAAGGATTTCAGCGACTGGGCCGAACATGAGGCACGGATCCAGCTGACCGAACAGGTCGAGGGCCGCAAGGTCCTGACCGGCATGCTGAAAGGTGTGGACGGCGACCGGATCACGATCGACCTGCCCAAGCACGGCCTGATGACGATCGGTTTCGATCAGGTCGGCAATGCCAAGCTGGTCCTGACCGATGCATTGATCGCCGCGACCCGGCCTTTGTCGGTCGAGGGTGTCGAGGAAGAAGAATTCGAAGACGAAGAGGCGCTGGAAAGCGCGCATAAGGACGAAGGATAAATCATGGCTCTCAGCGCCGTTTCCGCCAACAAGGCCGAATTGCTCGCCATCGCGAATGCCGTCGCGACCGAGAAGATGATCGACAAGGCGATCGTGATCGAGGCGATGGAGGACGCGATCCAGCGTGCCGCCCGCTCGCGCTACGGCGCCGAGAACGACATCCGCGCGAAGCTGGACGGCCAGACCGGCGACCTGCGTTTGTGGCGCGTCGTCGAGGTCGTCGAGCAGGTCGACGATTACTTCAAGCAGGTGAATCTGAAGGAAGCCGAGAAGCTTCAGAAGGGCGCGGTCGTCGGCGACTATATCGTCGATCCGCTGCCCCCGATCGAATTCGGCCGCATCGCCGCACAGGCCGCCAAGCAGGTGATCTTCCAGAAGGTCCGCGATGCCGAGCGCGAGCGTCAGTATGAGGAATTCAAGGATCGCATGGGCGAGATCATCACCGGTGTGGTGAAGCGCGTCGAATTCGGTCACGTCGTGGTCGATCTGGGCCGTGCGGAAGGCGTGATCCGCCGCGATGCGCAAATCCCGCGCGAAGTTGTGCGCGTCAACGACCGCATCCGTTCGCTGATCCTGAACGTCCGCCGTGAGAATCGCGGTCCGCAGATCTTCCTCAGCCGCGCGCATCCCGACTTCATGAAGAAGCTGTTCGCGCAGGAAGTGCCCGAAATCTACGACGGCATCATCGAAATCAAGGCCGCTGCCCGCGATCCGGGTTCGCGCGCGAAGATCGGCGTTATCTCGCATGACAGCTCGATCGATCCGGTCGGCGCATGCGTCGGCATGAAGGGCAGCCGCGTCCAGGCCGTCGTGCAGGAAATGCAGGGCGAGAAGATCGACATCATTCCCTGGTCGCCGGACACCGCGACGTTCGTCGTCAACGCGCTTCAGCCGGCCAGCGTGTCGCGCGTCGTGATCGACGAGGAAGAGGACCGGATCGAGGTCGTCGTTCCGGACGATCAGCTGTCGCTGGCGATCGGCCGTCGTGGCCAGAACGTCCGCCTCGCGTCGCAGCTGACCGGCAAGGCGATCGACATCCTGACCGAACAGGATGCGAGCGAGAAGCGCCAGAAGGAATTCGCCGAGCGGACCGAGATGTTCCAGACCGAGCTGGACGTCGATGAGACGCTGGCACAGCTGCTCGTCGCCGAAGGCTTCGGCGCGCTGGAAGAGGTCGCCTATGTCGAGGCGAGCGAAATCGCCATGATCGAAGGGTTCGACGAGGATCTGGCCGCAGAGCTGCAGAGCCGCGCGACCGAAGCACTGGAACGTCGCGAGGAAGCCAACCGCACCACCCGTCGCGAGATGGGCGTTTCGGACGACCTGGCGGCGCTGCCGCACCTGAACGAAGCGATGCTCGTCACGCTCGGCAAGGCTGGCATCCTGACGCTGGACGATCTCGCCGATCTGGCGACCGACGAATTGGTGCAGAAGAAGCGCCAGGAACAGCGCCGCCGCGCAGAGAGCGACAACAAGCGTCCAGAGGACAAGGGCGGCGTGCTTGGCGAATACGGCCTGACCGACGAGCAGGGCAACGAGATCATCATGGCCGCGCGCGCGCACTGGTTCGAGGAAGAAGAGGCCTGATGCCGTTCGTCAGCATCCGCATTTCGGGCTCGGCGAGCCGCGACCAGAAAGCCGGGATCGTCGAGGACGTCACCGCCAGCCTGGTCGCGCGCCTCGGCAAGAACCCGAATGCGGTGCAGATCGTGATCGAGGAAGTGAGCACGGAGAATTACGGCGCGGGCGGACAACTGATCGCCGACCGGGATGCGCCGAAATCGCAGGAGGACGCTCATGCGGAATCCTCGCGATGACACTTTAGGCGCCACATCTTCCCCCCTCCCGCTTGCCGGAGGGGCCGGGGAGGGACCGAAGTCAGTCCTTCCGCCGCGAATACGCCCTCCCTGACCCCTCCCGCAAGCGGGAGGGGAATAACGACCCCATCCGCCGGTGTATCCTGCTGGGCGACCGCGCGCCGCGGGCCGCGCTCGTGCGGCTGGCACTGTCGCCGGACGGTGCGGTGCTGCCCGACGTGCGGGCCAAGGCGCCCGGTCGCGGGGCGTGGATCGGGGTTACCAGGGCGCAGCTGGAAACGGCGATCGCCAAGGGCAAGCTGAAGGGCGCACTCGCCCGGGCGTTCAAGACTGGGCCGATCGACATTCCCGACGATCTGCCGGCGAAGATCGAAGCCGCGCTGGAACGCGCCGCACTGGACCGGCTCGGGCTCGAGTCGCGCTCCGGCGGACTTTTTCCGGTGCGGAGAAGATCGAGACGGCGGCGCGGTCGGGCAAGCTTCACCTGCTGCTTCACGCCTGCGACGCGGGTACCGACGGCAACCGGAAACTCGACCAGGCATGGCGTGTCGGGTCGGATCGCGAAGGCGAAGACGTAAGGGGCTTGGTTCTGCCGGTGCCCCGCACCATATTGGCCGTGGCACTGGGCAGGCAAAATGTGGTACATATAGGCCTGACTGATCCCGATGCGGCGAAGCGCGTGCGAGAATCGCTTGAGCGCTGGCTGCATTTCATCGGCCCTGACCCAATTCTCCCGCCTTGCGAAACGGCCTCGCAGGGCGCATCGGCGTTCCCCGAAAACGCCGGTGACGCGATCGACGATACGGCCGAAGATAGTTACGAGGAATTCGAGTGAGCGATACCGAAAACGAAAAGCCGAAACTGGGCATGCGCGCGCCGCTGGGGCTGAAGCGCACGGTCGAGACGGGCAAGGTGAAGCAGAGCTTCAGCCATGGCCGCTCGAACACCGTGGTCGTGGAAGTGAAGCGCCGTCGCATCCTGGGGCCTGGCGCCGCGCAGGAAGCGCCGCCCGTGGAGGACGCCGCTCCGGCACCGGTCGCGGCACCGCCCGCACCGCCGCCCCCGCCGCCTTCGCCCGCGCAGTCGCCGGGCAACTCGCTGCTGTCCCGTCAGGAATTGCAGGCCAAGCTGTTGCGTGAGGCGGACGAGGCGCGGATGAACGCGCTCGAGGAAACGCGTCGTCGCGAAGAGCGCGAGCGGATCGAAGCGCAGGAAGCCGAACGCAAGCGGGCCGAAGAAGCCCGTCGTGCGGGCGATGCCGCCGACAGCCCCGCCGCGCCCGAACCCGCGCCGCAGCCCGTCGCGGCCCCTGCCCCGACGCCTGCGCCCGAGGCTCCTGCCGCACCGGCTCCGGTTGCGGCACAGCCAGCGGCCGCTCCGGCGCCGACCCCCGCGCCTGCTCCGGCACCCGCGCCTGCCCCGGCTCCTGCGCCCGCGCCCGCTCCGCTGACCTTCGGTCTCGACCCGAGCATGCCGGCACCGCGCCGCTTCACGCCCGTGCCGCGTCCGGAACGGCCGAAGCCCGCCCCCGCCCCCGTCGCGCAGCCCGAGGCTCCCGCCCCGGCGGCGACCGGCACCGCGGCTCCGGCGACGCCCGGCAGCCCGATCAAGCGCGCCGGCGAGACGCTGCAACGTCCGCAGCAGACTCCGTCGCGTGGCCGTACCGGTGACGAACGTCGCGGCGGCAAGCTGACCGTCAACCGTGCGCTGAACGATGGCGATGGCGCGCGTGCGCGCTCGCTCGCGGCATTGAAGCGGGCCCGCGAAAAGGAAAACCGCCGTCTCGGCGGCCCGCGCGAGGCGCAGGCCAAGCAGGTTCGCGACGTCGTCGTTCCGGAAGCGATCACGGTTCAGGAACTCGCTAACCGCATGGCCGAAAAGGGTGCGGATCTGGTCAAGACGCTGTTCAAGATGGGCATGCCCGTCACGATGACGCAGACGATCGATCAGGATACGGCCGAGTTGCTGGTCACCGAATTCGGCCACAACATCGTCCGTGTCAGCGATTCCGATATCGATATCGCGATCGAGACGGATGCCGATGCGGAAGATACGCTGAAGCCGCGTCCGCCGGTCGTCACGATCATGGGCCATGTCGATCACGGCAAGACCTCTTTGCTCGACGCGTTGCGCGGCACCGACGTGGTGCGCGGCGAAGCCGGCGGCATCACGCAGCATATCGGCGCCTATCAGGTCACGTTGAAGGACAAGTCCAAGGTGACGTTCCTGGATACGCCGGGCCACGAAGCGTTCACGGAAATGCGCCAGCGCGGCGCGAACGTGACCGATATCGTCGTGCTCGTCGTGGCGGCGGACGACAGCATCAAGCCGCAGACGGTGGAGGCGATCAACCACACCAAGGCGGCGGGCGTACCGATGATCGTCGCGATCAACAAGGTCGACAAGCACGGCGCCAATCCGCAGAAGGTCCGCGAGGAACTGCTGCAATATGAGGTGATCGTCGAGGAAATGTCCGGTGACGTGCAGGACGTGGAAGTCTCCGCGCTGCAGAAGACCGGGCTGGACGAGCTGATCGAGAAGATCCAGCTGCAGGCCGAATTGCTCGAACTGAAGGCCAATCCGGATCGCCCCGCCGAGGGCACGGTGATCGAGGCGAAGCTCGACAAGGGCCGCGGCCCGGTCGCGACGATCCTCGTTAACAAGGGGACGCTGAAGGTCGGCGATATCTTCGTCGTGGGTGCGGAAAGCGGCAAGGTCCGCGCGATGACCAACGACAAGGGCATGCAGATCAAGGAAGCCGGTCCTTCCATGCCGGTCGAGGTGCTCGGCCTGTCCGGCGTGCCGCGTGCGGGCGATCCGCTGTCGGTCGTCGAGAACGAGGCACGCGCTCGCGAGGTCGCCGAATATCGTCAGGGCGTCATCACGTCCAAGCGCACGGGCGGTGGTCCGGCGAGCCTGGAATCGATGTTCAGCGCGCTGAAGGAAAAGCAGGCGATCGAATATCCGCTTGTGGTCAAGGCCGACACGCAAGGGTCGGTCGAGGCAATTGTGGGTGCGATCAACAAGATCTCGACTGATCTGATCAAGGCGCGCGTGCTGCACGCGGGCGTCGGCGGCATCACCGAGAGCGACGTGACGCTGGCCGGGGCATCGGGAGCACCGATCATCGGCTTCAACGTCCGTCCGAACGCCAAGGCCCGCGAGATCGCCGAACGGCAGAAGGTCGCGTTCAAATATTACGACGTGATCTACACGCTGACGGACGAGATTCGCGCCGGCATGGCGGGCGAGCTTGGCCCGGAGGCGTTCGAAACGGTCGTCGGCCGTGCCGAAATCCGCGAAGTGTTCTCCGCCGGCAAGCACGGCAAGGCGGCGGGTATCCTCGTCACCGAGGGCATTATCCGCAAGGCGCTCAAGGCACGCATCACCCGGGACGATGTCATCATCTACCAGGGCGAGATTGCGTCGCTGCGTCGCTTCAAGGACGATGTTCCGGAAGTGCGCGCCGGTCTGGAGTGCGGCGTGACGTTCACGTCGAACTTCGTGGACATCAAGTCGGGCGACTATCTCGAGACGTTCGAAGTCGAACTTCGCGAACGCACGCTGTAATCCTCAGCCCCTCCCCCGTGTTTCGCGGGGGAGGGCCAGGACATCGATATGAAGACCAACGATCCGCAGGAAAAGTCCGTCCGCACGCTCCGCGTCGGCGAACAGATGCGCCATACGCTGAGCGACATCCTCGCGCGCGGCGACGTGCATGACGAGACGCTTGCCAAACATATGGTCACCGTGACGGAAGTGCGCATGTCGCCCGATCTCCGCCACGCGACGGTGTTCATCAAGCCGTTGCTCGGCAAAGACGAGGAAAAGGTGCTGAAGGCGCTCCGCACCAACACCGCCTATCTCCAGCGCGAAGCCGCGGCGCGCGTGCAGATGAAATATGCCGCGAAGCTGAAATTCCTCGCCGACGAAAGCTTCGACGAGGGCAGCCATATCGACAAGCTACTCAAGGATCCGAAGGTCGCGCGGGATCTGGCAGGTAGCGACGACGATTGACTCAGGTGCCGGTAAGACGCATCTTACTAGCGTGAACACGCAAACGACTCTTTCCGAAAAAGGCCAGGTGGTCATTCCGAAGGATGTCCGCGATGCGCTGGGGTTTGTGGCGGGGCAAAAGCTCGACGTCATCCGCTCGGGCAACGGCGTATTCCTTCGCCCGGCACAACAGAAGAGCGGACGGACGACGGATGAGATCGTCGCCGAGTTGCGGAAGCTCTACAAGCACGAAGGACCGGCTGCGACTATCGACGAGATGAACGCCGCCGTCGACGCGATGTTCGCGGCAAAGTCGAAGGACGACACCTGACCCGCGCCGTGGATACCAACGTACTGGTACGGCTCATTACCGGGGACGATGCTGCACAGGCGGCGCTCGCCCTATCGGCGCTCGATCAGGATTTCGTGTTGTTGGCGACCGTCATGGTGGAAGCCGAATGGGTTCTCAGATCGCGGTACCGGATGGACAGACCGCAACGTGCGGCAGCGCTGAAGATGATCATAGATTTGCCCCATGCCGTGGATATTCCTGAAAATGCGGAGTGGGCGCTCGCCCGGATGATGGAAGGCGCCGATTTCGCTGATATGATGCATGTTGCCGCCGCCAAGGGTGCTTCAGGCTTCGCGACATTCGACAAAGCGGTCGCAAACGATGCAGGAGTGGATACGCCGGTTCCGATCGAGACGCTCAACTGATGGCCAAGCTCTACTTCTACTACGCGTCGATGAATGCGGGAAAATCCACCAACCTGCTACAGGCCGATTTCAACTATCGCGAACGCGGGATGCGGACGGTGTTGTTCACGGCGGCAATCGACGACCGGTTCGCGGCGGGGACGATCACTTCCCGGATCGGGCTGCATGAAAACGCCATTGCGTTCGAACGCGACACCGATCTGCTGTCGATCGTGCACCGTGCGGGCGAGGCCCTCCCCGCCTGCGTGCTGGTGGACGAAGCGCAGTTCCTGACAGCGGCGCAGGTCGATCAGCTCGCGACGTTGGCCGATACACACGGCGTTCCGGTGCTGGCCTACGGGTTGCGCACCGATTTTCAGGGACAGTTGTTCGAAGGGTCGGCGCGATTGCTGGCGATCGCGGACTCACTGGTCGAGATCAAGTCGGTCTGCGTCTGCGGACGCAAGGCGACGATGAACCTGCGCGTCGATGCGCAGGGCGTGCCCGTCGCGCAGGGCCGGCAGACGGAAATCGGCGGGAACGACCGCTACGTCGCCTTGTGCCGCAAGCATTTCACCGCGGCACTGGCCGGTGGCGCGACGGTCTGACGACGATGCATGGCTGGATAATCCTCGACAAGCCATTGGGGCTTGGATCGACACAGGGCGTGTCGGCGGTGAAGCGTGCACTGCGCCAGGGCGGGTACGGCAAGTTCAAGGTCGGTCACGGCGGGACGCTGGATCCGCTGGCGACGGGCGTGCTGCCGATCGCTGTCGGCGAGGCGACGAAGCTCGCCGGGCGGATGCTCGACGGCGACAAGGTGTACGACTTCACGATCCGGTTCGGCGTGCAGACGGATACGCTGGATCTGGAGGGCGTGGAGATCGCGACGTCGGACGTGCGCCCGACATCGGCGCAGCTCGCGGCGGTGCTGGGCCGGTTCACCGGGCCGATCGAGCAGGTACCACCGGCCTATTCCGCGCTGAAGGTCGATGGGCAGCGCGCCTATGATCTTGCGCGCGCCGGGGAAGAGGTGATGCTGGCGAGCCGGTCGGTAACGATCCATTCGCTTCACTCCTCCCCGGCACGGGGAGGGGGACCGTCCGCTTCTTCAGCGGATGGTGGAGGGGGGCCTCCACAAGCCGAGCGCTCGCGGCTCGTCCCCTCCACCGCTAGCGGTCCCCCTCCCCGTGCCGGGGAGGAACTGGAGGAGGCAACCCTCACCGCGCACGTGTCCAAGGGAACGTACATCCGCAGCCTCGCACGAGACATCGCGCTGGCGCTCGGAACGGTCGGTCACGTGACGATGTTGCGGCGGACGAAGGCCGGTCCGTTCGACCTGTCCGGCGCGATATCGCTGGACAAACTGGACGAACTTGCTATGGCCCGCGCGCTAGAAGACGTAACTTTGCCCTTGAGGGCGGCGCTGGACGACATCCCGGCTCTCCCTCTTACCTCCGATCAGGCAGGGGCGCTCCGACAGGGGCGTGTTTTGGTCGGGGTCGCCGCAGACGATGGCCAGCATTTCGCGTGTTTCGGGGATATCCCGGTCGCGCTGGTGGAGGTTCAGGACCATGAGGTCCGCGTCGTCCGTGGCTTCAACCTGGATTGATGTCGAGGAACGAATACACATGACGATTACCGCAGAGCGCAAGGATGCGCTGGTCAAGGATCACGGCCGCGCCACTGGCGATACCGGTTCCACCGAAGTTCAGGTCGCGATCCTCACCGAGCGTATCCGCAACCTGACCGAGCATTTCAAGACGCACAAGAAGGACAACCATTCGCGCCGCGGGCTGCTGATGATGGTCAACAAGCGTCGCTCGCTGCTGGATTACCTCCGTCACAAGGATGGTCAGCGTTATACCGATCTGATCGCCAAGCTCGGGTTGCGCAAGTAACCCAGACAGTCACGAAACGGCGCCTTCGGGCGCCGTTTCCATATTCAACCCCTTTCGCCATCCCGCAATTCGGCGGCTTGGCTAAGCAGGGCCACGAAAGGCCCGAAACCGCGCGGACCGGTTAGTCCGCAGATAGGCCCCGCGGCGCATAGGGCGCCCGGAGTGAAGGAAATAAAATGTTCGATACCAAAACCGTAAGCGCCCAGTGGGGCGGCAAGACCCTGACGCTGGAAACCGGCCGCGTCGCACGCCAGGCCAATGGCGCCGTGCTCGCCACGTTGGGCGAAACCGTCGTGCTGTGCGCCGTCACCGCCGCACGCACCGTGAAGGAAGGGCAGGATTTCTTCCCGCTCACCGTCCACTATCAGGAAAAGTATTCCGCAGCCGGCCGCATCCCCGGTGGCTTCTTCAAGCGTGAACGCGGCGCGACCGAAAAGGAAACGCTGACCAGCCGCCTGATCGATCGTCCGATCCGCCCGCTTTTTCCGGAAGGTTTCTACAACGAAATCAACGTGATCTGCCAGGTCCTCAGCTATGACGGCGAAAACGAGCCGGACATGCTGGCGATGGTCGCGGCCTCCGCTGCACTGACCATTTCGGGTGTGCCGTTCATGGGCCCGATCGGCGCTGCGCGCGTCGGCTATATCGACGGCGAATACATCCTGAATCCGACGCTGGAGCAGGTGAAGGAAGGCGAACTCGATCTGGTCGTCGCCGCCACCGGCAACGCCGTGATGATGGTCGAATCCGAAGCCAAGGAGCTTTCGGAAGAGGTCATGCTGGGCGCCGTCCAGTTCGCGCACAAGGCGTGCCGCGAAGCCGCCAACCTGATCATCGATCTGGCCGAGCAGGCTGCCAAGGAGCCTTGGGAAATGGCCGAGCAGGCCGACCTGTCGGCGGCCAAGGACAAGCTGAAGAAGCTGATCGGCAAGGACATCGCCGCCGCCTACAAGGTGACCGACAAGTCCAAGCGTTCGGACCTGCTGAATGCCGCACGCGCCAAGGGTAAGGAAGCCTTTGCCGATGCCGCACCGCAGGACCAGATGGCTGCCGGCAAGCTGATGAAGAAGCTGGAAGCCGAGATCGTTCGCGGCGCCATCCTGAAGGACGGCAAGCGAATCGACGGTCGCACGACCACGCAGATCCGTCCGATCGAGGCGATGGTGCACTTCCTGCCGCGTACGCACGGTTCGGCGCTGTTCACGCGCGGCGAGACGCAGTCGATCTGCACCACCACGCTTGGCACGCGCGATGCGGAGCAGATGATCGACGGGCTGAACGGCCTGAACTACGAACACTTCATGTTGCACTACAACTTCCCGCCCTATTCGGTCGGTGAAGTCGGTCGCTTCGGTGCTCCCGGTCGTCGTGAAGTCGGCCACGGCAAGCTCGCCTGGCGCGCTCTGCACCCGGTCCTGCCGGCGAAGGAAGACTTCCCGTACACGATCCGCGTCCTCTCCGACATCACCGAGTCAAACGGCTCGTCGTCGATGGCGACGGTGTGCGGCGGTTCGCTGTCGATGATGGATGCCGGCGTGCCGCTGAAGCGCCCGGTTTCGGGCATCGCGATGGGCCTGATCCTGGAAGGCAAGGACTTCGCCGTCCTGTCCGACATCCTGGGTGACGAGGATCATCTGGGCGACATGGACTTCAAGGTCGCTGGCACGTCCGAAGGCATCACCACGATGCAGATGGACATCAAGATCGCCGGCATCACCGAAGAGATCATGGGCAAGGCACTGGCGCAGGCCAAGGAAGGCCGCGCGCACATCCTCGGCGAAATGGCCAAGGCGCTCGATCACACGCGTGAAGAGCTGTCGAGCCATGCACCGCGCATCGAGACGATCACGATCGACAAGTCGAAGATCCGTGAAGTCATCGGCACCGGCGGCAAGGTGATCCGCGAGATCGTCGCGCAAACGGGCGCCAAGGTCGACATCGACGACGAGGGCGTGATCAAGGTTTCGTCCAGCGATCACGCGCAGATCGAAGCCGCGATCAAGTGGATCAAGGGACTCGTGGAAGAAGCCGAAGTCGGCAAGGTCTATGACGGCAAGGTCGTCAACCTGGTCGATTTCGGCGCGTTCGTGAACTTCATGGGCGGCAAGGACGGTCTCGTCCACGTTTCGGAGATCCGCAACGAACGCACCGAAAAGGTCTCGGACGTCCTCTCCGAGGGCCAGGCCGTGAAGGTCAAGGTCCTCGAAATCGATCCGCGCGGCAAGGTTCGCCTGTCGATGCGCGTCGTCGATCAGGAAACCGGTGCCGAGCTGGAAGATACCCGTCCGGCACGTGAACCGCGCGAAGGCGGTGATCGTCCGCGTGGCGAGGGCCGTGGCCCGCGTCGTGACGGCGATGGCGGTCGTGGTCCCCGTGGCGATGGCGGCGGGCGCGGCGAAGGCCGGGGTGATCGTGGTCCGCGTCGCGATGGCGATGGTGGCCGTGGTCCTCGTCGCGATGGCGGCGGCAGCGGAGAGCGTGCTCCCCGTGCCGAGCGTTCGGGCGACGATAACGGTCCTGCACCGGAATTCGCACCCGCATTCCTGACCGGCGATCGCGACTGATCGCTCGACCAAGTCGAACAAAGAAAAGGGGCTCGGGCGACCGGGCCCCTTTTCTCGTTTTATTTTACAAAAGCTGCGAGACTTGAGAATAATCAGCGACGGACCGCGCAAATTGTGAAAGATTACCCTGCCGATCGCTTACAGGAGGGGGCCTGTTCGCGGACGCAGGGGGCGGGAATGACGGGCGAGGCAGCGAGACAGAAGGCGCAGGACGACGATATCCTGTCGCCCGATCAACTGGTTTTGCAGGCCCGGCGCTCGATCGCGGTGCGGCGGGCGTTGATGGCACACCTCCCCTCCTCTCTCATTCCCGATCCCTCCCTGGATTTTCTGTCGGCGCTGTACGTCGCCCACGCCGTCGGCGGACGCGGCTTGAGTCGACGCCAACTTTGCGAGCAGACCACGGTCGCGGCGAATGTCGGGGCGCGGTGGGTGGGCGCGTTACGGGCAGAAAACCTCGTCGTCGAACAGGCCGATGAAACCCGCCTGAGCGCGCAAGGACTGCGCCTGGTCGAAGACGGCCTGAAGGCGGTGCTCCTCGCCTCGCACGCCATCCGGTAAGGCATAGGGCGGCGCGCCGACGATCGCTGCCCTCCCAATCTCCTGATATCCGTGGTGGATTCCGTAGCGTTCGCACGGTAACGGTGCTGCGCACGGGCGACGTACGCCTCATTCGGAAAGTCGAAGATGAAGAATGCGGGCCGGATTGTCATCGACGCCACCGGGACGATCCTGGAAGCCGATGATGCCTTCTCCGCCACGATGCGCGAGCAGAAGAGCCTGGTCGGCGCGAACGCGATCGCCATCACCGCGCTGGGCGACCGCGACCGGTGCACCAAGCTGGTCGCGCAGATCGTCGCGGACGGCCTGCCGATCGCGACGTTCAAGCGGCTGATCCGGGCGGATGGTTCGAACATCTGGGTCCGCAACCAGTTGCGATCGATCGGCACCCCGGACGAACCACGGATCGAGATCAAGCTGGAGGCGAGCCTGCCCCCGAAGGGATGGGTCGCGCCCGACCGGCTGTTGCTCGTCGCCCGGCTTGTCTTCGAAAGCCGGCGCGAACGCGTGCGCTCGTTCGGATCGGACCTGTTCACCGATCATGCGTGGGACCTGTTGCTGTCCGCCTATATCTGCGAGGCGGAGGGCACGCTGATCACGATCGCACAGTTGCACGCCCGCGCCGGCATCTCGCTCGCCACCGGATCGCGCTGGATCCGCGCGCTCGCCGCTGAAGGGCTGCTCGAATATGAGGATGGCGGCAATCACGCGCTGATCACAACGCCGTTCCGTCTGACCGCCGCGGCGCATCACAAGTTCGAGGTGTACCTGTCGGATCTGTACGAAAAGGGTGCAAACGGGCGACAGGTTGCGCTAGGTTAGTGACTGGTCGCAAGCAGGGGTCGAAAACAGGTGGCGGTGCATCGGAGTTTGTTGCGATGGACGAGATGACGGTCATGACCTGTGTGGCGCACATCCGCGCCGCTGCGAAATTGTGTGAAGATGCCGGCATGCTGGCCTGCTGGGCGAACCTGCTCGGCGTGGCGGACCAGTTGCTGGAATCCGCCGACATAGCGGCAACGGTCGGCACGGACCTGCGCCGGGATATCTGACGGCGGGCGCGGCTGGGGCCGGAAGCTCGGCGATGGTTATCCTCTGGTTCCACCAGCCCCGTTCGTTTCGAGCGAAGTCGAGAAACATGCCACGCGGACCATCAAAGCGGTTTCTCGACTTCGCTCGAAACGAACGGGCGAATTAGACACCGCAGCAAGGCGTTGCCGCGACACTACGGCGGGCCATCGAAACTCCACTCATCCGTTCCCCCTGAGCGTGTCGAAGGGCATGCCCCGGGGTCCAAACAAACCCGCCCCTACGCCTCCGAAGCAAACTTCTCGTGATGTCGGATCACTTCGTCGATGATGAAGCGCAGGAACTTCTCGCTGAATTCGGGATCCAGATTGGCGTCCTTCGCCAACCCCCGAAGCCGCGTGATCTGCATTTCCTCGCGGTTCGGATCGGCGGCGGGAAGGTCGGTCGCCGCCTTGTAACGCCCCACCGCCTGAGTCACCTTGAACCGTTCGGCCAGCAGGAACACCAAAGCTGCGTCGATATTGTCGATGCTCTGGCGATAGCCGCTCAGCGTTTCGTCGGTCACACACCCTCCTGCGGCGAATTTCTCGCCTTTTGCGGGTGCGAAGCCCTTCGTGCAAGCCCGGCGGGGCGTGCTTGGGGTTGCGTTTGTCCGCGTGCCCGGCCACATCGGCGGCACAATGAGCGCCACCATCCACCGGCTCGACAAGAGCACCGCCCCCTCGCTCGATCCGATGGTCCGGCTGGTCGCGGGGGATATGAACCTCGTCAACGCGGTGATCTTGGCGCGGATGGAATCGCAGATCCCGCTGATCCCCGAACTTGCTGGTCATTTGATCGCGGGCGGCGGCAAGCGGATGCGGCCGATGCTGACGCTCGCGAGCGCGCGGCTGCTCGGCTATACCGGCACGCGGCACCACCGGCTGGCGGCATCGGTCGAGTTCATCCATACCGCGACGCTCCTGCACGACGACGTGGTCGACGGCAGCGACCTGCGCCGGGGCAAGCGCACCGCGAACCTCATCTGGGGCAATCCCGCCAGCGTGCTGGTCGGCGATTTCCTGTTCAGCCGCAGCTTCGAATTGATGGTCGAGGATGGCAGCCTGAAGGTGCTGAAGATCCTCTCCAATGCCAGCGCGGTGATCGCCGAGGGCGAAGTGCATCAATTGACCGCGGCGCGCCGGGTAGAGACGACCGAGGAACGCTATCTCGACATTATCGGCGCGAAGACCGCGGCGCTGTTCGCCGCCGCCTGCCGCATTTCGGCGGTCGTCGCCGAACGGCCCGAGGCGGAGGAACTGGCGCTCGACGCGTATGGGCGCAATCTGGGCATCGCGTTCCAGCTGGTCGACGATGCGATCGACTATGTTTCGGACGCAGGCACGATGGGCAAGGATGCGGGCGACGACTTCCGCGAAGGCAAGGCCACTCTGCCCGTGATTCTGGCCTATGCGCGCGGCAATCCCGAGGATCGCGCCTTCTGGAAGGCCGCGATGGAGGGTCACCGCGCGCGTGACGAGGATTTCACCCACGCCGTCTCGCTGATCCGCTCGACCCGCGCGATCGACGATACGCTCGCCCGCGCCCGCCATTACGGCCAGCGCGCGATCGATGCGCTGGGCGGTTTCGCCAACGGCCAGGCGAAGGACGCGATGGTCGAGGCAGTCGAATTCGCCATTGCGCGGGCGTATTGAGGCCGGCGCTTCAGCCCTCCGCCGAACACCCGTCGCAATCGTCGCCAGTCTCCACCTGCAACGTCGCGTGACCGATGCCGAACCGGTCGTGCAGCATCGCGCGCGCCGCCGTCAGGAACGCATTTCCCGGTGATCCGGCCGGCATGACGAGGTGCGCGGTGAGTACGGGTTCGGTCGTGCTCATCGGCCAGATATGCAGATCGTGGACGCGATCGACGCCGTCCAGGCCACACAAGGCCTGCTCCACCGCGTCGAAATCGATCCCGCGCGGCACGGCGTCCAGCGACATCTCGACGGATTCGCGCAACAATCCCCAGGTCTGCCAGAAGATCAACGCGGCTATGATCAGGCTGACGGCAGGGTCGATCCAGCCGATCCCCGTCCGCCATATGACCAGCCCCGCCACCACGACCCCGGCGGAGACGAGCGCATCGCTCAGCATGTGCAGGAACGCGCCGCGAATGTTGATGTCGCCCTTCCGTCCGCTGGCGAACAGCCACGCGGTGACGCCGTTGACGAGGATGCCGATGCCCGCGACGACGGCGACCGTGGTGCCCATCGTCCCCGCCGGCTCGCCGAACCGTTGCACCGCCTCCAGCACGATCGCGCCCAATGCGACCATCAACAGCAAGGCATTGAGCAAGGCCGCCAGGATCGACGATCCGCGCAGGCCGTAGGTGAAGCGCTTGGACGCGGGCCGCGTCGCCAGTGCCGCGCCCGCCCAGGCCACCGCCAGCCCGAGCACGTCGGAAAGGTTGTGCCCCGCATCCGCCAGCAAGGCGACCGAGTCAGCGACGATCCCGTACGTCGCCTCGACGATCACGAAACCAAGATTGAGCGCGATCCCGATCGCGAATGCACGGCTGAAGTTTGCGGGCGGCGAATGATCGTGGCCGTGATGGCCCCCGCCGCCATGACCCGCATGCGATTGAGCGTGCGAATGTCCATGGCCATGCGAGTGGCCGTGATGATGATCGTGTCCGGCCACGCAAATGCTCCGTTGTGCAGCGCACGCTAGCATCGTGGTATCGTGAGATACTAGGACCCGATCGAGATTAAGCGTGCCCGGCCGTGATCCTCCCGAAATCCGCACGCGTCCCAGAGTCCGCAATCCTGCTCCCCCCTGTAAGGGAGGGGCCGGGGGTGGGTAGCGTCCGGGCATACCGATGCCGCGCGGCCACCAAATGATGTAGATGAATACCCGCCGACATCGCTGCGACGCGTAGATCCCGAAACGGTCCGGAACGACGACGATAGAACCGCCCAAGAAAAATGCCCCTGTCCTACAGCGGGCGGATCGTGCCACAGCATTGCGGACGTGACCCGATTGCGCACCCCTTCCCTCCACCATCGGCCAGACCAACCCGTACCGGGGGCGACAAAGGCACGTACGTGTCGTCAACTTCGTCAACTTGGCCCCGAATCAACTCGATCTCGCATGACCTCGCTTCCGATCCACGCGGTCCTGCCCGATCTGGTCGCCGCGCTGCGAAATGCGACGAATGCCGTGCTGGTCGCCCCGCCGGGTGCGGGCAAGACGACCGCGGTCGCCCCGGCCCTGCTGGGGGAGGCTTGGTGCACCGGCGAGATCCTGCTCCTGTCCCCGCGCCGCCTCGCCGCGCGCGCCGCGGCCGAACGGATGGCATCGCAGGCGGGCGAGAAACTGGGCGAAACCTATGGCTATGCGACGCGGATGGACAGCAAGCGATCGGCACGCACCCGCGTCACGGTCGTGACGGAGGGCATCTTCGTCAGCCGCATCCAGACCGATCCCGAACTCGCCGGCGTGTCGGCGGTGCTGTTCGACGAGGTTCACGAACGCAGCCTCGACAGCGATTTCGGACTTGCGCTGGCACTCGACGTGCAAGGCGCATTGCGGCCCGACCTCCGGCTGGTCGCAATGTCGGCGACCTTGGACGGTGCGCGCTTTTCCGATCTGCTCGGCGGGCCGGTGATCGAGAGCGAGGGACGCTCCTATCCGCTCACGCTCCGCCATATCGGTCGCGCGGCCGAAAGCCGGATCGAGGATTCGGTCGCCGCCGCGATCCGCACCGCCTTGCGCGAGGAACAAGGCGGCGTGCTGGCCTTCCTGCCCGGCGTGGCGGAGATCGAACGCACGGCCGAGCGGCTGGATGGCCTTGGCGACGGCATCGTACTGCATCGCCTGCACGGCAGCCTCGATCCGGCGGCACAGCGCGCCGCGATCCAGCCCGACCCGCATGGCCTCCGCAAGGTCGTGCTTGCGACGGCGATCGCGGAGACGAGCCTGACGCTGGACGGCATTCGCGTCGTCGTGGATTCCGGGCTGGCCCGGCGCCCGCGCTACGACCGCGCGGCGGGGATGACACGCCTCGTCACCGAACGCGCGAGCCAGGCGTCCGTCACGCAGCGCGCGGGCCGGGCCGCGCGGCAGGGACCGGGCACCGCCTATCGCCTGTGGGAGGAAGCCGCGACCGCCGGCCTACCACGCTTCGATCCGCCGGAGATATTGGAAGCCGACCTGTCCGCGCTGACTTTGGACTGCGCCTTGTGGGGCGTGGCCGATCCGCGGACCTTGGCCTGGCTCGATCCACCACCCGCCGCCGCCGTCGCGGAGGCCCGATCGCGACTGGCTGCGCTGGAGGCGATCGATGCCGACGGGCGACCGACCCCGCACGGCCACGCCATCGCGCGCCTGCCCCTGCCGCCACGCCTCGGCCACATGCTGGTCCGCTCAGGCGAGATGGGGCTGGCCGATGTCGCCGCACAGGTCGCGGTTCTGCTCGGCGAGCGCGGGCTGGGCGGCAACGACCCGGATATCGAAAGCCGGTTGCGCCGCTGGCGTGGCGAGCGCGGGCAACGCGCCGAGGCCGGGCGCAAGCTGGCCAAGCGCTGGGCCAGCCTTGCTCCCCTCCCGCTCGCGGGAGGGGCTGGGGAGGGGTCGGGGATGCCCGCCGAGCCTCCCCTCCCCCGACCCCTCCCGCAAGCGGAAGGGGGGAAGATGTCGCCATCGCCATCGCACTCGCCTTCCCGGACCGCATCGCCCGCCGTCGCGACGCATCCGGCGAAACATGGGCATCGGTAGGCGGACGCGGATTCCGGCTCGATCCGACCTCCGCGCTGGCGCGCAACGACTGGCTCGCGGTGGCGGAGACGCAGGGCATGGCATCGGGCGCCCGCATCCTCTCCGCCGCGGCGATCGACCTGACGACGGTCGAGACGTTGTTCGGCGACCGGATCGAGACGCGCCATACCGTGACGTTCGACCCGGCGACCGGTGGCGTTCAGACGATGCGCGAACGGCGGCTGGGCGCGATCCGGCTGGCCAGCGGTCCGGATGCCGCCGCCGACCCCGCGAGCATCGCCGCCGCATTGCTGGATGGCATACGGGCGCACGGTCTGGACCTGCTGCCGTGGAGCGACGCGGCGACCGCGCTTCGCCACCGCGCCGCCTTTGCCGCCGCGCATGGCGGCGCGGACCTGGAGCTTGACGACGCAGCCTTGCTCGCACGCGCCGACGAGTGGCTCGCACCATTGCTGGAGGGCAAGCGCCGCCTGTCGTCGATCGATCCCGGCGCGCTGACCGATGCCTTGCGCGGTATCGTCGGCTGGGATGCGATGCGCGCGATCGACCGGCTCGCCCCGACGCATTTCGACAGTCCCGCCGGGTCGAGCCATCCGATTGACTATGCGGCGGAGGGGGGGACCGCGCGTCGATCTTCGTCCGCAGCAATTGTTCGGGCTGGCGGTGCATCCGGCGATCGGCGGAGGGCGCGTCCCGCTGGTCCTGAGCCTCACCTCGCCCGCCGGCCGCCCGATCCAGACGACGCGCGACCTGCCGGGATTCTGGGCCGGCAGCTGGGCGGATGTCGCGCGCGAGATGCGCGGCCGCTATCCCCGGCACCCCTGGCCCGACGACCCCGCCGCCGCGACTGCGACGATGCGGACGAAAAATGCGGATGCACGCGCCCGACAACCGCGATAAGGCGTATCGAGATTCGAAGGACCAGCCCATGACCACCGCCCGCATCTATCAGCGCCCGAAAAACGCCATGCAGTCCGGCCGCGCCCGCACCGACAATTGGGTGCTGGAATTCGCACCGTCCGAGGCGAAGAAGGCCGATCCGCTGACCGGCTGGGCCGGCTCCGGCGATACCCGCGATCAGGTCCGCATCGGCTTCCCCACGCAGGAAGCCGCCGTCGCCTATGCCGAGCGCGAAGGCCTCGCCTTCACCCTGTTCCCCGCACCCGAGCGCAAACTGAAGCTCCAGGCTTACGCGGATAATTTCCGGTAGCATCATACGGCGCTCGTAATCGCCGGTGACGGTGAACTGACAGTCCCAAACCACCGTTTGCCCGCAGCTTGTCGAAGGTCAGGCACACCGACAGGTGCTTCGACAGGCTCAGCACGAACGGGCGGGGAAATGCCCTCCCCTCCCACACCGTTCGTTTCGAGCGAAGTCGAGAAACCGCCACCACAAGCCCGCGGCTGTTTCTCGACTTTGCTCAAACGAACGGATGGCAACGGATCGGAGACAGGAACATCCATCCCCGTTCGTGCTGAGCCTGTCGAAGCACCTGCCCCGGGGAGCACCACCAAAAAAACCCCCGCTGGCCTACGCCAGCAGGTCCCCGCTCAGCAACAGCAGCATCTTAACGTCGATTCCCACCCCCGCCGCACGCTTCTCCGCGACGAAAGCGGAAAGCTCCGACAGCGGCACCCGGTGAACGACGATATCCTCGTCCACCGTCCCGCCGCCCTCGCCGACCTTGGTCAAGCCAGTCGCCCGAACCAGCGTGAAGCCCTCGCTGACCATGCCGGGCGACGAATAGAAGCTGCCGAGCGAGACGATACGGTCCGCCCGGTATCCGGTCTCCTCCTCCAGTTCACGAGCGGCGGACGCTTCGACGCTCTCGCCCTCGGTCTCGTCGCCGACCAGCCCGGCGGGCAGTTCCAGGCAGCGACGGCCGAGGGGCACGCGATATTGCTCGACCAGGATGACGTGCCCGTCCTCGATCGCCACGATAACGGCGGCCTGGATCCCACGCGCGCGGGAGACGTATTCCCACGCCCCCCAGCGTTTGGCGGCGATATACTTGCCCTGCCAGACGGTCTCTTCGGGATCCATGCTCACAGTTCGATCAACCGGTCGGGCAGTTCGTTGCGATCGTCCTCCGCCCGTGGAAAGTGCGCGGCCAGCACGATGCCGACCTGCCTGACCGCCTCTGCCATGCCGTCGCCCGGACGCCCGTCCTTCACCGCCGCGATCAGCGCCGCCATCGCCGCGCCCCATGTTTCCGGCGCGACTTTGGAATGGATCGCGCTGTCCGCGATCAGTTCGGCGCGATGTTCCTCGAGGCTGAGATAGATAAGTACGCCCGTCGCGCCGATCGTGCGCTTCTCGGCACTCGACCGGAACAGGTCGAGCGCGCGCGCCCGCACCCGCCGCGTCTTTGTCGCACCCGGCGTCACCGCGATCCGCAGCTTGATCGGTGAGAGCGCATAGCGCGCGGCGAGGAAAGCGACCGCCGCGAGGAGCAAGGCGATGCCGTACAGCGCGCCCTGATGCTCGCCCGCGGTCCACGGATCGTAGACGAGCGCGTGCAGCCGATCCGCGATCCCCGGCCAGATCGACAGCGCGGCCAGGACGATCAGCATCGCCAGCACCCCGGCATGCGCCGCCACGTCGTTATACTTGTCCGACCGGCGTGCGACGATCGTCACGATCTCGCCGGCCGTATCCAGTTCCGCGGCAGCCACCGCTGCCGAAACCTTGGCGCGATCCTCGGGCGTAATGTGCATCACCAACTCCCCGAGGCGCCACCGCCCCCGAAATCGCCGCCGCCGCCGCCGGAAAAGCCACCGCCACCCCAGCCGCCGCCACCGTCGCTATCGCCACCGCCCCAACCACCGCCGCCGCCGCCGCCGCCACGCATCGCGCTGTTGCCGATTTCGTTGGCGATCGACCACAAGATGATCGGCAGGGCGCCACTTCCGCCCCCGCCGTTTCGATCGTCGTCAGCGTTATAGCGCTTGCCGGAACCCCGGCGCATGAACGACAGCGCCATGATCCCGACGACCATCACCACGATGACGGCGCCGATCGGGAAGCCACCGTCGCGCCGCGCTCCTCGTTTATTGGCTTTGTCGAACTCGGCCACCGCGGCGTCCACCCGAGCTTGCGCTTCCTCCGGCGACGATCGCAATTGCTGGATGATCGCGTCCGCCCCCGCGTTCATAGCACCCGGAATGTCGCCCGCGCGCAGCTTAGGTAGCATGTCGTTGTTGATGATGACGCTCGACAGAGCGTCGGTGAGGAAGGGTTCGAGGCCGTAGCCGGCCTCTATCCGAACCCCGCGCTGCCCCGCCGGCGCGTTCGGCGCGATGAACATGATCGCGCCGTTGTTGACATCCTTCAACCCCACGCCCCAGGCGCGCCCGAGCTTGTAGCCGTAATCTTCGAGGGGATACCCCTGCAGATCACCGATCGTCGCGACGACAAGCTGGCGCTTGGTATCCTTCTGCAACGCCTGCAGCTTGGCGGTCAGTTCCGCTTCGGTTGCGGGCGGCAGGACGTTGGCGTCGTCTACGACGAGGCCGGTGAACTTGGGGAAAGTCTGCGCGGCGAGCGGGGTCGCCCCGATCAGCATCAGGCCGATCAGGGCGAGCAACAGATGGAGCGAACGCATCACGCGGTCCCCTGGATGAACGAAGATCAGCTGTTGTTCCCGAAGGCATTGGCGACCGACGGTGCGGTCTCGGCCCCCGGCGTCGTCGCCTGGAACGGGGTCATCGGCTTGGCACCGTAGAAGATCTTCGCACCGATCGCATCGGGGAAGGTGCGGATCGTCGTGTTGTAGCTTTGCACCGCCTGGTTGTAATCGTTACGCGCGATCGTCACGCGGTTCTCGGTACCCTCCAGCTGGCTCATCAACGTGGTGTAATTGCCCTGGCTCTTCAGCTCGGGATAGGCCTCCTGCAAGCGCTGCAACGACAGCGTCACGCCGGCCTGCGCGCGCTGATAGGCGGCCATCTTGTTCGGATCGGTCAGGTCGTCCCCGGACACCTGCACCTGATTGGCAGAGGCGCGAGCCTGCGTCACTTCGGTCAGGATCGCCTTCTCCTGCGCGCCGGCCGCCTTGACCGTCGCGACGAGGTTCGGGATCAGGTCGGAACGGCGCTGATACTGGTTCTGCACGTCGGCCCACTTCGCCTTCGCATTCTCTTCGGCGGTGGGAACGCTGTTGACGCCGCATGCGCCCAGCGCGGTTGCGGACATCACTGCGAAAACGGCACGATACTTCATGTTCACCCTCCAAAGCCTTGGCAAGCGCCATGATACGCGCTTAGCATCACCAAGGTTAAGTGAAATCGGAAGGGAGCACGTCATGTTCAAGGAGTTCAAGACCTTCGTCATGCGGGGGAACGTGCTCGATCTCGCCGTCGCGGTGATCATCGGCGCCGCGTTCAGCAAGATCGTCACCTCGCTGACCGACGACGTGATCATGCCGATCGTCGGCAAGATCTTCGGCGGACTGGATTTTTCCAGCTACTTCATCATCCTGGGCAAGGTGCCATCGGCGCTGGCAGGATCGTCCGACTATGCCGCGCTTAAAAAGGCCGGCGTACCCCTGCTCGGCTACGGCGCGTTCATCACCGCCGCGGTGAACTTCATCATCTTGGCGTTCATCATCTTCATGCTCATCCGCGCAGTAAACCGCCTCATCCCGAAAGCGGACGAAGCCCCCGCCACTCCGGCCGCGGAGCCGGCGGACATTGCCTTGCTGCGCGAGATTCGCGACGAACTGAAGGCCCGCCCACGGGTCTGAACGCGACGAGCTTGCGCGTAACGCCCCGGCACGACGCCGGGCCGTCCGTCACTCGGCAGGCTGCGGACCGTCGCTGCTTTTCAGACGCGGCGGCGTACCCGGCAGGCGGGCCGTCGGATCGTGATCGATCACGTCGGTTCCGTCGTCGCCCGGCTGATAGGTCAACAGGCTGCGGCGCAGCTTCGGCCCGATCCACACTTCGATGCTCGCCGCCAGGCTGAAGCTTGCGGGCACGATCAGCAGCGTCAGCAGGGTCGATAGCGTCAGCCCGCCGATCACCGTAATGCCCATCGGCACGCGCGCAGAGCCGTCTCCGTTCAGCGCGAGTGCGGTGGGCAGCATGCCGGCGACCATCGCCACCGTCGTCATCACGATCGGCTGCGCACGCTTGTGCCCGGCATCCATGATCGCATCGAACAGCGGCACGCCCTTCGCCATCTCGTCCAGCGCGAAATCGATCAGCAGGATCGAGTTCTTCGCGACAATGCCAAACAGCATGATGATACCGATATAAACCGGCATCGACATTGGCTGACCCGTCACCAATAACCCGAGCAACCCACCGAGCGGCGCGAGCAGCAGCGAGCCCATATTAACCAACGGCGGCAGCACGCGGCGGTAGAGCAGCACCAGCACCGCGAAGACGAGGAAGCAACCCGACGCTAGCGCGATCATGAAGTTGGTGATCATCTCTGCCTGCCACTTGTCCGAACCGACGACCAGTTCGCCCACGCCGATCGGCATGTTCTTCATGATCGGCAAGGCGTGGATCAGCTTCTGCGCATCGCCGCTGATCAGGCCGGGCGCGAGATCGGTGCCGACGGTCAATTGGCGTTTCTGCGCGACGCGTTCGATCTGCGTCGGACCGGCACCGAAGCTGATCGCCGCAACGAGGCTGAGCGGCACGGAGCCGCCACTCTGCGTCGCGACGGGCAGGTTCTGGATCGTCGACAATTTCTGTCGCGCTGTCTGGTTCAGTGCAACGCGGATCGGTATCTGGCGGTCGCTGAGCGAGAATCGCGCACTGTTCTGGTCAATGTCGCCCAAAGTCGCGATGCGGATCGCGGACGACAGAGCCTGCGTCGTGACGCCAAGGTTCGCAGCCAAATCCATTCGCGGCGTGATGACAATTTCGGGGCGCAACAGATCGCCCTCGATCCGCGGCGCAATCAGCCCGGGGACCTTGCCCATCTGATCCACAAGTTGCAGCGCAGTCTGGGTCAGCTTCTTCGGATCGTCTCCCCCAGCACGATCGACAATTGTCGTCCGCTACCGCCCCAGCCGTTCTGCGACCGGAAGGCGACGCGCGCGTCCGGAATGGCGGCAAGCTGTGGCGACATCGACCGTTCGAACTGAACGCTCGACATCGACTTGTCCTTCTTGAAGATCGCACGGACCCGGCCATTGCCGACGAACGCGCGTGCGTAGACATGCTCGACGTCCGGCTGCTGTTCGAACAGGCGGGTGACGCGTGCGACAACTGCCTGCGTGTCGGCCAACGTCGTCCCGGGAACCATCGTGACCAAGGCAGTCGACGCATCCAGATCGCGTTCCGGCTGGAACGTCTTGGGCAGCATGACCATCAACGCGACCGTCATCGCGAACGCCACGACACCGGCGACGACCGCGGACCAGCGGTGCCGCAGCGTCCAGCGCAGCGTGACCATATACAGGTCCATCAGCTTGCCTTCACCGTGCGACGCCTGGCCCTTCGCCTTCAAGAAGTAGGCCGCGATCATCGGCGTGATCAGTCGCGCGACCGCGAGGCTCAGCAGCACGGAGACGACGACGGTCAGGCCGAAATTCTTGAAGAACTGGCCCGAGATGCCCGGCATCAGGCCGACCGGCAGGAACACGGCGACGATCGACATCGTCGTCGCCAGCACCGCCAGCCCGATCTCGTCCGCTGCGTCGATCGATGCCTGATACGCGCTCTTGCCCATGCGCATGTGGCGAACGATGTTCTCGATCTCCACGATCGCATCGTCGACCAGCACGCCCGCGACGAGGCTGAGCGCCATCAGCGTCATGTTATTGAGCGTGAAGCCGAGCATATCCATGAACCAGAAGGTCGGGATAGCGGACAGAGGGATGGCAAGCGCGGAGATGATCGTCGAGCGCCAGTCACGGAGGAACAGATAGACCACGACGACCGCGAGCAGCGCGCCCTCCAGCATCGCCTCCATCGCGGAGTGATACTGCGCCTCCGTATATTTCACGCTGTCGGAAATGAGCTGGAAGCGGACCTGCGGGTTACGCTTTTCCAGGTCCGCCAGCTTCTTCTGCGCTTCCTTGAAGATGGTCACGTCGGACCCGCCCTTGGCGCGCTGGAAATCGAAGCTGAGGACTTCCCGACCGTCGAGCTGCGAGGACGAGCGCTGTTCCGCGAACAGGTCGCGCACCTGCCCCAGATCGGCAAGCCGAACCGTCCGGCCGCCACCGACGACGATCTGCTGCTGCCCGAGCGCATAGGCGGTCTGCGCATTGCCCAGCACGCGGACGGATTGCTCCGCCCCACCGATTTCTGCGCGGCCGCCAGAGGCATTCAAATTCACCTGGCGCAATTGCTGATTCACCGCGCTGGCGGTGATGCCCTGCGCCTGCAGCTTCAGCGGATCGAGGATCACCCGGATCTCGCGGCTGACGCCGCCGTTGCGGCCGACCGCCGCCATGCCCGGCACCGACAGCAGTTCCTGCGATACCGTGTTGTCGATGTACCAGCTGAGCTGTTCGATCGTCATGTCGGTCGAAATCGCGGCATAGCTCGCAAGATCGTCGCCGGTCGTGTTCGCGCGCATCACCTGCGGTTCGAGGATTCCCTCCGGCAGGTCGCCGCGGATTTGCTGGATCGAGGATCGGACATCCTCGACCGCACGGTCGATCGGGGTGCCGATCGCCAACTGGACGACTGTGGTGGAATTGCCTTCCTGTACGGTCGAGTTGATCTCGTCGATGCCCTGCAGGCTGCGAACCGCAGCCTCGACCCTTTGCGTGACCTGGTTTTCGAGTTCCGACGGCGCCGCACCCGGTTGCGAGATCTGCACGATCACGACCGGGAAATCGATATCCGGCTGGTTGTTGACGTCCATCCGCATGAAGCTGACAAGCCCCGCCACCGTCAGCATGACGAACAGGACGATCGATGGAATCGGGTTCCGGATCGACCAAGCGGAGATGTTGCGGAAGCTCATCGGGTTCAGCCTTGCGCGGTCTTGAGGATCGGCTTCACTTTCTGCCCGGGGTTCAGGAACGCCCCCGCGGACAGCACGACACGTTCCGTACCCGTCAGGCCGCCGGTGATCGTGACGCCGGCGTCGGAAACATCACCCAGCGTGATTTGGCGACGGACCACCTTGTCCTGCCCATCGAGGACATAGACGAAATTGCCCTTCACGTCGCTCTGAATTGCGGAGTTGGGCAATTGCGGCGCGTTGGACCCACCGCTGGTGATCTGCGCCGCAGCGAAACCGCCAGGGCGGAGCGCCGGATTGTAGGACAATGCGATGCGCGCAATGCCCTGACGCGTCTGCGGATCAATGACGGGCGACACCTGCCACACCTGCCCCTTGAAGCTCTGTGTCGAACCGACCGGCGTTACGCTGGCCTGTACGCCCACGCTCAATCCGGCGAGATCCGCCTCCGACAAGGCCGCGCGCATTTCCATCTCGCCGCCCTTCGCCATGCGGAACAGCGTGCCCGTGCCAGAACTGACGATCTGGCCGGGTTCGACCGCGCGTGTCAGGATCAGACCGGCGGCCGGCGCGCGAACGTCGAGCCGGCCGTTGCGGGCACGCTGTTCGCCCAGCGCGGCGCGCGCGACGTTGACGCGGGCAAGTGCGGCGTCACGCGTAGCAGTACGGCGTTCCAGATCGGCCTTGGAAATGAAGCCGCGATCGACGAGCGATTTCGCACGCTTCAGTTCCGATTCTGCAATCGCAGCATCCGCCTGCGCGACGTTGATCTGGGCAGCGAGGCTCGCCGCGGTTTCGGACTGCACGGACCGGTCGACCTGCGCCAGCACCTGCCCCGCCTGGACCCATTGGCCGGGCTCGACCAGGACACGCGTAACCATGCCACCTTCGCCTGCCACCCCGACCGGCATTTCGCGTCGTGCGGCGAGCGTTCCGGTCGCGGAAAGCACGCGCGATACCGTCTTGCTGCCCGGCACGACGACCGAGACATTGGGCAATTGTTCCGTCTTGGCGGCGGCAGCGGCAGGCTTGGCGTCGCGGCCGAACGCGAAATACGCGATCGCCGCGGCGACGACTAACGCGACGATGCCGACGATCAACCACTTGCGCTTCGAACGCTTCTCGCCCTCGATCGCCAGCCGGCCGTCATTCTCGAACGTCGCCGTTTCGTAATTCATTGCCACTTCCCGATGCCCTCATCCGGCTTATCCGCCGATTTCTCAGAACTGTATTATCGAAATAACTCACCGGCCTCAAGAGCCTGTTTTCGGGATGCATGGTCTGCAACTTTGCCGCCCCCTGCCCGCCCCCGCGCGCACGATGCCGCGCAATGCCCGTTTCGCGTGTTTTCCGCAAGTTGTTCCCTGCACTTCGCATCGTGTCCAAACGGCAGATCTTAAGGTCGAGCCGCGCCTCGAAACGAGGGTGCACATCCTTTGCATCGAAGGTCTGAATGCGATTCGCAGACGGCGATCGTCGGCGCGACGTCTTCCCCGGAACGTTCTGCCCAGTCCCGCTGCTCGCGCTCATCGCCTGCCCTTGATGCGCGCGACGTTGATCTTTCACGCAATTCGTTCAGCTTCGGTTTTGCGCCCGGCCTGCATCAGGGCTTCGAAGGGCCGACCGGCCGTTCCAACAACAGGAGTTCGAAGATGAAGTTGCTCGCGACCGCCCTGGTTCTCGCCGCCGTGCCGCTGGCCGGCGCCACGGCGCAAACCGCTACCACGGTCGAGCCGATGGTTCCCGCCAGCGGTACCGTGCTCGACGTGTCCGCCACCGGACGCACAACGCGCGTGCCCGATGTCGCGACGATCCGATCGGGCGTAGTGACACAGAATGCGACGGCTGCGGTCGCGCTTGGCGAGAATGCGACACGCATGGCACGGGTGCTCGCTGCCTTGAAGAAGGCGGGCGTCGCACCGCGCGATATCGCCACATCCAACGTCTCGCTCAGCCCGCAATATCGGTACGAGAACAACGTGCCGCCGGTGATCACCGGATATCAGGCGACCAACACGGTATCGGTGCGCTTCCGCGATGTCGCCAAATCGGGTGCGATCCTTGATGCTCTGGTCAAGGAAGGGGCGAACCAGATCGACGGCCCGAACTTCAGCCTCGACAATCCGGACGCCGCAATGGACGAGGCGCGGATCGAGGCCGTGAAGATCGCCCGCGCCCGCGCCGAGACCTATGCCAGGGCAGCCGGGATGAGCGTCGCGCGGATCGTATCGATCGGAGAAGGCGGCGAGAATGCCGGCAACCCGCCGCCGATGCCGCAGTTCCGCGCGATGAAGGCGATGGCGGATTCGGCGCCGACGCAGATCGCATCCGGCGAAACCGACGTCACCGTCACGCTGAACGTGCGCTTCTTGCTAAAATAGCGGCCGGACACGAAGAAAGGGCCGCGCGGTTGCCCGGACGGCCCTTTCGATCATGATCCCATGAAGGATCCGCTTTAGCGAACGCTGCCGCGACGGACCAGGTTCACGATCGCGAGCAGGATGACTGCGCCGATCAGCGAATACAGGAACGTCTGGATGGTGATCGCCTGGTTGATGCCGGCGCCGAAGATGAACGACGCGATCACCGAACCGATGATGCCGACGACGATGTTAAGCAGGATGCCCTGCTGGCCGTCGGTGCGCATGATCATGCTGGCCAACCAACCGCAAATACCGCCGACGACGAGCCAAATGATGATACCCATGTTCTTGTCCCTCTGCTTCCGCCCGCCGATCGGGCTACGGAAGCAAAGACTCGCAAACGGGTTAGTTTGTTCCGGTACCGGTTTGTTTTTAGATGAACAAAAAAGCCCGCACGCTCCGGGCCGGAGCGGCGGGCTTTGCTCGCGTCGACGAGAATTTGATCGACGTCAGTATTTTTGCTGGCGGTCGTAGAGCGAGCGGTAATGCTGGATGCGGGTTACGCGAAGGCCCGGCATACCCGACCGGTCGATCGCACGTTGCCAGCCGGCAAACTCTTCGACGGTCAGGCTGTACCGCGCGCAAACCTCGTCCACCGACAGCAGCCCGCCGTTTACCGCAGCGACCACTTCGGCCTTGCGACGCACGACCCAGCGTGTCGTCTCCGGCGGCGGCAGGCTGTCCAGCGTCAACGGCTCACCGAGCGGGCCGATGACTTTCGCTGGACGGATTTTCTGGTTCTCGATCATTCTAACCTCGGATCGGGGCGGGGGCCCCCGTCTGTGTTGCGACTTGTCTTCTTGGTTGCGTATTCGTCTGTCTGTGAGGCGGTGCGTATCGCCGGTGTTTGAACGCCGGCTAAAGCGGCTCGGTAAATGTCGGCTTCATCTTTGTTTCCACCGCGTAATGCTTGCCGCCATTTCAGGATTGAAGCTGCCGTGCGTCGGCGCGAACAGATTGCCCGCCACCGGCAGCGCCATCAGATTGCCCTGGAAACGCGCGGTCGGGCTGGAGGCCTGACGCGCCGTGATCCCGACGACCATCACCGCCAGATCGGCCGGCAAGACGGTCGGCTGGGCGTTGAGAGCAAATCGGGAGAAACTGAGATCCAACGGGACGCCTTCGTGCGGGGTGAAGCCACGTTGATAGCCGGCACGTCTAAAGGCGGGGTAAAGCCGGCAAAAATGCTTTGGAAAGCATCTGTTTTGCAATGGGACAGTTCGCGCCTTATGTGAGCGTCCATGACCGAAATCGGCGATTTTCAGCTCGGGAACGATCTCAAGGGCAAGCGCATCGTCGTGGCGATGTCGGGCGGCGTCGATTCGTCGGTCGTCGCGGCGCTTGCCGCGCGGACGGGTGCAGAAACGATCGGCATCACGTTGCAGCTGTACGATCACGGCGAGGCGGTGGGCCGTGCCGGATCATGCTGCGCCGGGCGCGATATCCGGGATGCGCGCGCGGTGTGCGACGCACTGGGTATCGCGCATTACGTCTACGATCACGAATCCAGCTTCCGCGCGCAGGTAATCGACGGGTTCGCCGACGAATACCTTGCGGGACGGACGCCGATCCCCTGCGTCCGCTGCAACATGGGTCCGAAGTTCACCGACCTGTTCGGGCTTGCGCGAGACCTGGGTGCGGATTGTCTCGCCACCGGGCATTACGTCCGCCGGGTTGAGGGGCCCGACGGCGCGGAACTGCACCGCGCGATCGATCCGGCACGCGACCAGAGCTATTTCCTCTTCGCGACGACGCAGGACCAGCTCGACTATCTTCGGTTTCCGCTGGGCGGTCTGCCCAAGGCGAAAGTGCGCGAATTTGCCGCAGGATTGGGGTTGGGCGTGGCAGCGAAGCCGGACAGCCAGGACATCTGCTTCGTACCGGACGGCAATTACGCGGATCTGGTCCGCAAACTACGTCCGGAAGCGGAAGCCGGCGGCGAGATCGTCGACGAAAGCGGTCGCGCGCTGGGCACGCATCGCGGGATCGTCAACTATACCGTCGGCCAGCGCCGCGGGCTGGAGATCGGTGGCACGCCCGAACCATTGTACGTCGTACGGCTGGAGCCGGAAAGCCGGCGCGTCGTCGTCGGACCGCGTACGGCGCTGGCGGTCGAGGCAGCGCGTCTGACCGACATGAACTGGATCGGCGGCGATACGGAGCAGCCGATGACGGTGAAGGTTCGGTCGATGGCAAAGCCCGTTCCTGCGCGGCTGGACGCCGGGCAGTTGATGTTCGACGCGCCCGAATATGGCGTATCGCCCGGTCAGGCCGCCGTATTCTATTCGGGCGAGCGGGTGATGGGCGGCGGCTGGATCGCGGAGACCGAGCGCAAGCGCATCGCCGCCTGACGACACGCGCCCCATCCGGGCATCAGACGAAGAACGTTCCCTCGATCACGGTGACGCATGATCCGCCAAGCACCACCCGGTCGCCGTCCAGCCGGCAAGCAACATGCCCGCCCCTCGCGCTCGCCTGATATGCGGTGAAATCGTCACGACCGAGCCGCTTCGCCCAATACGGCACCATTACCGCGTGCGCCGACCCCGTCACCGGATCCTCGTCGATCGAATAAGCGGGTGTGAAGACGCGGCTGACGATATCGGTATCCACACCGGGCGCGGACACGACCGCGACGATCGGGCCTTCCGCCGCCAGCGCACGCAGGTCGGGCCGGATATCGCGCACCTCCTGTTCGCTTCCGACGATCACCAGCGCATAGCCCTTCTCGTACCACAAGGTCTCGACGGCCGTGACGCCCAATGACGTGACGATACCGGGCATGTCCTTCGCCACCGGTCCCCAGGCGGGCAGCGCGAGCGCATAGCCGTCGCCATCGCGCGACACCTCCAGGATACCCGCCTGCCGCGTGCGGAACCGCACCCGGTCGCGCATCGGATCGCTGGACAGGACGAAGTGCCCGCTCGCCAGCGTCGCGTGTCCGCACAAAGCGACTTCGGCACCCGGCGTGAACCAGCGCAGATCGAAATCAGCCTCGTCATCAGCCGCCGCCACCAGAAAAGCGGTTTCGCTGAGATTGTTTTCCTCCGCGATCTTCTGGAGCGTCGCATCGTCGAGCCACGACCCGAGCGGCATCACCGCGGCGGGATTGCCCTCGAATGGCTTGCCCGCAAACGCATCAACCTGAACGAACGGTATTCTCAACGGATCATCCTCACTTGATGCGCCATTACAGGCGCTTGCCGAACCAGTGCGGCGTGACGTCCGCCTCGACCAGCGGATTGTCGGTATCGACATGCCCCTCAGGATCGAGATGGATCAGCACTTCGACCTTGGGATAGACGCGCCGCAACGCTTTCTCGACGCCCTCGACGATATCGTGCGCGTCGATGACGGTCAGGTCGCGACCGACTTCCATGTGGAATTGCGCGAAATCGTGGCTGCCGGACCGGCGCGTACGGAAATCGTGGATACCCTTGATCCCGGGCTGGCGCGCCGCGACCTCGATGAAGCGCGCACGCTCGCCCTCGGGCCATTCCTTGTCCATCAACTGGTCGATCGCGTTTGACGACGCCTGGAACGCGCCCCAGGCGAGCCATAGGGCGATGATGATCCCCATCACCGGATCCGCGCCACGAACGCCGGCATATTGGTCCAGCACCAGCGCGACGATCACCGATCCGTTGAGCAACACGTCCGACTGGTAATGCACGTTGTCCGCCATGATCGCGACCGAACCGGTCTGGCGGATAATGCGGCGTTGATAGGCGAGCAGGATAGCGGTCGCGGCGATCGCGACGACCGACACGCCGATCCCGAAATCGGCGCCTTGCGTCGGCGTGGGATCGCTGAACGCCATGATGGCACGCCATGCGATGCCGACAGCCGATGCGGTGATCAAGGCGATTTGGAACAATGCCGCCAGCGCCTCCGCCTTACCGTGTCCGAAACGGTGATCGTGGTCGGCCGGCTCCGACGCCAGCTTCACGCCGTACAAGGTCACCAGGCTGGCGAGCAGGTCGAGGCCGGTATCGGCGAGCGATCCCAGCATCGCGACCGACCCGGTCGCCCATGCCGCATAGCCTTTCAGCAGCAGCAGGAAGCACGCCATCGCGACGCTGGCGAGTGCGGCGCGCACGGCAAACGGGATCGCGCGGCGCTGTTCCTCGGTCATGGGTAGAGCAAGCCTTCGTCCCACCCCGCGTCGGTACGCGTGAATAGGCGGCGTTCGTGCAGCCGATGCGCCCGATCCTGCCAGAATTCGATCGCGCGCGGCGTTACGCGGTACCCGCCCCAATGCGGCGGGCGCGGCACGTCACCACCGGCGAAGCGCGCCTCCATCTCGGCGAACCGCGCCTCGAACGTCGCGCGATCGGCAAGCGGGCGCGATTGATCGGACGCCCAGGCGCCAAGCTGCGAGTCGCGGCTGCGGCTGGCGAAATACGCATCGGATTCCGCATCGCTCGCCAGTCCGACCGCACCCTCAATCCGGATCTGGCGGCGCAGGGATTTCCAGTGGAACAGCAAGGCGACATGACTGTCGACCCTGATCTCGCCCGCCTTCCGGCTCTCGCGGTTGGTGTAGAAGACGAAACCGTCCGCACCATGCCCTTTCAGCAGCACCATGCGCGACGATGGCCGCCCCGCCGCATCCACCGTGGCGAGCGCCATCGCATTAGGGTCGTTCGGCTCGCTCTGCTTCGCCTCCGCGAACCAGGTGTCGAACAGTGCAAAGGGATCGTCGGCCATGCCCGCACTTTAACGAAGGTTGCACGCGAGCGAAACCGCCGATCAATCAGGCGGCGCTTTACTCCCCTCCCTGGAAGGGAGGGTTTGGGGGTGGGTAGATTTGAAGGACGACGGGCTTTTTTAACCGTGAGTTTTGCCGTCACGGACGGGGTGAGCTTTGCGGTGGGACATCGCCAGGAACCGACCCACCCCCAGCCCCTCCCTTTCAGGGAGGGGAGCAAGAAGGGTACTTTCCCTTCCATTGACGAGGGCCAGAACCGGCCCCTCCACCAACACGCATGTTGCACGCGCATCCCGTTTGTGGCCAAGACAAGCGCGGGTGGGAGATTGATCGCAATGCCAGCATCCGAGTGCAACGCCGGGGCGGATCGCCAATGGCGACCGTGACGGCGGTTCCTCCGATCGATGCCGGCCAGCATGCGGAACGCTGGATCGCAGACTATTGCCGGCAGGCGCTGCACGGTGACGTGCTGTGTGCCGCGCCGCAAGACTCGGCTTGGACCGCAGTGTTCGAGGAACTGGCTGCTGTCGCGGGCGACGATCTAGGACATGCCCGCGAACGGGTGCAGCGGCATGCGGAGGATATTGGCACTGGTTTCCGGATCATCGGCGAAAGCGACGAACGCCCCTGGCCCGTCTCCCCCGTCCCGCTGCTGATCGATAGCGACGAATGGGCCGGTATCGCCGCCGGTGTGCGCCAGCGGGCCGAACTGCTCGAGATGCTGCTGGCGGACCTTTACGACTCCGCACGCCATGTCGAAAGCGGGTTGATCCCCGCCGCATTGATCGGGGGCAGCCCCTATTTCCTGCGTCCGATGGTCGGGCTGACTCCACCGGGCGGGCACCACCTTCATTTCATCGCAATCGATCTCGGTCGTGGGCCGACCGGCGAATGGCGCGTTCTGGGCGATCACCTGCGCGCGCCCGCCGGGGCAGGCTATGCGCTGGAAAACCGGCTGGCCGTTTCGCGCACGCTTGGCGGGCTGCAATCCCGGCTAAACGTCGAACGCCACGCGCCTTTTTTCGCAGCGTATCGCGAGGGGCTCGCCGCCGCCTGCCGCCGCGTCGAACCACGTATCGGCCTGCTCACGCCTGGGCGATACAGCGCAAGCTATGCCGAGCAGGCGCATCTCGCGCGCTATCTCGGGCTGCTGCTGGTCGAAGGCGACGATTTGGCGGTGCTGGAAGACCGGCTGTACGTCCGCACGATCGGCGGGCTGAAGCGGATCGACGCGATCTGGCATCGCAGCGACCCACGGATGCTCGACCCGCTGGCGTTCGATTCGCATTCGCGCATCGGCGTGCCGGGGCTGATCGATGCGATGGCCGCGGGCGAAGTCGTGATCTCCAACGCGCCCGGCGCTGGCGTGCTTGAAAGCGCGGCCTTCGGGGCGTTCCTGCCGCGCCTTGCCGCGCGCTTGACCGGTCGCGACCTGCTGATCCCCAACATCGCGACGTGGTGGTGCGGCCAGAATGCAGAGCGCGCACGGGTGATCGAGGATTTCGACGCGCTGCTGATCGGCCCGGCCTTCGGCGTCGCGCCGCTTGGCCTGCCCGAGGGGCGGCCTGTCTACGGTGCCGATCTGTCCGCCGAGGAACGAACCGTGCTGCTTGCCGACATGGTGCGCCGGCCGCAGGATTATGTCGCGCAGGAAATCGTACGCCTCTCGACCATGCCGGTCGTCGCTGACGACACTTTGGTCGCCCGCCCCTTCACGCTCCGGGTCTTCGCCGCGCGCGCGGCGACGGCAACTGGGTCGTGCTTCCCGGAGGCTTCGCGCGGATCGGCGACGACAGTGATCCCCGTGCCAATGTAATGGGCGAGGGCGCATGGTCCGCCGACGTCGTCGTCCACGGCTCGACCACGGTGGAGCCGGTGTCGTTGCTGCCGGCGCCCGATACCGTGCATGTCCGGCGCAATCCCGGCACGTTACCCAGCCGGGTGGCGGATAACGTCTTCTGGCTCGGCCGGTACCTCGAACGCGGCGAGGCACTGCTCGGCGTGATCCGAGTCATGCTGGGCAACTCGATCGATGCGGATGCGGGCGCGGCACTCGGCGCAGCAACAGTGGGGAAACTCGTCGGGCTGGTCGTCAATGCCGGGGCGGCACCGCATCCCGCATCGTTGCGCCGCACCGACCTGACTCAGTTCGCACGCACCGCGATGGAGGCGGAGAGCGAGTGGCAAAGCGTACGCGCGATCAACCGCCATGCGCGCAGCATCGGACAGGGTTCGCGCGACCGCTTGTCGGCCGACGTCATCCGCCTGCTCGACGCGCCGCATCCGATGCGCGGCGGCATGCTCGACCGCGCGGGATCGCTGCAACGCCGCTACGCCGCTCTGTCCGGGCTGTCGGCGGAACATATGAGCCGGACCGCGTCGTGGCGGTTTCACGATCTGGGCCGCCGCATCGAACGCGCGCTGGCCGTCACTCGTGCCGTCTGGGCGTTCGGCATGGCCGGCGCGACCGCAGACGATCTGTCCACCCTGCTCGATCTTGCCGACAGCCAGATCAGCTATCGCCAGCGCTACCTGACCGGGATCGGGCGGGTACCCGTGGTCGACCTGGTTGCACTGGATCCCGGCAATCCCCGCGCGCTTGCGTTCCAGATCGACGCGATATGCGCACATATGAAGGCACTGCCGGTGCTGGGCGATGACGGGATGGACGAGGCGCAACAGGCACAGGCGACCGCCTTGTCCGCAATCGTTTCCACCGCGACCGCCGCCGCGCTCGATGCCGAGATACTGGGGGATATCGAACGCCGCCTGTTCGCGTTGTCGAACGCGATCGCGCGTCGCTATTTCCTGCAAGGCGCGGAACCGCTTCGCGCCGCCGGGATGACGCTCGCATGATCTACGACATCCGCCACGTCACGCGCTTCGACTATGGCAACAACGTCAACTTCGCGCGTTGCAACCTGCGGCTGAAACCGATCCACTGGTCGGGCCAGACGCTGGAGACCTATCGCCTCACCATTTCCCCGTCCGGCCGCACCGCGCCCGCGCGGGCGGAGGCTGGCCTGGCCAACGTCACGCGGCTGGTGATCGACGAACCGGTGCGACATCTCGTGATCGAGAGCGTGTCGCGCATCGTGGTCGATCGGCTGATCCCTATCCCCTCCCCGACCGATCCGACGCTGGCCCAGATCGCGGCTCAGGTGCGTGCCAGCCGCGATCCGTCTCCTGCCGGCCCGGCCTATTACCTGTTTCCGTCCCCGCTGATTCCGCTCGACCGAGATATCGCCGACTGGTGCGCGCAGGATCTGGCGCCCGACCGGCCATGCCTCGAAGCGGCAATGGCGCTCGCCCGCCGGATCCAGGACGAATTCGAATTCGATACCGAGGCGACTTTAGTCGACACGAAGCCGCACGATGCCTTCGTCAAGCGCGGCGGCGTGTGCCAGGATTTCGCGCAGATCATGATCACCGGCCTGCGTGCTGCGGGACTGCCCGCCGCCTATGCATCGGGCTATATCCGCACGATCCCGCCACCCGGCGAGGAACGGCTGGTCGGTGCGGACGCGACGCATGCCTGGGTCCTGTTGTGGTGCGGCGACGCGCTCGGCTGGGTCGGGGTGGATCCCACCAACGGTATCTGGATGGCGGGCGACCATATCGTCATGGCGATCGGCCGCGACTATGCCGAAATCGCGCCGATCGACGGTATCGTTCTGGGATCGAGCGCACAGGACATGGAAGTCAGCGTCGACGTCGCGCCGGTTCCGGAAGCCGTCGCCTGACCCTTGTCGCCGCAAACGCGCTGCTTATCTCTGGCGGCGTGGGGTTTGCACTCGGGGCCCCTATCCCCCAAATAGCCGGCAGCATTCGTAATCCAGAGGAACTCCGTGGCCGATCCCTATAAAACGCTTGGCGTAGAACGCACCGCCAGCGAGGCCGACATCAAGAAGGCGTATCGCAAGCTCGCCAAGGAGCTTCACCCCGATCGCAACAAGGACAACCCCAAGGCGACCGAGCGGTTCAGCCAGGCCACCAACGCCTACGATCTGCTGACCGACAAGGACAAGCGCGCGCGGTTCGATCGCGGAGAGATCGACGGCGACGGGAATCCAGCCGCGCCGTTCGGGTACGGCGGCAGTGGCGGCGGGCCCGCCGGGGGCCAGGGCGGTTTTCAGGGCGGCAACTTCGGTGGCGAAGGCGTCGATGTCAGCGATCTGTTCGAGGGTCTGTTCGGCGGCGCTCAGCGTGGCGGCGGCGGGTTCGCCAGCGGCTTCGGCGGATTCGGCCGGCGCCAGCCGCAGCCCAAGGGCGCGAATATCGGCTACAAGCTGAACGTCTCTTTCACCGACGCCGCGACGCTCGCGCCGCAACGCGTGACGCTGGCGGACGGCAAGACGATCGACATCAAACTGCCCGCCGGCTTCGAAAACGGCATGCAGATGCGCCTGACCGGCAAGGGCCAGCCCGGCCCGGGCGGAAACGGCGACGGCATGGTGACGATCACCGTCCAGCCGCACCGCTTCTTCACCCGCGATGGCGACGACGTGCGCCTCGACCTGCCGATCACCCTGTCCGAAGCCGTGCTCGGGGCACCGGTCCGCGTCCCCACCGTCGAAGGGGCCGTGATGCTGACCGTTCCGGCAGGATCGACCTCGGGCAAGACTCTTCGGCTCCGCGGACGTGGATTCCATCGCAAGGACGGCACGCGCGGCGACCAGCTGGTGACCTTGATGGTCGATCTGCCTGCCAAGGATGCGGCACTGACGGAATTCGTGCAGGGATGGGACAATAAGGGGAACCCGCGCAGCAATCTGGGCGTCTCAATCGTGTGAGTTATTTTTCCCCCTCCTCGCCCGAACAACGCGCCATCAACGGGGAGGCGGGCCTCGATCCCGAGGAAGCCCCACCGGCCGCAAAGCCCTTCGCTTATGCGTGGCGCACGTTCAAACGCGTCGCGATCGGCGTCTATACCGACGGCTTCACCTATGCCGGCAACCTCGCCTATCTTACGCTGATGACGGTCTTCCCGTTCTTCATCGTCGCCGCCGCCGTTCTGTCGCTGTTCGGACAGAGCGCCGAGACGCAGCGGGCGGTATCGTCCTTCCTCCACGTCCTGCCGCCAGACGTCAGCGACCTGCTGCGCAAGCCGATCGCGGATGTGCTGAAGGCGCGGACGGGGTCCCTGCTATGGCTCGGCGCGCTCGTCGGGCTGTGGACCGTCGGCAGCTTCGTGGAGACGATCCGCGACATATTTCGCAAAGCGTATGGCACGCACAGTTCCTCGCCGATCTGGCGCGCGCGGTTGGGGCTCAGTCTGGCGATCGTCGCTTCGGTGATCCTCGCCCTGTTGTCGTTCCTCGTGCAGGGCCTGTTGCTGGCGGCGGAACAGTTCATCTACCGTCTGGTCCCCTTCGCCGAAAACGCCGCGAGCTGGATCGGGCTGTCACGCGTAATCCCCGGACTCGTCATGTTCGGTGCGCTGTACATGCTGTTCTATTCGGTCACACCGTCGAAATATCGCTACAGTAAATGCCCCAAATGGCCTGGCGCATTATTTACCGCGGGGTGGTGGGTCAGCATGACCGCATTGCTGCCGATCGTACTGGCGCAACTCGGCGGCTACGACATGACATATGGCAGCTTGGCAGGTGTCGTCGTCATGTTGCTGTTTTTCTATCTGATCGGTCTCGGTCTCGTTTTTGGAGCCCATTTGAACGCGGCACTGGCGGAACCCCCCGAACCGAGCGTAAAGGATTCCGCTACTGGCGCGACTTTGGAGGCGGCGACGGCGTGAACGGGTTAATGCAGGGCAAGCGCGGGCTTATTATGGGCCTAGCCAACGACAAGTCGCTCGCATGGGGTATCGCACAGAAGCTCGCCGAACATGGCGCGGAACTGGCGTTCAGCTTCCAGGGGGAAGCGCTCGAAAAGCGCGTACGCCCGCTCGCGGCGCAATTGGGCCAGGACTTCCTGATCCCGTGTGACGTATCCGACATGGCGGACCTCGACGCGTGTTTCGCGACCTTGGCGGAGCGTTGGCCGACGATCGATTTCGTCGTCCACGCAATCGGCTTTTCCGATAAGAACGAATTGCGCGGCGGTTACGTCGATACCAGCCTCGACAACTTCCTGATGACGATGAACATCAGCGTCTATTCGTTTGTTGCGGTGGCGCAGCGTGCGCAGAAGATGATGAAAAAGAGTGGGTCGCTCCTGACGCTAAGTTATTACGGCGCCGAGAAAGTCATTCCACACTATAACGTCATGGGCGTCGCCAAAGCTGCGCTGGAAACCAGCGTTCAGTACCTTGCGGTGGATCTGGGACGCGAGAACATCCGCGTCAACGCGATCTCCGCCGGCCCGATCAAGACGCTGGCGGCAAGCGGCATCGGCGACTTCCGCCTGATCCTGAAATGGAACGAGCTGAATTCGCCGCTGAAGCGCAACGTGACGATCGAGGATGTCGGCGGTGCCGGCCTGTACCTGCTCAGCGACCTGGCGAGCGGCGTGACGGGCGAGACGCATCACGTCGATGCCGGGTACAACGTCATCGGCATGAAGGCGGAAGACGCGCCGGATATCGCGCTGGTCTGATTGCGAGCGTCGCCGGACGATGAAGAGCCTGCTGGACAAACTGGGCTTCAAGCCCGGCATGACCGGCTGGGTTCGGAACCGTCCCGCAGCGTTCGACGAGACACTGAACCTGCCGGATACGATACCGGATGGCCCCGCCGACCTGATCCTGAGCTTCGTCACCGGGCAGGACGAAATCGCGGCGGCACTGGACGGTGCGATGCCATATTACGCCCGCGGCGGGCGTTTGTGGTTCGCCTATCCGAAGAAGAGCGGATCCGTTCCGTCGGACATCACCCGCGATCATGGCTGGACTGCACTTGCCGATGCGGGCCTGCTCGCCGTGACGCAGATCGCGCTGGACGATGACTGGTCCGCGCTGCGCTTTCGGTATCGCGACGAGATCGCCCGGCTGACGCGCAAGGGCGAAGCGGGCCAATCGCAAGCGGCATAGCGTACGGGCCATCCAGCCGCTACAGCGGCGCGCATGAGCTACAACACCTTCGGCCGCGTGTTCCGTTTCACCACCTGGGGCGAAAGCCACGGGCCGGCCCTGGGCGCGGTCGTGGACGGATGCCCGCCCGGACTGTCGCTGACCGAAAAGGATATCCAGCCCTTCCTCGACCAGCGCCGCCCGGGCACCTCGCGCTTCACCACGCAGCGGCAGGAACCCGATCAGGTCCGCATCCTGTCCGGCACGTTCGAGGGCCGCACGACGGGCACGCCGATCAGCCTGATGATCGAGAATGTCGATCAACGATCGAAGGACTATTCCGAGGTCGCGGTCGCGTATCGCCCCGGCCATGCCGACTATGCCTATGATGCGAAATACGGCTTTCGCGACTATCGCGGCGGCGGCCGTTCCTCCGCGCGCGAGACGGCGGCGCGGGTCGCGGCGGGCGCGGTGGCGCGCCTCGTCATTCCACAGGTTCGGATAACCGCCTGGGTCGAGGCGATCGGCGGCGATGCGATCGATCCCGCCAATTTCGATGCCGAGCAGATCGGCAGGAACCCGTTCTTCTGCCCCGATGCCGCCGCCGCCGCGCGCTGGGAAGTGATGATCGACGCCGCCCGCAAATCCGGATCTTCGCTCGGCGCGGTGATCGCATGCGAGGCGACCGGCGTCCCCGCCGGATGGGGCGCACCGTTATATGCAAAGCTGGACAGCGAACTCGCCGCCGCCTGCATGAGCATCAATGCGGTCAAGGGCGTCGAGATCGGCGACGGTTTCGCGGTGGCGACGCTGCGCGGCGAAGATAATGCCGACGCGATGCGCCCCGGTGCGGATGGCCCCGAATTCCTCGCCAATCACGCCGGCGGAATCGCCGGCGGCATATCCACGGGCCAGCCGGTCAAAGTACGCGTCGCGTTCAAGCCGACCAGTTCTATCCTGACGCCCGTACCGACGATCACGCGCGACGGCGATGCGACGGAGATCATGACCAAGGGACGGCACGATCCCTGTGTCGGCATCCGCGGCGCGCCCGTGGTCGAAGCCATGATGGCATTGGTGCTGGCCGACCAAGCGTTGCTGCACCGCGCCCAATGCGGATAGGCATCGGCCAGTGGTTCGATTCCAGAGTTAAAGAGAGCGTCGTTTTCCGGATCGGCGCGTTTTTACTCCGACCCCAAATGGATCGGGAAAGGAGAAGACGATGCGTACTCTCATCATCGGAATTGCAGCACTTGGTTTGTCCGGCGCGGCATTTGCCCAGACCGCCCCACAGACTGCACCGGTAACGCCGGGCACCAACACAAGTCCTACGGCGCCTGTGCCGAACAGCCCGTCGGATACGCCGACGACGACGGATATGAGCACGGTGGATCCGAGCGCACCGACGACATCGACCGCGCCCACGACGACCGCACCGGCGCCGACCGAGTCCACCACGGTGGATCAGGCAAGCCCGACGACCGATCCGGCAACCACCACGAGTGAGACGCCGAAGAAGTCGAAGAAGAAGCCGAGATAAACTTCTAACGAACGAGTATCGTCGGCCGGCCGCGTCCCGAAAGGGGCGCGGCCGGTGTCGTTTCGGGGACTGGGTAACTGCGTCAGTCGATCATCACGGCGCTTCTGGACGATACCAGTTCTCACCGACCGTTAGTCGCGAGCTTGTCGAAGGGCGAGTCCGTCTGGACAGGTGCTTCAACAGACTCGGCACGAACGGGGTGGGTATTCGCGGGGCCCCGCCCCGTTCGTCTCGCGTAAATCAGTCCGCGAAGGGGTCGCGGACCAGGATCGTGTCCTCACGCTCCGGACTGGTGGACACCAGGGCAACCGGGCATTGAATCAATTCCTCGATCCGCCGGATATACTTGATCGCCTGACCCGGCAGATCGGCCCAGCTGCGCGCACCCGCGGTCGATTCGCTCCAGCCGGGCATCGTCTCATACACCGGCACCACCTGCGCCTGATCGGCGGCATGCGACGGAAAATAGTCCAGCGTCTCGCCGTTCAACGTATAGCCAGTGCAGATCTTCACCTCGTCGAACCCGTCGAGCACGTCGATCTTGGTCAGTGCGATGCCGGTGATGCCGCCGACCGCAGCCGATTGCCGGACCAGCACCGCATCGAACCAGCCGCATCGCCGCTTGCGCCCGGTAACAGTACCGAATTCATGTCCGCGCACCCCCAACCGCTCGCCGGTCTCGTCCTCCAACTCGGTCGGGAAGGGACCGGAGCCGACGCGCGTCGTATAGGCCTTGGCGATCCCGAGAACGAAGCCGACTGCGCTCGGCCCGAGGCCGGAACCACCCGCCGCGGTGCCGGAGATGGTGTTAGACGACGTGACGAACGGATAAGTCCCGTGATCCACGTCCAGCAGCACGCCCTGCGCGCCTTCGAACAGGATACGCCGTCCACGCGCACGCAACGCGTTCAGGTCGCGCCACACGGGCTTGGCGAATTGCAGGACGAAGCCGGCGATTTCGCGCAATTCGGCGAGCAAGGCATCCCGGTCGATCGGTGGTTCGCCAAAGCCCGCGCGCAACGCATCGTGATGCGCGGTCAACCGGTCGAACTGCGGCCCGAGCGCGTCGAGATGCGCCAGATCGCACACCCGGATCGCACGCCGCCCGACCTTGTCCTCATAGGCCGGGCCGATGCCCCGCCGCGTCGTGCCGATCTTGCCCGCGCCGCTGGCGTCTTCCCTCAGCGAATCGAGATCGCGGTGGAACGGCAGGATCAGCGCGCAATTGTCGGCGATCATCAGCGTATCTGGGCTGATCGCGACGCCCTGCCCGGCCAGCTTCTCGATCTCGGCCTTCAGGGCCCAGGGGTCGAGCACGACGCCGTTGCCAATGACGGACGGCGTGCCGCGCACGATGCCCGACGGCAGCAGCGAGAGTTTGTAGACCTTCTCGCCCACGACCAAGGTGTGGCCGGCATTATGCCCACCCTGAAAGCGGACGACGACGTCGGCGCGCTCGGCGAGCCAGTCGACGATCTTGCCCTTGCCCTCGTCGCCCCACTGGGCCCCGATCACTGCTACGTTTGCCATGAATACAGCTCTCCGCCTGCCGGACAACTCCACGCACCCTTCGACAGGGCTCGGCGCGCGGAGGATCTAGAAACTGCGCGTGCGCCCCTGCCGGGGTAGCACGCACCTGTCAACCGCGAAGGTCAACCCGCCAGCGGGCGCGCCTCGTCGCCCGCCAGCACATGCGTGCATAATTGCGCCTCCGGTGTGTCACCCGGTTCGAGTGCCGCGACCGTGACCCAACCTTCGGCGCGCATCTGTGCCGCGAGCGCGGCATCGGTGCCGACGGGCACGAACAGCCGCCGCCTCTCCGTCGCACCCAGCCCTGCGGCAACGATGCCGTCCGCGAACAGCGAAAAGCCGACCGCCGCCTCTTCCGCGCCGCTTTCGTGAACGATCGTATAGCTGCCGCCGCGCCCAATCTCTCCGCGAACGCCGTCGGCGAAGATCGAGAAGCCGAGCCAGCTCTGATATTCGAACCCATGCCGCTCGGTAGGATCGAGCGTCAGCGCGACGCGCCCCTTCAGGCTCGCGGCGATCGCCCACAACCCGTCGAGCCGGCTGGTCAGTGCGCCCCCCGCATCGAACGCGCACAGCCTGTGGTGCGCGGCCTCGAACGGCCCCGCCGCCTCGATCAGCGGCAGATATTCGGGAGCGATGGCGGCAACACCGCCCGCATCCTTGGCATCCAGCCGGTCGCGCAGCGTGTCGATCGTCCCGGCCGGAACCGGGAACGGCCCGGCGGCGAGGATATCGACCAGATCGGGCAAGGTGAAATCGATCGACACTCCCTGCACGCCCGCGGCGGCCAGCGCCTCCACCGCGACCTGTGCGATCTCGACCGCAGCCGGAACGGTATCCAGCCCGATCAACTCGCAGCCGATCTGACGCAATTCGCGCTCCGGGCTCAATTGCGATGCCCGCAGCTTCAGGATCGGCCCGGCATAGGACAGGCGCACGGGGCGCGGGTGGTGTCCCATGCGGGTCGCCGCGATGCGGCCGATCTGCGCAGTGATGTCGGGTCGGACGGCGAGCGTCGCCTGGCTTACCGGATCGACGAAGCGCACCGAATCCTGCGCCCGGGCCAATTTCAGCCGCCCCGCCAGCCCAGCTTCGAACTCGGCCAGCGCCGGATCGGCGCGTTCATAGCCATGTGCATAGGCGGCACCCAGCACCGCCGCCTCCAGCCTCGCGGCGGCATCGGCATAGGGGGAAGGCGGTCGCGGAAACCCTCGGGCAGTAAAGCAGTCATGCGCGGCTGATAACGCGGGGTGCGGCGGGGGCAAGCCCGATCACAGCAATCCGCCCCGTGCCATGCCGAACAGGACGCACGGCCAGATCAACGTCCCCGCAATATCCTGCAGCGTATCCGCGATCATCCACGATCCGTTGCGCAGCCGGTCGAGTATCTCGTTGATGCATTCGGCGGCGATGACGATCAGCAACGGCCAGAGCGCACCCGCGTCACCCGCGACGATCACGCAGGCCAGCCAGATCGCCATGCCAAGGTGCGCGTGAAGTGCCGCATGATCCAGCTTCAGCGTATGCGCCAGCCACAGCTTCACGCGGTTGTGGAGCGTCGTCTGCTCTTCGGTCTGACGCTCGGGCATATCTTGGAAACTCAATATGCGGCGGACCGGGGCCATCGCGACCCCGGCCCGACCGGACCTAAAAGCTGAGGCCCATCGCGGTCCGCACGCCGGACAGCGTCCGAACTTTGGCGAGCAGGTCCTGCGTCACCGGCTCGTCGACCGACAGCAACAGGATCGCCTCGCCCCCGGCGGAGCGGCGACCGAGATGGAACGTGCCGATATTGACCCCGGCCTCGCCCAGCAACGATCCCAGACGCCCGATGAAACCGGGTGCGTCCTCGTTGACGACATACAGCATATGGCCGGCCAGATCGGCCTCCACCTTGATGCCGAACAGTTCGACCAGGCGCGGCGCCTGATCGCCGAACAAGGTGCCCGCGACCGAACGGTCACCCGCCTCGGTCTTCACCGTGACGCGCAGCAGCGTGTGGTAATCGCCTTCGCGGTCATGCCGCACTTCGCGCACGTCGATGCCGCGTTCCTTCGCCAGGAACGGCGCGTTGACCATGTTCACCGTGTCGGTGTGCACGCGCATCAGCCCGGCGAGCACTGCCGACGTGATCGGCTTCTGGTTGAGCGATGCCGCCGCACCCTCGACCTCGATCGCTATCCCGGACAGGCCGCCATGCGCCAGTTGACCGATCAGCGAACCCAGCTTCTCCGCCAGCGCCATGTACGGCTTCAGCTTCGGAGCTTCCTCCGCCGACAGCGACGGCACGTTCAGCGCGTTCGTGACGCCGCCCGACATCAGGTAATCGGCCATCTGCTCGGCGACCTGAATAGCGACATTGACCTGCGCTTCATTGGTCGACGCACCCAGATGCGGGGTGGAAACGAAGTTCGGCGTACCGAACAGGGGCGATTCCTTCGCCGGTTCCTGCACGAACACGTCCAGCGCCGCGCCGCCGATATGGCCGGAGTCGAGCCCCGCCTTCAACGCCGCCTCGTCGATCAGGCCACCGCGCGCGCAATTGATGATGCGGACGCCCGGCTTGGTCTTGGCCAGCGCCTCGGCCGACAGGATGTTGCGGGTCTGGTCGGTCAGCGGCGTGTGCAGCGTTATAAAGTCGGCGCGGGCGAGCAATTCGTCCAGCGTGACCTTCTCGACGCCCATCTCGATGGCGCGTTCCGGCGTCAGGAACGGATCGAACGCGACGACCTTCATGCGCAGGCCAAGCGCGCGATCGGCCACGATCGACCCGATATTGCCCGCACCGATCAGCCCTAGCGTCTTGCTGGTCAGCTCGACGCCCATGAAGCGGTTCTTTTCCCACTTGCCGGCCTGCGTGCTGGCGTCCGCCTCGGGAAGCTGGCGGGCGAGCGCGAACATCAACGCGATGGCGTGTTCCGCGGTGGTGATCGAATTGCCGAACGGGGTGTTCATCACGACGACGCCCTGCGCGGATGCGGCGGGGATATCGACATTGTCGACACCGATCCCGGCGCGACCGATCACCTTCAGCTTGGTCGCGGCGGCGAGGATCGCCTTGGTCACCTTGGTCGAACTGCGGATCGCGAGGCCGTCATAATCGCCGATGATCGCGATCACCTCTTCCGGCGTCTTGCCCGTGATCTCGTCCACCTCGACGCCGCGCTCGCGAAAGATCTGCGCGGCCTTGGGGTCCATCTGGTCGCTGATAAGTACTTTTGGCATGGGATTTCCTTCGAACGGCCGTCATCCCCGCGCAGGCGGGGATCCATAATCGCTGACGGCATTGGGTATGGATCCCCGCCTGCGCGGGGATGACAGGGAATTAAGCGGCGACCTGCGCCTTGACGGTGGCGTAAGCCCAGTCGAGCCAAGGCCCCAGCGCTTCGATATCGGCCGTATCGACGGTCGCGCCGCACCAGATACGCAGACCCGCCGGCGCATCGCGATATCCCGCGATGTCATACGCCGCGTCCGCATTTTCGAGCAGAGCCGCAAACGCCTTGATGAACGCCTCGTCCGCGCCCTCGACCGTCAGGCACACGCTGGTCTTCGAGCGCGACGCCTCGTCCGCCGCCAGATGGCCCAGCCAGTCGCGATCCGCGACGATCTTGCCCAAAGCCGCCGCATTGGCGTCGCTGCGTGCGATAAGCCCGTCCGCCCCACCGACCGACTTCGCCCATTCGAGCGCGAGGATCGCATCCTCGACCGCCAGCATCGACGGGGTGTTGATCGTCTCGCCCTTGAACACGCCTTCGGTCAGCTTGCCCTTGGAGACGAGGCGGAACACCTTCGGCAACGGCCAGGCGGGGGTATAGCTTTCCAGCCGCTCGACCGCGCGCGGGCCGAGGATCAGCACGCCGTGACCACCTTCGCCGCCCAGCACCTTCTGCCAACTGAACGTCGCGACATCGATCTTCGCCCAGTCGATGTCATAGGCGAACACGCCCGACGTCGCGTCGGCAAAGCTCAGCCCCTCGCGGTCGGCCGGGATCCAGTCGGCATTCGGCACGCGCACGCCCGATGTCGTCCCGTTCCAGGTGAACAGCACGTCGTTCGACCAGTCGACCGTCGCCAGATCGGGCAACTGCCCGTAATCGGCGCGGATCACCGTCGGATCGATCTTCAGCTGCTTTACCGCGTCCGTCACCCAGCCTTCGCCGAAGCTTTCCCAGGCGAGCGTCGTGACGGGCTTCGCGCCCAGCATCGTCCACATCGCCATTTCGAACGCACCCGTATCCGATCCCGGAACGATGCCGATGCGGTGCGTGTCCGGCAGCTTCAACAGCTCGCGCATCAGGTCGATGGCATATTGCAGCCGCGTCTTACCCAGCTTCGAACGATGCGAGCGGCCGAGGACAGCGGTATCGAGTTTTTCAGGGGACCAGCCGGGCGGCTTCGCGCACGGGCCGGAAGAAAAGTACGGACGCGCCGGTTTCATCGCCGGCTGTTCATTTTGCGCAGCAAAAGGCTGCGCGGGGACGGCAGGTAAGTCAGTCATGTAGTCTCTCCTCACAGAGAGCACGCGCGGCGTTGGGACCGCGTGGCCCGTCGCCGCCTCTAGAGACGTGGGATGATCTGTCAACCACGCGATCTTTTCGGCACGCGGGTGCTGCGCTCCGTCGCACGCCGGCTGTTGGAGGCTGTTCCACGGTGAGCCGTTGATGTTTAGACGGATCGGGTGAAGCGTTCGCCCCTCTTGCTCGCCCTCCTGCTGTCCGCGTGCGGCGGTGGAGACAATCGGCCCCCGCCGCGGCCGGCGGGGTCGCGGCCTGTCACGCTCAATATCCCGACATCCAGCGAGACCAAGGCGTGCTTCGCCGATCTTTCACGCATCGGCGTGCGCTATTCGCCGTTGCCGGATCGCGATTTCGGCGGCGGGTGCCAGGTGATCGGCGCGGTCCAGTTGATCGATGTCGGCCTGCCCGTGTCCGGGATCAAGAGCATGCGGTGCGGGCTGGCACGTGCGTTCATCGGCTGGGCGAGAAGCGGCGTCGCGCCCGCCGCGCGGCAGATCCTGGGCAGCGACGTCGTGCGGATCGAGACGATGGGCACCTATGCCTGCCGCAACGTGGTCGGCAGCAGCGCGACGCCGCGCCTGTCGGGCCACGGCACCGCCAATGCGGTCGACATATCCGGCTTCGTGCTGGCTGACGGGCGCCGCGTGACGATCCAGCAGGACTGGCGCTCGGTCGATCCGGCGGTCAACCTGTTCCTGCGCACGATCCGCGCCTCGGCCTGCAAGCGCTTCGGCACGGTGCTGAGCCCGGATTACAACGCGGCGCACTACAATCACCTCCATTTCGAGGACGACCGGGCCAATTTCTGCCGCTGATGCCGGTCGGGGACGGGCTTCAAACCGAAACCGTTTTGCTCTAGGCGCGGATGATGACCGATACACATGTTCCATCGCGGGTATTCCCGCGCGCCCGCCAGGATGCCGAGACCGCCAATGCCGGCGTCAGCACCCCGCAGACCGAAAACCCCAGCTTCCGGCTCGCCTTTCAGGACATGGATTTCCTGTTGCGCGAAGACCTTCGCCCGGTGCGCTTCCAGCTTGAACTGCTGAAGCCCGAACTGATCCTGAAAGAGGCGAACATCGCCTCGACCTTCGTCTTCTACGGCTCCGCCCGCATTCCCGAACCATCCAAGGCACAGGCGATGCTCGACTTCGCCCGGGCGGCGGAAGGCGATAACGAACAGGGTATCCGGATCGCCGAGAGCCTGGTCGCCAAGTCCAGATATTACGACGTGGCACGCGAACTCGCGGGCAAGGTCAGCCAGTTCCCGCTCGACGAGGAAGGCAAAAGACAGTTCGTCGTCTGCTCGGGCGGCGGACCGTCGATCATGGAGGCAGCGAACCGCGGCGCAGCGGATCAGGGTCAGGAGTCGATCGGCCTGAACATCGTCCTGCCGCACGAACAGGCGCCCAACCCCTATGTCACGCCGCATCTGTCGATGCAGTTCCACTATTTCGCGCTGCGCAAGATGCACTTCCTGCTCCACGCCCGCGCGCTTGCCGCGTTCCCGGGCGGGTTCGGTACGTTCGACGAACTGTTCGAACTGCTGACGCTGATCCAGACCGGCAAGATCAAGCCGATCCCCGTCCTGCTGTTCGGCAAGGACTTCTGGAACCGCGTCGTCAATTTCGAAGCCTTGGTCGAAGAAGGCGTCATCTCGCCGCGCGACCTGAGCCTGTTCACGATGGTCGAGACGGCGAACGAGGCATGGGAGGTCGTTCAGGACTTCTACCGGGAGCCGGTGGTCTGAGGGACGGGTAAGGCCGGGGGGCGCGTCGTTGTTGCGGGTCGATATCGAGGTAGCCACCTCGGCCCCCTCCCCGCTCATTTCGATCGGTGGCCGACCGCTCCCGTTCGTTTCGAGCGTAGTCGAGAAACCGGCGTCACGGACCGTCGAAAGGGTTTCTCGACTACGCTCGAAACGAACGAACGGGGCCTACGTCATCGTGCAAGACGAACGGTGAAACTCCTACCGCGGCCTGAACCCTCCGTTCGTCCTGAGCTTGTCGAAGGGCGGGCAAAGCAGGACAGGTGCTTCGACAAGCTCGGCACGAACGGCTAGTATATGCTCGTCACGCGCCGCCGCGATCTCAGATCGATGAGACCAAGCGTCGATCACCACGCACGATTAGCAAAGCTTACTTTGCGTCTTCCTTCGCGCCGCGAACCTTCGCTGCCGGATCGATGGAAGGTGCGCCGGTCGCGGGCGCGGCCTTGTTGCTCAAATCTTCGGTGGTCGGTTCGGCCTTGCCGCCCGGATCGGCCGGGGCGCCTGCGGGTGCCGCTGCGCCCGCCGCAGGAGCGGCCGGCATCGGCAGATCCGACCCCATCGAGTTGATATAGGCGATCACGTTCGCGCGGTCCTGGCCGTTGCCGATACCGGCGAAGGTCATCTTGGTGCCGGGCGCGAACTTGCGCGGGCTGGTCAGCCAGGCGCTCATGTTATCGAAGTCCCACTTGCCGCCCTTCGACTTCAGCGCGTCGGAGAAGGCGAATCCACCCTTGCCCTCGGCAACGCCCTCACCGAGCGTGGCGTAGAGATTCGGGCCGATGCCGTTGGCGCCGCCCTGGTTGATCGTGTGGCACGCGGCGCACTTCTTGAACACTTCGGCGCCCTTGGCGACGTCGGCCGTGGCGAGCAACGTGGCGATCGGCACTTCGGCCGCGCCGGCGTCTCCGCCCTCTTCCGCTGCCTCGATCGGGAAGCCGAATTTCTCGGGAGCTTCGGAGTGAAACACCATGCCGCCGGCGATCGACAAGCCCAGTGCCGCGCCGCATGCCGCCAGCACCCAGCCCGCGATCGTGTTCGTCCGATTGTCCATGTCAGCCCCGTGCCTGTTCCGCGTAAGTGCGCTTCCTTTAGATTCGCGTTGCCCACACCGCAAGCGGCGCTTAAGCGCGGCGGCCACATGGAGAATTTTGCCGCCCCCGCCCGCCCGATCGTGGACCGGATGACCGCCGCCGCCGCTGCGGACCCCACGCGCGCCGTCGCTTTTCAGGGCGCACCCGGCGCAAACAGCCATGTCGCGGCGGTCGAGGCCTTTCCGAACGGCCTGCCCCTGCCCTGTTTCGATTTTGCCGACGCGATCGATGCGGTGCGCGAAGGACGTGCGGATTGTGCCATCATTCCCATCGAGAATTCGCTGCACGGCCGCGTCGCGGACATGCATTTCCTGCTTCCCGAATCGGGTCTGGTGATCACCGGGGAGCATTTCCTCGGCATCAAGCATGCGCTGATGGGGCTTGGATCGCGCGACGAAGTCCGGCAGGCGATGAGTCATCCGCAGGCACTGGGACAATGCCGCCACTGGCTGCGCGAGCACAACATCACGCCGATCAACTATCCGGACACCGCCGGGGCCGCGGCGATGGTTGCGGAACAGGGCGATCCCGCGGTCGCCGCGCTCGCGCCGCCGGGCGCCGCCGCCATCTATGGCCTGAACCTGCTGGCGAATGGCATTGCCGATGCCGAACACAATATGACGCGCTTCGTCGTGCTTGCGCGCGTAGGGCATGCGGCACCGGAAAACCCGATCGGCGAGAACGCGCCGTACATGACGACGTTGATGTTCGAGGTGAAGAACATCCCCGCCGCCTTGTACAAGGCGATGGGCGGGTTCGCGACGAACGGGGTCAACATGACCAAGCTGGAAAGCTATCAGCGTGGCGGGACGTTCGCGGCGACGGAATTCTTTGCGGATGTCGAGGGCAAGCCGGGCGATCCCGGACTGGACCGCGCGCTGGAGGAACTACGCTTCCAGACCAAGTGGCTGCGGCTTCTCGGCACGTACCGTCAGGCGCGGAAGCGAGGCTGACCCCTTACGCGGCGACCAGTTCGTCCAGCCCGGCATCGGCCAGGCTGGTACCGTCGAGAATACGCGCCGTCTCGTCCCGAACGCGCATCATCGCATGCCGAATCGCGCAGGTCGCCTCGTCCTTGCAGTCGTTGCACGAGCGGTAGGCGGTCCGGCTGACGCAGGGCACCAGCGCCAACGGCCCTTCGATCACGCGGATGATTTCCCCGAGCGAGATCAGATGCGTCGGCCGGGTAAGGCAATAGCCGCCCATCTTGCCGCGATGACTGTGCAGGAAGCCGGCTTCGCGAAGATCCGCGAGAATTAGTTCCAGGAACTTGCGCGGGACGTTCGCCTCCGCGGCGATGCGGTTCATCGGGATCGGCGGGCCACCGGGCTTCGCCCCGGCAAGGAAGAGCATGGCGCGCAAGGCATATCTGGAACGCTGGGTAAGCATGATATCCTGTCCCATGAACCGGATTTGTGGCGAGTAAAAGGCGTTACGCGCAAACCCGATGCTCGCCGGGCTTGGCAAAAGCCGGCGATAATCCCATATAGAGGGTGTCGTAAGGGGCTTGCCCCGGAGACTATGGTGATAAAGTGCTGTGCATAATAGACGCAACGGACCCGGGGGCAGTACCCGGCGGCTCCACCAAAACCCGTTCTTTGAGGACAGGTTCTGACGGGGCCGAAGCAGGATCGACGTGTGTTCAAAGGCGCAGTTTTTGCCCCGGCTGAGTAACCGGTTATAGGCTCAAAACCACAAGTGCTAACGATAACGAAGCGCTCGCGATTGCCGCGTAAATTGGTCTTAACGGACTAATTTACTAAGACAAAAGCGCGGTTGGACCGCACCGGGCAACAGAAGCGGATTCCGGCGGTACGGGGGGCACCGAGCAACAGAAGCTCCCCACTTGATAATTCATCTGATCGCGCCGCATGCCGGCTGCTAGGTCTGGACCAAGCAAAAATTTTGGGTCGGTCCCGCCGCAACATCAACGTGCTGTTGCTATGTGTTGCGACCCGGGGACCGAAAGACGACAACCGTGTGTTGCGCCGGCCACACGGCTTGCTATGCATCAAACGATACGGTCGCTTCGAGGAAAAACCTGCATGACATTCCGGACTATCGCGCTTTCGGGCGTGGCCCTTTCGGCTGTGGTTTCGACACCTGCATTCTCCGCTCCTGCCGCGGCGGTCGCAAAGGCCGCGCCGGTCTCCACGCTCGTCAAGCAGGTCGATATCCCCTACCAGCAGTTCACGCTCCCGAACGGCCTTCGCGTTATCGTGCACACCGATCGCAAGGCACCCGTCGTGGCGGTGTCGATCTGGTACGACGTCGGGTCGAAGCACGAACCCAAGGGCAAGTCCGGTTTCGCTCATTTGTTCGAGCATCTGATGTTCAACGGCAGCGAGAACGCACCGGACGACTTTTTCGAACCTTTGAAGCAGGTCGGCGCGACCGATTTCAACGGCACGACCTATTTCGACCGCACCAACTATTTCGAGACGGTGCCGACCGCGGCGCTCGACCGCGCGCTGTTCCTCGAATCCGATCGCATGGGCTATCTGACCGGCGCGATCACGCAGGGCGTGCTGGATGAGCAACGCGGCGTCGTGCAGAACGAGAAGCGCGGCAACGACAACCAGCCCTATGGTCTCGTCCAGTACAAGATGAACGAGGGCGTGTTCCCGGCCGATCACCCGTACGGCCACACGACGATCGGCTCAATGGCCGATCTGGACGGGGCGAGCCTGGCGGACGTGAAAGCGTGGTTCAAGGATCATTACGGGCCGAACAATGCCGTGCTGGTGCTGGCCGGCGACGTCGATCTCGCCACCGCCAAGGCGCTGGTCGAGAAGAACTTCGGCGCCATCCCGCGTGGCCCGCAATCGAAGTTGCCGACGGCTCCGGTGCCCGTGCTGGCGACGACCAAGACCGAACAGATGAAGGACCGGGTCGCCGCGACCCTGCTGGTGCGGTCCTGGCCCGTGCCGGGGCTGAACGACAAGGATGCGACCGCGCTGGATGTCGCCGCGGGCGTCCTCGGCGGCCTGTCCAGCTCGCGCCTGCAGAACGCGCTCGTCCGGCAGGGAAAGCTCGCCGTGCAGGTGAGCGTCGGTAACCAGAGCTTCGCGCAGGTCGGCACATTCGACATCTATGTCGTGGTCCGGCCCGGCGTCGATCCGGCCGTCGTCACCAAACGGATGGACGAGATCGTCGCCGACTTCCTGAAAACCGGTCCGACCGCTGACGAAGTCACGCGCTACGTCACCAACAGTGCAGTGGGCCGCATTTCGGGCCTCGAGTCGGTCGGTGGCTTCGGCGGAAAGGCCGTCGCGTTGGCCGAAGGGGCGTTGTTTTCCAACGATCCCGGTTTTTACAAGAAACAGCTCGCCGAACTCGCCGCGCAAACTCCGGCCAGCGTTCGCGCTGCGGCCAATACGTGGCTGACCAAGCCGTCCTATAATCTGACCGTCGCTCCGGGCGCACGCGACTCCTACGCGGAGGCGCAGGTGCCCAAGGAGGTCAAGATCGTACAGGCGCCGCCTGCAACGCCGAAGGGCACGCGCGGGCCGCTCCCCGCGGTGGGTGATGTCGCCGGCCTGACATTCCCGGCGGTTACCCGGGATCGGCTGAACAACGGCATCGAACTGATCTACGCACAGCGCGGCGCGGTACCGATGACGAAGGCGGTGATCAGCTTCGATGCCGGTGTGGCGGCCGACGTCTCGGGCAAGCTCGGGACGCAGCAACTGACGCTCAGCATGCTCGACGAAGGTACCAAGACGCTCGATCTCGACGAAGTTCGCCGAAGCGCGTGAGCGGCTGGGCGTGGACATTGCCACGGGGGCAAGCCTCGACCGCACCTCACTGACGCTGTCGACGCCGAGTGCGAACCTCGCCCCCGCTATCGACCTGTTTGCCGACGTGACCCGCAATCCGGCGTTCGCCGCGCCCGAGGTCGCCCGCGTGAAGCAGCAACAGCTCGCCGAGATCGCGCAGGAACTGACCAACCCCGGTGCGATCGCCGGACGCATCCTGCCGAAACTGATCTATGGACCGGCCTCCCCCTACGCCAAGTCGGCGGGCAGCGGCGATCCGGCTGCGGTCGGCAGTCTGACCCGCGACGACCTGATCGCATTCCAGCAGGCGTGGCTGCGTCCCGAACGTGCGAAGATCTTTATCGTCAGCGATCTGCCGCTGGCGACGGTGAAGGCGGCGCTGAACAAGCGCTTCGGCGACTGGAAGGGCGTCGGTCCGGTTGGCACCAAGACGTTCGGCCCGATTACCGGCACCGCCAGCCCGAAGATCATCCTCGTTGATCGTCCGGATTCGCCGCAGTCGCAGATCAGTGCCGGCGCGGTCACCGGCCTGAACGGCAGCGACGAACTGCTGCCCGTCCTCACCGCCAACGACGCACTGGGCGGCAGCTTCCTCAGCCGTATCAACATGGACCTGCGAGAGGGCAAGCACTGGTCCTATGGCGTCAGCGGCGGGTTCCAGCGGAGCGAGAATGCCGCGCCCTACATCATCAGCGCCCCCGTCCAGTCGGACAAGACGGGCGCCTCGATCGCCGCGCTGCGCAGCGACATTGCCGAGTTCGTGACGACCAAGCCGATGACGAAGTTCGAGTTCGATCGTGCGATCGCGGGCGCAACGCGTTCACTTTCGGGCAATTTCGAAACGTCGTTCGATGTCCTCCGCGCGATGCAGCAGAACGACCTGTATAAGCGCCCCGACGATTATTACGGGACGATCACGCAAAAATATAAGGCGATGACGCTGCCCCAGCTTGACGCTGCGGCACGCGCGGCAATCGACCCGAAGAAGCTGGTCTGGGTCGTCGTGGGCGATGCCAAGACGGTCCGGCCGCAGCTTGACAGTCTCGGCCTGCCCGTCGAGGAAATCACCGCGGCGTCCGTTGCGGGCGCCACTGCTTCGGGAGAGAAATAATGGCCGCAGTTGATGGCACCTGGGATACGATCGTCAAATCGCCGCTCGGCGACCAGAAGAGCACGCTGACCGTCGCCAGCAATGGCGACACCTTCACCGGCACCAACAGCGGTGCGATGGGTTCGGTCGACATCACGGACGGCAAGGTCGATGGCAACACGATCAGCTGGACGATGAAGATGACCGTGCCGATGCCGATGACGCTGGATTGCACCGCGACGATCGACGGCGACACGATCACCGGCAGCGTCGGCGCAGGCGCGTTCGGCAGCTTCCCGATGACGGGCACCCGCGCGGGCTGAACGTCCGAACGGTAGTGGTTTTGTAAGAGGCCCGCTTCCGAAAGGAGGCGGGCTTTTTCGTTTGGATTGCCGGGGCTGGATGAAAGCCGGATCCGGCGTCGGAAGCTTGCCCTTCTACTCCCCTCCCTGAAAGGGAGGGGCTGGGGGTGGGTGGACGCCCGGGATGCAGTTTCCGTGGGGACGATCTACTGTAAACTATAGCGGATACGTCGGTCTGGCGCGGAGAGAGGTTTGTGCTCCCGCAACCTACCCACCCCCGACCCCTCCCTTCCAGGGAGGGGAGAAGGTGTGCCGGGCCCGGCGTAAAAGTGTCCGGACTAACGCTCAAAACGGCGCAACCAAGCGGCGGGCCAACGGAATGCCGCAGTCTCGCCCTTCTGCTCCCCTCCCTGAGAGGGAGGGGCTGGGGGTGGGTAGACGCCCGGGATGCGGTTTCCGTGGGGCGATTACTATAAACTTTAGCGAATATTTCTGACTCGCGCGGAGTGGGGTTTGTGCTGCCGCAACCGACCCACCCCCGGCCCCTCCCTTCCAGGGAGGGGAAACCGTAGCCCGACCTAAAAGCCCTTACTTCCCGACCCAGTCCGCCACTTGGCCCGCCACCTGGTTCGCCGCCTGGTTGATCCCCTGCGATGCGGCATTCGCCTCGATCGCGGCGATCGGCACGCGGGCTTCGAAGCGGCGCTTCTCAACCACTTCGCCGGTCGTCCGGATCAGTGCCGCGTCGAACGTCACCACCGCTTCGCTGGTCGATCCATCGACGCCGAAATTGCGCAATTCGCCCGACAGACGCGCACCGGGATCGGAGAAGGACTGCGCGGTACTCAGGACGACACGGCCCGTCCGGGCAGCGACCGTATCGGCGGCAAGCCGGGCGAACAACCGCGCCGGCAGTTCGACCCACTGCGCATCCTTAACGTATGCGACCGACGTCGCGCTCGACTGTACCGGCACGCGCGTCGTCGCAAGCGCCTGCGATACGGACGGAACGGCGATCGTGATCGTCGCGGCACTGGCCGAACTGCGCGTCTCGCCCGCAGGTACGCTCTGCGCCGATTCCAGCGTCAGCAGCACGGGTGGGGGCTTCGCGCCGAAGCTGATGCAGCCGCCGAGCGCGAGAGCGCCGGCAATCGGGAGCAGGACGGTGAATTTGGTCATGGTCATGCGCCTCACTTCTTCGGCTTATAGTCGGGCAGCTTGGGCGATCCGACCAACGCCCCTGCCCCGCCCTGATCGATCTTCTCGGCGACCGACGTCAGCGAGGACGACATCACGCGCAGGTCGCGCACCAATTGCCCGACCTCCGGGATCGTCTGCTTGCTGAACGCCTGAAGGCCCGGCCGCGCATCGCCGATCGCCGCGTTGAGCGAGTCCATGCTCTTCTGCGCGCTCGCCACTGCTTTGTTCAGGTTCGCCGCCGCCGGGCGGACATCCTCGGCCAGCATCGTGTTGGTCGTCCCGGCCAGCTGCCCGATCTGTTCGGCCGCGGCTCCCGCCTTCTGGATCGCGACCCGCGTCTCGGCCAGCGTCGCTGCGATTTCAGGACCACGATCCGCCAACGCGCCCGTCAGGCGGTTGGTATTGGCCAGGATACCGGCGATTGAATTCTGGTTCCGGTCGGAAAGCATGTCGGTCAGTTTCTCGGTCAGCGTCGACAGCCGCTCGAGCAATTGCGGCGCCGAGCTCAACAGCGCCCCGAAGCCGATCGACTTGGTCGGAATCACCGGAACGCCGTAAGGGCAGGCTGCCGCGCTGTCGGGCGTCGGACATTCGATCGGCGGTGCACCCTTCTTGGCGCCGTCCAGCTGGATCGTGCTGGTGCCGGTGAAGCTGCCCTGCACGCCCGCTGTCGTCCCCTCCAGAACCGGGGTCTCGTCCTTCACGGTGATGCGCACGCGCACGAACTGCGGATCGCGCTTCCACAGCGCGATTTCCTTCACCTGGCCCAAAGGCACGCCGGAGAAGGACACGATTGACCCCTTGTTCAAACCGTCGACGGACTGCTTGAAGAAGATGTCATATTCCTTTTCGCTCGTCCCGTTCAGGCGCGCGATCCACACCGTGAATAGCGCGAGGACGGCGAGCAGGATCAGCACGATGGCACCGACCAGCACATGGTTCGAACGGGTTTCCATCAGCCTTCAGTCCCTATCGTGCTCTGCCGGGTATCTGGCCCGGTATCCGTCGTACCTTCGCGCAGGTCCGCCGCGCGTTCGACCGATGCGGTCGCGGCGCGCCCGCGCGGCCCGTTGAAATATTCCTGGATCCATGGATGATCCAACGCGAGAAGTTCCGGAATCGTCCCCACGCCGATCACCTTCTTGTCCGCCAGCACCGCGATACGATCACAAATGGCGTATAATGTGTCCAAATCGTGGGTGATCAGGAACACCGTGAGGCCCAATGTCTTCTGCAGCGACTTGGTCAGTTCGTCGAACGCCGCCGCGCCGATCGGGTCCAGCCCGGCGGTCGGCTCGTCCAGGAACAACAGTTCCGGGTCCATCGCCAGCGCGCGCGCCAGCCCGGCGCGCTTCTTCATGCCGCCCGACAGTTCGGACGGGAATTTAGGACCGGCATCGGCAGGAAGGCCCGACATGACGACCTTGTACGCAGCGATCTCGTCGCGGAGCGCAGGATCGAGATCGGGATAGAATTCGCGCAACGGCACCTGCACGTTTTCCGCCACCGTCAGCGTGGAGAACAATGCACCGCCCTGGAACAGCACGCCCCAGCGTTTACGTACGTCGATCGCTTCCGTGTCGCCACGGTCGATCATTTCCTCGTCGAACACCCTGATGTCGCCCGCCAGAGGCGTCTGGAGTCCGATGATCGATCGCATCAGCACGGACTTGCCCGTACCCGACCCGCCGACCACGCCCATGATCTCGCCGCGACGCACCTCCAGGTCCAACCCGTCATGAACGAGCTGTTCGCCGAAGCCATTCTTCAGCCCCTTGACGGAGATGATCGATTCGTCCTGCTGCGGCATTACACCCACCCTACCCAGGTGAAGAACATCGCGAAGAACGCATCCAGAACGATCACCAGGAAGATCGCCTGAACCACCGCCGCCGTCGTGCGGATGCCGACCTGTTCGGAATCGGATTCGACCATCATGCCCTGGAAACAACCGGCGATGGCGATGATCGCGCCGAACACCGGTGCCTTGATCAGGCAGATGAACAGGTCGGTTATCGGCACGACTTCGCGGATGCGCTGGACGAACGTTACCGGCGGAATGTCGAGCGACACCCAGGACAGCAGCCCGCCGCCGATGATCGCGATCAGCGAGGAATAGAATGCGAGCAGCGGCATCATCATGACGACCGCAAGCGTGCGCGGGACGACCAAAGCCTCCATCGGCGAGACGCCGATCGTGCGCATCGCATCGATCTCCTCGGTCAGCTTCATCGTGCCGAGCTGTGCGGCGAAGGCCGAACCAGATCGTCCCGCGACCATGATCGCGGTCATCAGCACGCCGAGTTCGCGCAGCGTCAGGCGGCCGACCAGGTTGATCGTGAACACCTCGGCGCCGAACTGCCGCAACTGCACCGCGCCCTGTTGCGCGATGACGATGCCGATCAGGAAGCTCATCAACCCGATGATGCCGAGTGCGGACACGCCGACGACCTCGAACCGCATGACGGTCGCGTTGAAGCGGAAGCGGCTGGGATGCCGGATCAGCGTACCGAAGGCGATCGCCGTTGCACCAAGGAAACCGAGCAGGCCGAGCATCGTCTGCAACGTGATCATCACCGCATCGCCGATCTCACCGAGCACGCGGGAGAATCCGCCGACATGTTCTGGACGCATCGCAACCGGCTGATCCGCCTTCTGGACCTGCGTCAGCAAATGGCGGCCGTCGTCGCTCAACCCCTCGATCGTAGCGTCATGTTCGGATGCGAACCGCTGCACGATCCACGCGCCGACCGTATCCATGCGGTCGACGTCCGACAGGTCGACCGACGACACCTTGCCATCATAGGCGCGCAACCGTTCGGCCAGATCGCCGATCCGCGCCAGTGTCAGGTTTCCGGAGAAACGGAGGACATCCTGTTCCGGGCTGAAGGTCGCGGTTTGGCTCATCGACCTGATCCTTGCTGCAAACGCGCTGGATCGGCAAGCAAGTTGCCGCGTATGAAGGACGAATGACCGTGAAGCTTGCAATCTACGACATGGACAAGACGATCACGGTGAAGGCCACCTGGACCGGATTCGTAATCGGTGCGGCGCGGCGGCAGTCCCCCTGGCGTCTCGTGTTCCTGCCACTGATTGGTTTCGCTACAGTGGCTTACGGGGCGAAGCTCATCGATCGCGGTCGTCTGAAGCAGATCACCCAGCACCTGCTGCTCGGGCATACGATGAGCGCGGAAGCGACCGCAGCGGCTGCGGACCGGTTCGCCGGCCGCGTGCGCCTTCTCCCCGGCGCGGAGGCGCAGATCCGCGCCGATCGCGCGGCAGGATACCGGCTGGTCATGGCGACGGCGTCCTACCGATTCTATGTCACGGCGATCGCGAAAAGGCTTGGGTTCGATGCGGTGATCGCGACGCTGTCGCGCGACGGCGGCGACGGCGCGGTGCGCGCGGGGATATTCGGCGAGAATTGCTACGGCCCCAACAAACTCGCGATGATCCAGGACTGGATGGCCGAACAGCGCATCGCGCGCGAGGACGCGGTGATCCGCTTCTACAGCGATCATGTGTCCGACGCCCCGACGCTCGACTGGGCGGACGAGGCGTTCGCGGTCAACCCCCACGCCCCGCTGCGCGCGCTCGCGCTGGTCAAGGGCTGGACGATCATGGACTGGCCGGGGTGAACTATTTTCTCCCCTCCCTGGAAGGGAGGGGTCGGGGGTGGGTGGCGTCCGGGCGTACCGATACAGGATAGTCAAGCAAAGCCGTATCGCGAACATCCGCCCACCCCCAGCCCCTCCCTTCCAGGGAGGGGAGTAGAGAAGTGTCTCTCGCATCCAAACGGGCAAGCAAACGGTTCAAACTCAAAGCAGCACATCCACACTGTGGATCGCCAACCCCACAAGCCCGCCCACCAGCGTCCCGTTGACGCGGATATATTGCAAATCCTTCCCGACCGCATTCTCCAGTCGGGTTGTGATCGTGTGGGCATCCCAGCTCCGCACCGTTTCCGACACGAGCCGGACGATCGCGTCGCCATAATCCGCCGCCGTGCCCACCACCGCACGCCGCACGAACCGGTTGAGCGTCGCGCGCAGCCGCGGATCGCGTTGCAGCGTCTCGCCCAACTGACGCAACGCCTCGCCGAACTTGCCGCCCAGCAACTTCTCCGGGTCGCGCGCGATACGCAGCATGGCTGCGCGCGCCTGTTCCCACAGCCCGTTGATCCAGTTCTGCATCGCCGGATTGTCGAGCATGCCGAGCTTCAGCGCGTCGACGCGGTCGCGCATCTCCGGCGAATGCTGCAGATCGTGCGCCAGCTGCGCCAGCCCTTCCTCCGCCTTGTCGCGCAACGGATGCTCGGGATTTTCAGCCATCTCGCGCACCAGGCCCTTCAGCCCGTCTATGATCTTGTTCGACAGCGTCTCGTCCAGCCCGGTCCAGCGCAGGATTGATCCGGCGCGATCATGCACCATCGCGCGGACGAGATGCTCGTTCGCTTCCAGTATCTTGCCCGCCCACAGCACGATCCCGTCGAGGATCGGCAGATGGCGTTTCTCGGCGATCGCCGCGCCCAGCGCCTGCCCCAGCAACGGCGCAAGATCGAGGTCGCGCACCTGCTTGACCATCGCGCCGCGCACCATGCCGCCCAGTCGCTCCTGATCCAGCGCCTGCAATATCTCGACCGCGATCCGCGACGCACCGCGCGTCAGCCGCCGGCTCGCAACGCCCGGATTGGCGAGCCATTCGCCCGCGATCCCCGCCATGTCCATCCGGCGCATCCGGCGGGAAATCACCGCCGGCGTCAGGAAATTGTCGCGCAGGAACACCGCCAGCGTATCGCCGATACGATCCTTGTTGCGCGGTACGATCGCCGTGTGCGGGATCGGCAGGCCAAGGGGATGCCGGAACAGGGCGGTCACCGCGAACCAGTCCGCCAGCCCGCCGACCATCGCCGCCTCGGCAAAGGCGCGGACGAAGCCGAACACCGGATGCCCGGTGTCCAGCGCGCGGCTGATCAGGAACAGGATCGCCATCGCGACCAGCAATCCGGTCGCGACGATACGCATACGCCTGAGGCCCGGCGGAGGTGCCTCCGCATGGCCCGAGGACCGGCGGGGCGCGCGGGCGAACAACTTCATGCGCGAACCAATCCCCGAAGCGCGGGAATGTTCAAGTGCCGATGCATGTTTGCGCGATTATCGCAGTACAAACGGCACGGCCCGCCCCGCGTCGGGCCCTATCCAAGCCGCCGCGCGCCCTCCGCCCGCACCGCCGCGATGGACGGATATCCGTTGACCGCCATCATCAGGTCCGCCTCCGCCAATATGCATTTCAGCACATGCGCTGCGCCCGCCGCGCCATCCAGCGCGAGTCCGTAGCTATACGGACGCCCAACGCCGACCGCCGTCGCGCCAAGCGCCAGAGCCTTGACCACGTCCGATCCCGACCGGATTCCCAGATCGAACAGGACGGGCAGATCGCCCGATCCCGCCACGACGTCGGGCAGCAGGTCGATCGCGGCGATCCCGCCATTCGCCTGACGCCCGCCATGATTTGAACAATAGATGCCGTCCGCCCCCGCATCCACAGCGCGCCGCGCATCGTCGCCGTGGCAGATCCCCTTCAGCACGATCGGCAGCTTGGTCAGCGATTTCAGCCACGCCATGTCGTCCCAGGTCAGCACCTTGCCGAACAACCGGCTCCACAAGCCGATCGCCTCGGGCAAATTCCCCGCGACCGGCTTGCCGAGCAGCTTGAGGAAGACCGGATCGACAAAGTAGTTTTCCAGCACATGCCCGCGCAATTGCGGGAAGTTGCCTGAATTCAGGTCGCGCGGACGCCATCCAGTGACCCATGTGTCCAACGTCACGACGATCGCCTTATAGCCCGCCGCCTCGGCGCGACCGACAAGACTGGCCGCAAGGTCCGGGTCGCGCGGCGTGTAAAGCTGAAACAGGCCGGGCGTCTCGCCGCTCGCCTTCAACACATCCTCCAGCGGATCGTTCGCCAGCGTCGATGCGCACAGCGGAATGCCGGTCGCCGCGGCGGCTTGCGCGGCGGCAATGTCGCCGTGCCCGTCCTGCGTGCAGATCCCGGTCACGCCGATCGGGCACATGAACAATGGCGTCGGCAACGTCATCCCGAACAGGTCGATCGACAGGTCGCGCTCACTCGCATCGACCATCATGCGCGGCACCATGCCCCATTGGTCGAATGCCGACCGGTTGCGGTTCTGGGTCGTCTCGTCGCCGCAACCGCCCTGCACGTAATTCAGGACGTAAGGCGGCATCGCGGCCTCGGCCCGCGCGACCAGAGTCGCATAATCGACCGGCACCTTAGGCAGCACGCCGCTCAGGGCGGCGCCGTACAACTCGTTCTGATAGCCGCCGAAATTTGGCATCCTGTCCCTCCGCTCTTTGCTTTGGGGCAGTGTGGCACAAGCGTCCGGCCCACGTCATCCCATCAAAGCGACGACGCGGCCTTCGACCCGGACCTGATGTCAGGCGCGACGGTCAGCGCAGCAGATCGACCGCAAACGCGCGCACCGATTCGCCAATGTCCGCGCGGCCCAGAGCGATCGCCAGATTGGCCTGGATATACCCGGCCTTGTCGCCGCAATCATAGCGTCGGCCGTCGAACGTTACGCCGTGGAAAGGCTGGTCGCCGATCATCTTCGCCATCGCGTCGGTCAGCTGGATCTCACCACCGGCACCCTTTTCCTGCGTCTCCAGCACGCGCATCACTTCGGGCTGCAGGATGTAGCGACCGATCACCGACAGGTTTGACGGCGCCGTCCCCGGGGCCGGCTTCTCGACCAGCCCACGCACTTCGGTCAGCGATCCGTCGCGCGCGCCGGGGGTGATGACGCCGTACATATGCGTCTGGTCCTCGGGCACTTCCTGCGCGCAGATCATGTTGCCGCCGACCTTGTTATACGCCTCGACCATCTGCTTGAGACAGCCGGGTTTCCCGACCATGAAATCGTCCGCCAGCAGCACCGCGAAGGGTTCGTCGCCGACGATGTGACGCGCGCTCCATACGGCATGGCCAAGCCCCATCGGCTCCTGCTGCCGGACATAGGAGATCGCGCCCGGCTTCAGCCGCGTGCCGTCCAGAACGCTGAGCGACTTGCCGCGGCCCGACATCGTCGCTTCCAGTTCGTAGGCGATGTCGAAATGATCCTCGATCGCGGATTTGCCGCGACCGGTGACGAAGATCATCTGTTCGATCCCCGCCTCCAGCGCCTCGTCCACTGCGCACTGGATCAGCGGCCGATCGACCACGGGCAGCATTTCCTTGGGCATGGCCTTCGTTGCGGGCAGGAATCGCGTCCCGAGACCGCCGACCGGAAACACTGCTTTGCGAAGTGGCTTGATCATGATGCTTGCTCCCCGAAATCGCCTGAGTGCCTAGTCAGTCCCCCGGTGCAGCGCAACGGCGGCAGGCGTCCCAACACCGGAAATTCATCATGGGACCGGATCGGCGGCGAAAGTCGCGCATCCCGGACCATTCCCGCGAGACGCGCGTTCAGCGGCCAGACTTAACATAAATGGAGTTCCAGACGATGCCCGATGGCCAGCCCGTTCTCGACCATCACGATCTGATTCTCCGCCCCGATCCCTCCCGCACCGTCGTCCGTCCATTCTCGCTCGAATATCCTGAAGGCTTTCGCGAACAAGGACATACCCGTACCCAGGCGATCGTGGATCGCATCCTGACGCTGGACGAAATGGAGATGGAGAGCGAACTCGACCTGTTGACGCACTCGCTCGACGAACGACACCGCGACGTGGATGCGATGCTGTGTCGCCGCTATGCCGAGATCGCCGCACAGCTTCCAAAGCCGATCGACGCGAGCGAACCGCAGAAACGCCTGATCGGCGCCTATTTCAGCGAGGAATATTCGTTCGAAGCCGCCGCCTTGTTCAATCCCAGCGCAGTGATCGCCGACGACCAGAGCGACGCGCCCGAAGGCGGATTGAACTTCATCATGTCGCTGCGCGGCATCGGCGAGGGGCACGTCTCCTCCGTCACCTTCCGCACAGGCACCTGGGTGCCCGGCGGCGCGATCACCGTCGATACGCCCAGCCCGACCGCGGTTCCGCCGATCGTGGAGGGCAATACCGACGACAACACGCATACGACGGTACAACTGCATTGCGGCGGCAGCCGGGAGATTTCGGAGACGGTGCTGTTCCCCGTTCTGCCCAGTCAGCGTCAGGGAATCGAGGATCTCCGGCTCGTGCGCTTTACCGACGACGACGGCAGCGTCAGCTATCACGGCACCTATACCGCGTTCAGCGGCGCGTCCGCGCGGCCCGAACTGCTGACCGGCATCGACTTCAAGAATGTCGAGATGCGCGCGCTGACCGGCGACGCGGCCGGGGCCAAGGGCATGGCGCTGTTCCCGCGCCGCATCAACGGGCAATATGTCATGCTCGGCCGTCAGGACAGCGAGAGCATCTGGCTGCACCGGTCCGACGACATCCTCGTCTGGAATGGCGGGCACCGGCTGGTCTCGCCGAAATATCCGTGGGAATTCATCCAGATGGGTAATTGCGGATCGCCGATCGAGGTGGACGAAGGCTGGCTGGTCCTGACGCACGGTGTCGGCACGGTGCGCAATTACTGCATGGGCGCCTGCCTGCTCGACAAGGACGACCCGTCCAAACTGCTCGCGCGCACGCCCGAACCGATCCTGATGCCCAGCCCGAACGACCGCGACGGCTATGTCCCGAACGTCGTCTACAGCTGCGGCGCGATCGCGCATGGCCGCGATTTGTTGATCCCCCTACGGCGTCGCGGACAATTTCGCCGCGTTCGCAACGACGACGGTGGAACGCGTACTGGCGGTTATGGAATAGGCCGCCGAAGCAGCAACGCGCTGCGTAGGCATTGGCACACGATCTGGTCGCGCTGGTTGATCAGCCGGTGTTCGAACGTGACGATGCCTGCGTTGGGCCGCGACTTGCTGTCCTTCAACGCGACCACCTCGGTTTCCGCGCGCATCGTGTCGCCGATGAACACGGGGCTGGGATGGACCAGCTTGTCATAGCCCAGATTGGCGACGAGCGTACCCAATGTCGTGTCGCCGACCGACAGCCCGACCATCAGCGCGAAGGTGAAGGTGCCGTTGACGAGGATCTGCCCGAACTCGCTCGCTTTCGCCGCCTCCACGTCGAGATGCAGCGGCTGCGGATTGTGCGTCATCGTGGAGAATAGGAGGTTGTCTGTCTCCGTCACGGTCCGGCGGATGTCGTGCGACATGCGGTCGCCGATCTGCCATTCGTCGTAATAGCGCCCAGCCATATTTACTTCCGTTCGTTTCGAGCGAAGTCGAGAAACCGATGATGCGCGCAGGCTTCTCGACTGCGCTCGAAGCGAACGGTCCGGATCATTCCAACTTCCCGATCTTCACCAGCGTGGCACCCTCGCTAACTTGCCCCCCGACAACGGCATTCAGCGCCTCGACCGTCCCGTCGAACGGTGCGACCAGGCTATGCTCCATCTTCATCGCCTCCAGCGTGACCAGCTTCTGCCCCTTGGCGACGGCATCCCCCTCGGCCACCTCTACGGCGATGATCCGTCCCGGCATCGGCGACAGGATCGAACCGTCGGCGGCGATCCCGGCGGCGGCGCCTGAAGCGCGGCGGAACGCGATGACGAAGGCAGCGCCATCCTCGAAATAGGTCGTCGCGGCACCATCGCGTATCGATGTTCTCGCTCTATCATTCCATATCGCGTGATCACCAACCTCGACGCTCTCGGGCACGAAATCCACCAACAGCGATACGTCGCGTCTGGGGGAAGCGTTCAAACGGAAGCCAAACCGGGCTTTGGTCAATTCGAAGATCGGGCTTCCCCACGGGGCCGACATATTATCATCAACGAAGGCGATATCGTCTGCTGCATATTGCAGCAGCGCGTTGGAAGGGCGCGGCTGGGAACAGAGATCGTCAATATGTTCGCCGATGAACCCGGTCGTGACTATTCCCGCTTTAAATTCCGATCGATCCAGCAGGCGGGCCAGGAACCAAGCATTGGTTTTTACCGGCTCGCACTCAACCTGCTTGCACGCGATCGACAGGTCTTCGATCGCAGCAATTCGGGTATCGCCATGGCTGACAATCTTGGCGATCATGGGATCGTAAAACGGCGAGATAACATCTCGCTCGGCAACTCCGGTTTCAATACGCTGGTGATCCGGTAGCGCGAGATGGTCCAGTGGACCGGTGGAGGGCAGAAAACCGGTCGCCGGGTTTTCTGCATACAGCCGCGCTTCCATCGCCCAGCCGTCGATTGACAGCTCGTCCTGCCGCTTCGGCAACGGCTCGCCGCTCGCGACGCGCAATTGCCACTCGACCAGATCCTGCCCCGTAATCTCCTCCGTCACGGGATGTTCGACCTGCAACCGCGTGTTCATTTCCATGAACCAGATGCGGTCGGCGCGCAGGCCTTCGCTCGCATCCGCGATGAACTCGATCGTGCCCGCGCCGACATAGTCGACCGCCTTCGCCGCCTTGACCGCCGCGTCGCAGATGCTGGCCCGCGTTGCGTCGTCCATGCCCGGCGCGGGGGCTTCCTCGATCACTTTCTGGTGGCGGCGCTGGAGCGAGCAGTCGCGTTCGAACAAATGGACGACGTTGCCGTGTTTGTCCCCGAACACCTGCACCTCGATATGGCGCGGCGAGAGGATGTACTTCTCGATCAGCACGTCGGTATTGCCGAAACTGGACACCGCCTCGCGCTGGCATGATTGCAACGCGTCGGCGAAATCGGCCGCGTCGTCCACGCGCCGCATGCCCTTCCCGCCGCCGCCCGCGACCGCCTTGATCAACACCGGATAGCCGACCACCGTCGCCTCCGCCGCGAGCCGGTCGGGCGATTGATCGGCGCCCAGATAGCCCGGCGTCACCGGCACCCCCGCCGCGATCATCCGCTCCTTCGCCGCATCCTTCAGCCCCATCGCGCGGATGCTGTCCGGATTCGGCCCGACCCAGATCAGACCGGCATCGATCACGCTCTGCGCGAAATCGGCATTCTCCGACAGGAAGCCATAACCGGGATGGATCGCTTCCGCCCCCGTCGCCAGCGCGGCGGCAATGATCTTCTCGCCCACCAGATAGCTTTCGCGCGCCGGCGACGGGCCGATATGCACCGCCTCGTCCGCCTGCCGCACGTGCAGCGCCTTGGCGTCGGCGTCGGAATAGACCGCCACCGTCCGCACCCCCATCGCCCGCGCGGTGCGGATGATGCGACAGGCGATCTCGCCACGATTGGCGATGAGCAGCGATTCGATCATGGCACCCACTTTCCGTCGTGCGACGCGTTTCCGAAGGTCATCACGCCCGTCACATCCGGAACACGCCGAACGCAGGCCGCTCCGGGATCGGCGCGTTCAGCGTTGCGGCGAAGGCCAGGCCGAGCACGTCACGGGTTTGCGCCGGATCGATGATGCCGTCGTCCCACAGCCGCGCGGTCGCGTACCACGGATTGCCCTCATCCTCGTATTTCTGCCGGACGGGCGCCTTGAAGGCCTCAGCCTGCTCCTCGGTCCAGTTGTCCGCATCGCGGTGGACCGTCGCCAGCACCGATGCCGCCTGCTCGCCGCCCATCACGCTGATCCGGCTGTTGGGCCAGCTGAACAGGAATCGCGGTGAATAGGCGCGGCCGCACATGCCGTAATTCCCCGCGCCGAAGCTGCCGCCGATCAGCACGGTGATCTTGGGCACGGTCGCGGTGGCGACGGCGGTGACCAGTTTCGCGCCATGCTTGGCGATCCCCTCCGCCTCATATCGGCCACCGACCATGAACCCGGAAATGTTCTGCAGGAACAGCAACGGGATACGCCGCTGGCATGCCAGTTCGATAAAGTGTGCGCCCTTCTGCGCGCTCTCGCTGAACAACACGCCGTTATTAGCCAGGATCGCGACCGGAATGCCCCAGATATGCGCGAAGCCGCACACCAGGGACGTGCCGTACAACGCCTTGAATTCGTGAAATTCGCTGCCGTCCACCAGCCGCGCGATGATCTCGTGCACGTCGTACGGCGCACGCACGTCGCTCGGCACGACACCGTACAGGTCGTCGGCATCGAATTTCGGCGCGCGTGGCTCCTTCAGGTTGACGGGCGTGCCGGCCTGCGGCTGCAACGTCGAGACGATATCGCGGACGATCGTCAGCGCATGCTCGTCATTCTCCGCGACATGATCGACCACCCCCGACCGGCGGCCATGAGTTTCCGCGCCACCCAGTTCCTCCGCACTGATCACTTCGCCCGTCGCCGCCTTCACCAGCGGCGGCCCGGCGAGGAAGATCGTCCCCTGCCCGCGCACGATGATCGTCTCGTCCGACATGGCGGGAACATACGCGCCACCCGCGGTGCAGCTTCCCATCACGCAGGCGATCTGCGGGATGCCCTTCGCGCTCATGTTCGCCTGGTTATAGAAAATGCGGCCGAAATGATCGCGATCGGGAAACACTTCCGCCTGATGCGGCAGGTTCGCGCCACCGCTATCGACCAGATAGATGCACGGCAGCATGTTCGCCTCGGCAATCTCCTGCGCGCGCAGGTGCTTCTTGACCGTCAGCGGGTAGTAGGTCCCCCCCCTTCACGGTCGCGTCGTTGCACAGGATCATACACTGGCGCCCGGACACCCGACCAATGCCGGCGATCACGCCCGCGCCCGGCACCTCGTCGTCGTACAGTCCATTGGCGGCAAGCTGACCGATCTCCAGGAACGGCGAACCAGGATCGAGCAACCGCTCGACCCGGTCGCGCGGCAGCAGCTTGCCCCGCGCGCTATGCCGTTCGCGCGACTTTTCGTTACCCCCGAGCGACGTGCGCGCCACATCCGCCCGCAACGTCTCCGCCAGCGCGCGGTTATGCGCGGCATTGGCCCGGAACGTCTCGCTGTCGGGCGACAGCTTCGTATCTAGAACGGGTGCGCTCACTGCACCACCCGCTCGCTCGCGCCGATCAGCTCGCGACCGATCAGCATGCGCCGGATCTCGTTCGTCCCCGCGCCGATATCCAGCAGCTTGGCGTCGCGCAGATACCGCTCGACCGGCCAGTCCTTGGTATAGCCCGCACCGCCAAGCGCCTGGATCGCCTCGTTCGCGACACGCACCGCATTCTCGCTCGCCAGCAGGATCGCGCCCGCCGCGTCGAACCGCGTCGTCTTGCCCGCATCGCACGACCGCGCGACGGCATAGACATAGGCGCGTGCCGAATTCAACGCGACATACATGTCGGCGATCTTCGCCTGCATCAGCTGGAACATGCCGATCGGCTGGCCGAACTGCTTGCGTTCGCGCACATACGGCACGACCACGTCGATACACGCCTGCATGATCCCCAATTGGATCCCGGCCAGCACCGTGCGTTCGTAATCCAGCCCCGACATCAGCACGCCGACGCCGCCGTTCAGCGGCCCCATGATATTCTCTTCCGGCACTTCGCAATCGGTGAAGACCAGTTCAGCGGTCGGCGATCCGCGCATGCCCATCTTGTCGATCTTCTGGCCGATCGAGAAACCCGGCATATCCTTTTCGATCAGGAACGTCGTAATTCCGCGGCTGCCATCGCCGGTCTTCGCATAGACCACTAAAGTGTCGGCATAGGCCGCATTGGTGATCCAGAACTTCGTACCGTTCAGGACATAGCCGCTGTCCGTCTTGTCCGCGCGCAGCTTCATCGACACGACGTCGGACCCGGCCCCCGCCTCGGACATGGCCAGGCTGCCGACATGCTCGCCCGACACCAGCTTCGGCAGATACTTGGCCTTCTGCTCCGGATTGGCCCAGCGGCGGATCTGGTTGACGCACAGATTGGAATGCGCGCCATAGCTCAGCCCGATCGACGCCGACGCGCGGCTCACTTCCTCGCAAGCGATGACATGTTCGAGATAGCCGAGGCCCAGCCCGCCATATTCTTCCTCGACCGTGATGCCGTGCAGGCCGAGTTCGCCCATCGCCGGCCACAGGTCGCGCGGGAACCAGTCTTCCGCATCGATCTTCGCGGCGAGCGGCATGATCTTGTCGGTGGCGAAGCGCTGCGTCGTGTCGCGGATCATGTCCGCGGCCTCACCGAGCGCGAAATCGAAATCGGGCGTCATGCTCTCTCCGTTTCTATCTTGGCGGTACGTCTAGCACGCCGAAGGCAAAGCGTAAAAATTGAACTGCGCACATGCATGCTATAGATGGCATCTATGATCGACCGCTATTTGTTGCGCTATTTCCTCGCCGTGGTCGATCATGGCAACTTCTCCCGCGCGGCCCAGCATTGCCGCGTCACACAGCCTACGCTCTCGGTCGGCATCGCCAAGCTGGAGACGTTGCTGGAACGCCCCCTGTTCCTGCGCAGCAACCGCCGCGTCGAATTGACTGCGGCGGGAACGCGCTTCGCCGCACATGCCCGCCGGATCGAGGCGGAGTTCGCGGAGGCGGAGCGCGCGGTGCTGGAAGATGCGCCGCGCCGGCTGGTGCGGATCGGAATCGTGCCCACCCTGCCCGCCGCCTGGATCGAACAGGCCATCGCCGCCACGCGCGGCACGGGCGAACGGATCGAACTGGTCGAAGGACGGATGCGCGACCTGTCCCCGATGCTCGATCGCGGGCGGATCGACGCCATTCTCGGGCCCGTTGCTTCCGGCGGCGAAGCGCTGTTCACCGAAGCCTATGCGCTTGCCCTGCCCGCCGATCATCCGCTCGCGGGTCGCGCGGAGATAGGCGCGGACGAGGTCGCAGGCGACACGATGATCGTGCGGCGGCACTGCGAGGCATTGCCCGATATCAGCCGCTTCTTCACCGCACGCGGCGTCCGCCCCTTCATGGCCGCACGCACCACCAACGACGAACGCGCGCTGGCCTATGTCCGAAGCGGTCTCGGCATCACGGTCATGCCGCGCTGTTTCGCGGGCGACGGTATCGCGATGGCGGCACTGACGGGGTTCTCGGTCACGCGGTCGATCGGCTTCACGCTGGATGCGGACGGCACGGGGCGTTTGCGCGACAGCGCAGCGTTCGCCGGGTTTGGTGATGCGATCAGGCACTCCGGCGAACGGTCGCACGCCGGGGTGTCGCTCTAACCGTTCATACCCCCGCAATAACGTGTCTGGTCCCAACATAACCTCAACCCGTCATTCCCGCGCAGGCGGGAATCTATAATCACGACGGTTCGAACTGACTCATGAACGTCAGCCAGTATGGATTCCCGCCTGCGCGGAATTGACGAAGTGCAGACCGAATAATTCTCGAAGAAGTCGCCCAGCCCCGATCAGGCGGCCAGCGCGGCCGGGTGAACCGTCAGCACGCGGTCGCGTCCTTCGACCTTCGCCTGATACAGCAAAGCATCGGCGGCGGTGATCGCATCCTCGGCCTTGCCGTCGTCGATCATCACGACGCCGGCGGAGAAGGTGACCGGGGACAGCGCCTCTCCAGTATCCCGTACGCGGAACGACCGGCCCTGAAGGTTGCGGTTGGCGGCCTCGATCAGGCTGGCGGCGTCTTCCAGCGCGACGCCGTCCATCAGTACGACGAATTCCTCGCCACCCCATCGTGCGACGATGTGGGGTTCGCAACTCGTCGCGATCGACTCCGCCACAGCCTGGATGACCCGATCGCCGACCTGGTGGCCGTGCCGATCGTTGATATTCTTGAACCGGTCGATATCGCAGATCGCGAGCGCCGTGCAGCCATGCGGCTCCAGCGCGTCCAAATGCACCTGCAGCCCGCGCCTGTTGACCAGACCGGTCAGGGCGTCGCGGGCGGCATCGTTTTTGGCGGCGGCCAGTTCGGTATTGAGCGATTCGATCTGTTCGATCGCCGCACTCAACCGGCGCTCCGTATCACCCGTCAGGTCGATCATCGCGGAGATGCTGTCCGCGACGGCCTGCGCGGACTGCCCGCCATCCATTTCGTCCAGATGTTCGCTAAGATCGCGCCCAAACTGTCCCGTGGCGGACATTGCCTCGCCGGTAAGATCCGCAAGGTGCAACGTCTGGTGCCGCAGGCGCGTATGGCCAGCCGCTTCCTTTTCCGATTTCTCGCGATCCGTGCCGCCGCCCAATTGGCGATAAGCTGAAACGATCTGGTTCGCCTGCGCCTGGGTGATGCGGTCGCCGCCGATCAGGATCGCGTCGATCGCACGTGCGGCCAGGCTCCGGGGATCGTTCTTGCGCAGGAAGGCGAGCTCGAAGTTTATCGGTGTCGCGGGCAAATCTTGTTCGGACAGGAAGGCCATGACGTCGTAAAGGTCTTCCATCGCGGCATCGGGCAAGCCATCCGCGCCGTTCTTATGCCTGCGTCTGAAAATCATTGATCACCGTCCTTCCGGGCAGTCGGATAGCGCGATTGTCTTAACAATCGGCACTACCGACGAGGAGAAATCACTCTCGGCCAAGGTAAACGCGGCAATCTCAAGTATTGGCGCAGGGTCCACAAGACCTCCGCCCTCGCCCTTCGGATGGCGCCAAATCATCTTGGATTTCAGACCACTGGAAAGACGACTGTTCAACGGCAAGCCGTCTGCCGGGTTCGAAACGCCCATCGTCCCCACACATATTTTGGCAGAGGCCGTACCGCTAAAGCACGAAAGGAGCGGTGAGCGCAGGTCGCACCCCGACTCAGGCGCGGCGCCATTCACCCGGCAGGATACCGTCCACCGACCAGTCCCCGATGCTCTGGCGGATCAAGCGAAGCGTCGGGAAACCGATCGCGGCGGTCATCCGTCGCACCTGCCGGTTGCGGCCTTCGCGGATCGTCACGCTGATCCAGCTGTCCGGCACCGTCTTGCGGAACCGCACCGGTGGGTCGCGCGGCCACAGATTTGCCGGCTCCGCTATCCGCGCGACGTTCGCCGGGCGGGTCATTCCATCCTTCAGCATCACCCCGCGGCGGAGCGGCTCCAGATCCTCATCTCCGGGCGTGCCCTCAACCTGAACCAGGTAGGTCTTCGCGGTCTTGAACTTCGGATCGGATATCCGCGCCTGCAACCGTCCGTCGTCGGTCAGCAGCAGCAATCCCTCGCTGTCCCGGTCCAGCCGCCCCGCGGGATACACGCCGGGCAGGTCGATGAAATCAGACAAGGTACGGCGCGGCGTATCGGTGCCCGCATCGGTGAACTGGCACAGCACGTCGAACGGCTTGTTGAACAGGATCAGCGTCACCGGACCCCGATGCTCGCCGCGACCGCCTCGGCAACCTTGATGCCGTCCACCGCCGCCGACAGGATGCCGCCGGCATAGCCCGCCCCCCTCGCCCGCCGGGAACAGCCCGCGCGTGTTCAGGCTGTGCAGGTCATCGCCGCGCGTGAAGCGCACCGGCGACGACGTCCGCGTCTCCACCCCCGTCATCACCACGTCGGGATGATCGTAACCGGGGATCTGCCGCCCGAACACCGGGATCGCCTCGCGCATCGCGGTCACGGCGAAATCGGGCAGGCACTCTGCCAGATCGGTCGGCGTCACGCCGGGCTTATAGGACGGCACGACGCTGCCCAGCGACACCGACGCCTTGCCCGCCAGGAAATCGCCCAGCCGCTGCGCCGGCGCCTTGTAGCTCGATCCGCCGGCGACGAATGCGCGCTCTTCCCAATGCCGTTGCAGCGCGATCCCGGCCAGCGGATCGCCCGGATAGTCGCGCGCGGGATCGATCGCGACGACGAAGCCCGAATTCGCATTGCGTTCGTTGCGCGAATACTGGCTCATCCCGTTGGTCGCGACCCGCCCTTCCTCCGACGTCGCCGCCACCACCGTGCCGCCGGGGCACATGCAGAAACTGTAGACGGTCCGCCCGTTCGAACAGTGGTGCGAGATGTGATATTCCGCCGCGCCCAGCACCGGATGCCCGGCATTGCTACCGAAGCGCGACCGGTCGATCCACGATTGCGGATGTTCGATCCGCACCCCGATCGAGAACGGCTTGGCCTCCACGAACACGCCCGCCGCATGCAGCATCGCGAACGTGTCGCGCGCGCTGTGCCCCACCGCCAGCACGACATTGTCCGTCTCGATATAGCCGCCGCCGTGCAGATGCACCCCGCGCACCTGCCGCTCGCCCGCCGCATCCGCCCCGATGTCCAGCCCGTCCACGCGGTGCTGCCAGCGATATTCCCCGCCCAGCGCCTCGATCGACGCGCGCATGCTCTCCACCATCGTGACGAGCCGGAACGTACCGATATGCGGATGCGCCTCGGTCAGGATTTCGGGTGGCGCGCCCGCCTTGACGAATTCGGTCAGCACCTTGCGGTCCAGATGCCGCGCATCCTTGATCCGGCTGTACAGCTTGCCGTCGGAGAAGGTCCCCGCCCCGCCCTCGCCGAACTGCACGTTCGATTCCGGGTCCAGCACACCGCGCCGCCACAGCCCCCACGTATCCTTCGTCCGTTCGCGCACCACCTTGCCGCGATCCAGGATGATCGGCCGGTATCTCATCTGCGCCAGGATCAGCCCGGCGAACAGCCCGCACGGTCCCGCCCCCACCACCACCGGCCGCTTGAACCCCGTCGCCGGCGCCGTCGCCACGGGGCGATAGCTGGTGTTCGGTGTCGGCCCGACATTCCGGTCCTTGCGGAACCGCGCCAGCACCGCCGCCTCGTTCTTCACGTTGACGTCGACCGAATAGACCAGCTGGATATCGCTCTTGTCGCGCGCATCGTGCGCCCGCCGCGCGACGACGTGGCGGACCAGTTCGCGCGGAGTGATGCGCAGCCGCTTGCAGATCGCGGCCGGCAGGGCCTCGTCCGGATGATGGAGCGGCAGGGTCAGTTCGGTCAGGCGTAGCATCTTGGCCCCCTTAGCCGCTCCCGCCCCACGATTACAGGTGCTTGGCCCCGACAATCGCCGACCGGGCGGAACGATGCCACGCGGCCTGTGTTGAATCGGGTCCGGAACGATAAGGAGATCAACGACATGGCGGCACGCGCCTATTGGCAGGGGCAGATCAGGCTCGCGCTCGTCTCGATCCCCGTAGAGATATACGCCGCAACCAAATCCGGCGCGCAGATCGCGTTCCACCAGATCCACGAACCCTCCGGCAAGCGCGTGAAATACGAGAAGGTCGTCCCCGGCCTCGGCGCGATCGACACGGACGAGATCGTCAAGGGCTATGAGGTCGACAAGGGCGATTACGTCCTGCTCGACCAGGACGAGATCGACGCGGTCAAACTCGAGTCCAAGAAGACGCTGGAACTCACCCAGTTCGTCGATGCGAGCGAGATCGACGTCCTCTATTACGAGCGCCCCTATTTCGTCGTCCCCGCCGACGATCTCGCGGAGGAGGCGTTCATCGTCCTGCGCGAGGCATTGCGTCAGGCGAAGAAGGTCGGCCTCGGCCAACTCGCGATGCGGGGCCGGGAATATGTCGTCAGCCTGAAACCCTGCGGACGCGGCATGGTGCTGGAAACGTTGCGCTATGCCGACGAGGTGAACAAGGCGCAGGGCTATTTCCGCGACATTCCCGACGACAAGCCCGACGCCGACCTGCTCGAACTCGCCACGACGTTGATCGACAAGAAGACCGCCGACTTCGATCCCGGCAAGTTCCACGACCGCTATGTCGACGCCCTGCGCGACCTGATCGCGCGTAAGCAGAAGTCGAAATCCAACCGCAAGATCATCGACGACAAGGACGAAGGCGGCGGAAAGTCCGGGTCGAACGTGGTGGACCTGATGGCCGCCTTGAAGAAGTCGATCGAGAAGCCCGGCGGCACAACGGCGGCAAAGGCGCCAGCGAAGAAGCCCACGGCCAAGAAACGTGCCTGAGCCCCCCTCTTCTCCCCTCCCTGAAAGGGAGGGGCCGGGGTGGGTCGAGGCTTGGCGACACACCAACCTACAGCTCAGCCCGACCATATCGCCCGGACGCCACCCACCCCCAACCCGTCCCTTACAGGGAGGGGAGCAATCCCCGACACCAGCCAATGACCCCAGACCCCCTAGAAAAATACAACGCCAAACGCGATTTCGCAAAGACCGCCGAACCACGCGGCGCGCTCGAACCCGGCCAGGGCAACCGCTTCATGGTCCAGAAGCATGATGCCACCCGGCTCCATTGGGACCTGCGGCTGGAGGTGGACGGCGTGATGAAAAGCTGGGCCGTCACGCGCGGCCCCAGCCTCAACCCCGACGACAAGCGCCTGTCGGTGCAGACCGAGGATCACCCGCTCAGCTATTCCGATTTCGAGGGCACGATCCCGGCCGGCGAATATGGCGGCGGCACGGTGATGCTGTGGGACGACGGCACATGGGCCCCGGTCCCGGGCAAATCCGCGAAGGATCTCGAAAAAGGCCATCTGCACTTCGTCGTCGACGGGCAACGGATGAAGGGCGAATGGCTGCTCATCCGCCTGAAACCGCGCGGCAAGGAACGCAACGTCAACTGGCTGCTTCGCAAGGTCGCGGACGAATATGTCGGCGGATCGGACGATCTGGTCGAGGGTGCGCTCACCAGCGTGAAAACCGGCCGGACGATGCAGGAAATCGCCAGTGACAAGCCCGCCAAGGAACTGGCGTCATGGAAAAAGCTGCGGTCCGCTCCAAAAGCAGCAGCACCGAAGAAGGCTCCCGAAAAGCCTGAGACCACAAAGCCCGAAGCCACTAAGCCCAAGGCCGCCCGCCGATCCGGGACAAAATCGGTTATGCCCGAATTTCGCGCGCCGCAATTGTGTACGCTGGTGGACAGCGTCCCCACCGGATCGGGCTGGATCCACGAGGTGAAATATGACGGCTATCGCGCCGAGATCGCGATCGCAAACGGCCAGGCGAAGGTGTTCACCCGCTCCGGGCTCGACTGGACCGACAAATTTCCCGGCATCGCCGAAGCCGCCGCAAAACTGCCCGTCGCCTCCGCGCTGATCGACGGAGAGATCGTCGCCTTCAAGAACGGCAAGCCCGATTTTTCGACGCTGAAGGATGCAATATCGAACAACAAGGCGATGACCCTGTTCGCCTTCGACCTGCTCGAACTCGACGGGGAACGGCTGGAGCAACTCCCAAACGTCCAGCGCAAGGACCGGCTGCGCGCGCTGATCGACGGTGCGGACGACCGCCTGCAATTCGCCGAACATATCGTCGGCGCGGGTGAAAAGCTGTTCGAGACGATGTGCCGCGAAGGGTATGAGGGGATCGTCTCGAAACGCGCCGAGGCCCCCTATGCCGGCAAGCGCACGCAGGGCTGGCTGAAGATCAAATGCCTGCACCGGCAGGAATTCCTGATCGTCGGCTGGCTCCCCAGCGAAAAGTCGCGCGGCTTCCGCTCGCTCCTGCTCGGCGTCAACGACGGCGATACGATCCGCTACGCCGGAAAGGTCGGTACCGGTTTCTCGCAGGATCTGATGCTCGACATCGGCGCGAAACTGGAACGCCTGTCACGCAAGTCGCCGACGGTCGACGCCCCCAAGGCGGCGGTTCGCGGCGCGCACTGGGTGACTCCGAAACTGGTCGCGGAAATCGCCTTTGCCGAGGTCACGCCCGACGGTGTGCTGCGCCATTCCAGCTTTCTCGGCCTGCGCGAGGACAAGGCGGCGAAGGACGTGGTCGCGGAAAAACCGGCCGCCGCGCCCGCCGCGCCGAAATCGAGCATCACGATCACTCATCCCGAACGCCGGCTGTTCGACGACAGCACGATGACGAAGGGCGATCTCGCCGCCTTCTACGAAACGATGGCACCGCTCATCCTGCCGTTTGCCGCCAATCGCCCGATCTCGCTCGTCCGCTGCCCACAGGGGCGCGGGAAGCACTGCTTCTTCCAGAAACACGATGCCGGGTCGTTCGGCGGGCAGGTCCATCATGTCGACATCAAGGAGAAGGACGGCGCGCTCGAGCCCTATCTCTACGTCGATTCCGCGGACGGCCTGGTCGCCTGCGTGCAGATGGGGACGATCGAATTCCACGGCTGGGGCGCGTCGAACGGCGATGTCGAGAAACCCGACCGTCTGGTCTTCGATCTAGACCCGGACGAGGGCCTCGGATTCGCCGAGGTCAAGACCGCCGCCGCCGACCTGAAGTCGCATCTCGCCGAAATCGGACTTGTCAGCTTTGCTTTGCTGTCGGGCGGGAAAGGCGTCCACGTCGTCGTGCCGCTGACGCCCGAGGCGGAATGGCCCGCGGTCAAGGATTTCGCCGACCGCTTCGCACAAGCCCTCGCCCAGGCCGAACCGCACCGCTTCACCGCCACGATGTCGAAGGCCAAGCGCAAGGGAAAGATCTTCATCGACTGGCTCCGCAATCAACGCGGCGCCACCGCCGTCATGCCCTACACCGTCCGCGCCCGCTCCGGCGCACCGGTCGCGGTCCCCGTCACCTGGACCGAACTCGCGGACATCGACACCCCCGCCAAATGGCACGTCGGCGACGAACAGGCTTTGCTCGAACGCGCCTCCGACCCCTCCCTATCCGGCTGGGGCATCGCACGTCAGGTCCTGCCGGATTTGTGAAAAGGGACGCAGGAGGAGAAAAGCCGGCAGCCCGATAGCTCAAGCAATCTCCACCCGGGCTCCCTCCGGCAGATTCGCCACCGCACCCCCGACCGACGGCCCACCCGCATCGACCCACGCCGCATGCGCATGTGCCGTCGCCAGATCCGTCCAGTCCGGCAGGTCCGGCCAGCTTCTTGCCCGGATCATCTGGTGTCCGCGCGCGCGGTCAGGTTCCATCGTCACCCAGCCGAGTGGCCGCTCCGCGCTCGCCCGCGCGCCCGCCGCATGCATCGCCGCCGTGACTCGCGCCGCCACCGGTTCGGGCAGATACTGCCACACCACTGAATGCATCAGCACGCGCGTCACCCCCGCCGCCTGCGGCTCCGCCAGCCGTGCCTCCACCCAGTCCGCCGCATCGCCCTCGTTCAGCCGGACGCCCTTGTCCCGCATCATCCCGATCGCAGCCCGCAGCCGCACCGCGCGCTCCGGCGTCTCGGCCCACACATAGGCGGATAGCCGCCGTTCGACCGCCGGATCGGTCGCGTCCATCGGATGCACGTCGCACCCGCGCGTCGATACGATCTCGACCGGCACGGGCACCGGCGCCGGACCGCTCCACGCTGGCCGGATCGTCACCGGCGCATCGGGCGGCCCGACCACCGTCCCGCCAAGATCGATCCGGTACCGGTCGATCAGCAGGTTCAGCCCCGCGCTCGACCCGATCTCCAATATCTCCAGCTTCGGCCCATGCCGCCGCGCAATCTCGATCAGGCCGACCATCAACCCGGCCGATCGCCCCGGCTCGTTGGTCTGCGGCGGTCCATCCAGCCACGGCAGCAACGCTTCGTCATGCCGCGACAGAACCCGCTGCAACGTCGCCTTCACCGCGTCCGGCCCCGCGACCGCACCCGAAAAGACCGCCGCCAGTTCCTCGTCCGCGCCCGCCAGCACCAGCGCGTGCAGCCCGCCTATCAGGCGCAACGGCACGGCATCGCGCGTCGGCTCGCCCGGCCAGTCCAGGACCCGCGCGCCGACCCGGCTGTCGCGGGTCAAACCTTCCGCCAGCGCGACGCAGATCCGGGCGTAGATCGGCGCATCCATCTTCTCGCAATAGAAACGCTGGATCAGAAACGCGTCCCGGTTGTTCTCCTCGCTCGCCATCCGATCGCTCCCTTGCGCTTCCAACCGCACCGCAAGTTGCGCCCACCCCCCAGCGCAAGTAAAGCCCCGCCAGCATGCCAGACCCCATCATCATCGCGGTGCCCAAGGGCCGCATCCTCGCCGAGGCCGTTCCGCTGCTCGCGCGCGCCGGAATCGTGCCCGAAGCGGCGTTCAGCGACGAGGATTCCCGCGCGCTCCGCTTCACCACGTCGAACCCCGGTATCGACCTGATCCGCGTCCGCGCGTTCGACGTCGCCACCTTCGTCGCGCACGGCGCGGCACAGCTCGGCATCGTCGGGTCGGACGTGCTGGCGGAATTCGATTATTCGGAACTCTACGCACCGGTCGATCTGGGCATCGGCCATTGCCGCCTGTCGGTCGCCGAACCGGCATCGCTCGCCGAGCAGGGCGATCCGCGTGGCTGGAGCCATGTGCGCATCGCGACCAAATACCCGCACGTCACCGCCGCCCACTTCACCGCGCGCGGCGTGCAGGCGGAATGCGTCAAGCTGAACGGTGCGATGGAACTCGCGCCGCTGCTCGGCCTCGCACCGCGCATCGTCGATCTCGTTTCGTCAGGCCGCACGCTGAAGGAGAACGGCCTGGTCGAGGTGGACGTGATTTGCGAAGTCACCAGCCGCCTCATCGTCAACCGCGCCGCCTTCAAGACCCGCGCCGAAGTCGTGCCGCTGGTCGAGGCGTTCCGGAAAGCCGTGGCGCAGGACGTGGCGGCGTGAAATCCTTCCTATCCCCCGTTCGTTTCGAGCGAAGTCGAGAAACCGACGCCCAGCGATCCGCAACCCTTTCTCGACTACGCTCGAAACGAACGGACATATCGTCGTGATCACCCTCTCCACATCCGACCCCGCCTTCGACCGCGACTTCACCGCGCTCGTCAACGCCCGCCGCGAAGCGGATGCGGACGTCGCGCGCGACGTGCGGATCATCGTGTCCAGCGTCCGCGACGAAGGCGATGCAGCGCTGGCCGCCTTCACGAAGAAATTCGACCGCCACGATCCGAACGAAACCGGCTGGCGGATCGAAAAGAGCGAATGGCTCGCCGCCTATCAGGGTCTCGACCCCGCCCTGCGCGATGCGCTCGACCTCGCCGCCGCCCGCATCACCACCTATCACGAGAAGCAGCGCCCGCAGGACAGCGACACGACCGACGATGCCGGCGTCCGCCTGGGCGCACGCTGGAACGCGATCGAGGCGGCCGGCATCTACATTCCCGGCGGACGCGCGGCCTATCCGTCATCGGTCCTGATGAACGCGATCCCCGCGCGCGTCGCCGGCGTATCCCGCATCGCAATGGTCACCCCGACCCCGGACGGCGAGATCAACCCGCTCGTCCTCGCCGCCGCGCACATCGCCGGCGTGGACGAGATCTGGCGGATCGGCGGCGCACAGGCGATCGCCGCGCTAGCCTACGGTACACAGCGGATAGCCCCCGTCGATGTCATCACCGGCCCCGGCAACGCCTGGGTCGCGGAGGCCAAGCGCCAGTTGTACGGCGTGGTCGGGATCGACATGGTCGCCGGCCCGTCCGAAATCGTCGTCGTCGCGGACGATCGCAACGACCCGCAATGGATCGCCGCCGACCTGCTCAGCCAAGCGGAGCACGACCCCACCAGCCAGTCGATCCTGTTCACCGACGATGCCGCCTTCGCCCGCACGGTCGCGGATGCGGTCGATATGCAGATCGGCCAACTCGCCACTGCCAACACCGCACGCACCAGCTGGGACGCGAACGGCGCCATCATCGTCACCGCAAGCCTCGATGAGGCGATCCCGTTGGTCGATCGCCTCGCCCCCGAACATCTGCAGCTCGCATGCGACGATCCACAGGCCCTGTTCGACAAGGTCCGCCACGCCGGTTCGGTTTTCATGGGCCGACTTACCCCCGAGGCGATCGGCGATTACGTCGCCGGTCCCAATCACGTCCTCCCCACCGGCCGCCGCGCACGTTTCGCCAGCGGCCTGTCCGTGCTGGATTTCATGAAGCGTACCAGCTTCCTGCAACTGGACGAAGCCGCCCTCGCGGCAATCGGCCCCGCCGCCGTCGCGCTGGCCGAGGCGGAAGGCCTGCCCGCGCACGCGAAGTCTGGTCGCGCTGCGTCTGTAACGCACCATACGGCTCGACTTGCGCTTTACGCCCCCCACCGTTCGTTTCGAGCGTAGTCGAGAAACAGGCCCAACGGTCGTCACAGGTTTCTCGACTACGCTCGAAACGAACGGTGGGGTTTTTTGACGAGCGGCACTATAGGCACCGCACATGAGCACTCCCAATTCCCGCACGAAGGGCCGCAGCCAGGCCCGCGCAGCATCGCGTCTCGCCGCCGTACAGGCGCTATACCAGCATGATATGGAGGGCACCTCCATCACCGCCCTGCTGCACGAATTCCACCAGCACCGGCTCGGCGCGACGATCGAGGATGCGGAATATGCGGAAGCCGAAGTCGATTTCTTCGACGACGTGGTGAAGGGCACCGCCGCCCGCCTGGACGAGATCGACACCGCGATCGCCGCGAAGCTCGCCAAGGGCTGGAATCTCGCCCGGCTCGACAAGTCGATGCGCGCCATCCTGCGCGCCGGCAGCTACGAACTGATGGCGCGCCCCGACGTCCCCGTCGGCACCGTCATCACCGAATATGTCGACGTCGCCCACGCCTTTTTCGACAAGCGCGAGGCCGGGTTCGTCAACGGCCTGCTCGACGCGATCGCCAAGGACGTTCGCGCCTGATCGTGACGGACATCGTTAACCTGCGCCTCGCCCGCAAGGCAAAGGCCCGCACGACGAAGGAGGCGGACGCCGCCGCGAACCGGGCGGTGTTCGGCCGCACCAAGGCTGAGCGGGACGCAACCGCCCGAACCCAGGCGGCACGCGACCGCACGCTCGACGGAGCCAAGCGCGACACCTGATCCGAGGCGATACGTCGACCCCCGTTCGTTCTTAGTTGGTCGAGGGGGCAGGGAATACGGGATAGGTGCTTCGACAGGCTCAGCACGAACGGGCGGGGTAAAGGAACCTCCAGATCCCGCGCTTCCGCCGATCTATCGAAGAGCGACAACGTCGTCCCACACCCCCCGTTCGTCCTGAGCAACTGTGTTCACGCGGTGCGATATTCGGTATTGTTTTTGACCATCGCGTTGAGGGTTACGAGCAGTTTTCGCATTGTGGCGACGATGGCAAGCTTGAAGGGTTTGCCGGCCTCTCGCAGGCGGTTGGTGGTAGCGGCGAGTTGCCCCTTGCCCGAGCGCGCGATGCTGAGCGCGGCCAGATAGAGACAACGTCTGATGCTGGGCCTGCCGCCCGAGCATCGCCCCGGCCGGCTGGTCTTGCCGCTTTGGCGATCGAAGGGGGCGAGGCCAGCAAGCGCTGCGACCTGTCGACTGGAGAGGCGTCCGAGTTCTGGCATGCGTGCCAGCAGGCATGCGGCAACGACCGGCCCGACGCCGGGTGCTGTGCGGAGCAGGGCTTCGCGAGCGGCCAGATCGGGCGAGGCGGCGATGACGCTGGCAATGGCTTTTTCGATGCGCAGAACCAGGGCCTTGAGCCGTGCGACCTGCGCGACGACGAGGCGGCGCATGGCGGGATCGGCGATGCTCTCCAACTGATTGCCGAACTGGACCGCCTGGGCGACGGCAAGATCGCGCATGCGGACATGCTCGGCCAGCCTCACGGCCTCGGGATCATGGACATAGGGCGTCAGTTCGGGATGCAGTGCTGCCAGACACCGCGCGATGACGGCCGCATCGAGTGGGTCGGTTTTCGCGAGTTGTCGCTCGGCACGGGCGAAACTGCGCACGCGTGCCGGATCGAGGAGATAGGCTGTAACGTCCATCCGATCGAGCAGGATGGCGAGCTTGCGCTCGTAACCGCCCGATGCCTCGAAGCCGATCCGCAGGCACGCCGTACCGGCAAGCCGGACAAGCTTGCGGCCGAGTGCGGCAATGCCGGTCTTGGTATTGGGTACCCGCCAGAGCATTCCTGCCGGATGAGCGTGGATAACGAGTTCGTCCTTGGCAACATCGATGCCGACAAAGAGGTCGGAGTGTGACATGATCCGGTCTCCCAAGCTTGTCATGCGGGGTCCGTAAGCACGGCCCCAGGCAACTGTCCGGGGTTTGGGAAGACGGATGTGGCCCTGCTCAGGAACGGTCTTTGTCGACCGGCTTGTCGAACGGCCTCACATCCGCCGCCTGAGCCGGGTGGCCACCCGGCTCAGGCACCTTGCCGATTACACCATTCCAGACAGACAAGCTTGTCGAAGGGCGGGAATGCAGGACCGGCGCTTCGACAAGCCCCGCTACGACCATAGCTATTTCGCCACGCACGGGGAACGATCCCGCCGCCGATCGTTACCTCCGCTCCCCGGGCTTCGGCCCGCAGGCGAAGGACAGACGATATGACAGGCAAGGCATTGGTGGTCGGCGGCAGCGGAATAGTGGGCAGCGCGACGGCGGCATTGCTGCACGAACAGGGCTGGACCGTTCACGGTCTCGCGCGAAAGCCGCTCGAACAGGACGGCGTCCACCCGGTCGTCGCCGATCTGCAGGATGCCGCGGCAACCGCCGAAGCGCTGTCCTGCCTAGCGCCCGACGCGGTCTTCATCACCACCTGGCTGCGACAGGACAGCGAGGCCGAGAACATTCGCGTCAATTCGGCGATGGTCCGCAATCTGCTGGACGGCCTGCGCGGCGACGACGCCCCGCGTCACGTCGCTTTGGTCACCGGCCTGAAGCATTATCTCGGCCCGTTCGAGGCGTACGGAAAAGGCGCCCTGCCCCAGACGCCGTTCCGCGAGGAACAGGACCGGCTCGACATCGAGAATTTCTATTACGCACAGGAGGATGAGGTCTTCGCTGCGGCGGAACGCGACGGCTTCGGCTGGAGCGTGCATCGCCCGCACACGGTGATCGGCAAGGCCGTCGGCAATGCGATGAACATGGGCACCACGCTCGCCGTCTACGCCACCTTGTGCCGCGAGACCGGCCGCCCGTTCCGCTTTCCCGGGTCCGACGCGCAATGGTCCGGCCTGACCGACATGACCGACGCCCGTCAGCTGGCGAAACACCTGCTCTGGGCCGCGACCACCCCCGCCGCGCGCGATGAGGCATTCAACGTCGTCAATGGTGACGTCTTTCGCTGGAGCTGGATGTGGGGCCGCATCGCCGACTGGTTCGGGCTGGAACCAGCGCCGTTCGACGGCACCGTGCGGCCGCTGGAGGTACAGATGGCCGACGACGCCCCCGTCTGGCGCCGCATCGCCGAGCGCGAGGGGCTGGTCGAACCTGACCTCTCCCGCCTGGCCTCCCCATGGCACACCGACGCCGATCTCGGCCGCCCGATCGAGGTCGTCACCGACATGAGCAAAAGCCGCCGCATGGGCTTCACCGCCTACCAGCCCACGGATGACGCGTTCTTCGACCTGTTCGCGCGGTTGAGATCGGATCGCCTGATCCCGTAAAACCGCCACCTATTCAGCAGTAACCCGCCCCCCCACCGTTCGTTTCGAGCGAAGTCGAGAAACAGGCCGCACAGCCCGCCGATAGGGTTTCTCGACTACGCTCGAAACGAACGGTGGGGGGGCGCTTGCAACAAAGCAGCCAAACCGAACAAACCAGCGGGCACAAAGACAGCAAGGCAGACTTCCCCCCGACACTCCCCTATCGTCCGCTCGTGACCGAATCCGACTTCCTCGCCCGCCTGCGCCGCCTCCCGCTACACCCCGGCGCGCACGGCCTGAACGACGACAGCGCAACGCTCGGCCCCTACACGATCACCACCGATACGTTGGTCGAGGGCGTGCATTACCTCCCCACCGACCCGGCCGATACCGTCGCGTGGAAATTGCTCGCAACCAACCTGTCCGATCTCGCGGCGAAAGGCGCGACGCCTGTCGGGGTGCTGCTCAACTACCCGCTCCGCCGCGGCGCCGGGGACACGGAATGGGACGACGCCTTCCTCCGCGGCATCGCCGAAGCGCTCCGTGACTTCGCCACCCCGATCCTCGGCGGGGACACCGTATCGCTCCAGCCACACGCCCCCCGCGTCCTGACGCTGACCGCGATCGGCCAATCCCCCCGCGTGCCTTTGCGCACCGGCGCCCTCGCAGGCGACGTCCTGTGGGTCACCGGCACGATCGGCGATGCCGGCGCCGGCCTTCGCATTGCACAGGGGCAGCCCGGCCCGGCCGAACTGCTCAACGCCTATCGCCGCCCCCGCCCCCGCCTCACCGAAGGCGCGGCACTGGCGCCGCACGTCCACGCGATGATGGACGTATCCGACGGCCTGCTGATCGACGCGAGCCGCATGGCCGCCGCGAGCCGCCTCGCCGTGACGATCGACCTCGCCACCGTCCCGCTTTCCCCGGAGTATCGAGCGTTCGACGGAGACCAGATCGCCGCCGCAACCGCCGGCGACGATTACGAACTGCTCTTCGCCGCCCCCTCCGACTGGACGCCGCCCGTCGCCGCAACCCGCGTCGGTACGTTCGCCCAAGGCGAAGGATTGACCCTGACCGATGCGGGAAAACCGGTCATCCTCCCGAAATCGCTCGGATTTCAGCACGCGACCTGACCGGGTTGCGCTCCCGACACCGGCTATATACGCTCCCCCCACGCTGGGAGTACGGCGCAAAGCACCGGCTCCCTCGTCAACAGTTGAGGGAGAGAGCATGCCGATAGTCTATGCGGCCATTGTCTGCGGCCTGATCGCCGTCGTCTATGGCATTATCACCAGCCGCCAGGTCATGTCCGCCAGTCCGGGCAACGAGCGAATGCAGGACATCGCCGCCGCCATTCAGGAGGGCGCGCGCGCCTATCTCGGGCGGCAATATCGCACCATCGCGATCGTCGGCGTGGTCGTCGCCCTGATCGTCGCCTACTTCCTCGGGCTCGTCTCGGCGACCGGCTTCCTGATCGGCGCGATCCTGTCGGGCATCACCGGCTTCATCGGCATGAACGTCTCGGTCAAGGCGAACGTCCGCACCGCGGAGGCGGCGCGCACCTCGCTGCAAGGCGGTCTGACGATGGCGTTCCGTTCGGGCGCGATCACCGGCATGCTGGTGGCGGGCCTCGGGCTGCTCTCGATCGCGGGCTTCTTCTGGTACCTCACCGGTCCCGCCGGTCATGCGCCTAACGACCGCATCGTCATCGACTCGCTCGTCGCGCTCGCGTTCGGCGCCTCGCTCATCTCCATCTTCGCGCGTCTCGGCGGCGGTATCTTCACCAAGGCGGCGGACGTCGGCGCCGATCTGGTCGGCAAGGTCGAGGCCGGCATTCCGGAGGACGATCCCCGCAACCCCGCCACGATCGCGGACAATGTCGGCGATAACGTCGGCGACTGCGCCGGCATGGCTGCCGATCTGTTCGAAACCTATGTCGTCACGCTGGGCGTGACGATGGTCTCGATCGCATTGCTCGTGAAGGCCGATGCCGCGGACCTGCTCAAGCTGATGACGCTGCCGATGCTCGTCGGCGGCGTGTGCATCATCACCTCGATCATCGGCACGTACATGGTCCGTTTGGGCTCTGGCCAGTCGATCATGGGCGCGCTGTACAAGGGCTTCTGGACCACCGTCATCCTGTCGATCCCGGCAATCTACTTCGCCACGCAATACGTGCTGGGCGACATGCACACCGTGATCGGCGGCGCGGCGTTTCTCGATGCCGCAACCCCCGGCCTCACCCCCGAAGCCGTCGCCGGCACCGGTGCGTCATTCACCGGCATGGCGCTGTTCTGGTGCATGATGATCGGCCTGGCACTCACCGGCGCGCTCGTCTGGATCACCGAATATTATACCGGCACCAACTACCGCCCCGTACGCAGCATCGCCAAGGCGTCGGAAACCGGCCACGGCACCAACGTGATCCAGGGCCTCGCCGTCAGCCTCGAAAGCCCGGCGCTGCCGACGATCGTCATCTCGGTCGCGGTCATCGCCACCTATCAGCTCGCCGGGGTGATCGGCATCGCATTCGGGGCGACCGCGATGCTGGCGCTCGCTGGCATGGTCGTCGCGCTCGACGCTTACGGCCCGGTCACCGACAACGCCGGCGGCATCGCGGAGATGGCCGGCCTGCCGGACGACGTCCGCCACCGCACCGATGCTCTGGACGCAGTCGGCAACACGACCAAGGCCGTGACGAAGGGCTATGCGATCGGTTCCGCCGCGCTCGCCGCCCTGGTGCTGTTCGGCGCGTACACGACGGACCTGACCGAATTCTTCCCCAACCTGGCGGTCGATTTCAGCCTGTCCAACCCGTACGTCATCGTCGGCCTGCTGCTCGGCGCGTTGCTGCCGTTCAGCTTCGGCGCATTTGGCATGACCGCAGTCGGCCGCGCCGCCGGTTCGGTCGTGGAGGATGTCCGCGCGCAGTTCCGCGACGATCCGGGCATCATGGCCGGCACCAGCCGCCCGAACTACGCCCGCACCGTCGATCTCGTCACCAAGGCTGCGATCAAGGAGATGATCGTCCCCAGCCTGCTGCCCGTGCTCGCCCCGATCGCAGTCTACTTCATCATCACCGCAGTGGCGGGCCAGGCCTCCGGCTTCGCCGCACTCGGCGCGCTGCTGCTCGGCGTGATCGTCTCCGGCCTGTTCGTCGCCATCTCGATGACCAGCGGTGGCGGCGCCTGGGACAATGCCAAGAAGTATATCGAGGACGGCAATCACGGCGGCAAGGGATCCGAAGCGCACAAGGCTGCCGTCACCGGCGACACGGTCGGCGATCCCTACAAGGACACCGCCGGACCGGCGGTCAACCCGATGATCAAGATCACCAACATCGTCGCCCTCCTGCTGCTGGCAGCACTCGCGGCGCATTGATCGGGTCGGGGATCGGATGGGGGGATCGGCGAAAGTCGGTCCCTTCTTCCGTGACCACCGAGAAAATCACGCACTTCCGCAGTGCCGATTACCTCCATAACGGTCCAGCCCCGCCTTTGAGATAAGCGTCATTCTCCCAACGCTTGAGTCCTTCAACGACTCGGGCGCCAAGCATGACCTTCTCTCTCTGTTCCCGGTTCGACACCCGTCGCGGTGTCGAACTCGCATGAACATTCAGTCCTATTTGGATGAAGTTCGTGCCAAATACGCCAGCGGCCAAGCCACCGAACATAGCTATCGCCCCGCGCTGGAAAGCTTGTTCCGCTCGATCGACCCGGAGTTGGAGGTGATCAACGAACCGCGTCGCGTTGCGGTCGGTGCGCCGGATTTCGTCTTCAATCGTAAGGGCCTGAGCATCGGTTGGGCCGAAGCCAAGGACATCGGTCGCGACATCACGCGCTTCGGCGCCAACGATTACGGCAAGGAACAGAAGGATCGGTACCGCAAGGGCCTGCCCAACCTGATCTACACCAACGGGATCGACTTCGAATTCCTGCGCGAAGGCGACAGGATCAATTTCGTCTCGATCGCGGATCTGCTGCCCTCGCTCCCGGCAAAGCCGCATCGCTTCGACGAATTGTCGCGCAACCTGCGGTCGTTCGCACAGGCGACGCCGATAAGCATCCGGTCGGCGGCCAAGCTCGCCGAGATGATGGCGGGCAAGGCCGCGATCATCAAGGATGTCCTCGCTCAGCTTCTACGGGACGACAAGGCGCTCCGCAGCGCGCTCGGCGGCCAATATCGCGCGTTCAAGGCCGATCTCTTGCCGCATATGGATACGGATGAATTTGCCGATCTGTATGCCGAGACGATTACCTACGGCATGTTCGCCGCACGCCTGCACGACGACAGCCTGGAAACGTTCAGCCGGGGCGAAGCGCTGCAGCATCTGCCGCGCTCCAACCCGTTTCTGCGCAGCCTGTTCGGCTACATTGCCGGCCCCGAACTGGACGACCGCATCGCGTGGATCATCGACGATCTTGCCGATATTCTGCGCGCATCGGACCCCCGGATGCTGTTCCGCGATTTCGGCAAGTTCACCGCCCGCAACGATCCGTTCGTGCATTTCTACGAAGACTTCCTGCGTGAATACAATCCGAAGAAGCGCAGGAGCCGGGGCGTCTGGTATACGCCCGAACCAGTCGTCGATTTCATCGTCCGTGCAGTCGACGATGTCCTGAAAACGGAATTCGGTCTGCCCGATGGCTTGGCCGATACCAGCAAGGTCACGATAGATTACGACACCGGCACCAATGACGCAAAGGGCCGGCCGCGCCTGATCCGCAAGGATATTCATCGCGTGCAAATCCTCGATCCGGCGACCGGTACTGGCACGTTCCTGGCCAAGGCGGTGCAAACGATCGCCGACCGCGTAAAGGCACGCGCACCGGGCAAATGGTCGGGCTATGTCGAAAACGAATTGATTCCGCGTATCCACGGCTTCGAACTGCTGATGGCAAGCTATGCGATGTGTCACATGAAACTCGACATGCAATTGCGCGAAACGGGGTACAAACCAAGCGCCGGGGCACCACGATTGTCCGTCTGGTTGACCAACGCGCTGGAACCCGGTGAACGCGAGGTGCGCGACCTGTTCTTCACCGCCCTGGCCGACGAAGCGCGCGGCGCTAGCGAAGTAAAGCGCAACACACCGATCATGTGCATCATCGGTAATCCACCATATTCGGGCGAAAGTTCGAACACGGGTGCGTGGATCACCGGGCTGATGGAAGCCTATAAGAAGGAACCCGGTGGAAAGCTCCGTCTGGATGAGCATCAGCCTCGCTGGCTTCTCGACGATTACGTCAAGTTCATCCGGCTGGCGGAGGCGACGATTGATCGCAGCGAAGGCGGCGGCGTGTTGGGCTTCATCACCAACCACGGATATCTGGATAATCCGACGTTCCGGGGAATGCGCTGGCACCTGCTGAAAAGCTTCGACGCGATCCATGTGCTCGACATGCATGGCAATGCGAAGAAGAAGGAGAAAAGCCCGGACGGATCGCCCGACAAGAACATCTTCGACATCCAGCAGGGCGTGTCGATCATCATCGCCGTTCGCCGCCCGGGCAAGAAGGGCGCTTCGCTCGCTACCGTCCACCACGGCGACCTGTGGGGAAGCCGGGAGGACAAATACGATCTCGTTATGGGATGGAACTTTGACGCATCTGGCCGCCACGAAGCTGGCAGCGACTGGTCCCGCCCATGCCTTCGTGCCACGTAATGCCTCGAAGCTGGCAGCGTACGAACGGGGTTTTTCGCTCGGATCTCTTTTCAAGACAGCGTCCGCCGGCATTCTGACGGCGCGCGATGCGCTTTCGATCGATCACGACAGGGACGCTTTATGGGCGCGCATGAACGACATTGTAGCAACCGACGTCGATACATTACGCAGGCGCTACTCCGTTGGCGACGATAGCCGCAGCTGGTCGCTCCAGAACGCCAAGGCCGATGTCACCGAGAACCTCGACGGCAAACGCATCTGTCGGGTCGTGCATCGGCCACTGGATCTTCGTTGGACGTTCTACACCGGCACGACGAAGGGATTGCACTTCTTCCCGGCCGACAAGGTTTCGGACAGCCTGTTCGCCGGTGACACGCTCGCTTTACTGACACCAAAGCAGACGAAGGAGCAAAGCGGCGCCTTCGTGATCGACACGATCGCGACGCACAAATCGTACAGCGCCTACGACATCACGTCCGTCATGCCGCTCTACGTCACGGCACGTCCGGAGAAGGCGGGGCAGAAACGCATCGCGGAGCTCGGCCGTGCACTCAATTTCGATGCGGAAATCTATGCCGCGATCTGCAACGCCGCGGGTCTGAAACCCTCCCCCGATGCCGGAACAGGCGATGGCTTCCGTACTGCTACCGGCGGCGCCCGCCCAAGCGAGGTCCAAGTTTTCGATTACATCTACGCTGTTCTACATTCTCCCGCCTATCGAGAGACCTACGCACAATTCCTCAAGATAGACTTTCCGCGCATCCCTTATCCGCTAGACCCCGCGACTTTCGCTATCTTCTCACAAAAAGGCGAAGCCTTGCGACGCCTGCATCTCATGGAGCCTGCCGCCATCGGCGAAACGCCCTATCCATATTGCGGCGAGGGTGATGATACGGTGACATCCGGCTATCCAAAATTCGACAAGGGGCGCGTGTCGATCAACGCGGAACAGTATTTCGACGTGGTCCCGGCCGTCGCGTGGAACCTCCATATCGGCGGCTATCAACCAGCGCAGAAATGGCTGAAGGATCGCCGCGGTCGCATCCTGTCGTGGGACGATATCAGCCACTATCAGCGTCTCGTCAAAATCCTCGCTGAAACGGACAAAATCATGCGGGAGATCACCCACCCTCTCGAATGATGCAGCGCATTCGTGCGTGCCATTCTCATGGCGAACGATCCGATGCCCTGTCCTACACCGATCCCGCTTGCTATCCTCCCCGCCGCTGCACGCGTCCGCTCTTTCACATCGCCGCCACCGGACACTCTCCAACCGCTCCGCACCCGCGCGGCCGACACCCCAATACCGTGTGACTTTGTGTGAACTTCGGTGCCACCGACACCGCGCACAGTGTGACCCTGGTGTGACCCTAGCGCGAACTTCCCTCCCGCACTTCCCTTTCACGGCTCGATCCGCTAAGGGCCGCGCTCAAGATTTCCCGATATTTGCTAGAGGTTTGTTTGGCCAAGGAAGAACTGCTCGAAATGCGCGGACAGGTGGTGGAGCTTTTGCCCAACGCCATGTTCCGCGTGAAGCTTGAAAACGATCACGAAATTCTCGGCCACACCGCCGGCAAGATGCGCAAGAACCGTATCCGTGTGCTGGTGGGCGACGAAGTGTTGGTCGAATTGACGCCCTACGATCTGACCAAGGGCCGGATCACGTACCGCTTCAAATAACGACGCCGCTTTACCAGACCGTCATAAGCAGGATCGCACGGGACCGGATCGTCCGCCCCGTTTGCATGCCCGACTGAAATCGAGTTCAGCATGACGGAAACATCCCTTGTCCTCGCCTCGACCAGCCCGCGCCGGCTGGAATTGCTCGCGCGAATCGGCATCGTCCCCGCCCGCATCGCCGCGCCGGACATGGATGAAGACCCGCTGCCCGGCGAGGCGCCCCGCCCTTATGTGCTCCGCGTCGCCACCGCCAAGGCCCATGCGGTGGAGCGGGCGCCGGGCGAGGTCATCCTGGCCGGGGACACAACGATCGCCGTCGGTCGCCGGATCCTCGGCAAGCCCGTGGACGAGGCGGACCTACGCCGCATGCTCGCCTTGCTGTCGGGCCGCCGCCATCACTGCCTGTCCGCCGTCTGCGTGATCGATGCGACCGGCAAGGCCCGCACCCGGCTGTCAGATACGATCGTCGCCTTCAAACCGCTCTCGACCGCGGACATCGACGCCTATGTCGCCAGCGGCGAGGGCATGGGCAAGGCGGGCGGCTATGCCATTCAGGGTCGCGCCGAGGCGTGGGTCCGCCTGTTGTCGGGCAGTCATTCGGGCGTCGTCGGATTGCCGCTGTTCGAAACCCGCGCACTTCTGACCAGCGCCGGCCTGCCCCTTGCCTGAATGGCTGTACGAGGCGGGCATCGGGGAAGCCCGGGCCGCTTTGGTCGACGATGGCCGCATCCTGCTGGCCCGGATCGAAACCGACGCGGCGAAGGTCCGCGTCGGGCTCGTCACCGGTGCCCGCCTGGTCGAGATCACCACCAAGGGCCGCGAAGGCCGCATCACGCTGGACGATGGCAGCGAAGCGACGCTGTCCCCGCTTCCCCCGGCATTACGCAAGGCGCCCGGCTGACCGTCCGCATCGTCCGCGAAGCCATTCCGGAGGCCGGCCGCCCCAAACGTCCCCGCGCCATGCCGAGCGACGACGCCCCGACTCCCGGCCCCGATTTGCACGCCCGCATCGCCGCGACCGGCCACCCGGTCCGAATGCTGCGCGCTCATGAATCCGATGCGCTGGAACAGGCCGGCTGGTCCGAAGTGCTGGAGGAAGCGACCACGGGGGAGATCGCGTTCCACGGCGGCGCGCTGCGCATGACACCGACCCCGGCCATGACGCTGTTCGACGTGGATGGCACCGGCGGGCTCGAATCGCTCGCCGTCGCCGCGGCAACCGAAGTGGCGGAGGCGATCCTTCGCCACGATATCGGCGGGTCGATCGGCATCGATTTCCCGACCATCACCGGAAAGGCGCCGCGTCTGGCGGTCGCGGCGGCGATCGACGCCGTGCTGCCCCTGCCGTTCGAACGCACCGCGGTAAACGGCTTCGGTTTTCTCCAGATCGTCCGTCCCCGGCTGCACGCGTCGCTGCCCGAACGCCTGCGTGCCGATCCGGCCGCCGCCCGGGTACGTGCGCTGTTCCGCCAGATCGAACGCACGCCGCCCCCCGTTCCCGCCCACCACCATGTATCGCCCCGCATGCTTGCGACGATCGCGGCACACCCCACATGGGTGGACGAACTTGCCCGCCGCACCGGCGTGGCCCCGACCTTCGAGCTGGAATGATCATGGCCAAGACAGACGCCTGCCCGATCTGCGGCAAACCCGCCTCCGCGACGCACAAGCCCTTCTGCAGCCAGGGCTGCCGCGACCGCGACCTGCTGCAATGGCTGGGCGAAGGCTATCGCATTCCCGCCGGCCCGACGAGCGCGGACGAGGCGGACAGTCTTGTCGATCATGATCAAGATGGGCTGGACAGCCGCAAGTCCGCCGACTAAGAGCGCGCTTCCGATCGAGAGATCGGATGTGCCCGAGTAGCTCAGTTGGTAGAGCACACGATTGAAAATCGTGGTGTCGGTGGTTCGAACCCGCCCTCGGGCACCATTTTTCCCGTCTCGCATGAAACGGCGGATGGGCCTCAAAAATTTCGTGCATCCGTATCGACAACGCGCAACGCGTTCTTCTGCTTCGGACTTGTTCGGGTTAGCGACCTGCAAGTTGCTCTACATTATACGGATTTCGCGATCGGCGCTGCGCCGCGTGGTATTAAATTAACGATATGGTGGCAGCTAAACGGTCTGTGTTTCGGAGACCGGGTACGATGCTAAAACCACCAGCAGCAAAGTGTGAAGGCTGCAAGAACGGCGACGCGTTGGAATTCGAGATTTCGATGGCGTTCCAGCCGATCGTCGATCTGACCACGCATCTGCCGTTTGCGTACGAAGCCTTGGTCCGCGGTCCGTCAGGCGAGTCCGCCGCGTCCGTACTGGCCCAGGTTACCGAGGCCAATCGCTACGCCTTCGATCAGCGCTGCCGCGTCCGGGCCATCGAACTGGCGACCGCAGCGGGAATACTCGAAGTTGGCGCAAAGCTGTCGATCAATTTCCTCCCCAACGCCGTCTATTCGCCAGCCGCGTGCATCAAATTGACGCTTGCGACCGCAAGGGCCGTCGGCTTGCCCACCTCGCGACTGATCTTCGAATTCACCGAGAATGAGCGAATGGTCGATCCGGCACATATCGCTCACATCGTCGAGAGCTATAAGGAGATGGGCTTCGGCACCGCGCTGGACGACTTCGGCGCAGGCCATGCCGGGCTCAACCTCCTGGCAAGGTTCCAGCCCGACATCATCAAATTGGACATGGATCTGGTCCGCGGCATCGAAGCGAGCATGCCACGCCGTATGATCGTCGATGCGGTGATCAAGCTGGCCTCGGCGATGGGAATTCTCGTCATCGCAGAAGGCATAGAGACACAGGCCGAATTGAACACCCTCGCCGACCTCGGTGTTCGGTACATTCAGGGCTACATCTTCGCCAAGCCGATGCTGGCGGCGCTTCCACCCATCGCAACCTGGCAGGAATCGATCGCGTTGAGCGCCTGACGGAACAGGCCGTTACCTGATCTGTTCGATGTTCTCCCGTAGCCGGGAGATCATCGAATGGGGCAATGACGTGGACGAACAGGGACATATGGCGACGTCACCGTGGCAGATGCCGAGGGCCGCCTGGTGGGCGGTAGCCAAGCGCACCTGGGCGGAAACCAGCAGCGACAATATCGGACTGATCGCCGCCGGCGTCGCCTTCTACGGCTTCCTGGCGCTGGTCCCGATGCTCGGCGCCGTCGTCTTGCTCTACGGCCTTGCCGCCGACCCGGCGACCGTCATGCGGGATATGGCCCAATTGACGTCGGTAATGCCTGCCGATGTCGCGCACCTTGTTGGCGAACAATTGATGACGGTCGTCAACACGTCCGACGGCAAGAAGGGTCTTGGCCTCCTGCTCGCCCTGGGGCTTGCATTATTCGGCGCACGCAATGGGGCGGGCGCGCTGATCACGGCACTCAACATCGCCTATGAGGAGGAGGAAGACCGCGGCTTCCTGCGCGTCAACTTTCTGGCCATAGGCATGACCGCGGCAGCAGCCTTGGTCTTCGTCATCGCATTGATAGCGATTGCCGCGCTCGGGCATCTGGAGTCGCTCGTTCCAGATGCGCCGAAAATTGTTCTCGCTCTGGGTAAGGTTGCCGCCTACCTTTTCCTCACGCTCGCCGGCGCCGGCGCTGCGGCGACGCTGTACCGCTACGGCCCGTCGCGCAAACGGGCACGCTGGACCTGGCTGACGCCGGGCTCCATCCTCGCCGCGTTGCTCTGGCTCGCACTGACGATCGGATTCGGCATCTACGTCGCGAATTTCGGCAATTACAATGCAACCTACGGATCGCTTGGCGCGGTCGTCGTGACGCTGACCTGGATATACCTGTCGAGCTACATCCTGCTGTTCGGTGCCGAACTGAACTCCGAACTGGAACACCAGACGGCGGAAGACACGACGCGCGCCGATGCCCCGATAGGCGCCCGCGGAGCCTGGGTCGCGGATCACGTCGCTTCAGAACCCAAGGCAGCGGCCGAGATCGGTTCGGATAGCACACCCCCAACGCCGCGCGGCTACCCGGCCGGATTGGCGGCCGCGCGAGCCGCGCCGCTGACCGGACTGCCCAGGGTCGGCTGGACGGCATCAATCGCCAGCACTTTCGGACTGGCGCTATTGCGCCGGGGTCGGGGGAAGGCGGGTTCGGCGGTGATCGGCGTCGTGGCCGCGGCCGTTTGGCTGCGCCGTGACCGTCACCCCACATCGACTGAACCAGCGGGGGAGCAGTGAACGCGTCCGGGGAAGCAGATAGCTGCGCGGTAGAGGAAGTTCGTCGTTTCAAGGACGCCGTTCCGTTGACGCGCTCCTTCAATCACCTGATCGCTGGCACCGTTTTCGCGCAGAAGTTCGGGCGATGGCCGTTGCCTGAAGATGATCCAGCCGCTTCGGTCAACGACCTGATATTCGGCCGTATGATCGATCCGCATTGGTCGGCCCTAAAACGCGCACTGGTGGATAAGACCACCGCCAAACAGCAGGCGCAGCGTCTCTGTCCCGCTCTGAAGGTGCCCGAAACGCTGCTGGTCTTTCCGACGCACCAAGTTCGCAGCCAACAAGACCTGTACGATCGGCTGGAACCGTTCATCGGTACCGGCGTAATCGCCAAGCCGTCCCATGCCAGCGGTGGCACCGTATTCCTGCGTGATGGCATTGCACTGGACGACCTCCGCAAGCTCTACGAACTCGGCACCTTCGATTATGCCGGCATCATGCGGGAAATGCAGTATTGGCAACTACCGCGAAACGTTATCGTCGAGGCGCTCATACCGACGAAGGGTGCCGCGGCACCGGACGATTACAAGTTTCATTGCATTCACGGCGAACCACTGCTTTGCCAGGTCGATCACGCTCGTTTCGGCCAGTCATGGAGCAGGTTGTTCCGCGTACCGTCGTTCGAACCGATGGATCCGAACGACGGGCTCACGACCCCCGTCGGATATACGCTTCCCGACGACGATCGTCTTGCCGAGATGACCGCCGCCGCTCGCGCCCTCGCCGTGCCGTTCGATTACGTCCGGGTCGATTTGTATGACGGAGCGGACGGCATGTATTTCGGCGAACTGACCTTCACCGCTGCGGCCTCGCTCGGCATCGCGCCATCGGCCGCCGGGTGCCACCGCGAAACGCCGACGCACATGGAATACAGCCGGACCCTGATGAAAGCTTTCCGGCGTGATTAGACGAACCGTACCGCTCATCCGACGCCGGAATTCTGGGGATTACCCATTCCCCGCTCCCTACCCCAGACGACCGCGCCGCTGCGACGATTGACCCCGATCTTCGCGTAGATATTGGCCACATGATTACGGACGGTGTTGCGCGAAATCGAAAGCGCGTCGGCGATCGCTGGATCGTCCAGATCGTCGCAGATCAATTCCAAGATCTGCCGTTCCCGTTTGCTGAGTTCGACGGCCTGGGCAGGTGCGGTCCCCCGGCGCACGGTCGCGAGCTTGTCCAGGATCGAACGGCTGAGCCAACTGGTATCCTTCATCACCTGTTCGATCGCCTCGGCCAATTCCAATTCGTTCCTCCGCCGCTCGGAAACGTCGTGGATCACCCACAGTATCGAGGCGGAACCGTCCATGACGATCATCTCCGTTGAAACGAGACAGTCGATCACGACGTCGGCGGAAGTGCGCAACTGCACAGGCCGGTCGCGTACCGGCGGATCGGGGGGCGGGTCCTGATGCAATTCACCGGCAGCAGGCCAAAGCCGAAGGTCGTCCGCGGTACGACCGATCGCATCGCCATCGTCATGGCCCGTCAGCGTACGGAAGGCTGCGTTCACGTTCGTGATGTGGCCACCGTCGGATCGACTCACCATCATTGCGACCGGGGCCATTTTAAATATCGCAGTCAGTTGCCGTTCGCTGGCCCCCAGCGCGTCCAGTGCCTGTCGTCTTGGCTCAAGGTCTGCGAAGGTCAACAACAGCCCGTCATCGTCGGTTACGTCGATCGGCTGCGCGGCGAACACTATCAACCGCCGAGAACCATCCGCAAGGCGCAACTCGGCTTCGGTCTGCCGCAAGATGCTTCCGCCATCGAGCGCCCCGCGCAACGCAGTACGCGCCGGTTCGTCCGTGATCAGGTCCAATCCCCAGAAGCTCTTGCCTACCAGTTGCTCCGCGTGAAATTTGGTCAGGTCCAGAAAGCCGGGGTTCACCTGCGCAACTCGCTGATCATCTAGCCGGACGATGATTGCCGGCGCAGGATTCGACTCGAACATTGCCTTGAATCGCGCTTCAGCGTCGAAGCCGTCGGAGACGTCCGACAGCACCAGCGCAAGATAATCTGGCTCTCCACCATCGACATCCAAAACGACGTCCCGGACACGGTGAACCCACCGAACCTGATCATCGCCCGCCGACGCGACTTCAACGACGAGATCAGGAAATGCCTCGCCGGCAAGGAGTTTGAACAAGGGATATTCCCGGTGTCGAAGCGGCTTATGGTCCGCCGATCGCAACGAGAAACGCTGGGCATACCCCTCCGCGGTTCCCCCCAGGTCGTCCAACGCATCGACGCCGTGCATATCCAATGCTGCAACATTGGCGCTCAAGATTGTCCCTGCCGTATCGATCACGATAACGCCGTCGAGCAGTCGTGCCATCAACTGTTCGAGGTGACGAAGCGTCGGCGGAATCGCGGTGGATGACGTCTTATGCATGCCCACAAAAGCGCTCCAACGGCGCAGACGTTCCGACGACCTTTACCAGCCCGTATAGTGCATAGGTACTATGCCGATCGTGGGCTGCCTGTCGCGAGAATGAACATTCGGTCGCTCCCCCATGTTCTTACGCCGTCGTTTACAAACCGAAGGAAGAAACATGGGCCTCATCATACTACTCGTCGTCGGCGGGCTTATCGGCTGGGTCGCGAGCATGATCATGCGCACGGACGGACAGCAGGGCATCATCCTGAATGTCGTTGTTGGTATCGTCGGGGCGCTTCTGGCCGGCTTCATCGTTACCCCCTTTATCGGCGGTGCACCGATCACCAGCGGCGCGATCAGCATCCAGTCGGTCCTCGTATCGTTGGTCGGCGCGGTCGTTCTGCTCGCCATCATCAATCTCTTTCGCCGTGGCTCGGTCCGTTGAACAAGGGAGACACCGCAATGAACAGCAATCTGGCTTCGGCCGTTTTCGATACGCACGCCGATGCGGAACGGGCGATAGCGGACCTGCGGCAGGCGGGGATTTCAGACTCCGCGCTGTCGGTCCTGACGCAACGCGACGGCGTCACGACCACCGCCGCACCCGACGGAGACATCGTGGGTGAAAGCAATGGTAGCGTTCTTCGCGGCATCCTTGGCGGTGGAGCGTTGGGTGCGGGACTCGGTGTTGCCGCCCTGGCAATTCCAGGGGTCGGCCCTTTGGTGGCGGCGGGGGCGATCGCCGCTTCCGCCATTCCGGGCGCGATGGCGATCGGCGCCGCAGCCGGCGCCGTTGCCGGCACGCTCAACGAGACGCTGACCAGTCACGGCATCGATGAACAGGATGCGGGATATTATGGCAACCATCTGCAGAAAGGCGCCGTACTCGTATCGGTCGATACCGGCGCCGGGAACGTATCGCCGGAGACTGCCGCAGACCTGCTGTACCGCAACGGCGGTCATAATTCTCGGCGCTCGCGCATATCTGCTTGATACTGATCGAGATCTAGTTGTTTTCGGGGGGACGAGCAGGACCCATCATGGTCGCTCCCCGTTTGCATTCCGGGACCTATCCCAAATTAAAGGATGCGTTTGATGGCTGTAAAATTTGCGGGAACGATGAACGCGATCAATCGCGGTCTCGACGAAACGAAGCCCACCAAAGGCGCCGACATGGTGGAAGATTGGGAAGCAGCGCTGGCCGACGTAGAAATTCCGGGATCGAAGGGCATTCTTCGTGACCTTGGCGCGCTCCGCAAGCAGCTCGAAAAAGATGCTCCCGACGCCGATCGCGTTCACGCGTTGTTACACCGCCTTGGCGTCGCCACGACCAAGATCGCCGATAAGGCCGACAAATCCCAAGACAAATTGAAAGCTCTTGGTGAGGCTTTGAGGGAGGCTGGGGAGGAGGAAGCGGAGGAGGAAGAAGATACGGAAGCAGCGGCGGAACCAAAGCGCGCGCGAAAGAAGTGATCTTGCGGCCGGACGATCGCGGATCGTCCGGCCGGCCTCTGCGACACGTCGCTAACGGGATCTTCAGTATCCTTATTTATCAGACCCTTCAGCAGCGGAAGGGTTTGGAATGGCGTGCAAAGCTGAAGTGTTGTCGAAATACGGCGTTTGCGCCGTGGACCGGTCCCCGGTCCATCGTCTGGTCGTGCTGGCGTGCACCGCAGCGCTCACGGCCTGTGGCGGATCGGGCAGCGCGCCGGCCACCGGCGTCAGCGTCGTGGCAGAGGGATCGACCAAGACACCCGAAACCACGCCAGCACCTTCACCCACGCCGACCGCCACGCCGGCTCCATCGCCACGCGGGCAGATCGGCGTCAGCGCGGTGCCGGCCAGCTATTACGGCACTGAGCGGATCTGGGCGAACCTCGCCTACCGGGCCAGCGAATGGATGAACGTCGTCGGCGGCCTCAATCAGTATGGCAACCCGAACACCGCCGGGCGTATCTTCCTCCAGGCGCCGAACGACGTGCTTCTCGGCAAGGCGACGAGGATCACCTGTACGTGGCAAGGCAATGGTGCGGCCTTCGTCAACGGAAGCGTTCCCAACTGGGTCAAGAGCGACACGCGCACGATCAGCTTCGTCTGGCAACCTGCGGGACCTCCTGGCAAGCATGGCGGCGTTTGGTTCGATCTGTCCGGGAGTGACGGCACGTTCCGCGATCTCGACTGTCGCGAGCCCAGCGTCGTCGCGAACGGCCGTCTCGACCAGCGCTATGTCGACGACATGAAGCTCTACAGCGTCGTCCGCTTCCTCGACTGGTCGACCGCGAACAGCAACGCGCCGATCAGCTGGGCCACGCGCTCGCTGCCCAATCATCAAAGGTCGGGCACCTTTACCGGCGACCAACCACTAGAAGACCAGATCGAGATCGCCAATGCAATCGGCGGCGATGCGTGGTTCACGATTCCCTGGAACGCCGATGACGATTATATCCGACGCATGGCGACGCTCATCCGCGATACGCTGAAGGGCAAAGCCTATTTCGAGACCGGAAACGAGGTCTGGAACTGGATGTTCAAGGTTACGGGGCAGGCTCAGGCCGAGGGAGAAGCTGCCAACCTCGCCGGTAGCGGCAACAAGTGGGACAATATGTTCCTGCGCTATGCCCAGAAGACGATCGAGCAGAACAAGATCGTCACCGACGTGTTCAAGGCGCAGCCGAACCGCCTCGTCCGTGTGGCATCGTTCCAGAGCGGCAACACCGTGGCGATGAACATCTTCCTGCGGTACCCGGACGCGATCAACTGGGTCGATGCTTTCGCCGACGCGCCATACTTCGGCGTCAACGACCTGAACACGACCACGCGCTATACCGGCACGCAGGCGGATCTGTTCGCCAAGGTCGAGGTCGAGCGCAAGAAGTCCATCGCCCTGACGAGCAACATCGCCGCGGCCGCGAAGAAACTCGGCAAGCTGTCGATGATCTACGAGGGCGGCAATGGCACGATCTCGTCGGAGATCAATGCCGATATCAACGAGGAGATGCAGCGCAGCCCGCTGATGGAGGCGGCATACGACCGCTACCTGGCCGACCTCCGCGCCGTCCATACCGGTCCGATCATGCTGTACAACTCGACCGGGCCGACCAGCCGCTTCGGCAGCTGGGGGCAGCATGAGTTCACCGGTCAACCGCTGGCGAATGCGCCGAAGCGGCGTGCGATCATGACGGCGGTGGGCGCGCGATGAACGCGACTTGACGCATCGCCGCATAGCAAACGGACGTATCAGCTGATGTAGGCGGCGGGCAGGCTGTCCTCTTCGGTCTCACGCAGACTAGAGGTGCCAGCCCGCAACTTCGCGCGCTCGGATCGTATTTCGCTGACGACATAGGTCGTCGCGATCGAGAGAACGAGCAGGGAGATCATCAGAATCAGCAGCGTCATTATCGGGCCTATCGCACAATGTATTTCCGGCTGCCGTGCCGGGCACGGTCAGGTAAACTGGCGCTGAAACCAGTGATTCCACTTCTCGTTCCACGATCTGCGACGAACCATATCGATAATGGTTCCAGATCAGGCAGCGCAATTTTCGTTCCATGACGGTTCGATAAACGCCGGCCGGTCCAGCAACGGCAGAGGCGCGCCGAGCACCAGCGTCCGCGCCCGCAGCGCGGCCTTCAGATACGGCATTTCCATCGCCAGGAAACGCCGCGGGGTAATCCCCAGAAAGAGGCTGGCATCGCGCAGAAAATGGGGAACGTCGTGATAGCCCGGCGGGGTGGCGGCGAAATTCGGGACCTCGTCCGCCATCACCATGTCGGCCAGCACGCGCAAAAACCGCGTGCGTCGCATCAACACTTTCGGGCCGTGCCCGAAATGCTGCATCGTCAATCCCAAGACCGCGCGGGGCGGCAGGCCGAGAACGTCGGCAAGCGCGCGACTGTCGCTGATCGATTCATTTGAAAGCGCGGCGGTGATGAGGGCGATCTTTTCCTCGTCACGATGCGGCGGCGGAAGGCGGCGCAGGAAGAAGGCGTCGAGCAGCCCCTTGACCTGTTCGGCACGATCGGATCCGTGCAGCAAGGCGCCGAGTTCCTGCCCCCAGGAGGACAGGCCGAGCTGATCGAGCGGCGTGATCTTGTCGCGAAAATCCTCGGCCGACGTATCGAACAACCGCGCCCATCCTTGTGGACTGATATCGACCACGATACTGACCCCGCCATGCGACGTGGTGGGCATCGCCTGGCTGGTGCCACCAAACACCATCGCCTTGCCTAGCGGCACGGTCTTGCTGCGCACCGCGACTGCGACCGGGGCCGGGGTCAGGATGATCCAGAGTTGCGCCCAACCGGGAAGCATCCAGGCGTTCGGCCCCTTGAACACCGTGGGATCGGGATCGAGCACCGCATAGCTCGGCAACAAGGGTCGCAATGCCGCGTCGGGCCGTTCGTACCGCAGTGCCGTCCCTTCGGGCAGGCGAAAGTCCGCCGGATCTATGCCCGGTGTCAGGGTTCCACTCTGGATCATCTCGTCTCCTTCGTGCGCGCCCAACGCAAGTTAAGCGGAAAAGGCACAAGGCGGACGGTCCCGAAACGGGACAATGTGGCGCGCTTGGCCTTTTCGACGCGCCCCGCGTTATCCGGCGAACGGGAAGAGGCATCGCGGGCACATATGATCGACGCTAAGGCAGACAGGTTCGGCATTCGTATAGAATGCTGGAATCGCGCGGCAATTTGCGTCGTATCATGCAAGGGTTTTCCTGGTGCTGACTGAAGCCCGATCGAACGTTGCATGACCGCGGGTCGCCGCCATTTCGCGATCATCGCGCCGCCCACGCTGGGGCACCTCAATCCGCTTCAGGCTTTGGGGTCGGAACTGATCGACCTTGGCCACCGGGTGACGTTCGTGCACGAAGCGGACGTCGCACCGCTGGTGCGCGACCCGCGCGCCGGCTTCGAACCGTTGACCCGCACGGCCGACGGCGGACAACGGCTGGACCGGTACAACGCCGTTCTGGCGAAGGCGACGGGGCCGATCGGGCTGACGCGCATGATCCGGGCGACGGCGGCGATGAGCGAACGCCTGCTCGACCACGGCGCCGCTGCGTTGGAACGGGTGGGTGCGGATGCGGTGATCGCCGATTCCGCGGAACCGGCGGGCGAGCTTCTCGCGCAGCATATGGGCCTGCCCTGCGTCGTCAGCGTTACCGGCCTTCCCCTGCTGGGCGAGGCCGACATTCCGCCGCCATATCTCGGCTGGAGATACAGGGCCGATGCGATCGGCCGCTTTCGCAATCGCGGGGGCTACATGGTGTCCGAGCGGCTGATGCGGCCTGCGTTGCGCGTGACCGAGCGATACCGGAAAGGCTGGAATCTGGAGGCGCATCGATCGGACGTGCGGCTGCGTATCGCGCAATGCCCGGAACGCCTCGATTATCCCCGGTCCGCATTGCCGCGAAACTTTTCCTATGGCGGCCCGTGGCGGCAGCCATCGAGCCGGGAGGTGGATCTGCCAATCGACGGGCGGCCATTGATATTCTGTTCGCTCGGGACCTTGCAGGGATCGCGCCTTTCCTTGTTCGCGACGATGGCCGGCGCGTGTGCCGCCATCGGTGCCCGCGCGGTGATAGGACATGCCGGCGGACTGAGCCCCGCCGCGGCGGCGGCGTTGCCGGGCGATCCGCTGGTCCGTGATTTCTGGCCGCAACAGGCGGTGCTTCGCCGATGCGCGGCGGCGATCCTGCATGGCGGCTTCAACACGGTTCTGGACGCGCTGGCCGCCGGGATACCGATCGTGGCGTTGCCGATCGCGTTCGAACAGCCGGGTACGGCGGCGCGTATCGCGCGGCTGGGTGCGGGCGAAATTCTCTCCCCGCGATCGCTGTCCGAAGCGCGACTTGCCCGAGCGCTCGATCGCATACTGTCCGAGCCGGCCTATCGGCGCGCCGCATCCCGGTTATCGGTTGATATACATGCCGCCGGAGGGGCCGCGCACGCCGCGCAGACCATCGACGCTGCCATCATGTGAGGTATCGGCGCGCGGCAGACGCCACCACGGCGTCGACGGGCTGAGATGGTGTTCGTGGTGATAGGTGCCGAAATGAAAGCAGGTCAGCAAGGAGGCGAGCCGTGGCAGGCTGTTGCCGCGCGCATTGTGCGCGTCCGCAAAGGGTGACGCATCGTGGCGGTGCGGCAGATAGGTGCCGAAGACGAAGAGCTGAACGAGCGCGACCAGCGCCGGAACAGCCCAGAACACCACGATGTTGAGCAGCGAAGCGCCCAGCAGCATATAGAGGATCGCGGCGAGGGTGATCCGGATGATCTGGGCGTGCGTGTAATAGTTGCGGAAGAAGGTGATGAACCAGGACCCGGCGTGCCGCGGGGCGCGGGGATTGAAATCGGGATCGGACTCCGTCCCCGGAGCGGCGTGATGCGCGTGGTGCTTGGGATGGAGCCTCCGGTACGACAGACCCGCATAGGCCCCCAGGCATAGCGTGCCGACGACCGTATTCAACGTCGGACGGCCGGGCGCGAAGGACCCGTGCATGCAATCGTGCGCGATGATGAACAGGCCGGTGCTTAGCCACGCCTGCAGCAGGACGAGCGGCACGGCAAGCAGGGCCGATCCGACGCTCCATTGCCAGAAGAAGATCGCGCCGACGTGGATCGCGACCCAGACCGCGCCGATCGCCGCCGCCAGCAGCGCGCTGGTCCCTGCCCCGCTTGTGCGCTGCGCGGTCATTTCCGGACGCGCTCCGCCAGCTTGCGCTTCAGCTTGACCGGATCGGGCGCGATCAGGAATCCGAAGCTGACGCCGTCCTCCTTGCCCTTCACGGCGTGATGCAGGCGGTGCGCCTGAAGCAGCCGTTTCGTATAGCCGCGGCGCGGGACCCAGCGCGTACCGAAGCGCTGATGCACCATGATGTCGTGTACGAGGGCATAGATGCCGCCATAGACGGTGATGCCAAGCGCGGCCCACCAGAGCGGTTCCCACCGGACGCCCGCGACGAACAGACCGATGACGATGACCGCGAAAGTGACGGCGTACAGGTCGTTCTTCTCGAACGCGCCACTATGCGGTTCGTGATGCGAGCGGTGCCAGCCCCAGCCCCAGCCGTGCATGACGTATTTGTGCGTCGCCCAGGCGAAGCATTCCATGAACACGACCATGCCGACCACCAGAGCGAGTTTTTCAGACCATTGCATCATCGGCTCCGGACGCGTTTCGCGCGTCGCGTATCTGTCCTGGAAAGAGGGGTCCGCGGAACGAACCACGGCGGCGGGCGAGCCATCGCTTCGCACCATCGGTTACAGGAAGCGAGGCTGGCTTGGAAGCCTTGGCGAATGCGAGCACGACATATAAGCCCAGCAGGGCAAGCCCCGCCCCGGCCACGATGTCGATCGCATAATGCCCGCCGAACAATGGCGTAGCGGCGATCGTGAGGGTCGACCACAGCGCCGACACGACACGCCATCGGGGTGTCCGCCAGATCGCCCAGGTCAGGATGATCGGCAGGGTGGCGTGATAGCTCGGGAAAGTGACGATCCCCATCGGCTGGGTCAGATCGATCACGCGCCAGCTTCCGTCGCGCAGGCCGGCGAGCATCGCCTGCTCCATCCACGCGACCGAGGGCCATAGATAGCGATAGTCGGCGGGATCGAAGACGTTGCCGAGCGCGGGCATCGCGCCCGAGATCAGGATCGTCGCGAAGCCGCTGGCGACGGCCGCCGTCACGGCGACGCGCAGCCGGGCGGCCTGATGCGTCGCGCTCAGCAGGACGATGCAGACGACCATCTGCACGGTCAGGCTGTGATAGGCGAGACCGCCGAGCCAGAGCCAGTGGCCGAGCCGGTCGGCTGCGTCGAAGAGGCTAGGCCAGTCCAGTCCGAGCGCTCGATCCATCGCCCGCAACCGCTCATCCCACAAGACACCGCCACGCGCCGCGAGGACGTAAGACTGGACGACGCCGACGAGGGTGAACATCGTCATTTGCAGGAATGCGCGCGCGCCGATCGTCAGGCGGGGCTTCGCGCGGGTCTTGCCGATCGCCATCGCGCCGAACAGTAAAGCGACGCCTGCGACCGCGATCAGGCTTCTCGGCATGTCTATCCGGAAACCCAGACCTGCACCGGCGACCAGGCCGGACGCGGCCATCGCCGCGATGAGCCACCAGATGACGGTATCGCACGATCGGCAGGAGGAAGGCGGATGCATGGCTGCTCAACGAAGCGAAGGCGGGTAAGTGCCTGACTTGCGGAAAGCTTCGTCGTCACGGGGCCGATCGTCATGGGACTATGCGGCGGGGAGAGCGGCCTTCTGCGCGAGGACGGCGCGGAAGCCGCCGGCCATGAAGGTCGCCATGCGTTCGCGTACGGCTTCGAAATCGTCCGACTTGCACAGCCCGCCCGACAGCTTGTCGATCCGCCCGGTTCGCGCGAGCGTCAGCATCAGCGCGCCGGTGACGAAGTGATAGCCCCAGAAGATATCCTCCTCCGCCGCGTCGGGCATCGCCTTGCGCAGGATCCCGATCAACCGCAGCACGACCGGGTCGAAATGATCGTCCATCAGGCTCGCGCCCCATTCGGGAGTGTTGGCGACCTGCGCGCCCAGCTTGGCATAATTGCGCCAGCCCTCGCCGCCCTCGATATAGGTGGCGAGATCGGTGTCGAGGAAGGCGTGCAAGGCGCCCTCGACGGTCGGTGTGTCGCCGGCGCTCGCCTCGTAATCGTCCAGCGCGCGCAGCCGCCGTTCGCTGGTCACCACCGCGCGGCGGGCGAACACCGCGTCGAACAACGCCTTCTTGTCGGCAAAATAATAGTTGAGCAGCGTGTGGTGGACCCCGACCTGCCTGGCGACGTCCTTCAACGTCACGCCGTGCAGCCCGTGCTTCGAGAACAGGTCTTCGGCGGCGTCGTAGATATGCTCGATCGTCTCCGCGCGCTGCTCGGCCTTTCGGGTCTTCGGAACGGGTTTGGCGGTCTGCGTCACGAGGGCGGTCCTGCCAGCATCTTCGGATCAGCGTCAACCGGAACCACGTGATCGAATGATGTTCACACGCGAGAGAGCGAGCGTTGACAGGATGGGGGCTTGGCTGTCACTGTCGCATCACAAGCCGAAAAGGCGGGGAGAGGATCATGGCGACAGTGCAACAGCGAGTCCCGGCGCGTCGGACACAACGGCCCGGCGTCGTTCTGACGGTGCTGACGTTCGTCTACGTCCTCAATTTCCTCGACCGGCAGTTGCTCGGCATCCTCGCCAAGCCGATCCAGGATTCGCTGCAGATCAGCGACGGGCAGCTTGGGCTGATCGGCGGGCTGTATTTCGCGATGTTCTATTGCTTCATCGCGATCCCGGTCGGCTGGCTGGCGGACCGCACGCACCGCGTCGGGGTGCTGACGCTGGCCTGCGCGATCTGGAGCGGGGCGACGATCTGCTGCGGGCTTGCGGGCACGTATCCGCAACTGGTCGCCGCGCGGATGGTGGTCGGGTTCGGCGAGGCGGGTGGTGTCCCGCCCTCCTATGCGATCATCAGCGATACCTTCCCCCGGAACGCCGCGGTATCGCGTTCGGGATCTTCAACCTGGGTCCGCCGATCGGTGCCGCGCTGGGCATCGCGCTGGGTGCGTCGATCGCCGTCATGTTCGACTGGCGGCAGGCGTTCATCGCGATCGGACTGGTCGGGATCGTCACCGCGATCGCGCTGCCGCTGCTGATCCCGGAACCGGTGATAGGCGCGACCGATCCGGTGGGCCGAACCGCGACCGAACATGGCGACAAGGCGCCGTTCTGGGCGACGGTGCGCGCATTCTTCGCCAATCCCGTGCTGACGCTGGCGGCCTTCGCGAGCGGCGCGACGCAGTTCGTGACGTACGGCCTGGGCAATTTCGCGGTCCTGTTCCTGATCCGGGAAAAGGGCATGACGCTGGAACAGATCGCGATCTTCTACGCGCTGGTCATCGCGATCGGAATGAGCGGCGGTATGATCTTCTCGGGCAAGGTGATCGACAGGCTGTCGCGGCGGTCCAGGCGGGTCTATGCGGTGGCGCCCGCGGCGTCGCTGGCGGTCGCTATGCCATTCTACCTGGGGTTCGTATGGGCGCCGTCATGGCCGTTGGCGCTGATATTGCTGACGATCGTCATGTTCTTCAATTACTTCTATCTCTCCGCATCGGTGGCGCTGGTGCAGGAAGAAGTCCGGCCGAACCAGCGCGTGCTGGCGGGGGCGTTGCTGCTGCTGGTGATGAACTTCATCGGGCTGGGACTGGGGCCGACCTGGGTCGGTGCGGCGAGCGACTGGTTCCAGATGCGCGGCGTTCCGCATGCCTTGCAGATCGCTTTGTACACGCTGACGCCATTCTACGTCGTTGCGATCATCCTTTTCATGATCCTGGCGAACGTCATCAAGAAGCAGGAGAATTCCCTATGATCGCGTATCGTGGAGCGGCGGTGCTGGCGCTGTCTGCAGCGGGATCGGCACTGGCGCAGACCCCCGCCCCGCTGATCGACGCCCCCGCCGGACAGGTGCGCGGCACGACCGATGCGGCGATCCGGGTGTTCAAGGGCATCCCCTATGCCGCGCCGCCGGTGCGCGGCCTGCGGTGGCGCGCGCCGATGCCGCTGCCGCGCTGGAGCGGCGTGCGCGAGGCGACGGCGTTCGGCCCGGCCTGCGTCCAGCCGCAGGGCAAGTCGACACTGGTCTATTCGAACGATCCGATGCCGGTCAGCGAGGACTGCCTGACGCTGAACGTATGGACCCCGGCGAACGCCAAGGGCGCGCCGGTGCTGGTATGGATCCACGGCGGCGCGCTGGTGACGGGATCGAGCCGCGAGCCGATGTATGACGGGCGCAGGATGGCGGAGCGCGGCGTGATCGTCGTATCGATCAACTATCGGCTGGGGGTGCTCGGCTGGCTGGCGCATCCGGAGTTGAGCCGCGAGAACGACAAAAGCGTGTCAGGCAATTACGGGCTGCAGGACCAGATCGCCGCATTGCACTGGGTTCGCGGCAATATCGGCGCTTTCGGGGGTGACCCCCGCAACGTGACGATCGCGGGGGAATCCGCCGGCGGGCTGAGCGTGATGTATCTGATGACGTCGCCCGCGGCGCGCGGCCTGTATACGCGTGCGATCGCACAGAGCGCGTACATGATCGCGATGCCTGACCTGAAGAAATCGGCATTCGGCGCACCGTCCGGCGAGGCGATGGGCCAGATGCTGAGCGCCGGGATGCAGGCCACGGGCATCCAGTCGTTGCGCGGGATGGATGCGCAGACGTTGACCGACAGTGCCGCCAAGATGGGCTTCGGCCCGTGGGGCACGGTGGACGGGGTGTTCCTGCCGCAGCAGATGGTCGATGCGTTCGATGGCGGCAAGCAGGCGCCGGTGCCGGTGCTGGCCGGGTTCAACCAGGGCGAGATCCGGTCGCTCGGCATGCTCGCGCCCAAGCCGCCCGCCTCCGCGGAGGCGTATGAGAAGGAGATTCGCGGCCGGTATGGCGATCTGTCGGACGCGTTCCTACGCCTCTATCCCGCAGCGGACTATCGCCAGAGCATCATCGCGACGACGCGCGACGCGCTGTACGGATGGACCAGCGAGCGGCTGGTGCGCAAGCAGACGGGGATCGGCCAGCCATCCTATCTGTATATGTTCGATCAGGGATATCCCGCGATGGATACCGCGGGGCTGCACGCCTTTCACGCGAGCGAACTACCGTACGTCTTCGGGACGTTCGGCGGCACCCCGCCCAACTGGCCAAAGGTGCCCGACACGCAGGAGGAGCGTGCCATGTCCGATGCGATGATCGATTACTGGACGAGCTTCGCGCGCGACGGCAAACCGGTCGCGCAGGCGGCCACCGCCTGGCCCGCTTACGGCACGACGCGGGCGTACCTGCACTTTGCGGACAAGCCCGAGGCGAAGCGCGACCTGTTTCCCGGCATGTACGACCTGAACGAACAGGTGATGTGCCGCCGCCGGGCGACGGGCAAGATTGCGTGGAACTGGAATGTCGGGCTGGCGGCGCCGAAGATGCCGGCGGCGGTGGCGGCGTGCGGGGGGCTTTAGGGGGGCTTTAGGCGGCGTGGTATCCGGCGCTGCGCGGGAGACATAGCCGGTCGCCTGTGCCGCGAGGTCGTCATCGACGTGCAGGCGGGGAGCCATATTGGGCGAGCTATCAGGCTTTCATCAAAATGCCGTGATTATGGATCCCCGCCTGCGCGGGGATGACGGGGTTGGGTTGTGGCTCCGCCTCCCCTCACTCTACTCCAAGCCGCTGCAATCCGTTCGTTTCGAGCGTAGTCGAGAAACCTTTGCGGGGGTCCGCGGGGCCTGTTTCTCGACTTCGCTCGAAACGAACGGTGTGGGGTGGTGACGTGGCATGTCTGTTCGCTTGCCCGGTCCCGCCCGTTCCCCTCTCAGGCGGCGCGTTCGATCGTGCCTTGGGCGTAGTCGGCGCGGAGGCGGACCTTGTCGATCTTGCCGGTGGCGGCGAGTGGCATGGTGGCGACGGTGGCGACCTGATCGGGGATCCACCAGTCGGCGACCTTGCCGCGGAGCAGATCGAGCAGGGCGCGCGGGTCGTCTCCGGTTGCCTGTTCGACGATCAGGACGGGACGTTCGCCCCATTTCGCATCCGATCGCGCGATGACGGCGACGTGACGGACGGAGGGGTGCGCGCCGATGATCGTTTCGATCTCGGCCGGGTTGATCCATTCGCCGCCCGACTTGATCAGATCCTTCGCGCGGCCACGTATCGTCAGGTTGCCGGCGGCGTCGATCGTCGCGAGATCGCCGGTGTCGAAATAGCCCTCCACGTCCAGCGCATCTTCGTCCGCCAGGAAATAGCGATCGACCACGCTGGCGCCGCGCACCTTGAGATGGCCGAGCGTGTCGCGCTGTTCGAAAAGCGTCACGCCGTCCGCATCGGTGAGTTTGAGGTCCAGCCCGATCGGCGGGCGGCCCGCCGTGCCCGGCGTTTCCGGATCGCGGCCGGCGGGTGCGATCGTGCCGACGGGCGAGAGTTCGGTCATGCCCCAGCTGGTCTGGACGCGCGCGCCGAGCTTCGTTTCGAGGTGGCGGACGAGTGCCTCGGGGCAGCTCGACCCGCCGACGAGCACGCGTTGCAGCGCGGGCAGCGTCTCGCCCGTGCGATCGAGGTGATCGACCAGACCGAGCCAGACGGTCTGCACGCCGACCCCGACGGTGACGGATTCGTCGCGCATCAGCCGGGCGAGGCTTGCGCCGTCCAGATGCCGGCCGGGCAGGACGATCTTCGTGCCCGCCGCAGGAGCCGCGAACGGGAGGCCCCAGCCATTGGCGTGGAACATCGGCACGGCGAGCAGAAGAACGTCCGCGGCGGTCAGCGCGATGGCGTCGGCCTGCAGCGCGCGGAGCGTGTGGAGATAGTTCGACCGGTGCGTGTAGAGCACGCCCTTCGGCCGGCCGGTCGTGCCGGACGTGTAGCAAAGCCCGGCGGGGGTTTCCTCGGGGAAATCGCCCCAGGCGTGCGCGGCGCCGCGATCGTCCAGCAGACGGTCGAGCGTCATGACCGGTGTGTCGGCCCTTCCCGCCCCGCTTTCTGGCACGGCCCCGCCCTTTGGCACGGCCCCGCCCTCTGGCGCGGCCCCGCCCTCTGGCGCGGCCCCGCCCTCTGGCGCGGCATCGTCTAGGCAGACGACGTGGCGGATGCCGGGGCAGGCGGCGACGAGTTGCTGCGCGAGCGGCATCAGGTCGGCCGAGACCGCGAGCAGGCGATCGTCCGCCTCGTCGATCATCGCCGCGAGTTGCTGAGCGGTCAGGCGGGGATTGAGCGTGTGGCAGACCAGCCCCATCCCCATCGCGCCGTAATAGACTTCCAGATGATGCGGCGTGTTCCAGGCCAGCGTGGCGATCCGGTCGCCCGCGTTCAGGCCCAAAGCGGCGAACGCGCCGGACAGGCGGTTGGCGCGATGGCGCAGGTCGCGATAGCCGTAGCGCGTCGTGGCGGGGCCCGCGGCGCCGACCACTTCGGTGGTGCCGAACCACTTCGCCGCATGGTCGAGAAACTTGTCGATGGTCAGCGGGTAGGTCTGCATGATGCCCAGATTGCCGGAGGAAGAGGATCGGCCCCCACGCGCCGGACGGTGCGCCGGACGACGGGCGGGGGCCGGTCTTGGATCAGAACACCTTCAGCACCTTCAGGCCGTATTGCCGTGGCGCGCCGGCGAAATAGAGCCCGCTGTTGAGCGCCGCCGGATAATGCTGGTTGGTCAGGTTGGTGGCATAGCCGGTGACCGTCAGGCTGCCCTTGGTGAAGGCGACCTGCGCGTTGAGGATGTCGCGTGCCTCCAGCCGGTCGCCGAGCGCGCGGGTCTGGAACAAGGTCGCCCATTGCTTGCCGACATGGCCGTAATTGGCGCGCGGCGTCAGCGTCATGCCGTCGCCCAGTGCGATCTCGTACGACGCGCCGACGTTGAAGGTGAAGTTCGGCGCGTAGGTCTGATCGTTGCCCTTCAGGTTGCGGCACAGCGTGTTGGCGGGGCCGGTATTGGGGTTGCAGGGCGTGAAGCTGAGCATGCCGCGCGGATCGAGCGCGAAGAAGCTGCCGATCTCGCTGTGCAGGACGTTCATGCCGACGTTGAAGGCGAACCCGCCGAACTTCGCCTCGGCCTCGGCTTCGAAGCCGTAGATCTTCGTCGTATCGGGGACGTTGATCTGCGCCCCGAACACCGGCAGCGACGGGTTGGCGATGATGACCTGGAAGTCCTTGTACGCGTTATAGAAGCCGCTGATCGTCGTGCGGATCTTGCGGTCCGCGAAGTTCGATTTCCAGCCGGCCTCGTAGGAAGTGACCGTCTCCTCCTTGAAGAAATCGGGTGCGGCCAGGCCGACCGGCGGGTTCAGGCCACCGGGTTTGAAGCCGGTCGCGACGAAGCCGTAGAGATAGTTGTTGCCGTTCGCTTCCCAGCCGACCGACGCCTTGTAGGAGAAATTGTCCGACGTCGTCTTCTGGATCGCGGTGAGCGGGGTGTTGAATTGCAGGATCTGGATATCGTTCTCGCTGCGGCTGGCGGTGTAGCGGCCGCCGACCTCGACCTTCAGCTTCGGGGTCAGCGCGAAGCCGAGCTGGCCGAACACGGCGAGCGAGCGGTTGGGGTTGGTGCCTTGCAGCCGATATTCGCTTCCCGGACCAGGGAGAGAGGAGTTGTCGCTGACGAACTGGAACGGCGGCAGGAAATTATACTTGTTCCACACGCCGAACACGCCGAGCTGGTAGCTGAGCCTGGCATTGTCGGGCGATAGCAAGGTCAGCTCCTGCGACAATTGCCGTTCGTTGACATTGTCGAAGAAGGTACGGTCCGCGGTCGGCAGCACGACGGGCGTGACGCCGGTGGCGGTCGCGATGCGCGCCGTGCCGTCGAGATCGGCGCGGTACTTGGTGTTGCCGCGCGAATAGCCGGTGATCGAGCGAAGCTGGATGCCGCTGTCGAACTGATAGTTCACGCGCAGGATCGTGCGGTAGAACTTGTCGCGCGCTTCCTGCGGCGAGTTCAGCGAGACGTCGAACAGGTCGCTATATTGCGTGACGGGCGCGACGCCGACGGGCCGGTAATTCTGGAACGGCGTCGCGACATAGGCGCCCATGTCGAGATAATCGAGATCGGTCTTGGACGAGATCGTCAATTGCGCGGTCGGCTTCCACAACAAGCTGATGCGGCCGGCGATGTGGCGCTGATCGCCATTGTTGCCGGTGTAGCGCGTGCCGCCCGGACCGCTGATATCGTAGAAGCCGTTGCGGCGCGTTCCGTAGAGCGCGACGCGCGCGGCGAACGTATCGCTGATCGGCAGGTTGATCGCGCCCTGTGCGCCGACCTCCGAATAATTGCCGACGTTCGCATTCACATAGCCGTGCAGGCCGCCATTGATGATCGGATCGTTGCTGTTGACGAACACCGCGCCGCCCGTCGCGTTCTGGCCGACGGTCGTGCCTTGCGGGCCGCGCAGGATCTGAACATTGGCGACGTCGTAATAGGGTTCCTGCTGGAAATAGCCGGGGAAGGTCGGCGCGCCGTCGCGGTAGGTGATGACGCCGGTCGCGGTCTGGGTATTGTGTTCGCCCTTGCCGATGCCGCGGACGTTGAAATCGATCCCCTGACCGAAATTGTTGACGACGATGCTGGGCGCCGCGAACTGGAGCGCGTCGACATTGGCGACGCCCTTGTTGGCGAGATCGGCACCGCTCAGCACGGTCGCAGCGACGGGCGTGGTGGACAGGTTCTCGCTGCGCCGGCGGGCGGTGACGATGACTTCGCCGTCCTGCGATGCGGTCTGTTCGGACTGGTCGGCGGGCACCGATGGCGCGGTCTGCGCCTGCGCCGCGATCGAACCGAAGGTCAGCGCCAGAACCGACGCGCCCAAAAATATCCCCTGCACTTTCATCACCTTCTCCTACCTGCGCCGTGCGATCTCTGCCGCTACAGGCGTTCCTATTGCGCCGGAAAAAGGCGGAGATCAAGATTCATTCTCTTACGAGTTAGTATTATTTTGGGGACGTGTCGCAGCGGCACACCGGCGCGCCCGGCGCGGCATCGGGCGTGGGGCGAAAGATCAGGGCCGTGGTGGCGTCAGGATTCGGTCAGGCGGGTGACGAACCGGTCCTTGTACCAGCTGAGCAGATCGAACGCTTCGTCGATCGCTTCATTGTCGGCCTCGAACAGGCGCTCGATCGCGAGCCCGCGCATTGCGGCGAGGTGGAGCCGTGACATGGCGTAGATCATGCGGTCCTGATCCTTGCCCATGACAGGTCCGCATTGCTGCACGCATCCTGCGCGCCCGGCCGGCACAGCCAGGTGGCGGCGGATGCATAATCGGTCGGCGTGGCCGGAGCGGGCTGGACGGGTGGCGGGGTCTGCGCCGTGGCAGGCGCGAAACCTGCAAAGGGGGCCAACAGGAACAAGGCGAAGCGCTTCATGACAATCCTCCCGATCGGGACGCTTCTGGTGAGCGTCGACACCAACACAATGACTCAGGCATCCCTCTGTCGCGTCGATCGTTGGGCCTGTCGAAGGAGACGATGATCATGACGAACGATCCCGAACAGGACGACATCAAGAGCCCCGATACGGACACGGACGCGGAGCAGGCGAGCGAGATGGAGGAAGTGCAGGAGGAAGCCGCCGAGGAGCGCAAAGAAGGCGGATATCAATAAACCGGATATGGCCATCCGGATCGGCTCGCTTTAGCATCCCGCGCCTGGCGGCCGATCCGGCCGATCGAAGAGGTAACCGGTGCGCAGGATCATGACGAAAAGACGCTTTCCGGTGCTTGCTGTGGTTGCCGCCGTTGCGTTCCCGGCCCTGCCGGCGGCGGCGCAATTATATCCGGTCCGGAACATCGGATCGTGGACCTTGGCGGAAAGCGAGGACGGGCGCGGCTGTTTCCTGACGCGGCAATATGACGGCGTCGGCGATACGACGCTGTTGATGGGGCTGGACGTGAGCGGCAGCAACCATCTGTCGGTGCTGAACGACAATTGGTCGATCAAGCCGAAGGAGCGGCTGAAACTGAATTTCCGCCTGTCGAAGGGCGGCTATGCGAACCAGATTTCGATCGGACTGGCGTCGAACGGGAAGAAGGGGTTCGTGACGGCGTTCGAGCCCAAATTCCTTACCCATCTCGCGACATCGGGTGCGTTGCAGATAACGCGCGGGGACATTCCGGTCGAGCAACTGGACCTGGCGGGGAGCGGTGCCGCGGTGGCGGAATTGCGAAAGTGCGTCGATGCCCAGCGCACCGCCGCCCGGCGCGTGACGAAGGATGCGAAACCGGCGCGGGCGATTCCCAAAGACCCCTTCGCACCCGGCGTGAAAAAGCGCGAAAAGAGGTGAATGGCGGCGCTCGGTTTGCCTGACGCGCGGCACGGATCGACAGAATCGTATTGTTTCGGAACGGTTACGCTGGCTGTGGTGTTGAATTTGCTTAACCAGTTGGAAGAAACGCGATGGTGTTGCCAGTTACGAAATTCGCCCCGATGGCCGTCCTGCTCGTCGGAGCCGTCGGCCTCAGCGGTTGCGCCACCAAATCCTATGTTCGCGAACAGATCGCCCCGGTCAGCCAGCGCGTCGACACGCTGGAGCAGCGTTTGCAGCAGACCGACACGACGGCGAAAACCGCGCTGGCCGAAGCGCAGGCCGCATCCGGGCAGATCCAGCAGAACACGCAGCGGATCGACCAGCTTACCGGTCGCGTCGATGGCGTGGACCAGCGGCTGAGCGCGCAGGAGCAGCGTCGCAAGCGCCCGCGCAATTGATCTTCGACGCCTTACCGGCATATCATGCGGTAAGATTTCCTACGGCCGTCGCCTCGTGCGGCGGCCGTTTCGATGTGGACGCCTGACCAGATGACTATCGTTCTTCTCGCGCTGGCCGGCATCGCCGCGGTCACGACCGCTGCGACCGCCGCGCCTGCCGCCCGAATTGCCAGAAGCGAGCGCCCGGCCGTCGTGGCGACGAAAGCGAAGCCCCCTACCAAGCCGAAGACTGCCCCCAAACCGGCGGTGCAACCCGAGATCGAGATCGTGCCATCGGCCGAGGCGATGCGCGTCGCGGACTGGGTCGCGCAATCCGGCGACAACCGGTCGCTGCCCTATGCGATCATCGACAAGATCAACGCGTCGCTGCTGATGTTCGATGCGAAGGGCGTCCAGACCGGTGCGGTGCCCGTGCTGATCGGCATCGCGACGGGCGACGATGCGACACCCGGCGTCGGCAGCAAGAACCTTGCCGAGATCGGGCCGTCCGAAAAGACGACGCCCGCCGGACGCTTCGTCGCGAAGTTCGGGCTGGCGTTCGGGCGGGAGCGGATCCTGTGGGTCGATTATGCGACGTCGGTCGCGCTGCATACGATCCCGACGACGGTGAGTAAGAAGGAGCGGCGGCGCGAGCGCATGCTGTCCCCGACGCCGGACGACAACCGGATCACGTTCGGCTGTATCAACGTGCCGGTCGCTTTCTATGGCAAGATCCTGCGGCCGTCGTTCCAGCGCAAGGGCGGGATCGTCTACATCCTGCCCGATACGAAACCGATCGAGGACGTGTTCCCGCGATTGCGTGTCCAGGCGGTGCTGAACGGGAGTGCCGGGTAGGCCGGCCATGCGTCACGCCCAGGGCGGATTGGCGAGCGCGCGGGCGAAGTAATCGATCAGCAGCTGGACGCGTTGCGGGCGCAACGGGCTGGGCGGCATGACGAGGTGAAGCGCGAGCGGTCGTGCGGTCCAGTCGGGCATCGCGACCTCCAGCGATCCGTCCCGTATCTGGCGCCAGACGAGGAATTCCGGTTGCAGCGCAAGCCCCTGCCCCGCCAGCAGGACCGGGTTGAGCAGATCGGCATTATCGGCCCAGACGCGGACCGGCGGCTCGATGGTTTCTTCGCCGAACGTCGGATGCCCGAACCGCCACACGCCCTTTTGCGCGCTGCCGGTATAAGCGAGCGCGACGTGCCGCCGAAGCTCGGCGGGGTGAGTCGGGCGACCGTTCGCATCGAAATAGGCCGGCGCGCCGACGAGCATCAGCCGGACGGAGCACAAGGTGCGCGACAGGAGCGACGAATCCTCCAGCGCGGCGATGCGGAGCGCGAAGTCGAACCCCTCCGCGACGAGATCGACGCGGCGGTCGCTGAGCGCGAGGTCGAGCGTGATCTCGGGATAGGTTTTCAGGAATTCCGGCAGCGCGGGGCCGAGATAGGCAGTGCCGAACGACAGGGGCGCGCTGATCCGGACGAGACCGCGGGGGACGCGCAATTGATCGGCGGCTTCGTCCTCCAGCGCCTCGCCCTCGCTCAACAGCCGCGCGGCGCGATCGAGCGACTGCCGCCCGGCCTCGGTCAGCGACAGGCGCCGCGACGTGCGCGACAGCAAGGCGAAGCCGAGTTGCGCCTCGAGCCGGCCGATCGCTTTCGACACGGTGGGGTTGGACATGCGCAATTCGCGCGCGGCATCCGAGAAGGACCCGCGTTCGGCGACCTTGGCGAAAATCGCCCAGGCTTCGAAGTCTGGAAGTCGTCTGGTCATTTTCGGCAATGATGTGATGCCAATGTTTCTATTTCGTCAAGTCCGACAAGCGCCCATCTCCTGATCATCGGAGCCGCGAGGCCCAACACGAACAAGGATCTGGACGATGATCGAACGCCGCCCCTTCGCAGAACTCGGTGCCGCCAATCACGGTTGGCTGGACGCCAAGCACCACTTTTCGTTCGCCAATTATTACGACCCGAAGCGCATGAGCTGGGGCCCGATCCGGGTGTGGAACGACGACACGATCGCCGCCGGTACCGGATTTCCGCCACATCCGCATGCCGACATGGAGATCATCACCTATGTCCGCGAAGGCGCGATCACGCATACCGACAGCCTGGGCAATGTCGGCCGGACCGAAGCGGGCGACGTGCAGGTGATGAGCGCGGGATCGGGCGTGCGGCATTCCGAATATAATCGCGAGGACGTCACGACGAAGATCTTCCAGATCTGGATCGAACCGAAGACGCGGGGCGAGGCACCGTCCTGGGGCGCCAAGCCGTTCCCGCGGGACGAGCGGTCCGGCCAGTTCGTCACGCTCGCCAGCGGGATACAGGGGGATGACGACGCCCTGCCGATCCGCACCGACGCGCGCATCGTGGGTGCGACGTTGAAGGCGGGCGAGACGGCGGAATATCCGCTGGGCGCCGATCGCCACGCCTATCTGGTGCCCGCGAGCGGATCGGTCGAGGTCAACGGCGTCCGGCTGGACGCGCGCGACGGGGCCGCGATCAGCGACGAGGCGATCCTGCGCGTTACCGCGATCGCCGATGCGGAACTGGTCCTGGTCGACGCGGCATGATCGCGGGGTAACGATCAAACCGGCGGGAGCGGACGGACAGGCGCGGAGTTTCGGCTTCGCGCTTGGCCGGCCGGTCGCGCCACGCAAGACTTTCTTCCGATGAGTGCTTACACTCGCTATACCATGTTAAACAAACGGTCGATTTCCCGATCGATAAACCCATGTAAATTCTAAGACCAAGAAGATGATCGTATGTGAAAGAAGCTGAAGCTCGCCGAACAGGGCGAGCATCACGTCTTTCGGAGGCGTCATATGGGTCAACGCATATTGGTCACCGGGGGAGCCGGGTTTCTGGGATCTCACCTGTGCGAGGAATTGCATGATCGCGGGCACGACATCTGGTGTCTCGACAATCTGGAAACGGGTACCGAAGACAATATCGAACATCTGAAACGTTTCGCGCGGTTCCGCTTCGTCCGGGGCGACGTGCGCGATCCGTTTCCGGATATGGCGTTCGATCGCATCTACAACCTCGCCTGCCCCGCATCGCCGCGGCATTACCAGGCGGACCCGATCGGGACGATGAAGACCAGCGTGTTCGGGGCGATCAACGCGCTGGAGCTGGCTCGAAAAACCGGCGCGCGCGTGCTGCAGACATCGACGAGCGAAATCTATGGCGATCCGGAAGTGCATCCCCAGCCCGAAGAGTATGTCGGCGCGGTCAACTGCACCGGCATCCGCGCATGTTACGACGAGGGGAAGCGCGCGGCGGAGACATTGTTCTTCGATTATCACCGCGAACATGGCGTCGGCATTCGCGTCGCGCGCCTGTTCAATTCCTACGGCACGCGGATGCAGGCGGGCGATGGCCGCGTCATCCCCAATTTCATCGATCAGGCGCTGCGGGGAGAGCCGATCACGATCTATGGCGACGGCAGCCAGACGCGATCGTTCTGCTACGTCACCGACACGGTCGAGGGGTTGATCCGGCTGATGGAGGCGGATGACAGCTGCATCGGCCCCGTCAATATCGGCAATCCGATAGAGTTTACAATCAGCGAGCTTGCCGCGCTGGTGATCGAGCGGACGGGATCATCGTCTCCCGTGATCCGCCGCCCCCTGCCGCAGGACGATCCCAAGCTTCGTCGCCCGGATATCCGCATGGCGCGCGCCTTGCTCGGCTGGGAACCGGTGGTCGGGCTCGAGGAAGGACTGGACCGGGTCATCGCCGTCGCGCGCGAGATGCTTGACGATGGAGATCGGAGCGAAAGAGCGGACGTTCGGCAGTTGGCCTCGATCGAGGGCGACCGGCACGCCTAACCGGCGGTCGATCGCCGCGGAAACGGATCGCCCGCGACCGATCCAGGTCAACGCGCGGATGCCATAAGCGCCTAGGCTGTTGATCTCGGCCCGGGACTAACTACTTAGCATCCTAATGACATCCGATCGCCTTTCCGTCGAAGCGGCTTATGCCCGGACCTTGCTGCCGCTGGCGCGCATGTGGCGGGCGGCGGCGGATCGCGCGTTGAGCGGGTTTGGCCTGTCCGCCGCGGGTGGCTGGGCGCTGATCGAGGTCGGGCGGCTGGGCGGCGAGGTGCGGCAAAGCGATCTGGCGGCGAAGCTGGACGTCCGGGCGGCGTCGCTTGTGCGCGTCGTGGATCTGCTGGCGGAGGCGGGACTCGTCAGCCGGCGCGGCGATCCCGCCGATGGCCGCGTGAGCCGGATCGGGCTGACGGATCGCGGGCGCGCGCTGGTCGAGCGGATCGAGACGACGCTGGCCGGATTGCGCGCCGAAACGCTGGCGGACATTCCGGACGACGACCTGACCGCGGCGCTGCGGGTCGCGCGGGCGGTGGAGGCGCGCTTCGCAACCGCGCGGGACCAGTCATGATCGCGCGGTTCGGCCTGCGCGAGGCGATCTTCTCGCTGAAATGCTTCGTCGCGGCGATCCTCGCTTATTATATCGCGCTGCGGATAGGGCTGACGCGCCCGTTCTGGGCCGTGACGACATCGTACATCGTGGCGCAGCCGCTGGCCGGGGCAGTGCTGTCCAAGGCGGTGTTCCGCGTTCTCGGCACGATATTGGGCGCGACGGCGGCGGTCGTGCTGGTGCCGAACCTGGTCAACGCGCCGGAACTGCTGGCGCTCGGCCTCGCTTTGTGGCTGGGCGTGTGCCTGTACATCTCGCTGCTCGACCGCACGCCGCGCGCCTATGTCTTCCTGCTGGCGGGCTATACCGCGAGCATCATCGGGTTCCCGGCGGTGACCGCACCCGATGCGGTGTTCACGACCGCGATCCTGCGCGTGCAGGAAATCACGATCGGGATCCTGTGCGGCAGCCTGATCCACGGTTTCGTCTTTCCGCAGACGGTGACCGCGACGTTGCTCGCGCGGATCGACGCGATCCTGAAGGATGCCGAACGCTGGTCGCGGGATTCACTGGGCGGGGAGAAGGGCGCGACGCTGGATGCCGACCGGCGACGGCTCGCGCTCGATATCAACGAGCTGCACCAATTGTCGATCCACCTGCCGTTCGACACCGCGCGCCTTGCGCCGCGCGTGCGGACGTTGCGCGCGCTGCAGGCGGAAATGTCGATGCTGCTGCCGCTGGCGAGCGCGGTGGACGACCGGGTGAGCGAATTGCTGCGCGGGTCCGACGCCCCCCGCCCCGAGGCGCTGGCGCTGATCGAGGAGGTGCGCGAATGGCTGCGCGATCCGCCGCCCAATCCGGTGCGCGACGAGATGGCGGATGCGTTGATCGCACGCGCGCGGGCGCTGGAGCCGCCCGCAACCGAGCCGTTGCTGTGGCGCGATGCGCTGCGCCTGAGCCTGCTCGCGCGACTTGCCGAACTGATCGCCGCGCACCGCAACGTGCGCAATCTGCGCGATCAAATGCGTGCGCCCGGCCCCGCGCCGGTCACGCCGAGCGTGGCCGCCCTGCTCGCCCGGAGCGCGCGCCGGCCGTTGCACCGCGACCGCGGTATCGCGCTGCGTGCGGCGGCGGGCACGGTGGCGACGATCCTGCTCGGCTGCGCATTCTGGATCGGAACCGGCTGGGCAGATGGCGGTGGCGCGGTGCTGATCGCGGGCGTGTGCTGCGCCTTGTTCGGCAATAGCGACGATCCGGCCCCCCGCGATCCGGACGTTCTTCTACGGATCGATCCTGGGCCTCGTCGTGGCGGCGGTCTATGCCTTCGCCATCCTGCCGGGCGTGACGGATTTCGTCACGCTGGCGGCGGTGCTGGCGCCGGCGATGCTGATCGGCGGCACGTTCCTGGCCAATCCGAAGACGATGCTGATCACGCTGGGCGCGTTGCTGGGATTCCTCAACACGGTCGGGCTGAACGCGAGTTACGCGGCGAGTTTCGACGCGTTTCTCAACGGGGCCGTCGCGCAGTTGATCGGCACGTTGTTCGCGGTGGTCACGGTCAGCCTGTTCCAGACGATCGGCGCGGACACCGCCGCGCGCCGGCTGATCCGTGCGGGGTGGCGCGAACTGGCGCAGCGCAGCGTGGCGCCGGGCCCGCCCGATGCGCCCGGCTGGGTCGCGCGGATGCTCGACCGGATCGGGCTGCTCGCGCCGAGGCTGGCGCTGAGCGGTGCGGATCCGGGCCGGCCGCTGCTGGATGCGCTGACCGACCTGCGCGTGGGTGTTTCGGTGGGCGAGTTGCGGCAATTGCGGATCGACGGATATGCCGACGACGCGGCGACGATTCAGCCCGTGCTGCACGGCGTGGGGACGCATTATCGTCGCCTCCGACCCGACCGGCCCGCCCCGCCCGAACCCGAATTGCTCCGCGATCTGGACCATGCGCTGACGCAGGTGGCGAAGGATGACGGCGCGGACCACCGCCGCGCCGGCGTGCTCGCGCTCACCTCGCTCCGCCGCAACCTGTTCCCGACCGCGCCGGCCTATGGAGCGGCGGCATGACCGGCGAGATTGCGATCGGCGGCGTGTTCCTGCCGAGCATCCTGATTATCGCCATTCTTGCGGTGATCCTGACCGGGCTGGTCACGCGCCTGCTCTCCATCGTCGGGGCGTACCGGTTCATCGCCTATCGCCCGCTCGTCGACCTCGCCTTGTTCTTCATCATCCTGGGACTTCTGTCCTGGCTCACCGGACCCGCCGCATGACCGCCACGTTGAAACCCCTTGCCCGCTACCTCGCCACTGCGGTGATCGTGCTGCTCGCCATACTGGTCGCGATCTGGTTGTGGCGACGGTATGAAGTCGATCCGTGGACGCGCGACGGCCATATCCGCGCGGACGTCGTGCGCATCACGCCCGACGTGCCCGGCCTCGTCACGCAGGTGCTGGTGCGCGACAATCAGGTGGTGAAGCCCGGCGACATTTTGTTCGTGGTGGACAAGCCGCGATACCAGTTGACGCTGGCGCAGGCCGATGCCGCGATCGCCAGCGCGCGTGCCACATTGTTGCAGGCGCGGCGTGAATCGCAGCGCGATCTGGTGCTGGGCGATCTGGTCGCGAAGGAAACGCACGAACAGAATGTCGCGCGCGTCGCGACCGAGAGCGCGGCACTCGCGCAGGCGGTGAGCAGCCGGGGCACGGCGGCGCTGAACCTGGAGCGGACGACGGTGCGGTCGCCCGTACGCGGGACCGTCACCAACCTGGATCTTCACCCCGGCGACTTCATCGCGGCGGGCGCGCAGGCGATGGCGCTGGTCGATGCGGATTCGATCCGGGTGGAGGGCTATTTCGAGGAAACGAAGCTTGGCGGAATTCATGTCGGGGCGCCGGTGACGGTTCACCTGATGGGCGAGCCACGCGCGCTGGCGGGGCGCGTCGACAGCATTTCCGCCGGGATCAACGACAGCGAGCGGACCACGACGTCCAACCTGTTGCCCAACGTCAATCCGACCTTCAACTGGGTACGGCTGGCGCAGCGCATTCCGGTGCGCATCAAACTGACGCAGGTGCCGAAGGGGGTCGCGCTGATCGTCGGGCGGACCGCGACGGTGACGATCCAGCCCCAGGTGCAGCGGTGATGCGTACGAGGATCGTCGCACTGGCCGCCTTGCTGCTCGCCGGATGTACGACGGCGGGCCCTGATTTTTCCGTGCCGCCGGGCGCGGTGGTCAATCGGCCGTCGGCCAATGCGCCATTCGTCAGCGGGCGCGAAAAAGTCTTTGCCGACATTCCGCTGCCCGATCGCTGGTGGCAGTTGTACGGCGATGCGCGGCTGGACGGGTTCGTTGCGGAGGCGCTGTCGGCCAATGCCGATCTGCGCGTGGCGGACGCCAATCTGCGCCGCGCGGATGCGGTCGTGGCGGAAGTCGCCGCCGGGCGGACCTTGTCCACGACGGCTAGCGGCGGCGCCAGCCTGTCGCGGCCATCGGGCACGGGGACGGCGCTGCCCGGCCAGGTCGGCTACGATATCGGAATCGCGCTTGCCTATCCGCTGGACCTGTCGGGACGGATCGCGCGGGCGATCGAGGCGGCGCAGGGCGATGCCGAGGCGGTCGCCGCCGCGCGGGACGACGTCCGCGTGACGGTGGCGGCGGAAACCGCGCGCAGTTACGCCGCCGCCTGCACCGCGAACATGGTGCTTGCCGCGAATACCCGCATCCTGACGCTGCAACGCCAGACGTTGAACGTCACGCAGCGCCTACAACGCGGCGGTCGCGGCACCGCGTTCGACGTCACGCGCGCGCGCACCGCCGTCGACCAGAGCGAGGCGCTGATCCCGGCGCAGATCGCGACGCGCACCGCCGCCTTGTACCGGCTGGCGACGTTGATGGGACGGCCGCCCGCCGACTATCCACGGGACGTCGAAAGTTGTGCCCGGCCGCCGGCGATGCAGCGCCCGCTGCCGATCGGCGACGGTGCGGCATTGTTGCGGCGGCGGCCCGATATCCGCGCCGCCGAACGCTCGCTTGCCGCGGCGACGGCGCGGATCGGCGTGGCGACCGCGAACCTGTATCCGCAGGTGAGCCTGGGCGGATCGGCGGGTTTGACCGGGCCGCTTTCCTCGCTGGGATCCGGGAGTTCGTTCAGTTTCGGGCTCGGACCGCTGATCAGTTGGAGCTTCCCCAACCGGCCGGTCGTGCGCGCGCAGATCGCGCAGGCCGGGGCGGCGGCGGATGCGGCGCTGGCGCAATTCGATTCGACCACGCTGGAGGCACTGCGCCAGACGGAGACGGCGCTGGCGGCTTATGCGCGCGAAGGCGACCGTAACGCGGCGTTGCGCCGGGCACAGCAGAGTGCGGCGCAGGCAGCGGATCAGGCGGGGCGTCTCTACCGGTTCGGGCGCACCGATTTCCTGTCGCTGCTGACCGCGCAAGCGGCGTTGACGACCGCGCAGGCGAACCTTGCCGCATCGGACGCGCTGCTGATCGACCGGCAAGTCGATGTGTTTCGTGCGCTGGGCGGTGGTTGGCAAAGCTAGGCGGTCGATATTCGGTCTCGACGGCACATCATTCCGAATGTCGGGAACCTTCATCGCGAAGGACGGTTTATTACAACGAGGCCGCAGTATTTGCCCCCCGCTCTGCGGCCCGCCAGTTCGAACCCGCCGGTCTCCCCCCTGGACCGGCGGGTTCATCTTTTTCCGGTACATGGCATAGTGACGCGATTGATCGGTCGGAGACGATGCGTGCCGAAAGCGAAGTGCGTGAGACATTCAGCCGGATTACTGATGCTTACGGCTTTGGCACTTGCCGGCTGCAATCGGTCGGTCGATTCTCCTGCGCCGATCAGGGTGGATACGGCACCCGATTTCCCCTTGCAGACATCTACGATCGTCGTGCCGATTTCCGGATCGCTCGACGACCTTCAGCGCACGTTGGAGGCGGAGCTTCCGCGGCAATTGTGGAAGATCGACCAGCGGATCGATGCCTGCGTTCCCGCGCAACGCGTCGATCTGGGGCTGGCGAAGGTCAAGCTGGTGCCGAAACTCGGGTGCCGCGTGGTCGGGCAGGTCACGCGCGGCAGGCTGGTGCTGGGCGGCAGCGGGGACCGGTTGACGATCACGATCCCCGTCCATGCGACGATCGCGGCGCAGAAGGTCGGCGGCGTGCTGTCGAAGACCGCAACGGGCGATGCCGTGGTTCGCGCCGTCGCGCGGCTGTCCGTGGCGGGCAATTGGACGCCGACCGCGAAAGTCTCGATCGATTACGACTGGCGCACGCCGCCCGGTATCGAGTTCCTGGGCCAGAGGATCGAATTCGTACAGAAAGCGGATGCGCGCCTGAAACCGGTCATCGCCGGGCTGGAACGCACTTTGCCGCGCGAACTGGCGAAACTGAAGCTGCGCGAGAAGCTGGCCAGCGCGTGGCCGCAGGGTTTCACGTCGATCATGCTTAATCGCGAGCGGCCACCGGCGTGGATGCGCATCACGCCGAAGCAATTGGGTTTCGGCGGCTACCGGATCGCGCGCCGCCGGATCGAACTGACCTTGTCGGCCGAGGCGTTGACCGAGACGTTCGTCGGCGACCGGCCCAGCGATCCGGTCGCGACTCCCCTGCCCCCGCCGGCGCGGACGATCGGGAAACGCGGGCTGAACTTCTTCATTCCCGTGCTCGCGGATTATGCGCAGCTGGAACCGGTGGTCGAACGCGCGCTAAGGAAGCGCGCGGCGAAGGGCATTTCGCTCGCCGGGATCGGGCCGGTCGATGTAAAGTTCGGCAAGGTCACGGTCTATGCGACGACGGGCGGCCACCTCGCGGTCGGGATCGCGGCCGAGGCGAAGGCGAAGAGCAGTTCGATGCTGTCGACCAAGGGCGAGGTCTGGCTGACCGCGATCCCCTATAACGTGCCGAATTCGCAACTGGTGCGGGTGCGCGACCTGGATCTGGCGACCAATACCGACAGCCAGATCACCAACCTGCTGGTCGCGTTGTTCAAGGACGTATCGATCCGCGAAAGCATCGCGCAGGGCCTCGCGCACGATTTCGCGCCGGATTACGACAAGGTGCTGCGCTCCGCCCGCAAGGCGATCGGACAGCGGCGCGAGGGCGACTTCCTGCTGTCCGCCGACGTGACGAAGGTCGAGAACGGTACGCTGGCGGTGACCGGCAAGGGCCTGTTCATGCCCGTCCGCGCGGAGGGGCAGGCGACGATCACCTATCGTCCGCGCTGACCGCGGTCAGGGGATGAAGGCGTAACCCAGGCCGCCGTCGACGGCGGCCGGTTCGTGGAGAGGTGGTAATAGCATCCGCCCGGCGAACGGCGGCCTCGCGGCTTGAGCTTCGGACGCAGTTCGTCGATCAGGGCGGATGGCGAAGAAGCATTACCTGACCGCGACGTTGCCCGACGGATATGTGAAAACGATCGGCCCCACGTCGAGCGACTTCACGCACTATTGGCGGATCGTTGCGATACTGGAAAATGGCAGGACGGAGGTGTTCTGGGGCCATACCAAGACGCTCGCCGAAGCGCGAAAGAAGCGGGCTGCGACGGCGGACGCGGCGGCACAACGTGGCTGGACGTCCTATGAGTTCGAGGTCGTGGAGTTGAGGCGGACGGCGCAGGCGCCCGCGCTGTGATATCCTGGCCGCGTTTCGAACATTTGGTCGCCAAGATCCAGAAGGGCGGTTTCAGCCGTCATGTCCGTGCCCTCGACCAAGGCCGCATCGGCTGATCAGTCGTCGAAGCGGACGATCTGGCGCACCGCATGGCCGGCATGCAACGCGTCGAACCCGGCGTTGATATCCTCCAGCTTCAGATAACCGCTGACCAGCCGATCGACCGGCAAACGCCCCGCACGGTACAGGGCGACATAGCGCGGGATATCGCGCGTCGGCACGCACGTACCGATATAGCTGCCCTTCAGCGTCCGTTCTTCCGCGACCAGAGCGACGACTTTGACGCCGAGTGCAGCATCGGGCGGCGGCAGGCCGGCGGTGACGGTGGTGCCACCCCGGCGCGTCATCGCGACCGCGCTTTCCAGCGCGCGGATCGATCCGGCCATTTCCAGCACGACGTCGCATCCGCCATTGGTCATCGCCCGCACGGTCGCGACCGCATCCTCGCCCGCCTTGACCACGGCCGTCGCACCGATATCGCTGGCGAGTGCAAGCTTATCGTCGGACAGGTCGACCGCGATGACCTGCGCCGCGCCCGCCGCGACCGCGCCAAGGACGGATGCAAGGCCGACGCCGCCCAGACCGATCACCGCGACCGTCTGCCCGGCCTTCACGTCGGCGGTGTTGACCACCGCGCCCACGCCGGTCAGCACCGCGCATCCGAACAAGGCGGCTTCGTGCAGCGGCAGATCCTTGTCGACCCGGACGAGCGACCGGCGCGAGACGACGGCATGCGCCGCGAAGGCCGATACGCCGAGGTGATGATGCACCGTCCCCGCCGCATCGTGCAGCCGCACGCCGTCGCCCAGCAACGTGCCCGCGCCGTTCGCCACCGCCCCCGGTGCGCACAAGGCAGGACGTCCTTCGGCGCAGGGCAGGCAGTGGCCGCAGCTCGGCATGAACACCATGACGACGTGATCGCCGACCGCGAGATCGGTGACATCCTCGCCCAGCGCCTCGATCACGCCGGCCGCTTCATGCCCAAGCGCCATCGGCAGCGGGCGTGGCCGGTCGCCATTGATGACGGACAGGTCGGAATGACACAGGCCGGCCGCGGCGATGCGGACCAGCACTTCGCCCTTGCCCGGGGGATCGAGTTCGATCGTCTCGATCCGCAGCGGCATGCTGTTTGCATAGGGCATGGGGGCACCGCGGGTGCGCAGGATCGCAGCTTCGATTTTCATGGGATATCCTTTTCCTGTTCGACACCGTGGGGCAAGATCAAAGCGTGGCCGGGGACGGTCGGACGCAAGTCGTTAGAACGTGATAGCCCAGGATGACGATGACCAGGACACCCATGCGCCCGCGCGGCCATTACGTCGCATGGCAGGCGATCACGACGCGCTGGAGCGACAACGATGCGTACGGCCATGTCAACAACGCCATATATTATCACTGGTTCGACACGGCGGTGAACGCCTGGCTGATCGCCGCCGGGTTGCTGGACATCGAGCATGGCGACCCGATCGGACTGGTGGTCGATACGCGCTGCCGATACGCCCGGTCGGTGGCGTATCCGGAGCCGGTGGAGATCGGGCTGGCGCTGGGCCGGATCGGCACGTCCAGCGTGGTGTACGAGCTTGCCGCGTTCCGGCCGGGCGAGGACGAACCACTGGCGGAGGCGGCGTTCACGCATGTCTATGTGGCCCGCGCCGACCGGCGGCCGGTGCCGTTGCCCGACGCGTGGCGGGCGAAGCTGGCTGGACTGACGCCGCTCGCGGGCGGCTAGAGCAGGATGATATGACGCCAGACCTTTCCATAAGTCGGTCGCGGACGCTGATTTTTGCCCTACTTTAGGATGCGACCCAATTGCCGGGCAGATTGGTAACCACCGGGGAAGACGGCATCCCGCCATGCCGGACGACGCGCGCAGCGACAGGTGCGTCGGCACAATACGATGCTATAGGATAGCGTCGCCGATGCGGAGGGCGATTAATCGAAAATACAGTCGATGACTGCGATAGGGATCCCGAAGGACCGAAGATGCCAACCGACAGCACCCCCGATGTCGCCGCCGACATGGAGCGGATATTCGCGCCGCTGGCCGGTCGATCGAGCCAGGCGACGGCGAACCCCGTCATAGTCCGGAGCGACAACGCGCCGCCGCCCCGCCCTGCGGGCAAAGGACTTTTGTACGTCGCGCCGTTGCTCGTGCTCGTCGCTGGTGGTGCGCTCGCGTCGATCTATATCAGCAATGACGGATCGCCGACGGCTCCCGTGGCCCGTAGCGTCGCCGCGGCGCCGACGATCGCCACGGATACGGGAGCGGGTGGCGAAGCGGATATGGTCGAGTCGTCGATGCCGGCCGACAGTAGCGAAATGGAGACCGGGGTATCGCAGTCCGTCCCCGCTCCACAGGACGTGGCCGCCGCCGTGCCCCCGCTTCCCGCCGCCCCGGCCGTGCAGCGCAGGCGCGACCGTTCAGACGCGGCAAATGAGGACGGGGAGGCGCAGAGCGGCGATGTGCCGTCCCGGGCGTGCGAACCGGGAAGCCTCGACGACCAGTGCATCTATCAGGACGTGCTGAACGCGGACGGGCGGTTGCGCCGGGCGTTCGATCGCGCACGACGAACGGGTGTGCCGAGCGGCCGGCTGACGGCGATCCAGCGGCAATGGATATCGGCCCGCGACTCCGCGGATGCCGATCCGGACGGGACGATCCGCCGCTACGATCGCCTTGCGGACATTCTGGATCAGGAACGCGAGGCCCTGGAATGAACCGCCCCGAGGCCGTGGCATCGACTATTCGGATCGTCCGCCGGCCGAGCGTCCCGACGACGCCGCGTGCGCGATCGACCGGCGGGCGATTGATCTATGCGATCGGCGATATTCACGGCTGTTACGAACAGTTCGTCGCATTGCTGGAGGCGATCGTCGCCGACATCGCCTCCAGCGTGGGCGATTCCGCTCCACTCGTCATCCTGTGCGGCGACTATATCGATCGCGGTGCGCGATCGGGCGACGTGATGGCCGCGCTCGTCTGGCTCGAACGGAATGCGGGTGTCAAAACCCTCCTGCTGAAAGGCAATCACGAGGCGTTGCTGCTCGACTTCCTCGACCATCCGGCCGAAGGATTGCGCTGGTTGCAGCGGGACGGACATTGGACGCTGCGATCTTACGGCGTGGCGCTGCCCGACGATCTCTCGACGCTGGTGGAAAGCGACTGCCGCAACCTCAGCTACGCGCTGACGGATCGCCTGCCGGCGGCGCATCTCGATCTGCTCAAGCGGCTCCGGATCCGCGCGGTCTATGGCGACTATCTGTTCGTTCATGCGGGTCTTCGGCCGGGCGTACCGATCGACAAGCAGACCGACGAAGATTGCCTGTGGATTCGCGAGGATTTTCTCGATTCGAAACAGAGGTTCGAGAAAATCATCGTGCATGGCCACAGCTGGACCTCCGCGGAACCGGATATCACCGCCGACCGGATGGGTATCGACACTGGCGTCTATCAGACCGGTGTGCTTACGGCTGTCCGTCTGGAGGGCGCGACCGTGGAGATTTTCCAGGCGCGGCGCGATATCCAGGCGGGCAATGCTATGCAGACGGTTACGAGCGATGGGGAAAATTGCTGAATGGTACGACTTCGCATGTTCGCGTCGGCTCTATCGATACTCACGCTGCTCGTGACGTTGCTCGCGTGGTTTCTGGGCGGTAGCTGGATTACGTTGGTCGCGCTGGTGCTGGGCGCGGCGTGTCTTGCGGTCGTCGCCCCGTTCGATGCGCCCTCCCCGCGGGAACGCTGGCGTGTCGTGATCGCATGCGGCGCCTATTCGATCGCCGTCGCCGCCGCCGTCGTCGTCGCACAACGCGTCGAATCGAAGGTCACCGTCATGGTCCCGATCGTCCTGCTGGTCCTGGCGGGCGTATCCTGCACATTCTGGGCGATCGCGACCCGGAAACGCCGGCGGATCCCGGCGTCCCGGCGCTATTACGATTTCTGATCCTCGTACGACGGGGTGAAGCGGGGCGGCGGCGGTTTCGGTACGGTGAGGAGAGATATGATGCTGCGTTCGTTCGCCTGGGCCGTGACGGCCGCCACGGTTTCCGCTTTCGTACCGCACACAGCGGCGGCTCAGGGGGCGAGCGATGCGGATCGGCAGGCGATCCTGAACGGCGTGGATGCGCAGTCTCCCGCTTTGGCGCGCAACGCGCTGGCGGTCTGGAACTATGCCGAGGTGGGGTATCAGGAGACGAAGAGTTCCGACCTGTTGCAGGACACGCTGAAGAAGGCCGGCTTCGCGATCACGCCGGGTGTCGCTGGCATGCCCACCGCGTTCGTCGCCAGCTTTCGTCGCGGCAAGGGACCCGTGATCGGGATCCTCGCCGAATATGACGCGCTGCCGGGCCTCGCCCAGCGCAGCGAACCGACGCGCGCGCCGATCGAGGGGCAGGCGGCGGGCCATGGTTGCGGGCACAACATCTTCGGCGCGGCATCGGTCGCCGCCGCGATCGCGGTCAAGGACTGGATGGTCGCGAACAAGGTGGACGGCGAGGTCCGCGTGTTCGGTTCGCCCGCCGAGGAAGGCGGGTCGGGCAAGGTCTATCTGGTCCGCGCCGGCTTGTTCAACGATGTCGACGCGGTGCTGCACTGGCATCCGGGCGATTCGAACCAGGTGAGCAACGGCGCGAGCCAGGCGAACATTTCGGGCAAGTTCCGCTTCAAGGGTGTCAGCGCGCACGCCTCCGCGTTGCCCGACAAGGGCCGGTCTGCGCTGGACGGGGTCGAGGTGATGAACGTCGCGGTCAATTACCTGCGCGAACACATTCCGATGACGACCCGGATCCATTACGTCGTGACCAATGGCGGCGTGGCCCCGAACGTCGTCCCCGATTTCGCGGAAAGCTATTATTACGTTCGCCATACCGATCCCGCCGTCGTTCGGTCGGTGATGGACCGCGTGCGCAAGGCAGCGGAGGGCGCCGCGATGGCGACGGGCACGACGGTGGAGTTCGAGGCCACGGGCGGCGTCTATTCGATGCTCGCCAACGATACGCTTGCCAAGGTGATGGACGCCAATCTGCGCGCCGTGGGTGGCGCACGCTGGACGCCGGAGGAAACCGCCTGGGCCAGGACGATGCAGCCGGGCCTGCCCGTACAACGGCCGATGGAGTCCGCCGGATCGGTTGCGGCGATCTCGACCGCGGATGGGGGTGGGTCGACGGACGTGGCCGACGTGTCCTGGACCACGCCGACGATCGGGCTGGGGGCGGCGACCTGGGTCCCCGGCACGCCCGCGCATAGCTGGCAGGCGGTCGCCGCATCGGGCAGCACGATCGGTGCGAAAGGCGGCACGGTCGCTGCGAAGACGATCGCGCTGACCGCCGCCGACCTGTTCCGCAACCCGGAAGCAATCGCCGCGGCGAAGGCGGAGTTCCAGCAACGTCGCGGTCCGAACTTCACGTACCGCGCGATGCTGGGCGATCGATCGCCGCCGCTCGACTATCGCCGCGCCTCGGTGAAATAGGCGGCGGCGGCGCTCCGTCAGTCGGTGTCGCGTTCCATCTTCGTGATCGCGCCCGACCGCGGATCGACGTGGAAGTCGTAAGTAACGTTCGCCTTGCGCGCCTCGCCTTCCCAATGGCCGTCATCGGCCTCCAGCTTGGTCACCTGATATCCGCGTTTGGCGAGGATCGCCTTCACCTTCGCGGTGCTGATCCAGTTCTTGCCCGGCACGTCGGCCAACGCGGGAGCGCCGAGGCCCGCCGCCGCAACGGCCGCGATGAGAATGGTCCGCAACATGTTCGACTCCTTCCGATTGGGAAGGAGGTAGCGTTCGAATGCATCGATCTGTTCCTGCGGGCGGTGAAGCCGGATCCTATTCCCCCGACCGCAATGCCTCGCCATCCTCGTCGAGCAGGGGCGCGGCGAAGGCGTCGGGGCCGGGCGTGCGGGAGAATTTGATCGGGCGGGTGACGCCGCGATAGCTGCCGAGCGTCGGATGGGGGATGGTCGCCATCATCTCCTCCGCGGCGACCTGTGGATGGTCGAACATTTCCTCGACCGCGCGCGCAACCGAACAGGGGACTGCGCCGGCCAGCGCCTCCTCCCATTCCTCGGCGGTCCGGGTCAGCAGCACCGCGCGCAGCCGGGGGAGCAGTTCGTCCGCATGTGCGGCGCGTTTCTTGACCGTGTCGTAACGCGGATCGTCGGCGAGCGCGTCGAGCCCGGTATGTGCGCACAATGCGCGCCAAAAATGCGGCGTATTGGCGGAGACGTAGAGCCAGCCGTCCGCCGTCGGATGCAACCCGGTAATGCCGCCGGAGCGCATGTCGCGCGAGATGTCGTGCCGTTCGCCCTCGCCCTGCACCATCCGCGCGGACTGCATCGCCAACGCACTGCGCAGCAGCGACACGCCGACATATTGGCCGACCCCGCTGCGCTCACGTTCGAACAAGGCCGAAGCCACGCCGCTCGCGACGAGGGCGGCGGCGTAATAGTCGACCGGCGATCCGTAGGTGAGTTCGGGCGGGCCGCCCGCCCTGCCCTGCAGCCGCGTCATGCCGGTCATCGCCTGAAGCACCTGATCGTAACCGGCGCGGCCGGCCATCGGGCCATCTTCGCCATAGCCCGTCACCGTGCAATAGATCAGTCGCGGATTGAGGCGATCCAGCGCCTGATAGTCGATGCCCAGCCGTTCCGCGACGCCCGGCCGGAAATTGTGCACCAGCACGTCGGCCTGCGCCACGAGATCCAGCAATATGGCGTGGTCGCCCGCCTGTTTCAGGTCGAGCACGACGCCGCTCTTGGACCGGTTGACGCCGAGGAACGCGCGATTCTCCCCCTCCAGCGTCGAGGGGTAATGGCGCAGATTGTCCCCGATCGGCGGTTCGACCTTGATGACGTCAGCACCCTGATCGGCAAGGATCGTGCAGCCATAGGGGCCGGCGATATAGGCGCTGAGATCAAGCACCTTCACGCTGTCGAGCGGCCCCGCCGGGCCGCTGCGCTTCGCGTTACGGAACACGGTCATGCGGCCGGCTCGGGTGCGAGGCGCAGCCAGGTGAGCCGCCACGCGCCATCATCGCGATTGCCGGTGCGGTAATAGGGTTCGAAGCGGATCGCCCCCCGATCGCGCGGCGTCAGCGTTACGTCGCCCGAAGTGTCGGCCGCCAGCGCGTCCAGCCCGAGACGGATCGTCTCTTCCGCCTTGAAGCCATCGATCAAACCGGTCGCATAAACCAGCGGGCCGCGCGACACCGCGACGTAATCGTGACGCAGCACCTCCTGCGCGACGGGGGTACCGTCCGGGGCAAGCGATTCCTGCACGTTGCGCGAGCTTGCATGATGCAATCTGGCTGGCATCGGCAGCGTGAGCAGGACGCTGTCCGACGTTTCGACGCGAAAGAAGCTGTCGGGGGCGAGCGGACCGTCCGCGCCGGTCAGCGTCGCACCCTCGGCCCAGTCGGGGATTCGCACGTTCAGCGCGACCTTCGCACCGCCCGCATCGACCGCGATCCGGATCGTGTCGGCGAAGGGGTAATCGGTCGTCTGCGTGACTTTGACCGCGCCGATACCGGGCAGGTCGAGCGTGGCTTCGGATGGTCCCAGCAGATTGACCGATACGCTGCCGTCCGCGGCTACGCCATAAGCGAAACCGGGCAGTTCCTCGATTGCGATCGCGCCGCTGGATTTGCAGCATCGCCAATAGGTGGTGTGGACCCGCTTGCCATTGGGGAAGCTGTAATAGCACCACGCCTCGCCGTCCGCGCCCTGCGCGCCGAGCAGGTCGTTATAGGCGCTGCGTTCGATCGCCTGGGCGAACTTCGCCTCGCCAAGGATGCCGAGCAGTTCGCGATTGAGCTGGATCCACGACATCGTCGAGCAAGTCTCGACATAGCCATGCGGATGGAAGGTGCCGGGCGCGTTGAATACCTCGCGCGACCGATGCGCGACGCCGCCCCACGGCCCGCCGCCGATCGTCAGATGATGATCCCGCACATTGGCCCATATCAGATGTAGCGCGTCCAGATAGCGTGGCTCGGCGGTGGCGCGGTACAGCTTCGCCAGGCCGACGAGGTTCCACAACAATTGGTACGCCTTGCCCGTCGCGATCGCCGACGGATCGTCGCCGCGCAGAGCCGCGGACAGGAACGCGCTATGCGGATCGGCCTCTGCCTGATCGAGGACCAAAGTGGCGAGTTCGAGATAGTCGCGGTTGCCCGTCGCGAAATAGAGCTCGCAGGCCGGGTCGATCAGCACCGTCGCGGACAAGCCGAAATGGTTGCCGAGATCGGTGATGCGGACATCGCCGGCGCGCAGCGTGCGCAGGACCAGATCGCCGATCCGTGCCGCGGCGTCGAGCAAGTGATCGTCGCCATTTTCTTGACCCGTCGCCTTCCATGCCTCGACCAGCCCGAGAATCAGATAGGCATGCGTCCAGATATCCCAGGTTCGTAGCGCAGGCTCGCCGTTCCAGCTGAACGGCTTGGGCGGCTGCTTGACCATGAAGCGCCGGGCCGGTGGATAGTTGCCGAGATAGCCATCCGCGTCCTGGAGCGAGACAAGGTGGTCCGCCACTTCGAGTACGCGGGGAAGGAGTGCCGGATCGCGCGACCGGGCGGCGGCGTAGAGCCACTTGCCGGCATGTTCGCCATACCAGTCGCCACCTTCGTTCGCGGCGACGGTTTCGGGATCGAAGATTGCGATGGCGGGGCTGCCCGGGCCAGTGACGAAGGTCGACAGGCGACCCGCGCGATTGGCCGCGACCGCATCGCCCAGCGGTCCGCCGAGCGTGACCGCATTCGGTTCCGCGAAGATCATGGCGCGATCAGAGGTCAAGCGCGCACCGGAACCCGATCCCGCCGGATCGATCCTTGGACGGAGCCATCAACAGGTATTTGCCGTGCTGGTCGAGCGTATAGCCTTGCGGGAAATACCAGTGCGAGCTGTGCGGTTGATACGGGCTGCCGCCCCGGACGACGGCGGCGCGGACGTGCCGGTCGCGATATTCGTCGCTCCACTGCCAGACATGGCCGGTCATCGCCATCACCCCGAACGGGCTGGCGCCCTGGGGATAGGCATCGACATCGGACAAAGCGGGCATCGTCCGCTCGACCGATGCGGGCGGCGCGGCATCCGCGCGCCAATCGTCGCCCCAAGGATACCGACGGCCATCCGTGCCTTGGGCGGCATATTGCCATTCCCATTCGCGGGGCAGGCGCTTGCCGGCCCATGCGGCATAGGCGCGCGCATCCTCGATCCCGATCCACACGACCGGCTGGCGGTCGGTGCCCGGTTCGGGGGCGCCGCCCACCCAGTGGCGGAGGAAGCTGTGCGGATCGGCCGGCATATACCCGCTGGCGTCGATGAACGTCTTGTAGTCGGCATTGGTGACGGGATAGCGATCGATCGCGAAGGCCGGGATCGTCATGCGGTGGCGGTGGAACCGGCGCGCGTTCGGCTCCCACGGATATTGCACGTCCACGCCCTCGGCATTGTACCCTTCGATCACGATACCGTGCACCGCAAAGTCGAAGTCGGCGGAAGGAATCGACACCATGTCGTCGGGTACCGCGTCATGGGTATTCGTCGGTTCGATCGGTACGATCTGCTGCTGCGCGGAGGACCAAGTCGCGGACAGGCTGGCGAGCGGCGTCGCGGCATGGCGCGCCATCTCGGTCAGGAATTCCTCGATGCCCGATCGATCGGCCCCCCGGCAGCACTTGCAGAAGAGTGCCGAAGCCGCGTGCCTCGATGTCCACGTCGAAGATCGCCTGCCCGTTCGCGATGCGGGGCGACACCTCACGCCCGTTCCACAGGTCGAAATAGCCCGCGCCATCGACATGTCGCACGGCGATCTGGTCGCCTGACACACCATAATCCTGGCGGTTGATCAGCGCCCAAAGCGTGCGGTCCGCGCCCGGCCAGCGGCTGGCGAAGACGCCGGACTGGAGCGTCGCGTCATAGGGAACCCAGTCGTCGGTCGCGAACATCGGTGCGAACCGCTGGATCATGGCGACCCGGCGCAGCGTCGCGGCGTCGCGGTCCGTCAGCATGTTGACGAAGCCGAACACGTTTTCCCACGCGACATAGCCGATGCCGTTGAAGAAGGCGTGTTGCAAGTCGCTCCAGCGTTCCCGGCTCCAGCGATTCTCGATCTGCACGATGTGGCGTGGCTCGACCCATTTCAGCTTGACGACGGTGGGGATCGATTCATTGGGGACGCGCTTCGTCCAGCTTTGCAGGTTCCAGCTGAGGATATGGTCGCCGGCCTGCGCGGTCGATTCCGGTTGCAGCACGACCGGGCGCCCGCGCGCCTCGCACGCCACATGGAAAGCGCGCGGCACGCCCGAATAGGTATCGCCGTTGATTCCGTCCGCGCCGACCGCCGCGACGATATCTGCCATCCGCTCCCAATCCGGCGCGTCGCCCTCGCGCGTGCCATGATCCCACGGCATCGTTGGCAGGAACACCTTCACCCCACGTGCGTGGAAATCGGCGACGACCCGCTTCAACCCGTCCAGCCCGCCCGGGAGATCGTAGACCAGATCGAACTGCCCGCGATCGTCCACGCCGATATTGGGATAGATGTACCATAGCAGCACGCTGTCCACGCCACCGAAGCGTTCCTCGAGATCGTCGAGATATCGATCGACGGTATATTTCCCTGTCTCGGGATCGAAGAAATACAGGTCTTCGACCATCGTCAGCGCATGGACGAAATTGGTTTGCGACCAGAGCAGATCGGGGTGGCGGTACAGGCTGTCGTCCAGCCCGATGCGCAGCCGGTGTTCGCGACGCCATTCGCGCAGGCCCGTCAGCCATTCGTCCGCCGCGCCGGCGACGTCGATCGTCCAGCGCCCCATGTCCTGGAACGGCCAACCCGGCACCTTGCCCGGGGTCGGCAGATATGGCCCGGTCAGCGCGTGGCTGAACTTGACGTCGCTCGTCGTGCGGTGGGGGCCGGCATTGCGTGGAGAGGTCATCAGGATACTCGATCGGGGGCCGGGGCGGCGCGGCAATATGTGGCGAGCGCGTCGTCCGACTTAAAGTCGTTGCCGGATCCGGCCAGCAGTCGTGCGACATCGGCTTGCGTCGGAATGCTGGCCTGCGCACCGGCGGCAGTCGTGGCGAGCGCGGCGGCGGCGCTTGCCGAACGCAGCGCATCCTCGGGGGCAGCGCCCTGCGCCAGCGCCGCGGCAAGCGCGCCGCAGAACGTGTCGCCGGCTGCGGTGGTATCGATCGCCTGCACGAGAAAGGCGGGCTGGAAGATCGCATCGCCGCCGGCCAGCGCACAACTGCCGCGTGCGCCGAGCGTTACGATCCCCAACGGCACGGGCAATCGCGACAGGCGATCGAGGATCGATCCGTCCGAGCCGACGAGCACCGCCAGTTCCTCCTCATTCGCGACGAGCACATCGACCGCCGACAGCAAGGCGTCGGGGACGGCCTGCGCCGGCGCGACGTTCAACATGACCTTGACGCCCGCCGCCCGCGCCGCCTGCGCGTAAGCGGTGACGGTGGCGATCGGCGTTTCGAGTTGCAGGACCAGCCAGTCGATCCCCGCCAGATCGGGCAGGTGTTCGGGCAGCAACGTCGCATTGGCGCCCGGCGCGACGGTGATCGCGTTTTCCGCGGTGTCGGAAACGGTGATCAACGCAGCCCCGGTGGCGCGAGCGCTGCGCACGACGCGGGCCTCGACCCCCGCATCCGACAGCGACCGTTCGAGGATCGCACCAGATGCATCGTCGCCCAACGCGAGCAGCATCGTCGTGCAACACCCCCCGGCACGGGCGGCGGCGACCGCCTGGTTGGCGCCCTTGCCACCCGGAACGATCGACAGGTCGCCGCCCATCACAGTCTCGCCGGGGGCCGGGATATGCGCGGCACGGACGACGAAATCGGCGTTGGCGGACCCGGCGACCAGAATATGCCCGCCGTGCGTCGATATCGTCACATCCGTTCCCCGTGCCGCGACGTCGTCAGAAGTCGCTACGCAGCGACAGCGTCACCGTGCGACCACGCCCGGCGAAATAGTTCTGGAAGAAGTCGATCTGGGAGAAGGCCAGGAAATAGTATTTGTTGAACAGGTTTTCGGATGCGAGCGAGATCGTGCCGACCCCGTCGATCTTGTACCGTGCGGTCGCATCGAACAGCGTCCGGCCGGTCGTCCGTTCGGCCGTGCTCATCCCCTGATTGATGCTGCGCGTGAACGTCTTGTCCATCCCGAACGATACCGACGCCTGCTGCGTGGGTGAATAGGTGACGGTCGCATTCAGCTTGTCGGGCGCGATGTTGGTGATGCCCAGACGGACGTTCAACGGTTCGACGATGTTGTTCGCAGCGCTCGTCCGCCCATCGACATGACTGTACAGCAGGTTGACGCGCAAAGTGCTGGTCGGCCGGATTTCGGCAGTCGCATCGATACCCTTGATACGAACCGGGCGGCGGTTGAGCACGAAATCGAGCGTGACCGGATCGACCGCCAGCGTCGAACCCAGCCGCGAATAGGAGTTGTAGTAGGACGCGCCGAAGCTGCCCCAGCTGCCGCGCCAGTTCGCACCGAATTCGCGGTTCTTGAAGATCACGGCCTGCAGATCGAGGATGCCCGCCACCGTCTGGCCGGGATAGTTGATGTTGCGCAGCGGGATGCCGACGTTCGGCAGCGTGAAGCCTTCGCTATACGATGCGAATGCCGAGAAGCCGCCACCGATGCGCCACACCGCACCCGCGTTGAGCAGGTCGTTTTTGTACTTCAACGTACCGCCCTGCACGAACACGCGATTGCGGAAGAAAGTGGTCGTGTAATCGTCGACCTTCACGCGACCATCCTCGTGGCGCAGGCCGCCGGCCAACGTGACCGGACCGATATCCCAGGACAACTGAACGTACGGACCGAAGCTGGTATATTTCAGCGGCGGGACCCAGATGCGGTTGGTCAATGCCAGCTTCTGTTGCGTGTCGTCGCGCACGGCGTCGATGCCGAAGCGGAGTTCCAGCCCGTCGATAAGGAAATCCGGCCGCGAATAGGACGTGCGGATGCCGTATTTCTTCGAATTGATCTCCGACTGGTCGACCAAGGTGCCGAGCGGCGCGATCAGCGGGTCCTGACGGTCCGTGCCGTTTTCGCCCGCAAAGCGCATCGCCTGCTTGGCCCAATAGAAGGTCGCGACCAGATTGCCGCCGAACAGATCCTTGTTCTTGTAGTTCAGCGCGCCCTGGATGAACTCGTTATATTCCTCGCGCGTCACGTCCACGCCGTTGACCAGCAATGGCCCTGGTTCGGATGTGTCGGGCAACCCGCCTGCGCGGCTGCCCGCGACGTAATGGTAGTTGCCCTTGCTCGCGAGCTTGAAATAGCTGCCCGTCGCCTCGAGGCGCTGGTTCTGATCGGCACCGAAATCGGTTCCGACCTTGAGGAACAGGTTCTTCTGCGTCGAATCTGCCAGCGAGCTGGACGAACTGAGACCGATCCGGCGACCGCGCGCGTCATAGGTCGCACCGCGATCGACATAGGCCGCGGCCGCGAAGACGTCGAAGCTGCCGGATTTGTGCGAGATGTCGCCGTTCAGTTTCCAGACGGTGCTGTCGTCGCGGAACTGCGAGCCGAGCCGGCCACCGACGTTAAAGTGCGTACCGTCCAGCGTCGCGCGCTTCGAGATGAAGTTGATGACGCCGCCTGCCGCGCCGATGCCTTCCGATGCGGAAGCGCCGCCGATAACCTCGATCCGCTCGACCACCGCCATGTCGGTGAAGGTCGCGTTGCGGCTACCGTCGCGCAGGGGGGTCGACTGCGGAATGCTGTCGAACAGGTACAAAGCGGTACGTCCACGCAATGTTTCGCCCAGCGTGTTCAGCGTCTGGTTCGATTCCGAATAGCCAGGAACGGTCTTCGCCAGCACCGCCGTATTGTCCTCGGTGATCGCAAGCGAACGCTGGACTTCCGCGGGCGTGATGATGGTGATCGCGCCAGGGATCTTGTCCACCGCCTTCGGCGCGCGGCTGCCCGTGACGATGACGCCGCGATCGTCGTCGCGCGCGGGCTCCTCTGTCGTCGCGGTTGCCGCTTCCTGCGCGGCGGTCGGTTCTGCGGGTTGCGGCCCGGCCTGTTGAGCCGTGGCGCCGGTCCATGCTGCGGACAGCATCAGCGTGCCGATCGTGGCGCGCGCGAAAGTAATCATAGTCCCCTCCCATTCGCTTATTTTCACCGACTGTACCGTTAGTTAGACCGCGAATAAAACGGGCAGCGCTTGGTTCACTCCACACATTTTCTGCCGTGTCGCAATCACACTTGCGTGTTCGTCGGCGTACACGATAGATTTCCTGCGGTCCGGCGTGGTAGCGGATGGACGAGAACAGGGGGGATGATGCGCAGCAAGTTATTCGTGCCCGGCGCGCGTCCCGACTTCTTCGACAAGGCGCTATCGGGTGATGCCGACGCCCTGTCCTTCGATCTGGAAGATGCGGTACCTGGCGACGGCAAGGCGGCGGCGCGAACGCGGCTGGCGGACTTTCTTGGCTCGGACGCGGTACGGGCCAGCAGCAAGACGATCATCGTACGCGTCAACGGCATGGATACGCCACATTTCGCCGGCGACGTTGCCGCATTGACGGCGGTCCGCGTCGACCTGATCAACCTGCCCAAATGCGAGGATGCCGCGACTGTCGATGCCGCCGCACGGCATATCGACGGCGCCCGCCTGTTGCCCACCATCGAAACGCCGCGCGCGCTTGCCCGCGTGGCCGAGATCGCGGCGCATCCCGCGGTGGCCGGGCTGCAAGTGGGCTTGAACGACTTGTTCGCAACGCTCGGCATGGACCGGCGATCGCCGCGGCACGTCCATGCTGCACTATGGACGATCCGGTTGGGCGCAGGTGAATCCAGTCGCTTCGCATATGACGGCGCCTGGCCCGATATCGCCGACGCCGCAGGTTTCGAGGCCGAGGCCGAACTCGCACGGAGTATGGGCTATCTCGGCAAGAGCTGCATCCATCCCCGGCAGGTCGGCCTGGCGAACGCGATTTTCGGGACGGATGAAGCGACGGTGGCGCGCGCCCGCCGGATCGTCGCGGCGGCGGATGCAGCGGCAGCGGCAGGGCGTGGTGCCTTCACGCTGGACGGCGCGATGATCGACCGCCCGATGATCGATCAGGCACGTGCGTTGCTGGAGACGAAACGATGACGCCTGCCACGATCCTGCGGTGGCTGGCGGCATGCTTGCTTGCGATGTGCGCGATGCTGGCGTTCCCGGCGGCTGCGGCGGAAGGCGGCGTCACCGTCGTCCGCTCGCATGACGGTGCGAAGATCGCCGAACTGCCCGGGTCGGGACTGCCCGTGGCGGTGAGCATAGGAGGGCAGCCCGTCGCCATCCGGGGCGGCGGCGCGGCGGTGCTGCGCGACGATGGCCGCTGGCAATCGCTCGAAACCGACGATCTATCCGCAGCGATCGGCGGCGTCACGGACGGCCAGCGTGCCGCCCTGCTGTTCGGTTCTGCGCAGGGCGTGGACCGGGCGGCGCTCGTTGCGATCGATGGCGACAAGCTGCGGGTCGCGCAGCCGTTTGCCCTCCCGATGCGTCTTACCCGTCCGCAGGCCGCGCTGTTGCCGGACGCGTTCGTCATCGCGGGCAGCGCATCCGACGGAACGCCGCACATACTGTCCCGCGCGACGACCGGCGGTGACTGGCTGGCGATCGCGGCATGGCCGGGCGGCGGCGTACCGGTCGCACTGGCGGCGCGTGGATCCACCATGTTCCTGACCGTACGAGGCAATGGCGGCGATCGTCAGTGGCGCTGGACCGCAAAGGAAGGATGGCTCGCGCGGACACCCGCGCCCGCACCCGTCGTCGCCGGATCGTCGCGCGCGATCGGACAGGCCTATCTGCTGTACCTGCTCGGCGACGGGGCGCAGTCGACCTGGTATAGCTACAGCACGATCACCGACGCCTGGGCACCGCTCGGCTACAGCCTTGCGGCAGGCGCGGCGACGACGCCGTACCGCAACGGCATCGTCGCGGTCCGCGCCGACGGAACGACCTCCTCCGCCGAACTGGAGTTGCAGCGCAGGCCGCTCGGCTGGCTCGATTGGACGATCATCCTGGTCTATCTGGCCGGGATGCTGGGGATCGGATTCTATTTCTGGCAGCGGTCGCGGATGGGATCCACGAGCGAGTTCTTCCTCGGATCGCGCTCGATCCCGTTCTGGGCGGCGGGGATCAGCATGTTTGCCACCAATACCAGCTCGATCAGCTATCTCGCGGTTCCGGCCAAGGCGTTCGACACCGACTGGCAATATCTGATGTCGAAGATCGTCACCGTCGTCGCGCTGATGGCGGTCGCGTTCTGGGTGATCCCCCTGTTCCGCCGGCTCAACCTCGTATCCGTGTTCAGCTATCTCGAGACGCGTTTCCACCCCGCGATCCGCATGCTGTCATCGGGGCTCGCCATCCTGATGCATGTCGGCGGGCGCATGGGCGTTGTGCTGTTCCTGCCCGCGCTCGCGATTGGCACGATCACCGGCACGAATGTCATCCTGTGCATTCTCGTGATCGGACTGTGCACGATCGTCTATACCGCACTCGGCGGGATGAAGGCGGTAATCTGGACCGACGTTTTCCAGGTAATCGTGTTGATGTCGGGTGCGATCTTCGCGATCGGGTTCATCATCCACTCGATCGGCTTCGCCCAAATATACGATACGGCGATGCAGTTCGACAAGACGAAGCTGGTCAATGTCAGCTTCGACTTCACCACCCCGACGATCTGGGGTTTCATCATCCTGTACACGTTCGACACCGTCTTGACCTTCCCCAAGGATCAGGTGCTGATGCAGCGCGTATTGTCGACCTCGTCCGAGAAACAGGCCAGTCGGTCGGTCTGGTTCTTCGCCGTGATCCTGCTGCCTGCGGGCATCCTGTTCTACATCATCGGCACGACCTTGTTCGCCTATTACCGGGCGAACCCCGGACGGCTCGATCCGCTACTGCCAATCGATGCGGTGTTCCCCAGCTTCATCGGTACCGAACTGCCGCATGGCGTCACGGGCATCATCATCGCAGGGCTTTTCGCCGCCGCGATGGGGACGTTGAGCGGGACGATCAATTCGGTCGCGACATTGCTGTCCGTCGATTTCTACGAAAAGCTGCGCCGCGTTCCGCCGACACAGAAACAGGCAGTGCGCTTCGCGGAATGGATGACGGTGCTCGTCGGGCTGGTCGGCGTGGGCATCGCGATCATCCTGTCGCGGATGGAGATTCGGTCGCTGCTCGACCTGACGATCGAACTTTTCGGTTTGCTTGGAGGGAGTTGCGCGGGCGCCTATACGCTTGGCATGTTCACCCGCCGCGCCAACTGGCAGGGCACGGCGATCGGGATCGTCGCCGCGTCGCTCATCACGCTGATCGCGTGGATCTTCGCGCTGGTGCATCCGTATTTCTACCTTGCGATCGCAATCGTCGCATCGATCGTGATCGGCTATCTCGCCAGTTTCCTGTTCCCCCGCCGACCGCTCAACAGCTCGACGGGCTGACGGTCTTCACCGGGGGTGGACGGCGCGGACGGCGCGATATCGAACCGGAGCGGCTGTCATCGACATCCAGTTCCTGAGGACGTTCGTCGCAGTCGTCGATCAGGGATCGATGGCCGCCGCCGCACGGTCGCTGAACGTCAGCCCGTCAGCGATCGCACAGCAATTGCACACGCTGGAGCGCGAGCTGGGCGCGCCGCTGATCATACGCGTCGGGCGGACGGTGCGGATGACGGAACAGGGCGGGCGCATCCTGACGCATGCCCGCCAGTTGCTGCGTGATGCGGCCGATCTGCGCAGCCTGGCCAATGACGATGCTTTCAGCGGAGAATTGCACCTCGGCGCCTGTACGACGCCGTTGATGTCGATGCTGCCCGAGATTCTGGCGCGGGTCAGCGCTCGTTTTCCCGACATCACCGTGCATATCGAATCCGGCAATTCGGCGCAGCTTTACGCGCAGGTCGAAGCCGGCAATCTCGATGCCGCGTTCGTGCTGGAGGCGCCCTATCCACTGCCCAAGACCAGCGACTGGATGGTGCTGCGCGAAGAACCGTTGATCGTGTTAGCGCCTGCCGCGCAGGCACACCGCGACGTGCACGACCTGCTGACCAACGAACCGTTGATCCGGTACGACCGCAACCAATGGGGCGGCCGCCATGCCGACGAATATATGCGGCGCGCGGGGATCGTTCCGCACGAACGTTTCGAGCTCAACGCATTGAATGCGATCGCCGTGATGGTCGATCGGGGACTTGGGGTGTCCTTGGTCCCCGACTGGTCCCCACCCTGGCCCGAAGGGATCAACGTCGCGCGCCTGCCCCTGCCACTGCCCGAAATCGGGCGCAGGATCGGCGTGGTCTGGTCGCGCAGCACGGTACGCTTGCGGCTGGTCAATATCCTGCTGTCCGAGGCGCAGGCGGCGTCGCGCGCAGTGGCGCGGCCGTGACGGACGAGACGCGACGCCTGTTGCTCGCAGCGGGCTTGTCGCTGGCAGTGCCGGGGCGTGTTCTGGCCAAATCACCGGAGCCGCGGGTCGCCTGCCCTGCCGGACGATATCTGGGCCTACGAAGCGGTAACGTATCCAGCTTTCTGGGCATCCGCTACGGCCGGGCGAGCCGCTTCCGAGCGGCGACACTCGAGCAGAAAATGCGGGACGAGATTCGCGCCGTGTCGTTCGGCCCCGTCTGTCCGCAACACACCAGGCGCGGGCCGCAATCCGAGGATTGCCTGACGCTGAACATCTGGACGCCCGATGCGCATCCGGGGGCCAAATTGCCGGTGATGGTCTACGTGCATGGCGGCGGATATGCGTTCGGCAGCGGGAACGACCCGGTGAGCGACGGACGACAGCTTGCCGCGCGCGGCGTCGTGGTCGTCACCATCAACCACCGGTTGAACGTGCTCGGCTATCTATATCTCGCGCGCCTGTCGGCGGAATTCCCGGACAGCGGCAATGCGGGACAGGCCGACCTAGTGCTCGCGCTGCGCTGGATACGCGAGAATATCGCGGCCTTCGGGGGCGATCCGGGGCTCGTTACCGCGTTCGGCGATTCCGGGGGCGGCGGCAAGGTGACAACGTTGCTTGCGATGCCATCGGCGACCGGGCTGTTCCACCGCGTCGCGACGATGAGCGGCCAGCAGGTGACCGCATCCGGACCACTTCACGCGACCCGCCGGGCCGAAGCCTTTCTCGCGCGGCTGAAGATGGATCCGACCCGGGCCGCAGCGGTACCCGTCGAAAAGCTGATCGAGGCGCTGGATACGGAGGACCCGGTGTCCGGCGGTGCGCTGTACACCGGCCCGGTGCTCGACATGCGCGCACTGTCGCGGCATCCGTTCTGGCCTGACGCCCCGCCGCAATCGCTGCCGATGCTGTCGGGCAACGCACGCGACGAGATGCGCGCATTTTACGATCCCGACAGCGACTTCGTGCGGACGATGGACTGGAGCAACGTCGCGTCCCGGATCGCCGACGAATTGCCGGTTGATGTTCTGTCCGAACGGATCGTCGAAGAATATCGCCGCAAAATGCCGCAATCCAAGGCAGCGGACATATTCTTCGCGGCAACGACGGCCGGGCGAAGCTGGCGCGGGCAGATCGAGGTGGCGGAGGCGCGCGCGCGGGCCGGTACCCCGGCGTGGCTGTACCAGACCGACTTCACGTCGCGCGAGGATTCACGCCGAGGCGCATTCCACTGCATCGACGTGCCGCTCGTCTTCGGTACGGTCGATGCAAAGGGTGCGGGCGTCGGCGACACCGCGGACGTGCGTGCCGTATCCCGCGCCTTGCAGGATCGCTTCATCGCGTTCGCGCGGACCGGCAACCCGGCCGTGCGCGGCGCGGTCGAATGGCCGACATACACGCTGCCCGGGCGCGCGACGTTGATCGTCGATGTCGAGAGTCGGGTCGCGGACGACCCGCGCGGTTGGCAACGCGAACTGTTCGCGACCGCCCCCTACGTCCAACCGGGAAGCTGAACATAGGGGTGGCACGCTTCGATGCTGGTCGACATCGATTGGTGCGCAGTCGCGTATGCCGGACGAAGACGCTTTAGTCCAAATCAGGCTGGAGCCGGGCTTAAGACGATCGCATCAGTCCGACGTGACTGCGACCAGATTATCCTCGCCGTTTCGGTCCACGTACATGTTGTACGGGTCGATTCCAGCGAAAGCGGGCTTGCGCTTCGTTACGATCCGAACGGTCTGCACGCCCGAAACCACCGGGCGGCGCTCCTTCAGGATGACATCGCGGGCGGCAAAGCTCCCGAGGCCCGGCCGTTGGTCGAACAGGCCGACGTCGATCGTGTCGTTCAGCGGGGCCGCCTTTTCGACGCCGGTTCCGTTGGCGTAGGATTTCGCGGCGTCGATCGTCAGCGTCGTTTCGTACGTGTCATTAGGCAGCTTGCGCGTCTTCGCGGCTTTGGCCTTCAGGTCGTATATCGTGATCCGGTCGGTGAGATCGAGGATGAGTTCGCGTTCGGCCGGCGTGCGTGCCAGCGTCAGCAGACCTCCGACGAGATCCAGCGAGCGCGGGTATGGCTTGCCCTTGAAACGATAGCGGTCGAGCAAGCCGCGGAGCATAGCGTTGACCCGCGCCTCGCCCAGCCGGTCCTGCAACAGGTACATGACCAGCGAACCCTTGCGGTAATGGATATAGCCCTGGTTCTCGACACGATCGAGCGGGACTTCCTCGATCACTTCTCCGCCGCGCGAGCGAAGGTAGGAATCGAGTTCGTACTTCAGGAACCGGCGAATCTTGTCCTCGCCATATTGGTGCTTCATCACCATCAGCGCGGAATATTGCGCCATCGTCTCGATCAGCATGGTGCCGCCCTGCATGTCGGCGCTGACCAGTTGGTGCCCCCAGTACTGATGGCCGAGTTCGTGCGCCGTTACGTAGCTGACATAATCGATCTTGGTCGAATCGCGCGTGTCGGCGAGGAAGCCTATTCTTTCGGAGTAGGGAATCGTACCTGCGAAGGCCTGTGCGAAGCTGGCATAGCCGGGGAATTCGAGAATGCGGGCGTAGTCAAATTGATACGGGCCGAAGTTGGCGCGGTAATAGCGTAGCGAGCGCTGCATCGCGTCGAGCATGCGATCGACGTTATAATCGTGTTTCCGGTCGTAGAATACGGTCAGGTCGGTGCCGTCCACCCGGCGCGACTTCTCCGCATAGGCGGCCGACTGGACCGAGAAGAAGGCGAGGATCGGTGCGGTCGAGACGAACCGTGCGGTGCGGCGCCCATTGGTCGTCACGTCGCTGACCTTGCGGCCCGGCGCGACGGGAGTCTGCCCCGCGACCGTCGAGACGGTGATGTCGGACCGGACCCAGGGCGCGTTGCCCAGCATGTTGCGCGACTGGGCCGAGCGGTCCTCCAGCTTGGCCATGCGCTGTTCGGGCGGGAGGCCGTATTTCCGGCGCTTGGCACGATCCTGCAGCAGTCCGTCGCGGCTCATGCCGAGTTGCGGGGCGAATTCGGCATTCTGAAGGAAGCTGCCATTGCCGACGACGCGGGTGTCGTCGTTATTGGCGACGATGCCGCGCTGCCATCGCGTCGAGGCGAAGGACAGGGTGCCGCGCGCGCCCGGCGCGAGGGGGGTGGCGAAGCGATAGATGCGATATTGCAGATCGCTGTCGTCGGAAACGAGCCGCGCGCCGGGAATCGTCACCGTCCCGAGCCGCGTATGATCGTCGAACAAGCGGACGTGCAGGTCGCGCACGGGCGCCCCGGTATCGTTGACGAAATCATACGTACCGTTGGCCTCCAGACGGCGCTGGCCCGGATACAATGCGACGTCGAGCCGCATGTCGGTGACGGTCGGCTGCTTCAGCGCGGCGTATTTCAGATACTTCTTCTCATAGGTCGCCAGCCGCTCCTCGCCCTCCGTCGCGGTGCGGTAGCGGTTGAGGACGTTCATGTCGCGGTACAGGTATGCGCCGCTGGCGGCCGTCACGACCAGCGCGCCGGCAAGCACGGCACCCGGCATGCCCAGCAAGCGCCGCGGAACCTGCGCCAGCCGCACCTTCAGCCGCGTTTCCGTGCCGCGTCGCCACAGTAGATGCGCGAACACGCACAGCGCGAGCGCGACCGATCCCCAATAGAGCCGCAGCCACCAGCCACGTGCGCCGCCGACCTGGTCGCCGTTCATGTCGGACAGCTCGCCGATCCCCGTGCTGCCATATTGATAGAGCGGGTGTTCGAACCCCATCGTGATGAGCGTGATCGTCGCGACGAGGTAGATCACCATGATCGCCCAGCCGACATATTTGTTAGGCGACAGCGCCTGGACGAACACGGCGAGGATGGCGAGGATCAGCGCATCGACCGTCATCGGCAGCACCCACCAGGCGAAATACTGGCCCAGCGCGAGATCGGTCTGGCCGCGGAACAGCTGCACCACGCAGGCAGTGACGACCGACATCACCAACGTCGCGAACAGCACGCCCGTTACCGCCAGCACCTTGGGCACGAGATACGCCCAATTGGGTAGCGACGTCGCATCGACGATTTCGTGCATCCCGCGTTCGCGATCGCGCCAGACGAGTTCGCCCGAGTAGTAGATCGCGATGATCAAGGGGATGATGCTGAAGCTGCCCTGAAGCGTACCGATCACGGCGAAGGTCAGCTGGCGGATCGACGTGCCGAACATCTCGCCCGCGAACAGCAGCCCGCCGAGTGCGTTGAACAGGCCGACGAGCATCAGGATGATGAAAGCGGGGCTGCGGAAGACGAGCGCCATTTCGAACCGGCAGCGCTGGACCAACCGGGTCCAGTTGGACGCCGCCGGGCGGGCGGCGGGAAGCCGATCGACCAGCATCGGCGCGGTGGCGGCAAGTTTGTCCGCGACACGTTTCTGCTTGCGCAACCGGCGTTGCGACACGCCGCGTTCGGTGAAGGAAAAGCGCCAATAGGCGATCGCCACCGCGACCAGCCCGATCGCGATGCCGATCACCCGGTTCCACAGCAGCACGCCGGCAAATACGGGCAGGCCGGCATTGGATTCGCTCGCCGTCCAGTAGCGCGTCGTGGTGCTGAACGCCCCCAGGCCGAACAGTTCGAAATAGCTGCCCGTGGCGCGCAGTTCGGGCTTCGCGCGCAGCACCGCGTTGATCGCGAGATACAGCATGAGGAACACGACCACGCCGAGATAGGAATACATCATCGACCGGGTCATCGTCGCCACCGCGAAGAAGATCGCGGACGTCAGGAACAGGTTCGGCAAGGCGAGCAGGAAATAGGCGTAGGCGTAATCCTTCAGCCGGTTCGGCCCCAACGTCTCTGCATCCACCCACGGCATCTGCGTTCCCAGCCAGATCGCCAGCGGGATCGCCGCGAAGGCCAAGGCCGCCGCGCCGAACGCGCCGAGGAAGCGCGCCATGAGATAATCGAATTTCGCCACGCGGGTGACGCGCACCATCGGCCCGAAGCCGCTTTCGTCGTCGCGGACGATCACGTTGGCGACGAAGGCGGTCGTCACGAACATGAAGAATAGCGACATGATCATGTGCACCTGCGCGATCGCGACCGGTGCGTTCTTGTGGATGTTCGCGCCGCTGCCGATCTGGATCTGGTCGATCGTCATCGACCCGAAGGTGAGCAGGAAGAACAGGATCGCCACGGTCCAGAAGACCGGGTTGCGAAGCTGGTAGCGCAGTTCGAAGCGCGCGATCTGACCGAACATGCGGGTCAGGCCGCGACGGTGGAGGAAGTGGCTTCCGCCGCGGGAACGCGCCGCGACCGGGCGAGCGTGGAGAAATAGACATCCTCCAGCCCGCCATGCGCGGCGGCGAACCCGTCGCCCGGATCGTCGTTCGACAGGATATGGATGATCGTCCGTCCGGCGAACAACCGGGTGGAAATGACCTCGTAGCGCTGGCGGCTTTCGTCGAGATCCTCGCGCGCGATCGTCTTCGCCCAGACATGGCCGCGCGTCCGATCGATCAGGTCGAGCGGAGCGCCCTCCAGCTGGATGCGTCCCGCCGCCAGCACCGCCATGCGCGGGCACAGATCGGCGACATCCTCGACGATGTGCGTGGACAGGATAACGACGACGTTCTCGCCGATCTCCGCGAGCAAATTGAGGAAGCGGTTGCGTTCTTCCGGATCGAGACCGGCGGTCGGTTCGTCGACGATGATCAGGCCGGGATTGCCGATCAGCGCCTGCGCGATGCCGAAACGCTGCCGCATGCCGCCCGAAAAGCCGGCAATCGCTTTCTTGCGCACCGCCCACAAATTGGTCTGGTTGAGCAACGTCTCGACCGTCGCCTTGCGCTCACCGGCCGAGGCGATGCCTTTCAGCACCGCCATGTGGTCGAGCATGTCGTAGGCGGAGACCCGGGGATAGACGCCGAAATCCTGCGGCAGATAGCCGAGCGTCTCGCGCAGCGCCTCCGGGTTCGCGATCACGTCGATATCCCCGAAGCGGATCGTGCCGCCGGTCGGCGTCTGCAACGTCGCGACGGTGCGCATCAACGTCGATTTGCCCGCACCGTTCGGCCCGAGCAGCCCGAACATGCCCTTTGGAATCGTCAGGCTGACATCGTCGAGCGCGCGCGTGCCATTGGCATAGACATGGGTGACGTTGGCAAGCTGTAGCATCTGGATTCTCCCCCGCGTGCGGCGATCCTACCCAGTGTGTTGCCAATGTAAAGCAGCGATTGGATGCTTATCGTTTACGTCGCATAGGCGGCGTTCGGCGCGGCGGAGGAATATTGGGCGGATGGCATTTCGGCGGAGGCGGCGCGCTCCGCAAGGGCCGCCTGCACCGCCGCATGTTCCCTTGCGCCATGCGGCCATCGCGAGACGACCCAGGCGGCGGCCAGCATCACCAGCACGGGGGCGCCGACGAACAGGACGACCAGCCCGGCAATAGCCTCCGGCGTATTGGTCGTACCTGTCTTTCCGTTGAAGCCGATCAGGCCGAGTATCGGGTAGATGATCCCGATCGGCACGGCATGGGCCACCTTCGACGTCGTCGTCAGGACAGCGGAGAACAAACCGGTCCGGTCCATCCCCGTCGCCAGCCGATCAACATCGATCACATCGGCCAGCATCGCGCGCATCAGGAAGGGGAAAGCGGCATAGGGTAGCCCGGCAAACGCCATGCCGACCACCGCGCTGGCCATGTCGTTGGTCGGGAGCAGCACGACCGCGCCGTTGGTGACGCAGAAGGTCAGTGCCGCCGCGGTCGCCGCCTGATGTTTCCCGATCCGTACCGCGAGCCGCATCCACAGGGGCGCGGCGATCATGCCCGCGACGAAATATACCAGCAGCAACAGGCTGGCGACGCTGGCGCCGAAACCGAGGCGATGTTCGAAATAGAAGATGAACAGCGATCCCGTGATGCCCGGCGCGATCCCGGCGAGCATATCCGCCAGCAGCAGGCGCATCATCAGCGGGTTTCGAAACAGTTCGGTGACGTCGCGCAATCGCGGCTCTCTGTGTGTGACCTTGCGCGACGGCTCGCGGGTCGTGGCGATCACCAGAAGCACGCTGACCGGGACCGTCGCGATGACGAACCAGCCCATTGCGTGCACGCCCGACGCGGCGCTTTTCGTGCCCAGCGCCCAGCTTGCGAGCGGTGGAAGCAGCAGCACGAGGATCATGCCGAACACCGCCATCGTCTGGAGCCATCCGAAGATGCGGGAGCGCTGGTCATAATCGGCCGACAGGGTGCTTGCCCAGGCGAAGTGGCTTAGCTGGAAGCTCGACAGGCCGGCATACAGCATCATCAGCGCGGCGAAGGCCGTCACCGGGGTAATGCCCGGACGGGCCATGAACACCAGATAGGCAGCGACGATCATGATCAGCCCACCGCCGAGCAGCCACGGACGGAAGCGCCCGATCCGGCCGTCGGTGCGATCGATGAAATGACCGAGCAGCGGATCGAGCGGCAAATCGATCGCGCGGACGAGCAGGAAGATCAGCCCGACGGTGCCGAGCCCCAGCCCCAGTTCGCTGACATAATATGGCGGCAGGTGGACGATGAACGGCAGGCCGATCGCCGCCACCGGTACGGCGGGACTTGTGAAACCGATCAGCCGGGCGGGGGACAGCCGGGCACCATCATCGATCATGTCGATCCTCTCCAACGCGGATGCGATCGACCGCGCGTTGAACCGCGTCGTGCCTCGCATCGGGAAGCTTAGCCGTATCGGTTCGGCAAGCCATAGAGGAAGTTGCATTGGTTTCTTGAAAAGGCGGGACGCGCTGGTCGGTGTCCGCCGATCAGCGCTTACCGCTCCGGGCGAACGACCGGGACGGCGGTCGGCCCGCCGCCGGTACGCCGCCGGTACGCCGGTGTCCTTCGATAGCGGCGCCTGAACTAATGCGCTGCCGCTTCGTGCACGCCGAAGCCGGTTTCGGACCGCAGGCGCTGGTCGGGATATCCCGCCTTGTCGAGCGCGGCGCGGGGCGAACGGTCGAGTAGCGAGATCAGCCAGATCGCCAGGAACCCGGCGGGTACCGAGAACAAGGCGGGCGAGCTGTACGGGAAGATCGCCTGATCGAAGCCGAACACCGCGACCCAGATGACGGGTGACAACACCGTCAGCCCGAATGCCGCGAGAAGCCCGATCGCCCCGCCCCATGCGGCGCCGTTGGTTGTGCAGCCCTTCCACAGCAGCGACATGACCAGCACCGGGAAATTGCCCGATGCAGCGAGCGCGAAGGCGAGGCTGACCATAAAGGCGACGTTCTGCTTTTCGAAGACGACGCCCAGGATGATCGCGGCGATCCCGAGCAGGATCGTCGTGATCCGCGATACGCGCAGTTCCTTGACCGGGTCGGCATTCCCCTTTCGCATCACGCTGGCATAGACGTCGTGCGATATCGCCGAGGCCGCCGACAGGGTCAGTCCCGCGACCACGGCGAGAATCGTCGCGAAGGCCACCGCGGAGATGAAACCGAGGAACAGGTTGCCGCCGATCGCGTGCGCCAGGTGCATCACGGCCATGTTGTTGCCGCCGCGCAGCGCGCCGCCGACGCCGACATAGTCCGGGTTGAACGAGATCATGACGATCGCGCCGAAACCGAGGACGAAGGTCAGCGCGTAGAAATAGCCGATCCACACCGTCGCCCACATGATCGACTTGCGCGCCTCGCGTGCGTTGGGGACGGTGAAGAAGCGCATGAGGATGTGCGGCAGGCCCGCCGTCCCCAGCATCAGCGCGAAGCCGAACGACAAAGCGGAGATCGGATCCTTGATGAACCCGCCCGGCCCCATGATCGCACGGCCCTTCGTCGCGGCATCGCCCGGCGACAGGCCGCTTTCCAGCGCAAGTTTCGTCTTCACCGCGACGGCGCGCGCGAACAGCGTTTCGAACGAGAAACCGACCTGCGCCATGACCCCCAGGACGAGGAACGTCGCGCCGGACAGCAGCATCACCGCCTTGATGATCTGCACCCAGGACGTCGCGCGCATCCCGCCGAACAGGACGTAGACCATCATCAGCCCGCCAACGACGGTGATCGCGTAGAGATAGGGCAGGCCGAACAGCAGCTGGATGAGCTGCCCCGCCCCGACCATCTGCGCGATCAGGTAGAAGGTGACGACGAGCAGCGTGCTGACCGCCGCGAAACTGCGCACCGGGCCCTGCAGGAAGCGGTAGGAGGCGACGTCGGCGAAGGTGAAGCGGCCGAGATTGCGCAGCTTTTCCGCGACGAGGAACAGCACGATCGGCCAGCCGACGAGGAAGCCGATCGCGTAGATCAGCCCGTCATAGCCATCGTTGAAGATCTGCGACGTGATGCCGAGGAAGGAGGCGGCCGAGCAATAGTCGCCCGCCATCGCCAGCCCGTTCTGAAAGCCGGTGATGCCGCCGCCGGTGTAGAAATCCGACACGGTGCGCGTTCGCCGCGCGGCGGCGCCCGTGATCCACAAGGTTATGCCGACGAAGCCGCCGAACATCAGGATCGCCGTCCAGTTGGTCGGCTGACGCTGGATCGCGCCGGTGATCGCGGCGGTCGCGCCGCTCGCCCAGCCGAGCAGGACCAGCAATGCCGCACACCGCCACATGCTCCGCATCATTTCGCCTTGTCCAATATCTCGGCCAGCCGCGAATCGAATTCGCCGTTCGCGCGCACGACATAGACCGCGCAGATCGCGATCGTCCCGACCAGCATCGCCGCGCCCAGCACCACGGCCAGACTGATCGTGCCCCCGCCGATGGGTTGCGCCATCAGGGGTTTATCGAACGCGATCAACGATATGAACGCGCTATATACGATCACCGTAATCGCCGTCAGCAGCCAGGAGAAACGCTGACGATCCCGCACCAACGCTGCATATCGGGGATCGGCGAGGATCCTCGCTTCAATCGTGTCGGCGGGAGGCGATGTCTGCATGGCGTCATCATCGACGAGGCGGCCGTCATTGGCAATGTTTCCGCCGGAACTAATCCAGGTCAGCGAGAAAAGGCGGGCCAAAAACGGAGCGGTTCAGGCGGCTTTTCGTTGGTCGGGAAACAGTCGCGGAATGGTTATGCAGAAACAGACCCAGCCCAAGGACCGCCGGTTTCTCAAGATCGTCGTGGGTGCGCTTATCGCGTTGCTCATCCTGATCGTGATCATCGCCCTGGCGACCGACCCCCGCTGACGGTCAGGCGACCGACGCGGCCCGTGTCGAACCTCCCAACGCGGCGACCACGGACGGCAGGATATTGCGTGCGACGATGCCGACCGCCTTCGCACTCGGATGGATGCGATCGGCGATCGTGAGGTCCGCCGCCCCGATCGCGCCGTTCAGGAAGAACGGGTAGAGCGGGACACCGTGCTTCGCCGCCAGACCGGGATAGATGGCGTTGAACCGCGTGGCCACGGCGCCGAGGAACGCAGGCGCGACCATCCCGGCGAGCAGCACGCTAATCCCGCAGGACTCGAATTCCGCAAGGATGGCATCGAGATTTCGCCGGGTCGCGGCGGGATCGACGAAGCGCAGCATATCGTTCGCGCCCAGTTCGACGATCGCCAGATCGGGTTTCGCTCGCAATCCGGACAGCAGGCGCGGCAACCGGGCCAGGCCGCTGCGCGTCGTATCGCCGGATACACCGGCATTCCGGACCTGTGCCGTCGGGAAGGACTGACGGAGCAGCGCCTGCAATTGCGCCGGGAACGACTGCGACGCCGGAAGGCCATAGCCCGCGGTCAGGCTGTCGCCGAATGCCAGAACATGGGGATAGGCCGTGTTCGCCATCGTCATCGCGAACCGCGCCGCGGCGTGTGGAAGGCGGCGTCGCGGCGGTCGGTCATCAGGGCCGAACCTGTGTGCGGGCCGCGACCGACCCGCGCTGAAAGATCGAGCATTCTGTCTCCTCGGGGATGCGCCTGAAATGGGGAGCCGACCGGGGAATTTCCACATGATCGAAACAGCTTATGATCGTCTTGGGCCGCACCGCAGATACGCCGCGCCTCTTGAAACCGCCGCACCCGAACCCCAGTTAATGATCACTGTTCAACAACGGAAAGGAGGTGGTCCAATGTCTCATTGTCAAACGCCATTGGCGACACTGAACGCGAGCAAGACCTTCCTGTCGGAGAGCGTCTCCGCGTAAGGATTGTCGTCCAAGGCCGACAATGGAAAGGCCGTCCCGAAAGGGGCGGCCTTTCGCTTTTCAAGCTGGATCGTGATGCGGGATTTGTTCGATACTCCGGTTCTGCCGGGCCTGAAGACGGGCGAGGACTTCGTCACGAGCGCGGAAGAGGCCGCGCTGACGGCGATGATCGACCGGGTCGACCTGTCGCCGTTCCGGTTTCAGGGGTGGATCGGAAAGCGCCTGACGCACAGTTTCGGCTGGCATTACGATTTCGATCGCGGTCACCTGGGCACGGCCGAGCCGATGCCCCCATGGCTGGACACCATCCGCCTTCGTGCCGCGACGTTCGCCGGTGTCGACGCCGAAGCGCTCGTTCAGGCGCTGCTGATCCGGTATGATATCGGCGCGGGGATCGGCTGGCACCGCGATCGCCCGCATTTCGAGCATGTGATCGGGATTTCGCTCGGTCACCCGGCGGCGATGCGGTTCCGGCGCCGTGCCGGAGACCGGTTCGAACGGACGACCGTGCCGCTTCCGCCGCGGGGCATCTATCATCTGAGCGGCGAGGCTCGCCATGACTGGGAACATAGCATCGCCGAAATGGCGGCGCGGCGCTGGTCGATCACGTTCCGTAGCCTGTCGGCCAAGGGTCTTCGGTTGGCGCGTGCGGCGGGCGGGGCGGACTAGACGCGGCGGTGATGCCGGGCAGGCGACCTGCCCGACAGTCGAAACGCATTGCGGATGCACCGTGGTGGTGGAATGAAGCCGGGATGCGTATTTTCAAGACGATTTGCATCGGCATAGCTCTCGCGCTTCCTGCACAGGCGCAGGTCGTTCCGCAATCTTCGGCCGGCACGTATCAGCGTGCGGTGGCGGCGGGGTACAAGGCGGCGATCTATTGCGCCGGGATCTTCAATGCGGGGCGCTCCTCCGCGCAGATCGACGCCGACGAACTGCGCGGCATCTATTCCGAATATGACAGGATCGTGCCGAGCCTGACCGCGACGGTGGACCGGTCTTCCGCTTCGGTGACGGTGCCGTTCGATGCGACGTTGCCGCCGCGGCGGGCTGTATGGAGCAAGGGGCGCGGCTGCACGACCTTGCCGATCGGGAGCAGGCAAGCCCCGAGCCGAGCTGGCAAGGCGCCGCCGTCCATCGCAGGAGCGGACCCCCGCCCCTGGCCGATGGGCGACGCGGGTATCGCGCCGCGACCGTCCGCCGCGATGAACGGTATCGTCGAAAATGCGTTCAAGGACGCATATGGTGCCGGTACCAAAACGGTCGGCGTGCTGGTGATCAAGGACGGCCGCGTTCTGGCGGAGCGGTACGGCAGCGGCTTCGGCCCGTTCGTTTCCAATCGCACCTGGTCGGTAGGCAAGTCGATCGCGGGCACGATGATCGGGCTCGCCAACCCCGCTGCGCTGAACGCGCCGGCAGCGATCGCGCAATGGAAGGGCGGCGATCCCCGGCGGACGATCACGATGAATCATCTGTTGCGCATGGCATCCGGGCTGCACAGCGACACCGCCGGGAACCGCACCGATGCGATCTATTTCGGCGGCACCACGGTCGACGAGCAGGCTGTGTCCTGGCCGCTGGAAGCGGCGCCCGGTACGCGCTTTCGCTATGCCAATAACGATATCCTGCTCGCCATCTATGCCACGCGGCAGACGGTGGGAGAGCAGAGATATCGGGCGATGCCGGACGCTTTGTTCGGCCCGCTGGGCATGTCGCATACCGTCGCGGAAGCCGACTGGCACGGCAATTACGTGCTTTCCAGCCAGGTCTGGTCGACCGCGCGCGATCTCGCGCGGCTGGGGCTGTTCTGGATGCAGGACGGGGTTTGGGCGGGCAAGCGGATGCTGCCGGCGGGCTGGGTCCGCACGATGACGACGCCGAGCGGCCCGCAACCCGCAACCGGCCCCGGATATGGCGCGACCTTATGGTTGTTCGGGCCGAAACAGGGCCTGCCCGAGGGAAGCTTCGCCGCGCAGGGCAACCGCGGGCAATATGTGATGGTCATCCCGGCGAGAAAGCTGGTCGTCGTCCGCCGCGGCGAGGATCCGGGGGCCGCGCGGTTCGATATCGCGCGCTTCGCGGCGGATATCAGCGCCGCGGTGTGACCGGTCGATCGGCCTGCCACGCCGGGATGACGTGCCTATATTAGAAGGAATATTGCACGCGGCCGACGATCCGGTCGGTCGCGTTGGATAGGTCCGCATAGCGGCTGGCCGCGCGGTTTTCGGATATGTTCGTGCCGATATAATCGACGCCGATCGTCAACCGGTCGCGACGATGCTCGAGCCCGAGCCGCCAATTGCTGTAGCTTCCGCCGGGGCGAAGCCGGTCGGCCCGGTCGGCGTTCCGAACGCTTCCGGACGAGTGCCCGACCTCCGCGACTGCAGTAAGTGGCGTGCCGGGGATCCCGGCATTGGCATAGGCATAGGCATAGACGTTGCTGCCGCCGATCGCCTTTTGCGATGGCGCGGCGATCACGCCGAGCATCGCGTTGAGCGGGCCATAGGTATAGCCCGCCGATACACCGCCCTCGACATAATCCCTGCGACCGCGGGCGCCGACAAAGGCGTGGCCCGTCACGTCGGTCTGGACGCGAACGGCGCCGAGGTCCCACCCCGTCCCGACCGACAGATCGACGACGGCATCGGCACCGTCATGCCGCACGCTGTTGCGGGTCGAGACGGCACGCGCCGACAGGTCGAGCCGCCCGATCGAGGCGCGGACGTCTCCGGAAATGGCGGCCCTCCCCTCGCTCCAGCTCAGGCCGCGGCGTTCTTCCTCAGTCGCGAGTTCCACGGTCGCGGAGCGATTGTCCTGCGCGAATGCGGGCGTGATGGTGCCGAGCGTCGCCGTCGCGATCGTGCCGATCAGTCGAACTGCATCTCTCATCCGGCGCGCTGGGCGCCGTGGATGCGATCGAGTTCGGCCCGCAGCGTATCGGAATCCTGCTGTGCCAGCGCCTGGAGATGCGTGCGCATATCGCCCGATCGGCTTGCGATCTCCGTCCGGATGGCGTGGCGGTTGGTCACGCACCAGCCGGGTCGCGTACCCGATATCGCCGGTTCGCTATCGATGCTGCGGACCAGCCGCGTGCCCGATGCGGCGACGGCATGCCGCTCCACCGACATGCTCGCCGACCAGTCGCAGCGCAGCGTCGAGGCTCGGCCGCCGGGTGCCACGGTGCCGACCTGCTTGTGCGTGACGACGACGTCGCCGCGATATTTCACATCGACCGGCCCGCTGTGATGATCGACCCTGTGCTGGTGATCCACCGTCATCGACAAGGCCGCGCCGGCGGCGGCCACCGCCAGTCCGGCGGCGAGAAAATAGGCCATCTTCGCTCTCCTCGTGTCGCCTAGGACCTGACGACATCGCGGTTAAGATACGCAAAGCCAAAGGGAAACGATCCGTCGGAAGCAGTTCCTTACAAAATTGGATGGCGACAGTGCGCGCTCAGGACAAGGCCAAGCGTGACACAGCGTCCCGGGCTTTGGCGGTGGCGACGCCCCTGCGGCGATGACGCCAGTGGATCAACCCGGTGCAGAACAGGAATGCCGGGACGAACCCCAACAGGATCGCAAGGATACGCGTCGTCGTTCCGCCCACCGTGCCGTCGTGCAGCGTGCGTATCCAGCTGGAAATCGTCGTCCGCGCGCCGAGGCGACGCACGTCGTGGACGGCGAGGACGTGTCCGGACGACTGGTCGACGAACACGAAGCTGCCGGGGAAGCGCGGGTGCGGATCGCCCGGCACCTGGAAGCGCATCCTGAACGGGGCGGTAGCGCTGTCTGGTATGTCGATAAACGTCAGGCGCCCGTCCGGCATCGCCCGGTGCGCGATGCCGAGCGCGCGTGCGATCGTCAACCGGTCTTGGCCCGAAGGCTGGGGCTTCACCGTCGGCACCGGCGCGGGCGCGATCAGGACCTGCGCGACCTTTGGCAAGGCGAGCAGGACGCCGGTCGCGACGACGATCAGGAGCAGTACCGAACTGATCAGCCCGGACAGCTTGTGCAGATCGTGCATGCGGCGGATCGGTGCGGCGTCGCGCTTGAACATCAGCGCCTTTCGCCAGCTTCCGCGTGGCCACCAGGCGACTATGCCGCTGATCAGCAGCAGCAGCATCGCGACGCCGGACCAGCCGACGATCTGCATGCCCGGATCGCCTGCGAGTATCTGCATGTGAAGCTGGTAGATCCACGTCATCAGATATCCGCCCCACGGTTCCGCGCGCACGACCCGCGCCCCGTCGGGCGAGAACCAGATCATCGTGCGGTCGGCGTGGTGGCCTTGCATCGCATAATAGCGCGCCGGGATCGCGCCGCCGTGACCGGTCACTTCCAGCGTCCATTTACCGCCGCCGGCATGCCAGCGCGCCCGACCGGTCGCGAGCGCGCGATCCCAGACCGGCGACCGCCAATCGGGTGCCGGTGTTTCGGCATCCGATTGCAGCACGGGATGCAGCGCAGAATCCACCTCGGTATAATAGACCAAAGCGGAACCGGTGAGGCCGAGCACGGCGAACAGCAGGCCTATGCCGAGGCCGAGCCACAGATGAATGCGGCGCACGACCTGCCGTGCCCTCGTCCGCGGCACGGGCCGGGACTCGATTGCCGCCCCGCCGTTCAAAATCGGGTCGCCAGTGCGATCTCGAACGAACGGGGTGCGCCGATATAGACGTTGGTCGTGGGATAGCCGGAATATTCGCCGTAAAAGGCGTCCGAGAGGTTGCGCCCGCGGATCGTGACGGTCGCCTTCCCCGCCACCGGGAAGGCGATGCTGGCATCGTACACGGTATGGCCGGCAACGCGAATCGTGTTGCCGGTGTCGGTGTAGAACGCGCCCGCATGTCGCGCGAACCCGCCGAGCGTCACGGTGCCGCCGATCGTGTACAGGGCCGATGCGTTGAGCGTGGTCGACGGGATATTGATCGGGCGGTTGCCGCTGCGATCGATCCGCACGCCGCCGACGAGTTCGGACAAATCGTCGTAGCGCGCATCGGTATAGGAAGCGCCGCCCGACAGGCGCAGCGCCTTTACCGGAACGATCGCCGCCGTCAGTTCGACCCCGCGCGATGACTGACGCCCGCCCTGCACCGATACCGCCGGATTGGTCGGATCGCGCGTGAGGATATCGCTTTGCGCGATATGATAGCCGGCCCCGGTCAGACTGAGGCGGCCGTTCCAGACGCTCGCCTTGAACCCGGCCTCGTACGATCGGCCCTTGGTCAGGCGGAAGCGGCTGTTGGCGATCGATGCGAGCAGGATCGAGGAGACCGGCGACACGGCGGTCGTATATTGCGCGTAGAGCGTCAGCCCCGGCGCGACATCCCAGGTCGTACCGGCACGCCACGACACGGGATCGAATGTCGGACGGTTGCGATCCACCGACCCGGTCGCGTTCTGGATCGTCGCGCGGTCCAGCGCGATGTGATCCCAGCGGATGCCACCGACCAGCAGCCATCCGGGCGTCAGGTTCAGCGCATCCTCCGCGAAGATCGAGCTTTGTCTCAGTTTCGAATCGAACGTCACGTTGGTCGTCGTAAAGATCGCCGCCGATGTCGGCCGCGGCGTCGCGACCGGATTGCGGACGTCGATCTCGGGCAAGGCGGACGTGGGTGCCTGTTGGCGCAGGCTTTCGAAATCCGTGTCGTTATGTTCGATGCCGATGCTGAACCGGTTGCGCAGGCCCGCGATCCGCCGGTCGTTTCCCAGCACGCCGCGCGCATTCCAGAAGCGGTGGTCGTGGCGGAAATCCTGATAGCTCTGGCGGAAGCTGCCGATCGGGAAGGCCGGTCGCGGCGCGACGAACGTCTGGCTGTCCGCCAACAGGAACGCACGATCCGCGGTATAGCCGGTCAGGTCGAGCGCCGCGGTCCAGCCATTCCCGATCGCCCAGTCGATCCGCGAGCGCACTGTCGTCTCGATCGCGTTCGAATAGGCGCCGGACGGATTGTAGTTGCGGCGGCGCAACGCCCGGTCCGCGACCAGCCCCGTGGACGATCGCACCGCATCGGACGGTCGCAACGCATATTGCCCGGGGATCAGCGGCAACCCCTGATAGGTCGCGTCGTAGCGATCCTCGAAATGATCGACCGCGACCAGCACGGACAAAGCATCGCTCGGTCGCCACAGCGCGCTGGCGGTCAGGCCGGAGGACGTCGTGCGGTTGTTATCGACATCGTACAGGCTGTTCGACCGTAGATAGCTGGCATCGGCGCGTACCGCGATCGTCCGGGATACGGGCAGATTGACCCCGCCCGCCGCCGAGACCGTATCGAAACTGCCGCCCGAAAGGAACGTATCGAGCCGGCGTTCCCCGATCACCGGCTTGCGCGTGACCTTGTTGATCACGCCCGCCAATGCGCCTTCGCCGTACAGCACGGAGGCGGGGCCTTTCAGTACCTCGATCCGGTCGTAATGCCAGGTGTTGGTATCGCGCTGAACGACGGTCGAGGTCGAGATGCGGACGCCGTCCTGCAGGATCGACACGGTATTGCCGGCGAACCCGCGCAGGCTGACGACGGCGGGATTGCCGGGCACGTTGCCGGCGACGGCGCCGACGACGTCATTGAACGTCTCGCGCGCGGTGCGCAGGCCGCGGGCCTGCAGATCCGCCTGGGTCAGGATTTCGACGCTGGCCGGCGTCTCGCGGACAGACAGGCCGAGCCGGCTGCTCGCCTGCGCACTATCGTCGAGCTTCAGCGGATCGCGCTGGCCGGTGACGACGATCGCCGCGTCGGCCGGGCGGGCGGACGTGGGTTCGGACTTCGCCTGCGCCGCTGCCGGGGCGGCAAACGTCAGGCACGGCATGGCGAGACACGCCATCACATGGGAACGGGACATGGAATACCTTCGACCGGCATCCGGCGACACAGGCCGGAACCGTGGACAAGTTCGTCCCGGAAGGCCGGGACGCGTACGGGTCGGTCAAGGCAGGGCTGGCGGGCCCCTGAGCGGCGGGCGCAGGAAGCTGCGCTGGACGACCGGCGGGGAGTATCCGGCGCGGTATCCGAGCAGCATGACGAAGGCGACAAACGTCGCGAGGAGGATCGGATCGACCGCGCCGAGCGCCGCGGCGGACAGGCCGGCAAAGGCGCACGGCAATTCGACCTTGGCGTGACCGCCGGATGGATCGTGGTCTTTCGCGCCGCCCTGATCGGACTGCATGCCATGATCGGGCATCGCCGCATGCATGCCGGACATGCCCGTCATCGCGTTCGCGGCCGGCGCGGTGATCGTCCCCGGACAGGCGATGATCGCGAAATGACCGCGACTGGCGTCGATCATGTATCCGGTAGGGACGATCAGTTTCAGCAGCAGCGCCGCCACGCAGATCGCAACGGCGATATGGCGTTGCGCGATCAGGAGCCGGACGTACTGCACACCCCGCGACTATCGCGGTTCGCCGTGCCTGTCACTTGGACATTCCGTCACACTAACCTGGGTTTGGCGTTTCGGTACGGCCCCAAGGATACACGGGGAATGCGGTATCGAAAGGCCCGGAATGGGCTTGCCGACTCCCGAGAAGCGTGATGTATTGCTAACACACGTAATCAGGGGATGGTGACGATGCGCAAGAGACTCTGGCTGGCGGCCATGACGGGAGCGGCAATGATGACGGCGAATGCAGGTGCGCAAAGCGCGGCTTCGGGTGTGCCGCTGATCGAGCGGGCCAAGCTGTTCGGCAATCCTACCCGCACCGCCGGGCAATTGTCGCCGGACGGAAAATGGCTGGGCTTCATCGCGCCGCGCGACGGCGTGCTCAACGTCTGGATCGCCCCCGTGGACAAGCCGGATCAGGCACGCCCGCTGACCGCCGAGAAGACCCGACCGATCCGTACATACTTCTGGTCGCCGGATTCGCGGCAGATCCTGTTCGTCAACGACAAGGGCGGCGACGAGAATTTCCTGCTGTACGGTGTTGATCTGACGAGCGGCCAGCAGAAGGCGCTGACCCCGTTCGAGAAGACGCGCGTCCAGATCATCGGGGTATCGAACACGATCAAGGATCGCATCCTGGTCGGCGTCAACAATCGCGACCCGCGCTGGCACGACGTCCATGAACTCAATTTGGCCACCGGCGCGCTGACGCCCGTCTTCCAGAATGACGGCTATGCCGGGTTCGTCGTGGACGATCAGCTGAAGATCCGGATCGCGGAGAAATCGCGCCCCGACAGCGGAATCGACTATTACCGCGTCGTCGCCAACAAGGTCGAGCCGACGCCGTTCACGAAAGTGGATTACGAGGATGCATCCTCGACCGCGCCGATCGGTTTCACGCAGGACGGCAAGACCTTGTACTGGACCGATGCGCGCGGCCGCGACACGCGGGCGCTGCTCGCGCAGGACATGGCGACGGGCAAGTTCACGACGATCGGCAGCGATGACCGCGCCGATGTCGGCAACGGGCTGACCAATCCGAAGACGGGTCAGGTCGAGGCCTATTCGGTATATTTCCACCGCAACGAATATGTCCCGGTGGGGGATGCGGTGAAGGCCGACCTCGCTTTCCTGAAGAGCCAGAACAAGGGCGAGTTCTTCGTCGGCAGCCGCACCGATGCGGACGACAAGTGGCTGGTCACGTTCGACCCCGTCACCGCCCCCGCCTCCACCTGGCTGTACGATCGAAAGGCGAAGGCGCTGAGCGAATTGTATACGCCGCGCCCGCAGCTCGTCGGCGCGCCTTTGTTGGCGATGGAATCGATCGACATCCCGACGCGCGACGGTCTGTCGATGGTCAGCTATCTGACCAAGCCGAAGGGTGCGACGGGTCCGGTGCCGATGGTGCTGCTGGTCCACGGCGGGCCGTGGGCGCGCGATGGTTACGGCTTCAACGGATATCACCAGTGGCTCGCCAATCGCGGCTATGCGGTTCTGTCGGTCAATTATCGCAGCTCGACCGGCTTCGGTAAGAAGTTCGTCCAGGCCGGCGACCGGCAATGGGGCCGCAAGATGCACGACGATCTGCTCGACGCGGTGGACTGGGCGGTGAAGCGCGGCGTGACGGCGAAGGACAAGGTCGCGATCATGGGCGGCAGCTATGGCGGCTATGCGACGCTCGCCGGATTGACGATGACGCCGGATGCTTTCGCCTGCGGCGTCGATATCGTCGGGCCGTCGAACCTGTTCACGCTGCTGAAGACGATTCCGCCATATTGGGAGGCAGGCAAGCAGCAGATGTATCGTCGCATGGGCGATCCCGGCACGCCCGAGGGACAGGCGCTGCTGAAGGAACGCAGCCCGTTGACCTATGCCGATGCGATCAAGAAGCCGCTGCTGATCGGCCAGGGTGCGAACGACCCGCGCGTCAACGTGGCGGAAAGCGACCAGATCGTCGCTGCGATGAAGGCGAAGAACATCCCCGTCACCTATGTCGTCTTTCCGGACGAGGGGCATGGTTTCGCCCGGCCAGTGAACAACATCGCGTTCAACGCGGTGGCGGAGAATTTCCTGTCCAAATGCCTTGGCGGACGTGCGGAGCCGGTCGGCGATGCGCTGAAGGCCTCGACCGCTCAGGTCAAGGCGGGGCAGGTCGACGGCGCGACGCCCGGAACCGCGACGCCTACGGGCAACTGACCACGTCGCCTGCCGTCGTCCGCGAAGGCGCGACGGCGGGCGGTTTCGAGCGGTGAAGCTATGTTCCCCGGCGCGTCGCGGCGTGGCGTTCGGCATGCGTCAGCAGCATATCCAGATCGTCGCGGCTGATATCGAACGTTTCGTGCATGTCCTCCAGCGCCGCATCGATATCCGCCGCGTGCAGGCCGGAAGGCGCGGCCGACGGCAATGCGGGAACGCTGACGTGCGGATAGGTGTGGCCGGTCGCGCGGTGCAGGAACATCGCGATCGACACCAGAGCGATAGAATTGATCCCGATCGGTGCGAAGGCGAACCCGTATCCCGCGGCCTGGATGCCGTGGCCCCCGATCACCGCGGTCAGCGCCGCCGCCCCGCCGGGGGATGCAGGCATCGCAGCAGCGACATGATCAGGATCGCACCGCCGACCGCAAGCCCCGCCGCGAGGGTCGGGTCCGGGACGAGGCGAACGGCCGTGACACCCACCAGCGTCGAGATGATGTTACCGCCGACGACCGGCCACGGCTGCGCCAATGGGCTGGCGGGCACGGCGAAGACCAGCACCGCCGATGCCCCAAGTGGCGCGACGATGACGGGCAGGTCCACGGCATCGAACGGCAGTTCACGGCAGATGACGATCGTCAGCGCGATCGCGACCGTGGCGCACAGGCATGCGACGAGCCGGTTCCACAGCGTGGCACCGGCGAGGATCGGTTTGAAAAGGGGCAAGATTCACTCGCTTCGAACTTGATGTCGGTCTGGACGGCGCCTGGCATATGGTGGCCGCGATGACCAATCACGATCGCTTCGCCGGACCTAAGGCCGACTATCGAAGATGGCGGCTATACGGGTCTCGCGCCGGTAGGACGGCCCTGCCGATCACTCCTCGGCCGATCCGTATTCCGAACGGCGGCGCCGCTGGGTGATGCCGCCCCTGTCCAGCGCCTGCCGGACACGGTCCAGCAAATCGGTGCGCCGATAGGGCTTGCCCAGAATATCGAGTTCGGATGCCTTGGGACCATCGGCGACCAGATCCTCGTTATAGCCCGTCGTCATCAGCACCGGCAGGGCCGGGTCGATCGCGGCGAGCCGCTCGGCCAGGACGATACCGTTTATCCCGCCGGGCATGACGAGATCGGTGAAGAGCAGGTCGGTCGTCCCGGCGGGCTGGCCCTCGAAAAGCTGGAGCGCAGCTTCCCCGTTTTCAGCGGTGGAGACGCGGTATCCCGCCTCCTCCAGTATCTCGCGCGACAAGGCCAGCACGTCGGGGCTGTCTTCCACGACGAGAATATGTTCGCTTGGCGTGCCTTGCCCGGGCGTGGCGACCACCGGTCTACGGTCGGGCAGCATAGCGGGCTCGGCTTCGGCATCGGCATCGGCGACGGGAAACAGCATCCGCACCGTCGTGCCGCTATCCAGATCGCTCTCGATCTCCAGCCGCCCGCGCGACTGCTGTACGAAGCCCGAGGCCATCGCCAGGCCGAGCCCGGTGCCCTTGCCGGTCGGTTTGGTCGTGAAGAACGGCTCGGTCGCGCGTTCGGCGACGTGGGCGGGCATGCCGTGGCCTTCATCCTTCACTTCGATGAAGATATAGTCGCCCGGCGCCAGTCCACGCGCCGCGGCATCGCCGTTGAGGTGCAGTTTCCCCGTGGCCAGCTCGACCACACCTCCATCGGGCATCGCGTCGCGCGCGTTGATGGCGATGTTCAGTACCGCCATCTCGAACTGTTCGGAATCTAGGATCGCCCTGGGCAGGTTGCGACGCAGGCTGAGGTGCAGATCCACCTGCTTGCCGATCGCCGTTTCCATCATGTCGGCAAAGCCGTTGATGCACGCGCTGACATCCACTGGGCGAGGGTCGAGCCGGGTCTTGCGCGCGAAGGCCAGCAACTGCCCGGTCAGCCGCGCACCCCGTTCGGCCGCCGCCTTGGCGCGTTCCAGATAGCGCCGCGTGCGTTCGTCCTCGACGCGCCCGCCGGCGAGTTCGAGATTGCCGTTCACGACCTGCAGCAGATTGTTGAAATCGTGCGCAAGCCCCGCGGTCAATTGCCCGACGGCTTCCATCTTCTGCGCCTTGGCCGACGCCTTCTCGCTTTCCCGGCGGCGCGTGACGTCCAGCTGGCTGGCGAAGAAATACAGTAATTTGCCCGACGTATCGTAGATCGGACCGATGAACACCGCATTCCAGAACGGTGTCCCGTCCCGGCGATAGTTCAATATCTCGAGCGCGACCGATTCCTCCTCGGCCACCGCATCGCGCAATTGACCAACCATCTCGCGGTCCGTCTTCGCGCCTTGCAGGAAGCGGCAGTTGCGCCCGAGAACCTCGGACTCCTCGTACAGAGTCAGATCCAGGAACGCCTTGTTGGCGAAAACGATCGGATTGTCGGGCTGATGCGGGTCGGTCAGGATCATCGGCATCCGCGTCATCTCGATCGCCGCGAAGAACACGTCGCCGCGATCGTCCAGCCCCGGCTTCGTGATCGTCGCCTCGCGCCAGTGATGTAGGCCGCGCGTCTCTATCGGCTCGCGCGCCCCCACGTCCGCGCTTCCCTTCGCCGGAACGCCGGAACTCTGCCCGCCGCCCTCGACATCCCGGTGTTCGTCTCGTTCGTTATCGTCCACGTCGTGTCTTGACCTCGCTGTCCGGAATCAGCGGGAAGACCACCTACCGCTCCGCCAAACTCCGGACTGCGCATAAGGTTCGATGAACCTGCTATAAAGTGTTTACGCCATACTTTTCATACGATTGGCGTGCAGGCGTTCCGAAACGGGAACGGCAGCCTGTTTGGCCCACGCCACCGCCACCGTTGGCATCCCCCGCCCCGGATTTGGACGATCAGGCCGTGGCGATGAAATGCCCATTAACCCACTGTAACAACCTAGCTGATTGCAGCCCACACAGTGATTTGAATAGCGTTCGTCTTCCCCATGGAGGCCGATATGTACCGTTGGATCATCGAGGCAGATATCTATCGCCTGAAGAAAGCGCTCCGGAACGATCCGCAGGACGCGGAACGCCGGACGCTCGAGCGGCGCCTCGCGCTCGCCGAAGCGCGCCTGACGGCTGCACGTACCTGATCGCAAACCAGGGAGAGCCCGATGCCACGCGCGTTGATCTTCCAGCGTCCGTCGCTGGCCAGTCCGATCCTTCAGCGGGGGCGGCCGGGCTGGGTCGTCCAGTTCGACACCGATCGGCCGCAACATGCCGATCCGCTGACCGGATGGGCCGGCGGCGCCGATCCGGTATCGCAGGTCCAGGTGCAATTCCCCAGCCGCGAGTCCGCGATCGACTATTGCCGGCGCGAGGGCCACGAATTCACGGTCATCGAACCGACGCGCCGCAAGCTGCTGCTGCAAAGCTATGCCGACAATTTCCGCTGATAGTCCTGCCGATTATTTGAGGGTCTCGCAACGGACAGGCACGCCCGCTCGTTCGCGCCCCGACGATACGGAGAATGAACGATGAAGATGCGCGCACTCGGCAGTCAGGGTCTCGAAGTTTCGGCGATGGGGCTGGGATGCATGGGGATGAGCGATTTCTACGGCGCGCGCGACGACGCGGAGTCGATGGCAACGATCCATCATGCGCTCGATGCCGGGATCAACTTCCTCGACACCGCCGACATGTACGGCGTCGGCGCCAATGAGGAACTGGTCGGCAAGGTGGTTCGAGAGCGTAGCGAATGGGTCGTCGTGGCGACCAAGTTCGGGAACGTGCGGGGCGCGGACGGAAGCTTTCAGGGTATCAACGGGCATCCGGATTACGTGCGCGCGGCGTGCGACGCCAGCCTGAAGCGGCTCGGGCTCGATGTGATCGACCTGTATTACCAGCATCGCGTCGATCCGGAGACGCCGATCGAGGATACGGTCGGCGCGATGGCCGATCTGGTGCAGGCGGGGAAGGTCCGGTATCTCGGCCTTTCGGAGGCGGGGCCCGACACGATCCGGCGTGCGCATGCGGTCCATCCGATCACCGCATTGCAGACCGAATATTCATTGTGGAGCCGCGATCCGGAGGACGAACTGCTGCCATTGGTGCGCGAACTCGGCATCGGCTTCGTGCCCTACAGCCCGCTCGGCCGGGGTTTCCTGACTGGCAAATATACCTCTCCCGATGATCTGGAGCCGGGGGATGCGCGGCGCAATCACCCACGATTCCAGGGCGATGCCTTTCGAAAGAACCTGGATCTCGTCGCGGCGATCGGGTCGATGGCGGAAGAGAAGGGTTGCGCGCCGGCGCAACTGGCGCTCGCCTGGGTGCTGGCGCAGGGAGTCGATATCGTGCCGATCCCCGGAACGAAGCGGATCGCCTATCTCGACCAGAATATCGGCGCGCTGGACGTGACACTGACGGAAGACGATCTGGCGAGGATCGACGGCGCGGTGCCGAAGGGCGCAGCCGAAGGGACGCGATATGCCGCGCCCCAGATGGCGTCGCTCAATCGCTGAACCGCCGATAGAGGGGCGGATCAGGATCTTACGCGTGTAGGGGCGGGTCCGGTATGTCGGACCGCCATCGCGCCGTCCGGACCGTTAAGCGCAGGGCGGCCTCGATCGGCGGGGATGCCTTCTGTCGCAAGCTACGAATCCGCTTCAGTAACCGGCGCGTCCAGCAGGCGTGCGATCCGCGCGACATCCTCGTCGCTGGGTGGCTCGGGCAGTTCTTCGCCGGGGCCGCGCGCCTCGTCGGGTATGCCGGGTCCGGTCCCCGCGATGCTTTGTCCGATCGCGCGATCATTCGGTCCGGTCGTGATCTTTTCTGGCGTCGTCATGGCGTCCTCCGTCACCGGGCGCGTCAATAGGAAGGAGGATCGCTCGCCGGGAACGATTCGTCCGACGCCTGATCCACCTTCGTCCATTCGCGCTGCGGAGGATCGCGCATCGCATCTGGGCCCGCGGGGCGGACCGGTTGATACCCGACGATCGTATCGCCTGAGGCCGGTTCGCGATCGGCGAAGGCGGCTTCGGCGACGAACACGCTGACGGTCGCATCGCCGTCGTCGGCGTCCTCGGCATCGTCAATCGGATCGACAACGGGTTGCGCCGCATCGCCGCCCCTTCGCCGCAACAATGCCGCCGCCCCGACGGCCAGCGCCCCGCCCGCCACGGCTCGCGCCGCCGGATGAAGCTCCAGCCAGGTGTACAGGCTGGGCCGGGCACGCCGTTTCAGGTCACCCTGCGTGCAGGCATCGCCCTGGGTCGAATAGATCGTGCCGTCATGGCCGTTCGCTGCGGGACGGTCCGTCTTCGAGGCAGGGATGCCGACCTTCGCCAGGACCGCGTCCATCAGTTTCGGGGCGACCATCTGGTTCAACGCCATCGTCTTGCCCGCGCCGCCTGCGAAAAGATCGCGGACCGGATGCGTCGCCGCGTACAGCACGCACTCCGCCACGGTGCCGGGTTCGTAGACCGGCGGCGGTCCCTTTGGCATCACGTCCAGCTTGTTTCGCGCGTTGCGGAAGAATGGCGTGTCGATCGTAGCGGGCTTGATGCTCGTCACCGATACCGGGGCGCCCGCCGCCATCATTTCGCGGCGCAGCGCATCCATCATGCCTTCGACGGCATGTTTCGACGCGCTATACGCGCTGTGCAGCGGCAGCGAGACGATGCTCTCGACCGAGGAGATCGAGATCAGCGCGCCGCCGCGTTCGCGCAGGAACGGCAATGCAGCCTGTGCTCCGTGCACCTGGCCGATGAAGTTCACCTCCATGATCTGGCGGAATTCGTCGGGGGTCGTATCTTCGAACAGCGCGTAGACGGACACGCCCGCGACATTGACCCATGTATCGATCCAGCCAAACCGGGCCGCCGCATCGCGCGCGACGTGATGCACCTGCGCCTCGTTGGTGACATCGCACGCGACATAGGCCGCCTTGCCGCCCGCCGCCGTGATCTCGTCCACCAGCGACGCGAGCCCCGCCTCGTTGCGCGAGGCGACGACCACCCGTGCGCCTTGCCGTGCGGCCCTGAGCGCCGTCTCGCGCCCGATGCCGCTCGACGCGCCCAGGACTACCATTACTTGTTCCGAAAGGGGTTTCAGTTTGATCGCCACGGCGCGTGCTCCGGTTGGGAGCGATAGAAACGATGTCATTTTTGCGCGGTTCCGGGAGACACTGGCCTAACGTACTGTAAGCAAACAGAGATTAGGCAGTTTCATGCCTATGCCGGACGCGAAGCGGAGGCGACGTGACGTGCCGTTAGCCTGGATCAGGGACGAGGTCTTGCCGCCGCTTTAGTAACAATCCCGAAGCACCGGCATGCAGGCAGCCCCAACCTCGCGTCGGGCGAATGTGCGGAGATGATCATCATGCAGGACGACACGGCAGGCGACGGTCTGAACGAGTCCGCGATGAGCGGGATCGATCAGGAAAGCGGCGGCGATGCGGGTGGCGGAAGCGGCGGCGGAACGATTGCCGGTGCCGGCGACCCGTCCGGCGGCGCCACCGATGGCGCAGGCGTACCGGCGGATACGCTCGCCGCACGGACGGGGAACGATGTCGCCACGGATGCCGCGCTGCTCGGCACGTCCGACGGGAGTCTTGCCGATGCCGCGCGACAGGGTGATGGACCGCCCGTCCCCGCCGCCGGACCGACCGGCGGCGAGAGCGTTGGTGGCGATGCCGGACGGAATGTGGGCAGCGGTACGCCACCGCCACACGGCGAGCTTGGCGGCGGCGGGCCACTCGGCCAGCATGGCGGCCCCGGCCCTGCCGGCACGGCGGCACCCGACGGAGATGCCTAGCCCCGCGACCGATCGTAACACGCGTCGTCGATTGCGGGTGAGGCTCGTTGCGCTTTCATCCGCCGGTTTCACTGGAATGTCGGCGGCACCGGCTTGGGCCTGTACGCTGTGTCACAGTGAGATCGGCGAGGAAGTCCGCGCCATAGTCTTCGGACCGGACTTCCTGGGCAATCTCGCGGCGTTGCTTGCGCCGGTACCGCTGCTCGTCGCGGCAACATGCCTCATCCGCAAGCTTCTGCCCTGAGGCCCGGAGGATGACTGCGCCCGCCGGCACGACCCGACCGCTCACGACCGCCGGCATCGCGATCGGCATCGGCATGGGCGGCTTCATCGACGGCATCGTGTTCCACCAGATCCTGCAGATCCACAATATGCTGTCCGCGCGGATACCCACCGACACGTTGGTCGGGGCCAAGATCAACATGGTGTGGGACGGGCTGTTCCACGTCGTTGTGTGGAGCGCGACGGCCGTCGGGATCGTCTTGCTGTGGCGCGCCGTCAAATGCCCCGGCACGCTCCTTTCAGGCAGGGCGCTCTTCGGATCGACACTGCTCGGCTTCGGGCTGTTCAACGCGATCGAGGGGCTGGTGAACCACCACATCCTCAACCTTCACCACGTCTACGAACGGGCCGGGCAATCGATCTGGGATTACGTGTTTCTGGCGTCCGGCGTCGCGCTGATGCTGGCGGGATGGTCGATGATCCGCGGCGTCGGGCGCGCCGGATAGCGTCGCCCGCGCCCCGGATCGACGCTCAAACCTTGGCGCCGAACGATCCGCTTTCGGCATAGAGCGAGGCATAGCGTCGGGTTACGAGCGGCAGGCTTTCATCGATCCACTGCGCCATGCTCACCTCTTCCCCGAGCGATTGTTCGAGCAACGGTACGGCGCGGCTGAAGCCGCCATCCTGCGCCAGAACGAGCAGGGATTTGTACGACGCGATCTCGAAATGCTCGAACGCGTAATTGGCGAAGCTGTTCTTGATGATCTCGTCGCCGGCGACGGTATGCGCCATCGCCGCCATGCCACCCGACATGCTCAACCCAAGATCCTTGAGCGCGGAACCGCTGGTGTCGAATTCGGCCAGTATCTCGTCCAGTCGCCCGATCTGCCCGTTCGTCTCATCGATATGCAGACGCAGCCGGTCAGCCACCTCGGGGTAGTTTTCGATCCGAGACACTTGCGGGGTCATGATCGACAATGCCTGTTTTTCGACGGCATGGGCATTCTTCAAGCCGGTGACGAAAAGCTCGCGGAGAATGTTCTGCTCGGTAGCCATGTCTCAACACCTCGTACTGAAATTTGCACTCGCATGCGCGGCTGGCGGGAACGGTCGCAGGAGGAGATCCGTACCCCCCGATATCGACCCTCGACCGATGGCGATCAATCAGAAGAACGGCCGATGCCGACCACCGTTCCGTGCAATTTCAGTGACTTAGATTAAGAGACGTTGGTCGATCGCGGTTGCGCACCGCCTTGCCGGACACGCCCGCCTCGGCCCTTCTCTCCGTTGGAGGGGCCGTGGCGTGAGGCGGGGGATTGACGAAAATAGTGGCACCTCAACCCGGCGAGCGGGTCATCGCATCCGCATGAAGAAGGCGAGCGCGTTTCGGGCCGTATCGGCGAAGCGATCGTAGATCGCGCGAGACACCTCGGCGATGACGGGCGAATGACCGCGCCCCCCGCGAGCGAACACCGCCACCGCCAGGCGACGGCCGTCGGGCATCGTGATGAACCCGACATCGTTGGTGATACCGTCCAGCGTGCCCGTCTTGTCCTCGACCGGCGTGCCGGCCGGCAGCAGCCCGCGAATGCGGCGCGTGCCCGTCGCGCACCGGCTCATCAGAGAGAACAGGAAGGTCCGGCTCTGCGCCGACAATACGGAGCCACTGTCGAGCTTTTGCAGCAGCGTGACCATGGCGATCGGGGTGGCGACATCCTTCCTGTCGGCAAGATGGCCACGGTCGCGAAGCAACTGGGCGATCGTCCGGTCGGCCCGGATGCCCGGTATCTTGTGCGCGGACAGCCATTGCTGAAGTGCGGCGGGGCCGCCGATACTCGCCAGCACCTGATCGGCCGCCAGATTGTCACTGCGGATGATCATCAATTCCAGCACTTTCGTCGCGGGACGGCCGGCGATCAGGTCGCCGAAACCGCGCCGGCCCTGATCGATCTCGGCGAGATATGCCGCCGCGATCGCGATCTTGATCGTGCTCGCCATCGGGAATGGAACGTCGCCATTGACGGAGACCGTCGAGCCATCGCGCAGATCGAGCGCAGCGATGCCGTATTCCCCGAGCGTGTGGCGACCAGCGCGCGCAGCTCACGCTCGAAACCGATCATTTCGGTCGAGCTGGTCGCCGAGGCTGCCGGAACCATCAGGCTCGCGGCGATGCCGGACAGAAGCACACGGGATATCAGGGTCACACGCATCGATAATCCTGGGATATTGTCTTTCAACGACGGGTTCAAGCTACACTGCGGACCTGAACGGATCGTGTCCGCTGGCCGTGATTCGGTCGATCCCGGGTTGCGATCGGCCCGCCAACCTCCTGTAAGGGCACAATATGGCGGTAAAATGCTAAGGATGGGCATCCCAACGCGGCGCTCGTTTGTTATGAGGCATGCGATCACGCCCGACCTTCATCAGAGCGCGTTCAGGTTCGAGGGTTATGAACCCTCGGTCCACCGTGACGCGACAAGCTTTGGAACTGGATTGAATGATAGAGACTAGGGGGATCAAAAGGCTTCGGATCCGGACCGCGCTGGCGCTCATGGCGTGCGCATGTTCGTTTCCGATTGCGGCACAGCAACTGGTGCTCGACCCCGCGATCGTAAATCCGGCTCCGGCGACCCTTCCCACCCTGACGCCGGCGCAGGCGACAGTGCTCGCGAAGCTGATCGCAGCCGATTCGATCGCTCAGGGGCTGCAGGAAGGTGCCGCGCCGGTGGCGATGAATCTGGACGGCGATACGCTCGTGCGGGCGGCGCTGGATCATGCCCGCGCGGTGCATGCCGGGCGATTGATCGAAAGCGATTTCCAGTTGGAATGGGGGATCCGGCCCCAGCCCTACGATCCATTGCCCGGCTTTGCCGATGCCGTGGCGCGCGACAGGCTGGCCGAATGGGTGGCGTCGCTGCCGCCGCCTTATGCGGGGTATGATACGCTCGTCACGGGATTGGCCCGCTATCGCTCGATCGCGGCGGCCGGCGGCTGGGCCGCATTGGCCAAGGCCGATGTGAAACCGGACAGCAAGGGGGCCGCGGTCGCCGCATTGCGCCGGCGCATCGCGCTGGAGGATTCGGCGCTCGTCGCGACCGGCGACCGCTACGACGCGAATCTGGTGGCGGCGGTGCGGCGGGCGCAACAGCGCTACGGTCTCAACCCGACCGGCGCAGTCGGCGCACAAACGATCGCCGCGCTCAACGTGCCGGTAGAGGCGCGGATCCTGCAGATCATGGCGAACATGGAACGCTGGCGCTGGCTGCCGACCGATCTTCCCAAGAACCGGATCCAGGTGAACATCGCCGCGGCCGTCCTTACCGTGTTCGAGGGCGATACGCCGGTCATGTCGATGAAGGTTGTCACGGGCAAGCCGGGTGCCGAGACCCCGATGCTCGTCTCACAGATCCACAGCATCGTCCTCAATCCGCCCTGGAACGTGCCGGCATCGATCGCCAACCGGGAATTGTGGCCGAAGGAGAAAGCCAAGCCCGGCTATCTGAAACGCAACGGCTTCCGCGTGATCGAGGATGGCAACGGCGGCAAACGCCTGCAACAATCGTCGGAACTCAGCGCGCTTGGAAAGTACAAGTTCGACTTCGACAATCGCTTCGCCGTCTATCTGCACGATACCCCCGCGCAGGCGGGCTTCGCGCGGTTCGATCGGCTGTCGAGCCACGGATGCGTCCGGCTCGAAAGGCCGGACGATCTCGCGAAGCTGTTGCTCAAGACGACCGCGGAGTGGTCTCCGACACAGATCGACTCTACGATCGCGGGCGGCAAGACGGTGCGCGCAACTCTTGCCGATCGCGAGGCCGTCTATCTGTTATACTGGACCGCATTCGCCAGCCCCAACGGTATGGTGAGCTTCCGCAGCGATCCCTATGGCTGGGATAAGACGCTCGCCGCCAAGATCGTGACGCGCCAGACGCGTCAGGTTCCGGCATCGATTTGAAAGACCGACCGATGAAATCCACCCTCTCCATCAAATCCGCCGCCGCCGTGCTGGCCTTCGCTTTGCTCTCGCCCGCGCTTGCCGGTTGCTCGCGCGACGAGCCCGAACGGCCGGTCGCCAATATGGACCAGCCCGAGCCCGATGCGTCCGAAACGCCCGGTAACATGAGCGACGTCGAAGATGCGCCGGCCGTCCCGGCGCCCGATGCCAGCATCCAGTCGAACGCCATCGGCGAACTCAGCGACGAGCCGGAGCCGGATGACGAAGAGACCGCCGGTCCCGACCAGCAGGTGCTCGACGATGCCAGTGCATCCGGCATGACCGCACGCAGCACGCGCGGCACCGTTCAGCCCGGCGAAGCGCCTGGCGAGGTTGTCGAGCAGAAGTAAAGGGCCCACGGCCGGTTTCGGCGCCGCGGGGATCTCAGCGCGTGTCGGCGGGCAATGATCGCGCACGATCCGTCAAAGCGACATGATCCGGCACCAGCGCCAATGTCTGCGCCGCCAGTATTGTGCTACCCACATTTGCATCCAGCGTGACGGGCGTGCCGCGGAAGACGAAGCCGAGGTTCACCGTCGCCCCGAAACTGCGCACGTCGATCGCCTCCACCTCGCTCCAGCGTCGGGTTCGCTGGGCCATCACCCGGTACGTGATGCCATCCGCGGTAATCACCAGACGCGGGTTGAGCGAGTTGCTGGCGAACCCGATCCACGGCAGGCCGCGCAGCCCGCTGAAGGTGGCGATCACCGGAATGACTTTCCCGCCGGCACCGTCGTCGGTGATCGGGCGTGGCGTCGTCGACGGCCGACCGGATCGCAGCGCGCGCATTACCAGCCACGGCAGCCCGATCGTGACGATCAGCCCGACGAGAAACAACACCGTCTCGACCACGAATTTCCGAACCGGGTCGCTCACCGCGCCGTCTGGTCCAGCTCGTTCTCCCACCGCGCGACGACGGTCGCGACGGTCAGGTTCGCGCTGGCGCTCGGCACGGTCCGCGTCATGTCCAGCAACCGGTCGAACGGCAGGACGAACCCGACGATCAGCGCGGTCTGTTCGGGCGCGACCCCGACCGCGGACAATACGGCGGCCAGCATGAACAAAGATGCGGACGGCACGGGCGCGGTGCCGAACGCAGCGAGCGCGCCCGTGACCAGCACGATTCCGTAGACGCCGGGATCCATCGGCACGCCGAACGCCTGAAGGCTGAACACACTCAGCAGCCCGACATACATCGCCGTTCCGTCCTTCCCGATCGTGGCGCCCAGCGGAAGGACCGTCGAATAGACCGGCTTGCCGATGCCGAGATTCCTGCCCGCGACGGTCATCGCGACCGGCAACGTAGCGGACGACGATGCCGTCGAGAACGCCACCACCAGCGCATCGATGATCCCGCGGAAGAACCGGAGGACCGGCACGCGCGCGACGAATTTCAGCACCAGGCTGTGGACGACGACGATCTGCACCAGCGATCCGATCACGACCGCCAGCGCCAGCCAGCCAATATTGAGGAACACGCCCGCGCCGTTCGTCGCCACTGCATTGGCGATCAGCGCGAACACGCCGAACGGAGTCAATTCCATCACCAGTCCGACGATCTTCAACAGCACCGCGGACAATGATTGCAGAGAAGCGGCAAACGGCTTGCCCGCATCCCCGCTCAACACCGTGCCGATGCCGAACAGGATCGCGACGAAGATTAGTGCGAGCATGTCGCCCTTGGCCAGCGCATCGACGATGTTCAGCGGCACGATGCCGATCAGCTGGTCGTACATCGCGACGGGCGGGCCGAGCGGCTTGGGCACGGCGGAACCAATCGGCGCACCGACGCCCGGCCGCACCAGCATCGCCACGCCCATACCGACCGTGACCGCGACGAACGTCATCGCTGCGAACAGCCCGACGGCGCGTCCCCCCAGCGTCCCCAGCCGCTTCGGGTCGGCCAGCGAGGTAATACCGGCCGCGATCGTCACCAATACGATCGGCGCGACCAGCATCCGGATCGCGCGGATGAACAGATCGCCCAGGAAGGCGACCTTCGGTGCTGCCTCCGGCCAGACCAATGCCAGCACGAGGCCGAGCACCAACCCGCCCAGCACCCGCTGCCACAGGGGAATGGCGAACCAGCCGTGCATCACCGCCGGTGTTCGCGGAACACCGCGTCCAGCGCCCTGTCGAATGCCGGACCGGCCTTACCCATCGTCAAACCCTATCCCCCTGCCCGGCATCTTATCCAGCCACCGCAACGCCCTGCATTCCGAGGCGCAGCGCGGCACGATAGGGTGAACGGCGATCGATGGGTAGCAGGTGACACGGAATACCGGCGACAAACTCTCGCCCGCTTCCCGTATCCCGCCCGTCGCAAACCGTCATCCGCCCCCCGGGGCCGGCGTTCCCCAAAAGCCGGGATCGGGCGGCGAGAGTATTCCGTCCGTGCCGCGCACCCCGCCCGTGCGATCGGCGGACAGCCATAACGGCCCATCCAGATCGACGAAGCTGGATTGGACGGCAATGATCAAAGCCGGTGCGATCGACAGTGATGAGCAGATCATGCTGCCCGTCATCACGCCGAGCCCGGCCGACCGCGCCGCATCCAGCAGCGCCAAAGCCCCCGTCAGCCCGCCCGTCTTGTCGAGCTTGATGTTGATCACCTGATATTTGCCGCGCAGCGAAGATATGTCCTCGGCGACATGCGCGGATTCGTCCGCGGCGATCGGCACGAGCGGGGCGAAGCCGTCCAATGCGGCATCGTCATCGGCCGGCAGGGGCTGCTCCAGCAGGTCGATCCGCAAGTCTGCCAGCATCGGCTGCAACCGTTCGACCTCATCCATCGTCCAGCTTTCATTGGGATCGACGATGATGCGCGGCCCCGGCGCTTCGGCGCGTACGGCACGGATCTGCGCTTCCGGATCGCTGCGATCGACCTTGATCTTGATCAGCGGCACGTTCGCCAGCGCGCGTGCCGCCAGCGCCATCGCATCGGGCGTATCGAGTCCGACCGTCATCGCCGTCGCCGTCGATGCGATCCTCGGCAGCCCCAGCGTATCGGTCACCCCGCGCCCGGACAGCTTCGCGTCGAGATCCCACAGCGCGCAATCCACTGCGTTGCGCGCAGCGCCTGCCGTCATCATCTGCTGCAGATCGTCTCGCGTCGCACCGTCGTCGATCGCCGCGCGCACCGCCTTGATCTCGGCGAGCACGCTCTCCATCGTCTCTCCGTAACGCGCATAGGGCACGCCCTCGCCACGCCCCACGACGCCGTTCGCGGCGATCTCGACCGTCACCACATCCGCCACGGTCTTCACCCCGCGCGAAATGCGGAACGGTGTCGCTAGAGGGAAAGCGTCGCGACGCGCGGAGAGGGTTCGAAGCATTCGTCGATCCAGTCGATGATCGGGTCCACGCCCATTGAGAAGGGGTCGGTGCAAGGAAGCCCGAGCAGGTCCGACGTCGTACCGCACAACCGCTCCGCCTCCGTGGGCGAAAGCTTCGACGTGTTTAGCGCGACGCCGACCGCCCGGACGTCCGGATTGGTCAGCCGCGCGACGGACAGGTTCGCCTCCAGCGTCTCGCGCAGGCCGGGCATGGCGTAATGCGGCAGGCCGCGCATATGCTCGCGCACCGAATCGTGGCACAGCACCAGCGCATCGGGCTGCGCGCCGTGCAGCAGGCCGGTCGAGACGCCGGCGAAGGAGGGATGGAACAGCGACCCCTGCCCCTCGATCAGGTCCCAGCCCTCGCCGCGGTCGGGCGAGATCTGCTCGATCGCGCCGGAAATGAAGTCGGCGACGACCGCGTCCAGCGGTACGCCGTCCCCGGCGATCAGGATCCCGGTCTGTCCGGTGGCGCGGAAATTGGCGTGAATGCCGCGCGCACGCATGCCGCGTTCCAGACACAGCGTCGCATACATCTTGCCGACCGAACAATCGGTGCCGACCGTCAGCAATCTTTTGCCCGCGCGCTTCTTGCCGTTGCCGATCGGAATGTCGGGGCGCGGATCGCGTACGTCGTGCAGCGCCAGGCCGTGTCGCTCCGCCGCCGCGACGAGCTGCGGCTCGTCACGCAGCCGGTTGTGCAGCCCGGACGCGACGTCCAGCCCGGCCTCGATCGCCGCCAGCGCATCCCGGACCAGATCGTCGCCCAGTTTCCCCCGGCATTGGCGATGCCGAGCACTATAGTCTTCGCCCCCGCGGCAACCGCTTCGGTCAGCGTCATGCGAGGCAACCCGAGCGTCAGCCCGCAATCGTCGTACCGGAACTCGCCGACGCAATCGTCCGGCCGGAACACCGCCAGCCCGCGCGAGGTCTTGATGCCGACTTCGTCGTTGGAATGGCCCAGGTACAACAGGTACGGACTGCGGATCATTCAAAAACCTCTTGGCACGTGAGGATGAAGTTTATGATCTGCGGTCAAGCGCGTCGCGCGTTCGATTGCATAGCCGTGGCATAACTTGCGACTATGTCCGGGTTGGACGTCCTGACATCCCGTTCGTGCCGGGCACGTCGAAGCATCTGTCCAGAATGGCCAAGGGATTAGGCGCTCAAACTAAAGGCTCATATCCCGCAAGCCGCAGCGCGCCGTCAAGCGCATCGCCCATCGGCGGGCTAAGCCGCTCGACGGTACGCGCGCGCAGCCACGGGCTGATCCGCGGCGCGAGCCCGCCGACCAAGGTGCAGCGAGCGACTCCGCGTTCGAAGATCGTCTCGATAAACCGTTCGATATGGTTGGCCGCATGTTCCACGATCGACCGCGCGATCGGATCGTTCGCCTCGGCATAGTCCATCACCAGGGGGGCGAACATGCCGTAATCGCGAGGCGTCGCCGTATCCATCCACGCGATCGCCTGCGCCGTATCGTGATCGAACCGCTCCGTCACCGCAGCGCTGAGCGGGGTCTTGCGCGTCCGCCCGTCCAGCGCGCGCAACGCGTGGCGCATCGCGCTCAATCCCAGCGCGGCGGCGCTGCCTTCGTCCGAAATCGGAAAACCGTATCCGCCGATCGTATAGTCCTGCCCATCGATCCGCAGCTTGGCCGCGCTGCCCGTACCGATGATCAGGATCGCGCCGTCCCGCCCGCCATGCGCGCCGATATTGGCGATCTGCGCATCGGTCGCGAATTCGACGGATGCGAAGCCGAAATCGTGCGCCTCCAGCGATTCACGCATGCCCAGCCGCGTGATCCCGGCAATGCCCATGCCTGCACGGATCGTCGCCCGGTGGGTGTCGGTCAATCCTGCCTCGGCCAAGGCCTGGCGTGCGGTTTCCATCAACGTCGCATAAAGCGGTTCGACACCCATGCGCGCATTGGCCGGGCCGGAATGCCCCTCCCCGATCACCACGCCTCCGGCGTCGATCAGCCGGGCACGGCAATTGCTGCCGCCTGCATCGATCCCGAGGAAATAGCTCATTGCCGAACTCCGCTCATCCACAGGTTTGCTGGCGATGCCGGCGTCACGCGCGGTGATCCTGATGCGCGCCGCCGATCCACGTCGCGGTGACGTTCCGATCGCTGTCGAGATGCACCAGATCGGCGAGCAGACCCGGCGCGATCGCACCGGTTCGATCGGCCAGCCGCAGGAACGCCGCCGGATTGCCGCTTGCCATGCGTGACGCGGTGACGATGTCGCAGCCTAACAGGTCCATCGCATTGCGCAGCGCCTGCACCATCGACAATGCCGATCCGGCGAGCGTGCCGTTAGGACCGCGACACGTGCCGTCCACGACGCGTATTTCCTGTCCCATCAGCGTGAAACGGTCGCGTTGCCCGCCGACCGGCGGCATCGCATCGGTCACCAGCATCGCACCCTCAATGCCCCGCGCCTGGATCGCGACGCGCAACGCCGCCGGGTGGACATGCAGGCCGTCGACGATCAGCCCGAAATGACTCGCCCGGTCCTCCAGCGCCGCACCGACCATACCTGGCTCGCGGCTGAGGAATTGCGTCATCGCGTTGAACAGGTGCGTGAACCCCGCCAATCCTTCGGCAAGCGCCCCACGCGTTTCGTCATATCCGGCCATACTATGCCCGGCGCAGACCAGTATGCCGGCCTTGGCCAGCGCATGCACCGTGCCCTCGGGTGCCAGTTCGGGCGCCAGCGTGACGATCCGCCGGCCGGCGGTCGGCGCACCGAGCCGCGCGATCACCGCATCGTCGATCGGTGCGAAGCGGGTCGGATCGTGAATGCCTTTCTTCTGGGCGTTGAGGTGCGGCCCCTCGATATGCACGCCCAGCACGCCCGGCACGCACGCGGCGATCGCCGCCTCTCCCGCCGCGATCGCCGCATCGACGATATCGGGATAGTCGCTGATCAACGTCGGCAGGATACCGGTCGTCCCGAACCGCCGATGCGCCGCCGCGATCGCGGTGATCCCCTCGATGTCCGGCCGGTCGTTGAACAGCACGTCGCCGCCGCCATTGACCTGCGTGTCGATAAAGCCCGGCAGCAGCCAGCCGCCACCCAGATCGCGGACCGTAGCGTCCTCCGGGATCGCATCCGCCGCGACACAACCGACGATACGGTCGCCGTCGACCACCAGCGCCTGCCCCTCGACGACCCGGTCGGCCAGCACGATCCGCGCGCCGGAAAGAGCCCGAACCGTCATAACGTCCGCGTCACCTTGTTCAGATGCGGCGGCCGATCGGGATCGTAGCCGCGCGCCAACGACAGCGCATTGGCCAGCCCGTAGAAACTCTGGATCTGCGCGATCGCGGCCAGCGCGGGATGCACGTCGGTGCGCATCGGCAGGACGATCGCGGCTGGCGCCACGTCGTCCGCCGATCCCGCCGCGATCACCGTCGCACCGCGCGCCGCGAAATCCTCCAGCCGTTCGCGAAGGCCAGTCCGCGCGATGTCGAGCGGCGCCAGCGCCAGCACCGGGTCACCCGGCCCAACCAACGTCATCGGCCCATGCGCGACTTCCGCACTGCTGAACGCCTCGGCATGCAGGTTGCACGTCTCCTTCAGCTTCAACGCCGCCTCGCCCGCGATCGGCAAGGTCGGCCCCCGCCCCAGCACCAGCATCTCGCTCGCGTCGCGCAACGGCTCGACCGCCGCCGTCCAATCCGCCCCCGCCGCCGCCTCCAGCACCGCGCCCACATCGCCCAGCGCCCCCAGCAGCCCGACGTCCTGGCTCCATTCGGCGGCGAGATGCAGCGAGGCGACCAATGTACAGATGAAGCTCTTCGTCGCCGCCACGCTGGTTTCGGGGCCGGCCTGCACCGGGACGAAGATCTGCGCGCGCTCGGCCAGCGGCGACGACGCATCGTTGACCAAGGCGACGATCACCGCCCCCTTCGCCCGCGCATCGTCCGCCGCGGCCAGCAGATCCGGGCTGCGACCCGATTGCGAGATCGCGATCAGCGGCACGCCCCGAAAGTTTGGCGAGGTCGCGTGGTACAGCGATCCGGTGGACGGCGCATGGCTCAGGGTCGGCATCCCGCCATGGGTCTCGAACAGGAACTTGGCGAACGCCGCCGCCTGATCCGAACTGCCCCGCGCCAGCGTCGCGGCGAACGGGGGCGCCAGCGCGCGCAATTGCCGCCCGGCCTCGCGCACGAGATCGGCATTCGATCGAAGCTGCTCGACACACCGCGCCGGCGCCTCGCGGGCCTCGCGCGCCATCAGCGTTTCCGGTCGAGGCGTCGCCCCGCTGCCCGAACCCGTCATCGAGTCACCCTTCGCAACCATCCGAGACACTAGATACCAGTCGACGGTATCGAGCAAGTGGCCTTAGATTGGTTTGCATCGATGCGGCCGCATCCGCGCGATCCCTCCGTGCGTATGTTAGCAAAGGCGGAGATCCATAATACCAATACTGCTACCACCCGTTGACGTGTTTATGACAGCTATTCATAGTCGGCACGAACATCGAGTCCTGCCGCACCGTCGGGCGATACGCCTCAGCCCGGAACGACGGACAGACCAGCCGTTCGGGGACGCAAAAAGTGAGGGATACGCAAATGGTGAAGTCATACCGGCAAACCGTGGCCATGACCGTATTGGCCGCCGCGCTCGCGCAGATTCCGGGCACTGCTGCCGCGCAATCGACCCCTGCGGCACCCTAGCAAACGGCGCGGCCCGCGACGTCTCGAATTCCGGGGACACAGGATATCATGAACACCGAAACGCTCGACCCCCGCTATCTCGATCTCGACCTCTGGCCGACCCAGCTCGCGGTCGAGGCGATGCTGGAGGGCCAGATGGCCGCCATCGCCGCGATCCAGTCGCAGACGCCTGCGATCGCGCAGGCCGCCGAAGCGGCTGCCGGGCGGCTCGGCCGGAGCGGCCGGTTGATCTTCGTCGGCGCGGGTACGTCGGGGCGGCTCGCGGTGCAGGACGGCACCGAACTGCATCCGACTTTCGGCTGGCCGATGGAAAGGCTCGTCTTCCTGATGGCGGGTGGCATCGGCGCGCTGACCGTGGCGTATGAAGGTGCGGAGGACGATGTCGACGCCGCGCGGGCGGATGTCGACGGATGCGTCATCACTGCGGCCGACGTGGTGATCGGCGTCGCGGCGAGCGGGCGCACGCCCTATACCGTCGCCGCGATCGAACGCGCGCGCGCTGCCGGCGCGCTGACCATCGCCATCGTCAACAATCCCGCGACCATCCTGGCCGACGCCGCCGACCATGCGATCGTCGCGGTGACGGGCAGCGAAGTGCTTGCCGGTTCCACCCGGATGAAGGCCGGCACCGCGCAAAAGGCGGTACTCAACATGCTGTCGACCGCGATCATGGTGCGGCTGGGCCTAGTCCATCGCGGCCGGATGGTGGCGATGCGCATCTCCAACGCCAAGCTGTTGCACCGTGGTCTGCGCATGGTTCAGGATCTTGCCGGGGTGGATGGGGACATGGCGGCACGGGCACTGGATGCGGCGGAAAACGATATTCGTACCGCCGTGATCGTGGCGATGGGCCTGCCCGTAGATGCAGCGCATTCTCTGCTCGAATCCCACGGCGGCAACCTGCGCAGCGCGATCCGGCAACTGGACGCGCAGCCGTGAGCGCGTTGCGCGACATCGCCTTGACGCGCAGCGGCGAAGGGACGCCGCTGTACCTGCAACTGGCGCGCAGCCTGCGCGACCATATCAGTGGCGGCGGAATCCATCCCGGCGGCGCGCTGCCGTCCGAACGCGACCTGAGCGAGATGGCGGGCCTGTCGCGCGTCACCGTGCGCAAGGGAATCAAGCAGTTGATCGACGAAGGCGTGCTGGTCCGCAAACAGGGATCGGGCACCTTCGTCGCGCGCCGGATCGAGGCGCCGGGCGCGAAGCTCAGCAGCTTCAGCGACGATACCCGGTCGCGCGGCGAGGATCCGGGCGTGGTGTGGATCTACAAATCCTATGCGCTGCCGACCGAGGAGGAGGCGGCCGCACTCGGCCTGCCGCCCACCGCGCGCGTCGCCCGGCTCGGCCGCGTCCGGCTGGCGGGTGGCGAGCCGCTGGCGATCGAACATGCCGTCATCCCGGCGGAGTTCATGCCCGATCTCGAAAGCCTCGGCGATTCGCTGTATCAGGCGTTGGAGCGGCACGGGAACCGCCCGACCTCCGGCACCCAGCGCGTCCGCGCCTCGCTCGCCACGCCGACCGAGGCGGGCATCCTCAGCGTCCAGCAGAATTCCGAAGTGCTGCGCATCGAACGCCGCACGCGCACGCCCGACGGCCGCTTCGTCGAATTCACCCGATCGGTCTATCGCGGCGACCGCTACGAATTCGTCACCGATCTCGACGTCGTCTGATCCGCCACGCGGCAGGGCCGGCGCACCCGCGCGCCGGCCCTGTCCCTCACTTCATCTCGAACCGCACGCCGACCCGGAAGGCGCGGCCCAGCAGATCCGAATAGGTGCTGTTCGCCGCCAGCCCCGTTTCCGGCAGCAGCAGCGGCCAGCGATCGAACAGGTTGGTGACGTTCAGGAACACCTGCCCGTCCGTCCCGCCCATCGTCACCTTCGCGGTCAGGTTGAGATCGGCGTAGAACACCCCCGACACGCGGTTGTTGTCATAGGTCGGGAACTGCGTCGTCGAGGCGGGGCAGCTGGTCTGGCACTCGATGCCGTTGGCGACATACTTGCCCGCACTCACCCCGCGCCCGACCGCGGTGATCGAGAAGCTCGGCGTGTCATACCCGGCGCTGACGCGGTAGATCCACTTCGGCGTTGTCGCCTGCCCGCCATTCACGCCCACCGAATTCAGCACCACCGTGCTTGGCACGCCGCTGTTGAACAGGTTGTCGATGTACCGCGTCGCCACGCCGCGCAGCGTGAACGCGCCCTCCGCATTGTCGAAGATACGGTCCAGCGGCAGCCGGTACGACCCGTCGATGTCGATCCCGCGCACCAGTTGGCTCGCGGCATTGAACGGCTGGCTGCGAAACTGCAGGTACGGCTGGCCCGGCGTCGAGCGCGCCGGATCCGTCGTATAGGCGTCGCAGAATTGCTGCTGCCCCTGGAAGCACAGGTTGATGATGTCCTGCGCCCCGAACGTGCTGATCGCGTCCTTCAGGTCGATCCGGAAGTAATCGACCGACAGGTTGAAGCCGCGCAGGAACCGCGGCGACAGAACCGCCCCGATGTTCCAGCTGTCGGACTTTTCGGGCTTGAGATTGAGGTTGCCCGTCACCACCGCCGAATAGCCGAACGTCGCCGGCCCGTTCACCCCGTCGTTGGTGAAGGCCGGATTGCGCACCGAATCGCTGTTCGCAGACCCGGCGGCGAACAATTCGTTGAGGTTCGGCGCCCGGATGTCGCGCGATCGCGTCACGCGGAAGCGGATGTCCTCGATCGGTTGCCACGTCGCGCCGGCTTTCCACGTCGTGACATAGCCCGCGGTCGAATAGTCCGTCGCACGCACGGCCCCGTTGAATTCCAGCCCGAAGCCGAGCGGCACGACCGTTTCGAGATACGCTTCCTTGACGTTGTAGCTGCCGTTGGTCGGCAGGTAGTTGCCCACCGACCAGCGATTGGTCGTCGTCGGGCGGTTGTTCGCGTCCAGCGTCGTCAGCGGCTGGAACTGATCCGGCACGAACCCGCTGATCTTCTCCTTGCGATATTCGGCACCCACCGCGATGCTGACATCGCCGGCCCAGGTCGAGAATGGCGTGACCGAAAGGTTGGCCGCGGCATTGTACTGCTCGACCAGTTCGTCGCGATACGGATCGCCGAGCACATAGGCGATCGCCGCCGGATTGGCGACGCCGACACCCAGGCGGTTGAGCGCGACGCAGGCTGGATCGTTGTTGGTCGTGCTCGCATCCACGTTGATCAGGCACTGGATCGACCCGGCGGCATAGCCCCCGCTATTGCCGGCCGGGGCGAACGCCGCCGCGGTGGCGTTGTTCATCCGCGCGATGTTCATCACGTTGCGCAACTGTTCGCGCAGCTTGGCCCGGCTGTATTGGCCATAGACGTTCCAGGTCGCGTTCTTGCCGAACATGTCGCCCGTGCCTTCCAGCCCGGCGGCATAACGCTGCACCTCGCGCTTGTTGTCCACGCCGCGGAACGGCAGGTCGGCGGCGGTCGTCGCCAGCGTCACGCTGGTGATGCCGGCAAGCTGCGTCGGCCCGAGCGCATTGTAGAGGAATGCGTTGCAAGTCAGCGGCGCGGCGGCAGCCGTCGCGGCGGTGTCGCACCCGGTCGCCGTCAGGGCAATGCCGGTCGACAGGTTCGGGCCGGCGTTGAAGAACACTTTCTGCTTGTTGTACGCACCCTCGGCGAACAGCTCGACATTGTCCGCCAGCTCGTAGCTGACGCGCCCGAACACACCATGCCGATCGTCGCGCGGGTCGAGCCCGATACGGCGGCCGGAATCGTTTACCTGCCAGTCCCCGCCCTGCGTCAGCGTTGGGGCAGCGGTACCGTTCACCGCGGGGAAGGTCAGCGCGCCGTACTGATATTGCTGCTGCGCGCCGTTCTGTCCGAAATAGATGCCGCGCAGCCGGTTCGCCGTGCCGCCGGCCGATCCGGTGATCAATCCGCCCGGTGTCGAATTCGCCGCGCCGACCTGTTTGCGGATCAGGAATTGCGGCACCGTGAAGTTCGTCGTCGCATTGTAGGCGGGGTTGGTGATCCGGACGAACCCGGTCGCATTCCAGTCGCGATCGACCTGGAAGATGCCGTCGCGATGCGCGATCTCGGCGGATAGCAGGACGTGCCCGCGATCGTCGCCGCCGAACGCGAAACCGCCGGCGATGCTGGCGGAATAGTTTCCGCCATCGCCCTTGTCGGTCACGCCGCTGTCGATCGTCGCCTTGATGCCCTTATACTTCTTGTCGAGCACGAAATTGACCACGCCGGCGACCGCGTCCGAGCCGTAGGCGGCGGAGGCGCCGCCCGTGACGACCTCGACGCTCTTCACCAGCGACTGCGGGATCGTGTTGACGTCGACCAGCCCGGTGATCGTCGATCCGACCGACCGCCGCCCGTCGAGCAGCACCAGCGTGCGCGTCTCGCCCAGGTTGCGCAGGTTCAGTGCGTTGATGCCGGCCTGGCCGCTCGACAGGTTCAGGCGCGAATTGGCCGGGCGGGTCGATCCGGCCAGCGCCGGCTGCTGATTGACGAAATCGGCGATATTGTTGGTCGGCGACTGGTTGAGGATCTCTTCCTGCGTCAGCACGGTCACCGGGGTCGGCGCCTGGAAGCCGTTGCGCGCGACGCGAGAACCGGTGACGAGGATACCGTCTTCGCCCCCCTCCTGCGCCGGCGGGTCGGTCTTGACCGCAGCGGTTTCGGTCTGCGTTCCCGCTTGGACGGCATCGGTCTGGGCCGGTGCCGTCTGCGCCAGTGCCGGCGATGCGAGGCCCAGGGCGACAGCAAGCGCAGCCCAGCTGGACGCGGTGGTCAGGTTGGTGATGTCGCTCGAATAATACGGAATTCTTCATTTCGCCCCCAAATGTCGCTGCGCGTCGCGATTCAGTGCCGCCGGTGCCGTCGTTTCGCCTGCGGATCCGCCGATCGGTCGCATCCTCCCTGGAAGTGTGCGCCGGCCGTGTCGGATGGGAGAAGGTGCGCTTTCGCAGCATTCTGCGTCAACCCACTGATATATTGAAATCTCTTCATGGAGCCATAACCGTGGCCTATGGCTCGCGGCCATAAACATGGCCTATGGTCCGCACAGTGCTTGCCATACCGCGCACCTCGGAAAGCCGCGGTACCTTCGGTGGGGGGTCCACAACGAGAAAGGTGCCCATGATCGACCGCCGATTGTTCCTTTGCGGGTCGGTTGCGACGCTCGCCCTCGCCCCGACGCTGATCGCGCAAGCCGATCGGAAGGGGGTCGATCGGCCCGGATCAACCTCGGTCGCGCACGACGGCCCGATCGAGATCGTGGACGACGTCCACGGCGTTCCCCACATCCGCGCGCAGTCGATCCCGGATGCGTTCTTCGGGCAGGGCTATGTCGTGGCGCGCGACCGGCTGTTCCAGATCGATTTCGGGCATCGCCGCGAACTGGGCCGGATGGCCGAAGTCTATGGCGCCGATTTCGCGCGCTATGACGCGGTCGCCCGCCTGTTCCACTATCGCGGCGATATCGACGCCGAATTGCAGCGTGTCCCGGCCAACGTGCTGGCCTGCGCGCGCGCCTATGTCGCGGGCGTCAACGCCCGGATCGACGAAGTGCTTGCCGATCCTGCGCTCCTGCCGCTGGAATATACCATTTTGGGCGTGAAGCCGATGAAGTGGGACGTGCGCGAACTGGTGCTCGCCCGCGGCGCCTCGATCGGCAATGCCGATGACGAGGTGCGCCGCGCGCAGCTCGCCGCGCTCGGGCTGCTCGATCTGGATGCGGTGGTCGCCCCGTTGCGCCCGGCATGGAAGATGACCGTGCCCGCCGGCCTCGATACCGCCGCCGTATCCGAGGCCGATCTGGGCGTGATGCGTCTGGGCGCGCTGCCGTTCGGCCCCGAAACGCCGACGTCGAGCCAGAACGACGCGCTGACGGAGCGTGCGAATGCCGGCAGCAACGCCTGGACGATCGCGCCTTCGCGCAGTGCCACGGGTCGCCCGATCCTCGCCAACGATCCGCATCTCGGCATCGGCGGGTTCGGCCCGCGTCACGTCGCGCATCTGACCGCGCCGGGGCTGGACGTGATCGGCGGCGGTGCGCCCGGTCTGCCCGGCATCATGCAGGGCCATACCGATCGCTTCGCGTTCGGGCGGACCAACTTCCATATCGACCAGGAGGATCTGTTCGTCCTCGAACTGCATCCCCAGGATGCCGAACGCTATCGTCATGCCGGCGGCTGGAAACGTTTCCAGCGCTTCGACGTCGCGATTCCGGTCAAGGACGGCAAGCCGTATCCCGTCACGTTGCGCTATTCGGTGCAAGGCCCGGTCATCTCGCACGATCCGAAAAAGCATCGTGCCACCGCGATTGGCTCGGTCGCGATGCAGCCGGGTGGTGCCGGGTCGTTCGCGATGATCGCGATCAATCTGGCGACCGACTGGACTTCGTTGCGCGAGGCGTTCCGCCTGCACCCCTCCCCCACCAACTTCCATTACGCCGATGTGGACGGCAATACCGGCTGGCAGGTGATCGGCTTCGCCCCCGTGCGCAAGCAGGGCGAGGGGCTTTTGCCGGTGCCGGGCGATGGCCGCTTCGACTGGACCGGAATGCGCAACTTCGCCTCGCTGCCGAGCGAGTATAATCCGAGAAAGGGCTGGTTCGCCTCCGCCAATCAGGACAATCTGCCGCCGGATTGGCCGCGCGACCGCATTCCCGCTTTCTCGTTCCGCGACCCCTATCGCTACGAACGGATCGCGGACGTGCTGTCCACGCAGACCAAGCACGGTCTGGAAGACAGCGTGAAGCTGCAACACGATACGCTCTCCACCCCCGCGCGACAGCTGATCGCCCTGCTCCCCGCGCGCCGGTCCGATGCCGCCGATATGCTCCGCCGCTGGGACGGCCATATCGACGCCGCCAGCGCCCCGGCCGCGCTGTTCGAGATCCTGTGGCGCGATCTCGGCAAGCGCATGCTCGCGGCGATCGTGCCGGAGCGCGCCCGGACGCTCGTTACGGAGATAGCGCCCTCGGTGCTGCTGGGCCTGCTGGCCCGGCCCGACGCGCGGCTCGGGACCGATCCGGTCGCCGCGCGCGACGCGATGTTCGATGCGGCCTTGGCCTCCGCCTGGGCGTCGGCGCGTGGGCTGCTCGGCGCGGATACTGCCGCGTGGCGGTGGGGCACGCTGCATCAGGTTCGCATCACGCACCCGCTGGCCCGCGTCCCGGCGATCGCCGCCGCCTTCCCCGCGATCGAGGGCGCGGGCAGCGGCGGCGATTCCTACACCGTCATGGCCCGCTGGCTCGGCAACGGTCCCGGCTGGCGCGCCAGTGGCGGGGCCAGCTATATCCAGGTCATCGACGTGGGGGCTTGGGACAATTCGCTGATGATCAACCTGCCCGGCCAGTCGAACGATCCGCGCTCGCCGCACTATCGCGATCAATATGCGCCGTGGATCGCGGGCGCGCTGCAACCGATGATATTCAGTCGTGCCGCGGTCGATGCGCATGTCGCCAGACGGACCACGCTCCGGCCACAGACTCCGATCAACGGGAACCGCCGATGAACCGCCTCCTCCTGTCTGCTTTGCTCGTCACCGTCACCGGCCCGGCGCTGTCGGCGGCGCCGGTCGATGTCGTGATCCGCGGCGGAACGATCTATTCGGGCGAGGACGCCGCACCGATCGTCGGCGATGTCGAGATCAAGGGCGACCGGGTCGTCTATGTCGGCCCGGCGCGACGGACACCGGCCGGCCGCGTGATCGATGCCAGGGGGCAGATCGTCGCCCCCGGCTTCATCGACGCGCACACGCATCCCGACACCTATATCCGCTCGAAGGATGCAAAGCAGCGGCTCAACCTGCCGTGGCTCGCACAGGGCGTGTCGACGATCGTCACCGGCGTCGATGGCTATGGCACGCCCGATATCGCGGACGATGCCAGGGCGCTGGCCGCATCGGGCGTTGGCACCAATCTCGTGCCGTTCGTCGGCTTCGGCGCGATCCGCGCGCGCGTGCTGGGACAAGACGATCGCGCGCCGAACCCCGCCGAACTGGCGCGGGAACGCGCGTTGGCCGCAAAGGGTATGTGCGAGGGCGCCTACGGTCTTTCGACCGGCCTGTTCTACGCGCCGCAAAGTTTCGCCAAGACCGACGAGGTCGTCGCCGTCGCGCGCGAGGCGGGCAGCCGCGGCGGCATCTACGATACGCACCAGCGCGACGAATCCAGCTATACGATCGGCCTGATCGGCTCGACCAAGGAAGCGATCCAGATCGGGCGCGAGGCGAAGATGCCGGTCCATTTCGCGCACCTCAAGGCGCTGGGCGTGGACGTACAGGGCGAGGCACCCGAACTGATCGCGACGATCGAGGCGGCGCGGGCCGCCGGGCAGAACGTCACCGCCGATCAATATCCCTGGCTCGCCTCCGGCTCCAGTGTCGATGCCTCGTTGCTGCCGCGCGGGGCGAGCGATGGCGGCTATAAGAAGATGATCGCGCGCTTCGATGATCCCGCCACGCTCCGGCGCATCAAGATCGAGATGGTCGAGAATCTCCGGCGCCGGGGCGGCCCGGAATCGATCCTGCTGACCAGCGCGGGTCAGCCCTGGACCGGCAAGACGCTGGGCCAGATGGCGACGGCCTGGCGCCTCAGCCCGGTCGATGCCGCGATCCGCATCCTGCGCGTCGCCAATCCCGCCGGCACCGGCCCGGCCGGGGTCGGCGTCGCCAGCTTCAACATGGCCGACCGCGACGTCGATCTGATCATGAAGCAGCCGTGGGTCGTGACCAGTTCGGACGGATCCGACGGTCATCCCCGCCAATACGCCACCTTCCCGCGCAAATATCAGGCCTATGTGCGCGAGCGGAAGGTCATCACGCTCCGCAATTTCGTCCGCCATTCGACCGGGCTGACCGCCGATATGTACCGGCTCGATCGTCGCGGCTATCTGCGGCCGGGCTATTTCGCGGATGTCGTCGTGTTCGATCCGGTCCGCTATGCCCCGCGTGCGGACTATATCCGTCCGCGCGTGCCCAGCGTCGGGGTCAGGGCCTTGTTCGTCAACGGCAAACTGGCTCTGTCGAACGGAGTGACGACCGGTGCCGCGGCCGGTCGCGTGCTGCTTCGCCCGAAACCGGCGGGGTGCCCGGCGTCGTGAATCTTCGCCATATCGAGATTTTTCACGCGGTTTACGTAAACGGCTCGGTCAGCGCGGCGGCGCGCGCGCTGAACATTTCGCAGCCTTCGGTGTCCAAGACGCTGCGTCATGCGGAGACCTTGCTGGGCTTCGAACTGTTCCAGCGGACCAACAGCCGGCTCGTCCCGACCGAGGATGCGCACGCGCTGTTCGGAAATGTCGCCGATATTCAAGAACGTGTCCGCGCCCTGCGCGAGGCGGGGCGCAACCTGCGCACCGGGGCGGGCACCACGCTGCGCATCTCCGCCCTGCCCAGCCTCGCGCTCGGCGCCCTCCCCACCGCCGTCTCCCGCTTCCTCCAGCTTCACCCCGAAGTTCGCTTCGATCTTCACACCGTCCACCACAACGACCTCCTCCGCAAACTTTACGAGCGCGAAACCGACATTGCGATCGCGGCGGAAGTACCGCGCGGCGCTCCGCTCGGTCAGGTCTGGCTGGGCGAAGGGGAACTGGTCGTCTTCTATCGCGAACAGGACATGCCCGATGCGCCGTCGCGCGTCGAACTGACGCGCCTGGCCGGGCATTCGTTCATCACGCTAGCCGCCAGCGGGCCGATCGGGCAATTGTTCAGTACGGAACTCGATCGCCTCGCGCTCGATCTGGACGAAGTCGCCTCCGCGCGCACCTTCTACATCGCCGCCGCTCTGGTACGGGCCGGTGTGGGCGTGACGATCGTCGATAATTTCACTGCGGAGGCATCGATGGCGCCGGGGTTGGCGATGCGCTCGCTGAAGCCACCGCTGACGTTCGACGTGCACGCTATGCATCTGCTGGATCGACCGCCCAGCGCGCTCGCGCTCGAATTCCTGGCCCTGTTGCGAGAGGTTATCGAAGCACCGTGATGATGCTCTTCCTTCTGCTTGCGGCCGCCGACCCGGCGGTCGAAACGCCGCTGACCGCGCCCGGCGTCGCAGCGACACTCGCTGAGGCAGGACCGGGGACGCGGATCGGACTGGTCGTCACCGACGATCAAGGTCGCGAGATCGTCGCGGTGCGCCCGGACGAACGGTTCATTCCCGCATCGAACACTAAGATGTTCACCACCGCTGCGGCTTTCGCATCGCTCCAGCCCGACGCGACCGACGGCGGCGGCGGAGCGACCGTCCGCCTGCAAGGGGAGGACGTCGTCCTGGAAGGTCATGGCGACGCACGCCTGTCCGCTGCCGAAACGTGCGCGAGCGATTGCCTGATCGACCTTGCAAAAGCGGTCGCCGTACGGACGCGCGTCGTGCGGGACGTCATTGGCGACGACAGCGCCTTCCCCGACGAACGCTGGCCGCAGGGCATGAGCTGGAACAACATTCCCAGCCGCTACGGCACAGCGGTGTCGGCGCTGACGATCGACGACAATGTCGCAACGATCACCGTTTCGCCCGGTGGCCCCGGCAAGGCCCCGACAATTGCGAGCGACGGTTACTACACGGTCGAGAACTGGGCGATCACCGCGGGGACAAAGTCCTCGCTCGGCTACACCCGTTCTCCAAACGACACCGTGGTCCGTGTCACGGGGACGATTGCCGAGAACGCCCCGCCCGAGACTCTGACGCTAGCGTTGGACGATCCGGCCCACCGTGCGGCCTGGCAATTGTCGCGACTACTTCGGCAGTTAGGGGTGCGGGTCACCGGGAAGGTCACGGTTCAACACCGTCCTCTCGACCCATCCGACGACCCGGCGATCCGCGGAAGCGCGCCGGCACCACGCGCGCCGGACGAACCCGTACTCGCCCGGCTCGCCCCGCCGCCGCTCTCCGCCGACCTGCGCCTGACCAACAAGGTCAGCCAGAATTTGCATGCCGAGCTCCTGCTACGTCGTGTGTCTGCCGTAAAAGGATCGGGATCCGTCGCCGATGGCCGCGCCGCCGTTCGCGATATGCTGGACAAAGCCGGCGTCGATCGCTGGGCCTATGATTTCGCCGATGGTGGCGGGATGTCCACCTACAACCGCCTGACCCCGCGCGCCGCCGTGCGGTTCCTGCGCTGGATCCAATCCCAGAACTGGGGGGCGGCCTGGAAGGACACGCTGCCGGTCGGCGGCATGGATGGAACGATCGGCCGCCGTTTCCGCGACACGCCGTTGCAAGGCAAGCTGTTCGCCAAGACGGGAACGCTGAACGCGGCCAACGCCTTGTCCGGCTTCATGATCGCGGCGAGCGGTCGGACGCTGACCTTCTCCGCGCTCGCCAACGACATGCCCGGCGACAGTTCGGCGACGGCGGCCGTTGACAAGGCGCTGCTTGCGATCGCCGCGGCGAACTAGCTTCCGTCGAACGTGGTGATCAAGGCTTCGCCCGTCGCCGGCCTGAGCGTGAAGATACCGCTGTCGAAATGCCGGGTCGGATGGACGCGATTGGTAAGCAAGGTCCACGCGACACCGCGATCGAAATCCACCCACAGTCCGGTTCCCGTGAATCCGGTATGCCCGATCGTGCCGGCCGAACAAGCCTGCCCGCCCGACCATCCCGGATGGCGGATTTCCCACCCCGCGGTGCGGTGTCCTTCGACCGCCGTACGGATCGCGGACAGCATGCCGGGGCTCGCGCCCGTGCCGTCCAGCAACCCTTGCGCGAAGCCGAGGACGCCTGCGACCGTTCCGAACAGCCCGGCATGCCCGGTGCGTCCGCCCATCGCCGAACAGTTTTCGTCATGGACCTCGCCCTTCAGGACGCGCCCGCGCCAGTGGCAATATTCCGTCGCCACCGCGGGTCCGGGCGGCGGCCCCCAGCTCAGTCCGGTGCCGAGCGGTAGCGCGTCCAGGCCGGCACCCGTCAGCCGTTCCACCGCGATGCCCAGCAGGATGAAGTTGATGTCCGAATAGACCGGGGGTCCGTGCTTCCATTCGCGCTGCAGCACGAACGCCCGCAACCGCGCGGGATCGTCTCCATAGGTGTAAATCGGTTCGACCGCAGGCAGGAATGTGCGGTGGACGAGGCAATCGCGGAACGTCAGCCGGCGCTCGGCGGCGTTCGCGACGTCGTACTGACGCAGATCCGGTATCGCATCGGTCAACGGCCGATCAAGGTCGATCCGTCCTTCCTCCGCCAGCCGCAACACAAAACTGGTCGTTGCGATCACCTTGCTGACGGATGCCAGGTCGAACCAGTGATCGGGCGTCAGGGCTTCGACCGCGGGCACGACCTGCGCCGATCCCGCGACGCGCACCGCGCGCGCGCCGTCCGCCGTGACGATGCCCAGCACGGCCCCGGGTATCCGCCCGCTTGCGACATGGTCCGCGGCCGGCCCGAAGGCCGCATCTGCCAATTGCTCGATCATCAATCCTCCTTGCGCGGCGCGATCCGCGATAATGCCGGGATGAACAAGATCGCCGCGAGGCTCAAAACGCCCGACAGCAGGAAGAAGCCGTCATACCCGATCACGGCGACCATCGCGCCACCGGCCCCCGCGAGCAGCCGCGGCAACAGGAATGCGAAACCGGTCAGGAAGGCATATTGTGCGCCGGGATAGCGCGGGTTTACCAGCAGCGAGAGGTAGACGACGAACACTGCCCCGGCGAACCCGTTGCCGAACTGGTCGCAGGCGGTCGCGATGTACAGAATGCCCTCGTCGACGCGCTGGTGCGCCAGCCACACGAACCCGAAATTGCCGATCGCCGCGACGATCGCGCCGACGACGAGCGTCCACGCCATGCGCCAGCGCGTGACCAGATACCCGCCCAGCCCGACGCCGATCATGCTCGCCACAAGCGCGACGAAGCTGTCCGCCCTGCCGATCTGGGTCAGCGAATAGCCCAGCCCCTTGATCATCGGCTTCGACAGGTTGAGCGCGAGCACGTCACCCATCCGGTACAGCGACACGAAAACCATTAGCAGGATCGCGGCAAAGCCGTAGCGCCAGAAGAAATCGACATAGGGCCCGAGAACGGTGGAGGTGCGGATCGGCGCATTCTTTGGTGCGCGCCTGATCCGCGGCAAGGCGAGCGCCATCCCGACGAACGGCAGCATGCAGATGCCGAGGACCCACGGCGTGACGTTGCTGTTCGCGTCGATCCCGGCCTGTGCCGCCAGCCCCAGCACGACCCAGCCTATCGCCGCCGTCACCGCGCAGGCCGCCGCGAGAATGACGACGCTGGTCAGCAGGCCGGTCGCCAGCGCCACGCCGCGCCCGCCCCCGCCATCGGCATCCGGCCGCATCGCGACGAGGATCGGGAAGGGCAGGAATGCGGCGGCGGCGATCATCAGATAGGCCAGCGCCCAGCCTCCGCTATCCGCGATGATCAGCGCACCGCTGCCCGCCGCGACCATCGCACTGCGATAGCCCCACAGATTGGCGGCGACGATCGGCCCCTGCTGATCCTGCGAGGGGTACAATTCGATACGCCAGGCGTCGGCCGCGACTTCCAGCGTTGTCGTCCAGAAGGCGAGCAGAACGGCGAACAATGCGGTGACTGGCAGGCTGGCATCGGCCGATGTCGCCGCCATCGCGATCATCGCGCTGAAGATGCCGAGCTGCGCCAGCATGATCCAGCCGCGCCGCTTGCCCCAGAACCGCCCGAACCCGGGAATGTCGTAGCGATCGAGCAACGGTGCCCAGACGAACTTTAGCGTCGGCAACAATTGCACCCAGGCGAAGAATCCCAGCATCGTCAGCGCGACGCCGTGCGCCTGCAGCCGGAGCGCGAGAACCGTGCTGAACATATAGAATGGCAACCCGGCAGCGAAGCCCAACAGGCCGTACAGCAGCATGCCGCGGCGGTCGGCCGGGATCGCGGGGTCGGGGCGGGCCGGGGCGGCGGTGCCAGCGACGTCGGTCGAAAAATCGGTCATGTCGGCTCCGGATATCGCACGCGCCGGACCGTCCGCCGAACACGGCGATCGGTCAACATCCCGATCACGCGTGGTTATAGTATATTAGGCCTGGACTATGGCGCAGCCGGCGCGTTGGCACCGGACGATATTGATCGATCGGATGCTGCCAGCGGTGCGGAACCCTCGTCATCCGGCCAAGATCGACCGCGATCCGCCCGGCCGAACGAACACGCTTCAGATCGGCATCGTGTCCTCCTGTCTCTGCTGGCCCGCCACAAAGCGACCCGGAAGCGTCTCCAGCCTCGGCGCCATCGCCCGTCCGATCAGCAGGAGCGCCGGGTCGCGCTCGCCGATCGTGCGGACCAGGAACGCAAGGGCATCCAGCCGACCGCGGATCAGTCGCTCGTTGGATCGCGATACATTGACCGCGACCAGGACAGGCGTGTCCGGGCCAAGCCCCGCCGCCATCAGCCGCCCGGCAACCTTGCCCGCCGCCGCGCGCCCCATATAGATCGCCACCGTCGCATCCGGCCGGGCCAATGCCGACCAGTCCAGATCGAGCGGCGCGTCGGCGCGCGCATGGGCGGTGACCAGCGTTAGGGACTGCGCCACCCCCCGCATAGTCAGCGACAGCGTGGCCGACGCCGCGGCAGCGCTGGCCGCGGTGATCCCCGGGCAGACCTGGACCTGGATTCCTTGTGCGGCACAGGCGTCTATCTCTTCGGTCGATCGGCCGAACACGGAGGGGTCCCCGCCTTTCAACCTGACGACGCGCCGCCCGGACAGCGCGGCGGCGACGATCATCGCGTCGATCGTGCCCTGGTCCTTCGAATGGCGGCCGGAGCGCTTCCCGACATTCACCCGCTCGATCCCGGGGGGGATCAGATCGAGCACGCCGGGTCCAACCAGCGCGTCATGGAAGACGATATCGGCGGCGGCGATCAACCGTTCGGCCTTGCGGGTCAGCAGGTCTGGATCGCCGGGGCCGGCCCCGACCAGCCACACAGAACCGGGGGCGATCATCTCATGCTGCATGAATAGCGCCTTCCGTCAGCAGTTTGGCAAGGGCGGGACGGCACGACCCGCAATTCGTGCCGGCTTTCAACGCCCCGCCGATCGCGGCGACGTCGGTCAGCTTCTGGGCGGCGATGGCGGAGACGATCGTGATCAGCCCGACATCGAAACAGGCGCAGACGATCGGGCCGCGATCGACCTGCACACCCGGCGCGCGTCCTGCGAGCAGGGTCGGGGCGGCGTGCGGCTCGGCAAGCTGCGAAACCAACCAGTCGCGTGGCGGCAAGCTTCCGTCCCGAGTGACGAACAACGCCGCGACGAGACGATCGTCGCGCAGGATCGCGATCCGGCGCATGCCGCGCGCGGCATCGATCGCCTCCAGCCGCTGGCCGGCGGGGAGCACGGCATCGAGCCGCGCGGCATCCCCGTTGCCGGCCAGATCCCACGCGACGCCGCACGGCACCGCAATGCGGGTGGCCCACAGGCATTCGGGGCGGATGTCGGCATCACCCGCGACGATGAGGAAACCGCGCCATGCGGTCGCGACCGGCACGATGCTGGCGGGAGTCGCCTTGAAACCGGGCTGGCCGGATATGGGATCGGCTAGCGGGCGGGGCAGCAGCCCGGTCCTGCCGCCCGTCGCGGTACGATCGGTCCAGTGGATCGGCGTGAACAATTCGCCCCGCCGCTGCGTGTCGGCGATCCGGACACGGAACAGGCTCTCGCCTTGCGGAGTCGCCACGCGAGCGAGGCCGCCGTCCGTGAGACGCAGTGCGGCGGCATCGTCGGGATGAACCTCCACCAACGGTTCCTCGCGGTGGCGGGCGAGTTTCGGCGACAGGCCCGTGCGGGTCATGCTGTGCCAGTGATCGCGATACCGGCCCGTATTCAGCGTCATCGGCCAATCGGCCAGCGGTTTGGCAAGCCGTTTCTGCGCGACCGGCACCAGCCGCGCACGGCCGTCGGCGGTGGAATAGCGGCCATCCGCGAACGGCGTCCCGCCCCAGCGAAACGGCGCCATATCACCATAAGCCGCGTTGCCGGCAGACGCCTGCCCCGGCAGCGCGAACAGCCGTTCGCCGCGATTTTCGTATGTCGACAGGCGGCAATGTTCGCGCCAGATCTCCGCCGGGCGATCATAAGCGAACGCGGTCTTCCACCCCATGCGCCTGCCCACTTCCTTGACGATCCACCAGTCCGGCCTCACCTCGCCCGGCAGAGGCAGGAAGGCGCGCTGGCGGCTGATCGTACGATCGGAATTGGTGACGGTGCCATCCTTCTCGCCCCATGCGGCGGCGGGCAGGCGGACATGCGCATGCACGCTGGTATCGGTTTTTTCGATCACGTCGCTGACCACGACGAACGGACACCCTGCCAGCGCCTCGCGCACCCGGCCAGCGTCGGGCATCGACACGGCCGGGTTGGTGGCCATCACCCACAATGCCTTGATCCGGCCATGACCCAGCTCGCGGAACAGGTCCACGGCCTTCAGCCCCGGCTTGGTCGCCATGTTCGGCGCGGCCCAGAAGCGGGCGACCCGCGCGACATTGTCGGGGGCGAAATCCATATGCGCCGCCAATGTGGATGCAAGACCGCCGACCTCGCGCCCGCCCATCGCATTGGGCTGGCCGGTGATCGAAAAGGGGGCGCCACCCGGCTTGCCGATCCGGCCGGTGGCGAGGTGCAGGTTGATGATCGCATTTACCTGATCAGTGCCACTGAGCGATTGGTTCACACCCTGGCTGAACATCGTCACGGTGCGCGGGGTGGCGGCGAACAGGTCGTAGAAGCGCCTGAGGTCGTCCGGCGCCACATCGCAGATGCGCGCCGTCGACCACAGGTCGCTCCCCTCTCCAAAGGGTTCCCAAAAGCCGTCGGGCACCGCCACGTGCGCCGACATATAGGCAGGATCCACCGCACCGTTCGCCCGGCACCAGGCGAGCAGCCCGTGCATCAAGGCGACGTCGGTGCCCGGGCGGATCGCCAGGTGAAGGTCCGCCTCGTCCGCGGTTTCGGTCCGGCGCGGATCGATGACCACCAGCTTCGTGCCGCGACTGGCGCGGGCGGCCTGGATCCTCTGATAGACGATCGGGTGGCACCAGGCGGTGTTGCTGCCGACCAGCACGATCAGGTCCGTGGCGTCGAGGTCGTCATAGCTGGCGGGCACGATATCTTCGCCGAACGCGCGCATGTGGCCGGCGACCGCGCTCGACATGCACAGACGCGAATTCGTGTCGATGTTCGCCGATCCGATGAACCCTTTCATCAGTTTGTTGGCGACGTAATAATCCTCGGTCAGCAACTGCCCGGAGACGTAGAAGGCGACGCTGTTCGGCCCGTGGTTCGCGATCGTGTCGCGGAAACGCTTTGCGACGAGGTCGAGCGCCTTGTCCCACGACGCGCGCCGACGGCCGATCATCGGCCGGAGCAGGCGCCCCTCCAGCCCGATCGTCTCGCCGAGGTGCGTGCCCTTGGAACACAGCTTTCCGTGATTGGCGGGATGATCGGGATCGCCGGCGATCGTGGCGGTGCGATCGCCGGTGGGGGTGGCAACGATCCCGCAGCCGACACCGCAATAGGCGCAGGTGGTTTTCACCACGTTCTCCCCTCCCTGAAAGGGAGGGGGCAGGGGGTGGGTCCGGTCCGGGCGATACGGTAGAATTCGAGGTGGGCGGCGGCCGTCTGTCCGGCCTCCACCCACCCCCGCCCCCTCCCTTGCAGGGAGGGAAGTAGTATTGCACGGCCCGTCACGCCGCCGCCTTCAACACACTGGTCCGGCAGATCAGCACCCGCCCCGCGGACACCTTCACCGGCACCACGGGCGTGCAACCCTTGTCCTCGCCCAGCGCCTCGCCGGACGTCAGCGAGATGCGCCAATTATGCAGCGGGCAGGTCACCGCACCGCCATGAACGATGCCCTGCGACAAGCGGCCATACTTGTGCGGACAGCGGTCGAGCAAGGCGAACACCTTGCCGTCGCCGGTGCGGAACACGGCGATGTCGTCGCCGCCGGTCACCTGCACCGTGCGGCTGCCGCGGACCGGGATCTCGTCGACCCAGCCGATGTCGAGCCATTCGCCGATCATGCCATTTCCCTCGCTGAATTTAGGGGTGTGAACACCGCCATCGGCGCGTGCTGCTCCCGCGCATCGCCGGCCGCGCGGGCGGCCCAGGGATCATCCTGCATGAAGGTCTGCGAATGCAGGAACCGCGCGGCCAGTGCGTCCCGGCCCGCCGCATCGTCCGCGATCCTTTCGCGGATATAATCGACGCCGATGCGCTCGATCCACGGCGCGGTGCGCTCCAGATAGCGCGCCTCCTCGCGGTACAACTGGATGAAGGCGGCGCAATAGTGCATCGCCTCCTCCTCGGTCGCAACTTTGCATAGGAAGTCGGTGGCGCGGACCTTGATCCCGCCATTGCCGCCGACATGCAGTTCGTACCCGCTGTCGACGCACACCACGCCGAAGTCCTTGATCGTCGCTTCCGCACAATTGCGCGGGCAGCCGCTGACCGCGATCTTGAACTTGTGCGGCATCCACGATCCCCAGGTCATCCGTTCGACCTTCACGCCCAGCCCGGTCGAATCCTGCGTACCGAACCGGCACCATTCGCTGCCGACGCAGGTCTTCACCGTCCGCAGCGACTTGCCATACGCATGGCCGCTGACCATCCCGGCGGCGTTGAGATCCGCCCACACCGCGGGAAGATCCTCCTTCTTGATGCCGAAGATATCCAGCCGCTGTCCGCCGGTGACCTTGACCATCGGCGCGTCGAACTTCTCGACGACATCGGCGATCGCGCGCAATTCCCGGGGTTCGTCAGCCCGCCCCACATCCGCGGCACGACAGAATAGGTCCCGTCCTTCTGGATGTTGGCATGCATCCGTTCGTTCACGAACCGGCTCTGCTGATCGTCCTTATAGTCGCCCGGCAGTGCGCACAGCAGATAGTAGTTCAGCGCCGGGCGGCATGAGGAACACCCGTCCGGCGTGCTCCAGGTCAGCTTCTGCATGACCTCGGGGATCGATCGCATATCCTGCGCGACGATCTCGTGTCGCACGTCGTCATGGCTAAAGCTGGTGCATTTGCACATCGTGCGAACGGTGCGCTCGCCCGAATAGTCGTCGCCCAGCGTCACCGCGAGCAACGTCTCGACCAGCCCGGTGCACGATCCGCACGAGGCAGACGCCTTGCAGGTGGCACGAACCGCATCCAGCGTCGTGTTCCCCGCGTCGATACACGCGACGACCTTGCTTTTGGTCACGCCGTTGCAGCCGCAGATCTCCGCATCCGCGGGAAGCGCCGCAACGGCCGCCTTAGGGTCCGCCTGCCCCCCTCCCGAGGCAAAGGCCTTTCCGAAGATCAGCATGTCGCGGATCGCCGACACGTCTTCCTCGCGTTTCAACAGGTCGAAATACCAGCCGCCATCCGCGGTATCCCCGTACAGCACCGCCCCAACCACGCGGTCGTCGCGCACCACCACGCGCTTGTAGACGCCGCGTGACGCGTCGCGCAGCACGATGTCCTCCGCCCCGTCTCCGCCGGAGAAATCGCCCGCCGAAAATACGTCCAGCCCGGCGACCTTCAGCTTGGTCGAGGTGACCGATCCGCGATAGCCACTGGGCCTGTCGACCAGCCCGTCGGCGAGCGCGCGACACATGTCCCACAACGGCGCGACGAGGCCGTAGACGTTGCCGTCATGCTCGACGCATTCGCCGACCGCGAGGATCGCCGGGTCGGACGTGACCATATGGTCGTCCACCTTGATCCCGCGCCCAACCTCCAGTCCGGCGTCGCGCGCCAATGTGGTCGAGGGCCGGATACCGACCGCCATCACCACCAGGCTGGCGGGAATCACCGTCCCGTCCTTCAGTTGGACGCCTTCGACCTTGCCGTCGCCGACGATCGCGGCGGTATGCGCCTCGGTCAGGATCGTCTGGCCGCGCGCCTCCAGCGCCGATTTAAGCAGCCAGCCCGCCGCCTCGTCCAGTTGCCGCTCCATCAACGTCGGCATTAGGTGGATGACCGTCACCTTCATACCGCGCAAGGTCAGGCCGTGCGCCGCCTCCAGCCCGAGCAGCCCGCCGCCGATCACCACCGCATCGCCGCCCCCGCCCGCCTTGCCGGCCTCGGCCGCGGCAAGCATATGGTCGACATCCGCCATGTCGCGAAAACTGATGACGCCGGGCAGGTCCTTGCCCGGTACCGGGATGATGAACGGGTCGGAACCAGTCGCGATCAGCAGCCTGTCATAGGAGACGCTGCGACGCGACCGTGCAATGACCGTCTTCGCGGCCCGGTCGATCGCTTCGACCGGATCGCTGGAGATCAATTCGATCGCGTTGTCGGCATACCATGCGGCGTCGTTGATGACGATCTCGTCGAACGTCTTCTCGCCCGCCAGCACCGGCGACAGCATGATCCGATTATAGTTCACATGTGGTTCGGCACCGAAGATCGTGACGCGATACCGGTGCGGATCGCGGGCGATCAGTTCCTCCACCGCCCGGCATCCGGCCATGCCGTTGCCCACTACGACGAGATGTTCGCGGCTATTCATCACAGGGTCCAGTCCAGTTGGAGCCAAAACATGTCAGATCCGCACCGTGGCGGCGGTACCCCAGCGGGCGCGCCAGCCGCGCTTGACCAGCGTCAGGGCGGTTAGGGCGATTAGGGCTAGTGTCGCGAAGATCAGGAAGCCGGGTGTGAAGCTGCCGGTGATTTGCTTGGCGATTCCGAGGGATGAGGCGAGGTAGAAACCGCCGATGCCGCCGGCGAAACCGACCAAACCGGTCATTACGCCGATTTCCGCGGCGAAACGCTGCGGTACGAGCTGGAATACCGCGCCGTTGCCGGTGCCGAGCGCCAGCATCGCGAGGACGAACAGCGCCAGCGCCGCCTCGACGGAGCCGGCCATGCTGACCCCGGCAAGCGCCAGCGCGGCGACGACAAAGACCGCGGTCAGCGTCTTCACACCGCCGATCCGGTCGGCCAGCGCCCCGCCCATCGGCCGGACGAGCGACCCGGCGAAGACGCAGGCCGCGGTGCAATAGCCCGCCTGGATCGTCGTCAGCCCAAACCGGTCGGTGAAATAGATCGGCAGACTGGCCGCCAGCCCGACAAAGCCGCCGAAGGTGACGGCATAGAAGCCCATCAGCGACCAAGCGTCCCCGGTCTTCAGCGGCGTCAGATACTGGCCAAGACTTTTGGGGGCCGGCGCATTCGGCGCGTCCTTGGCCAGCACCATGTACGCGACGAAGACGAGCGTCAGCGGAATGCAGGCGAGGCCGAGCACCGCGTTCCAGCCGAACAGCTTGGCGAGCGCCGGGGCGAACAGGGCGGCGAGCACCGTGCCCGAATTGCCCATGCCGGCAAGGCCCATCGCCTTGCCCTGATGTTCCGGCGGGTACCAGCGGCTGGCGAGCGGCAAGGCGATCGCGAAGCTCGCGCCGGCAAAACCGAGGATCACCCCGAGCGCAAGCGTGCCGCCGAAGCTGTTCACCCCCATCGCCCAAGCGACGAACAGTCCGGCGATGACGATGACCTGGCTGATCGCCCCCGCCGTCTTCGGTCCGATCCGATCGACCAGCAGCCCGTTGACGACGCGCAGGATCGCGCCCGCCAGTGTCGGCGTGGCGACCATCAGGCCTTTTTCCGAAGGCGTCAGCGCCAGCGTCCTGGCAATATCGGGCGCGAGCGGCCCGAGCAGCACCCAGACCATGAAGGCGAGGTCGAAATACAGGAAAGCGGCGATCAATGTCGGGGTGTGGCCGCTTGCCCAGAACCCCGTCTTTTCCCCTGTCTCGTCGTCTTGCCAGAATGCCGTAGCCATGTTTCGCCCCCATCTGCGATGGACAAAGAAAAAGCCGCCAGGACGGCGGCCATGTCTGGTCGCGTCCTGGCGGCTTCGTTGCCGTTGACGGGGAAGGTGGTGACCGTCCCCGCTCCGTCGATGTCGCCCCCCGTTGGACTGTATCGACGTCTATCTGATGCCCGGCTTCATCGCCCGACGAGACGAAAGCTGCCTGATTCGCGGGGCGAGCGCAAGCGGATTTCGCACGTGCAGCAATCCGGCCCCACGCCCGTTCTCATCATCCTATTCCAAGTCACGCAGATAGCCCGGGATCTCATCCGGATCGAAAGCGCGCCCGTCGAAGAACCGGTCGCTGCCGAGGATCAGGCGGCCCTGAGTCGCCCCGACGCCGGTCGCCGCGGCGATTGATCCCTCCAGCTTGGAACTCGCCCCAGGCAGCGTCGCGGACGATCCGGCAAGCGCCGCCCTATACAGATCGGGCCGAAAGACCGCCTCCGCCGCCTTCGCCTCGTCGGCGGCGAACGGCGTGCCGTCCCACCGCGTCATCTGCGAGTAGAGCCACGCCGCCTGGCTGCGCCACGGGAAGTTCGCCGCCTCGCGATACTGGAACATGAAGTCCGGAATGTGCAGCGCCTCCGCCCCCTGTGCGAGGCGTACCCGATCGGTGATCGCGCGCAGGATCGTCTCGGGCGGCGCGTCGCAATATTCGGGGCGGGACAGGATCGCCGCGCTGTCCTCCGCGCTATCCGCCTCGACGAAATGCGCCGCGGCGCGGTGCAGCGCCCGCAGCAACGCCGCGACCTCGTCGCCCCGCTCCGCGGTCGTTTCGCTGCGCAGCGCCAGAACCTTTTCCACCCCGCGTCGCCAGATCTGCGCGGTGACCAGGGCGATCCGCCCGACCCCGCGATCGACCGCGACGCTGCTCCACGGCTCCCCGACGCAGATGCCGTCCACATCGCCCGCCGCCAGCGCATCGGCGGCGAAGGGCGGGCTGGTGATGACGATCTCCACGTCGCGATCGGGCCGGATGCCGACCGCCGCCAGCCAATAGCGCAGCATGTAATTGTGGCTTGAATAGCGATGCACGACGCCGAAGCGCAGCGGCGTTCCGCCCGCGGCCCGCTCCAGCGCGACGGTGCGCAGCGCAGCGCCCAGCGCGACCGGATCGGACAGGCCGTCACCCAGATCGACCGCCGCCGCGAGCGCGGTCGACAGCGTTACCGCATTGCCGTTCAGACCAAGCACGAACGGCACGCTGAGCGGCACCGCCGGGCGTCCCCGACCCAGGCTGGTCGCGATCGCCAGCGGTGCGATCAGATGGGCGGCGTCGGTCTGACCGTAGAGCAACCGGTCGCGCACCGTCGCCCACGTCATGTCGCGCACCAGTTCGATCCGCACGCCCTCCGCCGCGGCGAAACCCTGTTCATGCGCCAGGATCGGCAGCGCGGCATCGACCAGCGGCAGGAAACCGATGCGGAACATCACAAATCTCCCATCAGCGCGTCGCTCGTCACGATCGCCTCGGCGATCTCCGCGATGCGCCGGTTGGATTGCATCGCATGGCTCCGCAACAAGGCGTAGGCGGCGGGCTCGTCGAGGTGGCGGCGCTTCATCAGGATCGCCTTTGCGCGATCGACCGCCTGCCGGTCGGCAAGCGCGCTTTTCGCTTCCGCCAGTTCGGCCTGCAACCGTGCGAACGCCTGGAACCGACGAATGGCCAGGTCGAGCACCGGCTTGATCCGCTGCTTGGCAAGGCCATCGACGATATAGGCGGACACGCCTGCATCGACCGCGGCGGCGGTGGATTCCTCGTCGCTCTGGTCGACGAACATCGCGATCGGCCGTGCAAGCGCGCGGCTCATCGCGAAAAATTCCTCCAGCATGTCGCGGCCGGGGTTTTCCAGATTGACCAGCACCACCTCCGGCCGCGCTGCCTCCAACTGGGCGAGCAACGGTCCCGCCGCGTCGATCAGCACCAGATCGCCGAGCCCGGCGTCGCGCAATCCGTCCGAGATGATGGCGGCACGCGTCGTGCTGGTGTCGATGATCGCGATCCGCATGGCATGTCATATGCAGATGACAGGGCCGTTGCCAACCGAGGCCAGGGGGTCCGGGCATTTCCCTCCCGGCCGCAGCTTTTCATGACGCACCGATCCGATCCGACCAGCTATTCGCGCGATGGTCGATCCGGCGGGACGCAGACATGCTCGGGCCGTGGCCCAAGGTAGAACGCATCCGGATTGCCGGTATCGAAGCCCGCGGCCGACAGTTCGTTCAAACGCCTGGTATAATAGCCCAATATGTCGCGCATGTTCTGGTCGACATCGTCGCTGAGCAATTGACGGTTTCCCAATAACCAGCCCCCTCTGTCATATTCTATGACGTCCTGGGCCTCCAATTGCCGACAGTGGCGAAAGACCGTGCCGTAGCTGAGCCGGGTTATGCCGGCGATGGTTCGCACGGTCATCGGCACGCGGTGATGATCGGGGACGGTGTCGTACGCCCATCGTTCGCTCAATTCGGGGTCGTCCGTGATATGACGGACGTTCGCGACGATGATGGCGAGCCAGACGAGCTTGCTGGTCCAGTCCGTGACCGGCTTGCGCGCATATTCGAACGGCACGAGCCACATGTCGAGCGCGGCCGCGATCGTCAGCGTCACGAGTTCGGGCGTCGGTTTCCCGTCGGTGCGGTGCAGGCCCAGCCCCGCCGCGATGTCCTCGGCCAGGCGAACGAGGCTGTCATGCGCAGTCGTCAAAATCCTCACGACACGCAGTTCGTTCGCCTCGGTATTGCTGATCGCGTATCCCTGTTCGGTTTCCACGCACAATCCGTCGGCGATCATTTTGTGGAAGTGACGATTGATCGTCGGGTACGGCCTCCCCAGCGATGTCGCGACAGCCTTGATCGACGAGGTGCGGGTAATGTCCCGGGGGCGACGGATCCGGCGGCCCTCGATCCAGTCCGGCGCGCACCGTTTCAGCAGCAGCAACGCGACGATCCCGCGCTCATACTGGCCGGGCGTAAGATCCATGACCGCCAGCGAGGCACGCAGATAGAATTCGTTCCCCAGCCTCGACAGCTTCCTGATCGCCAAATGCCGTTCCATTCGGTCCCTGCTCCCGTCATTCGTGATCCCACCCTCATTCGGTAGCGGAGGCCGACCTGTCCCGAATAGGGGCATCGATCCATTGTGAGCACCAAGGTTCTTTACGCGGGGTTAAGGTCGGCTAGACCGTCACTCACATAATAATCAGGGGGAAGTATGACGAAGTTTGCATTTATAGTGGGGGCGTTCGTATCCTCCATCATCGCAGCCGCGCCGGCCCAGGCAGGCCGGACCGCAATCGACGGCAATGGAGGATCTCCTACGGTCCTGTCCGGGTATTGCGATTTCAACGGGCAGGACTGCGTGACCGAGCAGCTGGGCTACCAAGTCAGCTTTGACAACGGAAAGACTTTTTCCGGACCATCGATATTACGGGCAATGGCCTGCTGACCTTCGGCGGGTCGGCAAACTTTACCACGTCCGATCCGGCTGGCGCAGCCTTGAGAGACAAAATATTGGCGGCCAACGACCCCTTTTACTACGAGGACGATCGTCGCGATCCCGCCCTGACCGATTATGGACTGAACCTGATCAGCGCCGGGCAAAATAGTCGGGTAGACCTGGGTGCCTTTTTCCAGAGCGCGCGCCTGAATGTTTTGGGAAACATCATCAACGCCGAGTGGTTCACCTGCGAAAGTACGAGCGAATGTCAGACCAACCCATACTCGCTGACCTTGAGAGCCACGCCGACAGGGTTCTTTGGTGAATTCGAGTTCATTTCGGGGCGGGGCGGCAATGATATCGGCTATGTAGTGAACGGCGAGCAGACAATTCTGACGAGATGCCAGGAAGTCTCCGTTTGCGAGTTTTTCCTGCCCGCAATCATCACCGAGGTGACGGCCGCCGTGCCCGAACCGGCCAGCTGGGCGATGATGATCTGTGGTTTCGGTCTGGTCGGCGGCGCATTGCGCCGACGCACGACGCGCTCACGCGTGGCGCTGGCCTGATATTGATGCGCGCCGTCTCACGCCGGGAGGCGGCGCGCGTCAGTCATTCTATCTCCAGAACGTTGCTATTCCACGCATTCCAGGCCCGCTGAAAAGAAGTCGCCAGCCGAACATCGCTGCTATAGGCCGCTCTATGCACGGGGGAGGTTCGCCTGCGATATTCGGCATTCATCAGCTACAACCATCGCGATCGCAAATGGGCGACATGGTTGCATCGCGGGCTGGAACGCTATCCGATCCCCAAACGACTGCGTGGACGTGAGACGCCCGTCGGGGTGCTGGGCAAACGCTTGCCGCCCGTGTTTCAGGACCGGGAAGAACTAGCGGCGTCGACCGACCTCGCACAATCCGTACGCGCCGCCCTGCACGATTCGGCCACGCTGATCGTCATCTGCTCGCCCAATTCGCGCCGATCGCGCTGGGTGAACGAGGAGATACGGGAGTTCATCCGGCTGGGGCGACGCGATCGCATCAAGCTGATCGTGGTGGATGGGACGCCGGCGCATCCCGACGACCTTCCTGAGGACGGTGGTGACGGATGCTTTCCACCCGCATTGTTCGAAGGCGGCGCGGCGGAGCCGCTGGCCGCCGACGTGCGTCCCGGCGCGGACGGTCCGCGCGGCGCGCTGCTGAAGGTCATCGCGGGCAGCCTGGGCGTCGAATATGACGAGCTTCGTCAGCGTGATCAGGCGCGGCGCCAGAAGCAATTGGCCATCATCGCCAGCGCCGCGATGCTGGGCTTCGTGGTGATGACCGGATTGACCGTGATGGCGCTGATCTCGCGGAAGGAGGCCGTCGAACAGCGCGATCTCGCGCGCAAGCGCACCGCCACGGCCGAACGCACCGTGGAATTCGTGCAATCCTTGTTCGAGGTGTCCGACCCGTCCGAGGCGCAGGGCGCGAAGATCACCGCGAAGGAGGTTCTGGACAAGGGTGCGGTACGCATCACCGGCGCGCTCGCCAACGAGCCCGACGTGAAGGCGCAGCTGATGACGACGCTCAGCCAGGTGTATCTCGGCCTCGGGTCGTACCGGACAGGCGACCAGATCATCCGTCAGTCGATGGCGCTGCCGATCACCGAGCCTGCCGTACGCGCGCGCCAGTTCATAGCATTGGGCGGGTCGCAGATCCGCCAGAGCGAATATCCGGCCGCGGTCCGCAATTTCGACAAGGCGATCGCCTTGTCCCGGACGGCCAGCAACAGCGACCCCCAACTGCTGCCCCAGGCGCTGGTCGGGCGAGCGGAAGCGCGAACCCGGCTGGAGGATTATCCCGGTGCCGATGCCGACGCGAAGGAAGCGCTGCGGCTGGACCATGCGCGCGCCGGCGATCGCGATCCGACGGTCGCACGCGATCTGGAAGCGATCGGTTACAATCTGCTCACTGCCGGCAAGCTTGCGCCGGCGCGGCAACGCTTCGAACAGGCGCTAGGCATCCGCGTCGCGACGCAGGGGCTGGCGCATCCCAAGGTGTCCGACGTCCTGAACGAACTGGGCTCCATCGCGTATCTCCAGCGCGACTCCGTCGCGGCGGAGCGGTTCTGGCTGCGGGCGTTACGCTCCGACGAACTGGTGCTCGGCCCCAACCACCCGTACGTCGCCGTGACGATCAACAATGTCGCGCGCGTGCAACTGGAGGGCCGCGCCTTTGCATCGGCGCGCACGCTGTTGCGTCGCGCCTCGGCAATCACGCTGGCGCAGCAGAGCGAGACGTATGACGACCTGGCCTTCACCTTCGCCAACCTCGCCATTGCCGAACGCGGGCTTGGCAACACGAAGGAAGCGGAGACGTTGCTGCGCAAGGCGTGGCGCGCCGCGGCGTTGCACAAGCATCGCAACCGCGCGCCGATCCTGACCGAACTGGCGGATCTGTTGTGCGCGCGCGGCGATCATGTCGAGGGACTGGCGTTGCTCGATCAGGCGCTGCCGCTGATGCGGGCGGATTATCCCGACGATCCCTGGCGGCTCGCCTGGATCGCGAATACCCGGGGGGATGCCTGCTGGCGGCGAAGCGTGTCGATGAGGCGCGCAAGCTGATCGTCGCCAGCATGCCGGCCCTGGACCAAAGGTGGCGGCGCGACACGCTGTTCGGCAGCATCGCGGCGGCGCGCCTGCTGGCCGTTTCGGGGCGGTCGGCCGGCGGAAGTGTCAAAACTGGACGCTGACGGGCTGCGCCCCGTTTGAAATACCGCACACGGCACGCCGGTTCGTGCAAAGAGCGATCGACCAGGTGTTCGGGGGATAGTTATGGCGATTCGGTTTGGTGCGTGGTGGATCGGTGCATCCGCCCTGGCGATGACGTCCGCGATGCCGGCGCAGGCGGGGCGTACAGCGATCGATCAGCGGAACAATCCGGATGGAACGACCACCCCGACCTCCGTCACGGTGTCGGGCTATTGCGACATACAGGGTGACGATTGCGGCGCCGGCAGGAGCCTCGGATACCGGGTGAGCTTCGACGGCGGCGCAAACTTCTTCTCCAACGTCATCGTTCACGGCAACGGTCTGCTGACGTTCGGACAGGCGGTCGATTTCGAGACGCCGGTCGGCAATGACGGTGAGACATTGTCCAGCCTGATCTACCAGGACATCAACCCGGCGCTGGGGGATTACCAGCGCACGCTGATCAGCGCGGGCCAGAATAACTCGATCGACTACCAGAATCAGGGCGGCCCCGCCTTCAATCAAAGCGCCTCGCTGAACGTGGTGAACCAGATAGTGACCGCGGAATGGTTTTTCTGCGCGTCGCCGCAGAATTGCAGGCTGAATCCCTACCAATTGACGCTGACGCCGACCGCGAACGGCCTTTCCGGCCGGTTTACGGGCGGGTTCGATCAATCTGCCGTCGTCAACGGCCGGGCCTTCGAAGTCGGAAGCACATTCACCATCCCCGCCTTATTCGAAGGCGTGACCGCCGCGGTGCCGGAGCCTGCATCCTGGGCGTTGATGATCGTCGGCTTCGGCGCGGTCGGCGCGCAGTTACGGCGGCGCCCGTCCAAGGCGCAGCCGGCGCTCGCATAGGCGATCCGACGCGCGCCGTTCCCGCCTAGCGGGCGGCGCGCGTCAGCCGGTACATCGCCTCGTCACCGAACTGCTTGGCGAGCGCGACGCGGCCGACATAGGACAGCTCGAATTCGGCTGGTGATTCCATCGCGAGCACCGCGCCGAACGCACGCGTGACATAGACTTCGCCGACCAGGGCGATCGGCTCGATCCGCGCGGTCTTGTTCACTTCGCGACCGAAGAAGGTGACCTTGCGCGTGACCGGATCGATCGCCTCGTACACGCTGCCCAGATGCGCGCTCACCCGCATGCCGGCCCCTTCCCCCAGCACGCCCATGCTGGCGGGGTCCAGTTCGGCCTGAAGGTCGAGCGCCAGCCGCGCCGCGGCGGTCGATGTCTGCGTGACGACATACAAGGCGTCGCCCCATGTGTTGCGGCTGCACACATCGCCGGTGTAGCGATCGACGACGCGCGCGACCCGCCCCAGCACCAATTCCCAGAAGGTCGGCAGCAGCGCCTCGTCGATTCGCGAGAACCCCGCGAAATCGGTGAAGATCATGGCGCGCACTTCCCGCTTCGCCTCGACTGCGGTCGTTACCGCAGCGGCGGCGGGTCGGGCGAATTCGCTACGGTCAAGCGGGATCACGCGCGTTTCGCCGCCATGCGAGCGCCACAACTCCACGTCCGCGCCGGTGCCGGCCATTCCACCGGGCGTAAGGCCGTCCCATAGCGCAAGCTGCACCGCGTCGGTGCCCAGATGACGCGCGCGTAGCCGCGCGAACCCCATCATCATCATCGATCCGTAGCGATATTGGCGATCGTCATTCAGCGCCGCCGTCTCCGATGCGATCACGACTTCCGCCGCGCGATCCAGACAGTGCCGGAATCGCTCGATCCAACCCTCACCGCCAGGCGCGACGGACGTCAGGATGAAGTCCTCGATACGGAACGGCAACACGACGTGCAGTTCGCCACCGCGTGCCAAGACCGTCTCGGCGACCAGGATATCGGCGCCGCACGCCAGCGCACCATAGGCGATCGTCGAATTCAGCGAATCGAACGCCGTTTCGATCTGTCGACGCAAGGCCGTCTCGGACTCGGGCGAGTTACCGAACATGTGGCCGCAGAACGTGACAACCGGCGCGGGACGCAACCTGGCGACGACGCGCGCGCCACAGCCGCCGGCACCAACGATCCGGGCCAATTGCGTACTGGTGGAGGACCGCGCGCCGGGATTGCAGCCGGGCAGGTCGAGCGCCTGCTCGATCGCGACTTCGGCCCCGGCTTCGTCCCCGAGCAAAAGCTTGGCCTCCGCAACCGTGGCAGCGGCGTAGTAATCGGTCGATGGTGCGTCCCCGACGGTGTCGAGCACGGCGCGAGCCAGGGATTGCGCGCGCTCCGCCTGCCCGGCGAGCATGGCAAGCGTTGCCGCGTTGATCGCCGGAAACGCGTCTTCGGTCCGCCGGAAGATCGCTTCATAGGCGTCGGCGGCACGCGCGATCAGATCGATCGCACCCTCCCCGCTCGCCTGCCACGCGCGATCCTTCAGCAACCGCGCACCCAGGGTCAGCGTATCGAGGTCGGTCGGGTTCGCCGCGAGCGCCGCATCGTACAGCTTGAACGCGCGATCCGTTTCTCCCATCCGGGCCAGCGCCAGTACCTGCAGATATCGCAGTCGCGGATGCGCCGCGTCCGCGGCCAGCCCGGCGGTCGAGCGATCATAAGCAAGCAGCAGATCGCCGGCCGCCAGCGCAGAGGTCGCGGCGACGAGCGGATCGGGCGAGGACGCCGCACCCATTACGATCGATCCCCGGCGAGAAGGCAGATCATGCCGTGCCGCCGTCAGATCGACAGGGCACGCGCCGCCGCGTCCAGCTTGGCGAGCGTACCCGCATCGCCACGGAACGTCGTCCGCGCCGTCGTCAGCGCACGGACCGCCCCGGCACGATCGTTCAGCACCATCCGCGCCCGCATCAGCCGCAGCCAGCCGTCCGCGTCCTGCGGGTTCGCCGCCAGCCGCGCGGCCAGCCGATCGACCATGCCGCGCGCCATCTCGTCCTGCTGCGTCGGCGTCAATTTGGCGGCAGATGCGAGTTGGTCGGCGGTCGGCCCCGGGATCGCGTCGGTCGCCGCGCGCGCCATCGCCGCGTCGCTCGCCCCGGCCCCTGTTGCAGCCCCGGCCCCAGCCCCAGCCCCAGCCCCAGCCGGGGGCGTCACCGGCGGCGGCACCCGGCCGGCAATATCGATCTTCTCGCGCGTGGCGACCTGTTCGACCAGTTGGCGGACCGAACCTTCCCACGGCGCCCCGGGCGGCGCATCCTTCAGCAGCGCGATCCAGCCGTCCACGGCCCCGCGATGATCACCCTCCAGATCCTGGCGCACGGCGAGGAAATAGCGCGCGCGCGCATCCTTGGGGTCGACCGACAGCGCGCGGCGAAACGCCTGCACGGCGTCATCGCCGACACCCTTGTTTCCCAGCACCAGCGCCTCGCCCAGCGCGGACCAATTGTCCGCCGTAGCGGGCGCGAGATCGGCCGCGCGGCGATAGGCGCGCGCCGCATCGGCAAAGCGCTGCATCTTGAAATACGACCAGCCGAGCATCTGCCAGCCCGCGACATCGTCCGGCTTCGCCGCCAATTTCGCTTCCAGCTTGGCCACCATCTCCCCCACGTCCGGGGCAGGCTGTGCGTCGGGCACGGCGGTCGAAACCGGTGGCGTTCCCGCCTGCCGATCTCCGAAAACACGCCAGCCGATAGACCCGGCCGCAAAAACAGCGATGCCGATCAGGAAGTATCGGCTAAATCGCAAGTTGCTGCCCACCCCATTATCTCCCCTCGCGCCACAATGCGCTATTGCGATAAGCCGCCCTATACGGGCATGACCGCTTCGTCACTGAAAGTCTGGGGGACTTTTTCTTAATGTACCGCGTCGCCATCATCGGGTCCGGCCCTGCTGGACTAAGCGCGGCAGCGCACGCCGCCTCGCTCGGGATGCGGCACGTCCTGCTGGAACGGACGGATCACCTGTCCGACACGATCTATCAGTATCAGAAGGGCAAGCACGTCATGGCGACGCCCAGCCAGCTCGTGCTGCGCGCCGACCTGCCGTTCGACGCGGGCAAGCGCGAGACGATCCTGGGTGCCTGGAACGATGGCGCGTCCGCGGCGGGCATCGAAATCCTCTACAATGCCGAAGTGATAGAGATCGTCGGCACTGCCGGTGCGTTCCGGTTGATGCTCGCCGACAAGCGAGCGATCGAGGCGGAGACCGTGATCCTGGCGATCGGCACGCAGGGCAACCCCAATCTCGTGCGCTGCGCGGTCGAGCCGGGCGCGATCGTGCAATATACGCTGAACGATCCCGCGGAGTTCATCGACGAGACGATCATCGTCGCGGGCAGCGGCGATGCCGGGATCGAGAATGCGCTGGGCCTGGCCGCCGATCCCGAACAGCGCAATGCCGTGACGCTGTTGAACCGCGGTACCGAATTCGGCAGTGCCAAGCCCGCCAACGTACAGGCGCTGCTCGCCGCCGAGAGCGAAGGCCGCCTCACCGTGTTGCGGGAAACGACGCTGGCCGCGCTCGAACCGGGCTGGGCGCGGCTGGATGCGCGCGACGGAGAGGTTCGGTTGCGGTGCGACCGCGTGATCGCCCGGATGGGCTCCGCCCCGCCCCGCGCGTTCGTCGAGGCCTGTTGCGCGGATTTCACGGCGGATGATCGCGGACGGCGAGCGGTGGTGCCGGGCACCGGCATACGCTTCACCAGCACCGATCGCCTCGCCTACCCGGCGCTGTCGGAAACGTTCGAATCCACTGTCCCCGGCATCTACGTCATCGGCGCGCTGGCGGGCTATCCGCTGATCAAGCATTGCATGAATCAAGGCTATGACGTGGTCGAGATCATCGCCGGCAACACGACGTTGAAGCCGGCGGACGAACCGATCCTGGAAGCACGGTTCGCCGGCCTTCCCGGCCAGCGATCGGTGGCGGAATGGCTGGACTATCTGCGCACCGAAATCACCATCCTGAACGAACTGTCGGCGTTGCAGATGCGCGAGTTCATGCTGGACGCCACCGTCCGTGCGATGCCGCCGGGCGCCACGGTGTTCGAACGCAACCAGCCGGGATCGTCGCTGTTCGCGATCGCCGAGGGATCGGTGACCGTCGATACCGGCGGTGGACGCAGCGTCACGATCGACCGGGGTTCGATCGTCGGCGAAGTCGGGCTGATCTCCGGGCGGCCGCGCGGGTCGACGGTGCGGGTCGCCGATGCGGCGATCCTGCTCGAAATCCCGCGCAGCGCGGCGTTGAAGCTGATCGCCGCAGTCCCCGCCGCCGGGCGGGCGATCAGCCGGATCTCGACCGAGCGGCAATTGCTGCAGATGTTCGGTTCGGGGCTGACGCCGGACGATCTGGCCGACGTGCTGGCCAGTGCGGAACTGCGGACGGTTCGCGCCGGTGAGACGATCATTACTGAGGGTGAAGAGGGCCGCGACATCTTCGTCGTGCGCTCCGGGTCGATGATCGTCGAGAAGACGATCGGCGGGAAGAAGATCTTCCTCTCCTACCTGCCCGCGGGGTCCTATGTCGGCGAGATGGCGTTGCTCGACGGGGGCCGCCGCACCGCCAGCGTGCGCGCGGCGATCCGGTCGGAGGTGATCCGGCTCGACGGCGATGCGTTCGCCGCCTTGCTGTCGGCCAAACCCGAACTGGCGCAGCGCGCACGGGCCGACATGGCCGCACGACGCGAGGTCAATTCGTTCATCGAGGCGAAGAAGGACAGCTTTTCCAGCGCCGTCGACCTGTACTCCTCGGTCGCCGGTTTCCTGGTCGATACGGGGATCGGCGAGGCGACCGACGTGCTGCTGATCGACGAGAAACTGTGTGTCGGCTGCGACAATTGCGAGAAGGCGTGCGCCGACAGTCACGAAGGTCTTTCGCGGCTCGATCGCGAGGCGGGGCGGACATACGCGCATCTGCACGTCCCCACCAGTTGCCGCCACTGCGAACATCCGCATTGCATGGCCGATTGCCCGCCCAACGCGATCCATCGTGGACCGGACGGAGAGGTGTTCATCGACGACACCTGCATCGGCTGCGGCAATTGCCAGCGGAATTGTCCGTATGGCGTGATCCGCATGGACAAGGTGCCGCCGAAGAAGCCGCCTTTGCTCGCGTGGATGCTGTTCGGCAAGGGCCCCGGGCCCGGCGAGCCACCCTCGCGCTGGTCCAAGGCGAAAAGCGCCGGCCAGCCGGAAGCGCCGAAAAAGGCGATCAAGTGCGACATGTGCGCGGGGGATCAACGGCGGCCCCGCCTGCGTCCGCGCCTGCCCCACCGGCGCAGCGATCCGCGTCGCGCCCGAGGAATTCCTGTCGGTCGCGAAACTTGGTCGGGACACGCCTTCCTGATGGCGATGGCGGGGGGACGACAGACCGATCGCGTGAAGGCCTTCCGTCACGAAGGATATCTGCGTCACGCGCAGTTCCGCTGGGCGAAGATCGGTGCCGTCGCGGCGATCGCGGCGATTGCGGTATATCTGTTCCACGACCCCGATCCGCGGCCGAACGGGGGGACCTGGTATGGCTACACGCTGGGCACGATCGGCGCCCTGCTGATCCTGTGGCTGACCGCCTTGGGCATCCGCAAGCGCACCATGACGCGCAATGCATGGTCTTTGAAGGCATGGACGTCGGCGCACGTCTATCTGGGACTGACGCTGCTCGTCATCGGTACGCTGCACACCGGATTCCAGCTGGGATGGAACGTCCATACCCTGGCCTATGCGCTGATGGTGCTGGTGATCGCGTCGGGCATGTTCGGGGTCGTCGTCTACAGCCTGTTGCCGCGCATGCTGTCGGACAATCGCGGTGAACTGACCGAGACGCAGATGCTCGACAATCTGCGGTCGATCGATCGGCAATTGAACGACGCGGCGCAACCGCTCGAAGGCGCGAATGCGGCGCTGATCGTCGGTGCGCTGGCAGAGGATGCCTTCGCATCCGGCCTCTGGGCCCGCTTGTCCGGGCGCGAGCGCCGCGGTGCCACGTGGCTCGCACGCGAACGACTGGACGCCAGCGACGCCGCCTCCGTTCGCGCCGAAATCCTGCTGGGCCGCAAGCTGGAGATGCTTCGGCAGATCCAACAGCATCTCAGGCTGCGCGCGCTTCTGGAGATATGGCTGTACGTGCATGTTCCCGTGACGATCGCGCTGATCGCGGCGCTGGCCGCGCATATCGTCTCCGTGTTCTTCTACTGGTGAGGCGCGCATGACGTTCGTCATCCGGACCGCCTCGCGCGCCGCCAACGGTCGGGAGATCGTCCGCAGCCTGCGGATCGACGCCGACCGGCTGACGATCGGTCGCGCGCCGACCTGCGACATCCACCTTCCCGACCTCCAGCTGGCGCTGCTTCACGCCGCGATCGAACGGAAAGGCGACGATCGGGTGGAGGTCACCGCGCTGGCGGAGATGCCGTTCGAGGTCGATGGCCGGTCGACGCAGCAGGCCACGATATCGCTGACCGCCGGCGGTGAAGTGCTGCTCGGCGCGCACCGTCTGGCGATCGGGCGCGACGATGCCGGCGACACGCTGATCCGGATCGAGCGGATCGGCGACGTATCTGGCGCGGCGATCGCCGATGACGAAAAGACGCTGTTCTCGCTCAGGAAGATCGCGCCGCCGCGACGCGCGACTGCCTGGGTTCTCGCGATCCTCATCCTCGCGGCGTTTCTGGTCTGGCCGATCCGCTCCTTCTATGCGCCGCCATCCGCGGCCGGCGCGGCGCAGGCGGATGCGGCCTGGTCGCCCGGCAAATTGTCCCAGGCGCATGCCGGTCTGGAGAAGAACTGCAAGGCGTGCCACCAGGCCGCGTTCGTCGCGGTGCAGGACAGCGGTTGCCGATCATGCCACACCGACACGCACGATCATGCCGCGCCGGCGCGACTGGCCAAGGCATCGCCGATTCCCGGTCTGGAGGGTCGATTGCAACGATCGATCTCGGCCGCGTTCAATCGCCCGCCCGGCCGCTGCGTCGACTGCCATACCGAACATCAAGGCGCGACGGCGATGGCGCCGACGCCACAGCGCTTCTGCGCCGACTGCCACGGCGGCCTGAAGGAACGACTGCCCGACACGCCGTTTGGCGACGCGCACGATTTTGCCGCGGCCCATCCGCAATTCCGCCCGACCATCGCCGATGCGGGGACACCCGCAACGCTTCGCCGAGTCTCGCTGGATCGCCGTCCCAAACAGGATAACGGCCTGACCTTCCCGCACGCGCTGCATCTGTCGACCACCAACGCGGTCGCACGCATGGCACAGCGCCAGGGCAAGACCGGCGAATTGGGATGCACCGACTGCCATAGCCGCGATGCCGAGGGCGGGTTCCGCCCGGTGTCGATGGAGGCGAATTGCCAGTCGTGCCACAGCCTTGCCTTCGCCCGATCGGACGGCACGGTGCGCACCTTGCGTCACGGCGACCCGCGTCAGGTGGTGGCGGAGCTGCGGGACTTTTTCGCGCTGCATGGCCCCTCCCGCCCCGGCGCGATCGACAGCGGCCGCCGCCGTCCGGGCGACTTCGTGGCCGCCAGCCTGTCTGCGACCTATGGCCGCGCCATGGCCAACCGCGGCAATGCAGCGGAACGATCGATCCGCGCGGTCTTCTCACCGGGCGGGGCCTGTTACGATTGCCACAAGGTGGTACCGCCCGCCGCGGGCGGCAGCCTGAACTTCCGTATCGCGCCGGTCGTCCAGCAGAAGAACTATATGCCGCACGCTTTGTTCGATCATCGCCCGCATGCCAGTGCGACGTGCGCCACATGCCACGCCGCGCCGACCTCGAACAGCGCGAGCGACCTGCTGATGCCCAAGATCGCCGAGTGCCGGACCTGTCACGCTGGGGCGGATCCCGCGCGCGGACAGATAAAGTCCATCTGTGCGACGTGCCATGTCTATCATCAGGAGACCGGAACGATCGCTGCCGTATCACCCCCGAACCAGAGCCCTGGCCCACGCCACGACTTCGCCGCGCTGCGACTGTCGAAGCGATGACCGCCCCGCTGCTGATAGCGCAGATCACCGACCTGCATCTGGGCTTCGTGCCCGGCGATGCCGACGAACCGAACGCGCACCGGTTGCGTACGGTGGTCGAGGCCGTGGCGGCCTTGCGCCCGGCCCCCGACCTCGTCGTGGTGACCGGCGACCTGACCGACCGGGGCGATACCGGGTCCTACGAACGCGTTCGCGACGCGCTGTCGCCGCTTGCGATGCCGGTCCATCTGCTGCTCGGCAACCATGATCGCCGCGACGCCTTCACAACGGTCTTTCCCGATCATGCGCTGGACGCCGGCTTCGTCCAATACAGCGTCGATCATGACGGGCTGCGCATCGTCGCACTGGATACGCTGGACGAGGCACGCCACGGCGGCGCGTTCTGCGATGCGCGCGCTTCATGGCTGCGGGATCGGCTGGACGCCGCGCCCGATCGCCCGACATTGATCCTGCTCCACCATCCGCCACGACCGGTCGGGATAGCGTGGATGGACACCGATCCCCGCGAACCGTGGGTCGCACGGCTGGCGGCGGTCGTGCGCGGCCGGACGAACATCGTCGGGATATTGGCCGGGCACATCCACCGGCCCGTCGCCACGACGTGGTGCGGCGTCCCGCTGCTGATCGCGCCGTCCTGCGCGCCCGAAGTGGCGCTGGACCTGCGGCCGATCGACGCGGATATGCCCGACGACCGCGCGATGATCGCGGCGACCCCGCCCGGTTTCGCGCTGCATCTCTGGGACGGCACCGACATGCTCACCCATTTCGAGACGGTCGGCGGCGGCCCGGTGGTAGCGCGCTATACCCCGGCGCTGCAACCGATGGTCCGCGAGATGCTGGCAGAGCGGCCCGTACCGTCCTTGGCCCCGTCACCGGGCGGCTGACGGCACCCAGAAGGACAGGTCGGCACGGTCGGTGACCTTCCACGGCATCCCGCGGCGGTTGAGGAACAGGCGCTCCATTTCCGGCCGGGTAAACGGCCGCGATCCCAGCCGCCCGAACACGGCCATCTGCCCGCCCGTCTCGTCCACCGCGCGATCGCGGTCGAGTCCGCGCGACAATGCCCAGGCCGGGCTCGGCGTGCGTGCCCATGCGATCAGTTCGGGCTTCGGTTCCGGCGAGAATCCGTAGAAGTTCGGCTGGCTCTGCGGCGAGACGAGCTGGATCACCTTCAATCCGCCCGTGCCGTCCGCGACATAGGCGAAGGACGACGCATTCGTCGCGCCGATGATCACGTCCGATGCATCTGTCATCCGGCCACCGAACGTCTCGCGCAGGTAGACGCGCGGCGCTTCCGGCCGGACGATGTCGACGATCACCAGGCCGTCACGCCCCGCCGCGACATAGGCATAGGTGCGCGCGACATAGACGCGCCGCGCATCGGCCAGCGGCACCACCGCCGGCAGCAGCCGCGGCTTGCGCATCTGCGTGACGTCCAGCACGCGCAGGCCCTCGGCCGTCGTTACCCAAAGGTACCGGAACTGGATCGCACTCGCCCGCGCGTCCTTCAACGCCACCGTTGCGGCCAGCACGGGATGCAGCGGATCGGCCAGATCCACCGTCACCAGCGCGTCTGGCGTCGTGACATACGCGATATGCCCCGCCAGCAGGACGTGCCGCGCGTTGTTCAGCACGCCCTTCGGGTTCCACGTCACCGCGCGCTTCAGGAAATTGTTGCGCGGTTCGCCGTCCGCCATCGTGTCGATATTGACGAGGATGAGCCCCTCCTCCGCATCGACCACCGCGGCATAATGGTAGATCGCATCGAACGGCTGTTCCTGGTTCATCGATCGCATCGCCGGCGTGTTCCGCAGCGGGTTGATCGGCTGCGTCGTCGGCAGCGCTATGCAGGTCGCGTTGCGCGATGCGATCCCGGTGCGGTGCCCCAGCGACGAGAACGGTCCCTTCAGGATGCGGTCGGACACGCCCTTGTTCGCGATCGACGCCACGTCATAGACCTGGAAGCCGCCTTTCCCTTCGGCGACGTAAAGATATTCGCCGCGCAACTGGACGCAGCGCGCCGCGCCGTCCGTCGCCTGCGTGACGTTGCGGATGTCCTCCTTGGCATTCCGCTCGCCCGACAACTTGCCGTCGAAGGTCCGCCCGCGCGTCCAGTCGATCAGCTCGCGCTTGTTGCGATCGACGTGCAGCTTGTACCATTCGGGATAGGCATAGCGATGCAGGTAGGAACCGAACACCGTCTGCGGCTCGTCCCATTCGGTCACCCGCACCGCTTCGATCCCCGTGTCCAGCCCGACCCATACATTCAGCCCGACGATATTGACGGTGCCCGTGCCCATCAGCAGCAGCTGCGACATGATCGCATTGTTGTCGTCCGCGGCCGACAGGTGACAGTCGCTGCACGTCTTCGTCTCGGTGGTGCGCACGGTGTGCGGGAAATGCGGCGCAAAGGCCTGGCTGGAGAAGCCGACGGCGGAGATCGGCGGCTGCTGGACGTAGATGCGTTCCCTGTTGAGGTTCGTCGACGACAGCACCAGTGCGGAGGTCGAGCGGACCGGCGCGACCTGATTGCCCTTCGTCGTCATGTGAATGCCGAGCTGGAACATGTCGTCGCGCGCGACCTGGGGGTTGTAGGTCGCGAAATTGCGCGTTTCCTCACCCTCGTATTTCTGGCTGGTCGTCTTCCAGTTCGCCTCGATCGGCAGGTGACATCCACCGCACGAGGTGGTCCAGGAAAGATGACAGTTAAAGCATGCGACCTTGTCCGGTGCGTGCGCCCGCGCTTCGGCGGGGATGCCGGGGCCGAAGCCGTAGACGCCCGTGTCCGGTCCGTCGCGCCCCATCAGCTTCGCGCGCGCCGCCTTGGCGTTGAACTCCGGGCTGGCGCGGTCGACGGAATTCTTCACCAGCTTGACCGGCCAGGACAGTTTTGGATCCACCAGCGATCGTTGCGTCAACAGCCTGCGTCCGCCCGCGTCGGTGCTCCATTCGAACCGCGCCTGTCCGTCCGGGTTCCGCAGCAACGACAGATCGGTGCCCCCCGGACGCGCGGCCGGGCCGGACGTGCGCAGCGTCGGATAGGCATCGGCGGTACCGTGGCAATCCTTGCACCCGATCTCGACCGCATTGGCGACTTCGCCGTAGATCAGGCCATTGCCGTGGCTGTCCTGCGCGAAATGGCAGTCGGCGCATTGCATGCCCTTTTCGGCATGGATGTCCATCAGGTGGACCGCCTTGCCTTTCTGTTCGCCGACCGGCGCGAATTGCGGGCTGGTCTTCAGCGCGAACTTCTCGGGGTCGTCATTCGCCACGCGGTTGCCGTTTGCGTCAAGCAGATGCCCCTCGCGATCGCGCTTGTACACGGCGCGGAAATTCCAGCCGTGACCGTGATAATCCGCGAACTGCGTATCCTTCGCCTTCGGATTCACGTCGTCATGAACCTGGCGCAGGAAATCGACGTCGCCCCATTTGCCGCGTGCCGCCGCCGCTTCCGGGTTGCGATCGTTGATCGCACGCGTTTCCGCGGCGCTCGGGAATCGCTGCTTCTCCGGCCACATCAGCGGCGCGTCGGATTCGTAATCCCACATCGTGTAGCCGAGATAGGAATTCAGGAAGATGTTCGGCTGATGCATGTGGCAGTTCATGCATTGCGCGGTCGGGATCGCGCGCGTGAAGGCGTGTTCGACCGGGTGGCCGCTTTCCTTCACCGCGCCGACGGGATGCCCCACGGGTGCCGCATCGTGCCCGCCGTGCAGATCGGCGGCGGCGCGCTCCATCAGGTTGGCGATCGTCGGATCGACCGTCGCGGTCTGTCCGTCGCGGCCATATCGCGCCCAGCCGAGCGAATGCTTCGGATCGCGATCATTGGCATAGACGACGTGGCAGCTCGCGCAGCCGGACGAGCGATAGTCGCCGGGCTGATCGTTGGTTCCCATCATCGTCGTGAAGGGATCGTTCAGGCGCGTCTTGTGGATGTTCAACACCGGGATCGCGACGCGCAGGCCGGTACCGGGGCCGCGATTGGATTGCTTCAGGTCGGGCCGGCCGGGTTCCTCCAGACGCTGGATACTGCCGCTGGGGTTCGGCAGGCCGATCTCGGCGAATTGCGTCCCGATGTTGCGGCCGCCGCGCTCGAACACGCGGAAGACGTCGGACGGCGGCGTCACCTGCCAGGTCGGCAGGGGATACAGTTGCGGCAGCGCACCGCGCGCCGCCTGTCCGGGCGTCACCGTGCCCGGCGGCGTGCCGGGCGACAACAGCATCGCCGGACGTCCGTCGGCGGTAACCGCTTCGCCGAACTTGTACGTCTTGTACGGTGCGATGCCGTTATTGTACGCGGCACCGCCCCAGAGCATCGCCCCCGTCGCCATCAGCGACCGCTCGGCCGCTTCGATGATCTCCAGATGGCACGCACCGCAGGCCAGCCGCGACACGCGATTGTCGGACGGATTCACGAAGCGGATATATTCCGGCGCCTCGCGATTGATCAGCGTGTACGATCGTTTCGGATTGGCCGATGACGGCCAGTTCCAGCTGCGCGGATAGCGCGGGAGGACGTGCGCCCGGTCGCGCGCCGCGACATAGGCGGCATCCTTGGCGGACAATCCGGATGCGACCTTCACCCCCGCATCGCCGCCGTGACAGTCGACACAACCCAGGATGACCGCCTGGCTGCGGTGCATCGATGCCGCATCCGACGCCGTATGGCATCCGATGCACCCGGCGCTCTTCGACGCTGCATCGGCCGGCGTCTGGCTGGCGGGCGCGGGCGGGGTTACGGCATAGGTGATGGCATGGGGCTTTTCCGCATCGGACGCCAGCAGCGCCGGCGCGGCGAGACCGATCGCGAACATCGCCAGCAAAAGCCGCAACCAGCGGAGAGTCAGCAGGCGGAGCATCAGAATGTCACGATCGCATTAGCCAGGACGGAATGAAAGCGGCCGCTGCCGCCGCTTTGCGTGAAAAGATCGGTAAAGCCGCGCCCGGCCTGCAACAGCGCGCCCGACAGACGAAAGACGATGTTCTGCGTCATGCGCGGCCGCCACGTCGCGGCGGCCGACAGGTCCCATCCGATCGCAGTGGGGATCGATCCCTCGGATCGCAGCGCCTGCAACGTCTCCGTCGTTTGGAACCACAGATGGTTGAGGTTGCCGGAGACGCGCACCTCCGGTGTCAGGTCGGCATCCGCCCCCACCCCGAGCAGCATCGTGCCCGGATTGTTGAAGTTCGATTGTCCCTGGTCCTTGGACGACCGCAAAGACGCGAGGATTCCGTTGCGTCCGTTGATACCCACGGCGCGCCCGCCACCTGCGAACGGGATCGACTGGCGTATCCAGTAGCTGGTGTCTGCGCCCGCGAAGATCGGATTCTCGACGATCGCGTCGAAGCCGGATTCGGTATTGTCGTACGGGTCGGAATCGCCGCTGGCGAACAGCGCCGATGCGCGCAACCGCAGCCAATCGATGTCATAGGACGGCTCGGCCGCCGCGAAGAAAGCGCGGATCTGTGCCGGGCGCCCGGTGAAGAAGCTGTTCCGGTCCTGCCCGAGCGCCAGATAACCCGACACGGTCAGGTTCACGCGCCCGAAATGGCCATCGCCATTATATCCGATATAGCCGACGTCATATTCCCGGCCGCGCAGGTCGCCGAGCAGTGCGGGCCGCACCGGGAAGCCGTTATCGTCGATCTCGACGCCGCGCCGTTCGCGATTGCCGTTATAGGCGAGCAATATCTGGCTGGTGAACCCCGGCACCGGCAGGTCCTGCCGATAGACGTTGGCGATCACGACGATGTCGCGCCGCGGCGTCTGCGCGATGTCGTTCAGTCCCGAATTGGTGTCCTTTTCCAGCCGGCCGAACACCGCGATGTTGTACTGGAAACGATTATTGTCGCGATTGCCGAACAGCCGCACGCCCGGCTGGTTGTCGTTGAACAGGAACCCGCGAAAGTCCGCCTGGAACCCCTGCACCCCCATCCGCACGGAATCGAAATCGTAGCGGTCGGACACGTTGCGCAGGTGATAGTCGACGAACGCTTCCTGTAGCCCGATAAAGCCGTCGTGCCGGCTGGGGGCCCGCGATGGCTCGACGAACAGGATGCGGCGTTCGTTCACTCGCGCATAATTGTAGTTGAAGGCCAGCGTCAGCCGATATTCGATCTCCGGCGGCTTGAACGCGGTCGATCCCTTGATCAGCGAGGCGGAGGCGGTGAACGTCTGCGCGACGAGCAGGCTGGACGCGCGGCCAAAGACGTCGAGGCTGCCGGGGCGACTGGTCGTCTGCACGCCAACCGGCGTCGGGAAGGATCGCGGCTCGACCACCGTATCGCTGATCGCCGACAGCACCGCGAACCAGTCCTCGCCGTGGATCGGCAGCCAACGGACCTTGTGCGGGTCGAGCGGCACGTCGCCCTTCAGGATGTTCTGGTGATACGGATCGCGTGTCGACCGGCATATAGCCTGCACCGCGACGAAGGTCTTGTCCGGGCACAATGCGCGGATCAGGCGCCAGCGATCGGGCAGCGGCACGTCGGCGGTCGGGAACGTGTCGAGCGCGGGGGCGCCGACCGCGCCGGGATTGTTCTGCACCACCCGGTCGGGCAGGATCGCGCGCGCCGCCCCCGGGCGACGACGTCCGGGCAGCAGGGTCTCGTCCAGCGGGTCTTCCACCACGGGCTGCGGCTCCAGCGCGCGGTGATCGACCGCAGCGGGCGCGGCGGGCACCAGTTGCGCCTCGGGCGGTGGGCTCGGCACGTCGGGACGGCCAGGCAGCGGCGCGGCGGTCCGGACTGCGTCGGTGACGGGATCCGCCACGCGGTCCTGTGCCACCGCAGGCGCCGACAGCGCCATGATCGCGACCGCGCCCGGCCACCAGCTATTTTCCCGCACAGGCATTCTGGTCGGCCGTGTCGAGGAATGGAGCGAAGGGGCAACCGACATAGCGCAGGCGAACGCCGTTTCCTGCGACGCTGACGACGATCCGGTCGGACCGTATGGCGGCGGGCGCGTTGGCGATCCCGCCGGCACCCGCCAGCCCCAGGAACGAGATCATGTCGTCCTGATCGATGCCGTCGCCCGACACGCCGATCGCGCCGATCAGCACGTCGTTACGATAGATCGGGACGGAACCGGGAAAGATCTGGATTCCGTTTGCCAGCCGGCGCGCGCCTGCGCCTCCGGCATTTGACAGCGCGGTGCAGCCACGCGGGGTATCGGGCGTGCCGTTCGCCACCGATCCGATATGCGCGGCGAGATTGCCGATCACCAGCGCCGACTGGAGCCCGGTCGAAAACGGGCTGAACTGCGCCGCCGGACGCGACAATGGCCCGTTGCCGCGCGCGACCTCGCCATCGGGGAAATACGGACGCGACAGGTTGCCGATCGCGCGCGCCGTGAACGCCGTGCGCCCGGTCAACGCGGCGGGATCGCCCAGGAACCCGCGCGTCGCCGCAACGAAGGATCGCACGTCCGCGCTCGGATCGGCGGACAGATCGGCGGCGGCGTTGCGCCCGGAGAAGAACGCCGCCGTCCGCGCCTTCTGCAACGCGACGTCGGTGCCGAAAATCGGCGCATCCGGCGCGCGCACGATGCCCAGCACGCTGCCGCGCGTATCGACCACGGCGATGGACACTTGCGCGCGGCTGTCGAGCGGGCGGCGGATCTGCGCGCGGGTCCGCGTCATCGTGGCGAACGCGCTTTCCAGCAGCGCGCGAACCTCGGCGGCGGCCAGCGGCACCGCGACGTCCCCGGCATCCCCCGCGGCGACGATCGGATAGCGGTTCACCCCGTTACCGTCGGTCAGCACGAACGCGTCGGCATTGGCGAACTCCGCCGCTTTGGCCGCGCGCAACCCCGATTCCTCCGATCCATAAGCGGTACCGGCGATCAGTGCCGGCGCGTAATAGCCAGGCACCGCGATCAAAGTGCCCGCCGATGCAGCGACGGTATCGTAGTCGCGCGCGGCGGCCGGCGTGCTCGCCAGCGCGCGCACGTCGGAGTAGCGCAACGTCGTGCCGTCGACCGAGATGCGGTCCGCCGCAATGTCGCGCGACGGGGCGAAACCTGTTCCGCCCGCGACCGCGATCGCTTCCTCCGCATCGTCGTCGACGTCCAGTATGTCGGCGTCCAGGCCGTACTGGCCATCCGCCATCACCCCGATGCCGCCGACGACCACACCATTCTTGTACAAAGGCAACCCGCCGGGATCGGCCGACAGCCCGAGCGGCGCGCGCTTCGGGCCGATCAAGGCGCCCGCCCCGCCGCTCGCGTCATAGCGCGTCGAAAGGTCCGAGCAGGGCAGCTGGCTGAATTGCACGCCGAACAAAGGGCCGCTCTCCAGCCCGATCGTGCTCGGCGCCGGCGGAAAGCGCTCCTGCACGATCTGCGACGCGGTGCGCGTGGAAAATGCGTTGCCGCTGCTCGACAGATACGCGCCCGTCAACGCCTTGGAGATCGCGCCCAGCGCCGCCGGAAAAGTGACGCCCTGCACATCCATGCCGACACCGCTGGCGGGCAGCGGAACCGTCGCGGTGTCGCGCGCACCGGTCATGCGAAACACCGCCAGGACATTGCCCACCCGGTCGGTGACCGCGATCACCGCGGGCAGGCGGCGCGCATTCGCCTCCCCGATCGCCTGCGCGACGATGCGGCCGACGTCCGCGCTGGTCAGCGCTTCCTGCGCCGGCGGGGTATAGGCGCGCGCCGCCGGTGAAGGCGCAGCGGCGACCGGCGTGCCGCCCGTCGCCGGGTCGCCACTGCCGCCACCACCGCATGCGGCCGCAAACAGCGCCAGCAGCGCCGCCAGCATCCTCGCCCCGCGCTTCATCACAGCGCCCGGATCGCGACACCGGCGCGCGCGATCGCGGCACGGAATTCCAGCGGACGGAAACCGTTGGCGTCGCGCACCGCGGCATAGGCACGGTCGACTTCGCTCCGCACCGTCGCGGCGGCGCGCGGCGACACGCTGCCGTCGCGCACCAACGCGCTCAGCAGCGTATCGATCGCCATCACCGCCTGCACGCCGCCTTCGTAATCTGTGTAGCGTTGCGCCGCGCCGGTCGCCACTTCGGCGACGATCGCCAGCGTCTCCGTCCGTCCGAACCGGCGGCGGGCAAACGCGGCGGCAAGCGCATCCGCGCTACCGCCCAACCGCGCCGCCGCGGCGACCGCTTGCGGGCGGCCCGCCGCGATGGCGGCGTGGAATGCGCGGCTGTCGCGATCGAACCCGGCGGCAAGGTCGGGCGCAACGACACGCGCGGCCGCCGACAGCATGATGATATTCTCGTCCTGGAATGCGGGCGTGCCCAGCGGGATCGGTCGCCCCGGATTGGTCAGCGCCGACGGACGATAATCGATCGCATCGGAGATCCGCCGGTGGCAGGTCTGGCAATCGAAGAACGTGAATTCCGGAAATGTCCCCGCAGTTCCGAGCGGCCCGGCATAGCTGCGCAGCGCACGCGAGAGCGCCCCCGCCTGCCCCACCGCCCAGGTCCGCGTGGCGGACGGCTGCTGCTTGCGCTGCGTATAATCCGCATCCTCGTTCCAGTGCTGCTGCATGGTCGAGAACAGATCGAGTTCGAACGACAGCCGCGGATGCCCCGCCGCCATGACGCGATGATCCACGAACTGCCCGCGCGCTTCGCTGCCGACATGGCAATCGGCACACAGCGCCGCCCGCGTGCGGGGGTCGTCCAGCGCGATCATCCCGCGCGCGACATTCTGCTGGTGCGAACCACCCTTGGCGGCGTGGCTGGCCAGCCAGTTCGACGCGCCGCCGTGGCACGCCTCGCAACCCACGCCGTCGGAAAGTCGCACGCCCGGCGAACGCCCGGCGGCGGGATCGGCGTGACACCCGATGCAACCGGCGGCGGCCTGCGGATCGCCGATGCCCAACTTCGCCGCGATGGCGCGGCCGCGGGGCGAACCCAGCACCGTCCAGGCCCGGCTGTGCGCGCCACTGGGACTGGCGGGGTCCTGCCACCGCATCAATTCGTCCTGGCGCACGACCGCGCCGGTCGCTTCCTGCCGCCCGTGACAGGTCGATCCGGCGCAGCTTCCCACGCCCAGATGGCTGGATGCGTTGGGCGCAGCGACGGCCAGCGGCAATGCCGTCGCCTGCTTGGTCCGCGTCACGGAAAACAGCACCAGCAGGCCGATCGCCGTGGCAAACCACAGCAACGCCCACGACCGCCCACCGATGACCGAAATCCCCACCTTCAACGCTATTCCCCCGGAGCGGCGCGACGGCGGTAAGGGCGACGTTGAGACCGTCGGCTCCCCCGAACCCGGCTGGACGCCTAACACCAAATCGCGACGAAACAAAGAAGCTAAATAGGTGCGGCCAAAGTCACTTCCGCCTGCACTTGCGCACAGGAAGACGTCGGCGCGACGTCCGTCCTAAAACCGATTCATCCGCGCACGCTGCCCAAATCAATCCGGCGTTTGTCGATACTCCACGGCATTCAACACGTGCACGATGCCGGAGGCTGATCGCAGGCCGGCGCGACCGCCATGATCAGCTAGATGTGCCCGATAAAGCCCGAGCCCGAAATATACTGAGCGACGATCGCGAGGAAACTGATCGTCAGCCCGACCAGAAAGACGCGATAGGCCCATCCCAGCAGGCGATACTTCTTGTGTTCCAGTACCTTGCCATTCTGATAGATGTCGCGCGCCATCGTCGCGAAGATGGTATCGTCGCTCTGCATCTGCTCGCACAATCGGGCGATATATTCGTCCTCGCCCAATTGGCAGAAAGACCCGAAGAATAGTAGGTTAGGTCGCGACGAGCGGACGGTTCGCACGTGCGGCAGGATCGCCAGCACGGCCAGCACAGCCGCGAAGAACGCGAACCCGCCAAGGATCAAAAGGGGCAGCGGCGCGCCGCTACCTTTGGCCTGCCCGATCGTGATCGTGAAGATCACGAAGGTCGCGCCCATCAGGATGCTCGCTTTCTGGTCCGCCATCTGGCTCAACGTCACATGCGCGCGATGGACGGCCACCAGCATGTCGATCGCATTTGCGGTATATTGTTTCGGAATGTTGCGGCTGGTGTCGTGGGTGTCGAGCAATGGATCCTCCCCTGATCCGGCGCTCTTGCCATGCCTGCCGACGCCTTGCCAGACGCAGATCGGATTCCCGCCGCCCCATCCCTCCGGTCCGGAACGAGCGCGCCTTGCCTCGTCCCGGCTAACGATTTGGATCGCTTGACCGGGTCATAGGATCGCGCCTCGACCGCTCCGAAAAAGAACTCAGTACCGCCAATGAAAATCGCCAATAGAAACAGCGATCGGTTCTATCGCATGTTAAAAACTACGCCTATGCAGCGGCTAAACATGCCTGCCTCAGCCAGCCCGATACTATATCCGAGCGTAGACCGCGCGGTTTCGCGATCAGCCGCGCGGGATGGCATTATATCGTCCGTCCATGATTCGATGGCGCGGCGCTCGTCGATCCGCGGGGACCGGACGTGATCGCCGAGGTCGGACTGGCGACCTTATGGTTGGGGGCGGCACTGGCTGTGCTGCAACTGACGCTGGCCGTGCTCGGGCTGACCGGCGGTCGCGACGCGTTGCTCCGGCCGGTCCGTTCGGTGGCGGTGGCGCAGGGCCTCATGACGGGCTGCGCGCTGATCGCCCTGATCGCATTGTTCGTGCGGGTCGACCTGTCCGTCGCGCTGGTCGCGGCCAACGATCACAGCCAGAAGCCGCTGCTCTACCGGTTTGCCGGAACATGGGGCAATCATGAAGGATCGATGCTGCTCTGGGTCGCGGTGCTCGGCGTGGCCGGCGGCGTCGTCGCGCTGATCGAGCGCAGCTTGCCGCAACGGACGCTGGTGGCGACGCTTGGCGCGCAGGCGTTCATCTCGATCGGTTTCTTCGCGTTCCTGCTGTTCGCGTCAAACCCGTTCTCGCGGCTGGATCCGGCGCCGATCGAGGGGTTGGGGCTGAACCCGTTGCTGCAGGATCCCGGGCTCGCCTTCCATCCGCCCACCCTGTATTTCGGCTATGTCGGACTGTCGGTCGCCTTCTCGTTTGCGGTCGGGGCATTGGTGACACGCAATGTCGGGCCGGCCTTCGCCCGCGCGATGCGCCCGTGGGTGCTCGGCGCGTGGATCTTCCTGACCCTCGGTATCACCGCGGGCAGCTATTGGGCCTATTACGAATTGGGCTGGGGCGGCTGGTGGTTCTGGGACCCGGTCGAGAATGCCTCGTTGATGCCGTGGCTCGCCGGCACCGCATTGTTGCACTCGGTCACGGTGCTGGCGACGCGCGACGGGTTACGCGCATGGACGATCATGTTGGCGGTCGTCGCCTTTTCGATGAGCATGGTCGGAACCTTCCTGGTCCGGTCGGGGATCCTGACGAGCGTTCACGCCTTCGCGGTCGATCCGCGGCGCGGCGGATTCATCCTGGTGTTGCTGACGATCTATATCGGCGGGGCGCTGGCGCTGTTCGCGCTGCGCGTCGGCACCGTGCGCGAGGGGCAGCGCTTCGACACGGTGAGCCGGGAGGGGCGCTGGTCGCGAACAACCTGTTATTGTCGGCCATTCTGGGGATCGTGCTGATCGGGACGATGTACCCGCTCGTGGTCGAGGCCGTCACCGATGACAAATTGTCGGTCGGGCCGCCCTATTTCAACGCGGCGGCGGGGCCGCTGGCGTTGATCCTGGTGGCGTTGATGGGCGTCGGGCCACAGGTGCGCTGGCGCCGCGACGATGCGCGCGCGGTCCTCAAAAGGATCGCGGTTCCGGCGGCGGTCACGCTGGCGGTGGCGATCGCGGCCTGGGCGAGTTTCCCGTCGATCCGCCTGCTGCCGCTCGCCGGACTGACGGTAGCGGCGGGGGCGGCGGTGGCGAGCGTCGCCCCGTTGTGGAAGCGGCGTCTGCTCCGCACCCCCTGTTCACCTATGGCATGGTGATCGGACATCTGGGGATCGCGGTCGCGCTGGCGGGGATGGCCTCCGAAGCCGCCTTCACGCAGGAGGCGCTGGTTGCGGCGCGGCCGGGCGAGACGCAAAATGTCGGGCCGTGGCAAGTGCGTTTCGACGGCGTGGAACCGGTCGCCGGCGAAAACTGGACCGCGATACAGGGCACGCTCACGGCCCGCCGCGGCGACGGCGAAGGCCATGTCATGCATCCGCAGGCGCGCGCCTTCTCCGCCCCGCCGACCGAAACGAGCGAAGCGGCGATCCGGACCGTGGCGGACGGCCAGCTCTATGTCGTGCTCGGAAAGTCCGACGAGCAGGGCCGTTGGCAGTTGCGTCTGTGGTGGAAGCCGTTCGTGACGCTGATCTGGCTTGGCGGCGTGCTGGTGGCGATCGGCGGCGCATTGTCGCTATTGGGCCGGGTGCTGCGCGAGCGGCGTTCGCATACCCTGGAGGCAGCCGCATGAAACGGCATCGCGTCCGCTGGCTTTTATGGGTGCCCCTGTTCGCCTTCCTGCTGTTCCTCGGGCTCTTCGCGCGCGGATTGCTGCGTCCGGCCGACCGAACGATCGGATCGAAGCTTGTCGGCCAGTCGATGCCCGACATCGCCCTGCCCGCCGCTTCGATGACGCGTCCCGGGCTCGTATCCGGTCGGGCGACGGGGCGCGCCGGGCTGATCAACGTCTTCGCCAGTTGGTGCGTGCCCTGCGCGTCGGAGGCACCGCAACTGGCCGCGCTCGCGGATGCGGGCGTGCCGATCGACGGGATCGCGATCCGCGACCGGCCGGAGGACCTCGAACGGTTCCTGGGCCAATATGGTAATCCCTATCGCTCGATCGGCAGCGACGTGGACAGCCGCGTGCAGATGGCGCTCGGCTCGTCCGGCGTGCCGGAGACGTTCGTGGTGGATCGAAGCGGCGTGATCCGTGCGCAGAAGATCGGCGAGATCCGGCCCGAGGATGTTCCCGGGCTGATCGCAGCGGTCAAGGCATTGCAATGAAGACATGGCTCGCGATCCTGGCGCTCTCCGCCGCAGTGTCCGCCACGGTGCCCGCCGCCGCGCAGTCGGGCGTCCCTGCCGCCGCGCTCAGCGACACGCAATTGCCCGACCCGCGGCAGGAGGCGGAGGCCAATGCCCTGATGCAGACGCTGCGCTGCCTGGTCTGCCAGGGGCAGTCGATCGCCGATTCCAACGCGGACATGGCCGGCGACATGCGGGCGCTGGTACGCCGCCGGATCGCCGCGGGCGAGCGGCCCGAGGCGATCCGCGCGTGGCTGGTCCGGCGATACGGTAACTGGGTCAGCTACGATCCGCCTTTGAGCGCGATCACCTGGCCGCTCTGGGCGTTGCCAATATTGTTGGTGCTGGCCGGCGCCGTCATCGCGCGGAACAGCTTCCGCCGGCGGCCCCGCGCTTCATGAACGGATGGCTGATCCTGATTGCCCTCACGGCGGCGGTCGGCGCGGCCTTGTGGCGCTTCGGGCGCTTTCCGCAGGGAAGCGTCGAGCTGCTCGCGGCGGCACTGCTGCTCGCGGTCGGCGGCTATGCATGGCAAGGCAGCCCGGGACTGACAGGGCGGCCTCCGCCCCCGCGCGCCGACACGCTCCGCCCCGCCAGCGATTTCGCGATGCTGCGCGATGCCCTGTTCGGCGGCGCCACCGAAGACGAGCGGACGCTCGCGGCCGCGGATGCGCTTCAGACCCGCGGTCAGGATCTAGAAGCGATCCAGATGCTGCGATCCGCGCTCGCCGGCCGGTCCGACAGCGTGGAACTGTGGGTCGGCCTCGGCAACGCTCTGGTCGTCCACGGCGACGGAATGGTCACCCCCGCCGCCGCCCTGGCCTTCGGCCGCGCGGCGCAACTGTCGCCACGGCACCCGGCACCGCCGTTCTTCCTGGGACTCGCCTACGCGAAAAGCGGCCAACTGGCACAGGCACGCACGTTATGGGCCAGGCTATTGGCGCAGACGCCGATGGATGCCCCCTGGCGCGCAGACGTTGCGCTGCGCCTTCGTGCGATCGACGACGCGCTGTCCGGACGTCCGATGTAAGGTCGGGTATCAACCACCTGGGCTACTGCATCCATATCCCGTTCGACCGACCCCTTTGAAATAGGACGTCACAAGCGCCCAGCGCTGCGAATTGGTTGCCGGCCCGGCGCTGCCACGCTTTCTGCGCCGCCGCGACCGCAATATCGAGCAACGCCCGATCGCCCAAGGCGACGCTTGCCTACACTTCCCTGGTATCGGGATCGTAGACATCGCCGGTCCGACGCCCCCCCCGACTGCCACGCGATCAGACGATAATACACATGCTCACTTTTTTAGTGAGGCTGAACTTCCGGAAGATTGCAGACGACATATGCTTGTGCGAATGTGGCCTGCAATTATGCAGCCCCGGTGGAATGATCTCCAGGACTTCCTGGCAGTGGCCCGGACCGGCCAGCTGTCTCGCGCCGCGGCGTCTACTGGCGTCGACGCGACCACCATTGGTCGAAGGCTTCGGCGGCTGGAAGCATCACTCGGACAGACGCTTTTCGAAAAAACGCGTGAAGGCCAGGTCCTGACCGAGGCAGGTGAGCGACTTTTTGCGCATGCTGAGGCCATGCAACGCGCTGCCGACCAGATCGACGAACGGGCCAGCACCGCAAAGGAACTCGCCGGCCTTTTGCGCGTCAGCGTATCCGAAGGCTTCGGCGCCTGGTTCATCGCCCAGCATCTCAGTACGTTTATCGAACAATTTCCAGCACTAACGGTAGACCTCGTGGCCAGTAGCGGGTTTCTCAGCCCATCCAAGCGTGAAACTGATATCGCCATCCTGTTGGCGCGGCCGCGTGCAGGTCCGGTCGTCAGCGCCAAGCTCGCCGACTATGGGCTTCGCGCGTACGCGTCCCATGACTATGTGGCACGAAGTGGCCAGGTGATGGATACCGAGACTCTGCGGCAGCGCACGCTAGTCGGGTACATTCCGGATCTGCTCTACGCCCCGGAACTGCGATATCTAGGCGAGATCGACAATGCGCTTGTCCCAACTGTGCGCAGTTCGTCGATCCTGGCGCAACACAGGCTTATTGCGTCGGACGTGGGGATTGGCGTTCTTCCGTGCTTTATAGGGGATGCAGACCCGCGACTGATCCGCATTCTGCCGGAGGTCCACATCAAACGCAGTTTCTGGATGGTGACCCATCAGGACATGCGCCAGTTACAGCGTGTGCGGGTTTTCAATTCGTGGCTGACCGCGCTCGTAAGCGGAAACCGGAATCAGCTCCTTGGTAATTAGCCAACGCTTTCCACAAACCCATTCGATCTGTGCCGCAACCAGAGCAGACGGTCCTCCATATTGCGCAGCAACCGAGGGAGCGAACGACATCATCATCACGGGCGAATTCCGCTGGTGAGAACTGAAATGATGAAATCGGATGGCAGGCTTGCGGCGAAGGGCATGCCAAGGTCCTACGTAGCGACGACTTACCATCGGCGCACTGGCTCTGGCAGCCCCCTCCTGCACGAAGCGATGTGAATTAGAGGAAGACACCTTTTGCGTAGAAACTGATGCAGAGCGCCATGAGCGCCGACAGCGCTCCGAACCCTTTGATGCATACGACGCACGAGCGCGCGATACGGACCTGCCGACCAACTACCTGCATAAAGCCTCTCCCTTTTATTAGTTCGCTAGATTACCATCATGATATCGAACCGGGGTCAAGGCCCAAGCACGACCTCACCTAATTTCTCTGACGTTTGGCCGTTGGCAAACAACCGATCGCCATCGCTCGCGAAGCCGATGGCCGGTAAAGAACCGGCCACCGTGGCTGCACGGCCTCAGAATGCGACGTTATCGCCACCTTTAAGCGCGAGAATAGCGCGCGCCTCATCCGGAGTGGCGATTTCCAGGCCCAGCCCCTCGACGATCTGTCGCACTTGCCTGACCTGTGCGGCGTTGCTTTCGGCGAGCTTGCCCTTGCCAGCCCATAGCGAGTCTTCCAGCCCGACACGGACATTGCCGCCCATCGCGGCCCCCATTGCGGCGATGGGCATTTGACTCCGCCCCGCGCCTAAAAGCGACCAGTGATACGCATCACCGAACAGCCGGTCCGCCGTTCGCTTCATGTGCAGGACTTCTTCCGGGTGGGGGCCTATTCCGCCCAGGAGTCCGAAGACGGTCTGGATGAACAGTGGCGCCTGAACCAGACCTTCGGTGTAGAAATAGTGCAGATTGTGCAGATGACTCGTGTCATAGCATTCGAACTCATAGCGCGTGCCGGTCTTGTTCAGCGTTTCCAGCGCGTAACGTATGTCCTTGAAGCTATTTCGAAATACGAGATCGTGACTGCCCTCCAGCATTTCCGGTTCCCAGCTATGCCGGAAGGTCTTGAAGCGGTTCAACATCGGGAACAGGCCGAAATTCATCGATCCCATGTTGAGGCTCGCGACCTCCGGCTTCCAGACTGCCGCCGGCCGAATACGCTCCTCCACGCTCATGTAAGGCGAGCCACCGGTCGTCAGGTTTACGACCACATCGCTACGTTGCTTGATGACCCGCAAAAACGGTTCGAAAGCTTCCGGGCTCTGGTCGGGGCGACCATCCTCCGGATTGCGCGCATGGAGGTGGACGATCGCCGCGCCTGCCTCCGCGGCACCCAGGGCGGCATCGGCGATTTCGGAGGCGGTGACCGGAAGATAAGGCGACATGGACGGGGTATGGATCGACCCCGTCACCGCGCAGGTGATGATGACCTTGTTCTGCATCGCCCTTACCCCGCCGCCGCGAGGTGCCTGATCGTCGCGACGATGTCGTCCTGGCTTGGCACGAATGCAGTCTCCAGCGGTTTGGAGAAAGGAACCGGGCTGAACGCGCCGCCCAGACGCTTCACGGGTGCCTTCAGGACGCCCCATAAATCTTCCTGGATCGTCGCGGCGATTTCCGCTCCGATCCCGAACTGCCGGACAGCCTCATGCACGATCAGCGCACGGCCGGTCTTGCGCACCGACGCGATCACCGTCTCGCGATCCCACGGCGATATAGTGCGAAGGTCGATCACCTCGACGGACAGCCCCTCCTTTTCGAGAATGGCGGCCGCCGCCAGGCCATCACCGATCGCGCGCGAATGACCGATCAGCGTCACGTCGTTGCCTTCGCGCGCCACCCTGGCTTTGCCGATCGGAACATGCTGGCGGCTGACCGGCCCGGGGGTCCAGTAGCTCGGCAGATGTTCGATGAAAAGCACGGGATCGTCGTCCTCGATCGCGGAGCGCATCAGCCCGTACGCATCGTCAGGATTGGACGGGGCCACGACCTTGATCCCAGGCGTGTGGGCGAACCATGCCTCCAGATAGTCGCTATGCTGGCCGCCGGTGGAGAAGCCGGATCCCGTCATGGTGCGGATGACGATCGGCACGTTGGTCTGGCCACCAGACATGAACCGCAGCTTGGCGGCATGGTTGGTGATCATGTCCATCGCCACGGTGACGAAGTTCATCAGCATGATCTCGGCGACCGGGCGATAGCCGCCGATCGATGCGCCGATCGCCGCGCCAATGATCGCCTGTTCGGAAATCGGCGTCGACCGAACCCGATCGTCGCCGAACCGCGTCGACAACCCCTTCGTGACCCCCATCACGCCGCCTTCCTGTTTGTCGGCGACCTCCTCGCCGAGGGCAACGACCTTCGGATCGGCTTCCATTGCATCCGCCAGCGCCAGATTGATCGCCTCGATCAGCGTCATCTTCTTGGCGACGACATTGGCGTCGGCATTCGCGTTCTGCACATCAGTATCGGTCATGGCCTATCCTCTCACGCGATTTCATGGGCAAAGACGTCGCGCTTCAGCTCGGTCGTATCGGGGAATGGCGCGGCATCGGCAGCTTCGATCGCCGCGGTGATACGCCGATCGATGTCCGCCTCTATCGCGGCGATTTCGTCCTCGCTCGCGATGCCGTCGTCGATCAGCCGCTGACGGAGCAATGGCACCGGATCCACACCTTGCGCCTTCGCATAGGCGTCCTTGTCCATGTAATGGCCGGCTTCACCGACGAGGTGACCATTGAAACGGAACGTCATCGCCTCGATCAGCGTCGGCCCCTCGCCCGCGCGCGCGCGCTCGATCGCCACCTTGGCGACTCCGTACATCTCATCCGGATCGTTGCCGTTCACCGTTACGCCCGGCATGCCGTAGCTGGCGCCCCGGATCGAATATTGTTCGATAAGGGTCGAATCCTGCATGCTGGTATGCTCGGCATAGGTATTGTTCTGACAGAGAAATATCACCGGCAGCTTCCACAAGGCGGCCAGGTTCAGGCTTTCGTGGAACGCGCCGATGTTCGACGCACCGTCACCGAAATTGGCGATCGATACGCGGTTCTTGCCGTCCATCTTCGCCGCCCAGCCGAGCCCGGTCGCGATCGGCATCGACGATCCTACGATCCCCGTGGTGACCATGATCCCCTTTTCGGGATAGGTCAGATGCATCGGGCCGCCCTTGCCCTTGCACGACCCGGTCGCGCGCCCGGCCAGTTCGGCCCACATGATGTCGAGCGGAAAGCCCTTGGCGAGCATGTCGTGCCCGCCACGATAGATCGTGCAGATATAATCGTCGTCGTCCAGGCTGACCGACAGGGCGGAGGGGATGATCTCCTGACCACGAGGACTGTAATAGGGCGTGACGAGCTTGCCCGCCTTCATCTGCCGGATCACACGCTCGTCGTTCTGCTTTATCAACGTCGCTTTCTTGTAGATTTCAAGCAGCGTTGCCGCATCCGGTTTCGGATAGTTCGACATCGTTTTCCTCTCCTAATTTGATCAGTTGCGCCGGAACAGGTCGCGCGCGATGATTTGCCGCATCACTTCGTTCGCACCGCCGGCGATCCGGCTGATGCGAGCATCGACATAGGCCTGAGCGATCGGATATTCGTTCATATAGCCGTACCCACCAAAGAACTGCAGGCACTGGTCGACCACCTTGCCGTTCAGCTCCGTGATAAGCAGCTTGATCTTGGAGGCATCCACCGCGTTCAATTTGCCGGCCATGAAGCGCCTGATGCCCCAATCGACGAAAACACGGCCCTGCCCGATTTCGGCGGCGAGCTGCGCGAGCACGAACTGCGTGTTCTGCATGTCTCCGAGCGCGCCGCCGAAAAGCTTGCGCTCCTGGACGTATTCGACCGTCCAACGCAGCGCCGCCTCGCAGGCGGTAATTCCCTTCACGCCGACCGCCAGACGCTCCTGCGCCAGCTTGGTCATCAGCATGCCAAACCCCTGCCCCTCCTCGCCAAGCCGGTTGGCGACGGGGGCGATTGCGTCGTTGAAGAACAATTCCGACGTGTCCTGTGCCTTGAGCCCGATCTTGTCCAGCCGGCGGCCACGTTCGAATCCCGGCTGGTCGGCGTCCAGCGCGATCAGGCTGACGCCGCGCGCGCCGGCATCGGGATCGGTCTTGCAGGCAAGCACGATCAGATCGCACTGCGCGCCATTCGAAATATACGTCTTCTGCCCGTCGATATGATAGCTATCGCCTTGGCGGATCGCGCGGGTGCGCATCGCCTTCAGGTCGCTGCCCGCGCCCGGCTCGGTCATGCCGACCGCGCCGATGGCCTCGCCCGCGATCATCTTCGGCAGCCATTCGCGCTTCAGATCCTCGCTTCCCCAGGCGAGGATATAGGGCGCGACCATCTCGCTATGCACCATGAAGCCGGGACCGGTGACATTGGCGCGCGTGATCTCCTCGATCACCACGATCGAATACAGCCAGTCCGCGCCGATACCGCCATATTCTTCCGGGATCGTCGGGCAGAGCATGCCGATCTCGCCCGCTTTCAGCCACGCCTCACGCGGGACGATGCCATCCTTTTCCCATTGCGCGTGATACGGCTGCAATTCGGTTTCGACGAAGCGGCGGACCGTATCGCGAAACGCATCGTGATCGGCATCGAACAGGTCGCGTTCGACAAGGCTGCCGCTGACATGCGCGACGTTTATCAAAGCGCCGACTCCAGCGTACGCCGCGCCGCTTTCAAATGGGGAATGTCATACATCTTGCCGTCTATCCCTACGGTACCGACAGCCGGCTCGGCCTCGAACGCCGCGATTACGCGGCGGGCGAAGGCGATCTCGTCGTCGCTCGGAGAAAAGCTTTCGTTGATCGCGGCCACCTGAGCCGGATGAATTGCGATCCGTCCCGCAAAGCCCTCCGCCCGCGCCGCCCGGCACGACGAGCGCAACCCGTCATCGTCCCTGAAATCGACATACAGCGTTTCAAAGGCCGGAACGCCGGACGCGTGGGCGGCCATCAGAGTCAGCGATCGAACCAGTTGATACGTAAAGGCCCAGTGCCCGTCCGGGCCGAGGTTGGTGCTCGCACCCATCGCCGCCGACAAATCCTCGGCACCCCATGTCAGCCCTGCAAGCCGCGTCAGCCCCGCCTGTGCGAAATCGCCCAGCCGGAACGGCGCGATCGGCGTCTCGGTCGCGACCGGTAGAATGCGGATATCGCCGGCGGGCAGGCCGTTGGCGGCTTCGAGCCTGTCGAGTTGCGTGGATAGCGTACGCACGTCCTCTGGGCCGTTTGTCTTAGGCTGCATGATCCCGTCGGGATCGCCCGCCACGATCGCGGCGAGATCGTCGACGGCCCATTCGGTGTCCAGCGGATTTATCCGCACCCAGAGCTGCACCGTCCGTCCGGCGCGCGGTCGCTCCTTGAGGAACGCCGTGACCATTTCGCGCGCGACAGACTTATTGGCGATGGCGACGGCATCCTCGAGATCGAGGATCACGGCATCCGCCCCGCAATCGTCGACCTTGGCCAGCTTCTTCGCGCTGTCGCCGGGGATGAACAGAAACGAGCGCAAGGCCGTCATGCCGGCTTCTTGAGTTGCAGCCCGGACCGCTTGCACGATGCGACCAGTTCGTTTTTCTGGTTGAAGGCCCGGTGCAGGAACGTTACGATTCCCTGATCCGGCCGCGATTTCGATGCGCGTAATTCGATGACCTCGGTCTCGACGCGTACCGTATCCCCCGCGAACAGCGGCGTCGGAAACCGCACCTCGTCCCAGCCGAGATTGGCGACCGCTGTGCCGAGGGTCGTATCGCCGACCGAGATGCCGACCATCAACCCCAGCGTGAATGACGAATTCATCAGTGGCCGACCGTAGGGCGTCGAGGCCATATACTCGGCATCCAGATGCAATTGCGCCGGATTGTGCGTCATCGTGGAAAACAGCACATTGTCCGTCTCGGTCACCGTGCGCCGAATGGCATGCTGGAAGGTCTGGCCGACCGTCAGCTCGTCAAACCACAACCCGGCCATCAGTTCATCAGCCCTAGGATCGAGATCGCCGCGATACCCTGATAGGGCACGCCGCCAAGATTGTGGGTCAGGCCGATCGTCGGGTTCGACAATTGTCGGGCTCCGGCCCGGCCGAGCAGCTGGGTGTAGACCTCATAAGCCATGCGCAGTCCCGAGGCACCGATCGGGTGACCGAAGCATTTCAGGCCGCCATCGATCTGGCACGGGATCGCGCCACCGGCATCGAACTTCCCGTCGAGCACATCGAAGACTGCGCGGCCATCGTCCGAAAAGCCCAGATCCTCCATCGTCACCAATTCGGTGATCGAGAAGCAGTCGTGCACTTCAGACAACGAGATCTGCGTCTTGGGATCGGTGATCCCCGCTTCCTTATACGCGCGCGCCGCGGCTTGCCGGGTGGTCGCGACATAACTGCCGTCCCAGTCGGTGGTCTGGGTCTCGCGACCCGAGCTGGTCGACAATTGCAATGCCTTCACGGTAACGACATCGGTTTTGCCCAGCGCACGCGCGATCTCCGGCGTGCAGACGATCGCGCACGCCGATCCGTCGGACACGCCCGAACAATCGAACAGTCCAAGCGGATCGGAGATCATTGGCGCGTTCATGATCGTGTCCATCGACACGGCCTTCTGAAAGTGCGCCTTGGGGCTATGCACACCGTTCTGATGGCTCTTCCATGACACATGGCTGATCGCCCGCTTCAGATCCTCTGCCGTGGTGCCGTACTTCGCCCGGTAATAGGGGGGCGAGCTGAGCGAAGCCCGCGGGTGCGGAGCCCATCGGCATCCACATGTCGTTGAACGTCCCCTTGAAGGGCGGCGGCAACCCACCGAAACCGGTATCCTTCAGCTTCTCGGCGCCGATCGCCAGCGCTATGTCCGCCGCACCGCTGGCGACCGCATAAACCGCGCCGCGCAGCGCCTCGGTGCCCGTCGCACACATATTCTCGACACGGCTTACCGGGATACCCTCCAGCCGCAGCGCCATCGCCGCGGGGATCGACGAGTTGCCGACGTTGATACCGTCGCCCCACACCCCGAACCATGCCGCATCGATCTGATTGCGCTCGATCCCTGCATCGGCAAGCGCTTCCTCGAACGCCTCTGCCATGAGTTCGGGCGAGCCCGCGTCCCACCGCTCGCCAAACTTCGAGCAGCCCATGCCGAGGATTGCGACCTTGTCCTTGATTCCCGTGGCCATGTTCGTTGCTCCTCAGGCCGCCAGCAGCGGCGTGGATTTCCAGAAATACCGGTTGTAGCCACGCTGCCGGTCTTTCTCCTTGATGCGATAGACCATGCGCAACGGCTGACCCGCCGCAATGCCATCGCGGCCGATGTCCACCATTTCCATCAGCATGCGCGCGCCGTTGTCGAACTGGACGAAGCCAACGTAGAGCGGCGGTGCGGGGTGGTAGGACAGCCAGTCGGCGGTCGATGTCAGCACCTTGGCCGATGCGTCACGTAGCGATATCTGTTCGAACCCGGCGCTCGGCGCGTGGCATTTCACGCAATATTGCAGCTGCGGGAACTGGACGGTGGCGCATGCGCCGCACTGGCCGGCGTTGAAGCTTTCTAGCTGGCCGGCCGAACGGAACTGCTCGGTCAGCGCGGTCTTGCCGCTCTTTTCCGACCGCATGCCCCATTCCATGTCGAGCCCGCCGTCGAAGGACAACATCCGCAGGTAGCTGTCGGTCGCCACGCCCTCGGCAATCGAACCCGCGACGCCGCGCGCGGGTTTGGCCTGCGCGATCGCATCGGTTACCTGGAACACCAGAACGTCGACACCCTGGCCGAAGCCGACCAGCAGGATACGATCGCCCGGCTGTGCCTTTTCGAGCGTCGCGGCGAGCATCAGCAACGCCTGTGCCGCACCGGCGTAACCGATGCCGGCGTCGAGTGCGTTCGCGACCTCACCCTCGAAGCGCAGCTTCTTGGCGACCGCATCGGCCGACCCGCGGAGGTAGGAGGGCATGACGAAATGCTGGATGTCGCCGATCGAGAGTTGCGCGTCGGCCAACGCCGCCTTCACGCCGGCTGGCACGATCTTGCCATATCCCTCGTCGCGGACCCAGCGTTCCTCCCAGTTATAATCGCTTTCGGCATGGGCGGCGCGGAAGTGATCGACGAACACCGACGTTACCGATGCCGCGCCGATCAAGCGCGCGACGATCCGGTCGCTGCCGACCAGGAACGCCGCCGCGCCGGCACCGAAACTGAGTTCCTGCGTGCTCGCGGGCTTGGCCGATGGATTGTCCGAACCGATCACCAGCGATGTTCCGCCGCCTTGCAGCGCCTGCAGCAACGCCGACGTACCTGCGCGCTGGGAACCGGTCGAATCCGAAGTCGCCGCGTTCGGTGGTACGTCGAGCGCCCCCGCGACGATCGCGGCATTCTGCAGATCGGCATAGGGCAGATTGGTCGAAGCTAGCCGCACCGCCGTGATCCGGCTCGCGCCGCCGTCACCCAGCGCGTCGCGCGCGGCTTCTACCGCCATGGTGATCGCATCCTCGTCCCAGCTGGCAAAGGCCCGAGATCCCTTCGCCTGCCCCTTGAGTCCGGGCACCGCCCATTTGTGCGCATCGGCGATGATCGCACGATCGATCCTGAGACGGGGAACGTATGCGCCGAACGCCGTGATACCAAATTCGCTCATCGATTCTCTCAATAGGATTTGGGCAAGCCGAGCTGCCGCTCGGCGATGAAGCTCAAGATCAACTGTTCGGTGATCGGCGCGATGCGCAGCAGGATGGATTCGCGGAACAGCCGTTCGACCTGATACTCCGTCGAATAGCCCATACCGCCGTGCGTCATCACGGCGCGCGTGCAGGCGTCGAATGCGGCCCGACCACCCAGGAACTTACCGGCATTGGCCTCCGCGCCACACGGCAGGCCGTTATCGTAGAGATAGGCGGCGCGCATGATCATCCAGTAGGCGCTCTCGAGGTAGATCCAGTTCTCTGCGAGCGGATGCTGGATGCCTTGATTCTGCCCGATCAGTCGCCCGAACACACTACGATCGCCAGCGTAGCGCGCGGCTCGCGCCAGTGCGCCGCGCCCGAGGCCGACCGCCTCGATACCGACCAGCACCCGCTCGGGGTTCAGGCTGTGCATGATATAGTGAAAGCCCTTGCCTTCCTCGCCGATGCGATCGGCATCAGGCACGAAATAATCGTCGATGAAGGTGGCATTCGAGTCGACGGCATTGCGGCCCATCTTGTCGATTCGACGCACCTCGACCTGATCGCGATCGAGATCGGTGTAGAACAGCGTCATACCGTCGGTGGGCTTGCGGCACTCCTCCTTGGGCGTGGTGCGCGTCAGCAAGAGGATCTTGTTCGCGACCTGCCCCGAGGACGTCCAGATCTTGCGCCCGGTCACGCGGTAGCCGCCATCCACCTTGGTCGCGAAGGTCTTGATGCTGGTGGTGTCCAGCCCGGCGTCCGGTTCGGTCACGCCAAAACATGCCTTGTCCACGCCGGCAATCAGCGGCCGCAGCATGCGATCCTTCTGCTCAGCGGTTCCATTGACCACGACCGCATGAGGCCCGAAGATGTTCAGGTGGATCGTCGAAGCGGCAGAATAGCCGCCTGCGCTGGCCGCCACCTCGTGCATCATGATAGCCGCCTCGGTGACGCCGAGATTCGCGCCACCCAGATCCTCCGGCATCGTAATGCCGAGCCAGCCGGCATCGGCCATCGCTTTGTGGAATTCGAAGGGAAAGGCCTTTTCCTGGTCTTTCTTCGACCAATATTCGTCGCCGAACTGGTCGCAGACCCGCTTCACGCCGTCGCGGATCGCCTCCTGCTCTTCGGACAACCTGATGTCCAACATTCTCTCCATCGGTACCGCGGCACGATGCCGCATGTTTTTATTCGTTCGCTTGCTTACTATCTTCCGATCGGTCGCGCAACCGGCACGATGTGCCGCCACAAACCCCGCACCAATCGCATCACTCTCGAGTCGAGGGGAAAACCGCGCGCCGCTTGTCCATGAATGCGCGTACGCCCTCCTCGAAATCGGGCTCGGCCACCGAATCCGCGATCGCATCGCGTTCCGCCGAGAGCTGCTCGCTTGCAGTGTGCGCCAGCGACTCGCGCAACAGCGCCCGTGCGCGGCGAACCGCGCCGCGCGGAGCCGCAGCAATGCGCCGCGCGATCGAAAAAGCTTCCTGCTGCAATACGTCAGCCGGCACGATCCGGCTGACGATCCTGATCCTCAGCGCCTCCGCCGCATCGATCGTCGCCGCCGTCAGCGCGAGTTCCGACGCCTTGCGCACGCCGACGATGCGAGGAAGCAGATAGGTCAGCCCGCCGTCAGGTGGCAGACCCAGGCGCTGATGCGGGAAGACAAAGCGCGCACCCGGCTCCGCCAGCGCGATATCGGCGCCCAACGGATAGGCCACGGCCGCCCCGGCCACAGCACCCTGACAAGCGACGATCACCGGACATTGCAAGGCGAGATAAGCCTCCATCTGCGATCGGGCACGGTCCATTCGCGCAAAATAATCCGTGCGTCGCACCTCTGGCGAATGATCGATCGTTTCGGCGAACCCTTTGACGTCGCCCCCCGCGCAAAAGGAGGCACCTTCGCCACGGATCAGCAAGACCCGAACATCGGCCCGCGCGCCGATCTGACGAAACAGCGCATCGAGCTGGGGAATGGCCGCGCTTGGCAACGCATTGCCAAGCTCCGGGCGGTTCAGGCTTATCGTCAGTACGCCTTCGGAAACCGAGACGCCAAACCCCTCATATTCGATTATATCGTCGGCCTTGACACCCAACGCCGTTCCTTTCTTTGAGGATGGTATGTAGGCTTACTATTTCAAAGCCGCTGCGTGTCAATGCCTGCAGCTTGATCCATGTTTCGGACTCGAACGAAAATCATAACTAAAGGGCTGACGAAATATCGGTAATACGAGGTGTTTGCCGTTATCGGCTCAATCAGAATGTGATTTAAACGGTAGGCCGCGGTGCGCGGCGGATTGCCTCTCAATCGAGGCTGTCATATCAAGTGGCTCGTCAAAGTAGTGAGCGCGCAAACATGGATACCAAAGTTACGTTAAGTGTCGAAGATGGAGAAGCTGAGCCGGTCCGGCGCCCGTCCGCAAAACAATTCCGCTTCGGATACCTCATCCACGACGTTTCACGACTGCGCCGCATCATTATGGATGATATTATGCGGCCGTACGGCATCACTCGCTCGCAATGGGCGATGCTGAGTGCACTGTCCCGCAGCGGCAATATGGGCATGACCCAGGTCGACCTCGCGCGCCTGCTCGAGATAGGCAAGGTGACCGCCGGCGGCCTGCTGGAGCGCATGGAGACGACCGGGCATATCGAGCGCCGGGCGGACAGTAGCGATGGACGCGCACGACGGGTATTCATCACCGAACAGGGCTATGAGACGATCCGGTTGATGATCGCTGTCGCCTCGAAAGCGAACAAACGCATTATGCGCGGCGTTTCGGCCGAGGAAGCGAAGATCGCCGAGAAGGTCATGTTCAAGATAAAGCTCAATCTCAAGGATATCCACGAGGAAGCCGCGCTGAACGGAAAAACCGAGGAATTCGGTAGTCTGCTGAAATCCGCGGAGGACGATCTGTAGGCGATCCCGGAACCGCAAGCGCACCGAACCTGCTAAACCGCTATGCCGATCCAAAACACTGAGGCGACAGCATAAGCGCCGACGTCTGTTTTTCGCGGCATTGCGCCGAACCGCTCCGTCAATGCGCTGCCGAACGCTTGCCGCGCGGGACGGCCCCTCCCCTAGCGCCCGGTAAATCCGGGCCGTCGCTTCTCCAGGAACGCGGTAACGCCCTCGCGATAATCGTCGGTATGGCGCGACAGTCCTTCATAGGCGACCCCCGCCTCGAACACCGATGTGAGCAACTGCTTCAGCGCGATGTTGGTCGTCACCTTCGTGTAGCGGATTGCCGTCTGCGCGCCCCGCGCCATCCGGTCGGTATATTTCGCGACCGCGTCATCCAGTGCATCCGGCGCAACCGCAAAGGCGATCAATCCTAATCGCTCGGCCTCGCTAGCCTCGATGGCGTCGCCGGTCAGCAGGTAATGGCGGGCCTTGCCGAAGCCAATCAACTGCGGCCAGATCAGCGCACCTCCGTCCCCCGCCACCAGTCCCACCTTGACGTGCGGATCGGCGAAACGCGCGCCTTCTGCCGCGAATACCACATCGCACAACAGCGCGATGGTCGCGCCGAAGCCCATCGCATCGCCATTGACCTTGGCGATCACGGGCTTGGGGCAATCCAGCAGCGAGTGGACGATGCGCTTCATCGTGCGCGCTTCAATGACGAACGGCGAAAGACCCTCGCGGAGTTCGTCGGCCAGCCAGTTCATATCTCCGCCGGCACAGAAAACCGACCCTGCGCCGGTCAGCACGATCACATCGCTGTCGGGATCGTCGGCAGCATCGTCGAAGACGCGCGCCATTTCCTCGTGCAACTCGTGCGTAACGGCATTCGCCTTGTCCGGCAGGTCGATCGCGATCGTCAGCACACGGCCGGTCCGCTCGATTTTCAGCGCCTTGTAGCGTGACTGATCCATCTCATCTCCCCTTCAGGCGTCGAAAGCACCTTCCCACGAAACACTCTTATTGGTACGCTGGCTTACCATCAAGCTGAATCGCTTGCGACGCGGAGAGTATCATGCCCTATTTCCTGATCCTTGCGCCAGACCGCCCCGGCGCGCTCGATCTCAGAATTGCGCATCGGCAGGACCATCTGGATTATTGGGCGGCCCGGCGGGACGTCGTGAAGGTGGCCGGCGCGATGCTCGACGAGGACCGGCCATGCGGCAGCAGTTTCCTGATCGAAACGTCCGATCTGGCAGCGGCACAGGCGTTGATCGCAGGCGACCCGTTCACGGCGGCGGGGATCTTCGCCGGCACGGAGCAGATCGTGGCAATTCGCCCGGCGATCGGTGAATGGCTGCCCACGCCGTGATTCCCAAATATACCATTCCCGGCAAAAACCGCCGCGTCGTGCTCGGACGCCGGCCCGATGGCGTGCCGTTGGCTACGGACTTCGATATCGTCAGCGATGCCGTGCCGGTGATCAGCGACGGCCAGTTCCTGGTGCGCAACCTCTATCTGTCGGCCGATCCGGTACAGCGCGGCTGGGCGGCCAACCCGGCGGTCATGGCTCTGGGCGCGCCGATGCGTGCCCTTTCCGTGGGCGTCGTACAGGAGAGTCGCGAGGCGACCATCAAGCCCGGCGACCTCGTCTATGGCTTTCTCGGCTGGCAGGATTTCGCTGCCGCGACGCGCGATGATCTTCTTTCGCACGTGCCCATCCCCCGCGCAGCAGCCTCATCCTATGCGGGGGTACTGGGCATGCCGGGCGTTACGGCCTGGCTCGCCCTTGCCGATCTTGCACCACCCGGACCGGACGATACCGTCTTGGTGTCCACCTCGGCGGGCGCAGTCGGCAGCGTCGTCGGGCAGATCGCCCGCGCGCAGGGCAGCCGCGTTATCGGCCTGACCGGCAGCGACGAAAAGGTCGCACGATGCACGTCGCGCTACGGCTACCACGCGGCGTTCAACTACAAGAGTATCGATCTCCCGACAGTTCTTGCCGCCGCCGCGCCGACAGGGTTCTCGATCTATTTCGACAATACAGGCGGTTGGATCGCGGACCATGCGATCCGTGCGATGGCGAAGCACGGCCGCATCATCCAATGCGGCACGGCCGCCACGGCCAACTGGTCACCCCCGCCCGCTGGCTGGCGTCCCGAGCGCGAAATCCTCACACGCGTGCTGACATGGAGCGGCTTCTACATCTTCGATCACGTCGCACGTTTCGGCGCCGCGATCGATGCGCTGTCCGACCTGATCGACGACGGCGCGCTCGCTTATGACGAAGATATCGAACCCGGTTTCGACCAGATTACAGGGGCGCTCGAAACCCTCTTTGCCGGCACGAACAGCGGCAAGAAGCTGATTTTCATCGGCGACGCCTGACGGAGTTTTATTATGGATGTTGAAGCGCTGCGCACGATGCACATCGATGCGATCGAACAAGAATATGGTAAGCGCGAGACGATATTGTACGCGCTGGGCCTAGGCTATGGTTCCGACCCACTGGATGCGTCCGAACTACCCTTCGTTTACGAAGGCGGTTTGCGGAGCGTGCCGTCCTACGTCAACCTCCTGTGCCACCCGGGTTTCTGGGCGCAACGACCGGAATTCGGCATCGACTGGGTCAAGATCCTGCATGCCGAACAGGATTTTACGATCCACCAGCCGCTGCCGCCCACAAGTCGCATGCGCGGGGAATACAGGGTCGCGGCATTGGAGGATAAGGGCGCAGGCCGCGGCGCGCTGCTCCATCAGGAAAAGGCATTGTACGACAGCGCGTCCGGCGCGCATGTCGCCACCGTCCGATCCACGCTGTTCCTGCGCGGGAATGGCGGAGAAGGCGGGTTCGGCACCCCGCCGGCAGCCGCGGGGCTGTTACCCGATCGCGCGCCCGATCGTTCGGTGTCGATCCCGACGCTGCCGCGCCAGGCGTTGATCTACCGCCTGAGCGGCGACTGGAACCCGTTGCACGCCGATCCCGCCATCGCCGCCAAGGCGGGGTTTGCGGCGCCGATCCTGCATGGTCTCTGCACCAACGGTATCGCCTGCCGCGCGGTCCTCGCGTCATATTGCGACAATGATCCGGCGCGATTGACTGGTATGTTCACGCGGTTCTCAAAGCCTGTGATGCCAGGCGAAACGATCCGGATCGACTTCTTCGAAGAAGCGGCCGGCTTAGTGATGTTCCGCGCGGTCGTCGAAGAGCGTGACGAGATCGTTCTCGATCGATGCTCGGCACGATACGCCTGATAATAAGACGTCTGAGGCGCTCCGGTCCGTGCCGAGCCGGTGCCGCCGCACCGGCCGGCGGCGCCGGGTTGCGAACCGACCCCGCCCGACTGGCGTGATCCGTCGCGTCGTTCAGCTGTCAGCTGCAACCGCTCCCGGCAAGGATCAATCGCGCGTCTTTTCGGCGAACGTCGCCCGCAGCGCCCCGCGCTGTACCTTTCCCGTCGCGGTGCGTGGCAGCACGATGTCCAACTCGATCCGTCGCGGAATTTTATAGGCCGCGAGATGCCCCCGTGCGAATGCGATCAGCGCGTCCGCCGTGACGGAATGGTTCGGTCGCACTTCGACCGCCGCCGTCACCCCCTCACCCCACTTGTCGTGAGGCAGGCCGAAGACCGCGCAATCCAGCACCGCAGGATGCTCACGCAGCGCCGCTTCCACTTCGGCGGGATAGACATTTTCGCCACCCGACACGATCATGTCCTTGATCCGGTCGGTCAGATAAAGAAAGCCGTCTTCGTCGATTCGCCCGCCATCGCCGGATCGGTACCAGCCGTCGACCAGCGCCTCGGCCGTTGCCTCCGGACGCTGCCAATAGCCCGCAGTGACGCTTGGGCCCCTGATCCAGATTTCGCCGGGAGTGTCGACCGCCACCGGTTCGGCGTCGGGGCTACGGATCTCGATCGTGAAACCGGGCATCGGTCGTCCGACGGAGCGCAACAGATGCGGACGTCGCGTATCGTGATAGGTCGGACCGAGAATGGTGACGCTGCCGCCAAGCTCGGTCATGCCGTAATATTGCAGAAACCGGCAACCCAGTGTGTCGACCGATCGGTCGAGCAAGTGCGGGTCCATCGCCGCCGCACCATAATGGATACCGCGCAGGCTCGATCGCTCGAGCCCGCGGGCCTGCATCTCGTCGATCAAAGCCCGCACCAGCGTCGGCACCATGAACGATCGCGTCGCCCCATGTTCGATGATCGCGTTCAGGATTGCCGGGGGTGAAGGATCGGCGGTGATGATCAGCGGCAACCCGCGCACGAACGCGGTAAGCGCCCAGGACATTCCGCCGATGTGGAAATTCGGTAGTGGCGAGAACAGCGTTTCGTCGTCCCGCCAGTCGTCGAAGTGACCACTTTCGCGTTCGGCCTGCCGCTGCGCCGCAATCGCGAACTGGGTGGTTAGAACGCCCTTGGGCCGGCCGGTGGTACCGCTGGTGTACAGTTGCAACGCCGTGGCATCGGCCTGCATCGGATGGCGTTCCGCAGGCTGGGTCCTCTCGAGGCGTACGCGCAGATTGTCAGCGCCGGCGTCGTCATCGACCAGCAGAATCGGCACAGCCTCGCTCGCCGCCTGGACGATCGACACAAATTCGGCGTCGACGATAATCAGCTTCGATCCGCTATCGTCGAGGACGTGACGGGTCTCGATCGCCGTATTGCGCCAATTAACGGGTACCAGCACCACGCCGGCACGCATCGCCCCGAACAACACCGGGAAATACAGGTCGCTGTTCTTGCCGTGATAAGCGATCCGGTCGCCGGGACCGATGCCATAGTCGCGCAGCACCGTCACGAAAGCGTCGCAGGCCCGGTCGAGTTCGGCATAGGTCCAGCGTCGAGAACCGCAGACGATCGCCAGCGCTCCCGGCGCACGCGCGGCGTGATGGCTGGGATAATCTCCGGGTAGCATCAGGTTGGTCAGGTCCAGCGCCGGCGCAGTGGACCGGGCGCGTTTCGTGACCATCTCGCTCATCCGAACAGCGCGGGATTGGCCATCGCCGCGCCCACCGACCGGACGAAACGTGCGGCGTCCGCGCCGTTGATGACGCGGTGGTCGTAGCTGAGCGACAGCGGTAGCATCTTACGCCATTCTATTCCGCCGTCGATCCCCGGGCCAGGCCGCTGCTGGATTGCCAGTGCACCCAACACCGCAACTTCCGGCGCGTTGATGATCGGCGTGAAGGCCGTGCCGCCGATATGGCCAAGCGACGACAGCGTCATGCTACCCCCCGACATCTCCGACATAGGCAATCCCCGGTTGCGGGCCTTCTCTGCCGTGGCAGCCAGTTCTCCCGCAATTTCCACCAGAGACTTGCCATCGACGCCCTTCAGCACGGGCACCAGCAGCCCCTTGGGCGTATCCACCGCCACGCCGATATTGATATAGCGCTTCTGCACGATGGTCTTGCCGTCGGCGCCTAGCGAACTGTTGAACTTGGGATGTTCGGCGAGCGCGCGTGCCATGCCACACACGACCAATGCGACCGGCGTGACTTTGGATGACGGATTGGCGGCATTCCAGGCGATACGGCGCGCTTCGACTTCGGTGACGTCGACCTCGTCATGATGCGTGACATGGGGAATCGTGACCCAGTTACGCCCGAGGAACGCGCCGGTCAGCTGCTGGATCTTCGACAGGGCTGCGACCTCGACGTCGCCGAATTCGGCGAAGTCGGCATCCGGGATCGGGGCCAGTCCTGCCAGGATCGACGGGACATCACGCATCACCCGATCTCGCCGATGACCGTACCGACTTCATATGTCTCGCCCGCCTGCTTGAGGATTTTCAGCGTGCCGGAGGCGGGCGCTTCGACCTCGTTGGTCGATTTATCGCTCTCCAGCGCGAACAGGGGTTCGCCGGCGGTTACTTGCGCGCCGTCCGCCACCATCCACTCGACAAGTTCACCCTCGTTCATCGAGAAGCCCAGTTTGGGCAGCAATACTTCGGTAGCCATTTTCGTCCCCAGTTCTTACGGGTTGAGCCAAGTGTTGCGATCGATCCCGGCATTGGGGCGCGCGAACCCTGCGATGCGCTTCACGCCCTCGCCGATTTCGGTCGGGTCCCGGCTCGCTTCCATCTGCGGCCCATGCTGCCAGCTTTCGATCACCGAATAACCATAGCCCCAGGTTTCGAAAATCCGGCCGGAGATGCTTTTCGATTCCGGGCTGGCGAGCCAGGCGACCATCGCCGCGATCCATTCCGGGTCGCGCCGCGCCATGCGTTCTTCGCTCTGGCCTTCGCTAAGGCCGGCGGTCATGCGCGTTTCGGCGCGTGGTGCGATTGCGTTGACCGTGACGCCGATCCGTCCCAGTTCGCGTGCGGCGAGCTGCGTCAGCGTGGCGATCCCGCCCTTTGCCGAAGCGTAGTTCGCCTGACCGATGTTGGCGAACAGCGCGGAGTGCGACGTAGTGTTGATGATGCGCGCATCGACCGGCCGTCCCGCCTTCGATTCCAGCCGCCAGTAATTGGCGGCGTGGTGGATCGGTGCGAACGTGCCCTTCAGATGCACCTTCACCACGGTATCCCATTCGTCTTCGGTCATGTTGACGAGCATGCGATCGCGCAGGATGCCGGCATTATTGACCAGCACGTCGAGCCGACCGAACGTGTCGACGGCCTGCTGCACCATCTCCTGCGCAGCATTCCAGTTCGAGACGTCGGACGTGTTGACGACCGCCTGCCCCCCCATCGCCTCGATCGCAGCGACAACCTCCTGCGCCGGAGTCTGATCGACACCTTCACCCGACGAGGACGACCCAAGATCGTTGATCACCAACTTCGCGCCATGTTCCGCGAGCTTCAGCGCGTGCGCGCGGCCCAGACCGCGTCCGGCACCAGTAACGATCGCGACGCGACCTTCCAACAGACTCATTCTCATTCCTCTCGTTCGTCGGCGTCGGTGCGAAGGCTCGGGAAGCATTCCGCACCGCGTGGATCTGATCTTCATCGACGTAAGCACACACCCATCATCCGCTGCGCCAGATCAGATCGCGGCTAGATTGTTGCTGCTTACGCCGTCGGCGATTCCATATATATCTCGCACAAATTTAGTACGCCAGCAAACCTTGTTTGCGTCTTTTGGGTCACTGATTTCTCCATCGAGGAGGACGGCGATCTGCGAACGCGCGCTTCCCCTCCTCAGCATCATCGCTGGCCAACACTGCGGATGCGAGCGGATGATTCGCGGGATCGAGCGCCGCCGCGAGCGGCATATCGAGCCCCGCATACGCCGCCTGCTTGCTGCATCGCACTGCGATCGGCGCGCAGGCGACGATCTGCCCGGCCCAACGCCGCGCCGCGTCGATGAGAAGTTCGGCGGGTGCCACATCGTTGATCAGACCAAGCGCAAGCGCCTCTTCCGCGTCGATGGTACGCCCCGTCAGGATCATGCCCATCGCCTGCTTGATACCGATTGCGCGCGGGAGCCGCTGTATGCCGCCGCCAAGCGCAGCCCAGCCGACTTTCGGTTCGGGAAGCGCGAACCGCGCGGTGTCGCTCGCCACGATCAGGTCGCAGGCCAGTGCCATTTCGAACCCGCCGCCCATCGCCGGGCCATTGACCGCGGCGATCAGCGGGACCGGAAAATCCGTGCGTCGCGTCAAACCGCCGAAACCGCTGGCGGGGAGGTCCATCACCCCCGTATCAAGATTGTCGAGCAGATCGTAACCGGCACAGAATACCGGCCCCTCACCCGTCAAAATAACCACGCGCAGCGTAGGATCGGCCGCCAACCGATCCCAATGTTCCGCCAGTTCGTGATGCGCGGCCGGATGCAGCGCGTTGCGCCGTTCAGCCCGTCGCAGCGTTACCGTGGCAATGCCGTCCGCGACATCGACGCTGGCGAAACCGCCGCTCAAGCGTCGATCAACGCGGCCTGGCGCGCGGCGATCGCCGCATTCTGCCCCGCCTTGCGTCCCAGGATGACCGCCGGCCCGATGCTGAGCCCACCGCCGGCGTAGCGCCGTCCGTGAATGACACCCAGCACCTCGCCCGCAGCGTACAAGCCGGGAATGGTCCGCCCCTCTCCGTCGAGCACCCTGCATTCGCGATCCACGTCCAGCCCGGCACCGGTCACGCCGATAATCGCCGCGCGCACTTCGACCGCATAGAAAGGGGCGTTGGCCACGGGGAACAACTTCTTGGCCTTCTTGAAGTATTGCCGATCAATGCCCTCGGCGATGTCTTCGTTGTAACGCCGCGCGGTCTCGGCGAGAGCCACGCCGTCGACGCCACATTGCTCGCCCAATGCCTCCAGAGCTGGCGCGCTGAACACCTTTCCTTCGGTGAGCCGCGAGCGGATCGTGCGTTCTTCCCAGGTCGGTGTCGCCAGCCCGGAATTGTAGGGATCGAGGTAGCTGACGTCGTTGCTCGCCTCGATCAGCGTCGGTTCGTCGAAAATGGCATAGGCATGCGCATTGGTCTGTTCGTTGATCAGATAGCCGCAGATCGTATAAGCCGCGACCTCCGGGACGAAGCGCCGCCCCTCTTCATTGACCAGCATCACCCAAGGGGGCAGAAATGCCTCGACAAATTTGCCGACACCCGATGTCGGCAGCACCAGCCCGGTGTCGTGACCGACGATCGCGGCCCCGACCTGCTCGCCCATCGTAAGTCCATCGCCCAGGATGAACGGAGCGGGATCATGCACCGCCCAGGTCCATTCGCCATGCTGTGCCGCACTCGGGAAGTGCTTCTCTCGCATCGTCGCGCTGTTGCCAAAGCCACCGGTGGTGACGATGATCACCGGTGCGCGCAGGTCCATGCCCCCCGCCCGCACGCCGACGACGCGACCGTCCTCGACCAGCAGGCGCTCGACCCGCGTGTCCAGCGCAGTTTCGATACCGAGTGCGCCGGCCTTGTTGATCAGCGCATCGGCGATGCCGCCGCCCGCGCCCTCGCTCGAATGCCCGCGCGCAACGCTCTCGACGCCCGACTTGACGAGGAATTGGGGCGGGAAGCGCGTGCCCAGCCCGCGCAACCACTCAATCGTCGGCCCGCTCTCATCGCAAATGATGCGAAAGATGTCAGGTTTTACCGCCCATTGATTGACCGCCATGACATATTCGAACATCGCGTCAGCGGTATCATCGGCGATTCCCGCCTCGCGTTGCACCGAGGTATTGGCGGCGTAGAACACGCCTGCCGACAGCGCAGTCGCGCCGCCCAACTTGGTATCCGCCTCCAGCACGATGCAGGACGCGCCGGCCTCCGTCGCCTCGATGGCCGCCGACAGCCCTGCGCCGCCACCGCCCACTATGATTACATCGAAGTCCGCCATGCTCGCTCTCCGCCTGCCCCGGCAATCCGGGTGCTTTCAATGACACCGATATGATACGCCTACGTACTATATTTGCAAGGCCGTCTGTAGCGTTGTCCAGCGCAAGCTTTCGGTGAGACGGCCAATACCGTGCTTACGTGGAAGACAAGATGCCGCGCCGGGATAGTCGGCTTCGGCGCTCGATTGATGGCGGGGCAGCATGCGCGGCGATTCGTGAACGCTCAACGCAGCCAATCCCTCAGCGCCTTCGTGCAGAACGAATGACGATCGCGAGAATAGATGGGTCGTGGCGCAGTCGCCGCCGGCACAGGCAACAGTGGCGCTGCACGATTGGCCGGATCATGCAGCGCCAGCGTATCCTTATGTCAAACGCCGACCATCTTTGCCAAACGGGCATGAAGTGCCTTCAAGCGGCACTCCTGATAGGTGCCGAAATATACGTACTTGCTGTCGGGCGATCCGGTTTCGCAACCCTTCTGGATCAGGGGCACGTTCGACATATCCTGGTCGAATACCTCGTCGAACAGGCCGAAGCCCGCATTCTGGCTGCGGAACGTCTCGTCGAAGTCAATTTCGACGACCGGAGACTTGGGCGGCCTTTCTCCGTTCGCTGGCATCGGCAGAAGGAATCGCACTTCGAAGATGCATTCGGCCGGATCATCGCCATAAGGCATGAACTGATACCAGAGCGGCGCGCCCTCCCCCAGCCACGGGAAGAAGTTGGGAAACATGTAATATTGCGCAGCATCGAGCATCCAGGCGTCGGACGCGTCGGAGCTGTCTCGCCCCGTCATCGCGTTCAACACGCGGCGACGATGCTCTGCGCCATAAGCGCGGTCGATCGTTTCCACCTGCTCGAAGTTGGGCAGTTCCATGCCCGGAGGCGTGACCGCGTGGATAAGGTCGATCACCGCCTGACGTACGGACGCATCCTCGCCCAGTTCCGGGCTCGGCACGCCCGATGGTGTGATCGAACGGCTGATTTGGGCGTCGTCATCCTCCCAGATGTCGTATTGCGAGTTGCTGTCGCCGTTGAAAGACTGCGCCTGGCTGTGCGTTTCGCTCAGATGCCAGCCTTCCAGGAATGCTTCGGCCGCAAGCTTCCAATTGCCGCGCACCTTCTTGCGCACATGGACCGCGGTCCATCGGTCGGCGAACTCGTAATCCTTGAAGTGATCGACCAGGATGCCGAGTGCCGGCTCCAGTGGGCCCGCGTTGAGATCGGGATTGATGAAGATGTTGCCTCCCCAGACCGCGCATTGCGCCTCTGGCAGACGGAATTTCTCGTCCGTCACCTCCGGGAAGTCCCAGCGGCCCGGCAACTCCTTGATGCTGCCATCGGCGTTCCACGTCCAACCGTGAAACGGACAGCGGATGACCGGGCCTGCGCCCTCGCCGGCACATAGGCGGGTGCCGCGATGCAGGCAGCTGTTGTACAGCGCTTTGACGCTGTTTTCAGCCGTTCGAACGATGATGAACGATTTGTTGCCGACGTTGTAGACGAAGCGATCGCCGATCTCGGGAATATCCTCCTCGCGTCCGACGACCTGCCAGGTCTTCATCCAAAGGTGATCCATCTCGAGTTTGGCGAACGCGCGATCGATGTAGCGGCTGCGCGGCACGGGGCCGCCGTCGACGATGAACTCGCCGGTGGCGGCGAACGCGGGGTGCGGCACACGCGTATCCGTTTTCAGCAGGTCCGAGTAGAGCGGGCTGACCGATGTGACGGCACCCTTCTGAATCGCGGTAACGTCGATCTTCACACTCTCTCTCCTTCGCAAGGCTACGCTTCGAGGCGTTTGCAGCTCACCGGTTCCCATGCGCTTACCGCACGATTCCAACGTTGCGACATTGACATAATGAACCTGTATCTAGTACGCAAGCGCACGTTTATTGTTGGGCGCTGCTGACAGGATTGGGTGGATTGGAAATTGACACATCGCCTGCATCCGATCCGAAAGTGACGATCGCCCCTATGCAGCGGCTCACAGTCCGCGCGGTTTCGGTCGGTGCTGGACACGCGCGCAGAGAAACGACAGCCGGAGATTTTGCTCCTCCCTGTTCGTACTCCGCCCAACCATGATGCAGGTGTTGCAACCATGAATTGTCTTTTGCTCTATTACAGCTTCACCGGTGAAGCGAAGCGCGCGGCAGAGGCGGCGGTGAGCGCTTGCCGCTCCCTTGGGGTGACGCCGACACTCTGTGCGATCGATTTCGCGGAACCGGGCGAGGCCCCGCACCGCCCCTTCGATATCGCTGCCGCGAAATTCTGGGCGGATGCGGCGCAGCAAGGCAAGACCTTCGCCATGCGCTACGATCCACCGGAGGCGATCACCGGAGATTATGATCTCGTTTTTCTCTTTAGCAACACATGGGGCGGAATGCCGGCGGTGCCGGTGCGGTCTTTCATGGAATCTGACGCCGCAGCGATTTTGGACGGACGCGCATTCGGCGTGATCGCCGTCTGCCGCCGCCTTTGGGAAAAGAATACGGCCGAGGTTCGGCGTCTCGGCGAGGCGCGTGGCGGACGCTTTGTCGGTCAGGACGGGCTGATCCATTTCGGCAGCCAGATCGGCAGCCTTATCCAGACCGTGACATACCTGTTCCGCACCGACTCTGGGCGGCGGCGGCTGTTTGGCATCCCACTTCCCCGCTACGGACTGTCGGACGCATCGCTCGCCCGCGTGCCGGCCATCGTACGTACTATGATAGAAGCGGCGCGGCGATAGCCGCTCAGTCGAGGTCGATCATCACCTCGCCGTCCTGCTCGACGCACCGATAGATTCTTAACGGTCGATCCGTGAGTTGCGGTGACCGCGACGTCCCGGTATCCAGATCGAACATGGCCCCATGCCACGGGCACATCACCAGTACGCCGCGTACCCGCGCGCCCTCCAGCGACTTGTTCTGGTGCGGGCATGTGCCCCGCGTGGCATGTAGTCCGGCGGCGGTCCGGCATAACAGTATCTGGGTCCCGTCAACATCGACGACCGCAGACCGGCCGACCGCGATCGATGGTATCGGGAGCATTATCTGCGGCACCGGTTGCTCCCGATCCATCGTCTCGCGCTCGCCCGACCCATCAGCGACGCCGGGCGTCTTGGCATAGGATCATGCGTCTACCGCGGCGTACATCTGGGCAAAGGCACCATCCAGTTCCGCATCGCTCAGCGTCCGCGCCATGCCGATCAACTGCTCCGCGCCCGCACCGACGATATACCGCGCTTTCGGCTGCGCATCGTCGAGCGCGGCACCCACCGATTCCGCTACCTCATCCGCGCTCGACGCGCCTTGCACATAAGCCTCGGCCGACAACATCTTGAACTGGCGGTACAGCGCGCCGTAGCGCTCCGATTCCTCCGCCGACAAACCGGCGATCCGACTATCGATCGAAGCGAGTTGCTCTTCCATCATCGGCGTCTTGATACCGCCCGGCTCGATCATGCTGATCTTCACGCCCTGCGGCGCAGCCTCCCGGCGCATCACGTCGCCAAGCCCCTCCAGCGCGAACTTGGATGCGGCGTAAGGGCCGATGAACGGCATAGCCGCCTTGCCTGCCATCGACGTGATGTAGACAAGCCGCCCCTGACTAGCGCGCAAAGCCGGCATCGCCGCCTGGTAGATTGCTGCCGCCGACAGCAGGTTGATGTCCATCGTTCGGCGGTAAACATCGAGCGGCGTCGTTTCCGACGGGCCGTACGGTGAGACGGCCACGCACACCACGATGGCGTCGATCCCCGACGCCAACGCCGGCTGAAGCCCGGCCACCACCGAATCAGGATGCGACAGATCTAGGCGATGCGTTGCGACAGAGGTGCCGTGCACCGCTGCTACTTTCGAAGCCTCGGCATCGTTCAACACCGTCGCAGAAACCGCATCACCAGCGGCGATGCGCTGTCTTACGACGGCCGAACCGACCCCGCCGGCGCCGCCGACGACCAATATCCTTGCCATCCACTCCAACCTTTTGCATTAAGTTAGCCAGCATACTACATCAGCGCGATGTGCGCTTCAACAGTGTAGAACGGAGAGCGTATGGCCAAGGCAATCGGCGTCGGCATCATTGGAATTCAACCGGATCGTAGCTGGGGCGCCATCGCACATGTCCCGGCCCTGCGACTGTTGCCCGATCAGTATCGCATCGAAGCGGTCTCCACGACCCGCATCGAAAGCGCGCGCGCGGCCGCCGAGCATTACGACATTCCGCGACATTTCGCCTCGGTTGAGGATCTGTGCGCGTGCGACGCGGTCGATCTGGTTGCGGTCACCGTCAAGGTGCCGGCCCATCTCGCCTTGGTCCGCACGGCACTGGCCGCCGGGAAACACGTCTATTGCGAATGGCCGCTCGGCAACGGATTGGACGAAGCGATCGAGATGGCGGACGCGGCGAGAGCAGCCGGTGTCGTCGCAACATGCGGCATGCAGGCGCGGTTCGCGCCCGAACTGGCCTATGCCCGCGATCTGATCGCCGACGGTTATGTCGGGGAGGTGCTATCCGCCACGCTGATCGGCAATGGCGGCGTCTGGGGTCCGGTCGTCCCACCGGCGGACGCCTATAACGCCGACGTGACGAACGGCGCGACGATGCTGACGATCCCGCTCGGCCACACGTTGGACGGCGTTGCGCAGATCCTTGGCGATCTGGTCCAGGTCAGCGCACGACTGGGCAATCGCCGTACCGAGCAGCTCGTGCTGGGCGAGAACCGCACCGTGCCACTGACGGCACCGGACCAGATCATGCTGCACGGCGTGCTGAAGGGCGGCGCCTTGCTGTCGGTCCATTATCGCGGTGGGATGCCCGCCGGGACGGGTTTTCTGCTCGAGATCAACGGCACCGCCGGAGACCTGCAGATCAGTGGACCCGTGGGGCATGCACAGCTCGCCGACCTGCAGATCAGCGGCGCACGATCGGGAGAAGCACTCGCACCGCTTTCGGTTCCGGCAAAGTATAGCGGCGATGCAGATCTGCCCGCCGTTATCGGCAATGTCTATCGCAGCTACCGCCAGCTTGCGAACGACATCGCGACCGGATCGCGTCTCGCGCCTTCCTTCGATGCGGCGGTCGCACGTCACCGCATGATCGCGGCGATTGAAGCCTCGGCGGCGGCCGGAGGGCGATCGATCGACATCACCGATGGATGATTCCATCGAGAGCGAGCCACCAAGGCTCGCCACAGGGCGCGAACTCGGCGTTGATTTCCCGACGTCGATTGCCGCCTTGCTGGACGGGGGACCAGCTTTCCTGACCACCGCGTTCCACGCAAGCGGAGCACTGGCGCACGACAATGCGGTCGCCGCCATAAATGCCGCGACCGAATTCTTTGGTGGCGGCATGGGCCGGAAACTGCTTCTCGACGTGGAATATACGCGCAGCGACGCAAGCCTTCACCAGCACCTGTTCGTGAAGTTCCCACGCGATTTCGGCGATCCCCTACGCGAACTCTTCACGCCCATCATGGCACCCGAAGTGCATTTCGCGCTGCTGTCGCGACGCGAGAATTTTCCGATCGACGTCGCGAAATGCTATTTCGCGGATTATGATGCGGCGATCCCCGCCGGATTGCTGATCACTGAGCGTATCGCGTTTGGCGAAGGCGATATCGAGTCCGCGCTCGACAAATGCCTTGATTACGAACTCGACGATCCGCTGCCATATTACCGGGAACTGGCGCGCGCGATGGGCACGCTCGCGGGGCGGCACAAAGCGGGCGCGCTAGGCGATCTGGAGAAGAACTTTCCCTATGTACCGACCGAGGATCATGGCAGCCGCATCCCGTTCGGCCGCGATGCTTTGCCGGGCAAGATCGCGGCGCTGCGCGAATTCGCGCGACGCAACCCGACCCTGCTGCAGGACGGGCTCGGCGATCCCGCATTCCTCGACCGCCTCGCCCAGGAGGCCGAAATCGCGATAGGGCTGGAAGACGCAATCCGGGACGAACTCGCGCGCGACCGGGACTACGTCGCGCTCTGCCACTGGAACATGAACATCGATAATGCCTGGTTCCGGCAGGATGGGGATGGTCTCAAGGCAGGATTGCTCGACTGGGGCAGCGTCGGCCAGATGAACTTGGCCCAAGCCTTTTTCGGGATGGTCTGTTCGGCCGAGATCGACTTCGTCAATCTTCACCGGGCTGAACTCCTGCACCTGCTGGTCGATACCTATCGATCGACCGGCGGTCCGGCGATCGATGTCGCGCGGCTCGACGATCTGGTGCAATTGTCCACCGCGCTTCTTGGGCTGGCCTGGATTATCGATGCGCCAACGGTCATCGCCCAGCATTGCCCCGAATATGCGCAGGCGGCGGACCGCAGGGATCCGATCATCCGCGATCACTTTCTGGCGCGCGCGCAGTTGCAGATCCTCAACAACTTTCTGAACGCGTGGCGAACGGACGGCATCGGCGACACTCTGCGCCGGTTCGCCTCGGCGCGAACTGAACGGGCGGAGACATCATGACCGATTGCCGCTCGCCAGCCCTCTGACCGACTTCTTCATCGTCATGCGCTACGCCGATAGCAGTATGATAAACGCCGACCCGGTGACGTCCCCAAAGAAGACTTTTTCTGTCATGGGCAGGCGTATTCGGCGGTTGTAGCCGAGTTCCACCGCCGCCGTGAGGACGCCGGCTCGCGCGCCGATTTTAGTGCTCGATAACACGCCCGAATATGGCAAGTTCCGGGCAGTGGACGACAAGATCGTCCCGACCTCTCGTTCGCGTGGCGAATGTCGACACGCGTAAACGGCTGATCCCCGCGACGACCGGGCTTTCAAAAAAGGGGGTGCAGTCACTCTCGCGACCGCACCCCTTCCCCCCTTTTAGAACTTCTTTGCGAGCTTCACGCCCCAGGTGCGCGGCATGCCCGGGACGGTCCAGCCGCCGGTCTGTTGCCGTGCAAACTGGGTGTTGTACTTGTCGTCCAGAAGATTGTCGCCGAAGACGCTGAGCGAGAAATCGTCAGCGGTGATAAAAGTGATCGCCCCGGATACCAGGTCTTTCGACGGCTCGATGCCGAAGGTCGCATCAGGACCATAGAAGTACCTGCCCGTATGGTTCCACAATGCGTTGAAGCGCAACTTGGCACCGTTCGGCAACTCGGCCGTGTAACTGCCGCGCACATAGGTCGTCAGCTTGGGCGCCTGGGGCAACGGCCTGCCGCTCTGGTCCTTGGTGATAAGCGAATAGCCCAGGCATGCCCCGTCATCCGCGGGATTCGGCGTCGCGGTCGCTGCCGTGCACGCTGCCGTGCCCGAGGCAGGTACGAATGACTGGCCAGCCGCGAAGTTCTTGAACTTGGTGTCGAGGTAGCTGAATCCGGCACCGAGATTCAGCGCGCTGGTCGGTGCCCATTCCGTATCGGCTTCCACCCCCTTGATCGTCGCATTCGCCGCGTTGAAAACGCATGAACCACCACATTGCGCACTTGTTATAGTCACCTGCAAATTGCTGTAATCATAATAGAAAGCGGATCCGTTCAGACGGACGTTGCCGAATTCCGTTTTCGCGCCCAGCTCGTAGCTGTCGAGCACTTCGGGCAATATGATTGGCGAACGGGCGAAATCGGGCGAATTGATACCGCCGGATTTGAATCCGCGGCTGAAGCTGGCGTAGAAAAGCAGATCGCGCGAGGGCTTTACGTTGATGCTAACTCTCGGCGTGAGCTTGTCGAACTTCGCTTCGCGCGGTCCGAAGGGCGTGCCGAATGCCGAAACGTTTACTCCGGCCTGCGGAATGATGATCCGCAGGTCCTGAGAGTTCTGGGTCTTGCGTTCGCTGGTATAACGAAGGCCCACCGTCAGCCCCAACCAATCGAGGAAATCGTAGGTGGCCTCTCCATAAGGCGCATAGGATTCGATATCGAAGTCGCTCAGGGCGTTCAGTCGGGGCTGAGTACGAACGTTTCCGTTGACCGCCGTAAACGGTCCACCCAGTTGCTGGTTGATCGCGATACCGGAGACGCTGAAATTGCTTCCTGATTTCTCTTTGTAGTAAAACAACCCGAATACGTATTTCAGCTTTTTCGTGTTGTCCGAGACGAGCTGGAATTCCTGCGAATAGGATTTGGTGTTTTCGCCGTCGGTAAGTGCATGCTGAAAAGGAATATTGGCAGTATCCAGATCCGCCAGGCCGGTGAATTTATAATAGCGATAGGTGGTGATCGACGACACCGTACCGATCCCGGTCGTCAGATCGGCCCGCAACGCTGCGCCGGCATCACGCGTGTCGAACTTCGAACCAGGGAAATCGCCCCGCGCTGGCCCGTCCTGCCCGGAAACCAGCGTCCCGTTGCCACCTCTGCCCCCCAGGCATGCTGCAATCAGTCCGGGGCATGTGGAATCGATGCTGATGAAGGCTTGGCCTTCATGATCGAATTTGCGACCAATATCTCCGGACAATTTGATCGATAGATTGTCGGTAGCGTTCCAGAGCAATTTCCCGTTGACGTGCCATACGTTGCGACTTTGCAACCTTGGCGTCGTCGGATTGATGCTCGTGACGTATCCGTCATTGGCATCGTACATTGCGGAGATGCGCAAGGCGACGGAATCGCCGATCGGCGCATTGATGACCGCATCCGCACCGGTCCGATTGTACCGGCCATATTGAACGGAGGCATTCCCCTCCCACAAGCCCATTTTCGGATCGTTGGTGATGATGCGCACAGCACCGGCAGCCGCATTACGGCCGTACAATGTCCCCTGCGGGCCCTTCAGAACCTCGATCCGCTCGATGTCGTTGAACGCGAACGCCGCCGTCGCGGTGCGGGGCATATACGTGTCGTCCTGATAGGTAGCGACACTGGATTCGAGGCCAGGATTCGCAAATTGCGTGCCCACGCCTCGCAGAAACAGGCCTACGAAATTCGCGTTCCGGTTGACCGTCAAACCCGGCGTCAGTCTTGGCAGATCCTCTGACAGGCCGAGCCCCGCCTGGGTCAGCACCGTGCTGCTGATCGCGGTAACCGCGATAGGTACGCGCTGTAGCCTTTCAGACCTTTTTTGCGCGGTTACGACGATCTCGCTGAGGTTGCTGTCTGATGTCTCGGCTGCTGCGGGCGCATCAGCCTGTACGGTGGGGGATCCGGCGATTTGCCCGGCCGCGGGCTCTGCGGGATCGGCGGAGGTCTGGGTTTGCGCCAAAGCCGGCATCGCCCAAACCAGCGATGCTATACCTGTCAGATACAACGAACGTGCACTCTGCACCATCTCTCTCCCCGTTCCACCGGCTGTTACCGATCGAGCCGTGTATGATACGCAGGGTTACTAGTTGTCAAGGGCGTTGAGACGCTTCCTGACGAGGCTTAGATGCGAACAGCTAGACAGCCTCGGGCGTGAAGCCGAAACTATTCGGGCCCAAACCGTCCGGCGCGGTGGCAACTTTTGGGACGTGATCGGGATCGTAGACAACCCGATGGCGGCGCATCGGTCGACCGCGCCAGCCCCACCTCCACAGCACTAATTGGTGCGCCATAGTCTGCTCTCCATGGCAGCCCCCCTTGAGTTGGTATCGGCGTGCGCCGGCGCATCGACCTGCCGCACCGTCCTCACGCACTTGCGTGCCAAATGTCTATGCGAGCCCTATTTTTCGACCGGAGCACTGCTCCGGGTCCCAAGTCGGTATGATGTCTAGACGGACGCTGGAGCGAACGCTCGCTCGCCAAAAGATACGCCGAATTGACAAAACAGGTAAGCAGGCACACTATTGCCTGGCGATCTAATAAGACGCGGCAAGTCGCTCGAGTTGCAGCAGAGTATGGCGATAGGGGATGGATGATGATGGTGCGGACACTGTTATGCACAAGTGCGGCTGTATGGGTTATCGGTTGGCATTCGTCCGCATCGGCGCAAATCGGCACCCCCGGGCCGGGATCACAGAATTCACAGCCGGCCGTGAACGCTGATAGCCAGATCGCCGGCCAGCTACCTGTCGATCCGGAGCCACTGCCCGATACGGCTGACTCCGGTACGGAAAACATTATCGTAACCGGTTCGTTGATTCGCGGGTCCAGAGAGGATTCCGCAGTGCCAGTGGATGTGATCGGCGCACGCGAATTGCAGAACCAGGGATCGCCGTCCGCCCTCGACCTCATAAAGAATCTTTCCGTATCGAGCGGAGTCGTCGGCGAATCCAATCAAGGAGACTCACGCGCCAACGGTGCGGAGGGTGTCGCAAATATCAATCTTCGCGGTTTGGGGCCCGCACGAACGCTCGTTTTGCTGAACGGAAAGCGTCTGGTGAATGCTGGATTGAACATACCAGCCGTCGACGTAAACTTACTGCCGTCGGGTGCGATCGGCCGGATCGAGATTCTGAAGGACGGCGCTGCGGCGACGTACGGTTCGGACGCCATCGGGGGCGTGGTCAATTTTATCACGCGCGAGCAAGAAGGCTTTCTTGCGTCTGGATCCTATCGACATATCCGGGGGTCCGCAGGCGACTATGATGGCGCAATAAGCTTCGGTCACAGTGGCGACGGTTTTACGTTCCTGGCGGCATTCGGCTATCAACACCGCTCTACGCTAGAGAGTATCGATCGCGACTACACTACACGGCCTTACGCCGACAATCCACAGGGCGGATATACCGGAGGGGGTAGCCCCGGTAATTTCGATTTCAACGGACCAACCGGCGGATCCGCCTACCGCGCCGATCTCGGATGCACGTCGCTTGGCGGGTTTCGCAGTTTGACCGGCTCGACGACGGATCGCTGCTCTACACAGTATGGTTTATACACAAATCTGGTGAATCCGGAAAATAGGTACCAAGCTTATCTCGATGCGAAGTTCGACCTGACAGACAGCCTGAAGCTTAACCTGTCGGCGCTCTACGGTTGGAGTCGAGCGCTCTATTCGACCACCCCCAGCGTTTTGCCCACCCAGGCGCCCTCCGCGAACGCGCAGGGCGGGGGCTCGGGGATGTACGTGATTCCGACCTATTCTCCCGCGCTTCGCGACTATTGCACGACCTATGGAGCATCGGCTGGCTGCAACATCGATGCGTCGGGCCTACCTGTTTCGCCTGCCACTTCGCTTCCGGTATTATTCCGCCCGTTTCTCGTCGGCGGAAATCCGTTATTCGCGACGGACAACGACCGAGGGTCCGCCCGGGCCGGACGGGAGTCCGAGTCAGTACGGTTGACCGCCGGCCTGACGTACGACCTTGCCCCCCATATCAGCATGGATCTGGGCGGGACATATTCGCAGTACGATCGATGGGTCGACGGCAACGACAACTTTGTCGACTTACTCCAGAATGCCTTGGCGGGTTTTGGCGGACCAAATTGTGCCTATGCCACCACCGCATCGCGTGCCGTGCTAACGCCGGCTCAGATCACAGCGCTTGCTGGTAAGAACGGCTGCACATTCTTCAATCCGTTTTCGACGGGTATTCCAGGGAACACGATCACCGGGGTGTCGAATGCCAACTACGCAGGCATTAGAAATCCTGCCGGTTACGACCTCACACCGGGCGCTGGACTGATCAATGATAGCGCGACCATCGCGAACTTCTATCGGCCTACGCGGGCCCATAGTCGCACAGCGCTCTACGTCGTCGATGCTGTGATCAGTGGTAAATCCGGGCTGCAACTGCCTGGTGGCGACACCGGCTTTGCCGTCGGTGGGCAGTACCGCAAGAACACCTACAGCATCGCATACAGTGCGACACGCAGCCTCGGCGTATACCCATGTCCGGGGAGGATTTTGAATCCTGCTGCCACCTGCCAGATACAAACCGGAGGTCTCGGTTTTATCGGATCGGACTTCGATCGCGCCAGCCAAAGCGATGTCTATGCGGGATTCGTGGAACTGCAGCTCCCGATCACGTCATTCATCAACGTTCAGCTTTCGGCACGCTACGAAGATTATCGTGGTGTTATCGGTTCCACCCTGGATCCACAGGCGCGTATCAAAATCAAAATAAACGACTGGCTTTCGCTTCGCGGCGGTGCAGGAACGACTTTCCGATCACCGCCCTCCCAGTCACTGGTGGGAACACTGACGACCCTTCAAGGCATCAACGGGACGTTCCGTGCGGTCGACGTCGTCGGCAACCCTGAACTCAAACCGGAAAATGCGACCACATATAACGGCGGTGTGATCGTCGACGCCGGCGGATTAACCGCCAGCATCGATTACTGGCGATACGATTTCAAGGGGCCGCTCGAGTCTGAACCGGTACAAGGCATAGTCAATGCCGTGTTCGGCGCGTCTGGAACCGCAAACTGTAGCAATCCGGCTTTCGCCAACCTTCTGGCCCGCTTTACGTTCAGCGCTGCTGGCTGCGGTGTAGCCAATGTTCAACGCCTGCGCACATTCCTTATCAATTCGGCAGACGTGCGGACGTCCGGGGTCGATTTCCAAGCCCAGTTCAAGACTCCTGTCGGTGGAGGTAATGCCACGATCGGTGCGAACGGCTCTTATACGTTCGAGTACAAGATTGCGGACCAGACCGTTGAAGGAATCGTGGTTCAGCCCGCCTTCGATGCCGCGGGGCTTCTCAACTATCAGACTACGGCCTACCCTCTACCCAAGCTTAAGGGTCAGGCGTTTTTACAATATGAGGGCGGGATTCACGCACTTCGCCTACAGCTGAATTATATCGGAAAATACACGGATCAGCGCGGCGCTGCAATATTCGGGCCCAACACGGCGAATCTCGCCGGATCGTCGGTGACCGGCGGTAAAAATCTGGCGGCGTTCCCAACCATTGATGTCACGTATCGCGTAAATCTGCCCAGCGGAACGACCGTGGCCATCACCGGTCAGAATGTCTTTAACAGAAATCCGCCGTTTGCAAGACTCGACCAGAATTACGACCCGTTTACCGCGTCCCCGCTTGGCGCAACCGTGAAGCTCGGGGTCAGCCAGAAATTCTAATCAGGCTGCCGACCAGCAGCGATAACTTCAGAGAACGAAAGTAGCGATGCGGGACGGCAGATAAACACTGTCGTCTCCTATCCTGAAACATGGCGTACTCGGCGCCCGCCCTTCAAGCAGCCAAACAGAAAACTATGCAGCTGTGGCCATCGAGGGGGTCGGGTTACAATGCGGGTCGATCCTGCAAAGCCGCATACCTTTCACCTGCGACGCGCCTCTGCGATAACTGGCCCGGACCGCAATCGCTGAACTCCGGCGGATCCTGCGTGAACTTTGACCGATACGTGCGGAAATCCGAACTGATTATGTCTCGCTTCAGACGGCACGAGGCTCGAAGTCCATATCGCTTTTGTCGGACCTGATTAGACGCTCGACATCTCCCCATCCCTGGATGCGGTACCGTGCAATGCCTTTCGGATCATGCCGCGCTACGCGGCGCAAACTCCGACCCAGTACTGCAGCAGCCGTCCTTTCAATCATGGGCAAGAGAAGACTATATGCCGCGCCGGTATTCCCAACACACCTAGCCAGCTTCTGGATACCGATTCTCTTCAACTCTAATTGATGTCTCGCCCAGCCGATGGCCAGTAATTCTTCCTGAGCTCCTGCTTGTTGATCTTTCCTGTGGCGTTACACGGGAGGCTTTGTACAACATCGACAGACTTCGGCGCCTTGTAACCGGCGATACGATCGCGGGTCCATTGTATGATAGACGCCGGTTCGATGTGACGACCTGCTTTTGGGCTGACGATGGCTTTCACCGCCTCCCCCAATAGTCGTCGGGAACGCCTATCACAGCGACCTCACCAACATCGGGATGGCTTGCAATGGCGTTTTCGACTTCAATCGGATAGATATTTTCCGCTCCGGAAATGATCATGTCCTTGACGCGCGAAGAGACGTAAACATAGCCATCGGCGTCCATGTAGCCCGCGTCCCCGGTCCGTAAAAAGCCGTTCTCGGCAAAGGCAGCCGCGGTCGCTTCGGCGTTTTTCCAGTAACCAGCCATATTGGCGATAGACCGGACACATATCTCGCCCACATCGCCTAAAGCCACTTCGTTCCCACTTGCGTCGAGAATCCGGACAATCGTACCAGGCAAGGCACGCCCTGCCGATATCAGTCTAGGGTTTTCCGGAGGCTCGTGATCTTCGGGCGAAAGAGCCACCACAGGGCCGCTTGTCTCGCTCATCCCATAGCTTTGGGCAAACCGGCATTGGAAAACGTCGATTGCCTGTCGCAAAAGACTTTGCGTGATCGGCGATGCGCCATAGATGATTGTGTCTATCCGCCGATAATCGACCTTGTCGGCCCGCGGATGTTCGACAAGAATTTTGATAGCCGTGGGAACCAGCGCAATCTTGCTCACCCCGTGCCGCTCTATGGCATCCAACACCTGATCCGCGTCGAAAATCTCCTGAATTATAGCCGCGCCGCCAAAAAACAGCGCGCGCACGAGCATGCCATAGGCCCCGACATGACCAATCGGTGCCGAAACCAGGGTCACGTCATTCTCGCTCCAGGTATCCCACGGCAGATGATCGGCGCGCAGAGCATTGATTCCCAGGAGACCTCTATGGGTCAGCATCACGCCCTTTGGCATGCCGGTCGTGCCCGAGGTGTAGATCTGTACCGCGATCCCCAGCGGATCGGTGACCGGGTCGGCCAGCGTGTCATGGTGGTCGAGCTTGTTATCGGCGGCGAATAGCGACCGCGCAGACACGATACGCATGGAACCTTGGGCCGGCGCCACCAAGTCCGCCACCATCTCCTCGAACTCCGGTTCGACGAAAATGATCCGTGCTTCCGCGTCCTTGATCAAGGCCACGACTTCCGCCTTTGCCAGTCGCCAGTTGAGCGGCACGGGAACGGCGCCGATCTTATTTGCGGCCAGCGCGATGACGGGCAACGCGTCGCTATTTCGACCGATGAAGACAAGTCGGTCGTTCAGGCCCAACCCTTCCCGCCGCAGGGTGTTGGCCAAGCGATTGGCGAGGCGATCCAGTGCTGCGTAGCTAAGCACTGCGCCTTCGAACCGAATCGCATTTCCGTTCGGATTGCGCGCAGCGTGCTGTGTCACCACCTCGTGCAAAGTGGGTACTCGCAACGCATCAATATCCATCTGATCTTCCTCGAAAGGTGTTAGTCCAGTACATCGGCGGCAATGGTGCGCGTACTGCGAAGAAAACAAATCCCGGCGAACGCGAAGACGAGGCAGCAACTGATCAATGCCAGCCTGAGTCCTTCTGCGGACGCGAGAGCGCAGGCTTCGAGTGGACTTGAACCGCCGGCGCAAACCGTTGCGAAGTTTTCGCCCCCAAACGACATCGAGGCCAACCGATCACTGGCGATGCCAATCAGCAAAGGCCCGAGACCTAATCCGCCGAGCGTGATCAACAGAAGCAATATCGCACTTGCCGTGGCACGCATCCGTGCCGATACGAGCGAGTGATTGATGGCAAACACCGGCCCCTGGAATGTGCCGACGCATAAATTCATCAGCAAAAACGCGGTGATCGTCACTTCCAGCGCAAGCCCGGAAAACGTCAGCACGCAGAGTGGGCCTGCAGCCAACAGCGTGATTCCAGGTACACGAAGTAACCAGGAACGATCAGAGCGAGCGAGCGCTTGTGCGGAAAAACCGCCGATCAGGGTCCCGACGCCCAGCATCAAACCGCCCCCCACACCCCCCAACAGACCGGCGGTCTGCAGGCTGACGCCGTAGGAGCGCATCAAGTGCGGGGAGATAAAGCTCGAAATCGAATAGGAGGCGAAGAGCGTGGCCGCTGTACCGAGTGCCATCCAGCGAAAGGTCCGCTTGCCGAACAGCGCGCTGGCGACGACTTTCAGATCGGGGACCGGCTCGCGGGCGCCCGCCATGCGGCGCGGCTCCCGGATGGTAAACAGCATCAGCGCGGCAAGGATCAGCCCAGGCGCGCCCGCAATGATGAAGGCCCAGCGCCAGCCCCACGCCTGTCCGACGACGCCGCCCAGGACGGCACCCAACACGTGTCCCAGCGTGTTCCCCGATTGGAAAATCGCCAGCGCACCGGCGCGCTTTTCCGGTTCGTAATAATCTGAAATCAGGCTTTGCCCGGTCGGCGTCGCACCGGCCTCGCCAACCGCCACGCCGATTCGCAACAAAAGCAGGTGAAAGAATTGCGTGGCGAACCCGCAAATGGCTGTCATGACCGACCACAGCAAGATGCAGGCCGCAGCCACCTTCGTACGATCGCCATGTTCCGCAACCCGCGCGACGTACAGCCCGAGAAAGGCGTAGAAGAAGGCGAAAGTGGTTCCGCTCAGCATGCCGAGTTGCCAGTCCTGCAAGTGCAACTCCGCCTTGATCGGCTGTTGCAGGACATTGAGGATCATTCGGTCAACGAAATTCGAGGCGTACACCCCAACGAGCACGGTCATCAACCAGGTTCGGTTGGTCAGACGGGGTATCTCTGATTGCGCGCTGATCATGCCGCCTCTCCGAACGGCATTGAATTTGCCGATAGTTATCTAGCGTACTTTATCGGGCAGATTTTTCGTTGCAACATATTAATTGTCGGGCAGAGCAGACCCTCAGGGGGCCGAGAACCGGTCGCGCAATGTGCGTTTCAGCAGCTTGCCGTTTTCGTTACGTGGAAGCTCGTCGATGAAAACGATGCCTTTAGGGCACTTTATACTCGAGAGATTTTCACGACAGAATTGCATCAATGCCCTTTCAAGGGACGGCCTATCCTCAATGTCGTTGGCCATACAGACGACAGCCTTGACTTGCTGTCCAAATTCCGGATCCGGAACACCAATCACGGCGACCTCCCTGACCGAAGGATATGTCTCGATTACAAGTTCTACCTCTTTTGGATAAATATTGACGCCGCCTGATATTATAAGATCGCTCCTCCGGTCGCTGATGAATAAATACTGATCTTCATCGACATGACCCAGATCTCCATAAGTCGACAGATCACCGCGAACCGATGGGGTATCACCCCCCGTGGTATACTGGAAGTTCAGACCACCTTCGAAATATATCAAGCCGGTTTGTCCGACCGGGAGTTCCGAAAAGGTGTCGTCATCCGCCAGGATATGTATCCTGCCGGTAATCGATCGTCCGACCGAGCCGGGTCGTTCAAGCCATTCACGTGCGGAAATAAATGTGACTCCGGCATTCTCGGACCCGCCATAATATTCGTCTACTATCAGACCCCACCATTCGATCATCGCTCGCTTGACAGGTATCGGGCACGGCGCAGCCGCGTGCAATGCGACCTTGTGGCTCGAAAGATCGTATCGGCTACGTATCTCCTCCGGCAGCGCCAGCAACCGGCTGAACATGGTGGGCACCCATTGGGTGTGCGAGACGGCGAACCTCTCGATTGTTGCCAGGGCGTCCTGAGGATTGAACTTCGGCAGGATCACGACGCTACCGCCGGACTCTATCGCACGGTTCAGAAAACGGCCTGTGGCGTGATACAGCGGCGCCAAAGACAGGTATATCGTCCGTTCGTCGATCTGGTACACCTGCCGCATCCGGCGTTCCAATTCCGGCAAGACCATAGCATTTTCCACCGACGAAAGGTCGCGTCGGATGCCCTTTGGCCGGCCGGTTGTACCGGATGAATAGATCATCTCCCGGCCGAATAGAGCGGCAGGGCGAGGTTTCACGCATGAACCCTCAAGTAAGATGGAAAAGTCCTTCAACACTGCAGAAGGACCATCACAATAAATCGGGGTGTCTTGATTATTGCCGAGTTCGGCGGCCAATGCCACCCCCTGTTGCTCAAGCCCTCGGGTGACGAAAACCGCGGATGCGGCGCAATCCTCTACAATGAAGGCAAGATCGGCAGGGCGTAGCGAGGTACCCAGCGGCACATAGTACAGGCCGGCGCGACGGGCGCCCCACCACAAGCTGAGCGTTCGCAGATTGTTTTCGTGCAGCAAGGCAATGGTGCCACCTTCGGGGATTCCCAAGCCCTGGAGCATGCATGCAACGCGATCCGCTTCCTGATCGAGTTCGGCATATGTAAGTTGCTCCGAAGAGGTCGCCATCGCTGCGGCGAGTTTATTTGGCTGCCGTTCCGCCCATGACCGCAATGCGTCCATCGCCAATCCTTTTCGTAAGCTAGCGTGCTACTTTAATGGTTCTAGGCGAACTGGCAACAATCCAGGGATGCGGCGCTGATCGGACACCGCCGGCGTCGGATAAGTCGATGCTTGCGCGGTGCCCGGGCGAAAAACCGCGCATGCTGGTGGGGGTGACGCTCGGCACCTCGATCATTGCAAATATCTTTCCGATGCCGTGTTCCGGACATCAGCCTATAACGTCGTACGAAGGAGAGAGGTCGTGACGAGCAAGCGCGGCAGGCCGCCGAACAGTGAGGCAGGAGGTGTCAGCAACGCCTTGCTCGATGCGACGTTCGCGCTGCTCAGGATCAAAAGCCACGTCGACATCACGATGGGCGAAGTCGCGAAAATCGCAGGCACGCAACCCAGCATGATCCGTTATTATTTTGGCGACAAGGACGGGCTTCTGGCAGCGGTCAGTGACGTGCTTGCGCGCCATACCGACGAAAAAATGGCTGAAGTCGAGCGGTCGTTCGATCCAACGAAGGGCGCCGCGGGACCGATCATACGCGCCCTGGTCGAGATCTACTACAATCCGCCTCTGTACGAAGCGGGCAGCATCATGGTCATTGAGGCGCTCCGACCGAATTCCGTATTGATCGGAAATTTCAGAAGCAGAACAGCGAAGAAGACCGTGGTTCGCATGATGCGAATGATCCGAAGCTGTGTTGCAAACGGACGATACCACTATGATCTCAATATCCCCACCGCCATCCTGAGCATCATGAGCCTGACGACCGGTCCGATGGCCTGCGCGCCGATGTTCGAGGCAGGGCAGAACGGAACCGCATTCGATCAGGAGACGTGGATCAACGATGCCAGCCTGATGCTCGAACACGCATTCGGCCGGGACACGAACCACCGATAGCCAGCGACCGGCGGAGCGGCGGCCGCTGCCTTACCGACACAGCGGAGGTATCGCCGAAAGCAAGCGCGTTGCGATCGAATTGCCGGTCGCGGCAATTAAATCGATCGCGACCTTTGCCAAACTCACATAGACCGGACGTTATACGAAGCACTGCAAAATGCTGATGAGCATGTAACCGCAGGCAGAGCAAAAGAACTGGAGAGGTTCGATGTCGGTTTGCCCCGCGCATGGCAAGTCAATCCGTGGCAGCTTTGTCCAAGCTGTGTTGGCACTCGACCGATCATCGGACTTCGCGTCACGACGTCTTCGCCGACATACTGCCCTGCTATCGCAAAACCCGGATTCATCGCACGCCGACGACGTCTTCCACGTCGCCGCACAGCCATCGCGGCCGAATGCGGATGCGTTCGAGCCGATCGATGGCGATCGTTATGATGGAAGCGAGCGAAACAGCATCGCAGGGGACGCGACGACGTCTCTTCCGGTCATGCCCCCGTACGTCCCGGTCTTTACCCGCCCGTGCGGGAACATGACGATCGCGCGGTCCCCGCAAGCGAAGGATAGATGATGAACCCGCCCCAGACCTCAGCCGATTTCTACGATCGCGAAACACTCGCCAATCCTTTCCCCCTTATGGCCGAATTCAGGACGCATGCGCCGGTCATGCGAACTGTAGATCCGGCCGGACGCACGATCTTCGTCGTCACCGACATGGTCATCATCGAGCAGATCGCCAAGCGTACCGATGCCTTTTCCAACGACTTCGGCCATTTGTTCGTGGCGGGTAACAACCATCCGGAGGTGGCCGAAATCCTAGAGCAGGCGCCGCTGCGGGCCACGCTGCTGCTGGGCAGCGACGCGCCCGATCACACGCGCTATCGCTCGCTCGTCAACGCCGTGTTCGCCACCGGCCGAGTGTCGCACCTGACGCCCGTCATCGAAGCCTTGACCGACACACTGATCGACGGGTTCATCGAGAAGGGCCGGTGCAACTTCGTTGACGAATTTGCGGTGCTGCTGCCGACATACATCATCGCGGACATTCTCGGGCTGCCGCGGGACAAATATGACAAGGTCAAGAAATGGTCCGACGCGGTCGTCACGATCGTGGGACGAACGGGAACAAAGGAAGACGAGATCCATGCAGCGCACGATATCGTCGACTTTCGCCGCTATCTTCATGAAACGGTGGCAGCGCGGCGCGTCGAACCACAGGACGACCTGATCTCCAACCTCGTCTGCGTGCAGGTCGACGGCGTCCAGCCGTTCGATGACATCGAGGCCGCGGCGCTGGCGTTCGAGATCGCGGTCGCGGGGAACGAGACCACGCGCAACACGCTGATGAGCGGCCTGGTGCAATTGCTCCGCCATCCCGACCAGATGCAGGCGCTGATCGACGATCCTTCGCTCTTCGACAATGCGGTGGAAGAAATCCTGCGTTACGAAACTCCGGCGTCGTCGATGTGGCGCATCGCACGCGAGGATATGACCTTGGCGGGCACCGACATACCTGCCGGTTCCACCCTGTTGCTGCGCTACGACGGCGGCAACCGCGACCCCAAGCGCTTCGAGGACCCCGACCGGTTCGACATACGGCGCAAGAATGCGCGCACGCACATCGCCTTCGGCGCACCCAGCGTGCATCGGTGCCTGGGCCAGATGCTCGCGCGGAAAGAACTGGTCATCGGGTTCCGCCAACTTCTCAAGCGGCTCCACAATATCGAGATCGTGGACGGCAGCGACACGTCCTATCAGCCAAGCCTGCTGTTCCACACCATCGGTAGCCTGGAAATCACGTTCGACCCTGCCGAGCGGGTTCATCGGTGAACAACCCGGATATCCCGAAATCAAGGCCCGCAAGGAAGCCTGTCGGAAAGGACATTGCATGAGCGGTAAGTTGGACGGCAGGGTTGCCATCGTCACGGGGGCGTCGCGCGGTCAGGGAGAGGCAACGGCTCGTCTCTTTGCAGAACACGGCGCGCGTGTGGTCGTCGCCGACGTGACCGACGAAGGCCGATCCGTGGCCGCCACGATCGGCGCGAACGCTGTTTTTGCGAAGCTGGACGTATCGGATGCCGACAATTGGCAGGCGGTGGTCACCGACACCGTAGCCCGGTGGGGCGGCATCGACGTGCTCATAAACAACGCTGGCATCAACCGGCCGGCGGCTCTGCTCGACCTGGAGCAAGGCGTTTTCGAACAGGTCCTAGCCATCAATCTGATCGGGCCGTGGCTCGGCATGAAGTCCGTCGCACCGGTCATGATCGAAAAGGGCAAGGGTTCGATCGTCAACATCGTCTCGTCCTCCGGCCTCTTCGGCCTGAACGGTCTCGCCGCTTACACATCCAGCAAATGGGCCCTTCGCGGGCTGACCAAAACCGCCGCACTGGAACTGGGCCACCGGGGGGTTCGCGTCAACTCGGTCTATCCCGGCGGCATCAATACGCCGATGGGCAACATCACGGACGAGCCGGTCGAAAACCTCGGAAAATATTACACGGGTCAGCCGATACAGCGGATCGGTGAACCCATCGAGGTGGCGCGGGTCAGCCTGTTCCTGGCCAGCGACGATTCCTCCTACATGTGTGGATCGGAACTCGCCGTGGACGGCGGGCAGACGATCGGCACCTACACGCCATTCCTGCCCGGTGCACCCGAGGCGTAATTCATTTGCAGCATACGAACCAACAGGAGATGTTGTGGCCGATACCTTGGAAAGCATCCTGCTAGTCTATCAGAACCCGGTCGAGGGGCGATTGTTCGAGTTCGACGACTGGTACACCAACATCCACATCCGCGACGCGATGCGTCTGGACAGTGCCCTCGCAACGCAGCGATTTTGCATCGGCGAAGAGCAACCGGTCCTGGACGGCAAAGCCACCGCGCCAGCTTTGTGGGCGCACACGATCTACGAGTGGAACTCGGCGCGGCGGTCCGTGGACGGCCACCTCGAATACGCCTGCACGCCCAGAATGGAAATCTCGCGCGACGGCGATTTCACGGGACTGCGCGACTACTTTTACAAGCCGGAGTATCTGTCTCATGGATGGACCCGCGAAGCCGGGTTTCGACGTGGATCGGAGATACTGACGGCCTTGATCCAACCCAAGAGCGATTTTGCCACCTTCCGCAAGTGGTTCGAGGAAGTTCATGCGCCGGATACACTCGCCATGCCCGGCTTTGGCAGCGCGAGCCTTTTCAGTCTGCACGAGGTTCAACACCTGCCCTCGACGACCGAGTTTCCGGTGGTGGCAATCTACGGCATGACCGACCGCTCACCTGCCTTGAAAGCCTGGGCGCAACGCCATGATTCACAGTCGTCGTGCGATCTGTCGGCCCAAGTGGAGAAACTGGAAATCGGGGCCTGGCAATCGCGCATAGAGCGGCTGCGTGTCGAGGACGTCATCGATCCGACCCCGGAAGCCGCCGCACGCGAGAGCAAGGCCCGCGAGGCATATGCCGGTACGTATTTGTCGAAGGACGAACTCGATCGTGCCCTGTCGACGGTCTGAACGCCGGTTGAGAACGGGACAAAACGTCCATGATCGACGGCAACATGGCTGCCGATGGACCGACCGCGAACCAGCGGCATCCATTACAGGACAAGCAGATGTCGCAACCGGATCGCAGCGCCCACGATCCTGAACGATCAATACCACGGGGAGGATGATCATGGCGGCGGACCTTGCAGGAAAGACGGCGCTGGTCACGGGTGCGTCGGGGGTATCGGTCGCGCGATCGCTCGCCATCTGGCGGCAGCGGGTGCCGATGTGATCGTCCATTATGCGAACGGGCGGGAGCGGGCGGAGGAAACCGTCCACCTCATCACCGAAGCGGGCGGCAGCGCACGCTGCGCGCATGCCGATTTGCGCGACACATCAGGTATCCGGTCGCTCGTGGCGACCAGCGGCCCGTGTATCGACATCCTGGTCAACAATGCAGGGATGGGCCTCCAGCGAACGCTGGAGCATACGACCGAGGATGATTTCGACACGATCTTCTCGACAAATGTCCGCGGCGCGTTCTTCCTGACACAGGCACTTGTGCCGACGATCAGCGATCACGGCGCGATCATCAACATATCATCGATGGTGTCGATGGTCGCCTACCCGTCCGTCATCGCCTATGCCATGTCGAAGGCAGCGCAGAACGCCTTCACGCTGTCGCTCGCCGCCGATCTCGCTCCGCGCGGCATCAGAGTGAACGGGGTCGCACCCGGCGCGACGGACTCGGATTTCCTGAGCGGAATCAAGGACAACGACCAGATGATGGCGGCGATCAAAGGCCTCACGGCTTTCGGCCGATTGGGAACGCCCGACGATATCGCGCGAGCTGTCACCTTCCTCGCATCGCCGGACAATAGCTGGATCACCGGGCAGGTCATCCAGGTCAGCGGCGGCATGCACCTTTGAACCGACCGCCCGTCTCCAGCGCAGGTGGCGCAACGATCCCGCACAAGGACGACAGACGATGACGATCTCGTACACCTACCCTCCCGGCGGCGCTCTGTTGGCGGGCGGCACCGGCTCCATCGGCCAGGGCGTGGTGGAAGGGCTGGGCCGCGCAGGCGTGCCGGTCCTGTTCACCTATCTGGGAGCAGAGGGACGCAACAGCGAGGCGAAGGCTGCGGCGCTGGTCGCGGAACTCGGCGCAAAGGGCTTTCGGGTCCGTGCGCGGCGCATGGATATGCGCAACCCGGACGAGATCGAGGCGGCGCTCGACGAGGTGGAGGCATGGACGGGCCGCGTTCACTCGGTGATCACCACGGCGGGCGCTTCGCCGCGGTTCGCCAAGACGGTCGATTATACGCCCGAACAGATCGATGACTTCTTCGCGAACGACGCGCTGGCCTATTTCCGGCTGTTCCGAAGCAGTGTGCAGCGTATGCGCAAGAGCGGCGGTGGTTCGATCGCCTGTACCACGACGGTCGATGTCGGCCGGCTTGCGCTGTATAACGGAGCGTCGGGCATGTCCAAAGGCGCGGTCGAGGCGATGATGCGGCATATCGCCGCGGAAGAGGCCGCGGCCAACATCCGCGCGAACTATGTGCGGATCGGCTGGGTCGGCGATGGCACTTATGCCGATCATCAGGACTGGCTGCAGTCGCCGTCCGACGGCGAACCGCAGACCCAGAGCGAAATGCTCGCCAGCATCGGCCGCAGTCACATGCTCAACACACCTATGCAGCGCCCCGGATCGCTGCGCGAAGCCGGCGATATGTTCGCTTTCCTGGCCTCGGATCAGGCGTCCTATCTGACGGGGCAATGCATTCGCATGGATGGGGGTGAGGATCTGTGAGCATCGAGCTATCAACCTATCGACCAGAGGATATCGCATGCCGAAATTGATTGTCGTCGACCGGAGCGGAGCGGAAGCCGTTCTCGATGCCGAGCCGGGGCTGAGCGTCATGGAGGCGATCAGAGACGCCGGCTTCGACGAGATGCTTGCGTTATGCGGCGGCTGTCTCTCGTGCGCGACATGTCACGTATACGTCGACGGTGCCGGAGTTGCGGATCTGCCGATGATCAGTGACGACGAGAACGAACTTCTTGGCAGTTCCGATCGTCGCCAACCCAATTCCCGGCTTTCCTGCCAGATATCGATCACTGACGCGACGGACGGCATGAGAGTGACCATTGCCCCCGAGGAATGACGTTTTAATAACGTTCGCTGACCAAGCAAAATCATGATGGGATACCAACGGCAGCAGGTTGCTGGCAGATGTCGATGCCGCTCGAAAATGAGGTCCCCCACGTTGCGCAGCGACAGTGGTAGTAAACGTACATCATCACTATCAGGCGGATCACCTCCGGCGATGAGTTGAAATAGAGAAACGAGCTGGCAGGCTTGCGGGGGGCGGGGCATGCCGACAGCTCGATCCGCCCCCTAGCGAACAGTACATTTCGTCTGGCAGAGCCCTGAATATCGGTTGGCGTTAGCGTTGGATCGACTGCGCTTGGCAGCAAAAAGCCGCCGGCCCGAAGGCCAGCGGCTTTATGTGACTCTTGGACGTGAGGTTTAGGCGAACTTGACCGTGGTCTTGACCTTGCGGCTCCGCGAAGCCGCACCGATCATGCCAAAGCCCAGGATCATCATGCCCCAGGTAGCCGTCTCAGGCACCGCAGCAACCGACGCCGAAAACGAAGTCTGAGTTGCATTCGTGATTACGACAGCGCCCTGCGAACTCGCGAACGGCTGCGTAGCGTAGAAGTAGACGCTGACGGGAGTCGGAGCGAGGTTGGACGGGTTGGCGTAATTGCCGAGGCCGGTGAAAGCGATGAAGTCGTCGCCGGTCTTGAAGCCGGACGTACCGAACGTCGGGCTCGACCAGAAGTTGAAGCCGGCGCCAAAATCAAAGGTCGTGCCGCCGGAAACCGCGGTAAAGGACGAGAGCGGCACGAAGTTGGCGTCTTGCTGGAAGAACGCATTGTTGGTGTCGCCGATGCCGGTGAAGGTAGCCTGCGAGTTCGAGAACTCCCGGCCATCGATGGAGCCGTTGAACACGCCCGAGAAGGTGTAGGTCACGATCGCAGCATTAGCCGTCGTCGCCGCCGAGATACCGGAAATTGCGACAGTCGCGGCGAGCATCAATTTGGTCATGGTCTTCATGGTCGGTCTCCGGAATTATTATAATCAAAGTAAGAGCGGCGAAACGTCGAGGCGCCTCGGCGCTGATGCAATGAAAGTAGCATGAACCGTGCCAACTGTAGATTTCTAGGCATTTTACCGAGCGCCGCAGTTACGGTGTAAGAATTTCTTACACTTTTAAAACCATTTACGGTGATTAGTTACGATGCGCAGGTGTAACGAAGAAGGCCGGTTGTGGCGGCTAAGCCGGAGGTGCACTGTACATATCCGATCGGCCCACCGTCGCCTTCGGGGTTCATGGACCACGTGCCTCTAGCGCCAGAGGGGTTCTGTGCGTCATGCGATAAATGGGTGCGCTGTTCATGGCTAAGTGGCTTGTCGGGAAGCACATGGTTAAACAGTTCGATCAGCAGCCCGACCATATGAACGAGCGTTCTCATCCGTTGGAAAACGGCCTGTCCGCTTCCCGGTGATGATCGGCACGAGGCGAACGTTTGTTCAAACGGACACGGCGAGGCCCCCTTACACGACGCTCCGCCCCTAGCGCCGCCGCCTAGGATAGACCGGGGTGACTATGTCCTCCCGCGCAAGCCGCTGCCAGCGGGAGAACCGGTCGTCCGTCAAAATGCCATTCGCGATCGCTGTCTGCACCGCGCAGTCGGGTTCGCTCCCGTGCCGGCAGTCGGCAAACCGGCAGCGTTCCGCCGTGAGGATAAAATCGTCAAACACCTCGGCGATACCGCCGCTGGCATCCGATAATTGCAGCTCCCGCATGCCGGGCGTATCGAGCAGCCACCCCCCGTAAGCGAGCCGATGCATTTCACGTACGGTGGTGGTGTGTCGGCCCGTATCGTCACCGGCGCGAATAGCTTGGGTGGCGATGTTCTCAGAGCCCAGCAAGGTATTCACGAGGGTCGATTTTCCGACCCCCGAGGATCCAAGCAGCGCCACGGTCTGGCCAAGGCCACAATAAGACGCCAGCCGAACCGCGTCGACAGCGTCGCGGCCATCGACCATTTCGACGCGCAGGCCCGGCTCGATCGCACGTACGGCTGCTGCATAGTCGCTGGGGTTTGCGGCCAGGTCTGTCTTGGTGAGCACCACGACTGGCGACACCCTGGCTTCGCGCGCCAGCACCAGATACCGCTCGAGCCGCGCGACGCTGAAATCCTGGTTGCAGGACGCGACGATGAACACAGTATCGATATTGGCGGCGATCATCTGGTCCCTCTGGCGATCAACCGGAGCGCGCCGTTTGAAGAGATTCTTCCGCGTGAGCACGCGGAGCGGCTCTGCCGTCGCACGATCGATCAGCAACCAGTCGCCGACCGTTGGATGATCGTCCGAAGGCGAAGCGCCGGCAATATAGGGCGTAACGGAAAGCGGTTCGCCTTCGCCCAGAACGGCAATCTTGCCGCGATGGACAGCCATCACCCGGACAGGACGGCATTGTACCGCCTCAAAAGCGGACACCTGATCACTGAAGAAGCTATTCCAGCCGACCATTTCCAGGGTCGTATCAACCACGTTCATATCGCAACGGCGGCATTTTCTTTCCGAGTAGATTGCGGTTTGCGCATCTTCCGATCTTCCGCGCTCGCTAACACGGCGCGCGATCAAATCATATCTGGCTTATGTCCGCTCCTGAGGAAGCGGAATGTTGTCCGCTGTGATCCGGCCGGATCGCGGCTTTGGATGGAAAGGGCTCGCAGACCTGCTACGCCGCATCATGGCCCAGATACGCAATTTCGTCGGCATCGTTGAAATAGACGGCTCGGAATATGAGTGGCAGCTTGTGCGCGAGCCACAACTTACCGCGGATGGGTGGAAAGGCATGTGCGTTTCATTGCGGCAGGTCGATTCCCAACGCGAAGCGATACTGGAGTTTCCTACCCCCAAACGACTGTTGAAGGGTTACCCAAGGGACGTTCCCAGATCTCCGACGCAATTGCCGCGCGGGGCGTTCGTGCGGCCTTATCCGCTGGATGGGAGCCCGCATCGCGCGGCAAACCGATGGTGTTTACCGTCGATGCGAACGGCGAATGATCGCCTGCCCCGACTGCAATAAATATTCTGGAGTGCATCATGCCTAGCAAAACCCCCGCAACCCTCGAGGTTCGCGTCGCCGTCCCGACCGACGTCGCGGGGATCCTGACCCTGATCAGCCGCGCCTATCCGGGGATCGAGAATTATAGTGCAGGCCAGGTCAGTGGCCAGATCAACAATTTTCCGCAGGGCCAGTTCGTTGCGGTCTTCGAGGGCACGATCGTCGGCTATTGCGCCTCGTCGCGCATCGATGAAGCCATCGCCTTGTCCGCGCATGACTGGGCAACGATCACGGGCAACGGGTTCGGCAGTCGTCACGATGCGACCGGCGACTGGTTGTACGGGATCGAGATGGCGGTCGACGAACGTCATCGTGGGCTGCGCATAGGCAAGCGGCTCTACGAAGCGCGTCGGGCGCTGGCCGAGCGGCTGGAATTGCGCGGAATCATGTTCGGCGGAAGGATGCCAGGCTATGCTCGCGCGAAGGCCAGGGTCGCGGGCCCGGAAGACTATCTTGCACGCGTCGAGGCCGGCGAGCTTCGCGATCAGGTCATCGGCTTCCAGCTGTCGAACGGTTTTACGCCCATCGGCGTGCTGGAACGGTATCTGCCATTCGACAAGGCATCCGACGGGTTCGCCGCGCACATGGTGTGGCGCAACCCGTACGTCGATCCGACCGAGCCGCCGGCCTTCCGCGTCCCGCGCGATGTCGAAAGCGTCAGGCTGGCAACCGTGCAGTTTCAGGCACGGGCTGTCGACGACTTTGCCGCGTTCGTGAAGAACGTCGAATATTTCGTGGATGTCGCGGCGGAATATCGCTCGGACTTCGTGGTGTTCCCGGAACTGTTCACCATGTCATTGCTCTCGTTCGAGCCTGAGGTTCTGACGCCGATGCAGGCGATCGACCGGATGACGGAACACCGCGCGCCGATCGTCGCCGAGCTGTCGCGGATGGCATTGCGGTACAACATCAATATCATCGGGGGATCACATCCCACGCGGGTCGAGGATGGAAGCGTTCAGAACATCGCCTATGTCTGCCTGCGCGACGGGTCGATCCATTCCCAGGAAAAGATTCACCCGACACCGAACGAAGCCTATTGGTGGAAGATCAAAGGCGGGAATTCGGTTGACGTGATCCAGACTGATGTCGGTCCGATCGGCGTTCTCATTTGCTACGACAGCGAGTTCCCCGAACTTGCGCGACGCCTGGTCGATGAAGGCGCCCGCATCATCTTCGTCCCCTTCTGCACGGACAATCGGCAGGGATACATGCGGGTGCGGTATTGCGCGCAGGCGCGGGCTATCGAAAACCAGTGCTTTGTCGTGCTTTCGGGCAATGTCGGCAACCTGCCGGGCGTCGACAATATGGATATCCAATACGCCCAGTCATGCATTCTCACCCCTTGCGACTTTCCGTTCGCACGCGACGGCATCGCAGCCGAGGCGAGCGAGAATATCGAAACGGTAACGATAGCCGACGTCAACCTGGCGGACCTGACATGGGCACGGGCCGAAGGTACGGTCCGCAACCTCGCGGATCGCCGCTTCGATCTCTACCGGATCGAGTGGAAGGAAGGCGGTAAACGGGAAAGCATCACGCCGGAATCGAAACCGCGAGGCACCAAGGCGCCTGGAGGAGGCTGAGTGGAGCGTAGGAAGTCTGCTTGGTGTTTCTCTGGAGGTAAGCCAGCTCGCCGGTCAGCACCCCCCGCCTCGAAGTACCGGACGTTCGGCATAGCTTCATGCGGGTCGCGTTTCACCCGGAAACGCGTTTCGCCGTGGTAACATCAATAGCCTCGCTGACACCTCAAGGAACAAGCGTCAGCAGGCGTGAGCGCGGCGAGATCTTATACCGCTCTTGTTGACCCTTGCCCCACCCGGGAGTTGCCGATCTACTACGCCAATGACGGTAAGCATGGGCATGCCACTTATAAAAGGGGCGAACCGCCTCCAAGCCCCTCACGAAAGACATCAATGAACATAAATGATAGACTGACTATGCTGACCCGGATCGGCTTCGCCACCCGCGGCATACTCTATCTCGTTATCGCGTTCCTCGTAATCCGCGCGGGGCGAGCCGAGGATCCCGCCGGGGCACTTGAATATGTCGGCGACGGTGCCGGGCGCCTACTGCTGATCGTCATGGCGGCCGGGCTGGCCGCCTATGGTCTATGGCGGCTGCTCGACGCAGCATTCGATGTCGAGCGGCACGGCACGGATCGTAAAGGAATCATGGAGCGGGTCGGTGCCGGACTGAGCGGAGTCGTGCACCTTCTGCTCACCTGGCAGGCGGTGCGACTGATCCGCGGTCTGCATGCATCAAGCGATGGGACGGAGGCAGGAACGCAGACTGCGCTCGAGCTACCCGGCGGCGCGGTCATCGTGATGATCGGTGGCGCCCTGCTTGTCGTCATCGGCTTGCTTCAACTGGTCAAGGCGGCAAAAGCGAGCTTCCTGAAACATTTGGAACCAAGGATCGCCGACAAAGCCTGGGCACGCTGGAGCGGTCGTGCTGGCTATGCTGCGCGGGGAATCGTGTTCCTGATTTGCGCCTACCTATTGCTGAAGGCCGGGTTCAGCCATGAGGCCAGTCAGGCGGGTGGCTTTGCCGAGGCGTTGTCCTGGCTCAACAGCCCCACGGATATCGTGATCGCCATCGGCCTGTTCGGCTTCGGCATCTTCAGCCTGATCGAAGCCCGCTTCCGCATCCTGCACAGCCTTGCAAACGGCACTGGCGCGCTGCGTGCAACCGGCCGGCGGTAACGTCGTCTTCAACCAGTTCCGTCGAACGCTTACGATGGTGCGATCCTGCCGCCAATGACATCGTCATGGCTGCGCGACTCACAACCGAACGCCTCCGGCAAACAGCAGCCTCCCCCACCAAGCGAATGTCGACGTCGACAATTTCACTGATTGTGGTAAGCGCGACGGGCAGCGACAATGCGTGTTGCACATACGGGATGGATGGCGATGGGCACCACAGGATTTCAATACCTCGTAAAGAGCGGGCTCCTGTCTGGAATTACGGCTGCCGCATTGATCAGTTTTTCACCGGGTGCAATCGCGCAAGCTGCAGAAAAAAATGTGCTGATCGATCTTAGCTTTGATGACGCCGCCACAGCTGCCAACATACCTTCCACTTCTCAAGTAAAATTCGAAACGCAGTTCACGAAACCGGATTTCGTCCCCGGTATACGCGGACTAGCCTGGCGCAGCGATGGATTCTCCAGTTGGCTATCGACCAGCCTGAAGCTTTCACCGAACGCCGGCTTTACGATCGAAGGGTGGGTCGCGCTGGAAAGCCTACCGTCGGACATCGAGGCACCGGTCAACAGCCTCCGGCCGGCCGCGCTGATGCAGCAGGCGACGACGGATACCGGCTTCGACATCTTCGTCGACAGCTACGGGCGATGGGGGTTTCGCGTCTCTACGGCGGCCGGCAATCGGCAGGTGAATGCGCCGGAGCCTTTTCCGGTAGGAACTTGGGCCCATATTGCGGCGACGTTCGATCCGGCGGCGGGGGCGGCGATACTGTATCTCGACGGCCGCGAGGTCGGCCGTGTCGCCACCGGCGCGGGCAAGGCGCTCCGCCCTGCATCTGTCTCATTTCAGGTCGCGCGCAGTTGGCGCGACGCGACGCTCGGCATATTTCGCGTCAATGGCGTGAACGGCGCGTTCGACGATGTTCGGGTGAGCGTCGGTGCTCGATCGCCGGACACAATCCGTATCGACGCGAGCGCGGCGACCCCGCCGGTCACCCGGTCGCTCGTCGTCCCTGCGACCCGTTTTGCGGACGACCTACAACGCCCCGTCTTCCACGCAATGCCGAGTGCCAACTGGACCAACGAGCCGCACGGGCTAATCCGACGGGGCGGTGAATGGCATATGTTCTACCAACGTACGCCTAACGGCCCCTACAAGACCGAAATGCATTGGGGTCATATGGCGAGCCGCGATCTGGTCGACTGGACGTATCTTCCAGATGCGCTGTGGCCGACCCTACAAACCCCCGAATTCGGGTTCGACATGAAAGGCATCTGGTCCGGCGACGTCGTGACCGGACCGCGCGGCGTCGCCTACGCTTTTTATACCAGCGTCAACCACTCGCCGATTTATAATCCCGGAATATCCGTCGCAATCAGTGCCGATCGCGATTTGCGTACATGGCGCAAACGCGGCCCCGTAATCGACGCGAAGGGACTGCGCGACTTCCGCGATCCCTATGTCTGGCAGGAGGACAATGAGTGGCGCATGTTCGTCGGTGCCGCGATGCCGGGCAAAGGCGGCGGCATCGCCTATTACCGCTGCGCCGATATCGACGACATCAAATGCTGGAAGAAGCAGCCACGCATTGCCCCGTTCGACAAGATGGACGTGGGTTCCGACATCTGGGAAATGCCGGTGTTCGAAGCGCTCGGACAGGGCAAGCATATCCTTGTCGCCAATCCGATCGGCGGCGCGGTCACCAAATATGGCGATCCGACGACGCGTGCGGTGTATTGGATCGGGCGCTGGGACGGGAAGACGTTCCAGCCTGATGACCTGCGCCCGCACATGCTGGACGTGCTGCCCGGACATCTCAGCCCGACGGTCGACCGGGATGCGCAGGGTAATCTGGTCGGCATCGGCATCGTCGACGAGCGCCGATCGACCGAGGCGCAGAAACGGGCAGGCTGGGCGCATACGTTCGGCCTGCCGCGCATCTGGCGTCTGTTGCCCGACGGCAAGACGCTTGGCCAATCTCCGCTTCCGGCGCTGGAGACCTTGCGCAACCCGGCGCAAGCGATCTCGCAAACCCTGAACGGGGGCGGCGCGGATCGTCCAGCTGGCGATCTCGGCCGCAGCACCGAAATCATAGTGGATGTCGGATCGGGCGAGCAGATCGCACCGTACGGCGTGTTTCTTGCGGCATCGGCGGATGGCAGGGAAATCACGCGACTGGTTTACGACCCGGCAAAGATGACACTTACGCTGGACAAGTCGCGTTCGACGCTCGGCACGGATGACGAGGGACCGAAGATTATCACGGGAGCCTATGACGCGACCGCATTCGGGCCGCCGCGCAAGTTTCACGTCTTCGTCGATCATTCCGTGGTCGACATATTCATCAACGACGCCGCCGCTGCGTCCTTTCGCATCTATCCGACGCAGAAGGACAGTACGCGCTTCGGCGTGATCGGCGGTGCGGGGCCCGCCACCGTACAGGCTTGGGCACTGCGTCCAGCCAAATTCACCGCCGATCTGGCGCCGGACGGCTGACCCGGTTTACGCCGATCCGCGCACGATGATCGGGCAAGCCAACCGCTCGGTCGCCGGATCCGTTGCCGTGCCCGCCAATATTCCGAGCAACATATCCGCTGCACGAACGCCGATGTCGTAGTATGGCAGGGCCACCGTGGTCAGCGGGGGAAGACCTGCGCGGATATCTTCTGGAAATCATCGAATCCGATGATGGCGACATCGTCCGGAACGCGCAGGTGCAGGGCATGCGCCGCAAACAGGCACTGCATCGCGATCTCGTCATTCCCGGCAAGTAACACAGTGGGCCTGTCGGCGGCGGGGGCGGACAGAATGTCGCGGGCGACATCGAACGCGCAGATCCGCTCCTCCCCCACCCCGCCGGCATAGCCCGACCGGATCCAGTCACGCCGGATCGTCACGCCGCGCTCTTGCATCGTTTTTTCGAACGCCTGCCCGCGCAAACGAGCGGCGAGGATCAAGGGGTTGAGCGTGACGAACCCGATCCGTCGATGGCCGGCGTCGAGCGCGAATTCCGCCGCCGCCTGCCCGCCCTGATAATCGTCCGGAACGACCGCAGGCACGTCGTCGCGCCCCTCCGCGGTGCAATTGACCAGAACCGTCGGCATTGCGGGCTTCGGCGGGTCGAACGTAATGTGCCGGTGATACATCGTGGCAAACAGGACGCCGTCGATCCGGTGTTCCTGAAACGTGCGCCAGACGCGCTGCTCCTCCTCACGCGTGCCTGACGTGTTAGCGATCAGCAGGCTTTGCTTCTCGGTCGATATCCGGTCCTGGATCCCACGGATGATGTCGACCGAATTCGGCGTCGTCGAAACGACGTCGGTAATCAGCCCGATCACGCCGGATCGATTGGTGCGGGTCAGTCTGGCGCCCATGTTCGGGATGTACTCTAGCGCCGCAATGGCTTCCTCGACCCGCTCGCGCGTCTTCGCACTGACATTCGGCTCGCCGTTCACGACCCGCGATACGGTCTTGTCCGACACCCCCGCCATCGCGGCGACATCCCTTATCGTTTGCACGCAAAATTCTCCGACAGACCGCTGCTGGTAGATCGATATTGGTCGTGCGGCGCAAGTGCCAGACCAGCCGTCAGCGAAATTGTCGACGTTGTCATTATTAAATTGACGACGTCGACAATTTGAGCGACATCTAGGCTGTGCCGACCCGTTTTTCGGCACGATTAGGCTTTAAAAAGCAGGGCACGCCACGAAGAGGGCGATGGGAGGAAGTATGAAAGACCGGTTTTCCCGCGATTTGGTTCGTTATTCCGTGTCGGCGCTCGCCCTCGCGGTAAGCGCTGCGTCGTCCGCGCAGGCACAGCAGGCAGTTCCCGCCGCGCCGTCCTCGCCTGATCGACCGTCGGCCGACGATCAATCCGATCAGGGCGAAGTCGTCGTGACCGGTGTGGTGCAGAAAACGCGCAAACTCGACACGACCTTCACGGTCGATACGCTGGATCAGGCGGATATCCAGCGGCTTGCTCCACTCAGCACCGCGGACCTGCTTAACAACATTCCGGGTTTCTTCGCGGAGGGCAGCACGGCTGGCGAACGCAGCAACAATGTCACGGTGCGCGGCCTGCCGAGCAGCGGATACCGCTACGCGCCGCAGTTGATAGACGGCCTGCCCGTCTATCAGGATTCCGACGTTCCCTTCGCCAATAACGACGTCTTTTTCTCCAACGACTTGATGACCGATCGGGTCGAAGTGGTGAAGGGCGGGCCCGGCGGTATCCTGTATTCGAACGGCCTTGGCGCGATCGTCAACTATGTCACCAAGACGGGTGGCGACCGGTTCGAGGGCGGGTACAAGCTGGAACTCGCGACCTACGGCTTCGTGCGCAACGACGTGTTCGTTTCCGGACCGATCAACGATAATCTGCACTTCGCGGTCGGCGGCTTCTTCCGCACCTCTGACGGCCTGCGCGATGTCGGCTACACCGCCGACAAGGGCGGACAGATTCGCGGCAACCTGACGTATAGCAGCACCGACGGTAAGACGAATTTCGGCCTGTATGCGTCGCGCCTGGACGACCGGAACGCGGTCTACAACAATTTGCCGATCGAAGTGCCGGGCTTCACCGTGCCGGGCACTCCGGAAAATCCGATCCGCATCGACAGCGATACCGTAAAACCGATCGGCATCAACTTTCAGGACGGCAGCCTGCTATCCAAACCCAACCGCTACGTCACGCAGATTGACAATGACGGCAACGTCACGCGTGCGGATTTGGCCGACGGCATTCGTCCGAAATTTACCACGATCACCGGTAAATTCTCGAAGGAACTGGATTCCGGCTGGCGGTTCGATTTCGACGCGAACTATACGAAGGGCAGCAGCGGGTTCAACGCGCTGTTCGCCGGCAACGACGCCGCACCCGCCTCGACGTTCCTGGCCAACCGGTTTATCGGCGACGTGCTGCAGCCGGCGTTCGATGCCAACTTCCAGGTCGCGGAAAACACCCCGAACAATGCGCCATTCTACAACCGCAATATCCTGGCGACCTATTTCAACGGGCTGAGTGGCGCTGACTTCAATCGTCTGTACCGCCAGCCGTTGCTCGATGCGGGATTCAGCAATTTCGAACAGCTGCGTGCGCAATACGGCGCCAACCAGACGATCGGAGGACCGGGCGGCTATATCGGCGCATTCAACGTCAGCGACGGACAGCCGATCGCGGCGAACAGCAACCTCAGCTTCCAGATCCCGTGGATCGTCAAATCCAAGCTGATGAGCGCGACGCAGAACCTGAAGATCCAGAAGGACATCTCGCTATGGGGTGATCATCACCTGACGTTCGGCGTCTATCACAGCAACAATAAAGACGATTACGATTTCCAGCAGAGTCTTACCATCACGACGCTGGCGGAACCCAGCGAACTGGTCGACTTGTACATCATCGATCGCAACGGCAACAAGGTCGGCCAGTCCCTGTCGCTGAACGGCAGCTATCTGCCCGGATTTGCCGGCAATGCGGCCAAGGGCAAGGCCGAGAATTTCGCCGGGTTCGTGCAGGATCACTGGGAATTGTTCGATCGCCGGCTACGTATCGATGCAGGTTTCCGTTGGGAGACCGAGCAGTTGAACGTGGCGTTCCGGAACCGTGTCTGCTGCACCAGCTTCCTGCCGGGCGGTGCGGCGACCGGCAATCGTGCCTATACGCAGGTACAGACGCTCGGGCCGGCACAATATCTCGATGAACGCTATTCCGGTCACGGCTGGTCGGTCGGCGCTAACTACGCGTTGAAGCGCAATCTGGCGGTCTATGCCTTGGCGTCGCAATCGTTCCGCCTGCCGAGCTTCAACGACGGTGTTGCCTTTGCACAATCCGCGCCGCTGGCCGATCCGGTCGAACATATCGACCAGTATGAAGGTGGCGTTCGCTTCCAGTCGCGCTGGTTCGATGCGTCGGCGACGGGCTTCTACAACAAGTTCACGCCGCGCACCCTGATCAACATATATCAGGATATCAACGCGCCGGTATGCACCGCCGGGGGCACCGTAGCGACGACGGCGACGATCACGTCCTGCCCGAACGTGTTCCAGCCTTATTCGCTGGGCACAACCAATTACGGCGCGGAACTGGAAGTGATGCTGCGCCCGCAATTCGTCCCGGGGTTCGATATCAAAGCGAACGTCGTCCTGCAGAATCCGCGCGTCAACGGATCGAGCTATACGATCGTGAATCAGGTCGGGAACAGCTATCAATATGCTACCGTCAGCCAGGACGGCCGGCGTGAGGGGCGTCAGGCGACGGTGACGCTGAATATCCAGCCGCGCTGGGATCTGAAGCCGCTCACCGGATTGCCGGTGAAGCTGTTCGGCCAGTACGAATATCGATCGGAACGCTACTCGAATTCGCAGGATCAGAACGTCACGCTGTACCCGTCCTATTACATCGTCAACGCCGGGGCGTTGATCGACATCACCCGGAAACTGTCTATCCAGTTCCATGTCGCGAACCTGACGAACCAATTGTCCTTTACCGAAGGCGATCCGTTGTTCTTCGACCTGAAGGCGCCGAACGGCATCGGCAATCGCGGCGTCGCGCGTCCCCTGTTCGGACGGACGGGTCGCATGGCAATCAACTTCCGGTTCTGACGGCGGGTTCGGTGGCGGCAGCGGAATCCCTTATCGCAGGCGTGGAGGCGGGCGGGACAAAGATCCTGTGCGCCGTCGCTACGTCGAGCGGTGACGTTCTTGCCCAGGCGCGCTTCACCACTCGAACCCCAGACGCAACGTTCGAGGAGATAGCGGCATTCTTCGCCGGACAGCGGGCCTCTCATGGGCCGATCAAGGCTGGCGGGATCGCCAGCTTCGGACCGCTGGATCTCGACACCGTATCCTCCGGATACGGATGCCTCACCACCACGCCGAAACCGGGCTGGTCCGGCGTCGATATGCGGGGGGCGGATCGCAAATATGATCGACGCACCCGTGGCGATCGATACCGACGTGCAATGCGCCGCCCTTGCCGAACTGCGGAATGGTGCCGGTATCGGCCTGGACCGGTTGTGCTATGTCACGATCGGCACCGGTATCGGGGTCGGATATGCGGATCGTCATCGTATGGATACTGACGGATCCCGCCCCGAGGCGGGGCATATCCGCGTTCCCCGCGCACCGGGCGACGAAGGTTTCGCAGGCGCCTGCCCATATCATCACGATTGCCTTGAAGGGCTCGCCTGCGGCCCTGCGATGGCCGAGCGCTGGGACGTGGCCGCCGAAAATCTTCCCGACGATCATCCCGGCTGGGACCACCAGGCGCACTATGCCGCGTGCCTGTGCGTCAATTTGACCTACAGCGTGCGACCCGACCGGATCGTCCTCGGCGGCGGCGTGATGGAACGCCCTGGCCTGCACGACCGGGTTCGCGCGCAGTTCGACCGGATGATGGCCGGCTATGCGCTGGACCGCCGGAGTGCGGATCCTGCCACGTTCATCGCTCCGCCAGTGCTGAACGAGCCCTCGCCAGGGCTGGTCGGCGCGTTGATGCTGGCACGAACCGTGCGCGCCGATGACCGCTGATTTCCGCATCAAGTACGCCATTGCGCTGGCAATGGCGCTCGGCGGATGCGCCCGGCCATCCGCCACCAGCGGGCCGACCGAACTCGCCTTGTGGAAACATCAGGCTGGCGAGACCGAGGAGGCCGCGAACACCGAGGCGATCGCCCGCTTCAACGCATCGCAGTCGCGCTGGCACATCACCGCGCAATCGCTGCCGCAGGGGGCGTACAGCCAGTCGGTCGTTGCAGCATCGATGGCCGGGCGGATGCCGTGCGTGTTGACGGTCGACCAGCCGATGGTGGCGAGCTTCGTTTGGGGCGGCCACATCCGCCCGATCGACGATCTCGTTCCGGCCGAAACACTGGCCCCGGTCAGCGCATCGGGCAAGGGCACATATCGGAGCCGCATCTATTCGGTCGGACAGTTCGATGCCGCGCTCGCGCTGTTCACCCGTCGCTCCGCACTGGCTGCGATCGACGCGCGCGTGCCGACGCTCGACCGCCCCTGGACGCTGCCGGAATTCGACGGGATATTGGCGCGCCTGAAGGCAACGGGTCGCTATACCTATCCGCTCGACCTCTCGACCCGCGATACCAAGGCGGATTGGTGGACCTATGCCTTTAGCCCGATCCTGCAGGGATTCGGCGGCGATCTGATCGACCGGACGATCATGCGGGCGGATGGTACGCTGAACGGTCCGCAGGCGCAGGCGTTCGCGACCTGGTTCCGGTCGCTATTCGTGTCGGACTATGTCAATCGCCGAGAACCGGACGAGAACGCCTTCGTAAAGGGGCGCGCGGCAATGGCCTATACCGGCAATTGGTGGGCGCCGGACTATCGCGCCCGGGTCGGCGACGATCTGCTGATCCTGCCCCCGCCCGATTTCGGTCGTGGCGCTGTGATCGGCGGTGGCAGCTGGCAATGGGCGGTCAGCAGATCCTGCCCGCATCCGACCGGGGCGGGCGAATTCATCCGCTTCATGATGCAGCCGCGCGAAATCGCCGCGATGGCGGACGCGGCCGGAATGGTGCCGGTGACCGAGGCGGGCGCCGCGCTCTCAGTCGATTTCCGTCCGGGCGGAAAAAGCCGAATCTTCTTCGATCTGATGCAGCGCTTCGCCCGCTCCCGCCCCGCGACCCCGGCCTTTTCGATGATATCGTCCAGCTTCTTCGGCGCGATGCGCGACATCATGGATGGAGCCGATCCACAGGATGCCCTAGACGATGCCGCCGATGCGATCGACCAGTCGATCGCCGACAATCGCGGATATCGCGCCGCCCCCCCTCTCCGTCGCCGGTCCGGCTCCCGCCGTTTCGGGTGCCGGCCGATGATGATCGCGGGACGCAAACGCACGAGCGGCGCGCGCATGGCGATGCTGCTCGGTGCGCCGGCGCTGCTCGGGCTGCTGGTATTCGTGGTGGTGCCGTTCGTCCTCGCGCTGCTGCTGACTTTCACCGACCAGCGGCTCGTTTCGCCCGAAGCCGGCCGGTTCGTCGGACTGCGCAATTATCAACGGCTGCTGTCGGTCAGCTATATCGTCCAATCGCCGTTAACGGACTCAATCGGGAAGACGATCGTCGGCCCCGATGGTCGCCCGGCCTACGACCGCGTCCGATCGATCACGCGCACCGACCCAGCCTATCGCGATTATCGTCCGATGACCGAAATATTCGTAGGCCGGCGGCGGATCGCGATCGTCGCGAAAGACCCGGCATTTCTGGGGGCGCTGATCAACACCTTCGCGTTCGCAGCAATGGTCGTTCCGTTGCAATGCTTCGTGGCGTTGTCGCTCGCCTTGCTCGTCAATGCCGGGCTGCGTGGACAGACGCTGTTTCGCGCGATCTATTTCTCGCCGGTTGTGATGTCGATGGTCGTCGTGTCGATCGTATGGGCGTTCCTGTTCGATCGCGATTTGGGCCTTTTCAATACGCTACTGTCATTGCTCAGCTTCGGCTCCGCACCACGAATCGACTGGCTCGGCAACCCGCATACCGCGATGCCGGCGATCGTCATTATGTCGGCGTGGCAAGGTGCCGGTTTCCAGATGCTGATTTTCCTGGCGGGACTGCAGGGCATCTCGCAGGAACTGTACGACGCCGCCCGCATCGACGGTGCAACCGCATGGCAGCGCTTCCGCCACGTCACGCTGCCGGGTCTGCGCCAGACCATCGCGTTCGTCATGATCGTTACGACGATCGCCGCCCTGGGGCTATTTACGCAGGTCGACGTGATGACGCAGGGCGGGCCGCAGGGCGCAACCTCCACCGTCATGTTCCACGCGATCCAGCGCGGGGTGCGGGAAGAGAATATCGCCTACGGATCGACCGTGTCGGTGGTCTATTTCGTGTTGATCGCAGGGCTCATCCTGATCCAGCAGGCACTGCAGCGGCGGTGGTCCAGATGACACCCCGCACGTACCGGTTCGTCGCGCTGCGCTTTGCAATCTATGCGTTGATGGCGCTGCTCGGGATGATCTTCATCTTCCCGTTCCTTTTCATGCTCAGCGCATCGTTCAAGGGCAATGACGCGATCTTCGCGGATCTCGAATCGATGCGCGCGCTTCTGCCGGTGGGCGACTTGACGACCGAAAACTATGCGAACGTGTTCGGACGCGGCGATATCGGTCATTTCCTGTTCAATTCGGTGTTCATCACCGTCTTTACGGTGGGCACCGGCCTGATCGTCAACAGCCTCGCCGCCTTCAGCCTCGCGCGTCTCGAATGGCGCGGGAAGGAGGCGGCGCTGACCGTGCTCGTCATCCTGCTGATCGTGCCGTTCGAGGCTATCACGGTGCCGCTGATGCTGCTCGTCGCCAAATTGCCCGGGCTGGCCTTCACTGCCGACGGGCTGGTGCTCACCCGGTCCTGGCTCGACACACTGTACGTGCAGATTGTGCCATTCGTGTCCAACGCATTCTCGATATTCCTGTTCTATCAATTCTTCCGCGATATTCCGAAGGACTTCGACGAAGCCGCCTATGTCGACGGGGCCACGCCGCTGCAGGTTTATCGGCACGTTATCCTGCCATCGTCGGCCCCCGTCTTCGCCACTGTTAGCATCCTTCAGGCGCTGGCGATGTGGAACCAATATCTATGGCCGGTCGTGACCGTGCCGGGGATGGCCGCTCGACCGCTGATGGTCGGGATGCAGCAGTTCTTCGGACGCACGACCGCCTGGGGCGAAGTCATGGCCTATGCCGCCGTCATCACCGTTCCAGTCCTGATTGCCTTCATCGTCTTCCAGCTCTGGTTCGTCCGCAGCGTGGTGGGCAGCGGCGTCAAGGGCTGAGGAGACCATATGCCCGCTTCCCTTGAATTGCGCGATATCCGCAAGGATTACGCCGGAAAACAGATCATCAAGGGCGTCAGCCTGTCGGTTGCGCCGAGCGAATTTCTCGTACTGGTCGGCCCGTCGGGATGCGGCAAATCCACGCTGTTGCGGATGATCGCCGGGCTGGAGGAGATCAGCTCCGGCGACCTGTATTTCGACGATCAGCGCGTGAACGACTGGGATCCGGCACGGCGGCGCATCGGCATGGTGTTCCAGTCCTATGCGCTCTACCCGCACATGACGGTCGCCGAGAATATAGGATTCGGCCTCAAACTCGCGAAGAAGCCGCGCGCCGAGCGCGAGCAGCGCGTCGACGAGGCGCTCCGGATCCTGCAGCTGGAATCGCTGCGCGACGCCAAGCCCAGCCAATTGTCGGGTGGTCAGCGCCAGCGGGTCGCGATCGGCCGCGCCATCGTCCGCAAGCCTAACGCCTTCCTGTTCGACGAGCCGCTGTCCAACCTCGACGCCGCGCTGCGCATCCAGATGCGCATGGAAATCGGGCGCCTGCACCAGCGGTTGCAGAACACGGTCGTCTACGTCACTCACGACCAGGTCGAGGCGATGACGCTGGCGGATCGGATAGTCGTGCTGGAAGGCGGCGTGATCCGCCAGGTCGGCGTACCGCTCGATCTGTATCGACGTCCCGCAAACCGCTTCGTTGCCGGCTTCATCGGCACCCCGACGATGGGCTTCCTGAGCGTCATGGCCATTGCACAATCGGCAGACGGGCTGACCGTGGAGCTGCCTGGCCCCGCCGACACAACGGTCACGGTGACGGTGCCATTCCATCTTGATACGCCACCATCCGGCGAATCGATGACGCTCGGCATCCGACCTGAACATTGCCATCTGGTTGAACCGGACGACGGGCTGCTGTCTGGCACGGTCATCATGCTGGAACGGTTGGGGGCGGATACGTTCGCCTTTCTGGACCTGCCCGGATCCGACGGCACCGTCGCCGTACGGCTAACGGAGCGCGACGGTCATGTAGCCAGCGGCGATCACGTCGGCTTCGCCTTCGACGCCGCACAAACGCATCTGTTTCATGCCGACGGGCAGGCGCTGAGCCCGATCCACGGCTGACCTGCCCCCGACAGTCATTTTCTCACGGATCCCCTGATGAACCAGCAAACCCCCATTCCTGGCCCTAATTCTAGCCAAGCCGTTCCCGCATCCGGCGAACGCTATCGCCCGCGCCATCATTTCACGCCTCGCAAGAACTGGATGAACGATCCCAACGGACTCGTCTATTTCGATGGCGAATATCATCTATTCTATCAGTACAATCCCCATGGGATCGGCTGGGGCCATATGAGCTGGGGTCATGCCGTCAGCACCGATCTGCTGGTCTGGGACGAACTGCCGGTCGCCATTCCCGAAACCGACCAGATGATCTTTTCCGGCTGCTGCGTGATCGACTGGAACGATACGAGCGGACTTGGCGACGGCACCGTCCCCCCAATGCTGGCCTATTTCACTGCTCATGACGATGCGACGAAGCGCCAGACGCAGCATATCGCCTACAGCCTGGATCGCGGGCGGACATTCAAACACTATGCGGGCAACCCGATCATCGATCTGGGTTTGGAGCATTTCCGCGATCCCAAGGTCTTCTTCCATGCCGACACCGCGGCGTGGATAATGGCCGTCGCGCTGCCCCGCGAACACAAGGTGCAATTCTATCGCTCGACCGATCTGCTTGCGTGGACGCTGGCGAGCGAATTCGGCCCCGCCGGCGCCACCAGTGGTCAATGGGAATGCCCCGACATCTTCCTCGTGCCCATCGACGGGCGCCCGGACGAAAGCCATTGGGTGTTGAAGGTCGATGTCGACAACGATTTCGTCGACGGCGGATCGGGTGCACAATATTTCGTCGGGGATTTCGACGGTACGCAGTTCGTCGTCGATCCGGAACGTGGCGCACCGGACGGTGATCTCGTCGATTTCGGGCCGGATTTCTACGCCGCGGTCAGTTGGTCGGATCTGCCGCCCGACCGGCCCGGCCCCCTGTGGATCGGCTGGATGTCCAATCACCAGACAGGCAAGGACTATCCGACGGACCCGTGGCGCGGGGCACAGTCCCTGCCGCGTACCCTTTTCCTTTTCGAGGAAAAGGGACGACTTCGGCTCGGACAGCGTCCGGCACAGCAGATCACCCCGCCGGCAGCCCTTGCCGAAACGCAGGCGATTCCCGGGGCAACCATCCCGATCTTCACGCTCGACACCCCCGCCGCAAAGCGCGTATTGCTGACGAGCGACACGGATGCCAGGTTCCGCCTCGACCTTAGTGACGACACCCAAGTGCTTCTGAGCATCGAGGTGGACCGCCCAACAGGTTCGATTTGGGCCCGCCGCGCTTCCACCACGGGCCTGCCGCCGGCGTTTGCAAGGTCCACCGCCTGCACTTTGCCGATGACGCAGACGATCGCGTTCGACATCCATTTCGATGGCTATCTCGTCGAAATATTCATCGACGGCGGGCGGCGCGTCTATTCGGCCTGCCTGTTTCCAAAAACATCACCAGCGCTGGGTATGACGGCGTTGAGCGGGAACGTGTCCATCCGGCTTTAGGTGCCGTCAGTCTAATGCGAACCGCTCTTCACACGATCCAGTTCGGTCTTTGAGCGCGATCGCCTAGCTTGCGACAATGCTCCACTCAGCCGGAGCGGCTGAGAGGCGTTCCTTGCAGGTCTGACGGTCAACAAGATGGCGTTCGAGATCGAAGCGGTTGTAAACGTTAACGTGTACGCTGGCGAACTTTTGTAACGTTTCCATTCGCCTAACTTGAGCATCGACGGCTCTCACCGTCGAAAAGGGCGATGGTCTGGCTTGCCATGATCTCCCAACCCCGCGTCCATAGCAGGCCGGACAGATGCAACTTACGACCGAATGTGCCTCGTAGCCCGTCCCCAAACCGTCACAAGATCGTCGTGCAACCGTCGCCGTTCCGCCACGTGCGCGTAGCCTTCCCCAGCCAAGGGTCCTTGCGACAATCCGGGGGATGCAGACATGACGCAGTTCGACGCCACGCTCGACTATGACGACGGCGACATTGACACGAATCGGAGCGGAAATCCGCATCTGAACGAGCTGATCGCGTCGCGTTATTCGCGTCGCCAGACATTGTTCGGCGGTATCTCCGCCGCCGCGACCGCGGTGTTCGGCGGGGCGCTGCTATCGGCGTGCGGATCATCCGACGCGGACGGAGCTCCGCCCGTTACCGTTGGCGCGGGCGCCAATGCCGCGACGACATCCGGCCGGACGGTGACCCTGACGGGCACGATCGATGGGACCAGCCTTGGATCGTCCTGGACGCAGGTTAGTGGGCCGCCCGTCACGCTTACCGTTCTCAACCCAACCAGTGCCACGTTCGTCGCACCCAGCGTCGCCACGGCGACGCCCCTGGTATTCCGTTTCGCAGCGAACAACGTAAGCAATACTACAAGCAGTGCGGACACGACCGTCACCGTCAGCCCGGCAGCAATCGGCTTCGCCGCCGTCGCGAAGAACCGCGACGATATCGTTACCGTCCCGGCGGGATATACCGCCACGGTTCTGTACCGGTTGGGCGATCCGATCGCCTCGGGAGTCCCGGCCTTCGCCAATAACGGCAACGACACGGATTATGCACGTCGCGCCGGCGACCATCACGACGGCATGACCTATTTTGGCCTGTCCGCGTCAGGCAATACGCCCGATGCGACGAACAGCACGCGCGGCCTGCTCGTCATGAACCACGAGAACATCACTCAAGCCTATCTTCACGTCAGCGGCGCGACGAGCGTGGGCGGTGTCCGCCCCGAGGCCGAGGCGCAGAAGGAGATCGAGTGCCACGGCGTTTCCGTGATCGAGGTCAGCCGCAGCGCTGGTGCCTGGAGCTACCTGCCCACTGGTGCCCTGAACCGCCGCATCACTCCGAACACACCAATGGTCTTCAACGGCCCGGCACGCGGCGCTGCACAGCTCAAAACGCGCTTTTCGGCCGACGGAACGGTCGGGCGCGGTACGATCAACAATTGTGCGAACGGCACCATGCCGTGGAACACGTATCTCACCAACGAAGAGAATTGGGCCGGCTATTTTCGCCGCGCCAGCGGGGACGCCGCTGTGCGCACTGCGGCAGGCACGCCCAAGGAAAACATTTCACTGGCGCGCTATGGTATCACGGAGGGGCGCACCGGAAATTACGGCTGGTCTACCGTCACTCCAGCCGACACGAGCAGCACGCTCTACGCTCGGTGGAACGCCACTGCCGCCACGACCGCCCCTGCCGACGGCAGCGGGGACTTCCGCCATGAGCCGTTCCAATATGGCTGGGTCGTCGAGATCGATCCGTTCGACGCAAGCTCAGTGCCGCGCAAACGCACTGCGCTCGGCCGGATGAACCACGAAGGTTGCGTCATCGGCCGTACGATCGCCGGCGTGCGTCCTGCTTTCTATATGGGTGACGACGCGCAGAACGAGTATGTCTACAAGTTCGTATCGTCCGCGACCTGGGCTGCGGGCGACGCAAGCAGTGCCAATCGGCTCGCGATCGGCGACAAGTATCTCGATGCAGGCACGCTGTATGTCGGAAAGCTGAATGCCGACGGCTCGGGCCAGTGGCTGCCCCTGGTGTTCGGACAGGGGCCGCTTAACGCCGGAAACGCGACTTATCCGTTCGCCGATCAAGCAGACGTACTGATCAACACCCGGCTCGCCGCCGATGCGCTGGGCGCGACGCGGATGGACCGGCCGGAATGGACCGCAGTCAATCCGGCGACCGGTGAGATGTACCTGACGCTGACCAACAACAGCTCGCGTACCGTCGCCACCACCGATGCGGCCAACCCACGCGCCTATAGCGATCCGCGCGCTGCAGCGACCAATCCGAACGTCTCGGCCGGAACGACCAATGGTAATGCCAACGGGCATGTCATACGCCTGCGCGAATCCGGCGACACGTCCGAGGCGACGAGCTTCACCTGGGATATCTACGCCTTTGGCGCAGGCAGCGACCTGGACGCCACCAACATCAACCTGTCGGGGCTTGATGCGACAAACGACTTCTCATCGCCCGATGGCCTGTGGTTCGGCCTGCCGAGCAACGTGACCGGCCAGACCACACCTGTCCTCTGGATTCAGACCGACGACGGCGCCTTTACCGACCAGACCAACTGCATGATGCTCGCCGCGATCCCCGGCGTGGTCGGCGATGGCAGTGCGCGCACGATCACCAACACGATCGGCGGCACCTCGGCCACGCAATCGACCCGCGTCGGCAAGGCACCGGGCACCGCGTTGCGCCGGTTCCTCGTCGGTCCGCGCGAATGCGAGATCACCGGGATATATTCCACGCCTGACGGCAAGTCGGTGTTCGTCAACATCCAGCATCCGGGTGAAAACGGCAACGGCGGCAGCATCACGAGCAGCTGGCCGGCCAGCCAGTCCGGCACCCCGACCACCCCGTCGCGCCCGCGATCGGCGACTGTAGTTATCACGAAGGACGATGGCGGCATCGTCGGCCTGTAAGCGGTGGGGCGGGGCGGATGATCGGTGCAGTAGATCGTCGATTCACGAACCGCCCCACCAATCGTCATTGAAGCGAAACCACCACCTGTACGGGCAAATGCGACCATAGATTCTGACCGGCTTGATTGGGGCGGGGGCTCGCAAAAGAATGCTTTTGGAATCACGGTCTGGAGTTGAGGGTTTTCCTCAAGGTCATTCCTGACGTTTACGTCTTCCTTGCGGCCTCTCCAAAGAATGCTTTGGTTGCGGAACGGCCAACAAGGCCGGTACCGCAAGTAAGCCCGCACAGATACCTACCCCCTTCGCGACGGCTTTACGTTCGATCCGCAGCGGACGCTCGGCCTCGGTTCGGTCCTTCACGCTTCCCACGATCGTGACGCGGTAAATGCAAAGCGCTCATCATCCCGCTGGTGCTGACGCACCGGCCTAGCGTGGCGGCGCGATCGAGCTTGACCAACAGGTCAACGGAGGCCGCCAGTCCTTGCGTCGCTATCCATCGCGGATGCGAAGCGTTGAACCTCGACCGACAGTGGATTCCGGATCTTTCACGCACCGCACGCGATGCCGGCACGGATCACATCGTGATCGACGTCCGGCCCAATTACCACGGCGACACGCGCCGAACCGCGGTCCGGCATCGGGGAGAGCGGCACGCCTTGCTCCGCGGCATGGACGGCAGCCGTGGCCTCATCGATAGAGTGGTCGACCACGCTTGGCGGCCGCTGCCGCTGTCGGCGCCGCCAGCGCGGCTGCAATGATCAAGCGGTACTTGAGCTCACCTCGCAGCGACCATGGCTTGTGCTTGCCGCCGCTCAACTGCACGGCGATTTGCCCGGCAAGAGCGGTTACCAGCTTCTCGCGCACGCCCGCCCGCGGATCGCGAGCCCAAGAAGACCGGAGCTGCTGTTCAGGACGTCCACATAACGATGCAATCAAATCGCACAAATCGCTATTATTTTGAGGCGATCTTTCCTGATAGATTGACGTAGCAGTAAAGGGCGCAACGCTCGAAGGCCCGTCAGTCGGTCATTACAGGCCGAGATCGATACCTCGACCGTTTTGTGCCGTTCATCGAGATAAATCGCAGGCGGGCTTTCTCCTGGGTCAGAACAAGGGGACAGTCGCACGCTTTCGAGCCGCTTCACGCGAAGAACGGCGAAGCTAGAAAACTGTTATGATTGATTGGCGGTGCTGTCAGTCTAATGCGAACCGCTCTTCACACGGTGCAGGTCGTTCTTTGAGCCTAGCGGCTTAGCTCGCGATTTTGCTCCACTCAGCCAGTGCGGCTGAGCGTCGTTCCTTGTAGGTCTGGCGGTCGATCAGGTGGCGCTCGTGATTGAAGTGGTTGTGGACGTTGGCATGCACCCTGGCGAACTTCTGTAGCGTCTTCATTCGCCTGAATCGGAGCATTGCGCGCTTCCGCCTTCGGAAACACAGGAGGATGTTTTCCACCCGGTTGTCGGTCCAGCGGCCGACCTCCCTTTTGTCTTCGTTGCCCAGCTCATTCATTGCAGCACCGTAACTTCGCAAACCATCGGTCGTGATCTTTTCGGGTGCGCCGTGACGCCTGAGTGCCTTCTTCATGAAGCGCAGTGCCGCATCCTTGTCGTGGGCGTTCGTGATGTAGCTCTCGAGGATCTCTCCCTTGTGATCGGCGGCGTGCCAGAGGTAAACCATCTCGCCGTCAGCTTCATCTCATCAAGGTGCCACTGCCAGTGGCGGAACCCTTGCATAAGCGACACGAACTGCCGGCTGATGTCGCCGACAAACATCGGGCCGAACCTGTTCCACCACTGGCGTACCGTTTCGTGGCAGATGTCGATGCCTCGTTCGAACAGCAGGTCTTCCACGTTCCGCAACGAAAGCGGAAAACGGACAGACATCATGACAACCAAGCGGATGACTTCGGGCGACGAGTTGAAGCGGCGAAACGGGCTCGCGGGCAGCGCTCGAGATTTGCGGTTCATACAGCCAGCTTATCATCGACCGAGATAGACTACCACGTTGGCCTGACAAAGCTGAAGGGAGGATCAGCTCGAGCATACCTGATACGAAAAGGGCGGCCCCGAAGGAGCCGCCCGATCGTCCGCCCTGATGTTACATCAGAACTTGAAGTTTGCGCCGGCACGGAACGTCCGGCCGATCAGACCGGGCAGGTGCCACGAAGCCAGATAGTTCGGCTGCGTGGTGTAGAAGGTGTTCGGATAGAACGGCGCGCCCGCGTTGGTGAAGTTGCCGACGAAGCCGAAGAAGCTGAACTTGTCGTTCACTCGCACGGTGGCATTAAGGTCGGCATATATGAAGCTGTCGATTTTGCAGAACGAATTTCCTCCGTTGGCATCCTTATAAACCGAAGCGGCACACGAGGTGTCCAGGTTACCTTGGTCGGTAGCAACCGCTTTCATGCGGCCAACGAAGTACGTGGTCGCGCTTAGCGAGAACTGGCCGAACGACAGAGTGTTCTGCCAGTTGCCGCGCCACTTCGGCGTGCCACCGCCGGACGATAGATCGGCGGGACCGACGGACCCGACGAAACGCTGCACGGTACCGTCTTCAAGGTGACGATCGAACTTCAGTGTGGCCTGCAAGTCGAGACGGCTTTCGAACTGGATGGCCTCACTAACCGGAACCTGCGCAGTTGCGGTGAATTGCAGACCCGTGGTCACGTCATAGTTGACGTTCACATAAGGCGCGTTGAGCACAAGCAGACGCGGCAGCGCGTTGAGTGCGAACGGATCGGCGCCGTCGATGACGTTGCACGAGTAGCCCGCGCCCACAGCCGCGACCTTTGCACACCCTGCGGCCGAAGCCGCCGCTGCTGACGCGAAAGACTGGTTCGCTACCGAATAATATTCGGTGATCGCCTTACCAGCGAGCGAGCCCGCCGTGATCAGCCCCGATTTCCGCACGTTAAAATAATCGGCGGTAAAGGTGAACCAGCGCGTCGGCTGCACGATTGCGCCCACCGTAAAGCTGCGCGAGGTCTCGGGCTGAATGTTGGGGTTGCCAACGAAACCACGGCCCACGGAATAGTTGGCTGTATAGCCGGCGTTAGTCGGGTGCGCGGCTTTGAACGCAGCATCCGGCGTATAGCCGACAAAGCCAGAGAACGAGCTGCGCGGATCGATTTCGGCGAAGGTCGGCGTCCGGAAGCCTTCCGAATAGGATCCGCGAAACGAGATTTGCTCGATCGGGGTGAACTTCGCACTGATCTTGGGCGAAAACTTACTAAAGCCCTCCGAATAATCGTCATAACGGCCCGAGACGTTGACAGTCAGCTGATCAATGATCGGCGCCGCGATTTCGAAGTAGCCAGCCCATACGTCACGATCACCAAAAGCCTGTGCAGTCGAAAGGCCGGGGATGTCGAGGTTAGGGTTAGCGCTGCGATTGGCCAACTTTTCCTTACGATACTGCCCACCAACTGCGACTTGAACGTCTCCACCGGGGAGTGCGAACAGGCTGCGGGAAATCGTGCCATCGACCGTGAACTCGCTGGAATTCGAGAGCGAGGTTACGGGCGGAAGCACGGAGTCGCGAACGGCCTGCGAATTCAGGCTGGGATCGACGAAATTATAGGAGCCTGTGTTGATCGCTTTCACGAGCCCGTTGAGATTGGCGAATCCCGTCTGGGTCAGTTCCAGATTATCGCGGGAATATCCGAGATCGACCTTCCAACGCCAAGTGTCCGCAATCGTCCCATGCAGCCCGCCTGTGATGCGATACAGCTCGTTGGTGCGCTCCGAACCCGCCTTTACGTCGCCGAACAGATAATAGAGGCGCGCCGCGCCCTCCGACGGGTTGCTGGCGAAAGCAGCGGCATAGGGGTTGTTCGGATTGAGCCGCCGATCCGCTGCGGTCGCGCAGTTGATGCCGGCCGAGCAGATGTACACGGGCAGCACGATGCCAGGATTGGTCGTCGAGGTGCTCGGCGCCCCGCCGAATGCTTGGTTCTGGCGGACGGCGCGAGGCAGCAAGGTGATATCGACCTTGTTGTTCGAATAGCTACCGTCAACGTAACCCTCGATGTTGTCGCTAACGCGGAAGCTCAGCCGGGCAGCGCCCGCATAGCGGCGCTGCTTCGGCAGGATCTGGACATATTCCCTGGTCAGGTCATGCTTGCAGGCTGTGCCGACGCGAGACGCCGTATTCTCGGAATAGGTACCGAACGCGCAGTTCGCCAGCGGCGTGAGCGAGTTGAAGATCGCCGGTGAACTGGCGTTGGCCACGTTGCCCGCCAGCGGATTGTTAAGATCGCTCTGTGTCACGCGCGTCACGACTGCATTCGTGGTCGCGCTGGTCAGCGTGTCGTCCGCACGGTTGTTGTCGACGCCGCCAGCCGCCCGCAGGTCGAGCGTATTGAACGGGAAGCCGCGTGAATCCGCGGTGATCTTACCGCTGTCCTCATATTCGCCGCCGACGTAGAAATTCCAGCCTTGGCTAGCGTAATCGCCGATGCCGCCGAGCAGACGCAGACGATATTTGTGACCATCGCCCTTTTCGGTAGCCCCCGCTTCGGCGCCCCCTTCCAAGCCCTGGAATTGCTTGCGCGTGATGATGTTGACCACGCCACCGATTGCATCAGCGCCGTATAGCGACGAAGCGCCGTCCTTCAGCACTTCGATCCGCTCGACGTTGATTTGCGGGATGCTATTGAGATCAACGTACGAGTTGTGGCCATCGTCGCTAAGCGGGTAGTTCGTCACGCGCAGACCATTGACCAGGACTAGCGTCGAGGAAACGCCCAGGTTGCGCAGCGAAATGGCCGAGCCGCCAGCTGAGAAGCCGCTCGTGAAACCGATGCCGATCGAGCCCGCACCATCTGCAGCAGCCTGCCGAATTGCGTCGGCGGTGTTGGTAATGCCGGCGCGCGCCAGGCTCTCGGAAGTGATAACGGTGACGGGCAGCGCGGTCTTCGTGTCGGTGCCGCGGAATAGCGAACCGGTTACGACGATGTCATCACCTTCATCTGCAGGCTCAGTCGCTACGGGACTGGTCGGGAGCGGTTCGATCGTCTGCGAAAAGGCTGGCGTGGCCGACAGCGCGATCAACAGCGCGACGGGTGCCGCCGTGGAACGAAGACGTACAGCAGCACTGGCTTGGATGGATCGCATCGAGTCAAAGTTCCCCAATAATGCCCTTGGGCATCTGTTTAGTGACGGCCCAGGCCCCCCGGGCCGCCGCAATGCGATAAGACTGTAACGATCGAGCAACATTGTAAAGAGGCGGAGAAGGAACTTTTGAGAGTGTCGCCGCATTGCAACACTATGGATGCAAAGCCTTTTAAGGTTACTTAGGCTCTCCATATAATGACCGGCGCCGGCCCCGCCAGCAGCAGTGGATCGATCTGCGCCTCGCGCCACTTCGCGCCCAATGCAGATGCGGCCGAGTGGCTCGGAAGCTGCTTCCGACCGCGCCCACCAAAGCCCGCGCCTGTCTCGATCTACCAGCTCAGAAGATGCTGGGGTTTGCCTTGATCGTCTGCTGAGCGGCAGGATGGGAGCCAGCGAACAATGTTAAGCCTGGCATGCCAAATCCGCCCGTGAACTCCGGAGTGGACGCTGTCAGTCTAACGCGAACCGTTCTCCCCACGATGCAGTTCGGTCTCTGAGCACTGTCGTATAGCTTGAGACCATGCTCCACTCAGCCAGCGCGGCTGAGCGGCGTTCCTTGTAGGTCTGGCGATTAACGAGATGGCGTTCGAGATTGAAGTGGTTGTGGACGTTAGCGTGCACGCTGGCGAACTTTTGTAACGTCTTCATTCGCCTGAACCTCAGCATCGCTCACTCTCCTCTTCGAAACGGCAGGTGGCTGTTTTCAACCCGGTTGTTAGCCCAGCGTCCGACCTCCTGCTTTTCGGTGTTACCCAGCTCTTTCATGGCTGCGCGATAGGACCGCAAACCGTCGGTGGTGATCGCTTCCGGGCTACCGTGACGCTTCAGCGCCTTCTTCATAAACCGAAGCGCTGCATCCTTGTCGCGGGTCCTGGTGATGTAGCTCTCGAGGATCTCACCCTCGTGATCTACGGCGCGCCAGAGGTATACCATCTCGCCATTCAGCTTCACGTACATCTCGTCGAGATGCCAGCGCCAGTATCGGAACCCGCGCATACGAGAGACGCGTTGCCGACGGATATCGCCGGCAAACACCGGCCCGAACCGGTTCCACCACATCCGCACCGTCTCGTGGCAGATGTCGATACCGCGCTCGAAAAGGAGGTCTTCCACGTTGCGTAGCGATAGTGGGAACTGAACGTACATCATCACTACTAGGCGGATCACCTCGGGTGACGAATTGAAATAGCGAAATGGGCTGGCAGGCTTGCGGGGGCGTGGCATACCGACCGCCCTACCCGGCCCCGCCTAACGATCGGTGCATTTGGTCTGACAGAGCCGGCCGACGCCCTTGCCGCCGGACTTCGCCTTTTTGCGACTGTCGAATTTCCGCAGCGAGGTAAGGTTGTCGGCCGTGAACCCGATTCCGTTGTCCGTGACGGTGAAGCCGTAGTATTCGCCGACTTCGTCCTTGTGCACGAAGATCGATATTCGGCCGTCGGCGAGGTGATCCTTGCCGAAGCGTTCCTCGATTGCGTGGATCGAGTTCATCACCGCCTCGAAGAGCGGGAACAGGGCGTTCTTCACGTTCGGCGCGAGCGAGATGTTCTCGATGCGCCCGGCGTTGTCACTCAGCCACCCATGTTCTTGCGTCAACCGGACATCCTCGCGTTGTAAAAGCTACCTCAAGGGCCATACGCACATCCGTCAAGCCTGTTTGAGCCGCTCGGACGATTCCAACCTCGATCGACCAATGGTGAATTTGATGGTTCGAGGGTAGCGCCGCGATCGATCCCCTCGCGGCAGGCGATGCGCCCGACCTTTGCCCGGCCGGCCCGCCGAACTCCGGCAAATGGGGGCTAGAATAGCTACTTCTAAAATTTGAACGACCGTCCGAAAAAATGGGAGCGGGTTAGCCTTTTTTTGGACGGCCGGAAATGGGCCTAAAGAACCGCGTACCAAGCCTTGCGACAGGTCTTAGTTACTCGACAGCGGCAATGCCGCAGCAATGCGTAATGCGAGCAGGAGCCGGACTCCGCCCCCAAGATTGCTAGCATCACGCTGGCGAGCTCCGGGGGGATGGGTCACCGCGCGGAAAGAAAGCCGCCGCAGCTCATTTCGGTTCGGCATACGTGCCGACGAGGTCGCCGCTCCCGATCACGTGCCCTGCCGCGGCCGTGAGCAACTGGTCTCGCGTCGCTCCAAGCGGCAGGTCCAGCTGGCGGTCGAGTGCCAGCACCTGGAAGTGATAATGATGTGGCTTATCGCCCCTCGGCGGGCGCGGGCCGTACCAGCCTACCGTGCCGCGTCCGCTCGCACCCTGCATGATCCCCTCAAGCGGTCCGCCGCTCAAGCGGTCACGCTCCTGCAGTCCTTCGGGCAGGCGAGTGGTGCCCGCGGGCACGTTCCAGGCGACCCAGTGGACGACCGGCTTCGACGCGCCGTCCGGGTCTTCGACGAGGATCGCGTAGGAGACAGCATTGGGAACGGCGGACCAGCTGAGCGCGGGCGAGATGCCAAGGCCGTATTCGCTGTATTCCCGCGGGATGGGGCCGTTGGCAGTGAACGCGGCCGCGCCGACCGTGAGCCTCGCCGGGCTGCTCGCTTGGGTCTCTGGACGTGCAAGAGCCAGCGGTACGTTGGTCCCGCGCGCGGCCTGTTCCAGCATCGGGCCGGGCGGCGGGGCGAGCGGCGCAGCCTGCCCGGTCGCGCCGTCATAGGTGATGCGGTAGATCACGCCGTTTGCGTCGTCCGAGATCAGGATCGAGCCGTCGCGCATGACTGCCACGCCGCAAGGCCGGCCGTATTGGCCCGTGCCATCGCGGCTCATGAACCCGCTGACGAAGGTCTCGACGCGAGTTGCCTCACCGTTTGCATCGAAGCGAATGCGCGCTAGTTCGTAGCCGGACGCGGGCTTGCGATTCCAGCTGCCGCGTAGAGCGACGAAGGCATCGCCGGCGACGTCCGGTCCGAAGCCGCCGCCCGGATGAAAGGCCATTTGCATGCCCGCCGAGTGCGCGACGTGCATGAGCACCGGATTGGTTGATGACGCTGCCCATTGCGCAGCCGTGATGCCGCCCGGCGGCTCGTCCTGCGGGTTCCGCTTGCCGTCCTCGAAGACGTACGGCCAGCCGTAGCGCTTGCCGCGCTCGATCTTGTTGACCTCCTCGCGCTGGATGTCGTTGCCGAGCCAGTCGATGCCCTGATCCCAGCCCCACAGCTCGCCCGTTCGTGGGTGCCATTCGAAGCCGATCGTGTTGCGCAGGCCCGAGGCCCGCACCCGCCGCGCCTTGCCGTCGAGGCTCGCCCTGATGAGCGTCGCGTTCTCCTGACTGGACTCGTCGCAGGCGTTACAGGTTGAGCCAGAGCTAATGTAGAGCATGTTATCCGGACCGACCGCCAACGTCCGGTTGAGGTGCTGTCCGGCGTCGGGTAGGTCGTCGATCAGCGTCTCTACGGTGCCGATGCCGCCGTCGGGCCGAAGTGGCGCGCGAAACACTTCCTTGGCTGTCATGAAGTAGAGCATGCCGTCGTGGATGGTCAGTCCGTGCAGGCCCGGTCGGTTTACGATAACAGTCGGTGCCCCGTCCGCGCGGCCGTCCCGGTTCGCGTCCACTAGTCTGATGATGTCGGCCTCCGAGCGTCGGCTCACGTAAACCGAGCCGTCCGGCGCCACTGCCATGACGCGAGTGTTGCCCAGATCGCCCGCCCATACGGCAATGCGGTAGCCGCGAGGAAGTTTCAGCGAGGCGGCAAAGTCAGCCGTCGGTTTCAGTGGCGTGAGTTCGTAGAAGTGGGCCTGCACCGGGCGCTTGTCATTGTCTTCTGGACTGCTCTGCGCGAGCGCGGGTGCGCCAACGAAGAGAAGCGCGGAGGCGAAAAGTGCGACTTTCATGAAATACCGTCCCCTTTTGTTGGGGCTACAATGCGCGAGCGGCCTCGTCGGGCGCACGAGTTTGGGTCGCAAACCTTGATGATCAAGCGGCCGCTTTCGCGGGAGCTAGAAGTGCCGCTGATTGACTGATCGTGGGTCATGCCGGAGGAGTGCATTGCGGCAGCTCGTGACCAACTCGGGCCATTGCTGGGTCGAAGCGTGAACGTTTGCTCGAGACCAAACCGGTCGTCAATTCGATGCGGTGACCGGTGGCGTAAAGCCCCTCTGAATCCATGCCTGTTTGGTTGTTCCATACAGACTTCCAGGCCTCGATAACGCTGCATCACAAAAACCGCCAGACTTCGAGACCCCTTTGGGATTTACTGCCTTGTTCCGCTGGTGCACCAAGAGACTTAGACGTATCCAAAGCTTATCAAGGAAACGGCTAGCCCACCGCGTTCCTGACAGGCCATTTTGCAATTTGAGCGAAAGTGATGGAGATTAGGCGGCACATGAAGCCCATTAGAGATCTGACGTCTGGTACTGACCCCAATGACGCTGTTTGGCCGGAGAATATCTTCGGTCCTTTCATCCCTGTCGCCGAGCACGATATAGGCATTTTCAACGAGATAGTGGGCGATGAGATCGATTCCGATTTCGCCTCTAGCATCTGCTGCTGTAACATTTGTTATACGGATTTTTGCAAACGCTGGCCGAACACGACTTTCCGAGTATCCGAATTCCAGGAGCAATCATTCGACACTGAATATTTGCTCGAAAACAGTCGAGCGCCCAGCTGCTACAGCGATGCCGAGATGTCGAGCCTTCGTCATTTCGTAGAGTGTCCGCGCTGCTATAGCTATGCCAAACAGGTCTGGATTTATGAGCACAGGTTCAGCGATATTCCAGAGATCGAAGAGGCGATCGACGAGCTTGTCGCAATCGGAAAGCGGACCCCTTTTTTGTTGCTCGAGCACGAGTTCGCGAGACGAGTTCTCGAGCAGATCAGGCGGATGGCCAAGAGCCAGGCTAAGACCCCGCTTCCTGCCTCCCTTTTTCGCGCTCGGACCGATGCAGACATCAAAAAGTGTGGGCAGTCACCGACGGACGTGGCGACGTTCGGTCCTGCGCCTGCGGAATTCGTCGGGGAGGGGCGTTTCAATCACGCGGGCGCACCCTTGCTCTATGTCGCGAGCTCCCCGGAACTGGCAGCTTCGGAGATCGGGTGTCCGGGCGAGCCCTGCACCGCTGGCGAGCTCACGTTCTCAATGGCAATGCGGGTGCTTGATCTTGTAGACCTTGAGGACGGGGATGAAGGCGATAATCTGATGCTCGCCCTTAGTAACTCAGCGCTAATTTCGGCCCCTCGCACGGGCCAGGGATGGATGAAATCCGAATATGTTTTCTCCCGGTTCGTCGCTGACTGCGCACGGGACGCAGGGTTCGATGCCGTGCGATACGGATCGACCAAACTGGCGTCCGGCGTAAACTTTGTCCTCTTGGAGCCGACTGCCTCATTCGAGACGATCGCTACGCTTATCAGCCACCGCTCGCTAGCAGGTGGCGCACCTGACCGCCGATATTAAGCGGAACGGCAGCGTGGAGACCGGGGACGCTATGTCAGCACGCCCCAGCGTCCATTGGTGATCGACTGGACTAGCTATGCGAGGTGTCAGGCCACGTACGACCAAAGCCGACCGATCGCGATTGATCCGAGGAAGGTCCGGTCCCACCAAAAGCTGCCGCTTATGCTGTTCGACGCGGACCACCAGCATTGCGCTCAACTCCTTCGTACCCTTGGCAGAGCCGGTTCGCGGCTTGGTCGAGTGATGAAGCAGATTAACGGGCGACCGGAGTTGGGCAGCGCCTAAAGTCAGCCGAATGGCCGCAACTGGGTCGTTTCGGCATGAACGTCCTGATATCTGGCGCCGTGCGACCGACCCATTCCCGGTGCAATGAGGCTGCAAAGTCCGGTCGGTCCTGCTAGCGGTCGACGATGCTAAAATCTCGCATGAAGCGTCTCGTAACCGAGACCCAACACTCGCTGGATCGTCTCTCCGCGATTGAGGCGGCAGTAGCGGCGCTAGGCGACGAGGACTTGCTCGACCTTGCCGACATCTTCGCGACAGGCGATCCGACGCCGCTGCGCGCATTGACGGAGACAGAGATGCAACGGCGCGGCCTCACCCTGTGAGAAAACCACCTTCCCGTTTTCGCCGTTTAGATGACGCGTTGGCGGATCTTCCCGTCGAAGAGCCGATGCTGCTCACCGAACTGGACGGCTTTCTTACCGGGCTTTTGGTCTCCCCTGTGACTGTCCCCACTGACGACTGGATGACGGTGATCTGGGGCGTGGATTCTGGTGGCATACCTCCCTTCAACGATCCGCTCGATGTGCAGTGGTTCGTAAATGCGGTGTCGGCGCGGCGTGACGAGATTGCGCGCAATTTGTCGCGGGGAAAACTGCAGCCGATCCTCGACATCGATGAGCGGGACGGCGAGGTATTGTGGGAATATTGGGTTGATGCCTTCGCGGAAGCGATTGCGCTGCGTCCGGACGCATGGGCGGTGCTGACAGACGACCCCGACCGCGTCGAACCATGGTCCCGTATGTTGGCGCTAATCGCGATCGCGCGCGGCGAAAGCGATCTCGACAGCATCGAGATCAACGCATTTCAAAGTCGCGCAGTGGCTGAGCTAACGGACACCATTCAACGCCTCTATACTGCCATTGCGCATCACGGTGGGGTGAAACCGCTGCCTGGCCCTGCGAATCTGGCTGTGAAGATCGGCCGCAACGACTTGTGTCATTGCGGATCAGGTAAGAAGCACAAGCATTGTTGCAGCTAACCCGATCGGAGAACTCGCGGGCGCAGGCAACGTTGATCGCTGAAGGATCTGGCAACAAGCTGGGCGCTTTGCTGCGCATACAGGACTCGGAATACCGTGTGATAAACTTGGGTATCCCAGAGAGAACGCCAATGCTCAGCCGCCACCGCCTCCTCCGCTACCCATCCGTATCGATCTTGCTCCTGAACCGATCAAAACGACTGTCCGTTCGATGGCGGCTTACGGTATCGACCAGTAAGCGCTAGGTCAGATCCAAGCATCAAAAAGCCGCCAGCCTTTCGGCCAGCGGCAGGAGTTCACAAGGGGTCTCGTGAATTAGGTTAGGCGAACGACACCTTCGTGCTTCGGCGACGCGAGCGCATTGCTGCACCTATCATGCCGAAGCCAGCGATCATCATCCCCCATGTGGCAGTTTCAGGAACTGCGCCTGCGGTCGCAAATTTGTAGCTGCCAAACTTTGGGATGCTAACAAAGGTGGGGTCAACAGTTGCCTCAAGGGTATTATTAACACCGGTGCAGCCGCCCTGTTCACCAGAAGCGCCGCAAACAAAGTTTGCAAAACCATCAAAGAAGTAGAAGAAGCTGTTCGCGCTATTAGAAAAGTTAAAAGTGACGGCTTCCGAGGAAGCAACTAGACCTTCACCGCCCGTTACGAAAAAGGCGTTTGCACTGTTCAGCGTAACTGTGTTTGCGGCACTAGTTAGCTTTAGGCTAAAGTCAGTAATATCGCCTGTTTGCAGTGACCCGATAGTGTCGTTTGTTGAGATCGACCCAATAACAGAAATACTACCAACAGATTGGTTGACAAAATAAATTGCCGCATTTGCAGGTACCGCAATAAGAATAGAAGCCGTTGCAGTAAGTAGTGTCGTCATTGTCTTCATATTGTGTCTCCAATAGTAGACTGGCTTCTGCGTTGGTCGTCTGCGTCCCCGCGCCCCCGTCCTCCGAAGAATGGTCGTCTGTTAAACAGCGAACAACCGCTAGTCGCATGTTAAAAGGGTTGCTGGGACTGCAGGCACCCTTCTGCGGGATTCTGTAGGCTGCGGCGCTCGCTCACGTCACTATTGATTAGAGTCACCAGCCTCTCGACCGGCGACTTCCAACGCCCCCATGAGTTAGGCGAAACTGATCTTGCCCGAACGACGTCGCGAGCGAAGCCCGCCGCCAATCATTCCGAACCCGGTAATCATCATGCCCCAGGTAGCGGTCTCCGGCACGGCGGCCGCTTGCAACGTGAAGCGAACGTAATTCACGTTCTGATTTTAATGCGGTAGATTCATTTCGCACCCGGATAGACATCTCCTGTTACAAAGCGATTGGTGCGACCGCGATCGCGATTTTACGATGTTCTATTACCAAGCCCATGGTCGTCCTCCAAAGAGTCCGAAGCCCAGCTGCCGTACGTCCGCGTGGCTTCGGATTGATTGCCGAAACCACGCCAGCCCGTCTCTGCGTGAGGGTACACGTAACAACTCGGATCAAGTCCGGCCGCCGCGTTTATGCTGACACACTGGCCACCATGAGGGTTGAGACCTCAGTATGGGCGGCGCTGGTGAAGGTCAAGCCAATTTTTGCGGAAAATGTCGCCTTTTCATACCCTTTACAACTGTTTAGTCGGTCGTTCATCCCGCTGATCTATATTCGCTGATACAGTGAATTAAATCCCTGATATCGCGATTTAAATTCCCTGTTATTCATGCGCTCAATCGATCCATGCAAAATCAAAAACGCTTAGCGATTTCCGTCGCTTACGAGCGCGCTTGCCGGCGCTGGGCTGGAGCGGTGGAATGCAAAATTTGCGTATCAGTGAATTAGGGAGCGAGGCTGGACGAACTCTCTGAGGCTGCGGGTTGCCTCAGCTAAAGAAATTCCAAGCGTCTCCCCGCAGAAACGGACCGACAAAGGCGCGTCATCGTGGTCTACTGTCAAACGGTACCACCCGGCCGAGACGCGGAGAATGCTGCCGAGGAATCTCCGATTGCTGAAGTTAGGCGGCTCTCCGAGGTACCAAGCCGAAACCAAAGTGCGCGAATTCGCGCCATTCTCAGCGACCTTTCGCGAGAAAATAATTTCAACTCAATATGTTAGGACTTGCTGGCGGTGCTGTCAGTCTAACGCGAACCGCTCTCCACTCGATGGAGTTCAGTCTTTGAGCGCATTCGCCTAGCTCGCGATTTTGCTCCACTCAGCCAGTGCGGCTGAGCGGCGTTCCTTGTAAACCTGACGATCGATCAGATGGCGTTCGAGATTGAAGTGGTTGTGGACGTTAGCGTGCACGCTGGCGAATTTCTGTAGCGTCTTCATTCGCCTGAATCTCAGCATTGCCCGCTCTCGTCGTCGGAAGGGCAAGTGACTGTTCTCGACGCGGTTGTTCGCCCAGCGTCCGACCTCCTGCTTCTCAGCATTACCGAGTTCTTTCATGGCTGCACGATAGGAGCTTAAACCGTCGGTGGTGATCGCCTCCGGGTGGCCGTGGCGCTTCAGCGCCTTCTTCATGAAAGTCAGCGCCGCGTCCTTATCGCGCGTCCTGGTGATGTAGCTCTCGAGGATCTCGCCTTCGTGATCAACCGCTCGCCACAGGTAAACCATCTCACCGTTTAGCTTCACATACATCTCGTCGAGGTGCCATCGCCAGTGCCGGAGACCGCGCATACGCGATACACGCTGGCGGCGAATGTCGCCCGCGAACAGGGGACCGAACCTGTTCCACCACATCCGCACCGTCTCGTGACAAATGTCGATCCCGCGCTCAAATAGCAAGTCTTCGACATTACGCAGCGACAGCGGGAACCGCACGTACATCATGACCACCAGTCGGATCACTTCGGGCGATGAGTTGAAGTAGCGGAACGGGCTGACGGGCTTGCGAGGACGTGGCATACCCCTCCCCTATCTGCACAAGCCTAACGGACGGGTGCATTTGGTCTGACAAAGCCCTTCATGGCACTGCCCTACCGCACGGCTGTCGCTGCGAACACCACGCGCTTTCCAGTGAGGGCTTTACGGTGATCGATGTCGGCGAACGCTGTGCATCGTGAACGGATGTCCGCTTTCGGTATACCGATCCGCGCGCACGAACGTCTCCTTCTGGGTCAGCAGGTCCCCAGTTTGGAAAGCCGGCCCAAGCAGAAACCTGTTCACTCCTCAAGGGCTGAGCGACAAAGTAGAGCCTCGGCTGCCGTGTTGGCGACGGCAAGCAGTCTTGGCTCGTCCCATCCCTCTCGCGCTGCAGCCGATAGGCCGAGCATTGTCGTAGCAACGTAATCTGCGACACGTCCGGGAGCTTTAATTCCCGCATCGTCCAGAAATTCCGCCACCCTGTTGCGGTTTTCTCCCGCAATTTGTTTGGCTGCGATGCCCCAATCCGTTGTGCCTGCTTTTGCGTGTTCAAGGATCAGGCAACCACGCCGCTGCGGACTAGTGGTATAAGCGTGCGCCGCAGCTCGCAGCATGTCGCCAAGCGCCGCCATCGGCGCTGCACCCGGCATCAGGAAGCGGTCCAGCGGCACCACGGTGGCCGAGTAGAGCCTTAGGCTCTCTTTGAAGAATGCGGCCTTGCTGCCGAACGCTGCATAGAAGCTCGGCGGAGTAATCCCGATCGCCTCGGTCAGCGCCGCCACGCTGACGTTTTCATAGCCATGCTCGTGAAACAGGTGCTGCCCGGCTTCGACCGCAGCTTCAAGCGCGAATCCCCGGGGCCGCCCCCGTGGCCGCTTATTTTCGTTAATGGTCATTACACAACCCGCTTGCCTGTGTCAGTCACATTTGTATAGCGACCATTCATAGAAATGACCATGCCTCAGGTTCGTCACGGCGCAGGGTTGGTATCAACGATGCACAAGGACAGTTATGCCTCCATCCTCCAAAAAACGTCGCGTTGAAGCGAGCGTAGCTCCACGCTCCAAACTCCCGACCGCGGCCCTTGCTGGTCTCGCCGCCAGTGGCTTTCTGTGCATCGTGACCGAAACACTTCCTGCTGGCCTACTCCCGCAGATCGCATCCGGCCTGCAGATCTCCGAGGCGATCGCGGGACAACTCGTTGCCGTCTATGCGCTGGGGTCCTTGCTGGCAGCGATCCCGCTCACGAGCCTGACCCAGGGGCTTCGAAGAAGACCGGTACTACTTACCACCATCATCTGCTTCGTTGTCGGCAACACGCTGACCGCTTGGGCCGGATCGATCACGGTCGTGCTGGTCGCGCGGTTCGTCGCCGGGTGCGCGGCGGGTCTCGCCTGGGGAATCCTTGCGGGTTACGCGCGCAGCATCGTGCGTGCCGATCAGACCGGCCCGGCAATGGCCCTCGCCATGGTCGGCGTGCCGCTGGCGCTGTCACTGGGTGTTCCCATAGGCACCTTCCTGGGCGGTTTGGTTGGGTGGCGCGGATCGTTCCTGATCCTCTCGGCACTGAGTGTCGTGCTGATCGGCTGGATTATCTTCAAGGTGCCCGATGCCCCCGGGCGGACGGGTGACGATCGTCCTTCTCTGCGCCGCGTCGTCGCGACACCGGGTATCATACCGATCCTGCTCGTCATCCTTGCCTGGATGACGGGCCACAACATCCTCTACACCTACATCGCGCCGTTCGCGACCGCTGCGTCCGTGCGGGTCGATCTCGTCCTGCTGGCGTTCGGCATCAGCTCGCTCGTCGGCATCTGGATCGTCGGGCGACTAGTCGATCGGATGCTGCGCATGCTGGTATTGCTCGCGATCGGATCGTTTGCCGCCGTCGCTGTTTTCCTGTCGCTCATCGGCGGCCAGGGCCTTGCCGTCTATGCAGCAGCCGTTGTCTGGGGTCTTGGCTTCGGTGGTGCCGGGGCGATGATGCAGACGGCGTCGGCGGACGCAGCCGGTGATGGCGTTGATCTGGCGCAGGCGATGGTGACAACGGCTTGGAACCTGGCGATTGCGGCCGGTGGGTCGTTTGGCGGGGTGCTCCTCACGACGGGAGGGACCACGCTGCTGCCGCCCGCTGTCGCCGCGCTGGCCGTGGCCGCCTTCCTCATCACACTGGCCGCACGCCGCTTCGCCTTCCCACCCGGTCATCGAACACCGTTGACCACAGACCCGACGATAAGCTCAACATCCCATCCTTTTTTGAGAAAGGTCGCAGCGCCTGACGACGTCCGCTAACGCCATCTGCTTTCCTAATAGCGGAGCGGCCGCTTCCCAGCAGATCACGACGTTCGTTAGTGGATGTCCAGGGTGGCAAGCTGGTCGTTCGCGACGATGAACGAGCGTCCGAAGTTGGGGAGCGGGAAGGGCGGGCTAAATGTCCACCTGTGTGAAGGAAATCGGGCACCGGGAGGTGTACGATATCCTCCAAAGCAGGAAGCCGCGGGCCGCGGATGCTAGCCTATGGGGTTTTCGGTTTTCGCCCTGGTTTGATGCGCGGGCAACAGCCGCCCAGGCGGGCATCTGTGGCCTGGAACGAGATCGTCCGGTGCTGGGTTTGGCTTGGCTTTCGGCTTTGACGAAGGCGTGAGATGTGGGTCGGCACGTGGAGCGGCATCGTCAACGCGAGCGTCATCATGGCCGGAAGCGCATAGGTCGCGCGGCGGGATGAAGGCGAGCGATGCCGGGTCATGACGCGGAGGTCCCGGTCGGGTTGGTGCCACGTGGCGGTGCGCGGGGCTGGCGCCAGCGTTCGAAGGTCTCGATGACGAGCATGCGTCCGCCACAGCATGGGCATGGCGGGCGGGCATCCTCGGGTTCGACCGCCGCGGCAGCAGACACGGGCGGGGCGACCCCGAGCAGTTGGCGGGCGTGTTCGAGGTGAGCCTTGCGGGTGGCGCCAGCGAGCAGGCCGTAGTGACGGATGCGGTGGAAGCCTTTCGGCAGAACGTGGATCAGGAAGCGGCGGATGAACTCGTCAGCGGCCAGCGTCATCAGCTGCTGCCGGTCGGCGACATCGTTGCGATAATTCTTGTAGCGTAATGTCACCCCGGTCTCGTCGAAGCGGACGAGACGGCTGTTCGAGATCGCCACGCGGTGCGTGTAGCGCGATAGATAGGCGAGCACCGCCTGCGGTCCCGCGAACGGCGGTTTGGCATAGACGACCCAGTTCTTTTTGCGGGCTGGGGACAGGTGTCGCAGGAAGGCGCGGCGGTCGGCGAGTGCCGCGAGACTGCCGAAGAAGCCGAGCCGCCCCGCCTCGTACAGCGCCATCAGCCGGGTCAGGAACAGGCGGCGGAACAGCTTGCCGAGCACGCGCACCGGCAGCAGGAACGCCGGGCGTGACGACACCCAGCGGCTGCCGTCCGGCGACAGTCCACCGCCCGGCACGATCATATGGATGTGCGGGTGGTGGGTCATCGCCGACCCCCAGGTATGAAGGACCGCGGTGATGCCAATGCGGGCGCCGAGATGCTTCGGGTCAGCGGCGATGGTCGTCATCGTCTCGGACGCTGCCTTGAACAGAAGGTTGTAAACCAGTGCCTTGTTGTGGAACGCGATGTCGGCGACCTCGGCCGGCAGGGTGAAGACGACGTGGAAATAGCCGACCGGCAGCAGGTCGGCCTCGCGCTCGGCAAGCCATGCGCGCGCGGCCGCACCCTGGCACCGCGGGCAGTGCCGGTTGCGACAGGAGTTATAGGCGACCCGCCAGTGTCCGCAGTCGGTGCATGCCTCGGTGTGGCCGCCGAGCGCAGCGGTGCGGCAATGTTCGACAGCCGACATGACTTTGAGCTGGTCGAGGCTCAGATGCCCGGCGTGGGCGATCCGGTACGCAGGGCCGGCAGCACGGAAGATGTCGGCGACCTCGAGCGAGGTGCGCATCGCGCGCTCACCCGGCGGGTGGCTTGCCCTCCATCAGCGCCATCAACCGGTCGAGTGGTCCCGTCACCGCATGGATCGTGCGGGTGGCGACCTTGGTATAGAGCGCGGTCGTCTCGAGCTTGCTGTGCCCGAGCAGCACCTGGATGACGCGGATGTCCACGTCCTGCTCGAGCAGGTGGGTGGCGAAACTGTGCCGCAGGGTGTGCGGGCTTACGCGCTTGCGGATCCCGGCCGCCTCGGCAGCCTCATGAACGGCGCGGTGGAGCTGTCTGGTCGAGATCGGATCGGTGTAGCTGCGCCCCGGGAATAGCCAGCCGTGCGGCAACAGGACGCTGCGCCGCTTGCCCTCGCGCCACCACAGCCGCAGCAGTTCAAGCAGCTGCGGCGACAGCATCGCGTTACGGTCCTTGCGGCCTTTACCTTCCTCGATGCGGATCAGCATGCGCTTGCTGTCGATGTCGTCGGCTCTGAGGTGTGCGACCTCGGACACCCGCAATCCGGCGCCGTACGCGACCCCCAGCGCCGCGCGGTACTTGATGCCCGGCGCCGCCTCGAGCAGCCGCGCTACCTCCTCGACGCTCAGCACGTCGGGTAGCTTGCGGGGACGAGGCGCCAGGACCAGCTTGCGCGACAGGTCGGGCCGGTCGAGCGTCACGCCGAACAGGAACCGCAGCGCCGATACTGTGGCGCCGATGACGGACTCCCCGACACCGTGCTCGCGCTGGTGAAGCTGGAAACGTCTTACGTCCTCGGCGGTCGCGGTCTCAGGCGAGCGTCGCAGGAAAGCGGCGAAGGCGCGAACGTGGCGAACATAGTCGTGCTGGGTACGCGACCGCATTGAGCGCATCGCCATGTCGTCGAGCATGCGCTGACGCAGCGGCGTAACGGGTGTTTCGGTTGGTAGAATCGCCATGGGGAATTCCTCTCGTTGAAGGAACTCCATCGTCTGCTGCCGCTGCCGCAGGACCAAACCTCAGCGCGGCTGTGCTACCTCACCGCCACCACCACTGCCGCGCAGCGGCTTCGTGCATTGGGTCAGACCAGACAGCACCGTCCGTAATTGGCGATTATGATCGTTGCCTTGTGACAGGCCTGAAAGACCCATTTGCAGACGTCCAGGGCGGGTCACCCGCCATCCAAAAACAGCCGCTCGTTCATGTACAGATACGTGCGCGAGGTCCGGCGCAAAGGCGATCCAGTGACCCGCCCGCGTCCAGTGGACCATGCCACGCACGTCGACGTCGCGCCGCCAACACACCAACCCGAAGAGAATCTGAATTTAGATCTGCGCTTTTCTGGTCTCGGCGCGTGCCGCGCAGGTAGCGGTAAAGCCGGCGGCCATGAACCGGGCCATCCGTTCCTTAACGGCGTCAAAATCGTCTGACCGACACAGGCCTCCGGACAGCTTGTCGATACGTCCAGTACGGCCCAGCGTCAGCATAAGTCCGCCGGTTACGAAGTGATAACCCCAGAAAAGATCGTCGCGGGGGCAATCGGGCAGTGCCTGTTGCAACAAGTCGATCAGTCGCAGGACCAGGGCGTCGAAATGGGTATCCATCAGCTCGGCACCCCACTCAGCGGTATTGCTGACTTGCGCGCCAAGCTGGCCATAATTGCGCCAACCTGCATCGCCATGCCCGTGGAGATCGAGATCGGCATCGAGATAGGCGTGGAGTGCGCCTTCGACGGTGATGTTCCCAGCTGCTTGCTTCTCGTACGCGTCGAGCGCCGCGACGCGCCGCGCGATCGTTACCGGCGCGCGGCGCGCAATTACCGCATCGAACAGATCCTTCTTATCCTTGAAATAGTAATGGAGTAGCGACTGATGCACGCCCGCTTTGTCCGCTACCTCGCGCAGCGTGACGCCGTGCAGACCACGAAGCGAGAACAATTCCTCGGCAGAATCCAATATCTGTTCCGTGGTGCTGGCGCGCTGGTCTGCCTTACTCGTACGTTTGTGTGGCGGTCTTTTCGCCGGATCGGTCATCGGTATTCCTTGCAGTCTCAAGGTGCCGGCGGTCCGGCTCCTTGCCGACATGGCCTTACCCGTGCTCGGCCCGCAAGCGCATCTTGTCGATCTTGCCGGTCGTTGCCAGCGGCATGGCGCCGACGCGGACGATCGCGTCTGGCATCCACCAGCTTGCAATTTTTCCTTGGAGCGCCGCGAGCAATGTCTCGTCCGGTATTTCGACACCTCGTCGCGCTTCGATCACAAGCACCGGACGTTCGCCCCATTTGGGGTGTGAGCGCGCTACCACCGCCACCAGCGCAACCTCTGGCAAAGCGCCGATGATCGCCTCGATCTCGCCCGGATTGATCCATTCGCCACCTGATTTTATCAGATCTTTCGCACGCCCGGTAATGCTGAGCTCGCCCTGATGATCAATGATCGCCAGATCGCCTGTATCGAACCATCCGCCCGCGTCGGTCGCGGGGGCCGCTGCACCGTAATAGCGCTGCACCGCGCTCGCACCGCGCACGCGTAGCCGCCCCTCGCAGCCGCGCTGTTCGGCCAAGGGATCGCCCGCTTCGTCGGTCAGCAAAGGTCGACGCCGACCGGCGGTCGGCCAGACGTCGAGGATCGACGAAGATCGCTGCTCGCCGGAGTGACAGTGCCGAGCGGGGAGAGCTCGGTCATGCCCCAGCTTGTCTGAACGATTACGCCGAGCCTCGTTTCGATCCGGTCCATCAGCGCCTGCGGTACTGAGGCTCCACCCAGCAGAATACGTTCCAGCGACGGTACGCTGCCCCCGGTCCGTTCGAGGTGATCGAGCAGTCCGAGCCATACTGTCGCCACGCCAGCAGCGACGGTGACCTTTTCGTCCTCAATCAGACGGGCGAGGCTCGCGCCGTCCTGGTCCCGCGCGGGCAAAACAAGACGCGCTCCTGTCGCCGGGCCGGCGAAGGCAAGTCCCCAACCATTGGCATGGAACATCGGCACGGCGACGAGCACGACGTCTCTGGACCTCAGTCCAAGCACGTCCGCGTGCAATAGGTGTACGGTCTCAAGATAATTCGACCGGTGAGTATAAGTGACGCCCTTGGGGGCGCCCGTGGTACCCGACGTGAAGCACAAACCGGCCGGGGCGGTTTCCTCGAACGCGCCCCAGATCATCTCGGCGCCATGCCGGTCGAGCAGGTCCTGCTGGTTCCAGAATTTAGCCACCGGATCTGTCGGCACGATGTGTTCATGGCCTGGCTCGTCCAACATTATGACATGTTCAATCATCGGGCAAAGGTCGAGCAGTGCGTGAACGAGCGGTTCGAGCCCTGGACTGACTGCGAGCACGCGGTTCTGCGCCTGATGGATCATGGTCGCGAGGTGGGCGGACGCGAGGCGCGGATTGAGCGTGTGACAGACGATGCCGACCCCCATTGCTCCATACCAGCATTCCAAATGAGCCTGGCTGTTCCACGCCAACGTCGCGAAGTTGTCGCCAGCGTTCAAACCGAGCGCCGTCAATGCACCGGACATGCGGTTCGCACGGGCTCGCAGCCCTGCATAATCGATGCGCGTCGATCCCCCGGGGCCGTTTGTAACGACCTCGGTGCCGCCGTGCCACTTCGCTGCGTGATCGAGGAATTTGTCGAGCGTCAGCGCATAGGGCTGCATCGATCCAGCGGTCACGGGGCGGTCTCCGAATGTTCACGTCGTAGCGCGCGCGCCGATGCGAAATGCAGTGCGATGGCGACGAAATAGAACGGCACGAGTGTGTAGAAAGCGAGTTGCAGCGAATGTCCGGGATGGCTCGCCTTGAACCAGTCGCTGGCCATGCCGAGCCATGTCGGCCCAAGACCGAGCCCGATCAGGTTCATGATCAGCAGCAGCACCGCTCCCGCAAGCGTGCGTTGGCGGGGCGCTACCGCGTTCTGCACGTATGTTACCGCCGGGGTAAGATAGAAATAGTTGAGGAACGTCGGACCGATCAGGAACACGATCGCCAGCGGCCAGGTCGGAGCCCAGACGAAACCGATGAAAAAGGGTATCGCGAGCAGCAATGCGATACCGGGCATCGTGCCATATATTTGCGGATCCGTCGCGGCACGGCGGTCGATGATCCGCCCAGACAGGTAGATACCCGCACTTACACCGATCGCCAGCACCAGCGCGTACCAGATCGCGACCTGATCGAGCGTCATGTCCTTCTCACGCATCAGAAACAACGTGGTGAAACCGAGCGTGGCGTAGGTGACGAATTGCGTAGCCCCTGCCGCCAGCGAAACCAGCAACAGAGTCTTGCGATCGAAGAACAGCCGGAGCGTTCCCCCGAACGAGGCCGCTTCACCGGCGACTTCCGGCATCGCAACCGGTCGCGTATCCGTCGCCCCGCGTCTTGGTTCGCGAACAAACGCCCAGACGCCGGCGGCCGCGATCAGCCCGGCGGCGCCGAGCAGGATGAAGGCAAGCCGCCAGTCATAGGCGGCGGCGATCTTCGCGCCGAACGCCACGCCGAGCGCCTGGCCCAAAGGCGGCCCGAGATTGAACAGTCCGAGCGCCAGCCCGCGGCGGTCGGACGGAAAGTAATCGGAGATGATCGAATAGGAGGGCGGAACGCCACCCGCCTCGCCGATCCCGACGCTCATTCGCGCCGCCGCTAACTGGCCGTAGGAGTGCGACATTCCGCAAGCGATCGTCGCCGCGCTCCACAACGCACAGGCGATCGTGAGAACGCGAACGCGGTTGCCGCGATCCGCGAGCCACGCGACGGGCACGCCGAGAATGCAATAGAACATAGCGAAGTACAGCCCGCCGAGCCGGCCCAATTGACCATCGGTGATACCAAGATCGTCCTGGATCGGCTTAGCGAGGATCGACAGCAATTGCCGGTCGAGGAAGTTGAGTACGTAGACGATGCACAGCAGGCCGAGCACCAACCACGCATACCGATCGTCGCTCGCCCTGGCCGACCGCGCGGACGCGATCCCTTCTTCGCGTCCGCCCGCCATCAGAAGCTGCGGCTGACGCGAAGGCCGTACTGGCGCGGCGCACCCGCAAGCCGCCTCACGCCATTGATTGCGCCGACATAATGCTGGTCAGTTAGGTTCGTGCCGAACCCAGCGACCGACCAATCGCCGGTGGTCAGCGTAAGCTGCGCATTGACGATATTGCGGGCCTCCAGCCGATCGCCGAGCGCGGGATTCTGGAACAGCGTGCCGAAGGTCGGTGCGATATGGGCGTAATCAATGCGCGGGGTCAGCTTGGCCTCGCTACCCAGTGCGATGGCATATTGCGCGCCCGCGCTCAGCGTGAACTTCGGTGCATAGGCTTGTTCCCGGCCGCTTAAATTGATGCAGCGCGCCGTGACAGGTCCCCCTGTCGGGTTGCACACCAGCGCCGCGCTGGTGCCGAAGCGCGGATCGATCGCGTAGAAGGTGCCGAGTTTCGAGTTGGATACCGAGGCTGCGACGTCGAGCCCGAGCGCACCGAAGCTGCCCTGTGCAGAAAGCTCCGCGCCGTACAGCTTGGTCTTGCCGGGTACGTTGTAGACGGAAGAGATGCTGCGCTGATCAGGATCGACGATGCTGATCTGGTAGTTCTTATATTCGCTGTAATAGCCGCCGAGCTGAGTGCGCAGGCGACCATTCATGAATGTGCCTTTATAACCGAGTTCGTAGTCGGTCACGTCCTCGGCACCGAACGCGCGCGGCGTGACGCCGGCGGTGTTGGGCCCGTTCAATCCACCGGCCTTCGCGCCCGTTGCGACAAAAGCATAGAGGAAATTATTGCGGTCCACTGTCCAGTTAAGCGCAATCTTACCGTTCAGCTTTTTCTCGACGACCTTATCCTTCTGCAGCAGCGTCAGGATCGGGTTTGGCAGGATCGGCAGCGTTGCCTTGGCCACCGCGTCGTTAGCCGACGATGTACGCGAATAGCGGGCGCCGACCTGAAGTTGCAGACCGTTTGACAGCTCGTACCCGGCCTGCGCGAAACCGGCGAGCGCGGTCTTGGGGTTGGTGCCTTCCAGGATCGTATCGAACACCAAAGGGCTGATCGAGTTGGGCGTATTGTCAACGACATATCCGCCGTTCGGCGGAATGGTAATGTTGTCGTGCTGATAGTAGCCGCCGAGCACCCATGTGAACGGGCCGGTATCGGGCGAAACGATGTTAAACTCCTGCGACCAGATTTCCTGCGTGATGTTGTCGCGGAAGTTGACCGCGGGGGCCGCCGGCGTACCGGCGGCGGCGGTTCCGTCCCCGTCATAGGAGACGTGCGTCGTACCGCGCTGGAAGCCGCTGATCGATCGCAGCACGATGCCGCTGTCCAGCGTGAAGCCGACGTTCAGCACGACACGACCGAACTCGTCACCGCCGTAAAGCGGTGCGTTACTCGCTACGTTCAGCGGATCGCCGGTGTTTGCTACAGGTCCCCGGTGGTGAGGGTATAGGCGTTGCTCGCCGGGATACCGCCATAATTGATGTTGTTGTAATCGCCCTTCAGCAGCACGCGGATCTGCAGCGTCGGTTGCCACAGGATGCTGGCGCGCGCGCTGTAATCGCGCCGGTCGCCCGGGTTGCCGGTCCACGGCCCCGATACGTTGTAGAACGTGTCGCGATGTTCGAGATTACCGGCGAAGCGGATCGCCAGCGTATCGCCGCCCGGGATGTTAAGCGCACCCTGCAGCTTGATCTGGTTGTAATTGCCGTACTGGGCGAGCGCATAGCCCTTCACGCGATCGGTCGAGGGATTGACCTCGTTGATGAACACCGCACCGCCGGTCGCATTGCCGCCGGCGAACGTACCTTGCGGCCCACGCAACACCTCGACGCTGGCGATATCGTAATAGGGCTCGCTTTGCAGATAGCCCGGGAACGTCGCCACGCCGTCGCGATAGGTGATCACGCCGACGCCGATCGAACTCGACTGCTCGGTCTTGCCGATGCCGCGAATGTTGAAGGCATTGCCCTGCCCCGCGGTATTGACCGTCAGCGAGGGCGTGGCGAACTGCAACTGCTCGACGCCGTTGACGCCCTTGCGCACCAGATCCTCGCCGGTCAGCACCGATGCGGCGACGGGCGCGCGTTGCAGACTAGTCGAACGACGTTCGGCGGTGACCACAATCTCGCCGTCGGGCTGCGCATCCGCCGCCGCCGCAGGATCGGTCGTCGTCTGCCCGGTTGAATCGGACGTGTTCAGCGGCGCGGTTTGAGCGTGGGCCACGCCGGCCGTCATCAGGGCGCACACCGACGCCGACACCAGGAAATTGCGCATTCGTCATCCTCTCTGAATCGCAGCGCTCTTCGGCGCGTCGGCATGTCTGAGACACCGGATCGGAGCGCGTGTCAATATTCATTGATTGATTAATGAAGATGTGGAAGACCAGTTCTTATCAGGCCATGAACCGTAACAAGCGGTGGCCAGGAGAGGATATGCGCGCAGGCCCGCACCGCTGGAAAATGCTGGTAATGGCGGCGGTCGCGCCGTCGGTCCTGGCCGGTTGCGACTCCAGATCGGCTAACGTTTCGATCCCGGAGAACGTGCAGGTCGTAATTGCTGCCACGCCGACCGCACCGCCTCGATCGAACCGCGCCGCGCTAATACCGCCCGGTCCGACGACTGCGGCTGCGATTGCGGCCCCGCCCAAATCGCTGTCCGACATGCGTCCGCGCAAGACGTTCGCGGACCCCCCGCTGCCCCCGGAACTGACGGACGACGGCGGCTTGCGTCCGCTGCCGCCACCTCCCGCCCGATAAGTCGACGAAAAAACAGAAACCCAGAAACAGGAGATAGACATGTCCGATACGCCACGACACCCGATCCATAGGATGGTCACGATCGCGCTGCTGCTTGCCGCTATGGTCACCGGCGCGCTGATGTTCGCCCCAGCGGCGCAGGCGGCACCGTGCAGCGCGAACTGCCTCGCGCCCGGCGACTATACGATCGTCACGCTGTCGGGCGGGCTGCCGCGCTCCTACCTCGTGCATGTCCCGGCCAGCTATTCCGGCGATCGCCCCGTTCCGCTGCTGCTCGATCTGCACGGCTTCACCAGCTACGCCGCGGACGAGCGCAAATATTCCGGCCAGTTGGCACAATCCGACAAACGCGGATTCATCGCGGTATGGCCGGAGGGGATCGCGCTGAGCTGGAACGCCTATGGATGCTGCGCCGCCGGCAATGCAGTGCAGGTCGACGATGCAGGATTCCTGCGGTCGGTGATCGTCGCCTTGAAAGGGCGCGCCAATATCGACGCTGACCGCGTCTTTGTCACCGGGATTTCGAACGGCGGCGGGATGGCGCAACGCATGGCGTGCGAGAGTGCGGACCTGATCCGCGCGGTCGCCTCCGTCTCATTCCCGCTCAACACCGATCGCTGCGCCCCGGCCAAGCCGATCGGCGTCACCGAGATTGCGGCAACGGGTGATGCGACAATCGCTTATTACGGATCGACGCCGCCTTTGGCTGGCTTGCCCAACGATCTTGCGGGCGTCCCGCTCGGCGTGCAGGGCGCGCGCGAAAGCCTTGCCGCGTGGAAACGGATCAGCGGTTGCGGCGACGATCTCGCGCGGCGCCAGATCAACGACGAGGTCCGCTCCGAGGAATATCTCAGTTGCAACGGCGGCGTCCGGGCGGGGCTGGTGACGGTCAGCGGCGGCAAGCACGTGCTGTACGGCGGCTATGTTGGGCTGGGCTATAACGGCACCTATTTCCCGCCGATCGACGTCTCGGAATACATCTGGGAAAACGTCTTCAATCTCTGATTTCGAACCCCTTTCAACAGACACGATCGGGTCCCGGATGGCCGGCGATCCGACAATGGAGACGATGCGATGACGTTACGCCTGCTATTCACGATGACGACCGGTATCGCGCTTGCGACCGCTCTGCCCGCATCCGCCCAGACCCCGTCCGCACCGGTCGCGATCGATACCGGATCGGTCGCGGGCACGATCGAAGGCACTCTCACCGTGTTCAAGGGCATCCCCTATGCCGCGCCGCCGGTCGGGCCGTTGCGGTGGAAGGCCCCGCAGGCGCCCGCGAAATGGCAGGGCGTCCGCTCGACGCGCAGTTTCGGAGCGGCATGCCCGCAAGGCCCGGAGCATAAGGAACCCTGGGCACAAGTCGGCGCGATGAGCGAGGACTGCCTGTTCCTCAACGTCTGGCGACCAGCCAAGGCAGGCAGATACCCGGTGATGGTGTTCCTGCACGGCGGCGGGTTCACCTACGGTGCGGCGGGCGTTCCGCTGTACGACGGGGCCGCGCTGGCGAAACGCGGCGCGGTGATCGTGACGATCAACTACCGGCTCGGGCGGCTCGGCTTCTTCGCGCATCCCGCTTTGACGCGCGAAGATCCGCACGGTCGGCTCGGCAACTATGCGATCATGGATCAGGTCGCGGCGCTGCAATGGGTCGAACGCAACATCGCACACTTCGGCGGAGATGCCGCGAACGTGACGGTGTTCGGCGAATCCGCCGGGGCCGGATCGGTCCAGATCCTGATGGGATCGCCCGTCGCCGAAGGGCTGTTCCACAAGGCGATATCGGAATCGGGCGCGGGCGGAAGCGCGCTGTTCCCGATCCGCGGCGGCCCGATCAGTGCGGAGAAGCTTGGCGAGATGTGGGCCACGAGCCTCGGGTTGAAGGACGCGACGGCGGAACAGTTGCGCGCCGTGCCGCTCGCCGATGTCGTCAAGAACGGGCGCGCCTTCCCGTTCATCGACGGCAAGGTCGTCACGCGCAGCCCCGGCGATCCCTTCTACAGCGGACGCGAGATGCGCATCCCGCTGATCATCGGCGGCAATTCGAACGAATCGAGCCTCGGCGGAATGACCGAGGCGGCGGCGAAGGCCTTGCTCGGCGACCGCTTCGCCGACCTGCATCAGGGCTATATCGCGATGACCGGCAAACCCGCCGACGCCGCCGCGATCGATCTGGCCGAGGATGCGGGCTTCGTCCTGCCATCCTTAGCGCTGGCGGATCGCCATGCCGCCAACGGCGCACCAACCTACGCCTATTATTTCGATCAGGTTCCGGTGGATCAACGCGCCGCGGCGGCGGGCACCGATCATGGCGGTGAACTGGAATATGTCTTCACCACGAAAGCGGCCGAGCACCGCTGGGACGGGCAGGACGCCGATGTGGCGAAGCTGATGGGAGACTATTGGGTGCGGTTCGCGCGGACCGGCAATCCCAATGGCGGCGGCGCGCCGAACTGGCCCACGGTGAGCACGCAGCCCACCGCCTATCTGGCGATCGGCGCGAAGACGCAGGCGGCGCGGCTCCAGCCGGTGCAGGAACGCGCGAGGGACGCGGCGATGGCCGATGCGCGCAAGAAATGGGCCGCGATGCCGACGCCGTGAGCGGACCTGCCTGTTCGCCGGACGCGTACCTTCAAAGGACATCATGATGACCGATCTCTTTCCGACCCGGCGGCAGATCGTCGCGGGCAGCGTGGGCATCGCGGCGGCAGCCGCAGCCGCGTCACGATCCCGCGCCGCCGGTGCGCGCGCGGCCGCCAAAGGGTTCCTGTGGGGGACGGCGATCTCCGCGCATCAAAGCGAAGGCAACAATGTCGAGTCGGACAGCTGGTTGCTGGAAACCATCCGCCCAACCGCCTTTGCCGATCCGTCCGGCGATGCCTGCGACAGCTATGCGCGCTTCGCAGAGGATCTCGACATCGCCGCGAGGCTCGGTCTGAACTGCTATCGCTTCGGGATCGAATGGGCGAGGATCGAGCCAGCGGAGGGAATGTTCTCCGAAGCCGCGCTCGACCATTACGTCCGCGTGCTGGAGGCGTGCCACGAGCGCCAGCTGTTGCCGATCGTCACGTTCAACCATTTTACCGTGCCGTTGTGGTTCGCGATGCGCGGCGGGTTCGAGGTCGCCGACGGTGCGGATCTGTTCGCACGGTTCTGCGCCCGCGCGACAGAGCGGCTCGGGCCGCTGATCGGAATGGCATCGACCTTCAACGAGGCGAATATCGTGCTGCTGCGCAAGGTGCTGCCCCGCTTCGCCAGTGATGCGGCGGCGGCGAATGCGCGCGCGATGGTCGCGGCGGCTGCGCTGCAGACCGCGTCGCCGCACTTCTCGTCAATGCTGTTTGGCGATCCAGACCGGATCAGCACGGTCATGCTAGATGCGCATGCCAAGGGCTATGCCGCGATCAAGGCCGGGCCGGGCGACTTCCCCGTCGGCGTCACGCTATCGATGCAGGAGATACAGGCCGTCGGGCCCGGCAATCTTGCCGGTCAGGCGGAGCACACGATGTACGGCGGCTGGATCGACGCGGCGCGGAAAGCGGATTTCGTCGGAGTGCAGACCTATTCGCGGTTGCGCATCGACCATAAGGGATTGATGCCGCCCGAACCCGGCGTGCCGCTGACCGACATGGGCTACGAGAATTACCCCAGCGCGATCGGCGCGACGATCCGCTACGCCGCCAAGCATATCGGACGCCCGATCTACCTCACCGAAACTGGGATCGCCGCGACCGACGACCGGGTCCGCGCGCGCTTCATCGACGCCACGGTCGCCGAAGTCGCACGGTGCATCGCGGACGGGATTCCGGTCAAAGGCTATCTCTACTGGTCGCTGCTCGACAATTTCGAATGGACCTCGGGCTATGCGAAGCAGTTCGGGCTTGTCGCGGTGGATCGCACGACGTTCAGGCGCACGATCAAGCCGAGCGCCTTCACGCTGGCAGCGCATGCCAAGGCCGACCGCCTGTGAGCTGGCCGAAGCGTCGCTGGTGTCGCACGACGCTGATCGCGCTCGCGTCGGTCGTCGTCGCGGGGTTGATCGCCTTCACCGCGATCGGCGGATGGGGCCTGATCGCCAGCCTGCGCGGACCGGACCACGCCTATGATCCGCGAGCCGTCCCGCCGGCGCCGGATTATGCGGCGTCCGAGGCGTGGCTAGCGTTACCGGGGCGGAACGGGCTGGAACGCTCGACACCCGTCGGCCTCGCGGCGATCGACGAACGGGCGGCACTGGCGGATGTGTTCTTCGTCCATCCCACGACGTTCAAGGGCAGTGCGGTATGGGTCGCGCCGTTCGACGCATCCGATGCCGCCGCGCCGCTCAATCCCGTCGTCCTGCTCGGGCAGGTCAGCGTCTTTAACGGGTGTTGCCGGCTCTACGCGCCACGCTATCGTCAGGCGACGCTGGCAGCGCTCAAGGAACCGCGGGCGATGCAGGTCGCCTATTCAGACGTCGCGGCGGCATTCCGGTATTACATCGCGCACCTCAATCACGGCCGGTCGTTTATCATCGCATCGCACAGCCAGGGTACGGCGCATGCCATCCGGCTGCTACAGGCCGAAATCCTGGGATCGCCGTTACAGCGGCAACTGGTCGCCGCCTATCTGATCGGCGGATACGTGCCCGATACGTTCGGCGACATCGGCTTGCCGATGTGCGTCGGCGCCCGGCACACCGGATGCGTGATATCGTACAATACGAGCCAAGCGGGACGAACCGGCGCGCGGATGATCACCGACAACAAGACCTATTGGTGGCGCGGAGCACTGACCACGCAGGGTCGATCCGACGCTCTGTGCGTAAATCCGTTGACATGGCGCCCGGACCGGCCGGCCGCGGCGGACGCCAATCCCGGCAGCCTCCCCTTCCCCGCCGCGCCGTTCGGCAGCGTCGCCAAGCGCATGCCTGCACTGGTGCCGCAGCTAACCGCCGCCAAGTGTCGCGGCCATCTGCTCGAGGTCGACATACCCTGGTCTGCACCGGCGGGGTTCAACGACAAGCTCAGTTGGGTATTCGGCAGCTATCATCTGAACGATTACGGCATATTCTACGCCGCGATCCGCCAGAATGCGATCGACCGGGTGGCGGCGTGGAGGAGCGATGCGGCCGCGGCCGGTAATCAGGATCGGGAGCGTAACACGTTATGATGATGCGGATGATCGGCGGCTGCGCTATATTCCTAGGCGTTCTTTCATATCCCGCCGCTGCGCGTCCGGCGTCGCATTGGGCAGCGAGCTGGGCGGCGTCTCCAGCGCCCCCGATGGCGTCAGGCCCGGGACTGCCGGGGGAGGCGTTGGCGAAGGCGTTTAACAACCAGACGATCGTCCAGACGGTGCGCCTCAGCGCCGGCGGGACAGGCCTGCGTATCCGACTGACCAACGAATACGGCTCACAACCGCTAAAGATTGGAGCGGCGCGCGTGGCGCTGGTCGATGACAAGGGCGTTGAGGTGACCGGGAGCTCGCGAACGGTGACGTTCAGCGGGATCGGCGGAACGATCATCCCGGCCGGTTCGCCTTGGCTGAGCGATACGGTCGACTTGAAGATCCCCGACCGCGCGCGACTTCGGATCACGCTATATTTTCCCGAGGATACGGGACTGTGTACCTGCCACGCGGCTGGCGGCGAGACCGGCCAGGTTTCGCCCCGCGGCAACTTCATCGATGCGCCGTTCGATGCCGAAAGCACCATCACGGCGCGCGCGTTCATCTCCGAGGTCGATATAAAGCAAGCGACACCTCGTCCGGTCGTCGTGACCTATGGAGATTCCATAACCGATGGCTATTCCTCCACCCTGAACCAGGACAGACGCTGGCCCGATCGCCTTTCTGAACGACTTGCAGCAAACGGATCGAAGCGCGGGTTCGGTGTCGCGAACGCTGCCATTTCGGGCAACCGCATCCTGGCCGATGGCGCGATCCCGCTGTTCGGGCAAAGCGCGATCGCGCGGTTCGACCGAGATGTCCTGTCCGTTCCGGGCGTCAGCACCGTGATCCTGCTCATTGGAGTGAACGATATCGGTCGCGGCGGCGACGCGCCGATCAGCGCAGACGCACTTATCGCAGGATATCGCCAGATGATTACCCGGGCGAAAGCGCACGGGATCTGGGTCGTGGGCGGAACCATCCTGCCATATGAAGGCGCAAGCTATTATCGGGCAGATGGAAACGCCGTGCGCCAGACCATTAATCGCTGGATCCTGTCATCCGGCGAGTTCGACGGAACAATCGATTTCGACCGCGCGACACGCGATCCCGCTCGCCCCAATCGGCTGCGCGCCAATCTTCAATCCGGCGACTGGCTTCACCCCAACGACGAGGGTTACCGCGTCATGGGAAACGCGATCCCGCTCAGTGTGCTCCGTTAAAAACGAATTTAACGGTCGGGACGGGTTGATCAGTCGCTAGTCTCATTAGACCCAGAAGGCGACATTCACGAGGGAGCTTCTGGCATCGTAAATCGGTCGGTCGTTCATCTCAGCCGCAACCGCGACGGCGATCAACCTGCTTCTATCGTTAGAACGGCAAGCTGCGTGTCGATCTCGCCCCAATTGCAAGACTTATCGTTAGATCAAGAACAGCAATGAGATCAGGACTTGGCAACCGCAAATCTCGCCGAGCCGATTATGGTCGCTCCTCCCGTTCAGCGATTTGAACGGGTTGAACGTTACCCGCGTCAAACTGATCCTTGAGAAGCGCGTCAAGCATATAGTTCAAGGCTTCCCGCATACTGTCTTCCTGGTCGGCGCCCTGCTTATCAACGCCCAAGGCCATCGACGCGACAAGTCCAGTAGCAAAAATTTGTATAACAAGCGCGATCGGCGGTAAGGATTTCCCGGAGTGCTTGCTCACTTTAGACAGGACGGCTGAGTTTCGCGACAAGGCGGCTCGCATGTGCTGGATATTCTCCTGCAGGATAGCACGCAGCGCTGGCTGCTGCAGGCTGTATGCCCAAGCCTCAAGTTCCAGCCGCGTAGATCGAGGATCGCCGTCATGCGCGTAAGCGTAGAGGCGGTCGGCGAGAGCATCCACTTGCCTTATTTCCGCAAGACCATCGAAAGCACCGCGATGATCGCCCGCGATCGCCTCGATCGCGGCGTCCTTGCTGGCAAAATATCCGTAAAAAGCGCCTTTGCTGATCCCAGCCTCGATGCAGATTTCCTCCACCGACACGGCGATCCCGCGTTCCGCGAAACACCGTCGAGCGGCGTTGACAATGTTCATGCGCCGCGCGGCAGATACGACAGATGACAGTTTTGGCATCGCGAGGAGATAGCGTTTTACCGAGCCGCTACACAAGCTGCTTGACAAAACCGACTAGTCGGTCAGTTTGGCCCAGGGGCATAAGGGAATGCGATATGAAAGCTGTATTGGGTCTCGGATTGGCCGCTTCGGCCTCGCTGTTTTCTACGCAGGCGTCGGCGCAGGCCTCCGCCGCGACGCCCGTAGCGGTCGAAGAAGCAGACAGCACCAGTGACGGAGGTGACATTATCGTCACCGCCACGAAGCGCGCCGAGCGTGTCCGGGACATATCGGGATCGGTTACCGCCTTCGACGAAAAGGCCTTGGAATCGATCGGTGCGCGATCCTATGCGGACTATCTGACCCGCACGCCGGGCGTTGTGTTCAACCAGACGGTGCCGGGCAATTCGGCGGCGATCATCCGCGGTGTCGCGACGACCACGGGCATTGCGCAGGCGCAAGGTACGACGGGCTATTTCATCAACGACGTGCCGCTGACGGATCCGTTCTATTCGGGCGGCATACCGGATATCGACACATTCGACGTGGACAATGTCGCGGTGCTGCGCGGGCCGCAGGGCTCGCTGTTCGGGTCATCGTCGATGGGGGGCGCGATCAACTATCAGGCGGCTCGTCCTGACCTGAATGCGTTCGACGCGCATGTCCGGGCCGGGATCGAAGAAGTGCGCCATGGCGGAACCGGACTGTCGGGCAACGCGATGCTGAACGTGCCGGTCGTCCGCGACGTGCTGGCGGTGCGCGGTGTATACGGCCAACGGCGCATCGCGGGGTTCGTAGACAATGTCGGCACCGGGCGACGCGACACCAATCGCACGTCGATCGACGGAGGGCGCATTCTGGTTACGCTGGCGCCCGCCGCCGGTACGACACTCAACTACCTGTTCCTGCAACAGACACAGCAAACCGACGACGCGGGGTCCACGCAGCCGTCGGTTGGCCGCTACGCCAAGAGTACTCGGATTGCAGAGCCGTTCCGATATCGTACGACGCTGCACAACTTGCGCCTCGATCAGGATGTAGGATTTGCCACGTTGACGGCGACGGCAACGCGTCATTTGAAGCGTTTTTCCGGCCAGCAGGATTATTCAGGACTTGCGCCTGCATTGGCGCCAGCAGCGTTTGTCGAACCAGGTCGTAGCCGCGGGACGACTTTCGAGGCGCGGTTGGCGTCGCCTAGTGGCCAACGATTTGAATATCTTATTGGAGCATTCCACGATTCTACGCGTGAGCAGATCGTCAACCAGTTGAACGCGCCCGCTGCGGTGCCGGTCTTCGGTACGCCGACGCTGATCGACGCTCTCGTCCGAATTCGCGGCAAGGAAAGCGCGATCTTCGGCGAGGGAACGTTCCGCTTTACCGACACGCTGAAGGTCACCGCAGGTGGTCGTCTGTTCAGGACCCGCCTGGAGACGACGACAACACAGGGCGGCCCGTTGTCGGGCCCGACCACGACGACCAGCGGCGGATCCGAGCAGACCGGATTCTCGCCCAAAGTGTCGGTGACCTGGCAGCCTGACACCGACAATCTGGTGTACGCCCTGGCCTCGCGCGGGTTTCGCTTCGGCGGTCCGAACATTGCGCGTGATCCCGCATTCGCTATTCCAACGCAGTTCAACTCGGACTCGCTCTGGAATTACGAGCTTGGCGCGCGGACCACGCAGTTGGACGGACGTCTCCAGTTGGATGCGACACTGTACTGGATAGACTGGGACGACATTCAAGTGACGCAGCGCAGCACGAGCGGCTTCATCTACACCGCCAATGCCGGACGCGCGCGCAACCGCGGATTCGAGGCCAGCGCTACGTACCGACCGGCTCGTGCGCTCGCGGTCCAGGGGTCGCTGACCTATCTCGACGGCGAATTGCGACGACCGTTCGGAAGTGGTGCGGGGCTGGTACCAGCGGGATCGGCCTTGCCGGGTGCGTCGCGCTGGCAGGTATCGGACTCGATCACGTACGCGCCGATCAATAGTCGCTTCGCACCGACCTTCGCACTGTCGCATCGCTATATTTCGAGCGCACCGGGTGAACTGACGCCGTCACCGCGTCGGCAGGGCGGTTATAATATCTTCGACCTGCGCCTGGGCGCTACGATTGCCGGGTTCGGCGTGTCCGGGTTTATCGAGAATATCGGCGACACACGCGGCGTATCGCAGGCAGCGACAGGGGTGCGCGGACCTGTAGAGTTCCTCGTTCGGCCACGCACGATCGGCATCACGCTGGATTACCGCCTGTGAAAATCTGGGTAGCAGCAGCGCTGATGTTGGCAGTGGGTACGCCCGTATCGGCCCACGCGCAGGAGCGTTACGATTGTCGCACCACAGCAACCGGGAAGGACAGTTTCTGCCAGGTTGGCGATTTGCGATTGAATTTCGTGGACTGGGGCGGTCGGGGGCCGGCGATCATCCTGCTTACCGGGCTGGGTAATTCGGCGCATATCTATGACGAATTCGCGCCTCTGCTCGCCCAGCGGCACCGCGTCATTGCTATTACTCGGCGTGGCTACGGCGCGTCCGGTTCGCCGGCCGATGGCGACTATTCCAACGCCACACTGGTGCGCGACATTTTGGGCGTGATGGACGGCCTGGGAATTCACCGCGCGTCGTTCATCGGTCATAGCATCGCCGGGGGCGAACTCGCCACGCTCGGCGCGGATCATTCCGATCGGGTCGACCGGCTTATTTATCTCGACTCGGCCTATGATCGTTCGCGCGCGTTGGAATTGATGGCGGCACTTCCGACGATGCCCCTACCGGGTACAGCAGATCGCGCGACGCTCGACGCCTTCGCAGGGTGGCGTGCGGCGGCACTTGGCACCAAGCAGGTGCGCGCCGTCCGCAGCGACCTAGCGGCAATTACCGGCTCGGGACCCAACGGGTATCTGCCCAAGGCGAGCCCGCAAACCGCCGCTGCCGTGCTGCGCGGTGACATTGCTGCGAAGCCACGCTGGAATGCGATTGCCGCACCGTCGTTGGCCATCTTCACATCGAAGGACGTGCCGGATCAGGTTCCGCCCAACGCAACATCAGAGCAACGCGCTGCCTTCGTCGCCGCGTCGAACAAGGTTCTGCGTCCCTGGATGCTTGCCGCGAAAGCCGACTTCGAGCGCAACGCTCGGTGCGGGACCGCGATCGAAGTCCCGCGCAGCACGCACCACATTTTCCTTGAACGGCCGGAATGGACTGCCAAGACCGTCCTGAAGTTTGTTAGCGCCAGGAAGGTGTGTGGGCGACTTCTGATTCCGCGGCGTTGAGAATTGAGCGGCGTATCTCGTAAAAATATCAATGCTGCTGCGCGCGACGACACCGGGTACCTAAGTCCTCTCGCTGTCGACCGTGGGAATAAATACACCAGGTTGACCCAATCACGGATATTCGGACCGATGTTTCCGCTTGCCGATTCGGACGCTCGCTCATCTCGGCCTACAACCGCCACCACGCGCGATTATCCGGCCATACGAGCGGTTCCAAACTCCACGGAAGCTGCGTGCGATCAGCAACGCTCTATGACGGCTAACCCACCGCAACGCTGTGTATCGTCAACAGCGTCACCGGCAATCGTTCATTTGATACCGTCGCCAATAGGTATCCCAGCGCGTCGCAGCGCCGGCGGCTACGATCGCACAGGATAGGCTGCGACCATCGGGCAGGGTGCAGCGCGCTACGACACGTGCGTAGCTACGATCGACCGGCTGGCACGCCATCGACTTACCTAATGTCAGGCGCTGGACGATTTGCTGGCTCTGTCGGGCTTTAGCGTCCGAACAAACATACCCCCGCTGTCGGCGTCGGCACGGCTCAGCGTCTTCGAAGTCGGGCGCCTGGATACCGGCGACACGGACCTTGATACCGTTTGCGCACCACAAAGGTCCGTCACCGTCATGGATACGGGTGACGGTGCACTGGAACGCTGGAAGGTGAGCGGCGGCGAGAAGCAGTAGTAGGATCAGAGCGACATCCATTCGCTTTCAGCATCATCGATCGCGGCGAACGCGTCGCCATCGGCCTGCTGACTGCGTAGATGCTTACGCACTGCCTCGGGATCGCCGTTCTTTGGGAATGTCCGGTCCGCCCGCGCCGCATCCGCAATGCCATCGATCCAGTCGCCCCGATCGCGCTGCATCAACATCCATTTGCCGAACGCCATCCTCGGCTCCTGATCGTCGTCGTTATGGTCAGTCATATCGTGTCCTTCGAATCGTCGGCGGCTTCATCGCATCCGAAGTCTGTTCCCGCAATGTTCTTGCGAATCAGATTGCTATGCGCCTAGCTATGATCCGCGCCGCCGCTGCGGTGATGCGACAATCTGGAGGATGCCATGCAGCACGATCTGCAACTGCGTGCGGCTGCGCACGCGATTTACGACGCCTGCTATCCGACCGAGGAATGGGCGCCGGTGCCGTTCGATGAGGCAGAGCGGTTCGGGACCGTGCACTACCGCCAAGCGGTCGGTGCAGCTCAGGAAGCGCGCTGCGTGCTTGGTCCGCGGCCTGAACAGCTTTCGCTCGCAACGATCCTTTAGCCGTGCCGCACGGGAACGGGCCGCGCCCGATCGTATCGCTTCTACGCCCCCGGCTTGAGGCTATCACGCTTCACGACGTTCCGTTTGAGCTGGTGCCGCGTGAAGTCCCGCTATTCCTCAGCCGCACGCCGGCCGGGTTCCCGTCCCCAGCGCAGGACGACATGGAAGAGCCGATCGATCTCGGCGCCTGGCTCGTCGAGCATCCCGCGGCCAGCTACATAATGCGGGTCGAGGGGCAATCGATGGCCGGCGTCGGGATTAATGACGGCGACCTGATTGTGGTCAACCGGGCGAAGAAGCCCCGATCGGGCGCGGTTGTTGTCGCGCTGGTCCACGGTGATCGGACGCTGAAGCGGCTGCGCTACGTCGGGGGCCGACACTGGCTCGTGCCAGAGGCTGACGGGTTCGATCAGATATTGGTCGATGAGCATGTAGAGATATGGGGCGTCGTGGTTGGCGTTGCCCGCAAGATGCCATGACCGCGCCGATCGCATTGATCGACTGCAACAACTATTACGTGTCGTGCGAGCGGGCCTTCGACGCCAGACTGGTCGGCGTGCCGGTCATCGTGCTGTCGAACAACGACGGCTGCGCCATCGCCCGATCAGCCGAAGCCAAGGCGCTGGGGATCAAGATGGGCGATCCGATACATCACCTGCGCGACAAGGTGCGTGTGCATGGCATTCGCGTCCTGTCGTCCAACTACACGCTCTATGGCGACATGCAGCGCCGGGTCGTGGCGGCATGCGAAGCGTTCGCCCGAGACTTCGAGATCTATTCGATCGACGAGACGTTCCTCGATCTCAGCGGGTTTGAGGATCGCGATCTGGTGGCCCATTCCCGCGCGATGCGGGAACAGGTGCGGTTGTGGACGACGATCCCGACCTGTGTGGGAATCGCCGAGACGAAGACGCTGGCCAAGCTCGCCAATGCTGTCGCCAAAAAGGACAGGCGCTTCGATGGCGTGGCAGACCTGCGCGACGACGATGCTCGGCATGACGTTATGCAGGCATTTCCTGTCGAGAATGTTTGGGGCGTGGGCGGCGCCACCGCCCGCAAGCTGAACGCCTTGGGTATCGAAACAGCAGGCGCGCTCAGGGACATGCCTATGAAGCAGGCGCGCGCCGTCGGCACGGTCGTGCTGGAGCGATTGGTGGCAGAACTCCGCGGCGTGCCGTCGAACGCCGTCGAGAAGGTCGAGCCGCAACGCAAGGGCATGGCAGTCACCCGGTCGTTCGGCACGCCGGTCACGACGTTCGACAGCATGATGGGTGCACTTAGCCAATATGCCATGCGGGCCGGCGAGAAGCTGCGCCAACACGGCCTGGTCGCGGCGCGGCTGACAACGTTCTTCCATACCAATCGGCATAAGCCCGAGCGGCCGCAATATGCGGGGTCACGCACGATCGTTCTGCACCCGATGACTAACGACAGCCTGGAGTTGATCGCAGCAGCCAGGCGGGGCGCAGAGCGGGCTTGGAGGGATGGTTATGCCTACACCAAAGCAGGCATCATGCTGGACGATCTGGTTGCGTCCGATATGCGGCCTCGGACGCTGTTCGAAGGCGACGCTGACAAGCGCGATCGCCTCATGGACGCGCTCGACCAGATCAACGGACGGTTCGGTAAATGGACGGCTGTCACCGCCTCACAGGGGTTCAGGCGGGAGTGGAAGCTACGTTCGGAGATGCGCTCGCCGGCATGGACGACAAGCCTAGCAGAGGTTCCAACTGTGAGCGCGCTGTGAGCGATGTCACCGCTGCATCAATCCCGATTATCCCGAGCGCTCGACATCACACGAAGATCGCTCCAACGATCGCAGCTACACGCCCAGTTGGGAAGTCATCCAACAGCGCCTCTTTGGTTGGGCACGTAGAATAACCCGTCATTCTTCCATCCTTACCGATTGCCACGGCGAAAACACGATAACCTTCGGGTTCTTCGACTAGCGCTAAACCTCCCGCCTGCGGAAACCGATCAGGATCTACGATAACGGTAGCTTGACCGGGTAACCCACCACCCAAGGTCGCGCGCCCGATCCGTAGCGCGAAAGCACGCGCGCCCGCATACGACGGTGCGTCAATCTCAAGGCCTGCCGGTGTCATTGCGATCAGGCCATCAGCCAGAGGAGAGCCAAAGACGGAAAGTTTACGGTGAGCCCGATCAGGATCGACCCCAGATTGTGCGGGCTGATCTTCGGAAGTCGGCAGACGATCCAACGCCTCTCTCAACACGGAAACACGTTGGCGAGTTCGGGCTTGCCTGCTCGCCGCGGTCGGCAACTCGGCTAGAAACGGCCCAAGGAAGCCGGATTCGTGCTGGTTATTGAGGAGGACTTTAAGTTCGGTCAGATCGTTCACGCCGAACAGGCGGCACAGGTTGTTTATGGTTTCACTATTCCAGCGGCCTAAGCCTTTTAGCGCATTCTCTAACCGGGAGAGTATGACGGGCGGAATACCGTAATCCGTGGCCATCGTCGCCGCGGTCAGGCGTTCATCAGCCATGCGTTTCGCACGCACCGCAGCCGCGAGAAGGCTCGCCATTTGCAACTCCTCGATACTGTCGGCGATCGCTCCCTCGCCGAACGGCTCCGCCCAACTCGAAATGTCGAAAGAGCGATCCTCAACATCGAGAAGCAGATCACGAGGATCAATCCCAAGGGCAGCGCCAACCCGCTGCAACTCCTCCGGTCGCGCGAAAACCTCTCCGCGCTCGAGCTTCGATAGCCTGATGTAGGGCAGGTTAGGTATTTGAGAGGCCAATCCGAAAAGCTTGAAGAAACCGGCCTTAAGTCGCTGTTCCCGGATACGATTAGGAAAAACGATATTTCGATATGGATCGACTTCAAGGCCACCGTGTTGGCGACGTTGAACCTGATCCGGAATGGAACCCGCTCTCCGCCGCCGCCCCCTTGCGGTCGCAGAAACGGAAACCGGGTACCTCAGAGGCTTGTTTTCTTCCATGCCGTGTCGCCGTGCGATTTATTGGATATACCTACCGCATGATCCGGTAACGTAAAAAATCCATAAAATCATCAGGTGAGTTTCGGCGCACTGTGAATCGGTAATTGATGAACGAACCCTCCTACCTCGCGCATTTCGAGGATCGCTGGCGTTCCGGTAATTTTCGCGTCCGAGAACATCGTCACAAGCGCACGGTTCACTAGGAGGGCGCTTCTTACGGTAAGCACACCATCGGCTAGGCATTCCAGCGCGGTCGACACCTGCCGGATTGCCGCGACGGATGGGCGGCTTTCGTAATTTTCGGCTGCGTCGCGCATCTCTTCCTCTGCAGCGACAAGTGTCGACCTAGCGTGGTCCATCGCCTCTATTCCACGGGAGGATTGACCACGATCCTTGATCGCGCGCCGGGCCCGATCGACGCCATTTTGAGCCGTTATCAGCCTAGTACTTGTTCCATAGCGCGCGCTTTCATACGAAAAACTGCTCAGTATCTCCGGAAGAGTTTGCCGCAAGATTGCGTCGATTGGTAAATAGGGAAACTCTTTGTAGTGGTCCGCCATGCCGGCTACCGCCGCAGCACATACCATGCTCGGTCCATTCTCCGCACGGCGAACAATTTTCATCCACTGATTGCAAATCGCGCACTTAGCCAGATTCTGAAGGAGGTACCCAACGGTGCTCCGACCACTCGTATATGCTGCCATTCTGCATGCCTGGGCTCGCGCGAACTGCTCGTCAGTTACAATCGACGGGTAATAGTTCGGAATTGGCTTCAAGGGGCGCCTTACGGAGCGGCCGTTCTCAAAAGCCTGGTAGTGGGGAACGTATGTCCCGACCACGGCGCTGAAACCCACAATCGTACTTACTGCATGACGCGTCCAAGCGATGTTCGCCTGCGGCGTAGGTGCTTTTTCCCTGTTCAACGTTTCGGCAATGGCGGTGAAAGTTTTGCCTTCGTCAACGAGGTTGAAAATCCTTCGAACGGCCTGGACACGATCATGAACCTCAACGAACTTTCCGCTACCTTTGTCCAGCATGAGCCAGACAGGGCACTTCGCCGTCAGCGGCTTTGCCAAGGCAGTCGACCGTTTGGCGACCCAATTTGCTTTGGCCCTAGACGATTTAAGTTCGCTCTCCTCGTTGGCGCGGATGAAATTTATCAACGCGAATATGAGGCCCATCGGATCTCGGCGTAACTCTTCAACCGAGTACGTCCTTCGATCTGATAGCGTCACTACTGACACGCCAGCGAGAACGATTTGAGTAAGAAGGTTTTGGGCGTGCAGCGCGCTATCGCGACTCAAGCGGTCTAGGTTTTCGACCAAAAGAACGCTGCCCACAGGCACTAGGCCTGCCGAGACGGCGGTTAAGAAGTCGCCTAGGCGGCCAGAGGAGGCATTTTCACCTCTAAAACCGGAAATGCCGAAATCTCGATAGGTCAAATGCTCATCAAGTTTTAAGCCAAATTCCTCAGCGTAAGCTATTGCGAGAGATGTCTGCCGTCGGATGCTATCGCCGGCACGCTGATCTGGACTGCTGAACCGGAGGTAGGAATACGCACTTACGAGAGTATTACGACATATCGACTGCATACCACCTGCCCAGTCTATTGATCCAAAAATAATGTATCAGCGTCATTGGTGACTGCTGCAATCCCGCTTTTGCCCATCACGCAGTTTGGACATTCGGCAAAGCCAACCTCGCCCGATCAAAGCGACGATAAAAGCCGCCAGCCTTCAAGGTACCTTGTAAGACAACAAAACTTGAGCTTGATTCCAATTCCTCCAATCGAGAGGACCTTTAACGAGGGTGTTTTAACCCCAAAGGCAGGACTCCATGTCATTGTTTCCTCTCTTTTTGTTAGTTCGCAACGCGAAAACCTAATTTGCAAATTGACTATTAGCTCTGACCGGATAGTTTTATCGAACGATACAGCCTCTTGGAGATGAGCTATGGGGCACTCGCCGCTTGATCCTGGATTTGCCGAACGCCGCCCTTGGAATGAAGGACACCTGATCGGTGCTAAGCGTGCCCTGAAACAGCAGCAGGTCTGGGCAACACGCTTCTGGTTGGACCAGCACCGGCGATTACGCGACCGGGCGCTTTTCGACTTCGCGATCGACAGCAAGTTACGCGGTTGCGACATCGTCAAAGTTCGGATCGGCGATGTAGTATCGGGCGCACGCGTTCGCGACCGAGCGATCATAGTGCAGCAGAAGACCAATCGGCCGGTTCAATTTGAGTTGATGGACACGGCTCGAAAGAGCATACGCGCGTGGCTGGAGCGGCGCGGCGGTACGCTAAGAGACTACATTTTCCCAAGTCGAAACGATTATATGAGTCATTTGAGCACGCGCCAATATGCCCGCCTTGTTCGGGAATGGGTAGTTGCTATCGGTCTCCAGCCGCAGGATTACGGTACCCACTCTCTAAGACGAACAAAAGCGTCGATCATTTACAAGGCGACCGGCAATCTGAGGGCGGTCCAGATATTGCTCGGCCACGCCAAAATCGACAGCACGGTACGTTACCTTGGGGTGGATGTTGAGGATGCGCTAGAACTGGCAGAACGAACCGAGGTCTGAATTAACCTATTTGCGGTCCTTTCGGATACTCCGTTCGTTCACCAATTTCAGACACTCATTCAAAAACTGGCATATCTTCGGACCTGATAGCGAAGCGTCCCATGTTCAACCCGCTGATCAGCCACCTTGATTATGTCAAAGGACGCTCGCGATCATACGCGCATGGCCCTCACAAAGGCTTGGAAGGCGGCAGTCGGTTGACGTCGGCTCGGATAGTAAAGGTGGTTCGGTGGCAGTGTGGGTGCCCATCCGGCCAGCACTTCAACCAGCGCCCCATCGGCTAGTTGCAGCTCGGCATGTGGTAACGGCAGGCACGTCACCCCCAACCCTGCCACTGCGGCGTCGCGCATCACGTCGATATCGTTGGTGATGAAGTCGCCTCGGACCGACCTTTCCACCGTCCGGCCATCCCGCTCGAATTCCCAGCGGTGTACGACACCGGATGAGGTGTACCGGTAACACAGACAACGATGCGCGACGATATCGTCGGGATCGGCGGGGGCGGGATGATCGGCGAGGTAGGTTGGGGCTGCGACGAAGACCAGCGGCACCGGCGCACTGATGCGCACCGATATCATGTCGGCCTGCAGCGTCTGGGCGTGCCGGACCCCGCAATCGAAGCGGTCGGCGACGATATCGACGAACCCGTCGTCGACCACCAGTTCGACGGCGATGTCGGGATAGGCGCGCGCAAATTCGGCCAGACGCGGCAGGATTGCGTAGATGGCTGCAACCCGGTGCGCACTGACCCGGATACGCCCTGCCGGCCGTTCGCGGGCATTGTCCAGGTCGGTCAGCGCGCTCGCGACGGATGCGATCGCCGGCCTCAACCGCGCCAGCAGTTCCTCGCCGGCGGGGGTCGGCGCCAGCGAGCGGGTGGTACGATCGAGCAACCGAACACCCAGTTTCGTCTCCAGCGATCGCATCTTATGGCTCAGGGCGGAGGCGGACAGACCAAGACGCGTCGCCGCGCGCGCGAAGCTGCCGGCTTCGACGATCGTTTCGAACACCGCGAGACCGGACCACAGATCACGATCCATTCCTGAAAATCCTTCAGCAGCCCATGCGCGGTAGATGGTCTAATCCTCGCGCTGTCCGGCGTCCATCTGGAGACGATGCAACGCAGGATGCCATCATGAACCTCGACACCTATCGCCCGCTCGGCCGTTCCGGTCTTCTCGTCAGCCCGCTGGCGCTCGGCACGATGACCTTCGGCACCCCGCGATGGGGGCTGGACGAGAGCGGCAGCCGCGCAGTGTTCGATCGATATACGGAACTCGGCGGCAATTTCATCGACACCGCCGACGTCTATGCGGGCGGCCGATCGGAGGAGATGGTCGGCACGTTCGTCGCGACGCAGCAGTCGCGCGACAGGCTGGTCCTCGCGACGAAATCAGGGTTTGCGACCGGCCGCGGCTATCACGCAGGCGGCAATGGCGCGCGCCACATATTGGCGTCCGTCGAGGGATCGCTTCGCCGGCTCCGCACGGACTTTATCGACCTGTACTGGGTGCATGTCTGGGACGGCGTCACACCGGCCGATGAACTGTTGCGGACGATGACCGCCCTCGTCGCGACGGGAAAGATACGCTATTGGGGCATCTCGAACACCCCCGCCTGGTTCGTCGCCGAAGTCGCGACGCTGGCACGGGTACAGGGCGATCCGGCACCGATCGGCTTGCAATATTTCTACTCGCTGGTCGACCGCGGCGTCGAGGCCGAGCATTTACCGCTCGCCCGATCGGCCGGCATGGGTCTCGTGCCGTGGAGCCCCCTCGCTTACGGGCTGCTCACCGGCAAATACGACCGTGCGACCGTCGAAGCGGGCCCGAAGCGTGCCGGCGGCGTTCCCAATCAGGCCGGGCAGGACGACACGGCGCGGCCCGTCCACGACAAGCGGCTCGATGGCGACAATCCGTTCGGCGACACGCTGTTCACCGAGCGCAACTGGCGGATCCTCGACGTCCTGAAGCGCGTCGCTGCAGCGATCGACGAGACGCCGGCGCGCGTCGCTTTGTCCTGGGTGGCCGGGCGGCTAGGAGTCGCATCGACACTGATGGGCGTGAGCCGGGCGGAGCAGGTAACCGACAATGTCGCCGCGCTCAGCCTCACTCTCTCCCCGGAGCATCTTGCCGCGCTCGACGCGGTGAGCGGTAACGCTATGCCGTTTCTTTACGGGCTGTTCGCGCCTGCCATGCGCAACCAGGTCGTTTTCGGCGGCGGGGATGTGCGAAGCTGAAGTGTCATTCTGTACCCGGCGGACGGGGACGAAAAGCGCTCGGTCGGCTTTAATCGTCACACGACGCGTTTGGTGCTGTCCAGTCGGCTGAACGTCTCGGCACATTAGTAATGATGCGGATCGGAACCATTGGCGCGGTAATCGCGGGACTTTCCTGAGCAGGTGCTCCGCCACCAACGTCAAAATGTTATCAACTTTGACAAGGGCCGCGATCCTCGTGGCCGGATGTGACGCCTCGCGTTAACACGCCGCTGGGTGTTGCCGGGTTTGATCACGGTGCGTAACATCTGACGGCGCGCGATGCTGCGTTCGCGGCGCAAGGCCATTGTTGGGCGCTAGCCGGGCACGTTGCGCATTGGTGACCGGCTGGCGCCGACGCACTGGACGAGTGGCGCGCCGTCCTCGACGAGCTCGGCCAAACCATAGGCGGACATAGCGTCCTACGGGATCCTAACGAGCTCGCGCTATGCAACCTCCTGGCCGCGATATGAACGATGCCTTTTTATGGACTCGTCCGGAGCGGTATAGACCTGTCTAGACGCCTGAACGAACGTCTGCTTACGCCCGTTTCCGCCGCAAAGCGGTCAGGCCGTTCTCCACCAAACGCGGACAAAACGTGGGGACGAACGGTACAGGACCGCTTTCGTAAAAACTCGCGCTCCCTTCATGGCGCCATCTCGGTCGAATTGACTTGCGTCGCGCCGCGTAGCGAGCAAATTGCCCCTGCCTCCGGTGAAAGCCCGGAGGTGGGGCTTAGTAACCCCTTTACGCATGCTCGGTCGCAGCTTTGCTGGAGGCCGGGTGGCATGCGCGCATGTCCAGCCGGCAACGGTAAAGGCGCATGCGCCTGTGCGTAACAGGTTACTAACATCCGGCTTCGGCCGTCGCCCCGAGTGGACATAGGCGCGACGAGGAAGCCATTAGCGAGAGCGGCGCGCCCCCAAACCGGAGGCGCGACTATGACGCTGGTACTAATCGAGAATGACGCGGCGCAGGTGGTAAGACGCGTGCCGCAGGGCGAAGCACGGCGAGAAGCCACGCTTCGTGATATGATCGCAGACCATCCCGAAATGCTGCCGGTCCATGACCTCGACCCGAGCTATGGTCGGCTCATCACGGTGACGAAGGAGCTGTCGATCCCCGGCGTCGGCTTTGTCGACGTCCTGCTGATGGACGAACACGGCCGACTGGTTGTTGTGGAATGCAAGCTCTGGCGTAACCCACAGGCACGACGCGAGGTCGTTGGACAGATCCTGGACTATGCTCGTGAGATCAGCAGGTTTGGGTATGAGGATCTGCAACGGCAGGTGTCGATTGCAACCAAACGCCAGGGCAACGTGCTTCATGCGTTGGCGAGCGAGGCTGGCGGAACGCTCGGCGAGGCAGAGTTCGTCGACCGCGTATCCCGCGATTTGGCCGCGGGCAGGTTCTTGCTGCTGATCGTCGGAGACGGGATCGCAGAGGGGACGAGGAGGATCGGCGAATATCTGCGTGATCAGCCGGGCCTGGCGTTCAGCTTCGCGCTCATTGAGATGGCGGAATACCGCCACACCGATACGGCTGGAGCAGAGCATCTGATCGTGCATCCTCGCGTCTTGGCACAGACCGCGACGATCGAACGCTGGGTCATCCGATCCGAGATCCCCGGGTCGGCGATCGAGTCTGCGACCCCGAGTTCCCCGAGCATCGATCGTACCGATGCAGTACCGCGCAACACGACCAAGGCGGTCACACGCTGGCAAGCGTTTATGGCTGCATTTACGGCCGAGACAGTGTTTGATGACCCGGGCCAACCCCCGCCCCGTTGGGGCGGCACAGGGTGGCTGAAGGTACCGTTACCGCACGGACTCTACGTAAATGTATATCGCAGCAGCACTCAAGGCACGATCGGGACGTACGTGCGATTTGATGGGGCCGAAGGTCAGAAGCTTTGGGCTGCGATACTCCATGACCGCGAGACAATCGACGGAGAGTTCAAAGCCCAAGATTTGGGCGCACCGAATTGGGTCGAGGGTGACGCACCCGGCATTGGCCTGTCGATACCGTCACCAGACCCATGGGATGACAGAACAGAAGTGGAGCAAAGACGCTGGATGAGCAAAGCCGCCAACCAAATGGTCAACAGTCTGCGACCACGGCTTCAGCAGCTGGGTCGGGACATCGCGGCTTGAGCCAGCCGGCCCAACAAAACCGGAGCAGCTATCGCACCCCCGACCAATGCGGCGAAGGTGTGCACTGGCAGGCTACTACCGCATGGTAGCTGGAACTCAGACTCCGCGAGCAGCGGGAACGCCTTGGCGATCAGGCCTGTCAAAGTCTCGCCTCGCGATCTTCGAACAATGCGCGAAGCGGCTGTGGCTATCAGTTAACAAGCCAGACGCCGCACAGGAAAGCAATGGTACCAAACTGGCGTTTCGCATCGGGCATGACGTCGGCGATATCGCGTGCACGCTTCTGCCAGACGGGATCATGATCGACGGCGCAAATGGGATGACGTTCGCTGCGGAGGCAACTTGCAAGGCGCTCCTTGCAAACGAACGCCGGCCGCTGTTCGAGGCAACGTTCATCCACGAAGGTGTCGTCGTTCGCGTCGACCTGCTTATTCCAGATGGCGCGGGATGGCACGTGGTCGAGGTCAAAAGCACGACGAGGGTAAAGCCTTACCATTGTGCTGATTTAGCAACGCAACTTTGGGTCATGCGTGGGTGCGGCGTCCCGGTGACAAAAGCTTCGATACGGGTGATCGATACGAGCTTTGTTTTGACTGAAGCGGGTAATTACCACGGGCTATTTACCGACGAGCAGGCCGGGGACGAGGTCGCCGAGATCCTCGCTAGCCGCGCCGACGTTGTCGCCGCGGCGAATGCAACCCTGGATGGACCCGAGCCCGCGCTCTCCGTTGGCGCGCACTGCAGCGATCCGTTTCAGTGTTCATTCGAGACGTATTGTCGCCGCGACCTACCGCAATCACCGACGTGGCCAGTTAGCCTTTTGCCCGGGGTCGGAGGTAAAGCGCTCGCCCGCACGATGATAAGCGAGGGCGTCGATGATCTGCTTCTCGTCGATGCTGAACGGACCGCCCATCCGCTCCTCGAACGGGTTCGCGCGGCAACCTTTAGTGGCGACGCTTACCACGATGCCGAAGGCGTGCGTCGTGATACCGACTGCTGGTCGTACCCGAGAACGTTTCTGGATTTCGAGACAATCGCACCGGCCATTCCCCGATGGCTTGGCACGAGCCCGTACCAGCAGGTTCCATTCCAGTTTTCCGCTCACATCGACCGGGGCGATGGCGAGCTGGAGCATCGCAAGTTCCTGTCGATTGACGGCGACGATCCAAGGCATGCCTGTGCCGAAGCGCTGGCGACCTTGCCAACGGCAGGTGCGGTGGTCGCCTGGAACGCAAGCTTCGAACGAACCTGCCTGCTAAAGCTTGCAGCCGTTTCCCCGCTCTATGAAAGCGTGCTTCGCTCGCTCGCGGACCGGCTTGTCGATCTGTTGCCGGTTGCGCGAAGACACTATTATCACCGCGACATGCGAGGCAGCTGGTCGATTAAAGCCGTGCTTCCCACACTAGCCCCGGAACTCGACTATGGATCACTTACCGGTGCTCAATCCGGCGTTGAGGCTCAGGAGAGCTATCTCGAAGCGATCGATGGGAAAACCTCTCTTGACCGGCGGCAGGAGATACGGCGCGGTCTGCTCGACTATTGCAGGCTCGACACCCTTGCGATGGTCATCGCGCTCGAACGTCTGCAGGGGCCAGCCTCGCAGGTGCTTCCCTCTCAGGGATTGCCGGATCGCTGAAACCGGAACGGCCTAATCATTGCGCGACGCCGATCATCCGGAGAAAGAACCGTCACCGTGATAGGAACGTGGTCGCTTGGCCCTGCGAGTGACGTTCATCCGCCTGCCGGAGCTATCCCGTTCTGCCTTTACCCAATCTTCGGCATAGAAAGCAAAATCGACAAACTGGCTCAGCGCATCGACCTGGTCGTCATTGGTCGCGTCGGGAAAACCAAGAAGCTCCTTGCGGAGCGCGTCGAGCCAGGGGGCAGTCTCAGGCAGCAGAAAATCTCCCGACTGAAGCTTGACCGTCGCCTTGGCCAGTCGGTCCTCCTTGCTCCCCCTTAGGGGCAGGCGCCCTGATAATGCCCGGCAGCTGCGCCTTTTGGCCATCTGGTACAGCGAGATCCCGATCGAAGCGCCCTCAATCACAAGAGCGTCCGCCTTCCACTGCCTATGCCATGCGATGACCCGGTCCGTGAGTTCATTGAACGGCATCTGTGCGCGTATGATATCGAGCAGATACCACTCGCCGTCGCGGTAGCCCCAGGTCATCCCTGCAGAATAATCTGAAGTGATCCGGTCACTGGTCGCCGGATCCCAGCTTTGTACGATCTTGTGAAAAAAGCTGCGTTGAGGACGCTCACCATATTGGCCGAACCAGTTCCAATCGATCAGCGCGCCTTCAGCGATCGTCGGATCTTGCTGAAACTGCGCCCCGAATGCGCGTTCACCCATCTCGGCGCGCTTGCGCTCCAGCTCGTCTCCAGAGATGAGAAAGGGCGCAAGCACGTCGCCCTTACGACGTTGCCAGACCCGGCCACGCGGGATTGGAATGGCTTCGTCTTCGACCGCATACGCAGGTAGATTAAGATGATGCCAGCCCGGTGTGCGAAGTGCCCATCCGACCAGATCATTATCGTGTATCCGCTGCATAACGATAACGATGCGGCTGTCGTTCAGATTATCGAAGCGGTTGAAGAAGGTCGTGCGGAACGTTTCAATCGCATTATCCCGTTCGACCGCTGACATGCTTTCATTAGCCTTGTGGAAGTCGTCGACGATAAGAAAATGAGTTCCCAAGCCGGTCATGGCACCCGCTTTGGATGTCGCCCGAACCTCGCCGCCGCCTGCCGTGACGAAATGGTCGGAGCGGTCCTGGCCCTTACGGATTGAAACACGTGGGAAGAGCTGCCGGTACCGGTCGTCTTTGACGATGGTCCGCACATTGTTGAAAAGGCTGTTCGACAAATCTGAGCCATAACTCACGATGGTCAGCTTGGAGTTCGGGTCGTTTCCAAGCACCCACGCCGGGAACGCCCCGGACACGAGCTCAGATTTGCCATGTCGCGGCGGCAGCGTGATGATGAGCTTCCTGATCTCGCCGGAGGCAAGCTGTTCCAGACAATGCACCATGGCATCGATGTGATCGCCTGGAGTGATATCCTCTCCGCCGTGTAGCATCCGGAAGGCCTCGGCGTGGAAGTGACCAAGCGAGCGACGCTTGACCTCTTCGGCGAATTTGCGCCGCGCCAGCGGCGACAAGTGGGCGAGCGGTTTCACGTCGTACCCGTTCGGTTTGTCTGACGTACGACGGGGCGTTCAGGCAGGTTCAGTTCAGCGAGCAGGCTGTCGATAGCCTCGCGTTCCCAAACTTCGACCTCCGGCCCGGGCTCGCGGTCAGCCACCTGCCGAACGAGCTTCACATAGAAATCCAACAGGAGCTGAGCTGCCTTGACCGATCCTTTGGCGGCCGAGCTTTTAAGCATCTGAACCGCAAACTTATCCATCGTCAGCGGGACTGCCTCACCGTTGACGGTCGCGGTGAACGGCGCAAGCATGGTTTGCTCGAGCTGTGCCTGCGCACTTAACGGCTCTTGCTTGACGGGGCCGCGGGGATTTCCCGACTGACCCTTGACCCACTGGGTGGCCTTCGGTGGGCGAGACTTACCAACGATGTAATCGCCGTTTTCGTCCCGGTTCGAGCTGGCGAGATCGGACTTGTGACAAGGCCGCTTACCGCTCGCCGGGCTTTCGGCAGGGGGCGGCGTTATTGCACCTGACGTTGGAATAACGCGCGCCGGCGCGCGAGGTGAAGTGCCTGTAGCGGATGCATCACTGGGGGATTTGGTAGGGAGAAACGGCATGACGGTCCCTTTGAGTCGAATAACAAGACTGGTCGATCAGGCGGCGACGCGCGTGCGGGCTCGCGGTGAGACGACGAAGCTCTCGGCAGACCGGCGCTCGGCGACCTGCTCCATCGTCTCTTTCGTACCCTGCAACACGGCGATGCCGCCGGTTACTCGTTCCCAGCGGCGCACGATCGTGTCGACATAGAGCGGGTCGAGTTCGAGGCCGCGGCAGATCCGGCCGGTACGTTCGGCCGCGATCAAGGTCGATCCGCTACCAAGGAAGCCGTCGAGAATAATCTCTCCTCGGTCCGAGACATCGCGGATCGCATCCACAAGCATCGAGACGTTTTTACAGGTGGAGTGCATTGCAAGCTGCTCGTCGCGACCCGCACCAAAGCTATTGACGCCGGCATACGTCCAGACGTTCGATCGAGTTCGCCCCCATCGGCCAAGATCGATGTTATTCCGGTGCTTTCCGTTCCCCTTCTTGGCGATAAAGCATAGCTCATGTTGAGAGCGATAGAAGGCGCCGAGGGCCGGCGACGTCTTGGCCCACACAGCCATGTTGATCATCTTCAGGTCGGCGGCTCGAATACCGGACAGGATCTCGTGCATGTGTCGCCAATCCATGAACATGTAGAGCAGCGCGCCATCTCGACAGAAGGCAGCGAGAGTGGCGATGCTGGTCTTCAGGAACTCCGTGAACTCTGCTTCGCTCATCTCCCCGCTCGCCTGAACAAACTCGCGGTGCTTATGCTTGCCCAGCCCTCCAACATTACCCTGTATCTTCACGTTGTATGGGTGGTCGGTGAGCACCATGCGTGCCAAGTCGGTGCCCATCAGACCCTGTAAGTTTTCCATCTCCAGTGATGAACCGCACAGGACGCGGTGATCGCCAAGTTCCCAGAGATCGCCGACGCGCGTCACCTCGCTGCCGGGGGCGCCGATCTCCGTCTGTTGATCGTCCGCATCATCTTGGTCCTTTGTCGGCGACTGATGCAGCAAGCTGTCGATCTCTGGCGTCGTGAACCCCGATACTTCGTAATCAAGATCCATCGTGATGGGCTGCAACTCGCCCCATTCATCGGCAAGTTCGACGGTATCCCAACTACTCTCTTCGGCGATCCTGTTAAGCGCGAGCCGCAACAGCCGGGTATTTACCTCGTCAAGATGGTCAACCCGGACTGTCGGCACCTCGGCAAAGCCACACTCCTTCGCGACTTCGAAAACGCCCTCGCCGCCAATTATCACGCCGTCCTGATCGATCAGGATCGGAAGGATGAGTCCGTAGCGCTTGATCGACGCCTGCATCGTCGATCTCCACCGTCTGGACCGCTTACGCAATTTGCGCCCGTATCCGCAGATCTCGTCCACCGGTCGGTAGACGATCCCGATACGCAGATTATGTTGAAGTTGCTGGATATCGGCCGACGCCTGTCCGACGTTCGCACTCTCAGATTGCACTACCACTGTCCGTTCTCCGCGCATGTGCATCAGCTGCACTATGACTGCCGGAGAGGAAGCTAGGTTGCCGAGAGGCGGGATCCACTAAAAGTAGATCTTTCTAACTTCCTCTCGACTTTGAAACGATACTGCAGATTCCGTTCTGCATCAATAGGATTGCACGTGATGCTACCAAAAAACTGATACAGCCTACTTTCGTTGTCAACGTCTACTTTAATTGTCAAAGTCTGATTGCACCATTAACGGCAATACATTCAAATATAACTATGTCTTCTTGTATTCCCTGCCGGTTGCCTGCCGCTTCCCTGCCGGGCCGGCAGGGAAGATCGATCCTAATACGCCGATAAAAAAGGATTTATTTGCAATACGGCCGGGAGTTCGGACGTGTTCCCGGTGGTTTAGGCTGTCAAACGACGCTTGGCAGGGAAGGAGCGGTTAGATTGTTGGGGAAATGCGAAACGGTACTGCGCCACACAGTGGCAGAGAAAGTGCGGGCAAATGGCCGCAATAACGCTCGGAGAAATCTCTCCGTCGTACGGGATGCGTGGGAAAGGGGCGCAGTTTTGCGCCATAAAAGGCGGACTACCTACGCAAGGGATGGTCCCTAAGGACTAGGTGGCGGTGCTGTCAGTCTAATGCGAACCGCTCTCCACACGATGCAGTTCGGTTTTTGAGCGAGACTGCCTAGCTTGCGACGATGCTCCACTCAGCAAGCGCGGCTGAGCGGCGTTCCTTGTATGTCTGGCGGTCAACGAGATGGCGTTCGAGATTGAAGTGGTTGTGAACGTTGGCATGCACGCTGGCGAACTTTTGCAGCGTCTTCATCTGCCTAAATCTGAGCATCGCCCGCTCACGTCGTCGGAACGGCAGATGGCTGTTCTCGACCCGGTTGTTTGCCCAGCGTCCGACCTCCTGCTTCTCGGCGTTGCCGAGCTCCTTCATTGCTGCGCGATAGGAGCGCAACCCGTCGGTGGTGATGGTTTCCGGTGTGCCGTGACGCTTCAGCGCCTTCTTCATAAAGCGAAGCGCTGCATCCTTGTCGCGTGTCCTGGTGATGTAGCTCTCCAGAGATCTCGCCTTCGTGATCGACGGCCCGCCAGAGGTATACCATCTCGCCATTCAGCTTCACATACATCTCATCGAGATGCCACCGCCAGTGGCGGAGCCCGCGCATACGCGAAACTCGCTGCCGGCGGATTTCGCCGGCAAACATCGGGCCAAACCTGTTCCACCACGGCCTTACGGTTTCATGACAGATGTCGATGCCTCGCTCGAACAGCAGGTCTTCCACGTTCCGCAGCGAAAGCGGAAAACGGATGTACATCATGACAACGAGGCGGATGACCTCGGGCGACGAGTTGAAGCGGCGGAACGGGCTAGCGGGCAGCGCTCGAGATTTACGGCTCATGCAGCCAGCTATCACCCGACCACATGGTATGCCATGTTAGTCTGACAGCTCCCGCCGGTCTGACTTGTTGAAATCGGTTCAGAGCAGGCTATACCGTTCAAATGGCAACTGGACAAGATGATGGCTTCGATGCCGAACTGACGGCGGCGCATATTTACCGCGTGCCAATAATAGATAAGATGATGGAGATTTTCACGTTACTCGAGCAAGGGCCGGATCAGGAGCCGCGCATCGCTCATATCGTGGCGGAAACTAGACTATCTCGCTCTACCGTATACCGCATATTGAACACCCTGGTTCATCACGGACTCGTTTATCGCACCTCTGATGGCGGATATCGGCTCGGGCTTCGGCTGAAAGGGTTGGCTGCGTCGGTAACAATCAATCTGACGCTTGAGGATATGCTCGCGACCGTCCGCCCCGCGTTGAAAATTCTTTCGGACCGAACACGTGCGACGAGCAAATTTACTATTCTGGATCAGTCCCTTGCCAAAGTGGTGGCGCTGGAGATCGGTTCGGATCCGTTCGCCCCGACGTCACGCCTAGGCAGTACGTTCGATCTTCATGCGGGGGCCGCATCGAAGCTGTTGCTTGCCCATGCCCCGGCTGCTGAACGCAAAGCAGTGTTTAACAACCCTCTCGCACGGCACACTGACACGACGATCGTGGAACGGGCTGATCTGGAGGCCGAACTGGCAACCATTCGCGCCACGGGGATAAGCTTCGATCGCGGAGAATGGAGCGGCAACGTTCATGCTGTCGCGGCGCCGATAATCGGCCCGGGCAGCGAAGTCCTCGGTGCGCTGAGCGTGACCTATTTCCCGAAGCCGGACGAGGCGCAGTTCCTGCTCCACGTCACCCCGATCCTTCGCGAGGTCGCGTCCGACGTCTCGGAGCAACTCGCCCGCGGCATCACGACGATGACGTCGCCAGGTCTTATCTGAGCCGGCGCGGTCCGGTTAAGGCCGATTACGCGCGCGCGGCGGCGAACGCTTTTCAATCGACAATTGATCAAATGCGACCTGCTGCAGCGCCACAGCGACGACAGGATCGATTCCCAGTTCGTCGGCGGCCCTCTCGTTTCGGCCTAGCATACGGGGGTCGACGAGCGCGATGGCGCCGAACGTAACAAGCGCCTCGAGGTAATAGCCTTCGAGGCTGCCATGATAGTCGTCATACCCCCAGAGTTTGACCTGGCCGCGTGTGATCCCGTCATAGGGATTGGCGTCCGCGACGCCGGTTTCGAAACTGCGATTCCACGCCTCTCCCACCGGTATGACGCCGGTGAGGCCGACGACCATAGCCATCGCGTTGTCTGCCGCCGTGCGCAGATCGCGGGCCATCGCGTCTATCGGTCGTCCATGCCATCGTCCCGTGCCGGCGTAGACGAGGTCGGCCCGGCTCCACGTCGCCATCAGATAGATGGACACCGCCGGATTTCGCGCGCGGAACAAGCCCGCCAAGTTTGCGACGCCGCTGTTGTACTTCGCGTCGTCGCCCGGCTGCTCCCGGTCCAGCGTACTATATTCCTGCAGGACCACCACATCCCAAGGCCGATCGAGGACGCCCCGACGTTCGGCAAAATGGAAGCCAAGCGACTTGCCGCCTACGGTTTCCTGCGCGACCGAGTATTTCAGCCCCCGCTGCCGGGCGAACGAGGCGAACAATGCCGGGACGCCGCCGAGCCGGGTGCCGTTTAGATCCTCAACGGTATCATGCCGCCAGTTACGCAAGGCGGAATGTGCGCCTTGCGTGAAGCTGTTCCCGACGAACAGGATCGTGCGGGTCGGTTGCAGCGCCTCTACCCGCGGAGGCGCGGAGATACGCTGCTGGCCGAGCGCCGGGGTCGGCGCTGCGGCCAGCAGAAGCGTTGTCAGGATCGTCAGCCTCATGCACGTTCCCCAGGCAATATTTTCAGCGTCGCCAGTGAACAGGCGAGCATCTCACCGCGCTCGGCTTCGGTGATGACCAGGCCCAACCGTCCACCTGGATCGAAGGCCAGATTGGTCGGGCGGTTGCCCGGCGTGCGCAGGCAGACGCGGGCGCTACCATCATCGGCCACGACGTGAATTTCGCCTCTTCCGTAGAGCGCGACATAGAGTAGCCCGTCGGGACCGAAAGCGATGCCGTCGGGGCCGATCTTCGTCGGCAATGTGGCCCAAGGACGCCGTGCATGCCAGCGCTGTGCGTCCGGCTCCCACGCCCCCCTCCAGAGTATGCCTGTAAAAGTCTCGGCCACGATCAGGTCATGCCCGTCCGGGGTGAAGGCAAGTCCGTTCGGGAAGGACATGCCGTCAGCAAGAAGCGAGGTGCCGCCTGCACTATTGCGGCACCACACCTGCCCCCGCCGGTCCTCGGTCGGTGACCCCGGACAGGTGAAGACCAACGTTCCGGCTGAGTCGAAAGCGAGATCGTTCGGACGGCGGAGAGGAGGGTGTTCGGGCGGCAGCTCGATGGTGGGGGCCAATGCGCCATCCAGCTGCCGGATCGAACCGGCCGCGTCGCAAAACCAGAGCTTTCCGCGATAGATGGCAAGACCGTTCGGCTCACCACCGACGTCGAAGCGTTCGACGTCATATTTACCCCGGCTATTATCCGTTAATCGCGCCAGCGCGCCCCCGCGCATCTCGACGCACCAAAGGCTGCCATCAGGTGCGAAGACCGGGCCTTCCGGAAACCGAAGCCCTTGTGCGATACACTGCAAGTCCCCGGTCTTCATAAGTTCCTCAGCGCGCTCGACTGCGCCCGGCTGCTATCGTCGTCAACAGCAAGGCCCCGGCGGCCAGGAAGACACTGGCAATCAAGACGAAGCCGCCTGCGAGTCCATAATGGTCCTTCATCGCGCCCATCGCCCAGGGTGCGATCGCCCCAAGGATGAATCCCGAAGCGATAAGTAAGCCGAGGACCGTCGATCGCAACCGATCTTCAACGATGTCTATGATCGCCGCGAACAGGTTCGCATCATATACACCGCGTGCCAGACCGAAGCCCGCCAATCCGATGAACATGACCAACGGCGTGGCGGCCGTCGCGACCAGCAGCACCCACGGCGCGCAGACGACCAATCCCAGCCCCATCGTCAGCAGCCGGATCCTCGGCCAGCGCGCCACCCAGCGATCGGTCAAGACGCCTGCGGTCAGCACGCCGATATAGGCCGCCAGATAGTGCCACAGGACGGCATGGAACCCCGCGGCAGTGATGCCATAGCCGAACCGTTCCCGCAGCAGCGTGGGCGTCCAAGTGAGGAAGCCGACCGTGCCGAACACCATCGCCCCGAATGCGACGAGTTGCACGATCAGGGCCGGGCGTGAGGCAATCAGGCGGATCGCTTCGCCGAATGGCGCGAGATCGACGCGGACGCGGGTTGCGCGAGGCGCATGCTGCCGTTCGCCACGGCCGGTCCGCCAATGGAAGATTGCCGCCCATGCCAGCCCGGCGACGCCGTACACCAGAAAGGTCGAACGCCAGCCGTAGTTTTCGGCGATCCATCCGCTCAGGAGTGATCCGAGCACGATGCCCGAATAGTTTGCCGTTTGGTGGATAGACAGTGCACGGGCCCGCGTCCGATCATGGGTTTCGCTGATCAGCGATGCTGCGGCGGGGGCGTAAAATGCCTCCCCTCCCCCGGTGGCGACGCCGCGCAAAAGTATCAGCGCGACCATACCGGAGGCAAACCCGGTCGCCAACGTCCCCAAACTGAACAGAACAAGGCTGAACACCACGATGCGCCGCCGGTCGAACAGATCGCCAGCCAGTCCAGCGACGGGCACCAGCACGCCCAAAGCGATCGTGAAGACGGTCGCTATCGCTCCCACCGCCTGGTTCGAGAGATTTAGATCGGCTTGGATAAGCGGCAGGACGACGTTGAACACCTGCCGGTCGGCTTGATTGAGGAAAAACGCGACCCACAGCAAACCAACCAGACCCCAGTCCGGAGATACGCCGACGCAATGAGTCGTCCCGTTCTCGCGCGGCAACTGCCGATCTGGCTCCATGATGATCACTCTCCCGTAGCTCCTCACGAGCCTACAATCCCGGTACAAGCAAGTTCCAGAAAATCCTAGCGGTTCAAATCAGAAAATAAACCTCCCTTGAATTGACCGCATCTGAATTCGTGAGTACGCATGGGCGCCAACAAGGGAGAAAGTCGTGAGCGGGGCCAGATCACCGGCAGCCTCCGTCGGCGCGGCGTCAGAACGGTTCACGCAAGGCATTTAGAGTTCGGCTGAGTCAAACAACGTAATCAATCGGTGCAATCGCAGGTTGGGGAAGCTTCCACAAAGAAGCGCGTCTGATCTGACAATGACCGCCATGCAGGCGGCGTCTTTTTTAGGGGAGTGATATGATGTCCACGTACAGCGAAATTCGTCGTTGCTGGCTGACCGGAGCCGCCACGATCGCCCTTGCCACCGCCGCGCAGTCCGCCGGCGCGCAAACCGTCGATACGCCTGCGATTCAGCCACAGGGGACGCCACCCGGGACCATCCAGACCGATCCGGTCGCCACCGATGATAATGCAGCGAGCGCAACGCAGGACATCGTCGTGACCGGGTCGCGCATCCGGTCGCAGAATCTCAAGTCAGAAGCGCCTATCCAGTCCGTAGGCGAGGAGGCGATCGAGCGCTCCGGCGTCTCGCTTGCATCCGAACTGCTCACCGACCTGCCGCAATTCGGCAGCACCTTCGGCAATTCCAACCAGAACTCCAATACCGCAGCCGCCGGGTTCAACACCGGCGTCGAACTCGTCAATCTGCGCAACCTTGGTGTTCAGCGCACGCTGGTACTGGTCAACAACCGGCGTCACGTCGGCGGTGATCCAGGTACATCGTCGGTCGATCTCAACTCCATTCCCAGTTCGATGATATCGCGTATCGATGTCGTCACCGGCGCGGCATCGGCCGTGTACGGCGCGGACGCGGTCAGCGGCGTCGTCAACATCATCCTGAAGGATAACGTCGAAGATCTCACCGTTTCCGGCCGCTCCGGTATCTCCAGCCGCGGCGATGGCGGACAGGTGCAGTTCAGTGCCGTGATGGGTGGCCGCTTTGCCGACGATCGCGGGCGTTTCACGATCGGCGCAGAGTATAGCCGCGACGACGGCATAATCGCTGGAAATCGCGCTTATGGTCTGGCGGACGGATTGAACAACCGGGTCGATCTGGCGGGCGGCTCGACCGGCATCCCCGGCGGCACGATCTCCGGTGGTGCGAACGGCACGTTTATCTTCGACCTCCAGAACCGCCTCGTTCCCGCCGCAGGCCAACCATTGAGCGAAACGCGCTACCAGCGTGCGCCGCGACGCAGCCAGCTTGCTGCCAACGAACGCTTCCTCCTTTCCGCAAACGGCCGTTATTCGCTCATCGATGGCGACGGCGGCGCATCGCGCATGGAAGCCTATTTCGAAACCGGCTATGCCAATGCGCGAACCCGCCTGGCGATCGAACCCCAGGTCATTTTCTTCCAAGGCCTGCCGCGACTGGGAACAGAGGCCGAATCGCCAGCCGATGCACCCGCGATCCCGGCGAACAATCCCTTCCTCCTGCCGCTCATCCCGACGATCGGCGCCGTCCCGGCATCCGGTGTTCAGGTGCTGCGCCGCATTTCCGAGCTGGGCGATCGCGGGATTAACGTGGAACGCGAGACCTTCCGTATTGTCGGAGGTCTGCGAGGCGAACTGGCCCAGGGCGTCAACTACGACATCTATTACCAGCACGGCACCGTCCGGGCGGTTCAGGAAGATACCGAGGTGTTCGACCGGTTCCGGCTGGCTGCGGCGTTGAACGTCGACAATAACGGCACCCCGACGAACCTTGCGGACGATCGCTGTGTCGATGCGCGCTACCGCTCGCTCGGATGCATTCCACTGAACGTGTTCGGCGTCAATTCGATCTCCCCGCAGTTTCTCGCCTATGCCGTGATCCCATCGGTATCGGTGACGAAGGCGACGCAGGATGTTGTTTCGGGCTATATCAGCGCCGACCTGTTCTCCCTGCCCGGCGGCAAGGCGACGATCGTCGGGGGTGGCGAATATCGGCGGGAGTCGGTCCGCTACGATCCCGCGGCCTCGAACCTCGATCGATCCAGCTCGGTGCGCTTTCTGGATGCATCGGACGGCAGCTACACGGTCACCGAACAATTTGGCGAGGTGCGCCTGCCATTGCTGCGCGACCTGCCATTCGTCCGCGCGCTCAGCCTCGGCGGCGCGGCGCGCTACAGCAAGTACAGCACGATCGGCAGCGAGTTCACGTATAACGTTCGTGCGGACTGGATGGTCGACAGCTGGCTGCGGTTGCGCGGCACCACCGGCACGGCGGTTCGTGCGCCGAACATCAACGAACTGCGCGCACCGCAGAGCCGCGCGAATAGTACAGCATTCGACCCGTGCGACCGGTTCACGGACACCGGCGCGCCGATAACCCTGTCGGCCGTGCGCGCCACCAACTGCACCACCGCATTGGGCGCGTTGGCGGCGACGTTGAACCAGACGCAAATCCAGCGCGATACCGTCGCGTCGCAGAATTCGGGCAATCCGAACCTGACTGCGGAAAAGGCCCGTACCTATACCGGCGGTGTCGTCTTCACGCCGCAGGCTTTCCTGCGCGGATTGTCGTTGTCCGCCGATTACTACCAGATCAAGATCGACCGGGTCATCTCGACCCTCAGCGTGCAGGACACGGTGAACCAGTGCTACGATCAGGCGGGCCTGCCCGGCGTTTTCTGTGATCGCGTATCGCGAGACCCCGTCAATGGGCAGTTGATAGGGGTCAACAACCAGCTCTTCAACGCGGCTACCGAAGAGGTTCAGGGGGTCGACGTCCAATTGCTGTACGGCCTCGGCCTCGGCAATGTCGGTGGAGCACCGGCGCGTCTCAATCTGCGCGGCAGCTATGCCTTGTTGCTCAAGCACGATTTCGTTGCGCGCGCGGGGGCGGCGGTGGACCGGCGCGTGTCGCAGGTGGGCGACGCTCGCCACCGCGTTCAGGCCGGCGCAACCCTCGCGCTTGGATCAGGCCGATTCAGCTGGGACACCCGCTTCGTGTCGCGCAGCGTCGCCGACACGACCGCAACGGGGGCCGCGGCCCTCAACAACACCGTCCCGAGATATTTCGTTCATGATGCGCAGATTAGCGTCGACGCGACGCGCAGCCTGCGGCTCGATTTCGGGCTGCAGAATGTGTTCGACAAGCAGCCCCCGATCGTGACCAATCCGTCTCGTACCGTATCCGGCGGTACGATTGCTGGTGGGGTTTACGATGTACGAGGACGCTATTTCTACGTTTCAGGTGTCGCGCGTTTCTGAAGGATCCGGGCGATGATCCCGACGATGCTTTTAACGCCGCCGGAAGATCGGCGGTGGGGCATCGCTCGACAAATGGGGGTGACCCATACGATTGCGAAGCTGGCGCCGGAGCTGACGGGGGATGACCCGATCGACGATCGCGCCGCTCTGGACCGGCAAATCGCTCGCTACCAAGCGAGCGGTTTGACGATTGCGGGCCTGGAGGGCGACCAGTTCGACATGTCCCGCATCAAGCTGGGGCTGCCCGGTCGTGACGAGGACATTGCGCGCTATCGTGCGATGCTGGCCAACATGGGCGCGGCGGGCATCCGGTTGCTATGTTACAACTGGATGCCGCTAGGATGGCTGCGCAACCGCTTCGACCTTCCTGCGCGGGGCGGGGCGACCGTCACCGGCTATCGTCACGACAGCGATGCCGAGGCCGCGTGCGGACCGGTGATCGACAGCGATACACTCTGGGCGAATTACGAATATTTCCTGGCCGGTGTGATCGATGCCGCGGAAGCGGCGGGCGTCGTCATGGGCCTGCATCCGGACGATCCGCCACTTTCGATTATCCGCGGCGTGGCGCGAATCTTCAGCACGGTCGCCGGTGTGGACCGTGCGCTTGCGCTGTCCAACAGCCCGGCCCACGCCCTGACCTTCTGTCAGGGCACGTACAGCCTGATCGAACCCGACCTTCCGGCGTTGGTGCGGCGTTGGGGAGCAGCCGGCCAGATCGCGTTCGTCCACGTCCGCGACGTGCGCGGACCCGCAAACGACTTCGTGGAAACCTTTCCCGACGACGGCCATACGGACATGGCCGCACTGTTCGCTGCCTATCGCGCGATCGGTTTCGGCGGCTATGTTCGCCCGGATCACGCACCGGACATGCTGGCAGGGACCGCGACGTTCGCAGGCGGCACAAGCGTCGGCTACAGCGCCGAGGGCATGATTTTCACCATGGGCTTCATCAAGGGCCTGCTGCTTGCGAGCGCAGCGTCGTGAATGCGCTCGATCTCACGGGCCGGACCGCTTTGGTGACGGGGTCCAGCGACGGTATCGGCGCAGGAATAGCCGATGCGCTGATGGAAAAAGGCGCACGGGTTATCCGACATGGGCTGGAGACGAGGCCGCCGCGCGGCGTCGCTGAGGCGGACTGGATCGATGGCGATCTTGCCCAACCCGAGGGTGGAGCCGTACTGGCGAAACGGGTCGTAGCGCGAGCGTCGCAGATCGACATCCTCGTCTCCGCCGTCGCGATCCAGACAAGGGCGAGCTTTGCCGAGCTTACCAGTCAGGATGTCATTCAGACGATGACGGTCAATCTGGCCGCGGGCTTTGCGCTGATGCAGGCGCTGATCCCGCCGATGGCAAACCGAGGCTGGGGCCGCGTCGTGACGATCGGCAGCGTGCAGCAACGACGGCCGCGTTCGGACATGCCGATCTATGCCGCCACGAAAGCAGGACAGGCACATCTTGCCGCCAATCTGGCAAGGCAGGTCGCCGCACGAGGCGTGACCATCAATAATGTCGCGCCCGGCGTCGTTCTGACAGGCCGTAACGCGGAAGTGCTGGCTGAGTCGGCGTATCGCGAAGACGTTCTCGCGGAAATCCCGGCCGGTCGCTTCGGCGCGGTGGAGGAAGTTGGCGCGCTGGTGGCTTACCTCTGCTCACCGGCAGCGGCCTATATCACCGGACAGGACATCGCGATCGATGGCGGCATGGGAGCATGATGGCAAAACAATGCCCTTCAACCTTCAATCATTGGCACACTATCCGCCAGACAAGGGACCGACCGTATCTATTATAGCTCCGACGCTTGAATATGCGTGGCGGCCGTTCGCAACAAAAATCGCGAAAGCAATGAAATACCCGACTCGCCTGATGTTCAATTAACCCCGCCGTTATATCTTTCAGCTGCTCGTGGCTTGGAAGAGCTTGAAGGAGCCGCGCGATGCTATCTGATATAGTTGCGAAAGATCGCATCGAAACTGTGTCGCGGTCGCCCGGCCTTATTGCGTTCTGGTCGTTTGAAGGCGCATCCGCGTCCGACGTCGTGTCGCGGTGCGACCCGTCTCTGGGCATGGCGTCGCTCCCCTTTCTTTTGAGCCAGCTCGGTGACGACAAAGCCTATCCTGTTTCCCAATGGCCCTATGCCGATGATGCCGCACGGCTGGCGTTTCCGGCCGACGGGCAGTTCGGCCGATCCATCAGGCTGAATCAGGGCCATATCTTCGGGATCGTTCCACGGACGTTGTTCGAGGGATCTTTGCTCGACATCAATCGCAGACAGGCTTTTACGATGGTGGCATGGCTGCGGTTCACCGGCGAACGCCATCTGATCGGTGGCATATGGGACGAGGGCGGATGGGACCGTTATGGCGGCCGTCGGCAAGCCGCGCTGTTTGCCGGATTGTTCGGACAACGCGGTACGATCGCCCATGTTTCGGCAACCGGCGCAGCATGTTATCCGCAATCGAATGCGGACGGAGCCCAGTATGCACGCACGCGTGCTATCGACGGGGCAACGATCGAGACAGGCGAATGGGTGTCGCTTGCCATGACATTCGATCCGGTTTTGGGTGAGGTAACCGCCTACAAGAATGGCGTCGCTACCCCGATATCATTGACCGACCCCGTTATGGCCGATGCGCTCGGGATCGACGCGGCTCTGCCGGCCAACCCGATCCAATTCCCTGCTAAGATTTTTCATCCGGATTCGACGTTACTTAAATTCTCAGGGTACGATTATAAAACCGGGCCGGTTGCAGAGCACAGGCTCACGATCGACTTCGCAAGGGGTTCGATAGAATATCAGCAGGCGGGAAAAAGGGACGCGTCTCTCTTTCGAGTACGGGGCAAGATCGTCACGAACGGCATCGTCGAGTTCGAACTTAACGAAGCTATGATGTCTGGGTCTTTCGAGCCTTCGGCGTACGGAAACGTTGCCGCGTCACTGGAAGTTCAAACGGGTGGTGGCTGGCGACAGGCCGCGGACGATGTGTATTTCACGGTCGAGGACGGCGCCCCGTTCACGTTCGGTCGAGCACCAGGTGTCGGAGATCACGGCCACGATTTCGGATCGCAAATGGATCTCTCGGGATTTGCTGTATTTAATAGAACGCTTTCGTCGGGCGAGCTGACAAATATTGCCTTTAGTCCTAATTGTTGAGGCTCGGTAAGGTCGTGGTAACGAGATTGTATTAAAATTCATTAGTTATTTGGATATAACTGTGGGACGGGAAGGATACGGAAGAGATGGCAGTTTTACAGTTTATCATAGTGAGCGGCGTCTGGCGCAAGTCCTCAAGACGATTTTGAGGCGGCTGCGGCGCCACTAATGGCGCTTACGCAGATTGATCGCTTCATAAAGCTCACCGTACCGCCCTGCGCGTTGAAGCCCCCATATCGGTGCTGTCAGTCTAATGCGAACCGCTCTCCACACGATGCAGTTTGGTCTTTGAGCGTGATTGCCTAGCTAACGATGATGCGCCACTCAGCAAGTGTGGCTGAGCGGCGTTCCTTGTAGGTCTGGCGGTCGATAAGATGGCGTTCGAGATTGAAGTGGTTGTGGACGTTGGCATGCACGCTGGCGAATTTTTGTAGCGTCTTCATTCGCCGGAATCTTAGCATCGCCCGCTCTCGTCTTCGGAACGGCAGATGACTGTTTTCCACCCGGTTGTTAGCCCAACGTCCGACCTCCTGCTTTCCAGTGTTACCCAGGTCTTTCATGGCTGCGCCATAGGAGCGTAATCCATCGGTGGTGATCGCTTCCGGGCTACCGTGGCGCTTCAGCGCCTTCTTCATGAAGCGAAGCGCTGCATCCTTGTCACGTGTCCTGGTGATGTAGCTTTCGAGGATCTCGCCCTCGTGATCGACCGCCCGCCAGAGGTAGACCATCTCACCATTCAGCTGCACGTACATCTCGTCCAGATGCCATCGCCAGTGTCGAAACCCGCGCATGCGCGATACGCGCTGTCGGCGGATATCACCGGTGAACATCGGGCCAAAACGATTCCACCACATCCGCACCGTCTCATGGCAGATGTCGATGCCGCGCTCGAAAAGCAGGTCCTCCACATTGCGCAGCGATAATGGGAAGCGAACGTACATCATCACCACCAGGCGGATCACCTCAGGCGACGAGTTGAAATAGCGGAACGGGCTGGCAGGCTTGCGGGGGCGGGGCATGCTAACGGGGATACCCGCCCCGCCTAACGATTGGTGCATTTGGTGTGACAGGGCCGGCTCGAACGATCGTCACTGCGGTTTACGCCGGGGTGGTTGCCCTATTGATTGTTGCTACCAGATTGATGCTACGCATCGAGGCCAAGCGGCGATCCGGTGCGGCTTAGCGGCAACAAAGGTTCGTTTTCATCCGAGAGCTACAGCAAAGGTGCAGAGTTAGCCTAGATCAGAGACTTGCAGGCGGATCTAGGCTCCAAAGCCCTACCAAGCATGATGCGTTTGGCGGTGAGGATCCATGCCCAGCAACGACAATGACGCCTTTTCGCAGTTCATCCGGAAGCTGGATCAGCTTGGAACCCTCAATGAGTCGGATCGCGCAGCAGTTCGATCGCTTCCCTTCCAGTCACAGGCGGTACCACGGCATTACCTGATCGTGCGCGAAGGCGAGCAAGCTACCGATTGTTGCATACTGCTCAGCGGGTATGCGTGCCGGCACAAGACCACGCAGTCGGGTGGGCGGCAAATTGTGTCATTCCACGTCCCCGGCGACATCCTCGATCTTCAGCATCTTCTGCTCGACCGTGCCGATCATAGCGTCCAGTCGATCACCGAGGTGCGGATCGCTGTGATACCGGCAGCCCACATAAAACGTCTGGCAGAAACGCATCCTGCTATCGCGGACGCCTTGTGGCGCGATAGCCTCATCGAAGCGTCGATCTTTCGAGAGTGGGTGCTGAACGTAGGACGGAGAGATGCCAAGCAACGCGTCGCGCATATGCTGTGCGAGTTTGCTTCCCGTCGGGAAAATGCCGGTCAGGGATCGCCCGAACGCTTCGAGTTTCCAATGTCGCAAGAGCAGATAGCGGACGCGACCGGCCTGACGCCTGTGCACGTCAATCGCATGCTGGCGGCGCTCGACAAGGATGGGGTGATTGTCCGTAACAATCGCGAAGTTGAGATTACCGACTGGACGCGCATGCAACAGATCGCCGACTTCAATCCAGCATACCTACACGCGGCGGCCTAACCGATGATCTCCTTGCAGCCAGTAACCCTCGACGTCGAAACGGGGGATGAGGAAGGTCAGCTAATCTTTCGAGACGGTCGACTTGTGGCCGTCGTGACTCGGCTCGGTCATCTTCACGAGGATGCTAAGGGACGATGGTATCTCGAGATGATCTTTGGCGACGTGCCGACGCCGCATCCTGACACTTTCGACAGCTTACTCGATCTGGAACGGTGGCTGTCACCAGCCTCCATGCATTAAGGCTACGCCCTACCTCGTCCCACAACAGCCCTGATATGGTCGACAACCTGATAGGCAGCAAACGGCGCTATCAGGGTGTCCGCAGACGCAAAGACGGGTTTGTAACCACTTCGTGCGACCAGCAGGAGCGGGATATTCGCAGCACCGATCGCATGCCGGCCGACGAACGCGTCGGATTCGTAAATCTGCGCATCGATAACGACGGCCTGGGCCGTCGATAGGACGCTAGCAAAGTTGCTATCCGCATCGTCTGCCAATCCCGATAGCAGCGCTACGCTTGCTCCTGCCTCGGCGAGGCTGCTGGCCAGATAGTCCGATAAAAATCCTTGTTGCTCAATCAGTGCGACACGCGTTCCCGCAAGCGGCTGGTCATTGGTTTCCATTACGCTGGTATCGAGCGCTTCGTTCGCGTCGCCAACAACCTGAAGCACTGATTCAGCTTAGGCGGCGATCGTGTTTCGCTTGCGCTGTTCGTTCACCGGAATGCTGACACTGTCTCGCGTCTGATCGCGCTCAACGATAAGGGAAGAATAACGAATTGTTTGGCCGCGACCGGTGATCAAATGATGCTGACCGACATCAGCAGACAATCGTTACAGGTGCGATATACACTGTTTATCGCCAGCGGAACTTAGGGCCTGGCGACTGAGAGATTCGTGCGCTCCCAACCCCAGGAGCCTTATCAATGTCTGACTTCGCGTCGCCGGTTGAGTCCCTAGTACGTAAACTTGCCTCTCGCCATCGCCTGGAGCCTGTTGATCGGGCGGCGATAATGACCCTGCCCTACAAACAGCGAACGTATAAGCGAGGTTCGCATCTGCTCCGCGAAAGCGATCCAAAGCGCACTGTGGTGCGGTTTCTGCAATCCGGGTTGGCATACCGGCATAAAATTACGTCAAGCGGCGCCCGTCAGATCTTTGGATTCCTGCTGTCGGGAGACACGCTCGACTTTCAGCATATCCTGTTGAACCGCGCAGATCACAACGTTCAAGCGGCGACCGCCGTCGAAGTGGTTGAAGTCGAACGACTTCCGCTCGAGAAGCTTGCGTTTTCGCACCCCGCAATAGGCCGCGCCTTATGGTTGGATAGCCTTGTCACTGCCTCTATCCTCCAAGAATGGTTGTTAAATGTCGGGCGCCGCGATGCGAGGAGCCGCGTTGCCCATTTCCTGTGCGAGTTCACCATCCGGATGGACGAGATAGGTATGAGCAGAAACGGGCAATACGAATTCCGGATCACGCAAGAACATGTTGCCGATGCAACGGGTCTGACCGCGGTACATGTCAATCGGATGCTGAGATCGTTGATGGCCGATAAGGCAATTGCCTACGAGAAGCCGTTTTTCACTGTCATTGATCGAAAGCGGCTTTGGTCTGCCGCTGGTTTCAACACCCTTTATCTCCATCTGGATCAAACGGAGACGAGGCTCGGTAGTCCCGGCCAGTGATGCCATGATCGGGAGGCCAAGCATCTATCAGGAAATATATCTGAACTCCCGTCATCGGTTGTCAGCGTATGCGGACCGGCGAATTCTGTTGCGCTTTGTTCTTGGGTTCAGCGTTGGCTTTTGATTTAAGTTACACACAAAGCCAATGGTAGGTCGCTCCGGCATCAACATTTCTGACCCTCGTCGGTGTCGGGGCAACCTGACATAACTTGGCCAGGACGATAGACCGACCGGGGCGCATAGGCACCGCGCTTGCTATCCTTGAATTATGGTAACAGCATCGCCGAACTGGAGCGTGTGCACGATAGCGCCGCCATGATCTTCGACATCAATGCGTGATCGCATATCAATCCTTCCCTTTCGAACGTCGCCAGCGATGCAATCCCGCGCGGCGTCAAGCGCGGCCTGGGCCACTTCGTCCGTCGAAAGCACAAGACCTTCTTCGTCCAACAGTCGGTCGACCCCATCGTGTAAGTGCATAAAGAATCTGGGCATGAAGGCTCCGCAGTTTGGGGCGGGAGCAAGCGCACTCTCGGTCGTCAGCGCCCTACGCGTTGCTGACAATGCGGACCCTATAACGGAGAGGCCGGGCCGCGCCTTACATCTCGATCAATAGAATCATAATTATATTGCGCGCTGTTCACGCTTACGCCCTGTCCGCTACACGACGGCTCGTGCATCCGGCTGCGCCCGGAATACCCCGGGCACGTATGGGCTTACGACTTCGTCGAAGGCCGCACGCATGATGGTCGCAAGTTCCGCATCCTGACCATCATCGACGAGGCCAGCCGGGAATGCCTGGCGCTGGTCGTGGCACGGCAACTCAAACATGAAGACGTGCTGGCGGCGTTGGCAGACCTGTTCATTACGCGTGGCCCGCCGGCCAATATACGGTCGGACAATGGCGCCGAATTTATCGCCAACGCCGTGCAGCAATGGCTCGGCCAGATCGGCGTGAAGACGCTCTACATCGCGCCGGGATCACCATGGGAGAATGGCTACAATGAAAGCTTCAACGGGTCGCTTCGCGACGAACTGCTCAATGGCGAAATCTTTTACAGCCTCGCCGAGGCAAGGGTGCTGATCGAGGCATGGCGCCGACATTACAACACCGTCCGTCCACACAGCAGCCTCGGCTACCGACCGCCGGCCCCGGAAACGGCTTCACCGCCATATCCGGCCTCCGGTTCCGCTTCGCTTCACCTCCGCCCGGATATGGCGGCGGCGAGCATAATCCACTAACAATCAACCCGGTCCACTCGACGGGGGCAGGTCACTCAGCTGTACGCCGCAGCTTGCCTGTCCGCGTCCCCATCATTGATGTTCCGGGTGCATTATGAGTGCTCCGCGTTCCGGAAAAATGCTACCGGATGTCCTTACGCCGCCTGATGGAGATAGGCTGGATTGAATTCGCCGATGGCCCGCAGCTTTTGCCAGTCAGCGATTTTGAGGAACCTATCGCCGTGGTCGAAAGCCCCCTCTTCTCTTAACGCTCGCAGCATCCGGTTTACATGCACCGCCGTCAGACCGGTCGCATCACCAATTTGCTGCTGCGTGAATGGAAGGGACACCGGGGCCTCGGATGCTATCCCCAGGTTTTGCCGCCGGGTTACGAACTCGCAGATCATGTGTGCCACACGTGTCTTTGCGTCACGCCGTCCAACATTTAGAACCCACTCTCGAGAAATCGAGGCATCAATAAGCGAGTCTTTCATGAACGCTTGAGCGATGCGGGGATGCTTTTGTGCCAGTTCGAGCAACGTTTCCCCTGCAATCCAGCCGACTGTCACATCCGTGATCGCTGTCAGATTATGGTCCGCAATCGGAAGCAGGGAGTGCTGAAGGTCGAGCAGGTCACCCCGCATGTGAAAGGATACAATCTGCCGCTCACCTTTGCGGACCAGCTTGTCCCGGCATGCATATCCTTCCACCACGATACAGCAGCGATCTACCCGATCGCCTTCGCGAACCAGATAGCGATTAGCGCGGATCGTTTCTGGCAGAAATTGAAGACAGGCCAGGGCGTAGTTATCGTCATCGCCCAGTTTGGCCAAGCGGTTCATCTTATGACGCAACGCTGCGTTAGCCGCTGAAGAGTCGACCATCCTTCAATCCCTTTCGCTGTCGGGAAACTCGCAAACGCCAATTTGGTTTCGCTACCGTGACGACGTGACTAGATGCGTTCGGATGAGCTGCCGATAACTATCGAAGCGTTCGCTCGGGGTGACTGCTTATCTAGCCCGTCACCGGTAGTTTTCAGTCGGATGGTGCTATCCGCAAGGCTCGATACGCCGCAATCTCGTCGGCAAAGTTCAGCGCCATCTCATGATGAATCGACTTCACCGCATCATCCCGCGAGGCGTGCGCCAGAACCAGCGATTGGCGGTGACGCCTTTCCAGATAATCGAGATGATCGCCTGGTTGTTCTGTTGACGCAGCCGGCACCCTAAGATCAACCTTGATCATCGTCCTTCGTCGTCTGTCTCGACGCGCGTTAGGATGCCTTCGCGCACCTTGTTCGCAGCATCCAAACAGGTCGCAAGCAACGCACCTATGAGGGGTTGAGGGGCCGTATCGGAGAGGCTTATCGACCCACCGATGCTCGCAATAACTCTGTCGATGTGATCCAGAGCCAGACTGCGCGAGCTAATCAGTATGTGGTCCAGTAAGCCTTGATTTCGGCCGCATAGCCGTCAGCAGGTGCGAAGAGTGCGATCCGAGCGCTAATGCTGTCACTGGCCGCCGCCTGCTCCCGGACATGTTTCTCATCAGAGATGAGCTTCGATATACGATCAAACGGCGACACGGCATTCTCCCGTTAAGCGGGAGCGCTCCAGCGTCTCTCAGTCGCGGCTATGCTATTAGCGAATCGCAGCGATGCACGTTCCTACCTGAGCATTTGCGTTCCAGGAAACGTTTGTTCGCACGAAGCCTGCTTCCTCAAAGTAAGGAGGCCGCACGAACGAAAAGGCGGCTCAAAGATCATCGTCGCACCAGCCGAACTCGCCAACATGCGAATATGGACGTGCGAGAGAAAGTGGCGGTCGGTCAACGATTTCCACGCTCATCACGAGACACTCGTCATCGAATGAGAGTTGCCGGTGGCGGCCGCCGATCGCTCATGTCACCCCGGATGCAACGCCACCCCAAATAACTATGCCATTGAATTTTCTGTTCTTTTATCCCATCTCATTCACATGGGTTAAGAGAACTCACCCGTTGGATAGCCTTATGTGCCATGTGCTGATCATCGAAGACGAATGGCTGATTGCCGAATATATCGAATGTCTAGCTCGCGACGCTGGCGCGACGTCTGCAACTACGGTCGATTGTGAAGACGACGCGATAGCGGCGGCGATCGACCGCAGGCCGGAGATAATACTGTCTGACGTCAATCTGCGGGTTGGAACCGGACCTCGCGCTGTCGAAAATATTCTGGAAGCCTTGGGCGCCATTCCGGTGATCTTCATCACCGCAAACCCGGGAGATTGCGTGCCGTGCGCGCCACCGGGGGTCATCCTCAATAAACCGATTCAACCGCAAATGCTGATAGATGCGTTCAAGCGCTACGCGGTTGCTGGATAAACGTCACCGATGGAACCAGAAAACGTTCTTCGTGAATATCATGATCGGCGGCGGGCGATCCTTTCTATTCTTGACATCGCGCGTCCAGACCTGAACCGGTCTCTCCCGCACGCTTGGCCAGAGCTGGAGGTGCACCGGCAAAAACTCACGGATGCGATGCAGGCATTTCAGAGGTTCAAGCACGACAAAATTTTCGATCCGATCATCGCGAGGGGACAAGGCGATAAGGTGATAGCGGCGGAACTGAAGGCCGACTGCGTAATGCTTGGGGCGCAGTACGACGCGTTTCGCCGGAAATGGACCAGCGCCGGGGCGAAAGCCAGCTGGCCCGAATATCGCCTTTCGGCAATCTCGATGATGACGACGATCCGCAAAAGCTTTGCCGAGCAAGACGCGATAGTTCGGACGCTGAAGTTAAAATGATCCCGTTGCTTGTCCAAGTCGATGATAGATATGCCCGGAGAGCCAGAAAGTTGCCGTTCCTATAGTTCATCCGAGAGCTACAGCATCGCATCGCACATTTCCATGCTGATCTGCCCCCCGTCAAGTGGCCCGGAGACTTTGATAATCTGCACCACTCAGGCAGCATCAGATGGCGTTACGAAGCACAAGCCGGGAAAATTATTGGCAAGCTGTGTGAGGTTGAGATCGTGCTGGTGTAGGGATTATCAACCGCCGATCCTTATCGACGATCGCAATCAGCGGGCAGACCTATTTACCGCTACCGCAAGAAGCAGACGACTGAAGGCCAGCCGGGTGCGGCGGGTGAAGTATCGGGAGATGAATAAACACGCGGCTACGCTGGGCGACCTCGGACGTGACCTTGGTAAAACTGGTTTTGCAGGCGGCACCGCGGGGAAAACTTTGCGCCCCGCACGGCGGCGATGCTGTATCGATCGTGTGCGACGAGAGCCTCCGATGTCTGAGAGAAGGATTTGCCGGGTGCTCGGGAAACCTCGATAGAAACAGCGTAAGGGCCGCGCCGGGCCAATGATTAGCAGGCGGTCGGCGAGGACATCATCGCATTGTCGAAGAATTACGGTTGCTACGGCTATCGGGTACTCGGCCATGTGCCAACGGATTGCATTGATCGTCTGGGCGCGCTGCCTGACCAGCAGATCGCGAGTGCGGAAGACGATCAGAAGTGCGAAACGCTTCGACGGGCCGGCCAAGCCGCCTGCCCTCGTCGAACTCGGTAGATCGAGGAGTAGCCGTTCACCCGTTAAAACCGGCTTCGGATTAACCAACCCGTTCAACACTGCTTTGAAACATCGTCGCTATCGCCCCTCCGTAGGAACAGGAGTTCAGCCGATGAAGTGGGTTTTGTTTTGCGCCGCGCCGGCTCTCGCCGCCGGGGGGGATCTACCTGCACGACCCATCCAGTGCCGGCGAAACGTATCCCCTCTCCGTGGCGGATGTCGAATACACGCTCGGCGCGATGTCGCTGCCCGACTATGTCGAGAACACCCTGGGCACCCTGCCTGGCGGCAACAGCACGCGCACCGTCGTCCCCGGCAAGTCGGTGACGTACTACTTCCACGCCCGTGGTGGCGATGCAGGGAAGTTCACCGCCGAACTTAGTGCTGTGGACGCAACGCATACCCGCGTCACGACAAGCATGACGATGAACGGCGGGGCGGATGAACTGATGAAGACGAAATACCTGCCTGTAGGCAAGGAATTCGGCGTGGTCGGTCGCGATACGATGCGCGAACAGATCGATGCACGGCTCGAACGGCGCCCGTTCGACAAGGAGGTGACCAAGAAGGCAATGGCCGGCTTTGCCGTGGCCAACATGGGTGCGATGATGAAATCGACGAACGATGTCATGGACGACGTCGCCAAGATGCAGGAGAACCGGACGGTCGAACCCGCCTTCGTCCCGGGGCCGCCGATTGTCGAACCCGTCCCCTCCCGCTGATCGCAGTTCACCCTTCTACTCGGCAGATGGAGGCATAGGCGGTTACCTGTTGCATGTGCCCCCGCACGTCGGCGGAGACCGAAACCTCCGCTGGAACCACGGCCTCAGCAAACCGGCGGCGGCACCGAAGTCTCTATACCCCGCGCGAAGCAGGCGGTCGTAGCGTCATCCGTATGCCGCGACCACGCCGGCAGCTCGTCAGACATGCTCGACCCCACCCCCTGCGGCTCTGTCTTCCGCGCCGGCACGGGGCTGGGCGGCTCCGGGCGGCTCACCGCCCGATCTTCTTTTCCGCGGTTCTTTCGGCAAAAAACGGGACTCAGCAGGTAGGAAACCGGTTTCTTCTCAGCCATCGCGATCCTCGCAACATTGTCTTCTCGCGCTGTGAACCGAGCCCTGGCCCGGGCGCATCTCCCGACGGATTGCAGACAGACGTAAGCCGTGATCCTCCGCTTGGGGCTGGGCTCCGCCCAGCGCAGTTAGGTAAGCCGTTCAATCAAGGCGCGCCTGGTTGATCCCAAGGCCGACGTCGTCGCCATCTCGCGTGTGCGGCCTTTATCTCCACCACGCTTGGTCAAAGCCGCCCGCAGCTCCGCGCAGGATCGAACCGCGCCTGCCAATCGGCCAGATTGCGACGATAACTTTCGGTCGTGCCTGACAGGCTTTCGGGCTTCTCGATCCTGGTCAACGGTTTGCCTAGCCGTAGCATCATGCGGTCCCAATCCATTTTCTCGAACCCACCCCCTGTGGGTGTGAGCAGCTCGAGAGCGGGTAGCGCGGAACGCGCAGCCGAGCCGATCAGGCACAACGCGATCCGCGCCGCGTCGACCGCATTGTCGTCGGCTTCGGGACGGCTGCGTTCCTGGTCAGGATCCATGACGATATTGCGGCGCTGTCGGTGGGTCTGCGCGATTTCGAGCAATAGCGGAACAGCGGCCCCACCCTGGTCCGCCAACCGCTTGATCAAGCCCGCAGCGCGAGTGCGGCGATCGGGGTCACGCAGGAGGCGCGCTTCGTCGGCGCTCAGCGTCGTGAACGCAGCATCGGGCCAACCGGAGAGCGTATTGCCGAGCGATTGGGTGCGTGAATCGCCGCTGATGGGGAGCGCGAGCAGCCGGACGACGATCGCCGCACGCAGGGCCGGTAAATCGTCGGCGAAGAGGTCGCGCAGCTGATAGGCCTGATCCACCGTCGCGACGCGCGGCTCACGGACGAGAGCCAGCAGCAATGCGCGGTCTGCGGACGGCAGCGGCGCGCCTTTCAGCGCATCCAGATAGCCCTTCAAGCTGGCAAAGACGGCGTCTTCGCGTCCGCGGTCGGGATCGGCGAGCGCGGCCTGCAAGGATGTCCGGAGCATCGGAAGGAATTCGGAACGGGCGGGGATCGGCGAAAACCGCAGAACGTGATCCAGCGGCCCGTCGGGACTGCGCCCGTCGTTAAGGTTCGCGCCGATTGTGCCGAACCCCCAACCAAACCGGAAGTTCTCGAGACCGCCCATCGAGGCGATCACGAACGGTAGGCTGAGCGCGCGGACCGAAACCTCGAACCGGCGCGCCAAAGGGCCGCGGCGGTCGCGCACCTCGAAATAGCGGGCCACTGCCGGTTGTGGCGACAACGACCAGGGGTTGGGGAAAGGTGCGCCGCTCGTCCATTCGCCGGAGCGGATCAGCACGTCCCAGCCGGTTCGCGCCGTTTCGCCCGCCAGGCAGACGTCGTTGCCGAGCCGCAGCGCCCAATACGCGGCGATCGCGCGGTTCTCTTCGGGCGTGGTGCCGTACAGTCCGTCTCTTCCCACCAGATCGGGATCGAGCGGCATGGCGCATTGGCCCTTGGGCAGCAGCCGATAGGTGCGGGAATAGCCATCGAGACGACCGATACCGTCGGTGATCTCGCCGTGGGATAGTCTCGCGGAGGAATTCACGGTGACGCTGCGGACGCCCGGCTCGAACAATAACGCCAGGCAGAGATTGTCGCACGAGTAGGGCCGGAAGCCGAGTAGGTTCCGGTTGGGATTGTCCCAGCGTGGAAGCCGGCTCTCGAGACGAATATCGCCCGTAGGTCTGATCGGCGCCGCCGGAATGCGATCGGGCAGATCGTATAGCGCGGCCCGCTCCCGTGCTTCGAGGATCGAGATAGTCGGAAACGCGATAAGAAGGGCGATCGTGGCAACCAGCGCCGCCGGAGTGCGCCAGCGCTCCGCCAGCCAACGCGCGCCTAGCCAGCGTAGCGCAGCGAAGATGCATCCCCACAGGAATGCAGTTGGGGCAAACCCAAGGATCAGGCCGGGAATGATGAGCAGAAAGAGCCCGAACACCACGAGGCCGGGCATTGCCAGTGCGACGAGCGCGAGCGGGCCGGTCACCGACAGATACAGTTTCAGCCAACGCGGCATCGTTCCCCCTCACGGCGTTCAAGTTGGAGGTAGCGCGCAATGGTTAACAGTGCCTCAGCGTAGTGGGTGATCCCCCGCCGCGGTCGTTCAAGCTGTCGGGAAAGTATGTGCCGACGATTGCCCAGGTTTTTGGCGCCGTAACTCTAGTCAGCAGGGCGTCTGTCAGGCCGGCACCGTCCGCCCGAAGCGTTTTTACAGGAGTCAGCGCGCGCCGTGTGCGTTCCTTCGACAGACGTACTTCTGCTGCCTCTACGCGCGTGGCAGGCCCGTCGGGACTGGCCGATGAGCCTCTTACGGGTTTTTAACACGCGTTCTCTATCGAGGCGGAATGGCACGTCTTCGCTTCCATCATCCCGCTCTACCAATCGGGATGGGTTTCGCCTTCCAGTACGTGAGCCGCAACCTGGAATCGATCGGGGACGTGCATTCGGTGCTGGGAAACAAATCGGGCGCGCTGACCTATCATTCGGCGGCCTTGATCTGCCTTCTGGGCGCATTCGCCTGTTTCATCTTCGCCGGCGTCAAGATCGCGCGCTACTTCTGGGGTCGCAAGGATCGGTATGCGCGTCCTCAATCGCCCGCACCGCTGTCGCGGAGGCGGGAGGAAACGGAGGCGGACGATACGCCGTTCGATCCGGACGCGGTCATGACACGGTATCTGGCGGAACGAGATGCTGTTGCGTCACGGACGTCTGCGTCAGGACCTTCGCCTCTCGAACCCATGCCCCGTGGTTTCGGGCGGAAGTCGAGCTGATATCAGGATAGCGGATATCGCACGTAGCTGACGCTCCCGAGGCCTTCCGATCTGGATGGTCTTGCGACGTTTTCCAACGACGTTCTCGCTACAGGACGGATAATGCCCACATCGCTCGACAACGTAGCGGCAGATTCCCGGGAACGGCTGCCGGCTGTTCCTAAGCTCGGCTTCGTTAAGGAGGTGACCTGTCATGCCGCTGACCATATCCGACGGTCGTGACCGAAACGAGCGCCGCGCCAATCTCGGTAGGCTTCGGTACACGCTGCTGCATGGGATTGGTCAGGTCCGCGAATATCTGACTACACGCGTTTGCGTCCGAAGTCGGTGGCCACCGGGTGTGCCGAGGCTCTCGGCCGCTGTCCGGACTGTGATGCTGCACCGATCGGGCCTGATGGTTCATTCAGTCGCGCCGACATCTCATCGTCGATCGTTGTCGTTCCGGCGTCCACCACTCCGACGAGTCGACGCATCAGTCTGGGACTGGCGACAGCAAGGCAGATGAGAAGCAGGAGGAACAGCGGCATCGCCAGTCCCGATGCGGCCGAGGGCTGCACTAAGACTGCGGGTTCGACCGACGCTTCCGTCGCCACCTTGGCGAACTTGGCCCGCTTGGCTGCAAGCTGGCCGGGTGAATACTGATACTCCGGGCATATCCCGTCGCGGTAGGACGGCCCGATGCATTCGGGACCGGAATTCACCTCGCGAGCCATCTCGACCAGCGCGCCCGGCCCGAAACGGGCCGCGAGTTTCGAAAGATCGCCATCGGCCGGCCACCAGAAGACCAGCAGGAACATGGCGATGGCAGCGACCGGAATGATCATCATCGGCGCGAGACCGATGGCATTCCGCCCGTCGGAGACGCGCCATTCGCACCAAGCTATGCACGCTTCCTGCCATTGCCTGTGCGCATCCGGATCGGTGAAGCGTTGCACGAACCGGCCCAACGTCGCCGTCGGCGGCGGCTCGAGCGGTCGACCGGTCGCGTCCGCCGGATAGAGCAGCCGCGCCGACCGGGCATGGCCGAAGCGAGCGCGCGGGGCGCTGCGTGTATCGCGACGCTGGCGTGAGGAATCCATCATGCCCTGGCCGAGCTTCGAGATCGCGTCGCGTCGCGCCTCGATCGCGGGATGCGTTCCGCCCTCGTGATCTGCCGGTCCGTCGAACAGCGCGCCCTCGACCCGCTGGCTGCCGACAAAGGCACCATGCCCGCCGATCTTGACCAGCGCGCTCAGCAACGCCTCCGGAAAATGCGTCACGCGCACGGCCTCCCCATCGGCGATATGGTCTCGACCGAGCTTGAGACCGCGCCGGGCGAACCGTGCCAACGTCATTGCAGCCATCGTCGTCGCGCCGCCCGCCAGCATGACGAGCAGCAGCGGCGGGAGCAGCAGCGGCAGTATCATCTGCCGCCAGTCCTCGAACCGCAGCGGATTGTGGATCTGCAGCAGAACGGTGGTGCGCATCAGCGCGTGGTTCGCGGCCAGCAGCCTGGTGTCGCCCTGGCGGATGTGCGACGCCTCGTGCGCAAGCACGGCGAGCAGCTCGTCATCGTCGAGCCGTTCCAGCAGCCCGCGCGTCACGACGATCAAACCGCAATTCGGCCCTTCGCCGATGGTCAGGGCGTTGGGTTCGTTCACATCGAGCACACCGAACCGCGGCAGGCGCACGCCGAGGGTCGTGCAGGCCTGCTCGGCGATGGCGACGAAGCGCGGTTCATCGGCCCGTGAGACGATCTGCACGCCCAGGCCGTGCATCACCGCATCGGCATGACCGCGATAGAGACGTCGGAACAGCAATGCGCTGAAGATCGCGACCGGCAGACCATAGCGCAGCGCATAGCCGACCGGATCGGACAGGATGGTGTGCTCCTGATCCACGATCAGAAGCAGCATCGTCAGCACGAATGCGCCGATAAGTTCGAACGCGACGATGTAGCCGAGCACCAGCAGCGCGGTGAACCGCCGGTTGCGGGCGGCATGGGTGACGTATCCGTGAACTGCCATAGTCAGATCCCGCCGCGACTAGAGACTGATCTTGATCGGCTCGGCGAATTCCGCCCGGCGCTCGCCGAGACTGAACTTCTGACGTTCGGAGGCTGGATCCCGCCTGCTGATCAGGTTGCCCGGAAACGCACGCCGGACCCCATTGAGTTCCTCGACCGCCAGATTGTAGAAGCGCCGCGAGGCCGTGATGCGCTCCTCGACGCGGATCAGATCCGTGCGCAACGTCCTGTAATGTTCCCCGCTTGCCAGCTGGGGATACTTCTCGCTCACAGAGAAGACGTTCTGAAGGACCTCGGCGATCTGCGTGCCGGTCTGGATGGCGGCGTTGCTCGCCGCTTCGAGAGCGTCGACGCGCGCATCGAGCACGTCGCGGATCACGTCGTGTTCCTTTTGCGAGAAGGCGCGAACGACCTCGACGAGATTGCCGATGAGGCTGGCGCGCTCGATCAGAAGCGCATCGATGTCACCGAACGCGGCGTCGGCCCGTTCGTCGAGCGAAGCGATCAACGCGTGCTGGGAACGCACCTTTAACGCGACGATCGCGATGCCGCCCAGCACCAGCCAGAGCCACCAGTGATCCAGTGCGAAGTTCGTCGCTCGGATCAGGCGACCGGACAGATCCGTAGCCTCACTGAAGGTAGTGCTATTTTCCCACATCGATGCTCTCCGCGCTGCGAACGACGAGGGCATGCCGACCAAGCGTTAATATGTTCCTGCAGCGGAATGGATCACGAGAAGGCGATCTCCCCATTTTGCTTGGGAGAAACGTTAGGCTGCCGGTCGATCACCGGCCATTCTGCGATCCCGGTACTTCACTAGAACAGCGTATTGATGTAGTCTCGACAGCTCTGGAGCCATGGGTGTCTCATGCGCACGATGGCCAACATACCGCCGAGTGCTGGCAGGGCGATCCTAATATTCGGATGCGCGGTCGCGCTGCAAATTCCGTTCACCGACGATTTCTTTGACCGCAATCTGATCAGTACCGTCGTCGAAATGCCCGTACTTATAACAGTCGCTAAAAGTTGTTCATCGGGAAACTCTTCTGCCGCCTCTGTCGTCGCCAAGAACTTCAAAGGGCTGGCGATCGTCGCAGCGTTTGTTTCCGCTTGGACTGGATGGGCAATCGCCGGCGAACATCGGACCAAACCTGTTCCATCAGTGTCGTACCCTCTCATAGCAAATGTCGATGCCGTGTTCGAAAAGGAGGTCCTCCACGTGGCAAAGCGACTATAGGAAGCGAACATACATCATCACACTAGGCGGATCACCTGAAGCGACGAGTTAAAATTACGGGACGGGCTGGCAGGCTTGCGGGGACGGGGCATGCCAGCGGCCCTAACTTGCCCCGCCTAACGAGTGGTGCATTTGGCCTGACAAACCCCGTGCAGCATTGGCCGTTTTTTCAACAAGCGCTGAGATCGTAGGATCATAGGAAAAGCCGAGGCGGCTGATCTGAATAATGAACATAGCCGAGATCGGTTCTGGAACGATCGATGGACGCCCCTGTTAGACCGTACGGGTATAACAGGATGACATGATGAAACGACACGCTCAAACCTTTATCGCAGCCGCGCTGCTTGGAAGTTCAGGAATAGCTTTCGCGCAATCGTCGAACTCGACCAACGCGCCGCCGCCGCCCGCCCCGCCGCGCACTGCGACGCAGCCGCCAGCGGCCTCCGCCGACATGCAAGCCGTGCTCGACCAGCTGCCACGGCTCGGCGCAAAGCCGATCGAAACGCTGACGCCGGTCAAGGCGCGCATCCAGCCATCGGCCGCAGATGCTGCGAAAGCTGTGATGCGCCAGAAGGGGATGTCGACCGCGCCTGACCCGGCGGTGGTCACGCAGGATGTCGCGTATGGCAACGATCCTATGCATTTCGCACGGATCTACAAGCCTGCAAACGCCACCGACGCGCTGATGCCGATTATCGTTTACTACCACGGCGGCGGCTGGGTCATCGCGGACGTCAACACCTATGACGCCGCGCCGAGATTGCTGTCGAAGCAGCTAAATGCCATCGTCGTGTCGGTCGAGTACCGGCACGCGCCAGAGTTCAAGTTTCCGGCGCAACATGATGACGCCGCAGCGGCGTACCGCTGGGTTCTCCAGAACGCAGCCACCTGGGGTGGAGATGTGACAAAACTGGCCCTTGCTGGCGAGAGCGCCGGGGGAAACCTTGCTGTTGCGACAGCGATCTACGCTCGCGACAACAATCTGGCGAAGCCGCTGCACATCCTCTCGGTCTATCCGATTGCCAACAGCAGCATGGCGCTTCCGTCACGAAATGACTCTGCAAATGCCAAGCCGCTAAACACCGCGATGCTCAAGTGGTTCGGCCACTATTATTCGAAGAGCATGTCGGACATGCAGGACCCGCGGCTGAACCTGGTCGCTGCCGACCTTCGCGGGCTGCCGCCGACAACGATCGTCAATGCGCAGATCGATCCTTTGCGTTCGGACGGTGAGACGCTTGCGGCCGCGATGCGATCGGCCGGAGACAAGGTGGAGCAGCGTACCTTCCCAGGGGTTACGCACGAAATGTTCGGGATGGGTTCCGTCGTCCGCGGCGCGTACGACGCCAACATGTACGCGATCGATCGGCTCAAGGCCGCTTTCGGCATCCGCAACTGATACTCGAGGAATGACCATGAAAAACCTTACGATGACATCGTTAGCGGTTGGTACGGCGCTGTTCTCCGTGCCGGCCTCTGCGCAGGTGATGACCCCAGCTGAATATGTCGCAACGGCCGGAGCAAGCGACCTCTATGAAATCACCTCGAGCCAGATCGTACTTGAAACGACGCAAAACTCCCAGCTTCGCAGCTTCGCGAAGATGATGATCACACAGCACACCAAAAGCACAGCCGACGTGAAGGGAGCCGCAAAGCGCTCGAGGATCGCAGCCCCGCCACCGAAGCTGACGCCGCTTCAGAACGAACTCGTCACGCAGCTAAGTTCCGAGTCCGGCCCAACACGAGACGCCGCGTATATTGCGCAGCAGAAGGCGGCTCACGGCCAGGCTTTGGCTGTCCAGAAGGCCTATGCTATGGAGGGCAAGGCAGCGCCGCTAAAGGCTGCCGCACAGACCATCGTCCCTGTCGTCGAGCATCACATCATTATGCTGAAGGCGATGTAACAATATCGAGCGCGGGGGCAGGGAATGTAGCCCTGCTCCCGAGCCTATACCCTGAGACGTGATATCGGATGAAGCCGTCCATGGGATGCCCATCACCGATGGACAAATGCAGCTCGTTGTCGACGAGGATGCCATGGGCAGACACCTGACCGACTACGTCTCAACGAAGCTTGTTAAGCCGTGATCGGCGCCGCGGGCGGCGGTGCGGTGCCGGATTTTATCTTCTAACTTTAATCAAACAGTTTTGTCGGTGGACCAGCTTTAACGACCTTATTTCATGCGATTGCCCCGCCGGGACGTGTTATTATCGATCCCGGACTTAGTCGGGGCGGGGCATGAACGACGATCTCGAAGCACTGCTCGACGTGCCTGGGGCGTTACTTCTGACAGTCCTTGACCAGACGCACGATTGCATCATGGTGTTGAGCATCGACGGCAAAATTCAGTTTGTGAACAGGCAGGGCGCTCTGGCGATGGACCTGGCCGCCCCATCTGAGATTATTGGTGAGGCGTATCTGACCCGATGGCCAGCGGAAAATACCCTTGATGTGGCAGGCGCTCTTTCTGAAGCGAGGGATGGACGCCTTGGTCGCTTCACGGCGCCAAAATCGGGCTCAGGAGGGTCGCTTACATGGTGGGATGTCAGACTTAGCCCTGTGTGCGATCGCACTGGGTCGATAACGCATCTGGTATCTATCGCGCGCGATTTGACGAGCGAGATCATGGAGCGGAAGCGGGCTGAGGCAATCAGCTTGGAAATGCGCCACCGCCTCAAAAACGCCATGACGGTCGCTGGAGGAATTGTGATGCTGAGCGCACGGGGGAGTCCCGAAGCCAAGGCTTTCGCAACCGAGGTAGTCAGCCGGCTTAGCCAGCTGGGTTCCGTGCAAGCCAGCCTGATGGACCCCGCAGCTGACAAAAGCCTTCCGCAAGTCGTGCGGTTATTGGCGGTGGCATATGGGAGCGGTGCCAATCTCGCGTTTGGTAATCTGCCTGACGTTCAGCTTAGCGATACCTCCATGCAAGCTCTGTCCCTTTGTTACGGCGAACTTGCCACCAACAGCCTCAAATACGGCGCGTTGAAGAACGGCGGCCAGATATATGTTGATGGAGCGGCGTTGGCCGGTTTCGTCCAACTGTCCTGGTCTGAAGACACCGACCTTGGAGATGGCCGGGCCGGTGGCCAGGGCCTGGTGCTGATCGACCGGCTTATTACGACAGCGGGAGGCTCATTCCAGCGAGCGGTGAGCACCGGAAAGATGATCGTTACTGTCAAGCTCCCGATAATGTAAGGACCCGCTGCCGACCAGACGGGTCCGGCTTATGCCGTTGGTGGTCCAGGTCGGCTGCAGGTGCTGCTCGGGGCGCACTTTCCAGCAACGCTGGACAAGCTGTCGGGCTTGCTCGCCAAGCCGACGTCCGACCCGACAACCGCGAAGCCCGCCAGCACGACGATGCAGGACGGACAGGAACGCTCGTATCCAGCCAAGCCTTAAGACCAGCCTGTATACCGTAGCCAAACGACATTCCGTCGCGGTCGGCGCAGCGGTGGCCATCGAAGTTAGCGGTCTAGCCGCGTTTTTGCTTCGGCCGCGCACGCCTGCTGCGTAGGACAGGCGCATGATGCTTGATCGCGCAATGCGGTCGAGATCGGTGCTGATTAGGATTGCATCATGTGGGAAGCCGGTTTCTGGGGCCTGGTCGGCGGATCGGCTCTGATCCTCGGGGCGGGCGTTGGATATGCAGTGTCGCTGCCTCAACGGGTGATCGCCGCCGTCATGGCGATCGGCTCGGGCGTGCTGATTTCAGCGGTCGCGTTCAATTTGATGGACGAGGCGTTTCGCCAGGGCGGGTTTGATTCGACTGCCGCCGGCTTCCTGGGCGGCGCTATCATCTACACGATCGCCAATATCGCGATCTCGCGGCATGGCGCGCGACATCGTAAGCGTTCGGGCTCGAATGATGACGAGAGCCAGCCCGGTGCGGAAAGCGGTGGCGGACTGGCGATAGCGGTTGGTACGCTGCTCGATGGCATTCCGGAGTCAGTGGTGATTGGCGTAAGCCTGCTCGCTGGCGGTGGGGTGAGCGCGGTAACGGTCGCCGCGGTCTTTCTGTCCAACGTGCCCGAAGGCCTTTCGAGCGCAGCCGGCATGAAGAAGGCAGGTCGCGGGCCGCGCTATATCTTTGGCGTATGGGTCGGCATCGCGTTGGTGTCGGGGCTCGCCGCGATGCTCGGCAATGTCATGCTGGCGGGCGCCAACCCGGAACTGATCGCGGCCGTCACCGCCGTGGCCGCTGGCGCAATCCTTGCTATGCTGGTCGACACAATGATTCCCGAGGCCACGGAGGCGACGCACGATTATAGCGGACTGATCGCCGTTATAGGTTTCCTGATCGCCTTCGTCCTGACCAAGTCCGGCGGCTGACGCACCGAGAAAGACGCAACTTAGTTGGTTCCTTCTACATTGCCGTTGTCGCGGGCGATTTAAGAAATCTAAGCGTTGCTGCGTGCCAAGCAACTAAGCATTCACCGTTACCGAGCTATCTCACGGGGGCCATCGATCGGGAGCAGGTATGAACAAGGCGTATTTGGGAGCAGCGCTGCTCGTCGTGGCGGGCTGCACGGTTGCCAGTGCTTCCGCGATCAATCCGTCCGACGATCTACACTGCGCGGTCGTGATCCGCACGTTGGAGAGAAATGCCGGGCAGCTTGGAGCTAGCCGTACCGTCAGGAAGGGGCTTTACGCGCTTCAGACGTGGTACTTCTCGAAACTGAAACCAGAGCGTCTTCATGAAGCCCAAGGTGTTTTTGGAACGATGAAAAAGGCCCCGGAGGAAGTATCCTCTGTAGGCCAAAAGTGCTCGAACAGGGCGTTCAGTGATCCCGATTTCCGGCGCTGGAAGTCGATTGCTTCCGATGATTTCGATAGCAGGGTAGTGCGGTAGTGCGGTAGGGCGCTCTCGATGATGCTCAATCGACGGACACGAGTTTTCACATCAGCCCTCGCCAGCGGATGTCTTGTCCTGGCTATCGGACTTGCAGGCAGCGGAAAGCCGACATCCGAATGGGTCTTCCCGGGGCTGCTGATGCTGCTCAACGGCTGGGGGACGATGTTCAATCTGCTGACGCTTTGCAGCGGGTGCGAGGCCGAGGCGTTCACGGTGAACTATCTAAACGACGGCGACGAGCCCGATCGTCCGATGTCGCCACGCCTGACGACCGTCACGCTTGCGATATTCTGGCTTACCGGCGTGGTGGTGCTCGCGACTGTGAGCCAATGACATCCGCCCAGTTCGCCATGCTCGCTCGATATCGAGGCAGTTGGTAGGAGTCAGACAAACCATTCGACTTGCGCTGCAACCAGAGCAAACGTGTGGCTACTGGATCGCGGCCCGGGATGAGGCCGCCCGCCCCGTCGATGTAGATCGACGGGGCTGTGGCTGGTGGGAGCGGCAAGCGTGCCGCTCGCCTTGAACAAGGACCACCCTCCATGACCAAACTGACCGATCTCGACAGCATCCTCCTGTCCACTGCCGCGCAGCGCGACACCGGCAGCCTGCTCCCCGCCCCGGAAACCGTAAGCAGCGCCGGCGCCCGCCTGACCAAGGCGATCGCCGGCTTGGTGAAGCGCGGCCTGGCAGAAGAACGCGAGACGAGCGACAAGCTCGCCACGCACCGCGTGGATGCCGATGTCGCATACGGCCTGTACATCACGGACGCGGGCAACGCAGCGATCAGCATCACCGATGGCGATGCTGGTGGTGCTGGCGAGGCCCCTGCCCCCTCCCCCGCCGCGACCGACACGCCCCGCATTACCAAGGCCGGCACGGTGCTGGCGCTGCTCGGCCGCGAGGAGGGCGCAACGCTGGCCGACCTGATCGCGGCGACCGGCTGGTTGCCGCACACGACGCGGGCAGTGCTGACCGGCCTGCGCAAGAAAGGCCATGTGCTCGAGAAGTCGAAGAGGGGCGAACAAACCTGCTACCGTGTCGCGGGCGTCGCCGCGTGATCACGAGCATCAAGGACAAGCTGGTTGCGCTGACGACGATGTCGTCGGCGCAGCTACGCGACGAATGGCGCGCGCTGAAGGGCACGCCGGTGCCGCTGATCAGTCCAAGTCTGTTGCGGATGGCGCTTGGCTATGAGCTGCAGGCACGGGCGCTGGGCGGTCTGTCGCGGATCAGCCAGCAACGGCTGGTCCAGCTGGGTACCGCAAAGACCGTGACCCAGGCGATACGTCCCGGCACACGGCTGATCCGCGAGTGGAACGGGGTGGCGCACATCGTCGAGGTTGGCGAGGACGGCGTGATTCGCTGGAACGGGGCGGTTTGGAACTCGCTGTCCGAAGTTGCTCGCGCGATCACCGGAACGCGCTGGTCGGGCCCGGCCTTCTTCGGGTTGAAGAGCAGGAAGGGATCGCAGGACAGTGGTACGCGTGCGGGCACTAGAAAGGCCGCGGCATGAACCGGGTGCGCTGTGCTATATACACCCGCAAGTCGAGCGATGAAGGGCTCGACCAAGCGTTTAACTCGCTCGATGCACAGCGTGAGGCATGTGCCGCTTACGTGCTGTCGCAAGCCGGCGAAGGCTGGAACGCGCTGCCCGATATCTATGACGATGGTGGCCTGTCGGGCGGAACGCTGGAGCGCCCTGCCCTCCAGCGACTGCTGGCCGACATTGCAGCCGGCAAGGTCGACATCATCGTTGTCTACAAGGTCGACCGCCTGACCCGCTCGCTGCTCGACTTCTCGAAGCTGGTCGAGATCTTCGACAAGGCCGGGGTGTCGTTTGTGTCGATCACCCAGTCGTTCAACACCACCACCAGCATGGGACGGCTTACCCTCAACATGCTGCTGTCCTTTGCACAGTTCGAGCGCGAAGTGACTGCCGAGCGCATCCGCGACAAGATCGCCGCGTCCAAGGCGAAGGGTATGTGGATGGGTGGACTCCCACCACTTGGCTACAAGCCCGATGGCCGCACGCTCGAGGTCGTGCCGGAACACGCCGAAATCGTCCGGGATATTTACCAGCGCTATCTCGACACCGGCAATGTCCGCTTGCTGGTCGACCGGCTGAGCGCCGAGCGGATCCACACGCCGGTGCGGAAGATGACGAATGGTCGCACCTTTGGCGGCGTACCGTTCAGCCGGGGGCAGATCTACGCCATCCTCAAGAACCCGATCTATATCGGCGAGATCCCGCACCGCGACCAGCGCTACAAGGGGCTGCACAAGCCGATCATCGACAGACAGATCTGGGATGCAACCCAGACGCTGCTCGCCGGGCATGTGCCGGGATCGCGCCGAAGATCGAACACCGCCAGCGGTAGCCTGCTGACCGGGCTGATCGTCGACGACAGCGGTGAGAAGCTCATCGCGGCGCACGCCTGCAAGGCATTTCCGAACGGTGGCGACAACGGCAAGGTGCGCTATCGCTACTATGTCAGCCAGTCGGCACACCATGGTACCAGCGAAGGCAAGGGCTTGCGCATTCCGGCGCGCGAGATCGAGACGGCGACGATCGAGGCGCTGGCGGCGGCGTTCGATGATCCGATAGCGCTAATGGCACGTGCCGGCATCCCGCTTGAATTGCCAGGCATGGACCGGATCTTCAGTACCGCGAGTGCCACGGCTGCGACGATCCGACAGCGCGATCCCAAGACCCTGCGCGCGATCATTGCTAGCATCGTCGTGCATCCCGCAGACGTCAGGATCGAGCTCTTTACCGCAGCGGTGGCGCGCCACCTGTCGGTCTCGGCACCACCCGATGCTGACACGCTCGTCACGCTCACCTGCCCGGTGCGGATGACGCGTACCGGCCACCGGCTCCGGCTGGTGCAGAACGATGGGCGCAGCGTGGCTGCCGCCCCGCCGGATGCATCGATGATCAAGCTGCTGGTCAAGGCACACAAATGGTGGGCGCAGCTGCAGCGCGGCGAGATCACCGTCCGCGAACTGGCCGAGGCCGAGGGGGTGGTGAAGTCCTATGTCACCCGCGTCGTGCGGTTGGCGTTCCTGGCGCCTGCCATCGTCGATGATGTGCTTGCCGGGCGGCAGGTGGCAACGATCGACGCCAAGCGGCTGGCGTTTACCGCTGATCTCCCGACCAATTGGATCGAGCAGAGGGTGCATTTCAGAAGTGACAGCCGGGTGTGAACGTTTGGGCTGCCTTGATGCTGACACACGATACGATCATTCCGCGAGTTGTCCCGGGGCCAACTCTCAGACCCCTGATGCGGTGCCGGGGCACCCGGGGGCGGCTGTTAACGTGCACTATTGGTGGAAAGCAGCCCGTCCGCTTTGGAGCGTCGGTTGCCGCTAGCTGCCATTGGTTCATGCTGCCAGTCATGGAGTTGCATTTCCGATCCAAGATGGAATTAGGCCCGGCTGCTTGTGCATGGCGTTGGTCGCGACCCGATGCTCTTGCACGCACCGTCAACGTTCAATAGGCGGCTGCCGCCTTGAATAGCGGTGCTTCGCCGGGAACGGGGGCCTAACTATGCAGTTCGGGTTTTATGGCAGCGGTAAAGATCTCTTTCGGAGTGCACGAAGAGCCGGTCACCCGGTGGCGACAGGGTCACTTGGAATTATTAACGATTTGTTAACCGGCGACCGAAGCCTTTTTTCGGCCTGTTCGTAGCTGCAAAGTGGCACGCAGCGTGCTGCATCTTTCGGAGATGTATGCATGAAAATGATGACCTATCTCGCGGCTGCCAGTTTCATGGCATCAGTCGCCGTCCCTGCCAGTGCCGCCGAGTTCAATTTCAGCTTCACAACGACCTCGCTGCCCTTCGGCGGTACGCCTCAGAACGGCAGCGGGATCTTTACGACTTCGGACACGGCTATGACGATCGAGGGCCGCAACGCCTTCGCCATCACAGGAATTATGGGTCAGATAAACGGGGTCAACATTTCCGGTTTGACGCCGTTCGCTACGTCGCTGATCCCGACCTACTATTACTTCACGGAGGGGCCCACCTTTTTGAGCGGTACCGGCGTGAACTTCAGTGCAGGGGGATTTCCGAGCATCAAGTTTTACGCGCCGTCGGCCACCCCGGGTACGTACCTCATCCAGGGCAACGGTACCATCATCGCCAACGTGACCGCGACGTCCAGTCCGGCCGCTTCCGCCGTCCCAGAGCCGGCCTCCTGGGGTATGATGCTGCTTGGCTTCGGCGCGATGGGCTATGCGATGCGGTGTCGATCGAAAGTAAAACCAAACGTTCAGTTCGCCTGATTACCCCTTTCTCAGGCGCGAGCGAGGAGCCGTCGGTCAACAAGCCGGCGGTTCTTCTGCGTATGGTGAAAAACAAGTTATTGTAAGGCCGCAAGCGCCCTCTTGAATCTTCGCCTCTGCAATTACCCGTCCACTAAACCAACCACAGAAGCCCAACTTTCCACCTTTTGTGGATCGCGGCCTGTCACTTTCGAGCGGTAATTTTGGTAGCCGCGCTGGGTTCGGGTGCGATGGTCGCAGTCCTAAACCATCGGTTCGAGTTAATGCCACCAATTATGTGGTATCATTGTATCATGGCTTTGCTTTGTAAAATACGGGGGCATCCCCCGTCGTCTGCGATGTATAACGAAGGACTGGACTTCTCGAAATGCTCCCGGTGTAACTTGGAATTGATCCGTCAACCGGGATGCGACTGGACGCCTGTTCCAGTCGGGCTGCGCGTCGTGTGGCATCCGCCGGGGCATCGAGGGTTGCACTGGACCAAAGCGATAAGCCGCGCCACAAGATAGCATTGCGGCCGAGGAATGTTTAATTAACCAGGACCACCGGGGCTGCCTCGGAAACTCGCGATGTCGTCTTTGCAGTTCGCGCCGAACGGTCCGCAGATAGATAACGCTGTGACGATCACGCTTTTTCCGCCTGCTTCCCTGTAGAGAAGGTTGAAAGCCGTGAAAGAGCGGCTTCCAACTCGGAGCTCCGGAAAGGCTTCGTCAGGCGCGGCAAGTCGGGCGCTATCCCTTCCGCTTCGGCGTAGCCGGACACGATCAGCACAGGCATTTTTGGTCGGTCTTGAAGTAGCTCCCGCGCAAGATCGACCCCTGTCATCCCAGGCATAAGATGATCCGTCACAAGCAGGTCGGGAGATAGCCCCTTCGCAACGAGCATCAGCGCGGCTTCAGCGGAGTCCGCCTGTCGGACCTCGTATCCAAATTCTTCCAGCATATCGGCGGTGCTATCCCGCACGACGTCCTCGTCGTCGACGAGCAACACCACGCCACGAGCATGGCTGATTGCGCCCGATGTCATGACAGCCTCATCGGTTTCGGGAAGCGTGGCACTTATTGGCAGCCAGAGTTCAATATTTGTCCCCACGCCGAGGCTGCTCTGGATGCTCAATGCACCACCCAGTTGGGCCGCTAGGCCGTGAGCCATGGAAAGACCCAAGCCAGTGCCTTTGCCCACTCCCTTGGTAGAGAAGAAGGGTTCGACCGCGCGTGCCAGTGTCGGCTCGTCCATACCGATGCCGGTGTCGGCAACTGACAGGCGCACGTAGTGCCCGCGCTTCAACGATGATGTGGGAGTTCGAACGCTTTCACGGATCGCGCTTATCCGGAGAGTACCCCCTCGGGCATCGCGTCGCGTGCGTTGACGCCCAAATTGAGCAACGCCATCTCGAGCTGATTGGGATCGGCCTTCGCAGGGGGTAGATCTTCCGCAATATCGACGACGACACGAACCTGCGGTCCGGTGGTGCTTGCAAGCAGGTCAGCCATGCCCTGAACGAGCACCCCGACGTCAACCGCAGTCGGCTGCAGCGGCTGACGCCGTGCAAATGCTAGCAAACGCTGCACCAGCGTCCGCGCCCGGTCTGCAGATTGAATTGCTCCCGCAATCAAGCGTTGTTCTCGCTCGCCTCCCAAGCCCTTCCGCTGAAGAAGGTCGAGTGAGCCAACGATTGGTGTGAGCAGGTTATTGAAGTCGTGAGCCACACCGCCGGTCAAGCTGCCCATTGCCTCCATCTTCTGACTTTGCCGCAAAGCCTCCTGAGCCTGCTCGCGCTCCTCAACCGCCTCCAAAACTCTAGCTTCCAGCGTAGCGTTAAGGTCGCGCAACGCCGCTTCAGCAGCGCGCCGCGCGGTAATCTCCACGGCAGTACCTGTGACGCGAATGCAGCGTCCCGTCTCGTCGAACACGCCGCGGCCTGTAGCCGCGACCCAGCGTTCGACGCCATCTTCTCTGCCAACCGTACGATATTCAACGTTGTAGAGAGCTCGCTGCTCCGGGTCTGCGGCCGCTAGGAACGCGGTCGTCGTCTTCGCTCGGTCTTCTTCATGAAGACCGTTGTAAAAGTCTTGCAGTGAAACCGGCACGTCTGCCGAGATGCCAAACATGGCCTTGGTTCGCGGTGGCCAGATCAATCGATCGTTGATGACATCGACATCCCAAAAACCAATCCCCGCATTACCAACGGCAAGGCGCAGCCGCTCTTCGCTTTCCCGCAATCGGGCTTCAGCTCCGACCCGTTCGACATGTGCCCAGCAACGCTCGACAACATCCCGCACCAGCAACACCTCGTCCGCCGTCCAGCCCCGCGCTTGGGTCTGATGAACCGCCATCATCGCAGCCAGGCGGCCGTTTTTGATCAGCGGGCAGCAGATGATTGCTTCGATGCCGATCGCGTGAAACATCTCCCGACCCTCGTCAGCCGCGAGTTCGGCACTGACATTGTGTACGACAAGAACCTGTCCCGTACGCAGATTGGCAGTGGCTCGCGGGCCGAACAGGTCGAGATTATAGTCGCCAACGGAGCTGGTCATGCCTGGGGCGTTCCAGTCGTTTCTGATCCAGAATCGGTCCGCGTCGGCATCGACATCTGCGTAAGCGCAACGGGAGGCACCAAGCTCCCGACCCAACATCTCGGTAGCCACGGTCATTGCCGAGGACGCATCGGCAGCCGCGAAGAAACGATCGTTCATCTCACCGAGGAGCCGCAGGCGAGCCTCACTCGCACGAAGTGCCGCCTCCGAACGCTTCTGCTGGGTGATGTCGCGAAACAGCACGGCTATCATCCGTTCGCCGCTGATGCGGAATGCGTATACGTCCCACCACCGGCCAAGCGGAGTCGAATAACTCTCGAAACGTGCAGGCTCGCCGGTCAGGGCTACCCGACCATAGGTGTCAAACCAGACCTGATCCTGGTCGGCAGCGATCTCGCGCATCCATCGGCCTGCCGCGTTTTCGATGCCAGTTTGTTTCTCGAAGGAAGGACTGACCTCGATGAAGCGGTAGTCGGTTGCGCGATTGTCTTTATCGAAGGCAACCTCGATCGTGCAAAAGCCCTGATCGATCGCATTGAATAAGGCCGAGTAGCGTTCTTCGGCGTCCCGCAGCTCTGCTTCGGTCGTGCGCAGGCGATCGATTATTTTCTGTTCGGCCGCAGCCTCCTGATTTCCACCCTCTGCGCCGCTCGGTAAGATATTCACCCTAATCACCTTGTTAAACTGGGGGGCTGTTCGCCGGGCATCGACATTCGCCTACAACGCCGGCCGATCTCAAACGCCTACAATCGACTGAGCCATCTATGTGGCGGCTTAGGGGGAACAACTTTGGAATTAAACCGAGCCGGGTCGAGTGTCTATAATCAGGCGTCGGATCGGCCATACCTATCGCCAGCGCCTCGGCTCGATTCTCCGTTCTGAACTGACTCGGCAATAACAGCGTCGCTCTGCCGTCCGAGGTGAAGGTAGCGCGGATCGAAGCCTGCCATTTTCATTGTTGCTGCCTTATCGGGAAAGCGAATGGTGCGGCCATTGCGGGCGATAAATCCTTCGTCTTCCAGAATTCGGAGCGACCGATTTACGTGAACTGACGTGAGGCTGGTCGCGTCGCCTAGCTCTTCCTGCGACATCGGAAGATAGAAGCCATCAGTGGTCGATTGACCGTTTGCTTCGAGCCTGACGGCAATCTCGCAGAACAGGTGCGCAAGCCGTTTTCTGGCATCGCGACGTCCGATATTGAGTAGCCATTCCCGGAAAATGGATGCATCGACCTGCCCGTTCACTGCGAAGGCGTGAGTCAGCGCTGGCCGCGACATCACAACCGTTTGGAGAGCATGCCGGGGGATGATCGCAACGCGAGCTTCCCCGAGCGCCTGCACAGTATGATCGGCACAATCGAGGAACATGTGTTGCGCGTCCAACGGATCTCCTGCGATCTGAATGGCGAGAATCTGTCGTTTTCCATCTGCCGATAGCTTCTGGCGAATTGCATACCCCTGGAGCAGGATGGCGCAGTAATCTGGTTTGGTGCCCTCGCGAACTATGTAACCGCCGGTTGGAATTGTTTTATGATGCTGCGGTAAGGCTGAGAGAGCGGCCTTGTCATGTTCACCGAGATCTACAAGCCTGTCCAATTTGTCGAACAGTACCTGCAACAGGATGGGCTTCAGCATATCGCTCCCTCAAACCAAAGCGACCTCTGCCCACCTCCAGCGCTAACACTAGGGTGCGTCGTTCAGGCTATCTTAAATTCCAACTGATCGATTTCATTAACATGAATCGTGCCCGGTCATATTTACTCGCCGAGTTTGCGGATGGCGGTTCGAGGTGCATCTCGAGATTCTCGAAAAACGGGGTTGAGGCCTACGAAGAAGATCGAACCTCTTAATCCAGTTTGTGGCTTTGATCTGCGCGGCATCGGTATCCCGTTCGTATGGCAAACTACACCGTGACGATCGTCAACGAACATTTCACCTCGAGCGGCGAACATGAAGCCGCCGACAACATACAAATTTGGAAACAGGCTATTTCGAGCGCCATCACCGTGGCCGCAGAGCAGGTCTCACATGGCAACTGACCTGCTCCCCGTTTTCAGGCCGCTGATAACTTAGCTTCGGTTTCCATATGCCCCTGGCGGGGGCGGTTCGTAAACTCGGCGGGTGCCATCCCGCCAAGACTGCTGTGCGGACGCACGGTGTTGTAGTCCGTCCGCCATGCCTCGATGATCCGTCTCGCCGCAGCCAGCGAGGGGAACAGGTGTTCGTTCAGACACTCGTCGCGCAAGCGACCATTGAACGATTCCACAAAGCCATTCTGCTGCGGCTTCCCCGGGGCGATGTAGTGCCACTCGACCCCGGTGTCTTGACACCAGGCGAGGACGGCATGACTAGTCAGCTCGGTGCCGTTGTCGCTGACCACCATGCACGGCAGCCCGCGACGCTCGGCGATGGCGCTCAGCTCGCGAACGACCCGCCGACCCGACAGCGAGGTGTCGACGATGCATCCCAAGCATTCCCGGCTGTAGTCGTCGATGACGTTGAGCATGCGGAACCGCCGGCCGCAGGCCAACGAGTCCGATACGAAGTCGAGCGACCAGCGCTGGTTGGATTCTTGCGGGATCGCCATCGGCGCCCGCGTGCCCAGCGCGCGCTTGCGACCGCCACGCTTGCGTACGGTCAGTCGCTCCTCGCGATACAGCCGATACACCTTCTTCAGGTTCATGCCCTTGCCCTCCCGCTTGAGCAGGATCGCCAGCCGTCGATAGCCGAAGCGACGACGTTCGTTCGCGATCTCGCGCATCCGCGCGCGGACAGCATCGTCCTTCCCGCGAAGCGGCTCATATTGCCACGCCGACCGGTTGACCCCGATCAGCCTGCAGGCGCGACGCTCGGAGAAGCTGTGGTCGGCCATCAGCTTCTCCACCGCAGCGTAGCGATCTCCAGACCGGGTCAATTTTTTCCCAGCAGATCCTTCAGCGCCGACACGTCGAGCATCGACTCCGCCAGCAGCTTCTTCAGCCGGCGGTTCTCGTCCTCGAGCGCCCGCAACCGCGCCGCCTCCGACACGGTCATCCCGCCGTACTTCGCCTTCCAGTTGTAGAACGTCGCGTCACTGATTCCATGCTTCCGGCACAAGTCGGCGGTCTTCACGCCGGCCTCATGCTCGCGCAGCACGCCAATGATCTGATCCTCGGTAAATCGGCCTCGCCGCATCACTCGTCTCCATCTGACGAGCTAACTTACCAATGGCATGAATTCTGGGGAGCAGGTCACAACCCCTTCTTCGGGGCAGAGGTGACGGTTACGAAAGGCAAGGAGCAGATCGGTCGATACGTCGTGTCTGTGGGCGCGACGCCTCTCAAGGATTGACTCTGGCGATCCAGGACGACGTGGTTGCTTTAGAAGTGCTACGTAAATGAATCGATATGAAAGGGGCGTAGCTGGCGGGCGTGACCTGGCTGATACGTGTTTTTCAAACAGGTTCGGCGTTGCATATCATCCTAATAGACGAGCATATTCTCTTTCGGGCTGACCGTAGGTGTCGCCAGCCAAGATCAAAAGTTTCGCCCTGTCCTGCACCAAGACCCTCGCCCGGACAGCGCGGATAGCATGCTCTTCTTCCAAGCGGTGCAGTGCATCGGTGATGCTGCTCCGACGAACTCCCAGCATCAGCCGGAACTCCTCATGGGTCATGCAGATCTCATCAGCCTGAACCCGATCATGGTAGAGCAGGATCCAGCGGGCCATGCGACGTTCGATAGAGTGGGCTAGCGAAGAAACGATCGTCCTACCCATCTGCATCATGAAGACATGGGTAAAGCGAAGAAGGGTCATCCGGAGAGTAGGGCTACGTTCAACCGCCTCCATCAGAGCAGCGGCCGATATACGCATAGCTCGCCCTTGCTCCGCGCGCATGGTGATGTCGTAGGGTGAACGATCGTCGCCCATCAACAGTGGCCACCCAATAAAACCTTCGGCGCCCAACAATCCAACCGCATAGCGCCGATCATTATCCAGCGAGTCCAGCACCCCGGCGATACCCTGTTCCAGAAAGCAGATGCTGTCGATCGGTTCGCCGGTGCGGGTGATGAAGTCGCCCACAGCGAACGACGCTGGAACCAGATGCGGCGAGAGGAGAGCAAAATCTTCGGCGGACAGGCTCGCCAATAGGCGATTACCATTGAGACCGTTGGGAGGTTGCCTCGCGGTACCAGACGCTGAATTCATGAAAGATACGACAGTCGACATTACTTGCTCCTACGCCCCGCCGTGGCGCGATTTGGCACGGTTCCGTACAGAAACGTAAACCCCTCCTGCTTGGTTCATGCCGACAGTAATAGGAGGAAGACATGGTTTTGTTATCGAAGCGTCGCGTTGCCGGCGGTCTCTTTGTGGCCGCGCTGCTCAGTGCCTCGGCCGGTGTCCTGGCGCAATCGGCGCGCTCGCCTAGCGCACCCGCCCCCGCCGCACCGCCAGCCACCTCGGTTCAGCCGCCGAAGGCCGCGCCTGATATGCAAATGGTTCTTGATGCTCTGGCCGGTCTTGGCGGCGAACCGATCGAGACGCTGACGCCGGCGCAAGCCCGGATGCAGCCATCTGCCGCTGACGGCGCGAAGGCGGTCATGGCCAAGAAGGGTATGTCGACCGCCCCCGATCCGTCGGTCGATACGCAGGACCTGCCATATGGCTCCGATCCGAAGCAGTTTGCCCGCATATATAGGCCGGCATCGGCCCCTGCCGGTGGCAAGCCGATGCCGGTCGTGGTCTACTATCATGGCGGCGGCTGGGTAATTGCCGATGTGAACACCTACGACGCGGCGCCGCGAGCGATGGCCAGAGCACTGAATGCCATCGTCGTATCGGTGGAATATCGCCACGCGCCTGAGTTCAAGTTCCCGGCGCAACATGACGATGCCGCCGCGGCCTACCGCTGGACGCTGCAAAAGGCGGCAAGCTGGGGCGGTGATTCCACTAGAATCGCGGTCGCGGGCGAAAGCGCCGGTGGCAATCTGGCGGTTGCGACTGCGATCTACGCACGGGACAACGGGCTGACCGTACCGCGCCATATCGTGTCTGTGTACCCGATTGCGAACAGCAGCATGACGCTGCCGTCGCGCAGGGACTCAGCTAACGCGAAGCCGCTGAATGCAGCGATGCTGAAGTGGTTCGGCTATTACTATCAGACCAGCGCAACCGATGCTCAGGATCCCCGCCTTAATCTGGTTGCGGCCAATCTGCGCGGCTTGCCGCCTACCACGATCATCAATGCACAGATCGACCCTCTCCGATCTGATGGCGAGACGCTGGCAGCGGCGATGCGAGGGGCGGGAGTGAAAGTCGAGCAGAAGTCGTTCCCCGGCGTCACGCACGAGTTCTTCGGCATGGCGGCGGTTGTTCGCGGCGCCAGGGATGCCAATGATCTTGCCGTATCGCGGTTGAAGGCAGCGTTCGCGGTGGCACCCCGCCGTTAAGCAATTGCACGGGGCGCCAACTGCGGCGCCCCGTCATTTTAATTCCCGACAGGAGGTCCCATTGATCAACACCCCCGTTCGCTACCGGCCTGATGTGGAAGACCTTCAGCCGGACGAGGATGAGACGATCGCAGGGCTTTGCTCGGCATTCGATGTCATTCTGGAGCGAACCGCAAAGGATTATGGCCACGCGGTGCGCTCGGTTCACGCCAAGGCTCACGGCGTGATGATTGGCGAGTTGATCGTCGATACTGATTTACCTCCAGAGCTGGCCCAGGGTCTGTTTGCGACACCGGGCAGGCACAAGGCGCTGCTGCGCATGTCGACCAACGCTGGTGATATCCTGCCTGACGCGATCAGCCTTCCGCGTGGCCTTGCGATGAAGGTCTTCGATGTCGATGGTGAACGCCTGCCGGGGTCTGAGGGCAACGCGCAGGACTTTGTCATGGTCAACGGCACCGTCTTTCAGGCGAAGACGGCCGACAAGTTTTTGGGCAACCTCAAGCTTCTTGCAAAGACGACCGATCGGTTGGAAGGCACCAAGACGGTCCTGTCATCGGTGCTCCGCAGCGTACGAGGCGCGCTTGAAACTGTCGGTATCGAGAGCCCGGCGATCAACTCCCTGGGCGGTGCGCCTAATGTCGAGCCGCTGGGTGAGACCTATTACAGCGTCACGCCTTTCCGCTACGGCGACTATATCGCCAAGTTCAGTCTGAAGCCGATAGCGCCATCTCAGGCCGTGCTGACCGGCGAGCTGATCGACGTCGACGGTCGGGAGGACGCCATCCGCGAGGACGTGCAGGTAGAGATGCGCGGCCTGGATGCGGAATGGGAGTTTCGCGTCCAGCTCTGTCTCGATCTCGAACGGCAGCCGATCGAAGATCCAACCGTCGAATGGAATGAATCGGAAGCGCCGTTCCGCAGGATCGGTACGGTCCGCGTTGCGGCGCAGGACAGCTGGGACCCGGCGCGGGTGCAACAGATCAACGAAGAGACAAGATTCGGCGTGTGGACCGGCATTGCCGCGCATCAGCCGCTCGGCAACATTAACCGTGCCCGCAACGCACCCTACCGCCATTCCGCCGATTTCCGCGCGAGGGTCAATGCCTGTCCATATCGGGAGCCCGGCGCATAAGTCGCCCCGTGGACGGCCGCAAGCTGGCCGGTGCTATTGCTGGCGAGTTGGTGGCCGGAGTGCGCATCACCGCCATGCTGATGCGCAATGAGCGCAAAAGCAGTGAACCATCCGAGATCGCCAATATCAAGCGCGCTGGCCTTGCCAAATTAGGCCGGGAGGTTCCTTCGCAGGAGCAGCTACCTGACACTCGCGAGCAGGTAGTGATTCAGGGAGGCCACCTGTTGCTGTCTGCTGCGGCAGGCGCGGCGTACGCGCTGACAACCGACCGCGATGCCGCGCTCTTACCCAGTGGCATTGCCTTCGGCTTGGCCTTTTACGGGGCGATGCACTGGATCGTTGGGCCGACGCTTGGCTTGAAGTCGCCGGAGTGGCGTCCGGATCGCACCACCCTAGTTATGCACACGGTCAATCACATAGGGTTCGGCCTCGTCACCGCGGCGGGCGCTGCGCTGGCGGGGCATGGGAGCAAATGACGCGACCCCACGTGATCGACGATGCAGCTACTTGGGAAAATGAATCCCACAAAGTTTGTTGCCATCGGGATCGCGGAAATACGCCAGCTCGATTGCACCCATGGAAGGGGTCGTTCGCGGCCCCGGTGGTGCTTCGATCGACGTGCCGCCGTTTGCAATGGCGACGTCGTGGAACTGCTTCACTTGCTCGGGCGAATTACACGCGAATGCGACGGTGCTGCCGTTCGCCACGGTCGCGGGCTCATCGTTGATAGGCTCGGTGACGACGAAATTGGTGCCGTTCTCGTTGCGGTAGAACAGGCGGGTATGACCGCTGCCTGCGATATTGAGCGTCGCCTCGCTCACGCCGAGGACGCTCAGCACTTCGTCGTAGAAGCGCCTGGACCGCTCGATATCGTTCGAACCCACCATTGTATGAAACAGCATGGTCTATCTCCTGACAGATGGCTGCCTCATGCAAGGCACCTGTACGTGTCCCATAGCCAAGACAGACGCGCAGTCACACCTCGTTCGTCATCGACGTCGCCTGAGGGTAGCAGAAAGGCGTGCGGCCAGGCGGGCGAAGCAATAGTAACCAAGCTTCGGCGTTGCCTGAAGACAAATGGCGTACGACGGTGCAGGACATCTTGGCGCGGACATCCTGCTTCGCGCAGATCCAGGAATGTGACACGATGATCATGAAGAGCTTCGCGCTGCTCGGCAGCGCAATTGTCGCCTTGGGCGGATGCAGTGGCCCAAGCTCGAACGAGGCAAACGGGACAGCGGCGTCGGGTCCGGCAACGACCGCGACCCGCGTCCGCGGCGTCGTGCAGTCCGTTGGTCCAAATGCGCTTGCGGTGCAGACCTATGATGGTCGTGCTGTGTCCGTGCCGCTCGACACCACGACTGGCTTCGCGTGGGTGGTTGATTCCAGTCTTTCCACGCTGAAGGACGGCGATTTCATCGGCGCGGCAACGACAGGGGCCGGAGACACAGTGCGCGCAGTCGAACTGGTCATTTTCCCGGAATCGATGCGCGGTACAGGCGAGGGTCATTATGACTGGGACGTTCCTGGCGTTGTCGCCGCGGCTGGTGGCGACGCAAGCGGATCAAGCGCCATGACAAATGGCACGGTTGAGCAGCAAAGCGCGATGACCAACGGTACCGTCGAGCAACAGAGTGCCATGACCAACGGCACGGTGACAGATGGTGCGGGCAAGCCCGGCGAGACGACGCTGACCGTCTCCTACAAGGGCGGAAAGACCAGAGTTCTCGTGCCGGCCGGCACGCCGGTGGTCCGCTTCGAGCCGACGCAGCGGTCAGTGCTGGCGAAAGGTCAGAAGGTTTTCGTCGTCACTGACGCGAGCGCGCCCAGAGCCAAGTTCGTCGCGATCGGCAAGGACGGGATCACACCGCCAATGTAACCATCCGTTTGGCGCCGCGTCACAGCGTCGGGGAAAAGGTTACTATGCGGGGCAGCTTGGCGGCGCGTAGTTCGTCCGCCAAGTCCCGCCACTGAATGCCGCTCCTCCCGCCGACGTCGAAGGTGCCGGGTTGACCGTCGGCGATAGGTAAAGCTGCATCACCAAATATTTCCCTGAGTGCAGCCGTCATATCGAGAATGCGTTGGCGGTGACCTTCCGAGCCCGCTTGGACCGAAAATGCAGTATCTGAAGAGAGGTCATGGTCAGGGTTCATGATCGAGATACGGCGGGTGCAGCGGTTTCGATGCAAGTCTGCGGGGTGGAGCAGGGCGCCGGTGCTCGAGATGTCACCAGCTTCGTACGCAAGGTAACATGATCGTACGACTTGGACGCTGCTCGATACGGGTGAAATGCTCAGTCGATAGGCAGTCTCAAACTCTACGTTTCGTTAGTCAGGCGTGAATGCCGGTTCCACTCTTCTGTTGCGCTTTCGCAGCGACATGAACGAATGTCTGAAGCCAGAAAGACAAAGCGTTGCCGGGAACGTCTGCTTGTGGGTCAGACCAGACAGCACCGTCCGTAATTGGCGATTATGATCGTTGCCTTGTGACAGGCCTGAAAGACCCACTTCCAGACATTCGCTGGCCGTTTTCGGCTCGCCAACTTCAGCCATTCATTTATGTCTACGGCGTCGCTTGTCAGCCCTGGACGCTATGCTGTCTTTGGCGGAGCAAAGGCCGGGTGGCCTGTAGCGGACCGCAGCTATTCGCCGACGACGATCAGGCCGTTAGAGGTTGCCGCCGCTTGTCGCATGGCCTTGAGCGGTTGATATCCGGGCGCGTCGTAGAAGTCATGGACGGCTTGGCGGTTCGGAAACTCCAGCACGACGAGCCAGGTCGGCGACCAGCGTCCCTCGACGATCTCAGGCTGGAGTTCCTTTGCGAGCGGTTTGCCGCCGAACCGCGCCGCCAAGGCGATCGCCGCCCCCTCGTATTTGGTCATTGCAGGCAGATCACGGACAGTAAGATCAATGAGAACAAGGACGGTCATGTGCGCTGTGCCTGATGAGAAAGGATTTTGGTGTGGTGTCACTGCTCTGACCAGACGATAGTTCGAGATCGAGGCAGACGACGGCCGCTCCGTCGATGAGGTCATCAACGGAGCGACAGTGAACTGTCATTCTGCGGTAAAGTCGAGGATTACCTTGCCGCCGCGCTCCGCGTGGATGGCTGCCTCCACTATGGCGGATGGCGGATAAACACCGCTGACCGGAGTATGCAGCGCCCCACTCACGACGAGCGGAAGTACGTCCCGGATGGCTGCGGGCGCGGCAGCAGCCGAGTCCGGGTTGCCAAGGAAGAAGCCGCTGACGGTAACTTGTTTGAAAATGGGCGACCACGCGGGGATCGACATGGTCGCGCTGTCGAGAATGGAATAGGCAACGACAGCAGCGCGGGGCGAAACGATATCGGCGAGCAGGCCGATCGCCTCGCCGCCAACGGAGTCGATACCCAGCCCAACTCGGCCGCCCTCGACGGCTTTTTCGGCTGCAGCCTTGGCGTCCTCGCCCGCAACCAGAACGACATCGGCGCCCGCTGCCTCCAGTTCACTGACAAGTTCGGGGCGGCGGACTATGTTGAGCGTCTTGTAGCCTCGAGCCTTGGCAATGCTGATCACGGCTCGACCAACGCTCGAATTAGCGGCGTTTTGAACGACCCAGTCACCCGGATCCAACGTCGTGTATTCGCTAAGCAGGAGAGCTGCAGTCGCCGGATTGATGCCGAGCATCGAAAGCTGGTGCAGGTCAGCATCCGGCAGGGCGAATAGACCCGCCGCAGAGATGGTCATTCGTTCGCGCCACAGCCAGGTGAAGGTTGGAAGAAGCACACGGTCTCCAATCGCGAGATGATCGACGTTTGCACCCAAGGCAATGACGCGGCCGACCCCCTCGTTGCCGACGGGGCCCGGCGTCGTTGGCAGGACGGGGAAGCCGCCCTTGATCACATAAAGGTCGTGAGGGTTGAACGGAGACGCCTCAAGCTGAACGAGCACCTCGTTGATACCGGGAGGGGTCGGTTCAGGAAAATCGGCGAACTGCAGCACCTCGCGCGGCTCGCCGAAGGCGGAAATCTGGATTGCTTTCATCACGATGGTCCTTTGATCGAGCAGCAAGGCCGCGGCAGTAATTAATGGAGCGTGCGCTCCATAAAGCGCTTTGATCCTCCCAATCATGGCCGTCAACGTAAAAGTGGAGCTAACGCTACGAATATGTTAGCTGGCGGTTGAAAGCATGTACGGCGTCGGCTCAGGCCGCATGTTAGGAGACGAAGCACGATGACGAGCAAGGGTGAGACGCAGGCCTCTCGTGGGCGCGGCCGGCCACGGCTGTTCGATCGGGCGTCGGCGCTCGACCGGGCGATGCGCGTCTTTTGGGACAGAGGTTACGAAGGCGCGACCTTCGATGAGTTGATCGCCGCGATGGGGGTCAGCCCCTCGAGCTTTTATAACGCTTTCGGTAACAAAGAGGCTCTCTATCGAGAGGCTGTCGGCGCATACCTCACTGGGCCGGGCGGCTTCTTCCCCAAGGCTTTGGCTGGCGAGGGCTCGGCACGTGATGCGTTCGCACGGCTGATGAAGGCTACGGCGGCCGCGTACACCGACGTTACAGGACCTGCGGGCTGCATGGTCTCACTTGCTGGAATGCATGACGCCCCCGAACGCGCCGATTTCCGCGATTTTATGCGTGAGGTCAGAGGGCGGTCGCGCGCATTGATGGTTGCGCGTCTCGACGAAGGCGTACGAATGGGCGACCTTCCTAAAGAGGCCGACGTCGCTCAGATCGCCGACTTTTTTGAGACAGTGTTCAGAGGCATGGCGGTCCGTGCGCGTGACGGCGCCGATCGCGGCATGCTCGAAAAAACCGGCGCGATGGCGCTCAATGCTTGGCCGGGCGGGCCGGCCTAGTCATCCCCCTTGTCAAACGGGCTGAAACCTTGCCCGAATGAGAAGTTCTCCGACGGCAATGGAATGAGGGTCACGAATACATCGTCCGGTCTGATGCCGACATTGTCGTGGAGGCGCTGGACGATCTCACTCAGCAGCTTTCGCTTTTCCGCCATCGGACGTGATGCCGGGATGTGAACGGAGATGACGATCGCACCCGCTGAACACTCCACATCCTTGTACGTGGGATGCAGGAACATGAAGCCTTCGCGATGCTCGTCGATTACGACGAACTTGTCCTCGGGTGGCAGGCCAAAGCTATCCTGGAGTCAGTGCGCGAGGGAGTCCGCAATCGCTTTGCGCTGATCCAGAGAAAATAGATCCTTGGGAACGTGAACGTTGAAAAACGGCATGACGTGATCCTCATTGCGTCGACTTGAACGGCGTAGCGTTAAATTGGAGCCTTGCCTCCATAAAAACGTTTGTGTGCGATCTGCGGAGTCGTCAATCATTTTTGGAGCTACACGTCCAAACCCTCGCGTTTGGCGCCTTCTTTTGGCGCATCGCTTCGGGCTAGTGCAGGCATCAGTTACAGCACGGTGAGCCAGGGGGAACAAAGCGCGCCCAGACGACAGGACAAGACAAAATGGAGCCGCACCTTCAAATATGTTGACGCTGCGTTGAGCGTCTCCTAATGCATTTTTGGAGCACGCGCTCCCTAAAATGATGCACTTGGAGATATCTGATGATCCGAGCAGTTCGAATTCACGGGTATGGTGACGCCAGCGTTCTCCGGATTGAGAATGTGGAGGTCCTAGCGCCCGCTGCCAACGAGGTTCAGATCAAGGTCAAGGCGATCGGAATCAACCGTGCCGAGGTTATGTTCCGTACTCACACCTATCTACAGGAAGCGAGCTTCCCAAGCCGGCTTGGCTACGAGGCTTCGGGCGTCGTTGAGATGGTTGGAGCATCGGTCACGGGTTTCGTCGTCGGTGATGTTGTCAGTGTCATCCCCTCGTTGGATATCACTGACGGCGGCACCTACGGCGAACTGGTCAATGTGCAATCGCGCTTGGTGGTCAGGCATCCCGAGAACTTGTCCTTCGAGGAAGCCGCAGCGGTTTGGATGCCATACGTTACCGCGTGGGGCGCTCTTATCGAGCAGGCAAAGCTGTGCCGGGGCGAAGCGGTCATCATCTCCGCAGCGTCCAGCAGTGTCGGTATCGCGGCGTTTCAGATCGCGAAAATCGTTGGCGCGACTGTAATTGCGACGACGCGAACCGGCGCAAAGCGGCAGGCCCTTCTTGATGCCGGCGCCGACCATGTCGTAGCGACGGATGAAGAGGACCTTGTTGCGAGAGTTCTTGAGATAACTCACGGCAGCGGCGCTCGGGTCGTGTTCGATCCAGTCGGCGGCCCATCGTTCGGGCCTTTGACGGCGAGCATGGCACGTGGTGGGATCCTGCTGGAATATGGTGTGCTCAGCGCTGAGCCAACGCCGTTTCCCTTGCTTACCGTTCTGAGCAAGAGCCTGACGCTGAAGGGTTACCTTTACACCGAAGTCGTGTCCGACGATGCGATCCTCGTACGCGCCAAGACCTTCATCACGGACGGTTTGGTGTCGGGCGCCCTCAGGCCCCTGATCGCACGTACTTTCGCCTTTGCTGACATCCAGGACGCTCACCGCTTCCTGGAATCCAACGAGCAAATTGGCAAGGTCGTCGTTACCGTCTGATCCAATTTCAGCCAATAACTCGTGCTTTGGAGAACCCGCCATTCGCTCGTCGGCACGCTTGCCTTCGTGCAAATGTCATTCTTCAGCCAACCTCGCGGGCCATGTCGATTAACGCCTTGAACGCGGCGGAAGGATTGCGCCGGCTCGGGTAATAGAGGCTTAGGCGCGCCAACGGCGGCGTCCAGTCCTGAAGCACGCGGACAAGTCGTCCCGCTTCGATGTCTTCTCGCACGTCGGATACCATAAAGTATCCGATACCGACGTGATCCAGCACCGCCATCCGGGCAAGGCTCGCTTCGTCGAGCGTGATCGGACCGTGGACGTCGACCTGAAGCGACTCTGCGTCCTTTTGAAACTGCCAGCGATGCAGGGCGCCGTTCGGGAGACGAATGCGTAGGCAAGCATGTCGCATCAGGTCGGGGGGTACGAAGGGCTCGCCATTGACCTCGAAATACGTCGGTGATCCAACCACGGCAAAGCTGCGCGGAGGGCCAACCGGGATGGCAATCATGTCGCTTGGCACAAGATCAGCGCTTCTCAGACCGAGATCGAACCCCGCCTCAACGATGTCAACGATTCGCCCCTCGGTGACCAGGTCGATATGCACCTGCGGATAACGCCGGATGAATTTGAGCAGAAGCGGTCGCAGAACCTCTCGCGCACCTGCCGCAAAGGCGTTTATGCGCAGTGTTCCGGACGGCGTCTCCAGCTGCGAACGGGCGACGCTCATCGCATCGTGCAAAGTCCTAACCGCGGGCCTGACCTGTTCGACGAAGGTCTGGCCTGCATCTGTGAGAGAGACGCTGCGGGTCGTGCGATTGAACAGACGGACGCCGACACGACGCTCGAGTTTGGCGATCAAGTTGCTCAGAGCCGTCGCCGACAAACCGAGTTCCAATGCGGCAGCGCGGAACGATCCCCGCCGCGCGATTGCGAGGACCGCATCAAATTCGCTGAGACCGTCACCGGGCATTATCCCGATTTCCGGGACGTAAGATGTCGATTTGCGTCGATTATCATTGATAATCTTATCGCTAGATTGTGCTCGTCCCGTCAAGGAGCCGAGCAATGATCATCGAACTTCCCACGCCCATTACGGATTATGTCGCGGCAAACGCCCGTCTGGATCTGAACGGAATGCTCCAGCCGTTCGTGCCCGACGCCGTCGTCTTCGACGCGGGCATTAACAAGAAATTCGAAGGACGGGTTCAATTGCGAACTCTGTTCGAGGAAGAGGTTATTCCAGTGAAGGCAATCTTCACGCCAGAAGCGGTCCGCCACGAGAACGGCAAGGTAGTGGTCGAAGGGCCAGCGCATGGCGACTTTCCGGGCAGCCCCCTCCGGTTCACCTACACCTTCACGCTCGAAGGCAATGCGATCAGGGCGTTGGAGATTACGCTGTGAGTGCCGCGATCGATGCGACTGAGTTCGCCGGCAAGCGTGTCCTTGTTAGTGGGGGGGACCAAAGGATTGGGCCGCGCAACCGTCATGCGCTTTCTGCAAGGGGGCGCTCGGGTCATTACCGCCGCCCGTAGCGACGCCGAACCGATAGCTGGTGCTATCTTCGTCCGGGCGGATCTGACAACTCCCGACGGCAGCCACGCGCTTGCCAACGCGGCGCTAGACAGGATGGGCGGGATCGACATTCTGGCGCATGTGGTTGGCGGGTCAGGGTCGCCGGGCGGCGGCTTTGTCGCGCTGACAGACGAGCACTGGCTTGCCGAAATGAACCTAAACCTGCTTGCCGCCGTCCGGCTTGATCGCCTGCTCGTCCCGCAGATGATCGATCGACGCGCTGGCACGGTGGTGCATGTCACTTCGATTCAGTCGATCCTGCCTCTGCAGGAATCAACCACCGCCTACGCCGCCGCTAAAGGCGCGCTAAGAACTTACAGCAAGTCTATTTCTAAGGAGCTGGGCCCTAAGGGCGTGCGGGTCAACTCCGTCTCGCCCGGCTGGATCAACACCGAGGCTGCGACCGACTTTCTCGAGCGCCTGCAGGCCGCGAATGGCGGCAAGATCGAGGAAGCGCGGCAACTGGTGCTCGATGGCTTGGGCGGCATCCCGATCGGACGGGCGGCAGAACCTCATGAAGTGGCTGATCTGATCGCCTATCTGGCCTCGGATCGCGCCGCCGCGATCCACGGTGCCGAATTCATCATCGATGGCGGCGCGGTCCGAACCGTTTGACGTCCCTGGCCGGGGAGGATGCTTATCGGCAACCAACCCGGCAGCGATAGTGCAGCAGTACAGACCAAACTCCCAACAAGAATTACATTCGTTAATCGTCGCAGGGGCGGGAATGACCCAAACCCGGTCGTTCATGATGCCGTTCGCACGTCTCAACTTCCGCCATTCGTTCATCTCGAAAACTAGGTCGCGATTCGCAGACGCATCAATTGCGCCGGAAGCGCAACGCTTTGATAACGTCTTCGAGCCTAGGCGAACTGATCCGTCCCATCGGCGGCGTCGGCGGCTTCTCGATCCCTTTTACCTTTCGCTGGCAATCGAGTGCATGATGCGACCCCAAATCACCGGTCGGGCCTGGCGTCGGCGAGCGTGCGGCCAGACTCCTTCCAGCCGTCTAATCCCTCGGAGAACCAGTTGATCCGCGTGTAGCCGGCGCGGCGCAGACGGCGCGCGGCGTTCCAGCTCATCCAGCAATCGGCGAGGCAGAAGACGACGACACGCGTATCGCGACGGCCGCGCGTGAGACGCTTCACCCCATCGGCGAACCACGCGCCGATGCCGGCCGGCTGGATGCCGCGACCAGCCTCCGGATACCAGTGCGCGCCGGGGATGGTTGCATGGGGCATGGCGAGACGCCAGGTGCCTTCCGCGTCGCGAACCGCCCCCTCGGCCGGCGTCACGTCGAGAAACACCGCCTTGCCGCGCAGCGCCGCGGCCTGCCGCGCATCGATCCGCACGACGCCTTCCGGCACCGAATCGACCACCCCGCGATAGGCGGTAAGGCGGTAGCCCGTGACGGGATCGAACAGCGGCGCGTCCTGCGCCGACGCCGACGTGGCGATCACCAGGAGCAAAGCGGCGGCGGTCTTCATCGTGGGTCTCCCATGCGCCCTTGGTCCCATAGTAGCGCGGCGGAGAATGGTGATAAGATGGCCGTTAGGAGAAGATCATGGCCCTCAAAATGCCCCTCGTCGTCGCTGCCTTGCTGGCGGTCGCCCCCTGCCCCGCGCTCGCCAAGCTGCCGGTGGACCCGCTGGGCTCGCCGACATGGACTGCGCTCGGCGCGACATTCTTCGGTAACGATCCGGTCCGGTTCGACGACCGGGTGAAGGTGATCTATCCCGAAATCGCGGAGAACCAGCGCAGCTTTCCCGTGACGGTCGATGCGCGCGGCATAGCGGGCGTGAAGCGCGTCATCCTGTTCGCCGATCTGAACCCGATCCCGCTGGCGATCGATTACACGCCGACCGCTGCGGCCGCCTTCCTGTCGACGCGGATCAAGCTCGACCAGCGCACGCCGGTACGCGGGGCGGTGCAGCTGGCCGACGGCAGCTGGCTGGTGAGCGGCGGCTGGGTCGATGCGGCGGGCGGGGGCTGCTCGATGCCGCCGCTGAGCCGCGCCAAGGGCGACTGGGCAGAACACCTGGGCGAGGTGCGCGGCGTGGCGCAACACGACGCGGGCGGCACGCGCGTGGCGCTGGCGTTCCGGCATCCGATGGATACCGGGTTCGTTGGCAACACGCCGATCTACAATCTGGAAACCGTCGAGCTGAAGCGGGCCGACGGCAGCAGCTTGGGCAGCATACAGATCGAGGCGTCGGTCGCCGAGGACCCGACGATCACGGTGATGCCCGAGGCGGCGGTCGGCGACCGGATCGTACTGGCGGGGCTCGACACGAACGGCATCGCCTATGCCGGCACGCTGGCGGTGAAGGCGGCACCCGCCGCGCTCGCCGCGCGCTGATGCTCGCTCGTCGCGCGGTACTGGCCGGCCTCGCCGGCGCGCTTGCCGCGCCTGCCTGGGCGCAGGCGCTGACCTACAAGATCCGGCCCGAGGCGGTGGGTGACGGCATCTGGCTGATCCGTGGCACCGACGGGCCGATCGAGATGGCCAATGGCGGCGCGATCGCCAACCTGACGATCCTCGCGACGCCCGCCGGTACGGTGCTGGTCGATTGCGGCACGTCGCTGCGCTACGGCTTGCAGCTGAAGCCGCTGGTCGAGCAGTTGACCGGGCAGAATATCGTGCGCGTCTACCTGACGCACCTGCATCCCGATCATATCTACGGCGCCGGGGCGTTCGATCCGGCGATCGTCGCCGCGACGCCCCAGCTGATGGATATCCTGAAGAGCGAGGGCGAGAGCTTTACCGCCGGCATGTACCGCCTGCTCGGCGACTGGATGCGGGGCACGATCTTCCACATGCCCGGCAAGACGATCGACGGTCCGAGCGAGGAATTCGGCGGGCGTCGTTTCCGCCTGCTGCCACTCGCCGGGCATAGCCCGGCCGATCTCGCGGTGCTCGACGAGCAGACCGGCACGCTGATCGCCGGCGACCTGGTGTTCCACGACCGCGCGCCATCGACGCCGCATGCCGATCTGGCGACATGGCGGACCAGCCTAAATACGCTGAAGGCGGTCGCGCACAAGAGCGTGGTACCCGGGCACGGGCCGATCGATCCCACGCCGAACGCCGCGATCGACCAGACACGCGACTGGCTGGACTGGCTGGAGCCGGCGTTGCGCCAGGCGGTGGCCGAAGGGCGCGACATGGTCGCGGCGGGCGAGATGCCGATCCCGCCGCGCTTCGCACGCGTCAAGGCCGCGCGGTACGAACTGCAGCGGTCAGTGTCACACCTCTATCCGGCGCTGGAGGCGGAGCTTCTGCCCCGGATCGACGGGAAGTAGCCCCGATCGATCAAGTCATGTCAGTCGAAAGCCCTGGCCTCTGACCGTGGCGATCGTCGGGGCGCCGTCGATCCCGGCAATGCGCCGCCGGAGATAGCCGATATAGACGTCGACATTGTTCTCGGTGCGATCGGCCTCCTGCCCCCACACGCCGTCGAGCAGCGCCGTGCGGGCCACGACCTGCCCGGCCCGTTCGGCAAGGAAGGCGAGCAGGTCGAATTCGCGCGGCGATGCCATGACCTCCGTAGCGCCGATCGTCGCGCGGCGGCGGTCGAGATCGAGCGCCAACGTGCCGACCGCGAGCAGGCGGCGACCACCCTGCCCGCGCCGCACGAGCACCTTGAGCCGCGCGACCAGTTCCTCGAACGCGAATGGCTTGGGCAGATAATCGTCCGCGCCGACGCGGAACCCGTCGAGCCGGTCGTCGAGCGACGCGCGCGCGGTGAGCATCAGGACTGGCACATCGATCCCGTCCCGGCGAAGCGTGCGGCACAGATCGAGCCCGTCCATGTCCGGTAGTCCGAGATCGAGCACCGCAGCGGCATAGCCCTCGCTCGCCAGCGCGGTCGCGACCCCGTTGCCGCCGCGCCGCCAGTCGACCGCATAGCCCTCGGCAGCCAGCCCGCGGCTGACGAACCGGCCGATACCGGGATCGTCCTCGACCAGAAGGATGCTGGCGCTTGCCGCGCCGGGCAGGATGTTCATGCCGCGAGCGGCAGATCGATGCGCACCGCCAGCCCGCCGCCGACGCGGTTGGCCGCGCCGATCGTCCCGCGATGCGCCTCCGCCACCCAGCGCGCGACCGCGAGCCCGAGCCCGGAGCCGCCACGACGGTCGGTCGCTCGGTAATGCGTATCGAACAGATGCGGCAGATCGGCCTCCGACACGCCCGGCCCATCATCGGCGACGGTCAGCGTGGCGCGCCCGGCTTCGCGAGCGAGCGTCAGGTCGATCCTGCCGCCGCCGCCATGCTTGACCGCATTGTCGATCAACGCGAGCAGCGCCTGGTGCAGCCAGCTCGCGTCGCCCCGCAGGCGCAGCGCCTGCGCCGATCCCGTCAAGGCGATCTCACTGCCGCTGGAGCGCGCGAACGGCCCGGCCTGTCGCGCAACGTCGCGCATCACCGCGGCAACATCGATCGGCACGCTCGCGATCATTAACCGGCCGTCCTCGGCACTGGCGAGCGCCAGCAGATCCTCCAGCCGGCGCTGCACGAACTGTCCGTTGGCGACGACATGGCCGAGTGCGTCGCGCAGCGCGTCGGGCGGGGTCGCGACATCGCGCAGCGCGACCTCGGCCTCGCCCATCATCACCGTCACGGGGGTGCGCAGCTCATGGCCGACCTGCGCGAAGAACAGGCGGCGGTTCGCGTCGATCGCAGCCAGCCGTTCGTTGCGGTCGGCGAGGGCAGTGGTCCGCTCGGCGACCTGGGCTTCGAGATGGCGGCTGGCGGCGGCGATGCGATCAGCCATCGCGTTGAAGCCGTGCGCGAGATCGTCGAAATCGCTGAACCCGCTCGTATCCACGCGCGCCGTGTCGCCCTGCGCCAGCGCGGTTACGCCGCGGCGCAGCGCACCGATCGGCCGCAACAGGTTGGCGAGCATCCACAGCATGGCGAACATGCCGGCGAGCGCCACGAGGATCGGCAGCAGGATCGCGGTTCCCGTGCCGGTCCGGCGAAGCGTGCGCATCGCCGCGAGCGCATCGTCCGCCTCGATCCGCTCCGACGTGACGATCGCGCGCGCCAGGACCCGGAAGCGATCGATGTCGCCTGCCCGTCCGCGCGCGATCAGGGTGGCGAGTTCGGCGGCCTGGCGCGCTTCGATCGCCTGTGCGGGCAGCGCGTCCTTCGGGACGATCGGCGTTTCGGCCTCGATCGTACGGCGATAGGTCGCCACCGATCGGGCGAGGTCGGCCAGCGCGGCGGTGCGTCGGTCCGGCGGAGCGGCGGGGACGGCGTTGAGGTCCGCCTCCAGCCGCGTGACGAGTGCCAGCTGCGTCTGCGAGCGCGACACGCGATCGAGCAACCGGTCGGCGCGCGCGAGACCGACCGCCAGCGTGATCGCCATCGCGGCAAGCGCCAGCAATGCCGCGGCACCGGCGGCGATCAGCGCGCGCTTGAACGATCCGGTCGATCGCATTCTCGTCCCCCCCGTGAGCGGCGAGTGTCGGGGTCGGGGGATGCCGCCGCCATTGGACGAAGGTACTACTCCCCTCCCTGCAAGGGAGGGGAGTAGAGTGGATTTACCCCACCCGGTTCGCCACCAGATCATCGACCACGCTCGGGTCCGCCAGCGTGCTGGTGTCGCCAAGGCTGGAAACGTCCCCTTCCGCGATCTTGCGCAGGATGCGGCGCATGATCTTGCCCGAGCGGGTTTTGGGCAGGCCGGGGGTGAACTGGATCGCGTCGGGCGTGGCGATCGGGCCGATATCCTGCCGGACCCATTTGACGAGCTCGGTGCGCAACGCATCGGACCCCGTCTCGCCCGCGTTCAACGTGACGTAGGCGTAGATGCCCTGCCCCTTGATGTCGTGCGGGAACCCCACGACCGCGGCCTCGGCGACGGTCTTGTGCAGCACCAAGGCGGATTCGACTTCCGCCGTGCCCATGCGATGGCCCGACACGTTGATCACGTCGTCGACGCGACCGGTGATCCACCAGTATCCGTCCGGAATCGCGGCGCGCGCCGTCGCCGGTGAAGTACGTGCCCAGATAGGTGCTGAAATAGGTCTGGAAGAAGCGCTCGTGATCGCCCCACACGGTGCGCATCTGCCCCGGCCAGCTTCGCGCGATGACGAGATTGCCTTCCGCCGGACCGTCGAGCACCGCGCCCTCGGCATCGACCAGCTTCGGCTCGACGCCGAAGAACGGGAAGGTCGCGCTGCCGGGTTTCAGCGCGGTCGCGCCGGGCAGCGGCGTGATCATGTGCCCGCCGGTCTCGGTCTGCCACCATGTATCGACGATCGGGCAGCGCCCCTCGCCGACGACGTCGTGATACCAGCGCCACGCCTCGGGGTTTATCGGCTCGCCGACGCTGCCGAGCAGTTTCAGCGACGTACGGCTCGTGCCCGTGACATGGTCGTCCCCTTCCTTCATCAAAGCGCGCAGAGCGGTAGGGGCCGTGTAGAGTTGCGCGACCTGGTGGCGATCGACCACCTCCCACATCCGCGCCGGGCTCGGCCAGTTGGGCACGCCTTCGTACATCAGCGTCGTGACGCCGTTGGCGAGCGGGCCGTAGACGATATAGCTGTGCCCGGTGACCCAGCCGACGTCCGCCGCGCACCAATAGACGTCGTCCGGCTCGACATTGAACACCAGATCGTGCGTCATCGCCGCCCATAGCAGGTAGCCGCCGGTGGTATGGACCACGCCCTTGGGCTTGCCGGTCGAGCCGCTGGTGTAGAGCAGGAACAGCGGGTCCTCCGCGTTCATCGGCTCGGGCGGGCACTCCATATCGGCGGTGGCGATCAGATCGCCGTACCAGACATCGCGGCCCTCGGTCATCGCGATGTCGCCGCCGGTTGCCTTGACCACGATCACCGTGTCGAGGCTCGGCGCGAGTTTCGCCGCGGCATCGACGTTGGCCTTCAGGGGCACGCGCTTGCCACCGCGCCGGCCCTCGTCAGCGGTGACGACGATGCGGCTGTCGCAATCGGTGATCCGCCCGGCGAGCGCCTCGGGTGAGAAACCGCCGAACACGATCGAATGGATCGCGCCGATCCGCGTGCAGGCGAGCATCGCCACCGCCGCCTCGGGAATCATCGGCAGGTACAGCGTGACGCGGTCGCCCTTCCTGACTCCCCTGCCCTTCAGGACGTTGGCGAAGCGGCATACCTCGGCATGGAGTTCGGCATAGGTGATGCGGCGCGGGTCGGCAGCGGGATCGTCGGGTTCCCAGACGATCGCGACCTTGTCGCCGCGTGTCGCCAGATGCCGGTCGAGGCAATTGGCCGAGACGTTGAGCTGGCCGTCGGCGAACCAGCGCACCGCGAAGTTCTCTTCGGCAAAATCACTTTCGTCGGCGACCGTCGGCGCCTTTATCCAGTCGAGCCGCTTGGCCTCTTCGAGCCAGTAGCCGCTCGAATCGTCGAGCGACCGGGCATGTTCGCGCGCATAGCCCGCGGCGTCGATCCGGGCATTCGTCCAGGCGGCCGGCACCGGATAGGTCTCGTCGGTCATCTCGTCCCCTTCAGTTCAATCGCACGCCGATCCACAGCCGGCGCGGCGTGCCGAGGTCGATCGACCCGGCCTGGTTGCGCGTCACCACCTTCTCGTCGAACACGTTCTCCGCGCGCCCGACGATCGCGACGTGCGCGCCGAGCGGCACGCTGGCCACTGCATCGAGCGTCAGCGCGTCGGGCAATACGTCCTTTTCGAGATCGTCCTCGAACTGCCTGCCGACATAGCGCAACGTGCCCGACAGCGACCAGCGTGGCGCCGGGGCCCAGCCGAGCGTCGCGCTGGCGGCATGGCGCGGGCTTTGCGAGGGCGTGAAACCGTTCAGCGCACCGGCGTCGCGCACGGTCGAGTGGCTGTAGGCGTAGCTGGCGTTGAGCGAGACTGTCCCGAGCATCGCGTCGGCGGTGAACTCCACGCCCTTGGCGATCACCGCCTCGACGTTGCGGCGCTGGCGTACGTTGGTGGCGATCGTGACGTTGGCGATCGCGTCGTTCAGCCGGTTGTAGAACGCGGTCAGCCCGAGCGTCACGCCAGGGACCGGGCGGACGTCCAGCCCCGCCTCGACGCCGCGCAGTTTTTCGAGCCCGAGCGCGGCGTTGGCCTGCGTCGTCACCGGGAAGACGACGAACGGGCGGTACAGTTCGTTGAGCGTCGGCAGGCGGAAGCCGGTATAGCCTGCCGCACGCAGCGCGATCGCGTTCGATGCCTTGAAGAGCAGTCCGGCGCGGCCGGTTGCCTCGGTGCCCTTGCGATCGGCGTACCGCAAATTGCTGGTCAGGTTGCCGACAGGATTGGCCTCGCGGAAGAAACCGTCGGTGATCGTCCAGCGATCGACGCGCCCGCCGCCGGTCAGCACGAGGCGGCCGATCGTCCAGTCGTCCTCGACGAACAGCCCGGTGGTGCTGGTGCGCCCGCCGGCGTTGCGACGCGTGGTGACGAGGCGGGTCACGGTGCTGTACGCGTCCTCGAACAGTTCGCCATCGCCGACCCGCGTGTCGAGCCCGATGCGCAGCACGTGGTCTGCGCCGACCGGCGGGCGGAGCTCGATCTTGCCGCCGATGCCGGTGCTCGGCGTATTGCGCTGGTCGAGCGTCAGGCGGAAATTGGTCGCGCTGATCACTTTGTTGCCGAAATTGCGCGCCTGGATATAGGCGAGCGCATCGACCTTCCACGCGCCGCGGTGGACGAGGCGGATGCTCGCGTCCTGCCCTTCGGAATAACTGTCGGCGCCGTCGAAGCGCAGCGTGCGGTTGTCGCCATAGACGAGGCCGCGAAACTGGACTTCCGTCTCCGAGTCGATCGGCGCGACGGCGCGCAAGCTGCCCGACCAGTCGCGATAGCGCGCGCGGGCCGTAGCCGCGACGCGCTGGTTGACGGGGGTGGTGAAGAAACCGTCGCCGCGTTCGAACCGGCCGGACAGCGTGGCATAGCCGCCGCCCAGATCGGGCGAGATCGCCCCCTGGACGCTCATCGCGTCGTCGCTGCCGTAGAACGCGCTGCCCGAGACGCGCGGCAGATCGGCGCGCGTCGCGCTGACCAGCTCGATCGCACCGGCCACCGCGCCCGCCCCGAACGGCCCCGCCCCGCCGCCGCGCGTGATGCGCACGCCCGACAGGCGGTCGCCCGACAGCGCGGTGAACGGGATGTAGCCGAAGAACGGATCGGCGAGCGGCACGCCGTCGAGAAGTACGAGCGCGCGGCTCGACGCGTTCCCGCCCAGTGCGCGGAGCGTCACGCCCTGCGCGGATGGATTGGCCGAGCGGCTGTCCGAGCGGCGGAACTGCTGGAAGCCGGCAACGTCCTTCAGCACATTCTCGACGCGGTCGGACGCCTCGTTGATCAGCCGTGTGCGATCGATCAAGGACGAGCCATAAGCGGGCGTGCCGGGCGGGAGCGGCAGGCCGGCACCGAGGACGACGATGTCGGGCTGCAGGTCGGGCGCGGTCTGCGCGAAGGCCGTCGCCGGGAGCAGTGGCGCGAGAATGTAAAGGCAGTAACGACGCATTAAGGGCACCTTGGAAAGTCTGTCATGAAAAGGGGGCGGACCGTGTCGGCCCGCCCCTAGCGCGTCGTCGTCGGAGTTTCGAGTTGGACCTGATTGAAATTTACGGTCGACCCACAATCGTCTGACCTTGTCATCCTGTCCGTCACCCCGGGCAGGTTCCGGGTGATGATGGTCGCGGGGTGGACGACGCGACCTGAGCAGCGTCCACCCCGCGACCAAGCCCCTAGAAGAACAGAATCGCGCCGGCCGCCAGCGTGTTCGACGACGCCTCGTTGATGCCATGCGCCTCCGACTTGGTGTGCGTGTATTCGCCGATCAGCGTCACCCACGAGGTCAGGCCGTAGCGCAGCTGCCCGACATAGGAGCTGTTCTTGTCGACCAGCGTCGGATTGATCTCGCCGCGCGCGAGATCGAGGTTGCTCTCGCCGTAGCTGAGGCCGGCGGTCAGCTTGCCGACCGTGTAGGTGCCCTGCAGATAGAAGCCGTCGCTGTCGCGGCGGCGGCCGTTCGCCGCGCTCGAGAGCAGGAACAGGCCGATCGTGCCCAGACCCGATCCGTTATAGTAATAACCGAGGAGGCCCGCGCCGCCATAGGTCAGCTTGGCGCCGACGTCGAAGCCGTTGCCGGTATAGCTCGGGCTGGCGCCGATCCCGTCATGCTTCTGCGTGATTCCCGCCGCCCATAGATGACCGGAGAAATCGTCCGCCTTGAAGTCGTAGGTCAGCTTAGCCTGGAAGCCGGGCGAGCTGTTCAGTTCGGTATTGCCGATCGTCAGCAGCGGCTGGAAAACGCCGACCGACGCCTGGAACCCGCCGAATTTGGGCGTGGTATAGGTGATCTGCGGCTGGAAATCGGTGTAGATATAGCCCGACCCGATCCGCCCGAGCGAGGTGTTCGACGGCCCCGCATTGTTGCCGCTCGACCCGACCGACAGCAACGTGATGTCGTTGAGGATCGCGTCCGACCCGAACAGGCCGATGTCGCGCCCGATCTTGACCGTGCCGAACGACGGCTTGCCGAACGTCAGGTATGTCTGGCGGGCATCGATGCCCGATGTGGCCAGCGCCTGCGGCGTGCCGGCGGAGTTCGCGCCGCCGACGTTCGAGACGCTGTTGATGCCGGGATAGAAGCCGAAATGCGCCGCGACGTCCCAGCCGCCCTGGTTGGTCGAGACGTCGATCCCGAAGATGCCCGGCAGCAGGCCGTTGCGGATCGACGAGGTGCTGCGCCCGCCGACATTGGCGATGCCGCCCGCGACCGTCGTGTTGGTGCGCGACCGATCCGGCGAGTCATGGACGTAGAAGCCGTTGACCGAGCCCGAGAACTTTACGGTCACGCCGCCGAATTCCATGCCGACGCCGCTGTCGGTCATCTTCACCGAACGCTTCTCGTCGAGCTGAGCCTGCGCCGCAGCCTGCGGTGCCTGCGGTGCGCTGGTCGCGACCTCGGCTGGTTGCGCCGACTTGCGGCTGACCAGTTCGGTATATTCCTCGTCGGTGAGGATTCCCTTTTCCTTAAGCCGCAGCAGCAACGCGCTGGTCGCGTCGTCCTGCGCGAAGGCCGGCGTCGCCGCCGCCAGCATCGCCATGGCGCAAGCCGCGCCCAAGAACTTCGTGCCCCTCATGTCTTCCCTCCCTGATGTCGGCGAGCGTTCTCGCGGTGCCGATCTGCACGCTACGCTGGGGCTGGGAGCGTTCTCAGGAAATTGGACTAAAGTGCGTTGGACCTAGGGTCGGATCGCGACCCCCCAAGGCGCGCGCCCTGCGGGAATGGTGGCGACGACCTTGGGAGAGGCGATATCGACCACCGAGACATTGTCCGAAAGTCCATTGGCCGTGAACACGCGAGTACCCTCCCCACTACCGCCTGTTCCGATCCCGACGTGCCAGACGCGCCGCCCGACGGGGACGTAGGACAGCACCTTCGCGCTCGCGACATCGACGATCGCGATATGATCCGCGCGGCCGAGCGCGACCACTGCGAGCTTCTGGTCCGGCGTGAAGCGGATGCCGACCGGCAGCACCTTGTCCTGGAACACGTTGTCGATCTTGAACTCGATCGTCTTCACGATCTTGTGCGTCGCCGTGTCGATGATCGCGACGTTGCCGCCGATCTCGGAACTCGCCCACAGGAACCTGCCGTCGCGGGTGAACTCGACGTGACGCGGACGATCGCCGACCGGCGTTTCGGCGATCACCTTCTTCGAGGCGATATCGACCCAGTCGATCGCGCTGTCGGTCTCCGAGGTCGATACCGCCGTCTTTCCGTCGGGACTGACCGCAACGCCTTCCGGTTCTTCGCCGACGGGCACTTGGAATAGCACCGCGCGGGTGGCGATGTCGATCGCGGTCAAGATGTTGTCGCGCTCGTTGGTCGCGAACAGGGTCTTGCCGTCGGGCGACAGGCCGATCTGCTCAGGGTCCTCGCCCGAGGGCAGGTCGGCGACGACCTTGCCGGTCGCGGTGTCGATCACCTGCACGGCATTGTCGTCGCTCGCGCAGAGATAGAGGAACTTCCCGTCGTTCGATATCTGGATGCCGCGTGCACGCCGCCCGACCGGCCAGGTCGCGGTGACGGCGAGCGTCGCGCCGTCGATCACGGTGATGCTGTTGCCCTTCTCGTTCGAGACGTAGATCGTCTCGGCCTGCGCTGCGGCGGGGATCAACAGGGCGAGCGGGAGCAGGATTCTAAGCATGGACTGATCGTATCTGAAACCTGCCCGCGCGCATGCAATACCTAAGTGCAATAGGGTGGTACCGGGCAGCCCCATAGAAAGAGCATCGAAAAAATCCGCAGTTTAGTGAATGCGGGCATGGAGAGTCGTCGCGCATGAAAAAGCCCCGTTCCTCGACCCTTGCGCTGATTGTCGCAAGCGGCATCGCCACCGCCGCGATCACCGGCAACCTGCTCGCGCACGGCAACGTCCTGCCGCAGCCGGTCGACACCACCGCATTGCCGGCGATCGGCGATGCGTGGTTGACCAAGAACCCGTTCCGCGCCGATCCCAAGGTCTATGCCGCCGCGCAGAAGATCGGTGAAAGCGCTTATGGCCAGAATTGCGCGCGCTGCCACGGGCTTGAGGCGATCTCGGGCGGGATCGCGCCCGACCTGCGGTATCTCGATGCGGGCGAGGCGGGCGACGAATGGTTCATGGACCGCTTCCAGCACGGCGCGGCGCGCGACGGGAAGGTCTACATGCCACCGATGGGGGATATTCTGGGGCAGAAGGCCGGCTGGGCGATCCGCTCCTGGCTTGATTCGAAGCACCAGGAATGAGCTTCACGCGTCGTAACGTGCTCGCCGGCATCGGCGCGGCGATCGCCCTGCCCGCCATCCCGCTTCGCGCCGCGTCGCTGGACAAGGTAAAGGCGGCGGGCGTGCTGCACGTCGGCGTGTACCGCGATTTCGAGCCTTGGGCATGGATGGACGGCGACACGCCGCGCGGGATCGACGTCGAACTGGGCCAGGCATTGGCCGCGAAAATCGGCGTTAAGGCGCAAATCCGCGACTATCTCGCTGGCGAGGACGTGGACGAAGATATGCGCATCATCGTGTGGAAGGGGCCGGCTACCGGCGGGCAACTTAGCGACGTGATGATGCACGTGCCGTACGACCGCGCGTTCGCGCTGCGCAACGAAGAGGTCGTGATCGTCGCGCCTTATTACCGCGAAGGCTTCGCGCTGGCATGCGGCAAGGAGGTCGATTGCGAACTACCGCCGCCGCAATTCAAGGGGCGCAAACTGGTCGCGGAACTCGATTCAATCCCCGATTTCTACCTCAGCGGATCGTTCGGCGGCGTGCTGCGCGGCGACGTGCAGCATGTGCCGAGCGGCATGGCGGCTTTGGGTCAGGTCCGCGACGGCAAGAGCGATGTCGCGATGGCGACGCGTGCGCAGGTCGAACATGCGATGGTCGGCGTCGATCCCGATGCGATGCGCGCCCGCAAAGGGCCGCTGCCGGCACTGACCAGCCCCGGCTGGGACATCGCGCTGGCGGTCAAAGACAATAGCCGCGATCTTGGCGACACGCTCGAGAGCGTGATGGGCGATCTGAAGAAGGACGGCACGGTCGCGGCGATCCTGAAAAAATACGGCGTCGCGCCGCGCGATCCGATCGCGTCCTGATCACTAACCCGTTCGTGTTGAGCAGGGACTGAGTAGCCGCAGGCGTATCGAAGGCCTGTATCGAAGCACCGTTGGCGCGCGCTAAGAGGTCCTTCGATACGCGTCTTCGACAAGCTCAGCCGCTACTCAGGACGAACGGTTTTCAGCGGGTCGATGCATTCCGATCCTGAGAATGGTCCCAAGGTCCAATTGGCGGGCCGGCCCCGCCTGATACTCTTGTACACGAGCGCGCCGCACGGGACGCGCAAAGCACCGATAACGGTCGTGAAAATCTAGGGGAGAAGACGATGAAACTGTTCCTGCGAAATGCCTCGATGCTGGCGCTCGGCAGCGCGATGTTCGCCGCGCCGCTGCTAGCCGCCGACGAGACGGCACCCGCCGCCGCGCCGGTCGCCGCCCCTGCCCCCGTGGCGGCTGCCGCCGGGGCCGGCCCGACCGACGCCGATCTGATGAACGACGAGAAGACGCCCGAGAACGTGCTGACGTACGGCATGGGCCCGCGCGCGCAGCGCTTCAGCACGATCACGCAGATCAACAGCTCGAACGTCGGCCGCATGGTCCCCGCCTTCACCGCATCCTTGGGCGGCGAGAAGCAGCGCGGCCAGGAATCGCAGCCGCTCGTCTACGACGGCACGATCTACGTCACCGGCTCGTACAGCCGCCTGTTCGCCTTCGACGCGAAGACCGGCGAGGAAAAGTGGCAGTATGACGCGCGTCTGCCCGATGCGATCGTGCCGTGCTGCGACGTCGTCAATCGCGGTGCCGCGATCTACGGCGACAAGATCATCTTCGGCACGCTCGATGCGCGCCTCGTCGCGCTCAACCGCAACACCGGCAAGGTGATCTGGAACAAGCAGATCGCCGACTACAAGGCGGGCTACAGCTTCACCGCCGCGCCGATGATCGTGAAGGGCAAGGTGATCGTCGGCAATTCGGGCGGCGAATTCGGCGCGGTCGGCGAGGTGCAGGCGCGCGACGTCAACACCGGCGAGCTGATCTGGTCGCGCCCGACGATCGAGGGCCATATGGGCATGATGAACGGCCAGCCCAACGGCATCACCGGCAAGACCAACGCGACCTGGCAGGGCGACCAGTGGAAGACCGGCGGCGGTGCGACCTGGCTGGGCGGTACATACGATCCCGACACCAACCTGATCTTCATGGGCACGGGCAACCCCGCGCCGTGGAACAGCCACCTGCGCCCCGGCGACAACCTCTACACCGCCTCGACGCTCGGCATCGATCCCGACTCGGGTCAAGTGAAATGGGCCTATCAGACGACCCCGCACGACGGCTGGGACTTTGACGGCGTCAACGAACTGATCCCGTTCGATGCGATGCGTGGCGGGAAGATGATGAAGCTCGGCGCCAAGGCCGATCGCAACGGCTATTTCTTCATCATCGACCGCACCAACGGCAAGCTGCAGCAGGCGACGCCCTTCGTTTCCAAGATCACCTGGGCGAACGGCTTCAACCTGAAGACCGGCCGGCCGAACTATGTCGACGCCAACCGTCCGGGCGCACCGACCGCGGAGAAGGGCACGACCGTGTTCTCGGCCCCCGCGTTCCTTGGCGCGAAGAACTGGATGCCGATGTCCTACAGCCAGCAGACGGGCATGTTCTACGTGCCGTCGAACGAATGGGGCATGGACATCTGGAACGAGCCGATCGCCTACAAGAAGGGCGCGGCGTATCTGGGTGCCGGCTTCACGATCAAGCCGCTGTACGACGACCATATCGGCGTGCTCCGCGCGATCGATCCGGCGACGGGCAAGATCGCCTGGGAATACAAGAACAAGGCACCGCTCTGGGGCGGCGTGCTGAGCACCGCAGGCAACCTCGTCTTCACCGGAACGCCCGAGGGCTATCTCAAGGCGTTCGACGCCAAGAGCGGCAAGGAACTGTGGAAGTTCAATACCGGATCGGGCGTGGTGGGCTCGCCCGTCACCTGGACCGATGACGGCGAGCAGTATGTCGCGGTGATGTCGGGCTGGGGCGGCGCGGTGCCGCTGTGGGGCGGCGAAGTCGCCAAGGCGGTTCAGCATATCAACCAGGGCGGCGCTCTCTGGGTGTTCAAGCTGCCGAAATCGTGACGGCAGCCGGCGTCGCGAAGCAGTCGGGGGTGGCGCAAGCCGCCCCCGACGTTCATGCGCGGCGTATCGGGATACGCACGCCCGATCGGAACGGGGGCGAGCGCAACAAAGAGGGTCGCGAATACGTGGAACGGGTGCTGATTGCCGACGATCATCCGATGGTGCGCGACGGGCTGCGTACGGTGATCGCGGTGGCGTTCGACCGCTGCGAATTGTTCGAGGCATCCTCGCTCGAGGAAGCGACTTCGGTGATCGAGCGCGAGGGCGATTTTGATCTCGTCCTGCTCGATCTCAACATGCCTGGCGCTACCGGCTTTTCCGGGCTGATCGAACTGCGCGAGCGGTTTCCGTCGGTACCGGTAGTGATCGTCTCCGCGGCGCAGGAACGCGGCCTAGCGCGCGCCGCGCTGGCCGCCGGCGCGGCGGGGTTCGTCCCCAAATCGCTCCGCCGCAGCGCGATCGTCGACGCGCTGAAGCAGGTTCTTGCCGGCAACATCTACGCGCCGGAAATCGAGGAAGGCGAGCTGGCCGCCAATGCCGAGGATACGGAGATCCTGCGCCGCATCGACTCGCTGACGCCGCAGCAGAAAGTCGTGCTGCGCCTGGTCGTGGCGGGGAAGCTCAACAAGCAGATCGCCTACGATCTCGACGTATCGATGACGACGGTGAAGGCGCACGTCTCCGCGATCCTGTCGAAGCTCAAGGTGTTCAGCCGCACGCAGGCGGTGATCCTCGTCAACAAGGTGAATTTCGGGGCGTCCTAACCTCGCGGTGTTACCGTCACCTTGGGACTGTTTCGGAGTCCACCAGGCAGCTTGCTCCACGATAGAGCATCTGACGACAAGTGTGCGGCACGGTAGACCCCGGAACAAGTACCAGGTGACGATCCGGCAAGCTCAATGCGTCAGCCGCGTCAGCAACGCGCGCAACTGCGCCGGCTTCACCGGCTTCTGCAGGACATGCAGCCCCCGCGCACTCAGCCGGTCGCGCAGTTCCGGCGTGCGATCTGCGGTGATCATGATCGCCGGAATATCCGCGTTGCAACTGGCACGTACCGCATCGATCGCCGCGTCGCCGGTCGCATCGTCGTCGAGATGATAGTCTGCGATCAGCACGGTCGGCCGTGCGATCGCAGCCTTGGCCACCGCCGCAGTGGCATCGCGTGCGCCGGCGACATTGCAGCCCCAGCCTCGCAGCAGCACCGCCATCCCCTCGAGGATCGCGGCTTCGTTGTCGATCACCAGGATCGCCTGCCCGTCGAGTTGCCCGCGTCGCACCGGGGCGATTGCCACTTCGGCAACCGTGCGCGGCTGACCCGGCGGAACGATCAGCGCAAACCGCGAGCCCTGCCCGATGCGCGATTCCAGTGTCATGCCGTGACCCAGCATGCGCGTCGCACGCTGCACGATCGCAAGGCCCAGGCCGATGCCGCGCCCGGTATCACCGATGCGGCGGAATTCCTCGAACACTTCGGCATGATGTTCCGGTGCGATGCCCATCCCGGTGTCGGTCACCGCGATCTCCAGCGCGCCGTCATGCAGCGTCACCGTCACCTCAATCGATCCGTGCGTCGTGTAGCGCAGCCCGTTCGAGATGAGGTTCTGCAGGATTCGCCGCAACAGCCGGGGGTCGGAGCGGACCCATTGCCCACTCTCCTCGATCTTCAGCACCAGCCCGCGCTCACGCGCGATCGGCAAGAATTCCGCCTTCATGCTGCGCAGCAATTCGTCCAGCGCGAAGTCGATCGGGTCGACCGTGATCGCACCGGCATCGAGCCGCGATATCTCGAGCAGCGCCTCGAGCAAATCCTCGACCGAGTCGAGTGCCGATCCGGTTTGTCGCACCAGCGCGCGCGTCGGCAGCGCCAGTCGGCGATCGCTCAGCGCCGCGACGAATAGCCGCGCGGCGTTCAACGGCTGCAACAGATCGTGGCTCGCCGCCGCCAGGAAGCGGGTCTTGGAAATGTTCGCCTGTTCGGCCGCGGTCTTGGCCTCGCGCAGTTCCGCCTCCACCGCCAGGCGTTCGGCATTCTCCTGGCTCAGCGCGCGATTGACCGCGTTGATGTCCGCGGTGCGCTCCTCGACACGGCGTTCCAGCGTCTCGTTGGTCTCCTTGAGCGAGCGCGCGGCGCGGATGCTCTCGGTGATGTCGCCGAAACTCATCACCATGCCCCCGCCCGGCATTGGCGCGCGGCGCACCTCGACCACCTTGCCGCCGGCATGATGTCGCCGCGATACGGTTTCCGGCGCGTCCTCGCCCAGCCAGTCGAGCGGGCGGTTCTCCTCCATCGGACCGTTGAGGTCGGTGCAGGCACGCACCAGCCCGTCATGCGTCGTGATATAGGAGATGCCGTCCGCTGGCAGCCCGATCACCGCGAGCAGCGGATCGTTCCACGCGACCAGCCGCCGCTCGGCATCGTACACGCATACGCCCTGCGGGATCGTGTCGAGCGTCGCCTGCAGGATCGCGCTCTTCTCGGCCAGCTCGCGCGTGCGCAGCCGGGCATCCTCGGCCTTCACCTCGGTGATGTCGGTATAGACGCCGACGATCCCGCCGTCGCTCGTCCGCAATTCGTTGATCTGGATCCAGCGTCCATCGGCCAGCGCATGGACGGTGCCGCCGCCCGCCACCATGCGCTGCGCCATCCGCTCCGACACCCAGCGATCGGGCGCGACCATCGCGCCTAGCGTCGTACCGTCCTTGCCGATCATCGCGGCGATCTCGGCGAAACTCACCCCCGGCACGATGCGGGCGGCGATGTTCGGCCACAGACCGAGATAGGTCTGGTTGCACAGCACCAGCCGGTCGTCCGCGTCGAAGATCGCGAAGCCTTCGTTGATGCTCTCGATCGCGTCGCGCAGCCTCAACTGCGCGTCGTCCGCCTGCTCCTTGGCGACGGCAAGCGCGGCGTTGCTTTGTGCAAGTTCGCCAAGCGTACGTTCGAGATCGGTGGTGCGCTCGCGCACCTTGCCCTCCAGGCTGATCGCGGTCTCGAACAGCGAAAAGGCATTCCCCTGGAGGTCGGTCGAGCGCTCGACCCGGTCCATCAGCGCGGTGTTGATCCGGCGGAGCTTGGCAACTTCGCGCTCGAGCTCGGTGATCCGGTCGCTGTCGTCGTTGGCGGCGCGCGTTGCCATCACTTCCCTATCGCCAGGCCGCTGAACGTCTGGTTGACGTGCAGCGCGTGGAATTGCTCGCCATAGGTGTTGAACCCTGTAACGCGTTGCTCGACGTACATTTGCGACACGCGCCGGGTGAGCTGGTGCTGCTCGACCTCGACCTTGTTGAGCACGCAATCGAAGCCGATGATGCGGTCGATCCCACCGACTTGGGCGTCGAGATCGGCGAACAGCGTCTCCAACCCCGCGACGATATCGCGCCCCTCGCCCAGCGTCAGCACGACGCCCTCGTCGATCGCACAATAAAAGGTCAGGCTGCCGTCCGCATTGGCGCTCTGGATCGAGCGCACATAATATTGACCGCCCGCGCGCACCATCGGCGGGCGCGACGAAAAGACGCCGATACCCAGTTGATCGACCGTCACCCCGGTCAACCGGGCATATTCCGCCGCAGCGGGCTCGGCGTTGATCTCGCTGACCACGCGGCCGACCGGATCGGCCCCGGTGATCACCATCTTGACCGTACCGGGCTGATAATGCTGCGATCGGAACACTTTCATCGGCCGGGTCGAGGAGAGGATCGCCACCAGGGCGGCATCGCGCCGGAACGCCCCGTCATGGAAAACGAACGTCTCCTTGAAATCGAGCCCGTCGCCCGAGGATCCGCCGATCAGCGGTATCTCGCCGAGCGCATCCTGCACCGTGACGGTCAGCATCTCCTCGCGGTGCGACAGGCCATCGACCAGAAAGATCGCCGCGCGGTGTAGCTGTTCGCCAAGCGCGCGCGAGGTCTCGCGCGCGGCGGCGACGAGCGCGCGGACCGAGCATTGCGCCTCGTCCTCGTCAAAATGATCGAGATCCTCGAAGCGCATCGCGTTCAGCGTGAAGTGGCTGGCCGGAAAGCCGATTGCGGTGATCGTGCCCTCGGCGATCCCCTCGGGCGTGATCTCGCCCGACGAGGTACAGCCGATCACCGTCAGCCCCTCGGTACAATCGGTGATCGCAGCGGCAAGGGCGTCGAGCCGGTAGCGGCTGGAGCAGAACAGCAGCACGCCGGCGAGCGTCGGCGGATCGAGTTCGCGGAACAGCGCGCGCGCCGCCTGCACCGGATCGTCGATGCTGGTCGAGGCGGTGCGGATCGCCGTTTCGTCGTCCTGGGTCATGCCCGGCATGATGTCATGCCGCGTGGCGTACGTCATCCCCGGCACCGACTCCGCCGTCATCACCCGCCGCGTGCCGGCTCGCCCGCGGCGTCGAGCGCATCGACCTCGGCATCGCTGAACACGCGGCTGCGGATGATGAAGCGCAGCCCTTCGGGACCCTCCAGCGAAAAGCCCGCGCCGCGACCGGGGACGACGTCGATCGTCACCTGCGTGTGCCGCCAATATTCGAACTGCGCCGCACCGATCCAGACGGGGACGCCGCTGCCATCCGCATTGGCGGCGATGCTCCCGAGCAGCACGTCCTGCCCGCCGACGCGGAACTCTCCCGCAGGATAGCACATCGGCGCGGAGCCGTCGCAACAGCCTCCGGACTGGTGGAACATCAACGGGCCATGTATCTCGGCGAGGCGCGCGATTAATGCGTCGGCGGCGGGAGTTGAGAGGATGCGGGCGGGGGTCATACAGCCGCCCCCCTCCGTTCGTTTCGAACGAAGTCGAGAAACGGGTCACGAACGCTGTCCTCGGTTTCTCGACTTCGCTCGAAACGAACGGAACTGGGGGCATAATCGCAATCCTAGTACCAAAAAATGCGGCGGACCCCGAGAGGCCCGCCGCGAAAGGGGCAGCGAGAAAGGGGGAGAGCTGCCCCCGGAGGAACGTCAGAAGAAGCCCAGCGCCTTGGGGCTGTAGCTCACCAGCAGATTCTTCGTCTGCTGATAATGATCCAGCATCATCTTGTGATTCTCGCGCCCGATGCCCGACTGCTTGTACCCGCCAAACGCCGCGTGCGCGGGGTAATGGTGATAGCAGTTGGTCCACACGCGCCCGGCCTGGATGCCGCGGCCCATGCGGTACGCGGTCGTGCCGTTGCGCGACCACACGCCCGCGCCAAGGCCGTACAGCGTGTCGTTCGCCAGCTCCAGCGCATGCGCCTCATCGCGGAACGTCGTCACCGCCAGCACCGGTCCGAAGATCTCCTCCTGGAACACGCGCATCTTGTTGTGGCCTTCGAGGATCGTCGGCTGGACGTAATAGCCGTCCGAGAATTCCCCGTCATGCTGCTTGCGCCCGCCGCCGGTCAGCACCTTGGCGCCTTCGTCGCGACCGATGTCGATGTACGACAGGATCTTCTCGAGCTGGTCGTTCGATGCCTGTGCGCCGATCATCGTGCCGGGATCGAGCGGGTTGCCCATGCTGATCGCCTCGACGCGCTTGATCGCGCGTTCGATGAACCGGTCGTAGATCGATTCGTGGATCAGCGCGCGGCTGGGACACGTGCAGATCTCGCCCTGGTTGAGCGCGAACATCGTGAAGCCTTCCAGCGCCTTGTCGAGGAAGTCGTCGTCCTGATCCATCACGTCGGCGAAGAAGATGTTAGGCGATTTGCCGCCCAGTTCCAGCGTAACCGGGATCAGGTTCTCGGTCGCATACTGCATAATCAGGCGGCCGGTGGTCGTCTCGCCGGTGAACGCGATCTTCGAGATGCGCTTGTTCTGCGCCAGCGGCTTGCCCGCCTCGACGCCGAAGCCGTTGACGACGTTGAGCACGCCCGGCGGCAGCAGGTCACCGATCACGTCCATCAGCACCATAATTGACATCGGCGTCTGCTCCGCCGGCTTCAGCACGATGCAATTGCCCGCAGCGAGCGCCGGCGCGAGCTTCCACACCGCCATCAGGATCGGGAAGTTCCACGGGATGATCTGCCCGACGACGCCCAAAGGCTCGTGGAAGTGATAGGCGACGGTGTCGTGGTCGATCTCCGACAGGCTGCCTTCCTGCGCGCGGATGCAGCCGGCGAAATAGCGGAAATGGTCGATCGCCAGCGGCAGATCAGCATGCGTCGTCTCGCGGATCGGCTTGCCGTTGTCGATCGTCTCGACGAGCGCGAGCAGGCTGAGCTTGCTTTCCATGCGGTCGGCGATCTTGTTCAGGATGATCGCACGCTCGGCTGGCGAGGTGCGACCCCAGGCGTCCTTCGCCTTGTGCGCGGCGTCCAGCGCCAACTCGATATCCTCGGACGTCCCGCGCGCGACCTGGCACACCGTCTTGCCGGTGACCGGCGAGGGATTGTCGAAATACTGGCCCTTGACCGGCGCTACCCAGTCGCCGCCGATATAATTGTCGTATTTGGAGCGCATCGCGATATCGCCCTTCAGCGCGTCCAGTGCCTGCTGCAGCATGCTCGTCTCTCCCGTTGTACCGCGCCGTTCCCTGGCGGGCGCATGAATTGCTGTCAGGATATGACGCCCGGCCAGGGCCACGCGCCATTGCACCATTGGCCAATTGCCCGGTCTTGCCGGAACGTCATGGTGCCGCGAGAAAATGGCCGGGTCTGCCGGTGCATCCCGTGGAGAGTTACAATGAAGCGTATCGCCGCCCTCGCCTTGACCCTGTCGGTCGTCATCGCCGCCCCCGCTGCGGCCAAGGACGTCATCGTCAAGATGAAGAATGCCGGCGCCGGCGGGGCGATGGTATTCGAACCAGCGTTCGTGAAGGCTGCGGTCGGCGATACGGTGCGCTTTGTGCCGACCGATCCCAGCCATAACGCCGAGACGATTTCCACGATGCTGCCCGCGGGCGTCGCACCGTCCAAGGGCGCGATGAACAAGGAATTCGTCCTGAAGCCGACCGTCGCGGGCGTGTATGGCGTCAAGTGCCAGCCGCATTATTCGATGGGCATGGTCGCTCTGGTGCAGGTCGGCAACGGCCCATCGGCCAATCTCGCCGCGGCAAAGGCGGTAAAGCTCGCGCCGTTCGCGGCCAAGCGCATGACCCCGCTGCTCGCGCAGGCGAAGTGACATGACGACCTTCGTGGTGACGTACCCGGTGCAGGACGGGGCCAAGTTCGACGCCGATTACTATGTCGCGACGCATATCCCGCTGGTGCGGGAGAAATGGTCGCGACACGGGCTGACGACGGCAACGGCGCTGATCCCGGATCAGCCCGAGCCGCCTTATGCCGCGGTCGCTGTTCTCGAATTCGCCGACGGTGCGGCACTCGATGCAGCGCTCGGATCGGCGGAGGCGGGCGAGGTGTTCGGCGACGTGCGGAACTTCACCGACCTCGCGCCGGTCGGGGTACGCTGCGAGGCGAAATGACCTAACTCTCCTCCCTGAAAGGGAGGGGGGATACCGACCCAAAGTCCTACCCTTTCTGAGACCCGTCTCAGGCTTCCCCGCCCACCCGCTGCTACACGCAGGCCCAAGGCTGCACGCAGCCACCAGACGGGGGAAACACCATGACCAAGATATCCTTGCGCGCCGGCATCGCCGCGACCGCATTCATCGCCGCGACAGCGCACGCGCAGGAAGCCCCTCAGCCCGATATCGTCGTCATCGCGCAGACCCCGCTCAGCGACGTCGGCGAAGGCGCACTCCCCTACCCCGCGCAGACCGCCAGCGACGAACAGATCGAGGCGGCGCATGCGACCGACCTGACCGACTATCTACGCCGCATGACCGGCGGCGTGTTCGTCAACGACGTGCAGAACAATCCCCTGCAGCCCGACATCAACTATCGCGGGTTCACCGCCTCGCCACTGCTCGGCACGCCGCAGGGGCTGTCGGTCTATGTCGACGGGGTGCGCGTCAACCAGCCGTTCGGCGACGTGGTCAGCTGGGATCTGATCCCGAAATCGGCGATCCGCTCGGTAAGCCTGGTGCCGGGCTCCAACCCGCTGTTCGGGCGCAACTCGCTAGGTGGCGCGCTGTCGGTGCGCACCAAGGATGGCCTGTCCGATCCCGGCTTCGAGCTGGAGGGCAGCTACGGTTCGTACCGTCGCCGGATGGTCGAAGCGCAGGCGGGGGGCAAACTGGGCGGCGGATTCGACCTGTTCGCCAGCGGTGATTATTTTCGCGAACGCGGCTGGCGCGATTTCTCGCCGTCCGAAGCGTACCAGCTGTTCGGCAAGCTCGGCTGGTCCACGTCCGGAACACGTCTCGCGCTGTTGGGCAGCTTTGCCGACACCGATCTCAACGGCAACGGGTTGCAGGAACAGCGCCTGCTCGCGCGCGACCGGTCGAGCGTCTACACCCAGCCTGATAACACGAAGAACCGCGCGACGCTGCTCAACTTCACCGCCGACCACGATCTGTCAGATACGGTGCAATTCTCGGGCAACGCCTTTTATCGCAACATCCGCACGCGCACCTTCAACGGCGACATCAACGACGATCTCGCTTGGCGAGAACCTCTACCAGCCGAGTGCTGCCGAGCGTACCGCTCTGACCCGCGCGGGGATCACCGGCTTCCCACTGTCGGGCGAAACGCAAGCCAACACCCCTTTCCCGCGTTTCCGCTGCATCGCCAACGCGCTGATCAACAGCGAACCGAACGAGAAGTGCAACGGCCTGATCAACCGCTCCGCCACGCGCCAGCACGAATTCGGCGGCACCGCGGAACTGGCGCTGACCGCGCCCGTCGGCGGGATGGACAATCGCCTGACGATCGGCACCAGCTATGTCCGCAGCAAGGCCGTTTTCACGCAGACCGCGCAGTTCGGCTATCTGACGCCGGCGCGCGCCATCGTCGCGGTCACCGGCCCCGGCGCGTTCGCCGACGGCACGCAGGATTCGGAGAACGCATTCGATGCGCGGGTCGATCTGTCCGGGAGAACCACCGGATTCAGCCTGTACGGCACCGATTCGCTCAGCCTGTCGCGCACGCTGAAGATCGACCTGTCGGCCCGCTTCGACCACACCGTCGTGAAGAACCGCGATCGCATGACGCCGGGCGGCGGCACGGGCTCGCTGGATGGTGATCATCGCTTCAACAAGCTCAATCCCGCCATCGCCATCGCGTGGAACCCGAGCGCCGCGTTCGGCATCGACGGCGCGATCGCGCAGACCAGCCGTGCCCCCTCGGCGATCGAACTCGGTTGCGCCGACCCGGAAAGCCCGTGCCGGCTGCCCAACGCGCTGGCCGGCGATCCCCCGCTCGATCAGGTCGTCGCGACGACGTTCGAAGGTGGCGTGCATGGTGCGGCCAAAGGTCTGACCTGGCGCATCGGTGCGTTCCGTGCCGACAGCCGCGACGACATCTTGTTCGTCGCCGACGACCAGGCCGGGTTCGGCTATTTCCGCAATTTCGGACGGACGCGCCGCCAGGGCATCGACGTGGATGCCAGCTACGCGCTCGGCCCCGTGCGATTGTCCGCGCACTACACCTATCTCGACGCGACCTATCGCAGCCCCGAGACGGTCGGCGGTTCCGCGAACAGCTCGAACGAAGGACCGGCGCCCGGCTTCGAAGGTGAGATCGACATCGAGAAGGGCGATCGTATCCCGCTGATCCCGCGCGACGTGTTCAAGGCGAGCATTGGCTGGGATGCGCTGCGGCAGGTGTCGCTCAATCTCGACATGATCGCCGTCTCGGGCGCGACGGCGCGGGGCAACGAGAATGGCGAGCACCGGCCGGACGGTGTCTATTATCTCGGCGAGGGACGCACGAAGGGCTACGCGGTGTTCAACCTTGGTGTGGACGTCCGACCGATCGAGCGGGTCACGCTGTTCGCGCAGGTCAACAACCTGTTCGACAGGGAATATGCCACCGCCGCGCAGCTTGCGGCGACGGGCTTCGACGCGACCGGCAATTTCGTCGCGCGTCCTTTCGCCGGACCGGTGATAGGCGGCGAACGCCCGCTGCTCGGATCCACCTTCTTCGCGCCCGGCGCACCGCGCTGGGTCCAGGTCGGTGCGAAGCTTCGTTTTTGACGGTGGATGGTTGTTGACGCACCGTCGTCGAGCGACATGTAGATGAGCGAACTGCCAAAATGCCTTCATCGGTCGGAGATGCGCTCAAACTAGATTTACCGCTTTTCCCTAGCCAACAGATCGCAGCTAATTCAGCCAACTGAACGAACGGCAGATTACTGCAATCGTTCGCCAAAAGCGGCCCGTCCGCCATCCACCAGCTTTCGACATTCAATTTCAATGCCGTCGCCCCGGGTGATCATGCAGCACCCAAAAAGAACTGAAGCACAAATATAAGCCAGCTCAGCGACTGCGGTGTCTCAGTGCCCCCTTCAACCTTTAGCCTCGTTCGATCGACACTTAGGTTGATACGGATCGTAGCGGAAACAGGTGCAGATCGAAATTGAGGCATCCTGATCGCATGGTGTTTTAGGCTAGTAACTCGCTGGGGCTCATGCCGAGCGGCCGAGCCAGCCGCTCGACGACGGTAATGGTAGGATTGCGAGCACCGCGTTCGATGTCACTGACATAGGTCCGATGAATACCGGCCTGATCGGCAAACTCTTCCTGGCTCCAGCCTTTCTCGAGGCGCAGGCGACGCAGGTTGGTAGCAAGACGCTGGCGGATATCCACGCCGGGACCATCACGCCGATGTCGACGTTCGATCTACAGACGATAAGTGACATTCGGCTTGATTTCAGAGAACGTTCGCGCATGACCGGTGTCACTGATTGTCGACATACTCGCATCGGGCATAAGGAGCGCCATGAGCCAGTTCATTCTTTTTATAGACGAGGCGGGAGCCGAATTTACCAAGGCTCGCACCACGCGGAAAAACGTGCGTGCGATGTACGACTGGAAGCCGATCACGCTACGACCGGTCGAAATTGTGTCGCTCGAAGTTATTGCCGATAGTGGCGCTGCACAGCGAGCAGCCGGCGGCTTCCTACTGCTTGGGCCGCTGGGTGCGGCAGCAGGCGTACTCTTGGGCAAGGGCCCAAAGGTCTTGTTCGAATTAATTTTGGCCGATGGCGAACGCAGACGCGGAATTGTTCAGCAGCGCGACTATGCGACGTTACGCAAGAAAATCGAGGCGATCCAGACATACCGCCCGGGACGATTAAGAAAGCAGATCGCCGTCATCGTGGGTGGGTTGGCGCTCCTGAGCGTGTGCATTGGTTTGGGACCGATTGGCGCTATCGTGCTGATCGGCTCTATCATCACCTTCACGACGATCCGAGGCAGCAGGCGTAAGCGGAAAGAGTCGCCTGCGCAGCTGGAGGTGTCGTGAGCAATTCCGTGCGCTGGGGTTGATGTTACCGCCCTCAAGGCCGGCTGCGCCGTCATGACTCTGAACTTCCCAGTCCCGACAATGATCGGCAACGATCAGCCCCGGGGGCGGCCGGCCAGGATCCGGCTGCGGGCGATTTCGACTTCCTCAAATGTCGTACATACGCGGCGGCAGGCCTTAATTTGAACTCGGATCGGGTCGCCTACCGATTGCTGATCCGCGCTAGCGTATGCGCGACGCGGAGCAGCTCTCGGCACTGGTCATTGATCTCTTGCAGCCGCCGGACCTTCGTCCGAAGGACATCTGGGTCGATAACTGCGGTCACGGCTTCGGCGCAGGCGTCTTCCATCAGCGCGCCAACCAAGACGCAATATCGCTGAGCGAGTTCATTTTCTTGGTTCACACTCTGCTACCTCCGGACGCTATTGACGCCCGGAACTGACGGACAAGTCCACCGCCAGCTTCACGAAATGTGACCATCCGGCGCAGTGTTCCACAGGTTCAGAGACGCCGTCTGCCGCGGTACGCCAACAGCGTCGCAAGCTATGGGCGACGTGGTGCCGTGACCCTGGAATCCCGCCCGCCGCTAGCCGCGGACCGCCCGCGGCGTTCCACGACCCACAACAGAAACTGGGTGATGCTATCGACCTGGTCGTCGTGCGTAGCACTCGGGAAGGCCAGCATTTCTCGTTTCAGGTCCGAGAGCCATGGCGCCGCTTCCGGCAATCTCACGAGGCCGGAATATAGCCGGTCCACGCCGACCGCCAAGCGTTCCGGCTTGCCCATGGTCGGCGTGTAGCCGTGCCGTTCGCACGTTGCGGCATGATGCTCAGGACGCCCCAAACAGCGATGATCGCGCGAAAGCTCGTTGAGCAATGCATGGCCCATCCCTGCTGCTTCGACAATGATCGCATCTGCCTTCCATCGCTTGCGCTCGCGACGCACCCGCTCCAACAGGTCAGCATAACTCAATCTGACCCGGGCAAGATCAAGAAGCAGCCACGCTGTCCCATCATATCCCCACGTTGTGCCGACAGAAAAATCCGACTTGGGACCATCGCACAACGCGGTGTCCCAACTCTGGGTGACATACAGGATCTGGTCGCGTTCCGGTGCTACCGCATACGTCTGAATACGAGTCCAATCGATCAGCGCACTTTCTGGCGGGGTTGGATTTTGCTGGTATTGCGCCTGGAAATCCGGCCCGCTCATCGCCTGTCGAAACTCATCGAGAATCTCACGCGGCTCGGTTCTTGGCTTTAGTAGATCGCCCGGCTCGCGCACATGCGTGCGACCGGACGAAAGGTGAAACACCTGCCTTTCTTCGGCGATCGCAGGAAGATTAAGGTGCTCAAACTTGAGGTCCTTGAGATGGGCGGCCAGATCTTCCTCGTGCAGACGCTGCTGCACCGCGATGATCGACCCGGAGGATTTATCGTTCAATCGGCTGACGAGTGTGTTGCCGTAGAAATGCCGCACGTTCTCACGCGCCACCGCGGAGCGTGCGTCGGCTGCCTTCATAAGGTCGTCGATGATGATCATGTCGCCACCCAAGCCAGTCAGCGTGCCGCCGAGCGAGCTCCCCATCCTGAAGCCATTCTGGCGCGTCCGAAACTCGCCGATGGTCGCGCGAGCCACATTCGTTGCAGTTTCCGGAAACACATGCGCGTACCAACCCGACCGCGCTACCTTCAGGAAATTGCGCGAGTGGTCTCGTGTCAGGTCGTTGGCGTAGGTAACATTGATGATCCGTTTGCTTGGATCACGACCCAACACCCACGCCGGCAGCGCAATCGAGGTCGCGATGGATTTGAGATGCCGCGGCGGAATGGTGATGAGCAGGCGCCGGAGATCGCCGCGCTCGACGCGGGCAAGGTAGTCGCAAAGGATTTCCAGATAGCGCCCGCGTTCAAGTTCCGCCGCCGGATCGATGGTCGCGAACACCCGTTCGACGAACACCTGCAGATCCGCGCGGCAGAGTTCGTTCAACACCGACGAGATGTCATGAGGGGCGTTCATCGCCGCCCCCTGTGCCCCGAGCCATAAAGGCTTCCAGCAACTCGATCTCCTTACGAGGATCGGTATCCATCGGCGGAAGCGCTACATCGGACGAAGCCGGATCCTCGCCATATTTAAGGCAGGCCTCGATCGCCTTGTGATCACCTTTCAGCGCCTTCTCTACAAGCCGCATGGCGATCGCTTCCCGCTTGGAAACCTTCGTTACCCGGCCGTTGACCGAAGCGTTGACGGCGCGGTCCAGTTCACGCTGCAAAAGCGTGCGAAAGTCCTTCGTGCCCGGTGGCCGGCCACGGGGGTTGCCAGACTTGCCTGGTTTGAACTGGTACTCCCGCGGGGGTTTACCCCGCGTGACGATATAGGGATCGGCCGAAAGATCGCCCTCGGCTCCGGCGTGCGGATTGTATGACATGATGGCCCCCTCATGCTGCGCGCCGCGTGCGGACACGCGCGGGAGGAAGGTCATGAGCGCACGCATCCGTGGACTCCGACCGCCTGACCCGCATCTCGCGGAACGTCAGACCAGTCGACTCAAGCCGTGCCTCTTGGCCTGAGAAATCTTGCCAGCGTACGATCGTCGTATCGACGTATAGCGGGTCCAGATCCATTGCCGCACCGCGCCGACCACTATCCTCGGCCGCTACGATCGTGGTGCCGCTCCCGGAGAATAGGTCCAGGACCAGATCACCGCGCGCTGTCGAATCCAGCAGCGCGTCGCGTACCAGCGCCAGGGGTTTCACGGTCGGATGCATTTCACGTGCGCGCGCCTTCTCGGCGCCGAACCCATTGACCCCAGGATAACACCAGACGTTATGCCGGTCTCGACCGTGCTTGCCCAGCTGCACGCGGTTGCGCCGACCATCACCCGGTTTTGCAAAAAGAAAGATGAGTTCATGGCGTGACCGATAAAAGCTCCCCATTCCACCCGAGCCCTTATCCCAAACGATGAGGTTGAGCAGTTCGAAACCCGCAAATTTTCCGGCGTCGAGCACGTTTTGCATGTGCCTGAAGTCCATGCACACATAGGCGAGGCCGCCTGGTATCAGCGCATCGCTCAGGCGCTGGAATGTTTTCTCAAGGAACCCAGTAAACTCTGCATCAGTCATCTCGCCCGATGCCATAACGAACTCTTCGTGCTGCCCGGCGCCCGTCACATGCCCGCCGATTCTTACGTTATAGGGAGGGTCGACGAACACAGTGCGTACCTGGTCCGTCTTGAGCAGCGTTTGTAAATTTGATGGATCCGTGGCATCGCCGCACAGGATGCGATGGCGGCCGAGCAACCACAGGTCGCCAAGCCGGGTGGTCGGCTTCTGCGGCAGGGGGACGATCTCATCGCCGTGATCGACCGCATCTGCGCCGAACATCAGCGCGTCGACCTCCGGTTCGAGAAATCCCGTAACGTCTAGGCTGAAGCCTAGATCAAGTTCGACAAGGTCGCTGAATTCCAACTTCAGGACCGATTTATCCCAGCCCGAAAGCGTTGCGAGCTTATTCTCCGCGAGCACGAACGCCCGCTTCTGCTCGGTGTTCAGGTGGGACAACGTAACTACCGGAATGCTCTCCAAACCAACCAAGATCGCCGCTTCGACACGCGCGTTGCCGGCGATAATCTTGTCGTCCTCGTCGACCAGCACGGGAACGGTAAACCCGAATGTCTCGATACTACTGACGATCTGCCGAATTTGGCTTTTAGGATGCGTACGAGCTTTACGCCCAATTGCCGCAAGGGAGCCAGGCGCCATGTAGCGCACTTGGAGAAGAAGTTCAGAAGACAGGGCGAGCGAATTCGCCCCCATAATCGGAGTAGTCATGATAATTCTCTATACTTGATGAAATTCAGTCGGAGGCAACTACTGCATTGACTGAAATTTCGGGATGAAAGGACGAAAGGGAACTTGCGCGCAAGTTGGCGCAGCGCCTCAACCGTTTATGCTAACCCGATGCTCGGGCTCGTCCCATCATCCATAAGCACACCATGATCTATCTACCGCCCGCAAAATAGGTGGCCCTGATCGGGCTTCAAGCAGTTGGGAAGGATTTTAGCTTTTGTTCCGTGGGATCCGTGACCCTGCACGGCACCGTGCTAATAAGCACTGCAAAGCAAGCATCTCCGCAGGGCCGGACCTCGAATTTGTTCGGACCGAGCAGCTCGGTGGTCGCATCAACCCTGTTAATCCCAGTTGTTGCAGGTCTAGACATCAAGCAGAATGTGGTTGGATTGCCATTAGGTACCAAGGGGAAATGGCCCTGAGAAACGTGCGGGAAAACGTCGATTTCGGTCTGTATCAGACGCTCCGTGGTACCGAAGCCAACAGAAACGGCGCAGTTTTGCGGCGTTTTTGCCAAAAAACCTCGGCAAGCCATATCACGCGAAACTAGGTGGCGGAGACGGAGAGATTCGAACTCTCGGTACCCTTTAAGAGGTACGACGCTTTAGCAAAGCGTTGGTTTCAGCCACTCACCCACGTCTCCGGACCTGGCGGCAAGCCGCGTCTATAGCGTCGGCTTGGCGAAGGATCAACGGGGTTCGACACCGGAATCGCGCGATATCGTCGCTGGACCTATCGCCGGTCGCCGCAAAAGCAACGCGGCTTGTCGCGCGGTTCATTGCCGGGCAAGCTGCTCTGGCGCACCGTCTTCGGGTCGAAGGGTGCGGTGCTGGGGGAATGTCGATGCGCAGGGTTATTGCTACGGTTCTGATGACGGCGCTGATGCTCGGGTCCGGGCCGGTGATCGCGCAGGATACCGTGCGCACGATCGATCCGAACCAGGCGATCGATGGCGATCTCTCCGCGCCCAGGGGGCAGACGCCACGCGTCCAGACGCCGCCCCGCGTGCAGGTGCCGCCGCGGATCCAGCCGTCTCAGGCGGACACGCCCACTGCGCCGCCCGCTTACCCGCCCTATAATCCGCCGGCCGCCGCTCCGCTTGCCGCAACGCCCCCTGCCGCGGCCCTTCCTGCCGACCAGCAACAGGATGCAGCGCGCGAGGGTGCGACTGCGGTTGCCGCAAGCAGCCAGACCTTCGATCGGCCCGAGCTGCTGGCGGCGGCGGAGGGCGTGTTCGGCAAGGGGACCGCGGGCCTGGCCGGCATGCTCGAGAAGATCCTGAAGGAACAGGGGCAGCCCAATGCCTATGTCGCCGGGCGAGAAGCGGGCGGCGCGTTCGTCGTCGGTTTGCGCTACGGCAACGGTCAATTGTTCCACAAGATCGAGGGCGAGCAACCGGTGCACTGGACGGGACCATCCGTCGGCTTCGATATCGGTGGCGACGCCAGCAAGGTCTTTGTCTTGGTGTACAACCTCTACGACACCGAGGAGCTGTACAAGGGCCGGTTCGCCGCGGGCGAAGGGCGGCTGTTCTTCATCGGCGGGTTCGCCGCGACCTATCTGCGCAAGGGCGACAAGGTCGTCATCCCGATCCGGCTGGGCGTCGGCTGGCGGCAGGGCGTCAATCTCGGCTATATGAAGTTCACGCACAAGACGAACTGGTTCCCGTTCTGACGCGCGGCCGGGGGCGGCGAAGCCGGATCGGTCCGGTCGCCCCCTACGCTGAACGGCTTTGCCCGCGCCGTGATAAGCGCTTACCGCGGGTGGGATGAACACTGATCTCGCCCCGCGTCAGAAGCGCATGCGCACCGTATTGCGCGTGTTGCTCGCTACCGCCTATCTCGCAGCGGGGGTTCTTCACCTCTACATCCCGGCGCCGTTCCTGCGCATCACCCCCGCCTGGGTCCCCTATCCGATCGCGGTGATCGCGCTGACCGGATTGTGCGAGGTTGCCGGCGCGATCGGGCTGATGGTTCCGCGCCTGCGCTGGCGGGCAGGCGTCATGCTCGCCGCCTATGCGGTGTGCGTTTATCCGGCGAACATGAAGCACGCTTATGACCAGGTCGTCGTCGCGGGCGAATTGCACAGCCTGTGGTATCACGCCCCACGCCTGATGTTTCAGCCGGTGATCGTGTGGTGGGCGCTGTTCGCGGGCGGCGTGACCGACTGGCCGTTCCGCCGCCGCCGGGCATTTTCCTAGCCGAAATCCACGCCTTCGAAGCGGATCGGTTCGCCGATCGCCGCATCGGCCAGCGCGCCATCCCACATCACGCGATGTCCGCGCACGACCGTTCCGATCGGCCGCCCGGTAATCTCCATCCCCGTGAACGGCGACCAGCCGCAGCGCGACGCCAGCCAGTCGTCGGTGATCGTCCAGCGCGCCTTCAGGTCGACGATCGAGAAGTCGGCATCGTATCCGACCGCGATCCGCCCCTTGCCGGAGATGTTGAACACACGTTGCGGGCCCGCGCTCGTCAAATCGATCACTCGCGCCAGCGTCGTGCGGCCCTCCGCCACATGGTTCAGCATCAGCGGCAGCATCGTCTGCACGCCCGGCATGCCGCTCGGTGAATCCGGGTAAGGCTTGCCCTTCTCCTCCAGCGTGTGCGGCGCGTGGTCCGACCCGAGAATATCCGGCACGCCCTGCTGCAGCCAGTACCACAGCCCGTCGCGGTGCGCGCCGGACCGGATCGGCGGATTCATCTGCGCCAGCGTCCCCAGCCGCGGATAGGCTTCCTCGCCCGCCAGCGTCAGGTGCTGCGGCGTCACCTCGCACGTCGCGATGTCCTTGTTCTGGCCAAGCAGCTCCAGTTCCGCAGGCGTGGTGACGTGCAGCACATGGATCCGCCGCCGTGCCGCGCGCGCCAGCGCCAGGATCCGCCGCGTCGCTAACAGCGCGCTCTCGTCGTCGCGCCACACGGGATGCGAACTCGCATCCCCCGCGATCCGCTCGCCCGCCCGGGCGTTCATCCGCGCTTCGTCCTCGGCATGGATCGCGACGCGGCGATGCCCGGACGCCAGCACGTCGGCGAGCGAGGAATCCTCCGATACCAGCAGGTCGCCGGTCGAAGCGCCCATGAAGATCTTCACCCCCGCCGTCCCGGGCAGGCGCTCCAACTCGGCGAGATCGGCGGCGTTGTGGTTGGTCGCGCCGACATAGAAGGCATGGTCGCACCACATCCGGTGATGCGCGCGCGACAGTTTCTCGCCGATCGCCTCGGCCGAATCCGTGTTCGGCTTCGTATTCGGCATCTCGAACACCGCGGTCACGCCGCCCAGAACGGCGGCCCGCGCGCCGCTTTCCAGATCCTCCTTGTGCATCAGGCCGGGCTCGCGAAAATGCACCTGCGTGTCGATCACGCCGGGGAGGATATCCAGCCCCATACAGTCGATCGTCTCGCCCGCATCGCCCCGCGCGCCGATCTCCACGATCTTGCCGCCACGAACGCCGATATCGGTCCGTGCAGGACCACTCGGCAGATGGACGGTACCACCCGTCAGGATCAGATCGAACGTCGCCATGCCTGCCTCTTTCGCCCGCCGGCGATGCCGGCACTTCTATTAGCCCGCCCGCACCCCTACCTGTTCGTCATGCCCGAAACCACCCTCCCCGATCGCGCGCTGCTCCGGATTTCGGGGACGGACGTCCGCGGCTTCCTGCAAGGTCTGGTCACCGCCGACGTGAACGGCCCGTTGCCGGCCTGGTCTGCCTTGCTCAGCCCGCAAGGCAAGGTGTTGTTCGACTTCATGTTATGGGCGGATGGCGACGACATATTGGTCGATTGCGAGACCGCACAGGCGGACGCCCTGGCCCGTCGCCTGTCGATCTACCGCTTGCGCCGTCCGATCCAGATCACGCCGGACGAGACACTCGCGGTCCACTGGTCCAACGACACGACACAGGGCGCCCCCGACCCCCGCCTGCCCCAACTCGGCCACCGCTGGCTCGCCCCCGCAACGTCACCTGCACCGGGATGGCTCGCACACCGCCTGTCGCTCGGCGTGACCGAAGGCGTCGCGGAACTCGGCAGCGACAAGACCCTATGGCTCGAATGCAATGCGCGCGAGCTGAACGGCGTCAGCTTCACCAAGGGCTGCTATGTCGGTCAGGAAAATACTGCGCGGATGAACTATCGCAGCACGGTCAACCGCCGGCTCGTCGTTGCACCGCTCGACGCTCCGGGCGATCGCACGCGGATCGCCTATCCGGATCTTAAGCTGATGGTCGAGCATCGCCGCGTGGATGCGCTCGGCGATGCCCTGATACCCGATTGGCTTGCGGTCGCGCTCGCACCGCAGGACTGACGCCCGTTCAGCGCCCGATCGACGAATAGGCGAACCCCGCCCGCTCCGCATCGCTCGGCGGATAGACGTTGCGCAGATCGACCATCACAGGCGCATTCATCGCGGCCGCCACGCGCTGCAGGTCGAGCGCGCGGTACACGTCCCACTCCGTCACGATCACCACTGCATCGGTACCCTGCACCGCCTCATAGGCGTCGTTGCAGTAATGCAGGTCCGGCATCAGCGCCTTTGCGGCCTCCATGCCCTCCGGGTCGTGCGCACGCACCGTGACGCCGGCATCCGTCAGGCTCTGCACGATCGCCAGGCTGGGGGCGTCACGCATATCGTCCGTATTGGGCTTGAACGTCAGCCCCAGGATCGCGACCGTCTTGCCCTTGCCCTCGCCGCCCAGCGCCTTCAGCACCTTGCGGCCCATCGCCCGCTTGCGGTTGTCGTTGACCGACACGACCGCCTCGACGATCCGCACCGGCGTCTCGTAATCCTCCGACGTCTTCAACAGCGCCAGCGTATCCTTGGGGAAGCACGACCCGCCATAGCCCGGACCTGCATGCAGGAATTTCTTCCCGATCCGGTTGTCCAGCCCGATCCCGCGGCTGACGTCCTGCACATCCGCACCGACCGCTTCGCACAGATCGGCGATCTCGTTGATGAAGGTGATCTTCGTCGCAAGGAACGCGTTCGCCGCATATTTGATCAGTTCTGACGTGCGCCGCCCGGTGAACAGGATCGGGCTCTCGTTCAGGTATAGCGGCCGATATATCTCACGCATCACCTGCTTGGCGCGTTCGTCCTCGGTTCCGATGACGATCCGGTCCGGCCGCTTGAAATCGCCGATCGCCGCACCTTCGCGCAGGAATTCGGGGTTGGAGACGACCGCGACGGCATGATCCTTGACCAGCTCGTTCATGATCTCCTCGACCTTGTCGCCCGTCCCCACCGGCACGGTGGATTTAGTGACGATCACGATCGGGCCTGTCACCGCCTCGGCGATCTCGCGGCTGGCGGCGAACACATAGGACAAGTCGGCATGGCCATCGCCGCGGCGCGACGGCGTGCCCACCGCAATGAACACCGCATCCGCCCCGTCCACCGCGCTCTTCAGGTCGGTGGTGAATTTCAGCCGCCCGGCGGCCACGTTCGCCGCGACGAGATGATCCAGCCCCGGCTCGAAGATCGGCATCTTGCCCGCTTCCAGTGCAGCGATCTTGCCCGCATCCTTGTCGACGCACGTAACCTCATGCCCGAAATCGGAAAAACACGCGCCCGATACGAGCCCGACATAACCAGAACCGATCATCGTAATACGCATCGTCTATATGCTCGCTAATTGTGGAAGGGCGCCCGTCCAATCCTCTAGCCGATGCGGCGACAATTGCCAGTTAATCGATCGCGTGGACTGTGCCGTTGTTGAATTCCTGAAGACCGGGCGCAACCCATAAGGACAGGCATCGGCGGGTATTCGCACGCGCTGCTACGATCGCACCGCCCCTTGCGGATAGCCGCCAACGAACGGCGATCGATCGTCAGGGCTGGCCGGACCTGTCGGGCTTGTACGGGCAGATTTCCGCCACGCTGAAGAAAACACCGGACAATCCCGCCAGGACGAGCGGCAGCATCGTATCGCCGGCGACCTTCATCATGTCCTTGTCCAGCAATCCGACTACGATCAGCAGGCTGCTGGTGAAGCTCGCGGCGTGAAACGCGACGGTGGTTTTCGCGCTGATATGGGCGACATGGAAGGGCGGGATTGGACCGGACCGTATATCCCGGGAGGCGCCGCTTTCAGACCATCTTCGCCAGACAAACAAAAAGGAGGCCGGTTTGCACCGACCTCCCTGATGTTGTTGCCCAAAGGCGCTAGGCTTAGTTGCCCGAGCCAGGACCGTACTGGATTTCCACACGCCGGTTTTCCAGCTCGCGAACGCCATCGGCGGTCTCGACACGCGGACGGCTCTCACCGAACGCCTGGGTCTGGATGACACCTTCCGGAACCGCATGCGATGCCAGATATGCCTTCACCGAGTCTGCACGACGCTGCGAGAGTGCAACGTTGTATGCAGGGGCACCCGACTTATCGGCGTGACCGGCCAGCATGACCTGCGTGTTACCGCAGTTCTGGTACTGCGAGATCGCACCGTCGAGCAGCGACGCTGCCTGCGGGGTGATGTCGGACTTATCCCACTCGAAGAACACGATATACGGTCCAGGAGCGCACACCACTTCAGCAACCGGAGGCGGCGGCGGCGGGGGCGGAGGAGGCGGCGGGGGCGGAGGCGGCGGCGGAGGAGGTGCTGCCGGTTCGCCGAAGTTGTACGTCAGGCCACCCAGGATGCTGTGCGACCGGAAACGACCGTCGATACCGCGGCCGTTCACGTCGACCAACTTCACGTCGGTTGCGGTGAAGAAGCGATACTTGAACGTGACGTCTACATGATCGCTCAGCGGAGCGCGGACGCCCGCCAGACCCTGATAGGCAAAGCCCGTGTCGGAGTCGTTGAGGAACGAACCATTGTTGTTCAGCGCGTAGTTCGCTTTGACGCGAGCTACACCGACACCGCCGCCGACGAAGCCCTGAATGCCGTTGTCGTCACCGAAGTCGAGCAAGCCGTTCAGCATGAAGCTGAGTGCCGACGTGCGACCACCGGCATAACCGTAGTTGCCAGCAGCGATGCTGCCGACCGTCGTACCGTTTGCGAGGTAGGCCGGCGTTGCCACCGTCGAGTTGATGCCATCGAGCGTTGCCGTACGATAACCGACTTCCGTTTCGATACGAACCGGACCGAAGTCGTAACCAATGACGCCATCGACGTCATAACCATAGTTATGGTCGATCGATGCGCTACCGTTGCCGGCAGCAGTCACGCCGGTGATGTCGAACTTGATGTCCTCTACGATCATCGCGCCACCTTCGACGCCCACGTACCACGTATTATCGCGGGCGAGAGCTGGTGTGGCGAGAGCAGTGGAGGCAAGCGCCATAGTGATGGCAAGCTTCCGCATAAAAATCCCCTTTCGTCGTTGTCACTCGGACAGCGCAAACTCCCCTACTCAATGGTTGGTTTCCACGCAAGCGCACAAATACTGGGCATTGTTGCCAATAAGCAACACGGCCGCGGGGGCTAGATCAACGTATGTTAGCTTGCGATCAGTCCGTGACCACGCAATGCAGCAAGGATTTCGACAAGAGTCTCGCGCGCCTCGACGTCGATGATAGACCCGCCCGAAGCGATGGGTATTCCCGCTCTGCGCGGCCCCAAAACATCGTTCCCCGCAATCACGACTTTGCTGCCGCGAAGCTCTCCCAAAATCCAACTTCCGTCTGAATATCGAGCGAAGTCAGCAGCTTCCTCAATCCACACCGTCATGCCCGGGATCGGCGCAGCGAAGCGCCAGCCGCCGTCCGTCCATCCGGCCAGCGCGTCCGCGTGGCCGGACCAGTCGCCCGCAGGCATCGATCCGACCACCCAGGCCTGCCCCGAAACGGGTGCCGATGGCGGCGTATTTAGACCTAAAGACACGGCATTTGCGTGCATTAGGAGGTCCAGCTGAGTCAGGGCCTCGTTATGGGACGATTCTTTTTGCGCCTGTCCCGGTCGAATCGTCGGCAGCCCCAATCGTGGCGTCATATCGTCGTTCATCGCATCGCTCCTTCACCCGTTCGGCAAGACTGTTTCGGTCGCGATCGATTCGCCGTTCGACCCGATCTGGCTGATCCGGACGGTCGCCGATCCGCCGCTCCGATCGTTCGCCGAAATGACGATCTCGGGAACCGGAACTTCGGCCGCGCGCACCCCGCCATCGGCCCGGATCACCGTCACCCGGTAAGCCTCGCGTTCCTCGCCCAGCGGCGCGTCGACCCCGTCGATCCAGCGCCATCCCGATTGGCTGCGTCTTACCCATCGGATCCGGGCGTCGCCTCCGGGCAACACCTGGCTGTGCAGATGGACCGGGCCGGGCGGGATCACGGAAACGCCCCGCACTGCGGTATCGCTCTCGACGGGACCCGCTTCGTCGCCGATTCCCGAGGCCAGCACGCGCACCGTCACCCCCTTCGCGGAGAGGGGCAGGTCGATCGTCGCGAGGTTTTCCGCCTCGATCAGGACGAAGCTGTTTCCCACCACCTGCGTCCCGATTTCAGCCTCCGTGCCGCGCCGCCCGCGCCAGAGTTCCGACAGCCGCCACCGCCGCGCGCCGATCTGTTCCGCGCGTCCGAACTGTAGCAGCTCGTCGCCGGCCAGCGCGATGTTCGCCCCCGCCGCCAGTCCCCTCATGTCCGCATCCGCCAATGCCATCTCGTCATGCGCCAGGTCGACGTCGAAGCTGTTCACCCGGTCCGTGATGCTGGCCGATCCGATCCCCGGCGCGCTCGCCAGCACGCCGATCGTCGCCACGCCCACGGTTGCGCCCGCCGCGTTCCACTGCGCCCCGTCGTCCAGACTGTAGAGCAACGCCGCCCGCCGCCATCCGGGCGCGCTGCCCGCAGCCGCGATCGTCAGCCGCGGCGCGTTCGACACCGCATCGTCCAGCCGCGGTATCTCGAACGCATGCACGATCGTCCGCCCGGCAATAGCATCCGGCGCGGGCAGGAACCGTCCCGGACTGGCGCTCACCGGGGCGGTCGCGCTCGCCAGCCGCACGCAGCCGAGCTTCACGACCATCCCCTCGAACGACCAGCTCGCCACGCGGTACACCCCCGGCGCGCCTGCGATCGTCACGCAGGCACCCGGCCCCACCGCCAGATCGCCCCAGCCGAGCGCCAGCGTCCGGCGTTCCCGCCCCGTCTCGGCCCGCGCGATCGCCGCCTCGGCCAGCGTCTTGGCATGATCGGCGGACAAGGCGGCGGGCAGTTCTATCCGCTCCTCGCGCCGCCCCGGCCCCGGCCGCCGCGCACGCTGCAACCCGGTCTGGAAATCGCGCGCCGGGTCGTAATGCGCGATCGTCATGCCCGCCGGCACCGTCTCCAGCGCCGCAATGGCCCGCTCGCCGACCTGCCCGATCCGCTCCCCACCCGAAAATCCGTCGTCGCGAAGCTCGGCCACCGGCACGGAAGCCCCGCGCATCCGCAGCACGCCCCCCTCCGGCGCGAACCACGCGCCGCTCGCCGCCGCCAGCATCTCCAGCACCGACCTTGTATCGCCGTATGCCGCAAAGCCCGTCCACTCCGCCGCGCCCTCCGCCGCCTTCACCTGCCCGCGCGATACGTCGCGCGCGATGCCCTCGACGCTCACCGCCCCCGCATCTCCGATCACCTCGAAGGTCAGCGACGGGATGCGGTTGCCGTAATCCGCCAGTTGCAGGTCTTCGAACACCGCATAGGCGATCCCGCGATGCGCCGGCGCCAGCCCGCCTTCCGCCGCCGCGATCAAAGGATCGGCCGCCTGCCCCTCACCCCCCCGGTGCAGCCGGAACCCGGTCGAAACCTTGAAGTCCCCCGCCGCCCCGCGCAGCAACTTGCCGTCCGCCCAGATCCGGCCGACCCCGGCGATCGGCCGTCCCGACAGCGCCACCGCGAACGATGCCGAATAGCTGTAGCTCGCCACGCTCGGCTGGCCCTTGCCGCCGCTGCTCGTGCTGCGGCTCTCGCGCAGGTCGGTCGCCCAGATCACGCATCCGCCGATCCGCATCGTGCCTTAGACGCGCGCGATCGGCGTGCCATAGGACGATGTCTGCAGCGCCAGTTCCTGCAGCCGCGGCCCTTCGCGCCCCTTCGGCTTGAACAGCACGTTGCGGTCGATCTCCTGCCCGATCACGCTTCCGATCGCCGCCCCGATCGGCCCACCGATCACCCCGCCGACCACCGTCAGCACCAAAGTCGCCATGATGTCCCCCGTCCCAAGAACCCGCTCGGTCTTTTCGAGCGCAGTCGGGCACCGCCAAGCTGCCCGAACCCCAACCGTTCGTTTCGAGCGAAGTCGAGAAACAGCCAAACCGCCCAGGTCCCGGTTTCTCGACTTCGCTCGAAACGAACGGCGTGTGGGTCGATCGACCAAACGACAGCGCCCCCGCCCGCACTCACCGCGCCAGCATCGCCTCCGCCGCATCCGCGTCGACCAGCGCCCAGGCGGCGACCAAAGGCCACGGCGCCGGATCGGGCCGCTCGACCACCCGGCGCAACATCGCATCCGCATGCACGAACCCGCCCACGCTCTTCACCGCGAGATGGAATTGCCCCGGCCCGGTCGCGAACAACAACACGTCGCCCGCCGCCGGCCGGTCCGTCCGGATCAGCGCGTTTGTGTCGATCAGCTCCAGAAAATCGTCCGCCAGCCCCCCGCGCAGCGCATAGCCGCTCGGAACCGGCCCCTTATATCCCGCCGCCCGCATCGCCAGCGCGGTCAGCCCGACGCAATCCAGCCCGTATTCGATCTCGCGCCCCTGCAACCGGTACCGCGCCCCCACCGCGGCGCGCGCCGCCACCACCGCCCGCTCCCGCGCGCTCATGCCCCCGGATACCGCGTCAGCAGGTCGATCCCGGGCAGATACGGCTCGCCGCGAAAGTTCGGCACATTCCCGAACCGCGCCGAACAGGTCGCCAGACTCTTGTCGCACCCCTCCGAAAGCTCGATCAGATCGCCCGCCACCACCGCCAGCGCCGGGTCCGTGCGCAACGTTACGGTCGCGCCCGACGAAGCAGCGATTGCCGCGCTCAACCCCGAATTGGCGCCGCCGAACCACCGCACCAGCCCCCGGCATAGGCGCCCGCCACCGGCTCGGCAGCGTCCAGCGTCACCACCCGCTCCGCCACCGACACCACCCGCGCAAACCGCCGCCGCCCCGCCATCGCCACCCCGCACCGCCGGTCGCCCAGTTCCGCACGGCATTCCGGCGACGTCTCCTCGCCCACCGGCCGATCCAGCCCCGCGCTCGCCCCGACCAGTTCGGCGGTGAAGCCCCCGTCCTTCGTCTCGACCGCGCCGATCACTCCCTCACCCAGATCGACGCGACCATCCGCGCCCGTCCAGTCCACCGCGAACACCCGCACCCGCGCCCCGTCCCAGCACCCCGCCAACAGATCGCGTTCCGATATCGCATCGGACGTCAGCGCCCCCGAAACATCCATCGTATCCGCCGCCAGCCCGTCGCCGCGCTCGATCGCCGACGGAGTCATTCCCGGCGCGGCGCGATGCACCAGGCCGTCGATCGTCAGATCGGCATCATGATCGGTCAACCCGATCGCCACCCCATCCCGCCGCTCGATCCGCCAGCACAACGCAATCGTCGTCAACGTCCCCCGCAGAAACGTCATCCTGGTTCTCCCTGTTTTTTCCGATTGTGGTGAGGATCGAACGTACGAGGCAGGACACACCCCCTCTAACTCCCCTCCCTGAAAAGGAGGGGCTGGGGGTGGGTCGAGGCCAGGCGACACCGCCACCTCATTCCCAAACCCACCGTATCGCCAGGACGCCACCCACCCCCGCCCCCTCCCTTCCTGGGAGGGGAGAAGGAATCCTGACTCCGCGCTCTATCTCCGCGTCTGCGCACCTCCGAGCCTTCGCGCCTCCACGTGAACCCACCCACGCAAAATCCTCGAGCGCCAAGCCTGAAGCGACACGTTCCCCCTCTGGGAGGGAAAGCCCCCTCCAACTCCCCTCCCTGAAAGGGAGGGGCTGGGGGTGGGTCGAGACCAGGCGACACCGCCACCCGCAGTCCCAGACCAACAGCATCGCCAGGACGCCACCCACCCCCGCCCCCTCCCTTTCAGGGAGGGGAGAAAAGCCCCGCGCAAAACCCTACCCCTCCCGAACCTCCACCAGCGCCACACTCGCCGCCGCCCCCGCCAGAAACGTCGCGCGGTTCACCGCCAGCCGGTCCTCCGCGAACCGCACCGGCACGTCGAACGCGAACCCGGCCGTCACCACCACCCCCGCCGCCGGCGCGGCATCCAGTTCCACCACCCCGCCAGCCCCCACGCCGAACCGCGATGTTACGACACCCCCCACGGCAACCGACACACTCCCCGCCACCGGCCGGGTGATCCGCCGCACACTCTCCCCATATTGCTTCACCAGCGGAAAACGTGTCGTAACCCCGTCCCCGACCCCGATCCGCTGGTCCAGCGCACTCCCCGCGCCAGACTTGGAATCGAACGGATCGCGCAGCCGAAACCCGCGCGCCGGCCCCAACCGCGCGCGATAGAAATCCAGCAACGCCGCGATATCCGCTTCGGATCGCACCCCCGGACCCACATCGTAGCGCGTCCGCGCCGCCGCCCAGCTTGCGTTGCGCGCCTCGTGCCCGCCCGCATTGGTCAGGATCGCGGTCGAGAATTCCGGCATCACTTCCGCCTCGCGCCCCAGCGCCAGCGGAAACAGCACGTCGTCGAATGCATCCACCGGTTCGTCCCCCAAATCGAAATGCAGAAATCCGTCGCGCATCACTTGCGGCAGCGCCCAGACGAACGTCCGCGCCACCCCGCGCGCCTGCGCCGCCGCGGCCGCCGCCTCGATCTCGCGCCAGTCGGCCGCATCGTCGGGCCGCAACACGAAACCGGAAAGATAATGCTGCTCCGCCGCCGGATAGCCCAGCCGCGCCTCCGCCAGCATGACCCCGCGCGCGCTCCGAGCAGTTTCGCCCGCCGTCACCCAGTCATAATCCTCAAGCTGCAGCACGTCGAAGGCGGGCCTCGCCCACCCCACCGGCAGGTTCGCCCGCATCAGATCCGGCGCCGCCGCATCCAGCACGGTCGGCAAATACGCCAGCAACAATGTCTCGCACCCCGCCGCGCCCGCCGCCGCCTTGGCCGCCCCCGCCAGCGCCGCGGTCGATGCCGCCAGCAGCACCCCCGCCGCGTCCAGCAGCGCCTTTTGCTCGCTCGACATCGGGTCACGCACGCTCTCGATCGTCACCGGATCGCCACCCAGCGCCGCCCGCGCCGCATCGTCGTACAGACACGGCCGGCCATCCGGCATCACCCACCACCACGGCTCACCGATCTGGAACTTCGGCGCCAATCCCGCCGCGACCGCAATCCCGATCAGCGCCGCCGCGACGCTCCGCAGATACCCCATCGCCCCGTCATGCGCGGGCGACAGCAAGGTGGACGGCGGTACCCAGCCGGTCAGCGCCGGCGCACCATCCGCCGCGCGCTGTTTCCAGTCGCCCCAGCAATGCGCGTCGAACAGTTCGTACGACAGCGACCAGATCACCTCATACCCGAATGCCGCCGCCCGTTCGGCAAAGTCGCGATGCCACGCCGCCGCCGCGACGTTCAGCACGCCCCCGCTTGCGCTCACGTAAAACCCGCCCGCTGCCGCCTCCAGCCGGAAGTAATGGCTCATCCCGACATAATGCGTGATCGCGCCGCGATACCCCAGGTGCAGCGCGTTGCGCAGCAATCGCGCGGGCGTCAGGTGATAGGAATCGTCATACCCGCTCGCAATGCACAGCCCATGCTCGGGCACCACCACATCGCCGATCGACAATACCGCCCCCGGCCCGTCGCAGGCGATCTCGGACAGCTCCACCCACGCCTCTACCGGCGCCGCCAACGCCGCGTCCTCGCCGGTAAATCCTTGCGCCACCAGCGACACGAACATCCGGTCGACATCCCCCGCCCAGACCGGGCCCGCCTCGCCCGGCAACAGGAACCCGCCCGACACGTCGGCAAAGTCGATCGCCACCAGCGCATCGTCCGGCGCGCCGGTCGCATAATTCCACAGCCGCACGTACCAGGCCCGCGCCACACCCGAAGCATCGCGCCCCTCGATCGTCAGCACCGGGCCGTTGATCGCATCCAGCGGCATCGTCCCCGCCGACCGCCAGCGGAACCGCAACCGGCACTCCCGGAAATCGCGCGCCGTCTCGTATCGCAGCAACGGATGGTCGTGCCGGTCCTCCGCTTCCCAGATCAGCCCCGCCAGATCGTCCGCCTTGTAGAACACCGCATCGACGCGCAGCGCGTGCGGCCCGGTCGTCACCACCGACGCCATCATCGGCCGCGGAAAGTTCACCGTCCAGAACCGCGGATCGAAGCGCGAAACAACGCCCTCCTCTTGCACCGTCCGCTCCCCAGCCAACCAATACGCCATAAAAAAGCCCTCTCCCCTTCAGGGGAGAGGGTTGGGAGAGGGGAAGTGTGTCCCACTCCAATCCCCGCTCACCCCAACCCTAAATCCCGCCCCAACGCCGCCAATCTATTCCGCCAAAGCCGCCCGAACCGCTCGCGCCACCTGCCGCCCCGACCGCGCCAACGCCTCCGGCGCCTCCCCGGCCCGCGCATTCACCGAGATGGAAATCCGCACGTCCCGTGCGCCCCCGCCACCGGACGCCTCGACCCGCCCGGCTCCCGTCGGCACGAACAGTTCCGGCCCGCGCTCGCCGACCATATAGGCCCGGCCCGGCGACACCGGCCCGCCCGTCGCCCGCCCCGGCGCGCCCGAAAACAGGCTCGTCGCCAGCGACAGCAACCCGTTCGCCCCGCCGCCCGATCCGCCACCCGGGGCCCGTCCCAGCAGCGCATCGATCCCGCCGCGCACCGCCGCCGCGGCGATCTCCGCCATCACGGCCAGCACGACCTGCCGCAGATCCTCGAACCCGATCTTGCCCTTGCGGATCGCGCGCATCAGCGAATCCTCGATCATCCGCCCCGCCTGGTCCGCCCCCGCGACCAATGGCCCGTCCAGCACCCCGCGCATCTCGCCCACGTCGCGCGCGAACGCCGCCGTATCGGCGCGCACGCTCACCACCATCCGTTCGATCTCTTCATCCATCCGGATAAGCCTCCCGCATCCACGCGATAACGTCCGCATCCGGCGGCGCGGGCGCATCGCCCTCCCCCTTCAGCGCCGCGATCACCGCCCCCAATTCCGCCGGCGTGGCGCTCCAGAACGCCTCCGCCCCCCACCCCAGAAACGCCCCCGCAAACCCCGCCAGCTTCAGCGCCGCCGCTCCGAACGTCCCGTCACCGCCCACCCAGGATCTGCCCCAGCAGCACGCGCAGCACCGGCGTCGCCTCCGACAGGCCCCGCGCCGCGACGCCCTCCCCCGAACGCCTCGCGCGTCAGCCCGTCCGGCACGTCACGCAGGCAATGCCAGAACAAAGCGACCATCTCGCCCAGCGCCAGCCGCCCCTCCGCCGCCCGCTCGACCAATGCGAACAGCGGTCCGATCTCCGCCTCCGCCGCCATCAGCGCCTGGAAGCTCGGACGCAGCACCAGCATCTCGCCATTGATCCGGATCGCCGCTTCGCCCCGCGCTGGATTCGCGGCGCTCATGCCGACACCACCGCGCCCGAACTCTCCAGGCTCAGCGTGTAGGATCGCTCGCCATTATAATCCCCAGCATAGTCCAGCCGCGTGACCAGGAACCGCCCGGTCATCGTCTCGCCGCTCTCGAACGTCAGCAGGTAATCGTCGATCGCACCCGACAGCGCATTGCCCTTGATCCGCACCTCGGCGGCGGATCCGGTGAAGATGCCCGCTCCCGATACGCTGACCGATCGCACCCCCGCGCCCGACAGCAGTTCGCGCCACCCGCCCGAATCCTTCGACGTGATCGCGACCATCTCGCCATTGACGCTCAACTGCGTCGTGCGCAGCCCCGCCACCGTCTGGTAGACGACCGGCGTCGCCCCGTTCCCGACCTTCAGCAAAAATGCGCTGCCCCGTTCCGCACTCATTCCACGTCTCCCTCGTTCGCCATCACCCGCACCCGGTATTCCAGCGTCGCGCTCCACCGCCCCGGCGGCCCGCGCAGCACGCGAAGCCGAACCAGCACGACGCTCGCCACGCGCCACCCCTCCAGCGCGCGCGGCAGCCGCTCGATCGCCCTGCCCGCCGCATCGGCCAGCCGCTGCACCCGCGCATTCGTCTCGGCGGCATCGCGGATCGTCAGCGCGACGCGCAGTTCCCGCCCCGCCGCCGTCTTCGTCCCCCAATCCACGCTCAGCAGGTCGCCCAGCTCGGCAAACGGCGTACTCGCCTTCACCGCCGGCCCCTCGAACACCCCGTTCAGCCCGGCGGACAGAACCGCATCCGCGCGCAGCACCGCCAGCACCGCCGCCTGCACCACCGCCTCCGCGCTCATCGAATCAAACTCCCGATCCAGCGGAGCGCGGGCATCAGCCCCCGCCCTGTCACGATCACCTCGCGCCCGGACACCTCGACCTCCGCCCCCGGAACCTCGCGCGCCACCGCCTCCGCGACCCGCGCGCGCACCGCATCCGCCCGCGCCTCGCCGATCGCAGCCCCCCGCGCTGCCAGCCGCTCCAGGCTCATCGGATCCGCTCCAGCAGGATCACGCGCCGATACGGTCGCCACAACGCCGTCACCGCCGCCGGGGCCGGGCCGCCCACGCCGTCGCGCTCGGCCTGCAAATGTCCGATCAGCCGCACCACGCCCTGCGCGATCGGTGCAGGCAGCCCCGCCCAGTCCGCCGCCAGCCCGGCCGTATAGTCGACCGATATCCGCGCGGCCCCGCGCGCATCCGTCACCCGGACCCACCCGTCCCCCCTCCGCGTCGATGTCGACCGCATAGCCGTCGCCCGCCAGCGCAATCGCGGTCCCGTCCGCCGCCACCCCCTCGACCGTGCCGATCGCCGTCACCGGCGTCGCGGGCAGCAATCGCCACCCGGTCTTCAGCGGCAGCACCGCCCTATGCCCGCGCACGATCAGCGCGGTGCGCAGGAACGTCTCCGCCATCGCCAGCGCGGCAAGGGCGAGCGCGTCGATCACCGCATCCTCGTCGCCGATCGACAGCGGCGCATAATCCTTCGCCGCCACGCGCGCGTCGGCGATCACCTGCGCCGGAAAGCCAGGAGCCATATCGATTTCCTTGTCTGTGAAGCCCGCACGCACCCCCCGGCGCGCATCGGGCGTCAGTAAAGCGCGATCAGGTCCGCCGCCGTCGTCCCCGTCGCCCGCACGAAGGCGGCGCGAAACGGCAACACGCTGCCCGCCGCCACGTTGCGGAACACCACGTCCGCCCCGCCCCCCACGCCGCGCGCGGTGACGTGTCCGCCCGTCCCGACATACAGCGCCTTGGGAATATCGGTCAGCGCGGTCCCGTCGCTCGGCACCACCGCCACCGCACGCGTCGCCGGCGCCGACACCTGGTCGGCACTGTTCGCAAAGCCATCCGCCATGCTCATTCTCCTCGATATCTTTGAAAAAGGCCCCGCCCCCGCCGCACCGGATCGTTCCGGCACGACGAGAGCGGGAAAGGCCGCCTACGACGCCGCGAACTTCATCAGCTTGATCGCCTCGCTGTTCGACACGCACCCGCCGATCCGCTTCGTCGCGTAGAAATTGACGAACGGCTTGTTCGAATACGGATCGCGCAGGATCACCGTCTCGCTGCGTTCGGCGATCAGATAGCCCGAGCGGAAGTTACCGAACGCGATCGAAAGCGCGTTCGCCGCCACGTCCGGCATGTCCTCCGCCTCGATCACCGGATAGCCGAGCAACGTCGCCGGCTGCCCCGCAGCAAGACTCGGCGACCACAGGAACTGCCCGTCGCTCGTCTTGAACTTGCGGATCCGCGATACCGTCGCCGCATTCATCACGAACACCGCACCCTGCCGGTACGGCGCACGCAGCGCCTGGACCAGATCGATCAGCCGGTCCTGCGGATTGGTCCCGAAATCGCCCGCCGCACCCGATGGCAGATACTGCAACTGCCCGAACGTCCGCGTCGCATCCGACGCCGCTGACGTCGCCCCCTGCAGGAACCCGCGCGGCCGGTTGGTCCCGGTTCCATTGACGAAGGCCGACCCTTCCGCCTTGGCGAATTCGGTCGCGATCTCGCCCGCCAGCCAGGTCTCGACGTCGAACGCCGCATCGTCCAGCATCGCCTGGCTGGCGGACGGATTGGCGAACAGTTCGCCCATCGGCGGGACGATCTCGGTAAAGACCGGCGTCGCCGTCTCGCCCCGCGGACCCGTCTCCGACGCCCAGCCGGACGGCGTGCCCCCCGTCGTCACCAGCTTGCGATACCCCGCGCTCCCCACCTGCACGACATTCGCCACCGACCGGATCGGAGAGATCGCCTTCAACGTCGCATCGATCTCCGCATCGATCTCGCGCGGCACCGCATAGCCGCCCGCATCGCCCGTCAGCCCGGTGAACGACTTCATCTCCACCACGGCCCCCGACCGCAGGAACCCTCCGAACGCCCCGGAACCGGTCGCCCGCGCGCCCTCCAGCAACGGCCGAACCACCGCGCTGCCCAACGTCACACCCTCGAAACTCGCGTCCAAAGTATCGCTCATGCTCATTCTCCTCGACAGAAACGAAAAAGGCGCGCCCCGGTGGGACGCGCCCAAACCCCTGAAATCGCGTGGGGATTGCCCCAACACCCCCGTCATCCCCGCGCAGGCGGGGATCCATAATCACGCCATCGGACGGAGCCGCGAAAGGCCGCTCCTATGGACTCTCGCCGACGCGGGAATGCCGATCCGAAAGGACGCCACTCCCCAAAAAAGCCCTCTCCCCTTCAGGGGAGAGGGTTGGGAGAGGGGCAGTCCAAAGCGACGCCCCTGAGTAAAAAGAACCGTTCGTTTCGAGCGAAGTCGAGAAACCCCTTCCCCAAGCCACCGCCATGTTTCTCGACTACGCTCGAAACGAACGGAGAAGGTGTACCCCTGAAACCAAGCCCCCCGAACCCGAACCCCTACCCCTCCACAGCATGCACCCGCGCCAGCCCCTGCATCGGCTGCGCGACCAGACTGATCTCCACCAGTTCCACCCCCGTCAGCTCACGCACCCGCCCGCCGCCGGAACCGCCCGCCGCCCCCCCGCGCCGCCACCACCCGATAGCCGAACGACAATCCCCGCACCGCGCCGGACGCGACCAGTCCCGCCAGCCGCGCATCCTCGATCCGCCCGATCACGCGCAGCCCCTGCGCATCTTCGGCCAGCGATTCCACCACGCCCACCGGCGCCCCGCGATGCTGCCACAACAACGGCACCGGCCCGGACACTTCACCCCGGCCCAGCCCCCCGAACGCCCCCGCCCGCACCACGTCGCCTCCCCGGTCGATCCGGTCGAACACCGCCGCATATCCGGCAAAGCGCACGCTCACTTGGCGAACTCGTGCAGCCCGAACTTCAGCGCGAAGCCCGCCATCAGGATCACCGGCACCATCTTCAGCGTCCAGCCGAACACCGCCTGCCACATCGACTTCTTCGCCTCGCGCCACGCCGTCAGCAATTCGCGCAGCTCGGCCATGTCCTTGGCGGCGGCAGGGTCGTCCAGCCCCAGCCGCGTCAGCGCGCGGCTCGCGCCCAGCTCGCCCGCTTCCTCCGCAATCGCGCGCAGCACGATCAGGTCCGCGCCACCCTCCGCCGTCTGCGACAGCAATTGCGCGAGTATTGCCCCGGTCACGTCACCACCTCCCTTTCGGTCTCCGACCCGCCCGTCGCCGTCTCACTCCGCGCCGCCGGATACCCGACCAGCGCACGCTTCTCGTCGCGGCTCAGGAACTCGGCCGCGCTCACCTGCGCCCACAATCGCTCGCGATCCTCGGCCAGCGCCGTCACCCGGTCCAGATCGACCGCCGCCGCCGCGCCCGGAAACCAGCCCGCCAGCGCCTGCACCAGACCCGACAGGATCGTATCCGCCAGCGGCAGGATCGCGAGCCGCCACAGCGCCCGGTTCGCCTCGCGATAATTGGCATAGGTCGCGTCGCCCGGCAGGCCGAGCAGCATCGGCGGCACGCCGAATGCGGTCGCGATCTCCCGCCCCGCCGCATCGCGCATCCCCGCGAAATCCATGTCCGCCGGCGTCAGCGACAGCGCCTGCCATTTCAGTCCGCCCTCCAGCAGCATCGGCCGCCCGGCATTGGCGGCGCCCGAAAAGCCCGCCTCCATCTCCGCCTTCAGCCGCGCGAACTGTTCTGTCGACATCGCCGATCCGTCCGCCGGATCATAAACGAGGGCACCCGAAGGCCGCGCCGCATTGCCCAGCAACGCCGCATTCCACCGCGCCGCCGCATTGTGCACCGCGATCGCCCCCGCCGCCGCGCCGAGGCATCCCAGTCCGGCATGATCGTCCAGCGGGTGGAACGCCTTGATATGCACCACCTCGACCCGCCCGTCCGGATCCTCCGCCACCAGCCGCGTCGTCCGCTCGCCGACCTTGTACGCATAGGCGACCGGCCACCCGCCCGCGTCCATCACCACGCTCACGCGCTCGGGCCGCAGCGCATACAATTCCACCACGCGCCCCGCGCCATCGGTCAGCACCTGGATATAGGCATTGCCGTGCAGCAGCATCTGCGCCGCCAGCGTCGACAGCAACGCCTGCCCACCCGATCGCGCCCGGATCAACCGCTCGATCTCGGGCGAGGACACGGCCAGCGGCACCCCCACAACCCATCCGCGACCAGCCGCACCGCCCGCTGCGCGATCGCATTGTCCAGATACGCCGCCCGCACCTGAGCCTCATACCCGCTAGGATACACCCCCACCGCCCGCGCCGCCCACCCACGCGACAAAACCGGACGCGGATCCCCACGCCCGGCCGACTTCCAGCCAAACCATTTCATGATCGTCTCCTGAGAATATTCGCGCCGCTAAGGAGGGCGATCCCCTTCTTCCCCCCTCCGAGAAGGGAAAGGTCGCCCCTTCTTCTCCCCTCCCTGGAAGGGAGGGGTCGGGGGTGGGTAGGCCTGCGGCAGCTACACCCCCCGCCGCCTCTCCCGTGCAGCAGCAACGTAAGGCTCTACACCACCTCGCGTCGAAACCGCCGCCAGGATCACTGCCACCACGCCATCCACATTAGCCACCACGTCCGGGTTCTAGAACCGCAGGACCTGCCAGCCTTCAGCCTCCAGCCACTGCGTCCGCCGGGTATCGTGTTCCAGACGCTCCGAATGCTGACCGCCGTCCAGCTCGACCGCGACCTTGGCGGCCCGACAAGCAATGTCGATGATGAAGTGCCCCACGACCAATTGCCGCGTAAAGCGCGGTCGATACGTCCTCAGCGCATGCCATAATATCCGCTCGGCTTCGGTCGAACCGTTCCGAAGCTCGCGGGCATTACGCCGCAACTCAGGCGGTGTGCGCTCCATCTCCATTCCCCCGATGTCAGCCCAGGCGTCCACCCACCCCCGACCCCTCCCTTCCAGGGAGGGGAGCAAGAAGAAGGAAGGGCACCCCTTCTTCTCCCCTCCCTGAAAGGGAAGGCACCCTTACTTCTCCCCTCCCTGAAAGGGAGGGGCCGGGGGTGGGTCGACTGCGACAGCTACAACCGCCGCCCCCAAACCCAAACCGCCGAAACCCGAAACCCTACCCCTTGGTCGCAAACCAGATCACATGCCGCGGCCCCTTGCCGTTCGACCGCGCCTTCACCGCCACCTCGTCCACCGCGAACCCCGCATCCTTCAGCCGCCGCGTGAACTTGTCGTCCGACGCCGCGGACCATACCGCCAGCACCCCGCCCGGCGTCAGCGCGTTGCGCGCCGCGGCCAGCCCGCGCGCCGAATACAGCCGCCCGTTGACCGGCCGGACCAGTCCGTCCGGCCCGTTGTCGACATCCAGCAGGATCGCGTCATACCCGCCGTCGGCATGCTGGATCGGCACCGCGACATCCTCCTCGACGATCGTCACCCGCGGATCGTCCAGGCAGTCCCCGGTCAGGTCCGCCATCGGCCCGCGCGCCCATTCGAGGATCTTGGGCACAAGCTCCGCCACGTCGATCAGCGCATCCGGCCCGGCTTCCTTCAACGCCGCACGCAGCGTGAAGCCCATCCCGTATCCACCGATCAGCATCCGCAACTGCCTGCGCCCGCGCAGCCGCTCGCACGTCATCACCGCCAGCGCTTCTTCCGACCCGCTCATCCGGCTGTTCATCAGCTCGTTGCGGTCCAGCACGATCATATGGTCCCCGCCGCGCCGGAACAGCCGCAGCGGCTCCCCGCCCGGCACCTCGGCGACATCGATCAATTCCCGTGGCGTCACGCCTCTTCTCCCGGCTCGTTCGGCGCCCTCTTAACGTGCAGGCAGCAAAAAGCCGCCAGCCTTTCGGCCAGCGGCTTTCCGATACTCAAGAACGCGAGATCAGGCGAAGCGGACCGCCGTCGAAACCTTGCTGCGACGGCGCAGGCTGAACCCCATCACCCCGAACCCGCCGATCATCATCCCCCACGTGCCCGCTTCCGGCACCGCCGCGGCGGGGGCGTTCGCGAACGTGCGGAAGGTCAGGTCGGCATTCCGAACCGCGCCCCGTCCGAGATAGGATTGCCCGTCGGCATAGGCGTTGCGGCTGGAATAGGTGAAGACCACGGGACGGTTGGCGCTTGCGGACAGCCAATAGGTCTGACCGACGACGAGCGCAGCCTGCGCCCAGGCGACGTCGACCCAATTGCCTGCGGTGCCGTTTGCGGTGCCGGACGCGATCACCTTCCCGCCCGACGCCGGGTTGGCGCTCAGCAGCTTGAGCGTGACCGCCGTGGTGCCGAAGTTGAACGCCGACAGGAAGACGCCTGCACCGACCGAATTGTCGTACCCGGCAGTGAAGGACTGCGAGATGATCGGCCCCACGCCCAGATAGGCCAGGGCGTTCCGGCCGACGGTCTGGCTCTGGTCCACCACCGTGGTGGCGGAGGCGGGCAGGGCGACGACAGCGGCGGCGGCAGCGATAGCGAGTGCGAACTTGTTCATGAAATCTGATCCCCGATAAGAAGCGGAACCCCCCGCTTCATCTGACCCAAGCTTCGCAAAGACCGTGCCAATGGCGGATATCCCGGATGAACGATACTTAACGCCGTTTCGCGCCACCCCGGAGTGTAAATCCCTCCGACACCCGGACGTTTACAACGCCCGCACCGCCGCCACCTGCCGCTTGCCCAGCATCAGTTCGGTTAACGCCCAGACGAGCGCATCCGCGCGGTCCGGCGACCGGCCCGGCCCCTGATACGCACCGCCCGCCACTAGCCCGCACAATTCGTCCTCCAGCGCCCCGAACACGCCGATATGCGACACCTTCCCGCATTCGTAGAGCGCCACGACCGGCTCGGCCCGCGCGATCTTGCCCGTCGTCGCATGCACCAGCCGGAGCGGCAGCGTCGCATCGGCGGCGACGAGCACCGACCGGACCATCGCCCCGCCCTGGTTGACCTCCGCCACCACGCGGTCCGCCCGGTTGCGCAGCGCACAGTCGGCCACCGCCCGCGCCCAGCCTTCCGGCGACCGCCCCGCCACGCTCGCATCCTCGATCACATAGCCGCGCGCATCCTCGCCCAGCGCGACGCACACGATCCCGCACGCATCGCCGGTCATGCCCGCCGGCGGATCGACCGCCACCACGATCCGCACGAACGCCGGCAAGCCCTCCGCGCCCGCCGGCCACCGGCACGCATCGATCAGGTCGCGCGTCCACAACGCACCCTCGACATCGTCGATCAGCTCGCCATCCAGCTCCTGCCGACCCAGCCGGCTGCCCCCGTACAGATCCGTCCACGCCGCCACCGTCGCGTCGGGCAGGTGCGGATTGTCGTACGTCCGCCCACGTGTCTCCACCGCATCCTTCGCGGTCACCAGGCGCCGCAACAGCGCGATCGACCGCGGCGTCGTCGTCACCACGACGCGCGGCTGATCCCCCCACGCGCAGCCCCATCACCAGATTGTCCCACGCCGAATCCGCATAGCGCCACTTGGCAAGCTCGTCGCACCACGCCGCATGATGCGCCGATCCGCGCAGCGATTCCGGCGCCGCGGCGGCATAGGCGAATCCCCGCGCGCCCGATGCGAACTGCACCTCGCCCGTGCTGCGATGCCATTCGATCCGCTCGTCGCTGCGCGCCACCGCCAGCAACCCGGCCTCGCCCTCGATCATCACCCGGCGCACCTCGTCCGCCGTCGCGCCGACCAGGGCGATCCGGCCGCCGGGGTTCGCCCGCGCCACTGCGCTGATCCATTCCGCCCCGGCGCGCGTCTTGCCGAAGCCCCGCCCGGCGCGGATCATCCACACGCGCCAGTCGCCCGGCGGCGGCAATTGCCCGTCATGCGCCCAGCCGGTCCAGTCGTCGTACAGCGCCCGGCGCGCAGGGGGCGACATGCCCATGACGACCCGCCAGCGTATCTTGACGTCCAGCGCCAGCAACCGCGCGATCAACTCGCGGCGAAACGGCACCGTCACGTACGTTTCGCCGCCAGCGCGTCCAGCCGTTGCAGCAACGCCGCATCGACCTCGCCCTGCGACATGATCGTATTGGTCTTGGGCTTCGATGCCGAACGCGGCCCCCGCCGCATTTCCAGAACCTTGATCGCCAATGCCGGATCGAACGGCACGTCCGGCGCCCGCACCGCCTCGATCTCGTCCTCGTCCGGATTGGCGCCACCGGGCTGGCCCAACGCGCGGAACAGCAATTCGTTTTCCAGCAGCTCGTACCCCGCCTCCAGCGCGGCGCTCCACAGCAAGGCGAACTCACCGTCCCGCGCCCGCAGGGCATGCGCCCCGCGTACCGAAAGCCCCACGGCCCTGGCGGCGATCGTGGCGTTACAGGTTTCCCCCAACACGGTGAGGAACGTCGCCCGCTTGCTCTTGGTCCAGCCGTCCCCGCGCGTAGACTGTATATGCACCCTTTTCGATTCAGTCATCTGCCGCCCCCTTCAGATCGTCCGCGAGCCAGGCCGCAGCCCTGGATACGCCGCCCCAACGAAAACGGGCCGGAAGGCGTCGCCGCCCCGGCCCGTTTCCCGTCCGGCGACCCCCGCCGCCCGACTCGCAATTCTTCAACGTTCCTGTTATGTACCCAATGAGCGTGACGCTGTCAACCCAATTTAACCCATCTGGATAATTTCGGCTTCCTCTCCGTCATCCCCGCGCAGGCGGGGATGTGGATTCACGTTTGAAGTGCACCGTTTGAGAGAGCGATGAATGCCTCGGCGGGTGTCTGGAAGTCGAGGCATTTTCTGGGGGTATTGTTGAGGCGCTCGGCATAGGCACGGAGTTGCCGGTGGGTGATCGTGTCGAGGTCGGTCTTGCGGGGCAGGACGCGGCGCAGCCGGCCGATGGTATTTTCGACCCCGCCTTTTTGCCAGGGGCTGCGGACATCGCAGAAGAAGGTGGCGACGCCGAGACGATCGTGCAGGCGATAATGCTCGGCGAACTCGGTGCCGTTATCGAAGCTGATGGTGCGCCGCATGTCGCGGGGGATGGCGCGCAGGTGCGCTGCGATACGGCTGGCGGTCAAGGCGGCTTTGCGGTGCGGTGGCTTGTCGAGAATGGTGAAGCGGGTCTGTCGTTCGTGCAGGACGAGGATGTTGTGACCGTATCGGGCGAACAGCATGTAGTCGGCCTCCCAGTGGCCCGGCTGGTCGCGCCGGTCGGCCTCTGCGGGCCGTTCGGACAGGGGTATACGGTGCTGGATGAAGCTGGCCGGACTGCCGCCGCGGCGTGCATATCGCCCGCGCCTGAACTTCGCGCGGGGCAGCAGGCGGTGCCAATGGTCTTTCTGCGCCGAGCGGTGATAGACGTAGCGATAGATTGACTCATGGCTGATCACGGTGCGACCAGCATCACGCGCCAGCCGGCCGGCGATCTGTTCGGGGGAATGTCCCATCGCAAGGCCTTTCCTCACGATCTCTCGCAGGTCCGGCTGGCGTACCAGCTTGAAGCGACCGTCCCAGCGCCGCCGCCGTGCCGCCAGCGCATGCGCCCGCGCCGGGGCATAGCCCCCATCCCAGACCTTCGTCCGCTGGCTATTGCGCCGCCGCTCGCGACCGATCGTCGTATGATCCCGGCCGATCGCCGCCGCTATCGCACGATCCGACAGCCCGGCGGCATGCAACCGCGCAATCTCGATCCGCTCGTCTAGGCTGAGCTGCCTGTATCTTCGCCCCATCGCACTACCACCCTAGCAGTGGTGCACTTCTTTCGTGAGTCCAGGGGATCCATAATCACCGCATCGCACCGTATCTCCAACCTCGCGAAAAGGCCTCTCACCTGCCTCTCCTCTCACCCACCCCCCTCCGTTCGTTTCGAGCGAAGTCGAGAAACCCGCAGACACCGCGCAGATCAGGTTCTCGACGTCGCCCGAACCGAACGGAACGCGGCAGGACATCCGCCCCCCTCCCGAAGCCCCCAAACACCCCCAAACCCCGCTTTGTCCCCCGACCAAATATCCCTACACCCGGCATCATGATCCACGCCTTCGCCCTCTCCATCGCGCAACTCGGCGACCGCCGCATCGTCGGCGTCTTCCTGAAATCCCTGCTGCTGACCGTCGTCCTGCTGATCCTGCTCGGCGTGGCGGGATGGTTCGGGATGATCCGGCTGATCGAATGGTCGGGCGCAGCGGACGTGGTGTACGATTTCGCCGGCATCGTCGCAGCCATCCTCGCATTGATCGCGGCGGGCGTGCTGTTCCGCGCGGTCGCGATGCTCGTCATCGGCCTGTTCGCCGACGATGTCGTCCAGGCGGTCGAATCCAGACATTATCCGGACCGGCTCGCCGCCGCGCGCAAGGTGCCGCTCGCCCGCTCGATGGCGATGGGCGCCGGGTCCGCCGCACGCTTCCTGATCGTCAATCTGGCGCTGTCGCCGATCTACCTGCTGCTGCTGGTCACCGGCATCGGCCCGGCGATCCTGTTCTTCGTCGTCAACGGCTGGCTGCTCGGCCGCGATCTCGGCGACATGGTCGCGGTCCGCCACGTCGCGGCGACCGATCTGAAGGCGTGGCGCGGCTCCACCGCGATCAGCCGTTTCGTCCTCGGGCTGATCGGCACCGGCCTGTTCGTCATCCCCATCGTCAACCTCGCCGCACCGGTTATAGTCGCCGCGATGGCCACGCACTGGTTCCATCTCAGATTGCGGGGGAAAAACTCATGAACCGGTCGCGCGCGTCGAAGCCTCCCCACCCGATCCGGCCCACACTCCTGATCCTGCCCGCTCTGGCCCTGCTCGCCGGCTGCGCCAGCACCGGCACGACATCCCGCCCCGCCCGCGCCGGCCCGATCCCCATCCCCACCGGCACGCTGGGCCTGGAAGGCGTCCTGGGCCAGAACGCCCGCGGCCTCGTCGCCCGCTTCGGCACCCCCACCGCAGACCTGATGGAAGGCACCGCGCGCAAACTCCAATTCTCCAGCGCCACCTGCGTCCTCGACGCCTATCTCTATCCCAAGGGATCGAGCGAACCCACCGTCACCTATCTCGACACCCGCCAGACCGACGGCAGCCCCATCGACCGCGCCAGCTGCGTCTCCGCCCTCCAAATGCGCGCGCGGACGGGGAAGTGAGGGGCTGAGGCTTCGGGGGCGGGGGAGTCGGATTACGGGCGAGTACCTGCTGATCTAATCCAAAGATCGAAACCGCACCCCGGGCGTCCACCCACCCCCCAGCCCCTCCCTTCCAGGGAGGGGAGCGCGAAGAAGAGCGCGCCCTCTCTTCTCCCCCTCCCTGAAAGGGAGGGGCCGGGGGTGGGTCGGTTGCGGCAGCACAATCCGCCAACACCAAAGCGAACCCCGAAGCGTCCGCCCGACCTTTCAGCCGCATCCACAAATCGAAACCGCATCCCGGGCGTCCACCCACCCCCAGCCCCTCCCTTCCAGGGAGGGGAGCAAGAAGAAGAGCGCCCCCCTCTTCTCCCCTCCCTGAAAGGGAGGGGTCGGGGGTGGGTCGATTGCGGCAGCACACCCCATCAATCCCAAAGCGAACCCCGAAGCGTCCGCCCGACCTTTCAGCCGCATCTACAAATCGAAGCCGTATCCCGGGCGTCCACCCACCCCCAACCCCTCCCTTCCAGGGAGGGGAGCAAGAAGAAGCGCGCGCACCCCTCTTCTCCCCTCCCTGAAAGGGAGGGGCCGGGGTGGGTAGGTTGCGGCAGCACACCCCACCACCCCCAAGCAATCCCCGAAGGCGTCCGCCCCAACCTACCGCAACCGCCCCAAAGCCCACTCCGCCGCCTCGCGCACCACGGCCGACGCATCCCCCAACAACCCCTCCACCACCGGCACCAACCCGACAGCCCCGCTATTCCCCGCCGCGATCAAACAGTTGCGCACCATCCGGTCGCGCCCGATGCGCTTGATCGGCGATCCCGCAAACACCTGACGAAACCCCGCATCGTCCAGCGCCAGCAGATCCCCCAGTTCCGGAACCGTCAGTTCCGCGCGCGGCGCGAACGCCAGATTCGCCTGTGCCGACGCCGCGAACTTGTTCCACGGGCACGCCGCCAGACAATCGTCGCAGCCATAGATGCGGTTGCCGATCGCCTCGCGGAATTCGTGCGGGATCGGCCCGGCATGCTCGATCGTCAGATATGAGATGCAGCGCCGCGCATCCAGCCGGTACGGCGCGGGGAACGCATCCGTCGGGCAGGCGCGCTGGCACGCATCGCAACTGCCGCACGTATCGCTGCCCGGCACATCCGGCGCCAGATCCAGCGTGGTGTAGATCGCGCCCAGGAACAGCCAGCTACCGTGATCCCGGCTGACCAGATTGGTGTGCTTGCCCTGCCACCCCAACCCCGCCGCCTCGGACAGCGGCTTCTCCATCACCGGCGCGGTATCGACGAACACCTTCAAGTCGATCGGCACGTCCGCCCCGCGCTCCGCCACCAGCCACCGCGCCAGCGCCTTCAGGTTACGCTTCACCACATCGTGATAATCGCCGCCCTGCGCATAGACCGAGATCCGCCCCACCTCGCCCTCGCCGGCCAGCGCGAGCGGATCGGTCGCGGGGGCATAGCTCATGCCCAAAGCGATCACCGATCGCACTTCGGGCCACAATCCGGCCGGGGATCCGCGCTCGGCGCTGCGGTCCTCCATCCAGATCATGTCGCCGTGCCGCCCCTCGTCCAGCCACTGGCGCAGCCGCGCGGCGGTCTGCGGCGCAGCATCCGCGCGCGCCACGCCGCACGCAACGAACCCGAGTTCCTGCGCTTTCGCCTTCAGGCGTTCAGTCAATGGCTTGTCTTGCAGCACCCTGCCCCGCTAACACGCGAAAACAGAGGGCACACCCTTTCCGTTCGTGTCGAGCGACGTCGAGACACCGTATCGCGCCACGGACTCCCGACGCCATTCGAACCGGACGGACGGGCGCGGCGACCAAGGGGAAGCAAGATTTCGAGCGATCTGGCGATCAGCGCGACCGGGCTGGTCAAGAATTTCGGCGGGCGACGCGTCGTCGACGGCGTCGACATCGCCGTGCCCAAGGGGCTGATCTACGGCGTGCTCGGCCCCAATGGCGCGGGCAAGACGACCACGTTGCGCATGCTGCTTGGCATCATCGAACCCGATGGCGGCCACCGAACCCTGCTCGGCCACGATCGTCCGCGCGAGGCGAGCGACCGCGTCGGCTATCTGCCCGAGGAACGCGGCCTGTACCCCGCGATGAAGGCGCGCGATGCGATCGCCTTTCTCGGCGCGTTGCGTGGCCTCGATGTCAAGACAGGCCGCAAGCGCGCAGTCGAACTGCTCGAAGCCGCCGGGCTCGGCCATGCGGTGGATACCAAGATCCGCAAACTGTCCAAGGGCATGGCGCAACTCGTCCAGTTGCTCGGCTCGGTCGTGCATCAGCCCGATCTGCTCGTGCTCGACGAACCCTTTTCCGGGCTCGACCCCGTCAATCAGGAACGGCTGGAGGCGCTGATCATCGCCGAGCGCGATCGCGGCGCGACGATCCTCTTCTCCACGCACGTCATGGCGCATGCCGAACGGCTGTGCGACCGGCTGGCGATCATCGCCGGGGGCAAGCGCCGCTTCGAGGGCACCGTGGCGGAGGCGCGCGGCACGCTGCCGATGCGCGCGCATTACGTCCCGAATCATGACGGCGAAGGGGTCGCGGCGTTGCTCCCCGCCGATGCCGTGCGCGCAGCGGACGGCTGGACCTTCACCGTGCCGGACGAAGGCGCGGAGGCGACGTTGAAGGCGCTGATCGATGCAGGCTTCGGGATTTCCGGCCTGTCGATCGAACGCCCCGGGCTGCACGACGCGTTCGTCCGCATCGTCGGCGCGGATGACGCCCGGACCCTGGAGCACGCGGCATGACCTCTACCGGCAACACCCGCCGCCTGATCCGCCAGACGCTGACGATCGCACGCCGCGATTTCATCGCCACGGTCTTCACCCCGACCTTCCTGATCTTCCTGTTCGCGCCGCTCATCATGGGCTCTTTCGGCGCGATCGGCGGGCTCGGTGCGGCGACCGTCGCTTCGGGGTCGGACAGCAAGACGCGCATCGTCGCGATCGTTCCCGCGGGCGAGGCGGCGACGATGAAGGCGGCGGACAAGCGCCTCCGCCAGATCTTCCGCGGCCGCGACGAACGTCCGCCGGAACTCGTCACGCAGGCACCGGACGCCGATCCCGCCGCCCGCGCGCGCGCCGAATTGCAGGCGAAGGATTATGACGTCGCCGCGGTGCTCTACGGTCCGCTTAAGACCCCGACGATCCTCTACGGCGCACAAGGCTATCGCACCGCGGACTATCTCGCCGAACTCGCCGAACAGACGGTGCGCGCGGACATCACCGGCGGCGCAGCCCCGCTCAGCCGCGCGACCAAGACCTCAGTCGTCCGCGCAAAGGCCTCGATCGGCGGCAAGAACCAGGCCGCCTTCTTCACCGTCTTCGGCATCTTTTTCCTAACCCTTCTCCTCGCCGGTCAAGCGGTAGGCACGATGGCCGAGGAACGCAGCAACAAGGTGATCGAGGTGCTGGCCGCCGCGGTGCCGCTCGAATCCGTCTTCCTCGGCAAGTTGCTCGGCATGTTCGGCGTCGCGGTGTTGTTCGTCGCCTTCTGGGGCACGCTGGTCAGCCAGGTGACGACGCTCATGCCCGCCGGAATGGCCGCCGGTCTCGCCAATATCGGCCCCGCCATCGGCATGCCCGCCTTCACCCTCTTGTTCTTCGCCTACTTCACCATGGCCTACCTCCTCCTAGGCGCCGTCTTCCTCAGCGTCGGCGCGCAAGCCTCGACGATGCGCGAGATCCAGATGCTGTCGCTGCCGATCACCATCGTGCAGGTGGCGATGTTCGGGCTTGCCTCCGTCGCCGCGTCGCGCCCCGGCACGCCCGTCGCGACGTTCGCCGAATGGTTCCCCTTCTCGTCGCCCTTCGCTATGGCGGCGCGCGCAGCCAACCGGCCTGAAATCTGGCCGCACCTGCTCGCGCTCGCCTGGCAGATGATCTGGGTCGGCATTACGATCACGCTCGGGGCGCGCGCTTTCCGTCGCGGAGTGCTGCAATCGGGCAGCGGCAAGATGAACCTCCTTTCACTGTTCCGCCGGCGTGCGACCGCGTAAAATGCTATTGACCGCCGTGTAAGTTACCGCTCCACTCTCCCAAAATAAGGGAGAGGCATAATGGACCCGCTGGATGTCAGCCGTGCAGAGCTGTACCGCGACGATACGTGGCACGCGCCGTTCCGCGAGCTTCGCGCCACCGCGCCCGTCCACCGGGTCGAGGATAGCGACTTCGGCCCCTATTGGTCGATTTCCAGCTACAAGCCGATCGTCGAAGTCGAATCGCTTCCCGACGCCTATTCCTCTGCCCGCGGCATCAGCATAACCGACTTCATCGAGGATCATTCGGCGGTGAAGATGCCGATGTTCATCGCGATGGACCGCCCCAAACACACCGGCCAGCGCCGCACCGTCGCCCCCGCCTTTACCCCCAGTGAAATGGTCCGGATGTCGGATAACATCCGCCGTCGGACCGGGGAGATACTAGATTCGCTACCTGTAGGACAGGCGTTTGATTGGGTCGACACGGTGTCGATCGAACTCACAACGCAAATGCTTGCGATCCTGTTTGACTTTCCGTGGGAGGACCGCCGCAAACTGACCTTCTGGTCCGATTGGGCCGGCGATATCGAGGTCGTGAAGAGCGAAACCCTGCGCGCCGAACGCCTGACGCACATGTATGAGTGCGGCGCCTATTTCCAGAAGCTGTGGGATGCGAAGGTCGGCAAGGATCCGACGCCGGACCTGATTTCGATGATGATCCACTCGGATGCGATGCGCGAGATGGATCATCTGGAATTCCTCGGCAACCTCATCCTGCTGATCGTCGGCGGCAACGATACGACGCGCAACACGATGAGCGCGATCGCCTACGGACTCGACAAATTCCCCGACGCCCGCACGCAGTTGGAGAACGATCCATCGCTGATCCCCAACACCGTGCAGGAAGTCATCCGCTGGCAGACGCCGCTCGCGCACATGCGCCGCACCTCCACACGCGACATGGAACTGCACGGACAACACATCGCCGCGGGCGACAAATTGATCATGTGGTACCTCTCGGCCAATCGCGACGAGAGCGTGTTCGAAGATGCCGATCGCATCCAGGTCGATCGCCCGAACGCGCGCCGTCATCTCGCCTTTGGACACGGCATCCACCGCTGCGTCGGTGCGCGACTGGCGGAATTGCAGATCGCGACGTTGTTGGAGGAAATGGCGAAGCGCAGGATGCGGGTCAACGTAATCGCCGAGCCCGAGCGCGTTGCCGCCTGCTTCGTCCACGGCTACAAAAAGCTGCCGGTGGAGATTTCCCGCTACTGATACGCGCTTCAGCTGGGCTTGATCGTCTCGACCCGCACCGGATCCGCGCCGCCCGAACAATCGCCGCCGTCCCGGGCGACGACCGCAGGCGGCTTTGCCCGGCCCATCGTCCAGTTCGCTTGCAACCGCACGCGCGGGTTCGGCGCGCACCAGATCTCGCCGGTTTCGTTCATCGCGGTGACCCAGATCAGATTATGCTCCTGCCCGTAATCGATCACGGCAATCGCGAATCCGGCGCCCTTGTCCAGAACATGCACGGGGATAGGCGTCTCAAGCTGCTGGAAAGACATCGGGATACTCCGGGGTGAGTATCGTAAGCGCCTGAAATTGATCTAAGTTCCTCTCCACGCCGGGGTGCATCTCGCAAGCGACCGCCCCGTACCTATATAGTTCACGGCAACAATAGAGTTTCAAATGATCCACGATCGACGCACGTTCCTTGGCCTGGCAGGCTCCGGCGCCGCCGCCTTTGCGCTGTTCGGCTGCTCGGACGCGACCGCTGCGCAGGAGAAGTTCGAACTGACGCTCAGCGACGCGCAGTGGAAGGCGAAGCTGTCGCCCGCCGCCTATAAGGTGTTGCGTCACGAGGATACGGAAAGGCCGTTCAGCAGCCCGCTCAATGACGAACACCGCGCTGGAATCTTCGCCTGCGCCGGATGCGCGCTGCCTGCTTTCTCGTCGAATACCAAGTTCGACAGCGGCACCGGCTGGCCCAGTTTCTGGCAGCCTTTGACGAACGCCGTTCGCACACGGAACGATGGATCCCTGGGGTTCAGCCGCGTCGAAGTCCATTGCCGTCGCTGTGGCGGGCATCTCGGCCACGTGTTCGACGACGGCCCCAAGCCGACCGGAAAGCGCTATTGCATGAACGGCGTGGCAATGACCTTCCGACCCGCCAAGGCGTAGCAAGGCTCAGAAAGCGACGCGGTCCACCAGCGACAGCATACCGACCGAAGTGTCGCCGTTTGCCGGAGCCTTGGCCGCCTCGTTCGACGCCATCGTTATTGTCGGCAGGGCGTCACCCTTCGGCGCGCCGTTCGCGTAGATGAAGCCGTTCGCGGCATAGGCCGTCGTGCCGAGATCGCCATTGCTCGCGTACCAGACCTTCACCAGGCTCCAGTCGCCCTTGGCAGATACGTCGATCGCGCGAACGTCCCGCTCGATCCCGCCGCGGCGCGACCAGTTGGCGTGCGTCAGGCGCACTTCGCGGTCGCTGACGACGCTCGACACCATCGCGACATGTCCGAGACGCATCCGCGCGCTCGACTGAATGCTCAGCACTGCACCGACCTTCGGCGCGTTACCGCGATCGTAGCGACCGGCGGCCTGGCTCCACCAGGTGTTGGCGTTGCCGTGAATGTCGATGCCCGAGATCGTCCGGGCATAAGGCGCGCACTGCCAGAACTGCGCCGCAGCAGGCGTAGCCGTCATCAGGACGCACGAAAAAACCAGCGCAAATCGCGCTGCCAAAGCCCGAAAATTCATTGAAACCCCCAAGGTCCCGCTCAACTCGTGAGTGTCCAAAAGCAGGTCCCGCCCGCTATGGAAACCCCGCCGCAGTGCAACAGGGAACCTTTCAGGATGAAGTGAGTTTGCCGCGCGGTGAACGACCCGGGAAGCGGGTCATCGGCCTGTGAGACAATCGAATTTTCGGGCTGGAATATTCGATAACGCCCGATCGCCGCTCATATTCGAGCGACAAGACCAGCCCGGACGACGACGTCACCCCGACACGTTCCGGGGTCCACTGTCCCGCACATGCAGTCGTTCGAGCCTATTGCCGCGCTTCGACACTCTAGGAATCAATCGCGGGCGGAAGCCCCCAAGCGATCAGATTACGTACTCCACCGTCATCATCTGCGTCTGGTCCGCCCGCTTCGCCGCGCGCTTGGCGAGCATCTCCTTGTGCAGGCTCGCTACCGTATCGCTGCCCGCCGTCTTCCAAGCGAAGGGCAGCCAGGCATGCGCCGCGCAGCGCAGCCCGCCCCACATCATCCGCACGCCAAAGCTGCTCGCCACCATGAAATGCTCGCCGAAACTCTCGCCGATGGATTCGGGGTGATCGAGGAACAGGCGACGGAACATGCTAACGACCTCATATTGCTAGAATCGAGGATACCATATCACACGCGAGCGTGAATGTCAGCCGTTTGCCACGGCCCCGACCTGCGCCAGCATGTCGGCCGCCAACAGGCTCAGCGTATCGTCGCGCGCGCCCATCACCACGATCCGGTCGCCGGCCCTCGCCTGCGCTGCGATATGCGCGGCGGCGGCGGCCCGCTCGGGGATATGCCGCGCCGTGCGCCCCGTTACCGCGATTTCGGCGATGATATCCGCGCTGGTCACGTCGCGCGATACGGTGCCGCCCTGATAGACCGGATCGGGCAAGACCAGCACGTCATCGGGCCCGAGCTTCGCCGCGAACATCTCGACCAGTTCGCGCCGCATCACCTTCAACGGCCCATATCCATGCGGCTGGAACAGGATCAGCAACCGCCCCGGAAAGGCATGCAGCGTGTCGAGCGTCGCGGCGATCTTGTCCGGATTATGCCCGAAATCGTCGATCACCGACACGCCGCTCCGTTCGCCGACCAGTTCGAACCGGCGCTTCAGCCCGCTAAACCCCTCGATCGCACGGATCGCGTCGTCCAGCGGCACCCCCGCGGCCTTGACCGCGCCGAGCGCTGCCAACGCATTCGACACGTTGTGCCGCCCCGGCACCGATAGCCGGACGGGATGGCGCACCCCGTCCACTACCAGGTCGAACGCGATCGCAAAGGGCTCGGGCACCAACCGATCCGCCCGCAGGTCGGCATCGTCATCGACCGCGAAGGTCACTATCCGGTCGCGCGGCATCGTCATCGCCAGCGCAGCGGATTCCGCATCGCCGATATTGACCACCGTCGTCACCGCCTTCGCCGCGAACGTGCCGAACAGGTCGCGCAGTTCCTCCAGCGACTTGTGGTCCAGGCTGATATTGTTCAGCACCGCGATCTTCGGCCGGTACAGCGCGATCGATCCGTCGCTTTCGTCCACCTCGCTGACGAACGCATCCCCGCCGCCGACCAATGCGCTGGCGAACGGCGCATCGGGCCGTGCGAAATTCTTCATCACCGCGCCGTTCATCACCGTCGGATCGCGTTCCAGCGCGTGGAGGATCCACCCGATCATCCCCGTTACGGTGGATTTGCCGCTCGTCCCCGCCACCCCGATCGGCTGCACGCTCGCGTTGAACAGGCTGCTGAGCAATTCGGCCCGCGACATACGCTCGGCCCCGACCCGCTCCGCCGCGACGATGTCCGCCACCGTCGCCTCGACCGCAGCCGATGCGACGACGATCTGGTCCGCGCTTGTGATACCGCTGCCGTCCTGCGGGAACAGCGCGACGCCCTTCGCCTTCAGATCGTCGAACTTCGCCGGCAGGCGTGCGGCGTCCAACGTCCGGTCCGACCCCGCGACGGTTGCGCCGCGTCCGGCCAGGATCATCGCCAACGGCATCATCCCGCTGCCGCCGACGCCCACGAAGAAGTAGGATTTGCCGTTCGCCATAGTCGCGCGCTATCGCGAGATTCAGTGAACGGGGCAAGGGGCGGCACCTCGCGCCATGTCCTCGCGCAATGTCAGGGCGGAACGTAGCAATGAAGATCGGTATCGTAGCTCCGGCCAAGGCGATCACGCAGCAGATCGCCGCTCGCGCCACCGCCTTCACCGCGATCGCCTATCCCGACGTCGATCTCGTCTTCCACCCGCAATGCTTCGCGACCGATGGCGGGCACTTCGCCGGGTCTGACGCGATGCGCGCCGCCGCATTCCTGGAATTCGCCAATGATGCTGCGTTCGGTGCGCTGTGGTTCGCGCGCGGCGGCTATGGATCGAACCGGATCCTCGAGGCGGTGATCCCCAATCTCGGCCCGGCCGCTGCCGCGAAAAGCTGGGTCGGCTATTCCGACATGGGGTTCCTGCTCGGCGCGCTCTACGCGCGGCGCATCGGCCGGCCGGCGCACGGCCCGATGGTCTCCGACATTCAACGGAGTGGCGGCGACGCGACGGTCACGCGCGCGCTCGGCTGGATACTGGGCCGCGATCCGCGCGGGCTGGAACCCAGTATCGGCAAGCACCCTGCCGCCGCCTTCAACCTGTCGATCCTCGCGGCGCTGATCGGATCGCAATGGCTGCCCGACCTGACCGATCACGTTCTGATGATCGAGGAGGTTTCCGAACCGCTCTATGCCGTCGATCGCATGCTGTTCACGATGGCGAATGCGATGCAGCTCAAAGGGATAGCCGGCGTTCGGCTCGGCCGCGTCAGCGATATCCAGCCCAACGATCCGCCATGGGGCGAGGCGCTGGAGGCGATGATCGTCCGCTGGTGCGCGGAAATGAAAGTCCCGTATCTGGGTCGCGCCGATATCGGGCATGACGCCGCGAACAAAGTCGTCCCGTTCGGCCATGTCTGAAAACGTTTCGTAAAGCCCGACCGCTTTTCACGAACAGCCGAAGTATTTCGTAAAACATTCTGCGTAAGTCAGTGAGCGAAAGGGGAATCCCGAGTGCGCCTGCTTCAGGACTATCTCGACCGAATCGAGGCTTCGATGGCCGGAGGCGACGAAATCCTGTCGCAACGCGATCCTGCGAAGGGCGATCGCGTAAAGGCGATGTGCACCGAAGCCGCCTTGCTGATCGGGTCGTACCATCTGTTCGTCCACCGCGAGATCTTCGAACCGATGATGGCCAGCGGCGACGATCGTGTCCGGAAACAGGTCTGCATCCTGAAGTCGGAATGCATCTCGCTGACCGAGGATCTTCGGGTCGGCGTGAAGGCCCTGGCAGCGCACGATGTCATCCTCGACTATGACGCCGTCCATGCGGGGGTCGAAGGGTTTAACGGCCGCGTGCGTCGGCACATCGTGGCGATCAAACAATTGCTCGCATCGCCCGATGGGGCCCTGCTGCTCGCGGCCTGATCCCGCTTCGTCGCCGCTGGTGAAACGCCCGGCGATGCGCTATATCACCGTCATGTCCAGCCGCTGCCCCGTGCCGACTACCACCACCCCGGTCTTCCGGGGGAGTTCGGCACGCGCGACTGAGGACGCACGGCCGAACGCTCCACCCGGGAACGGGTGAGAGACACGGCCGCTCCCATCCCGTTTCCTGACCGCTTCACTCCGGCCGCCTTCCGGTGCATAGGCGCCGCACTCGACAGGATTCTCGACCGATGAACATGTATTCGATCACGCTTCCAGACGGCTCCGTGCGGGAAGTCGCACCCGGATCGACCCCGGCGGACATTGCGGCGGCGATCGGCCCCGGTCTCGCAAAGGCCGCCATCGCGGCGCGCGTGGACGGCGAACTCCGCGACATCATGCGCCCCTTCGATGGCGACGCGCAGCTCGCTTTGGTTACCGCGAAGGACGAAAAGGACGCGCTGGAACTCGCGCGGCACGATTTCGCGCATGTCATGGCGGAGGCCGTGCAGCACCTTTTCCCCGGCACGCAGATCACGTTCGGTCCGGCGACCGACGACGGATTTTATTACGACTTCGCGCCAAAAGACCGCCCGTTCACCGACGAGGATCTTCCGGCGATCGAAGCGGAGATGCGCCGTATCATCGCGAAGAACGAACCGTTCGTGCGCGAGGTATGGAGCCGCGAACAACTGATCGAGACGTGGCGGACACAGGGCGAGACGTTCAAGGCCGAATGGGCGGCCGAGCTTCCGGATGGCGAGGAACTGACGATCTATCGCCAGGGCCAGTGGCTCGACATGTGCCGTGGCCCGCACATGGTCTCGACCGGCAAGCTCGCGTCCGATGCATTCAAGCTGACGCGCGTCTCCGGCGCCTATTGGCGCGGTGATCAGAACAATGCGATGCTCAGCCGCATCTACGGCACGGCGTGGCTCAACAAGAAGCAGCTCGACCAGCATCTCTTCCGGCTGGAAGAAGCGGCGAAGCGCGATCATCGCAAGATCGGGCAGGAAATGGACCTGTTCCATCTCCAGTCCGAAGCGCAAGGCTCTGTCTTCTGGCACCCCAAGGGCTTCCTGCTCTGGCGCCAGCTCGAGGCCTATATGCGGCGGCGTCTCGATGCCGCCGGCTATGTCGAGGTGAAGACGCCGCAATTGATGGACGCGCGTCAGTGGGAGCAATCCGGACACTGGGGCAAATATCGCGAGAACATGTTCGTCGTGCCGGACGAGATTCCGGGACGGAAGACGATGCGGCGATCTTCAGCGGCACCGCCGACCTGATGGCGCTCAAGCCGATGAACTGCCCCGCGCACGTCCTGATCTTCCGTCAGGGGATCAAATCGTATCGCGACCTGCCGATGCGCATGGCCGAATTCGGCTGCTGCCACCGCAACGAGCCGCACGGCGCGCTGCACGGCATCATGCGCGTCCGCCAGTTCACGCAGGACGATGCGCATATCTTCGTCCGCGAGGATCAGTTGATCGAGGAAGTGCAGAAGTTCTGCGAACTGCTCGACTCGGTCTACAAGGATCTGGGATTCGAGGATTACGCTGTGAAGCTCGCGCTGCGCCCCGACAAGCGCTTCGGCTCGGACGACATGTGGGACAAGGCGGAGGACGAACTGCGTCAGGCCGTTTTGCTCTCCAACCTCAGCGAACCGATCAAGGCGAAGTTCGAGGAACTGCCCGGCGAAGGCGCCTTCTATGCGCCGAAGCTGGAATTCCATCTGACCGACGCGATCGGCCGTACCTGGCAGGTCGGCACGATCCAATCCGATCGCGTCCTTCCCGACCGGCTCGACGCCTCCTATGTCGGTGCGGACGGCGAACGCCACCGCCCGGTAATGCTCCACCGCGCCATCCTAGGTACGTTCGAACGCTTTATCGGCATCCTGATCGAACATCATGCGGGGCGCTTCCCGCTCTGGCTGTCGCCGGTTCAAGCGGTCGTCGCGACGATCGTGTCGGACGCGGATGATTATGCGAACGAGGTCACGGAGAAGCTGCGTGCCGCCGGGCTGCGCGTGGAAACCGATCTCCGGAACGAGAAGATCAACTACAAGGTGCGCGAACACTCGCTGGCCAAGGTTCCCAATCTGCTCGTCGTTGGCAAGCGCGAAGCGGAGGAAGGCACCGTCGCCCTCCGCCAGTTGGGCAGCGAACGCCAGCAATTCCTTTCGCTCGACGACGCGATCGCGATGCTGGTCGAGGGCGCACGCGCGCCGGACCAGAAGTAAAGCGGAAGACGGTCGGCGGGAGCATCTTTCGCCGACCGGTAAAAACGCCTATATAAAGCTGTTGAAACTACAGGAGCTACACCTATCCGACCCCCTATGAACCGGCAGGCGCCGCCGATGAACGGCCCTCGCTTCAATGAATTCATCCAGTCGCCCAAAGTCCGCGTAATCGACGGGGACGGCGAAAATCTCGGCGTGATGTACACGCGCGAGGCTATGGAGCAGGCGCGCGAGGTCGGTCTCGACCTGGTCGAAGTGTCGCCCAACGCCGATCCGCCGGTCGCCAAGTTCCTCGATGTCGGCAAGTTCAAGTACGAGGCGCAGAAGAAGGCCAACCTCGCTCGCAAGAGCCAGAAGACGCAGGAGATCAAGGAGATCAAAATGCGTCCGAACATCGACGACCACGATTACGACACCAAGATGAAGAAGGTCGCCGAATTCATCGGTGACGGTGACAAGGTCAAGATCACGCTGCGGTTCCGCGGCCGCGAATTGTCGCACGGTCAGCTCGGCATGATTCTGCTCCAGCGCGTTCAGGCGGACGTCGCCGAAACGGCCAAGGTCGAAGCCTATCCGCGTATGGAAGGCCGTCAGATGCTGATGGTTCTCGCGCCCAAATAACTGCGCATCACAAAAAGTTACGTACGCCGCTGGCTGCAAAATCGACATTCGCGATTTTCCGCCGGCGGCAACGTCCTCCCCGTTTCCCTAGCGTCAGATGAGTTTACGGTTGCGTAAAGCGCAATCGCGATCCCCAAATTGTGCCCGATCCGGCCCGGAATGGCGGTTTTCCGCCGTTTCCGGGACTGGACGTTCGTGTCTGCGGCTCTATGAGGCCCGACCCTAACCGATAAAAAAATACAGGAGAGGTCGCTTATGCGTAAGTCCGCGTTGCTATTGTCCGTCGCCACCCTTGCGGTCGCCGTCCCCGCCTTCGCGCAGGATGCCCCCCCGGCCAGGCCCCGGCGAACCAGAACACGACCAGCTCTGCGGCATCGCCCCAGTCCCCGACCGAAGCCGGCGCGACCGACGACACCGCCGCGGCACAAAGCAACGATGCCGGCGAGATCATCGTCACCGCAACCCGCCGCAGCGAACGCCTGTCGGACGTGCCGATCGCCGTTTCCGCCGTCGGCCAGGCCGCACTCCAGAATTCCGGTGCCACCGACATCCGTCAGCTGGCGCAGCTCGCCCCATCGCTGCAGGTCTCCTCGACCGGCAGCGAAGCCAACGCCTCGGCCCGCATCCGCGGCATCGGCACCGTCGGCGACAATCCCGGCCTCGAAAGCTCGGTCGCGACCTTCATCGACGGCGTCTATCGCAGCCGCACCGGCGCGGGCCTGAACGACCTGGGCGAAGTCGATCGCATCGAAGTCCTGCGCGGCCCACAGGGCACGCTGTCGGGCCGCAACGCGTCCGCCGGCACGATCAGCGTCATCACCAAGCAGCCTGAATTCGACTTCGGCGGCTATGGCGAGGCGACCTACGGCAATTACAACAACATCCGCATTGCCGGCGCGCTGACCGGCCCGATCATCGCCAACACGCTCGCCTTCCGGGTGGACGGCGTCTACGGCAAGCGCGACGGCTTCTATTATGACACCGTCAACGACACCGACTATAACGATCGCAACCGCTATTTCGTTCGCGGCCAGTTGCTGTTCGAACCCTCGTCGGACCTCAAGATCCGCCTGATCGGCGACTATACCCGCCGTAACGAAAAGTGCTGCGGCGCCGTCTATGTCGATACGCGCGAGAAGTTCGATGCAACGCCGGGCGTCGCGGGCGACTATGCGATCGCCGGTTCGAACCGCATCGTCGACGTCATGACCAGCCTCGGCGCGGTCTTCCCGAGCGCGGGCGATCCCTATAACCGCCGCATCGCCAACACGCGTGGCCAGGCCTATGCCAACGTCACGAAAGATTACGGCGCGTCGGCGCAGATCGACTGGAACCTAGGCGGCGCGGCTCTGACCTCGATCACCGCCTACCGCGAATACAAATCGGGCGGCGCGTCCGACATCGATTACGGCAATCTCGACATCGGTTACCGTCCGGCGGACGGCAACAGCTACCGCCAGTTCCACACGTTCAGCCAGGAACTGCGCCTGAACGGCGAAGCGTTCGGCGGCAAGCTCAACTGGCTCGTCGGCGGTTACTATTCGAAGGAAGACGTCACCGTCGTCGACAACCTCAAGTTCGGCAGCCAGTACGGCGCGTTCGCCGCCTGCCGCATCGTCGCGACGATTAGCCCCGCGGCCGCGCTGCGCAGCCCGACCGCCGCCGGCTGCCTCAGCCCGACGGGTCGCGCCGTACTGTCCGGCCTCGTCCCCGGCACGACGCCTGCATTCGGCGACGCGACGCCGCTCGTACTGCAAGGCATCGATCGCCTGTCGACGCTCAACAATCTCGGCGACACCCGTTCGGCCTACTATCAAGACAGCCAGAACTTCGCCGTCTTCACCCACAACGTGTTCAAGCTGACAGAACGGCTCAGCCTGACCGGTGGCCTGCGCTACACGCGGGAGAAGAAGGACTTCCACGCCGACATCAATAACAACAACACCGTCTGCCCGGCGCAGCAGGCAGCGCTTGGTCCGTTGCTCGCAAGCCCTGCGTTGCAGCAGCTCGTCGGCGGCATCATCACGCTGACCTGCACCGGCAACTCGACCGCCAATCTCACCGGCGTTCCGCTGCGCGACAAGCTGAAGGAAGGCGAATTCACCGGCACCGGCGTCCTGTCGTGGAAGCCGATCGACGATCTGCTGACCTATGCCAGCTATTCGCGCGGTTATAAGGCGGGCGGCTACAATCTCGATCGCTCGGATCTCACCCAGAACGTCTTCTCGACGCCGACCTCGGCCAGCGCCGCACGCCTCCGCTTCGATCCGGAGACGGTCGACGCCTTCGAAATCGGCTTCAAGTACAAGTCGCGCAAGTTCTCGCTCAACGTCGCCGGTTTCCGTCAGCAGTTCAGCAACTTCCAGCTGAACACGTTCAACGGCACCAACTATGTCGTGCAGAATATCGGGTCGTGCGAGAACAACCTGAACGGCGGCGATACCGACAACATCCTGGCCACCGGCGCCTGCACCGGCAAGGTGAAGTATGGCGTCGTCTCGCAAGGCGTCGAACTCGAAGCCGGCTTCTACCCGGCCCGCAACTTCGCGGTGAACCTCGGCTACACGTTCGCCGACACGAAGTACCGCCGCAACCTCGTCGGCAGCGAATCCGGCGAGGCGCTTGATCCCGCGCTCTTCCTGCTCGCCGGCCAGCAGATGTCGAACGCGCCGCGCAACGTCGTGACGATGTCGACCAGCTGGTCGCCGGAGATCGGCTCGTCCGGTATGACCGCCCTGTTCTACGTCGATGGCCGCATGACCAGCGACTACAACACCGGTTCCGACCTGTTCGCGGAAAAAGCACAGGACGGCTTCTTCCTGATGAACGCGCGCGTCGGCCTGCGTGAACAGGATCAGAAGTGGAGCATCGAACTCTGGTCGCAGAACCTGCTCAACACCAAGTATCAGCAGGTCGCCTTCAACGCCCCGTTCCAGGGCGCCGGCTCGATCGACAGCGTTCGTAACTTCGGCGGCACCGGCAACCAGGTGTTCATGGCGTTCCTCGGCGAACCCCGCACCTACGGCATCACGCTGCGCTCGCGCTTCTGATCCGAAACATCAGTTAAGGCAGCGGTCCGTCCCTCTTCCGGGGGGCGGGCCGTTGTCGTTCGGGGGGGCCGTGGACTTTCTGCCACCCGTTCGTCCTGAGCCCGTCGAAGGACATGCCCCGAACCCGCCGACACCACCGACACAACCTCCGTTCGTTTCGAGCGAAGTCGAGAAACAGGCCGCGGGCGTAAGGCGAGTTTCTCGACTTCGCTCGAAACGAACGGGAGCGAGCCGGGGGATGGAGGACGGATGATACGGTACGGACACAGACCCGGCCCGCGCTTCAGCGAACAGGCGGTTCCCACAATTCGATCGCATTCCCCTCGGGGTCGTGAATACGCGCGAATTGTCCGGTGGAGGGATCGTTCCACTCCGGCTTCGTGATCACCGCCACCCCCGCCGCGTTCAACTGCTCCAGCAGCGAATCCAGATCCTGAACGCGAAGGTTCAGCATGAACTGCTTGTCGGCCGCGAAATAATCCGTGTCCGCCTTGAACGGCGCGAACACCACCGGCCCGCCTTCCGCCGCCCAGGACCATTCGTCCGGCGTCGCGCCCTCGGCGGAAACGCATCCCGCGCCGATCCCCAGATGCTCGCGGTACCAGCCGGACAGCGCGTCCGGGTCCTTCGCACGAAAGAACAGGCCACCAATTCCCAGTACCGGCATCGCGACTCTCCTGTCAGGCGGGCTCCATCATATCGACGCCAGCCGCCGCGTCGAGCAGACGCTTTTCCAGCGTCTTCAAACGACTGCCGCTGGAAATCTTGTCGCCCGTCAGGTCGGTCAAATAGAATGTGTCGACCGCGCGCTCGCCATACGTCGCGACATGCGACGAATGGATCGTCACCTTCGACTGGAACAGGGTATGCGCCAGTTGATGCAGCAACGCGGGCCGGTCGCGCGCATTCACCTCGACGACGGTGAAGCGGTTCGATGCCTTGTTGTCGATCAGCACGTTCGGCGCGATCCGGAATGCCTCGGCGCGTGGGCGCGGCAGCGGCTTGGCCTTCAGCCGGTCGCTCAGCCGTCCGCGATTGGCCAGCGCATCCGCAATCCCCGTCTTCAACCGCGCCAGCTGGCCTTCGTCGTCGAACGGCCGTCCGAACGGATCCTGGACGAGGAAATTGTCCAGCGCCATGCCGTCGCGCGTCGTGTGGATGCGCGCGTCGATGATGTTGCCGCCGGCCGCATGGATCGCACCGGCGATACGGTAGAACAGACCCGGATGATCCGCGGCATAGACCGTCACCAGCGTGGCCCCGCGTTCCGGATAGACCTGCGCCGCGATCGACAGTTGCGCCCCCTTTCCGCTGGCGCCCGCCTCCGCGACGAACTGCGCATTGCGGACCAGCACGTCCTCCGGCTCCGCAACCCAATAGGGTTCGGGCAGGCGCCGGACGAACGCCGCAAACGCCGCTTCATCCCATCCCAGCGCCGCCCGGAGAGATTCCTGCTTGGCGGCGACGCGCTCGCTCCGGCCCTTCTGCTTGTGCCCCAGCCGCAGAACTTCCTCGGCGCCTTCGTACAGGTCGGACAGCAATTGCCGTTTCCATCCGTTCCACACCCCCGGTCCGACCGCGCGGATATCCACTACGGTCAATGCCAGCAGCAACCGCAGCCGCTCCGGGCTCTGCACCACCTCGCAGAAATCCAGGATCGTCTTGAAATCCGACAGGTCGCGCTTGAATGCGGTGGCGGACATCAGCAGGTGATGGCGCACCAGCCACATCACCGTCTCCGTTTCCGCCGGGGTGCAGCCGAAACGCGGACACAGGCGTCTGGCGACCTCGGCCCCCAGGATCGAATGATCGCCGCCGCGTCCCTTGGCGATATCGTGCAGCAGCACTGCGACGTACAGCGCGCGCCGCGACACGATCTGCGGCAGTATCGCCGTCACCAATGGATGATCGTCGGGCAACGTCCCGTGCTCGATCTTGCTGAGCAGTCCGATCGCGCGGATCGTATGCTCGTCCACCGTGTAATGGTGGTACATGTCGAATTGCATCTGCGCCACGACGCGGCCGAAATCGGGGATGAACCGCCCGATGACGCCCGCCTCGTTCATCCAGCGCAGCACCGTTTCCGGGTCGCGCGGCGATGTCAGCACGCCCAGGAACAGGGCGTTTGCTTCCGGATCTTTGCGCAGATCGTCCGCCAGCTTGGCGTCCCCGCGCCGCCGCCCGCATCGCCAGAGGGTGTATCTCCAGCCCATGCTTGTCGGCCAGAGCGAACAGTTCGATCAGCCGTACCGGTTTCTGAATCAGGAAATCGTCGGACGGCAGCGCCAGGCGCCCGCGATCCAACCGGAACCCGTTCAAGCGGCTCGGGCTGCGCTTCAGCGTCGGCAATCCGAAGCGTCGCCCGCGCGCGGCGAACTTCTCGTCCAGATGCGCCAGGAACACGCCCGTCAAATTGCCGACCGTCTTCACCTGCAGGAAATAGTATTGCATGAATCGCTCGACGCTGGACTTGCCCGGGCGATCGGCGAACCGCATCCGCTGGGCGATGTCGCGCTGCATGTCGAACGTCAGCCGGTCTTCGGCGCGGTGCGCGATGCTGTGCAGATGGCACCGCACCGCCCACAGGAAATTGTCTGCGCGGTGGAACTGGCGATATTCGTCCGCGCTTAGCAACCCCGCCTCGACCAGTTGCGCGGCGCGCTGCACGTTGTGGGCATATTTGCCGATCCAGAACAGGGTATGCAGGTCGCGCAGCCCGCCCTTGCCCTCTTTCACATTGGGTTCGACGACATAGCGCGTGTCACCCATCTTGCGGTGGCGCACGTCGCGTTCGACCAGTTTGTCGGCGACGAAGCCGCGCGTATCCGTCTGGACCTCCGCCTTGAAGCGGCGCGACGCCTCTTCGTACAATTGGTCGTCGCCCCAGACGTAGCGCGCCTCCAGCAATGCGGTGCGGATCGTGATGTCGCTTTTCGCCTGCCTCACCATCTCGTCGATCGAACGGCTGCTATGCCCGACCTTCAATCCCAGGTCCCACAGCGTGTAGAGCATCGTCTCGATCACCTGCTCGGCCCAGCCGGTCTGCTTCCAAGGAGTCAGGAAGCCGATGTCGAGATCGGAATACGGCGCCATCTCGCCGCGCCCATAGCCACCGACCGCGATCAGCGTCAGCCGCTCGCCCGCGGTCGCATTCCCGACCGGGTACAGACGCTGCACGACGAAATCGTAGATCAGCCGCAGCAACTGATCGGTCAGAAACGCCTGTGACGCCGCCGACTCCAGCCCACGCGACGGATGTTCGATCAGCCGCCGCTCGATTTCGATCCGTCCGGTTTCCAGCGCCGCCTTCAGCACCGGCACCGTGGCAAGACGTAACCCGACCTTGTCGTCGCCCTGCACTTCGGCCAGCGCATCGGCGACCGCGCGACGATCGATGATCGCACGGCGGTTGGGCAAGCTATCGAAACGACCGGACATACCACTCCTGTTAAGCGACCCGAGGCGGCCCGTCACCTGCCGCGATGTTGCAGCGAACGTTCATCCGGCGCGGTGCAGGAACGAACTATGGAAGATGATTGTTTTTATCTCGTAACGACCCCGGAGAGATTCTGATGAACCGCCTGATCGCCGCCGCCGTCCTCGGCGCAAGCATGCTCGCCGCCGCCCCGCTCGCCGCGCAAACCGCGCAGGAAACCGCCCGCTTCACTGCCGCGCAGGATCGCATGGCGAACGAGCTGCAGGTGTTCCGTGCCGAATCCGACCGATATCGCGCCGCCGTAGCGCGTCGTCCGGGCGGCTATCAGCAGCAGCAATATAATGATCCGCGTTACGATGATCGCCAGTATGACGACCGCAACGTCGACAATGGCGGCTATCGCCGTGCGGACGACATCTATTACGATCCGACGCCCGACTATCGCAGCGGCAATTATCAGGAACGGACGCTCGCCACCGACGAACGCGTCTATCGCGGCACCGACGGCCGTTATTATTGCAAGCGCAACGACGGCACGACCGGCCTGATCGTCGGCGCGGCGGGCGGCGCGTTGCTCGGCAACGTCATCGACGGTGGCCGCTCGCGCATCGTTGGCACGCTGCTTGGCGGCGCGGCGGGCGCGCTGGCGGGCAAGTCGATCGACCAGAACAGCGGCAACCAGGTCCGCTGCCGCTGAACTTGAACTAGGGATCGGGGGGCGGTTCATGCCGCCTCCCGCCTCATTCCCGCGCCAGCGCCTTCAACCGGTACAGGACATCCAGCGCCTCGCGCGGGGTGAGCGCGTCCACGTCGATCGCCTCGACCTCGGCGCGGATCGCATCGCATTGCTCCTCCACCGCCTCGGCCATCGCGGCGAACAGCGGCAGGTCGTCCAGCCCCGCCGCCAGCCCGCCGGTCTTCGCCCGACCCGCCTCCAGCTTGGCCAGCACCGCCTTTGCCCGCGCGATCGTCACCGGCGGCAGCCCGGCAAGCCGCGCCACCGCTAGCCCGTAGCTGCGATCCGCCGGCCCCTCCGACACTTCGTGCAGCAGGACCAGCTCCCCCTTCCACTCGCGCGCGCGCACATGATGCAGCGTCAGCGCGTCGCACCGTTCCGCCAGCCGTGTCAGTTCGTGATAGTGCGTCGCGAACAGGCACCGGCAGCGATTGTCCTCGTGGATCGCCTCCACCACCGCCCAGGCGATCGCTAGCCCGTCATAGGTCGACGTGCCCCGCCCCACTTCGTCCAGGATGACGAACGAACGCGGCGTCGCCTGCGCCAGGATCGCCGCGGTCTCGACCATCTCGACCATAAAGGTCGATCGACCGCGCGCCAGATTGTCCGATGCGCCCACCCGGCTGAACAACCGGTCGACCAGCCCCAGGGTCGCCGACGTCGCGGGCACGTAGCTGCCCGCCTGCGCCAGTACCGCGATCAACGCATTCTGCCGCAGGAACGTGGATTTGCCGCCCATGTTCGGCCCGGTCACCAGCCACAAACGCGAGTCCTCCGACAGCGTGCAATCGTTCGCAACAAAGCGCTCGGCACGCTTCGCCAGCGCATCCTCGACCACCGGATGCCGCCCGCCGACGATCTCGAAACAGGCATGATCGACCAAAGCTGGCCGCGCCCAGCCCCCTCCACCGCGCGTTCCGCCAGTCCCGCGGCGACATCCAGCCGGGCCAGCGCGTCCGCCGTCGCGGCGATCGCCTCCCGCCCCTCCAGCGCCGCGGCGGTCAGATCCTCCAGATGCGCCGCTTCCGCTGCCAGCGCATGCGCCCCCGCCTGCGTGACCTTCTGTGCCACGTCGTGCAGGTCGGGCGCATTGAAGCGCACCGCCCCGGCCATCGTCTGGCGATGCGTGAAGCCGCTGTCCGGCTTCATCAGCGTATCGGCATTTTTCGCCGCCACCTCGATATGATAGCCGAGCACGCCGTTATGCTTGATCTTCAGCGCGGCGATACCGGTGCGCGCGCGATACTCCGCCTCCAGCGCCGCGATCGCACGCCGCCCGCCGGCGCCCGCATCGCGCAGATCGTCCAGCGCCGCGTCATAGCCCGCCGCGATATAGCCGCCCTGCGCCGCATCGATCGGCGGCGACGGCACCAGCGCCCGCGTCAGCAGGTCGATCAGCGCCCCGTGCCCGCGCAGTTGCGGCGCCAGCGCGGTCAGCAGCACGGGCGGCGTCGCGATCCCGTCCAGCCGCTCGCCCAGCCGCCACGCGCCGTCCAGCCCGTCGCGCAATTGCCCGAGATCGCGCGGACTGCCTCGCCCCGCCGCCAGCCGCCCCAGCGCACGCCCGATATCCGCCAGCCCGCGCAGCGTAGTGCGCAGCGTATCGCGCAGATGCCCATCCTCGGCGAGCAGTTGCACGAGATCCAGTCGCGCCTCGATTCCCTCGCGTGCCATCAGCGGCGCGCCGATGTCCGCCGCCAGCAACCGCGCACCGCCGCCCGTCACCGTGCGGTCGATCGCATCCAGCAGACTGCCCTTGCGCGCACCTGTCGCAGTTTGCGTCAGCTCCAGGCTTTCCCGCGTCGCCGCATCGATCGCCATCGCCTGGGTCGCATGCGCGATGCGCGGCGGGCGCAGGAACGGCAGCGATCCCTTGGCAGTATGCTCCAGATATCCGATCAGCCCGCCCGCCGCCGCCAGCGCGGCACGGCTGAACTGCCCGAACCCGTCCAACGTCGCCACGCCGTAAAGACCCTTGATCCGCCGTTCTGCCGCCCCGCTGTCGAAATCCACTTTCGGCCGCAGCATCGTCGCCGCCTCGCCGAACGCGCTCGCCTCCGACGCGATCGTCTCGGCCGGCGACAATCGCGCCAGTTCCGCGCCCAGCCCGCTCGCGCTGCATTCGATCAGTTCGAACCGCCCGGTCGAGACATCGGCGGCGGCGATCGCAACTCCGCCCGCCGCCTCGCCCACCGCAACGCACCAGTTCGCCGCCCGCGCATCCAGCAGCGCCTCTTCGGTCAGCGTGCCTGCGGTCACCACGCGGATGATCGCGCGGCCGACCAAAGTCTTGCCGCTGCGCTTCTTCGCTTCCGCCGGGCTTTCGATCTGCTCGGCGATCGCGACGCGGTGCCCCGCCTTGATCAGCCGCGCCAGATATCCTTCGGCCGAATGTACCGGCACGCCGCACATCGGGATCGGCACGCCGTCATGCTCGCCGCGCGCGGTCAGCGCGATGTCCAGACACGCGGCGGCGATCTTCGCATCCTCGAAAAACATCTCGAAGAAATCGCCCATCCTGTAGAAAAGCAGGCAATCTTCCGCTTCCGCCTTCAGCGACAGATATTGCGCCATCATCGGCGTCGGGGCCGAAGGAGTCGAAGTGGGGGACATCGGCTCCGGTTACGGCGCGCGCTTCCATCCCGCAATGGCCCCCGTTCCGGCCCGGACACGCCGTAAGGCGGTTCCATTCTCGGCGTTGGAAACCTAAAGAGGGGCCGAGCCGGGAAGGAAGCGAATGTCCGACGATACGAACCTGCAATTCTCCGAGCGCGAGGCGCTGCTGTTCCATTCGGAAGGCCGCCCGGGCAAGATCGAGATCATCGCTTCCAAGCCGATGGCCACGCAGCGCGATCTGGCGCTGGCCTATTCCCCCGGCGTCGCCGTGCCGGTGCAGGCCATCGCCGACGACCCCGCGACCGCCTATGACTATACCGCGAAGGGCAATCTCGTCGCGGTGATCTCGAACGGCACCGCGATCCTCGGCATGGGCAATCTCGGCGCGCTCGCCTCCAAGCCGGTGATGGAGGGCAAGGCCGTCCTGTTCAAACGCTTCGCCGACGTCGACTCGATCGATATCGAATTGAAGAGCGAGGATGTGGACCGCCTGATCGATGCGATCGAATTGATGGAGCCGACCTTCGGCGGCATCAATCTGGAAGATATCAAGGCGCCGGAATGCTTCATCATCGAGCAAGCCTTGCGCGAACGCATGAACATCCCCGTCTTCCATGACGACCAGCACGGCACCGCGATCATCACCGCCGCCGGGTTGATCAACGCCTGCCTGCTCACCGGGCGCGAGCTGAAGGATATCAAGGTCGCGGTGAACGGCGCCGGTGCCGCCGCGATCGCCTGCACCGAACTCATGAAGGCGATGGGTGTCAGCCACGACAACGTCATCATGTGCGACCGCACGGGCGTGATCTATCAGGGTCGTGAGGACGTCAATCAGTGGCAGTCCGCGCACGCCGCGAAGACGAGCCGCCGGACGCTGCAGGAGGCGCTGGACGGCGCCGACGTGTTCCTCGGCCTGTCCGCAGCCGGCGCGCTCAAGCCGGAAATGGTCAAGCACATGGCCCCCGCCCCGATCATCTTCGCGATGGCCAATCCGGAACCCGAAATCCGCCCCGAACTCGCCAAGGCGGCGCGCCCCGACGCGATCGTCGCGACGGGACGGTCGGATTATCCGAACCAGGTCAACAACGTGCTCTGCTTCCCGTTCATGTTCCGCGGCGCGCTGGATGTCCGCGCGACGCAGATCAACGATGCGATGAAGATCGCCGCCGCCAACGCCATCGCCGCTCTGGCGCGCGAACAGGTGCCGGAGGAAGTCGCGATCGCTTATGGCGTCCGGCACCAGTTCGGCCCCGAATACATCATCCCGGCGCCGTTCGACCCGCGCCTGATGGAGATCGTGCCGAGCGCGGTCGCGCAGGCGGCGATGGATTCGGGCATGGCGACCAAGCCGATCCTCGACATGGACGCGTACCGCACCGCGCTGCGCGCCCGGATGAACCCGACCACCTCGGTGTTGAGCCTCGCCTATGAAGGCGCACGCGCGCATCCCAAGCGCGTATTGTTCGCGGAGGGCGAGGAGGAAGTCGTGCTGCGCGCCGCGATCGCGTTCAAGGACGGCGGCTACGGCACGCCGGTGCTGGTCGGTCGCGACGACGTGCCCGAACGGCTCAAGGCGCTCGGCGTATCGGACCCGAGCCAATACGAACTGCACAACAGCCGCAATTCGCCGCTCGTGCCGCAGATGGTCGATTTCCTGTACAAGCGGTTGCAACGCCGCGGCTATCTGCGTCGCGATTGCGAACGGATGATCAACCAGGATCGCAACATCTTCGGCGCGGTCCTGCTCCAGCTCGGCCATGCCGACGCGATGATCACCGGTATCACTCGCACCTATGCGCACACGATGCGCGAGGTCCGCCGCGTGATCGATCCGGAGGCGGGGCGGATCCCGTTCGGCATCCACCTGATGGTCGGCCAGACGCACACCGTGTTCATGGCCGACACGACGATCAACGAGCGCCCGAGCGCGGAGGAACTCGCCGACATCGCCGAACAGACCGCCGCCGTCGCCCGCCGCATGGGCCACGAACCGCGCGTCGCGTTCCTCAGCTATTCCACCTTCGGCAACCCCGAAGGCCATTGGCTGGAAAACATCCGTGCCGCCGTCGCGGTGCTCGACGCACGTCAGGTCAGCTTCGAATATGAAGGCGAAATGGCCCCCGACGTCGCGCTCAACCCGAAACAGCTTGCGAACTACCCCTTCGCGCGCCTGTCCGGCCCGGCCAACGTGCTGATCATGCCCGGCCTGCAAAGCGCCAACATCTCCGCCAAGCTGCTCCGCGAACTCGGTGGCGACGCGATGATCGGCCCGATGCTGATCGGCATGGAAAAACCCGTCCAGATCGCCCCGATGACCTCGACCGCCAGCGAACTGGTCACGCTCGCGGTGCTGGCGGCAGGGGGCATCGCCCGCTGACGCCGGGTGCGATCATCGCGAGATGACATGAGGCCGAACAAAACTGACCGTTCGCCCTGAGTTTATCGAAGCGGGGGCCCAGCGACGGCCGCGCCCCCACCCCCCGTTCTTTTCGAGCGAAGTCGAGAAACAGACCCACCACAATAGACCCCAACCACTTCCAACCCGCCACGCCGCACCCATATTGGCGGAAGTGACCGACACCTTCACCAACCTCACCAGCGGCAACGTGCCTTTCTACGTCCTGATCGCGGCGGGCATCATGCTGGTCGTCGCCGCACGCCGGTTTCGCATCGTCGGCAATCTGTTGACGCTCGCACTGGCCGGGGTCGCGCTTGCTATCCTGATCCCGGTGATCAAGGATCGGGCGCAATATGATCCGCGGTTCGCGCGATTGGGGGAATTGTTCGGACGCGATCCGCGCGCGCAACAGGCGGTCGGCGGCGAGCTTCGCGTGCCCATGTCGCGCGACGGCCATTTCTGGGTCACCGTGAAGATCGGCGATACGAAGCAGCGGATGCTGATCGACAGCGGCGCGACGATCACCGCACTATCGACGAAGAGCGCCGTGACCGCTGGCCTCGACGTGGAAGCGCCCGCGATGCCGGTGCTGTTGCAGACCGCCAACGGCTCGGTCCGCGCGCGCACATCCACGATCCCGGAACTGCGCATCGGCAATGTCGTCGCGCGTGACCTGCCGGTCGTCGTGTCGCCCGCGTTCGGCGACATGAGCGTGATCGGGATGAACTTCCTCTCCCGCCTCAAATCCTGGCGGGTGGAGGGGGGATACGATGATCCTCGTCCCCCACCACCCTCAGGCCACGACCTGATCGCTCAGGCGTCGATCGATGTCCCCAGTGCCGCGTGCACCAGGCCGCCATCGACCGTGATCGTGTCGCCGATCACATAATCCCCGGCCCGGCTGGCGAGATAGATCGCTGTGCCGGCCATATCCTCGTCCACGCCGATGCGCTTGGCCGGAATACCCTTGGCGATCTCCGACCCGTGATCGCGCGCCGCCTTGTTCATCTCGCTGGCGAACGCACCCGGCGCGATCGACGTGACGTTGATCGAATCCGACACCAGCCGCGCCGCCATCCGCTTGGTCAGGTAGATCAGCGCCGATTTGGACGCGTGATAGCTGTACGTGTCCCACGGGTTCAGTCGTTGACCGTCGATCGAGGTGATGTTGATCACCTTGGACGGACGATCCGGCCGCGCCGCTTTCTTCAACGCCTCGTGCAGCGCCTGCGTCAGGAAGAACGGCGACTTGACGTTCAGGTCCATCACCTTGTCCCAGCCCTTTTCCGGGAACACCTCGAAGGGTTCCCCCCAGGCTGCACCGGCATTGTTGACGAGGATATCCAGGCTGTCGGCATGTTCCGCCAATTGCTCGGCCAGTGCGCGGCACCCGGCGACGGTCGATACGTCCTGCGGCAACGGAATGCAGCGCTCGCCCAGCTCCTTCGCCGTTTCGAAACAGGCCTCTGCCTTGCGTGAGGAGACGTACACCGTCGCTCCTTGAGCGATGAAGCCAGCCGCGATCATCTTCCCGATCCCGCGCGATCCGCCCGTGATCAGCGCCGTACGCCCGTCGAGACGGAAAAGGTTCGTCGTATCCATATTTCTCTCCGAAAAGCCCTCTCCCCTCGGGGAGAGGGTTGGGAGAGGGGCAGTGTGTCTCAAGAAAAGCGCCGGACCGCCCTGGTCCCGCTCAATTCCGCCGTACCTTCGTGCTAATCCGTCGATCGAAGCATCACCCCCCGCGCTTGATCGTCTCGCGCGCGATGATGATCTGCTGGATCTGGCTCGTCCCTTCGTAGATGCGGAACAGCCGCACGTCGCGGTACAGCCGCTCGATCCCGTAATCCGCGATATAGCCCGCGCCGCCGAATATCTGGACGGCGCGATCGGCGACGCGGCCGACCATCTCGGACGCGAAATACTTTGCCGCGGCGCTTTCCATCACCACGTCCTTGCCCGCATCCTTCGCCGCCGCCGTCTCCAGCACCATGGCGCGCGCGACCAAAGCCTCGGTCTTGGAATCCGCAATCATGCCCTGGATCAGCTGGTGCTCCGCGATCGGCTTGCCGAACTGCTTGCGTTCGGTCGCATAGGCGACGCAGTCTGCGATCAGTCGCTCCGCCACGCCGACGCACACGGCGCTGATATGCAGCCGTCCACGGTCCAGCACGCGCATCGCGATCTTGAACCCCTCGCCCTCCGCACCCAGCCTATTCTCCGCCGGAACAACGACATCGTCGAAAATCACGTCCGCGACCTTCGCACCCCGTTGACCCATTTTCCGTTCCGGTTCGCCGATCGAGACCCCGGCAAGATCGCGCGGAACGAGGAAAGCGGAAACGCCGCGCGCGCCGGGGTCGTCGCTGGTCCGCGCCATCACCGTGAACAGGTCCGCCTTGTCGGCATTGGTTATGTAGCGCTTCGTCCCCGACAGGCGATAGGACTGTCCGTCGAACACCGCCCGCGTCTTCACCGAACCGGAATCGCTACCGACATCGGGTTCGGTCAACGCGAAGCTGGTGATGATCTCGCCGCTCGCGATCCGTGGCAACCACGACGCTTTCTGGTCGTCATTGCCGGACATGACCAGTCCCTGAGAACCGATGCCGACATTGGTGCCGAACGTGGACCGGAACGCCGGGGTCGTGCGCCCCAGTTCAATCGCGACCCGCGCTTCCTCCGCCATCGTCAGGCCGAGACCGCCATATTCCTCCGCGATCGACAGGCCGAACAGGCCCATGTCGCGCATCTCCTGAACGACATCCGCCGGGATCGCGTCCGCCTCCTCGACGGCCCCTTCCAACGGGCGCAGCCGTTCGGCGACGAACCGGCGCACCGTGTCGATCAGGGCGTCGAAAGTTTCGGGGTCGAGTGCCATTGGATTACCTCTCCGTCATGCCGTCGCTGGCGACATTCGCTGGGACGACGGTTAGAGATGCACGCCGCACACGGCAAGCCTGCACCCTACCCGAAATTCCAAAAGCCCGGCGTTGACCCGGCAGAACGCCATACTATGCTATGCAAAACCTCATACACGATAAGCTCGACGGGAGAATGCGATGCGTTTCGCTGGCAAGAATGCCGTGGTGACCGGGGGCGCGTCGGGAATCGGCAAGGCTACCGCGCTGCGCCTCGCAGAAGAGGGCGCCCAAGTCTGGATCGGCGATATCGACGAAGCCGGCGGCCGCGATCTTGCGGAAACGAGCAACGGGCGCATCCATTTCCAGCGCACCGACGTGATGCAGGCGGATGATATCGAAGCCCTGATGCAGGCGGCCGACGCAGCCGGCGGCTTGAACGTCGTCTTCAACAATGCCGGCGCGGGCGGATCGCGCGATCCGATCGATCAGATCAGCCCGGACGACTGGGATCGCACCCAGGCGCTGTTGCTGCGATCGGTCGCGCTCGGGATACGATACGCCGCGCCGCTGATGATCGCGCGCGGTGGCGGCGCGATCGTCAACACCGCGTCCATCGCAGCTTTACAAACGGGGGCCGCGCCGACGGCCTATTCCGTCGCCAAGGCGGGCGTGCTGCATCTCACGACGATGGCCGCTGCCGATCTCTCGCGCTACGATATCCGCGTCAATGCGGTGTGCCCCGGCTTCATCACGACGAACATCTTCACCTCGGCGCTTGGTATCTCGGGCGACAAGCGCACGCAGGCCAACGGCGCGATCGGTCATATCGCCACGCGGGCGCAGCCATTGCAACGCGCCGGCCGGGCGGAGGATATCGCCGCGGCCGTAGCCTATCTGGCAAGCGACGACGCCAGCTTCGTCACCGGCACGCACATCACGGTGGATGGCGGAATGACGATCGGCCCGCGGCACAGCTGGGATCCCCAGGTCCCGTCCTTGTTTGCCTCGCTGGAAGCCTTTGCTGGCTAAGGTGTCGGAAGCACCGGCGGTCGCCGTCAGTTCGCGACCGCCCGGACGAAAGCACTGGCCACCCAACCGCTGACGCATGGTCCCGAATAGGGTTGCCGCGATGCAACCGGTGCACTGACACCGCAATCCGTGCCCGGCCGATCCGCCGGCGGCACGACGACGCCCTGCCAGCGCTGATCGATTGATCGCGTACAGACCAGCAATCGCGTGTCGTTCGGCAATCGCGACACCTCGTCCGCCTCCAGGAACGGCGCCGCCCGCACCGGTAGATATGTCTCGCCCGTGGCGGAGATGTTCACCACGCGCCCAACCGTCGCGCATGCCGCAAAGGCCGGTCCCCCCTCGCCGATCTGGACCGGACGCGTGCCGGGCTTCATCGGTTCGCTCGTGACGTTCAACATATCGTCGTCCTCATTGCCGACGCTCGCTCGCGGCGCGCAGGCGACCAGAAACAGGAGTAGCGCAAACAGCGGGAGTCTCATGGTCTCGGTGTTACTGCCTGCTCTTCGCCTTGGCGAGCGCCGCGGACGCCAGACTCCAACCCGATGTCGTTCTACCCATACTTTTTGGAAAGGGTCATTGACAGGCAACGCAAGCTAGATGTAAAGGGTACGTTACAAGATAGAAAGGACCTATTACCATGAAACGAAACATCTCGCCCGCCCTACGCCGGTACAATGTCAGCGTGGTCATCCTCAGCGCCGCGTACGCCGTGTTCCTCATGGGTTCGATCTACGCTTTCAAAAATCACCTCCTTGCAAGCCCGATGACCTATTTCGCGGCGATCCTGCCGGCGCTTCCGATCATGGGGATTTTCTTTGCAATGGGCCGGTATCTGATCGAGGAACAGGATGAATATGTGCGCATGATGACCGGTCGCCAGGTCCTTATCGCCAGCGGGTTCGCGCTCAGCATCGCGACGATCTGGGGCTTTCTCGAGAACTTCGAACTCGTCGGGCATATCGACGCATATTACATCGCGGTCCTGTGGTTCGCCGGGCTGGGTCTCGGATCCTGCATCAACGCGTTCGATCGTAGAGCGAGCCGGACATGAAGAACCGTCTCAAAGTGCTGCGCGCCGAACGCGACTGGAGCCAGGGGGATCTCGCCGACCGGCTGCAAGTCTCCCGTCAAAGCGTGAACGCGATCGAGACCGGACGATACGATCCGTCCCTGCCCCTGGCGTTCCGGATCGCCGAATTGTTCGACCTTGCCATCGAGGACATTTTCACCAGCCCGACCAAGGCGGTTTGAGGATAAGTTCCGATCCCCGAACGCCATCCGGCCGCTCGATTTCTCATCGTCTTGCAAAACGCGCATTGACTGGCCCCGCCGCTTTCGATCTCTTGCCACCGGGCTGGGGGACATATCGATGAGCAATGATCCGGATACCGGCGGAGGTGCGTTCGCCTTCCATGGCACGTGGCGTGAATTCGCGCCGATCGCCTTCACCAACCTCGCACTGACGATCGTCACGCTTGGCCTGTATTCCTTCTGGGCACGGACGCGGGTTCGGCGTTATCTTTGGGGCAGCACCCGCTTCATCGACGATCGACTGGAATGGACCGGCACCGGGCTGGAACTCTTTATCGGATACATACTTGCCATCGTGCTGGTTTTCCTGCCCTTCGGCCTCATAAACCTGATCATCCAGGGCGTGGTGTTACGCGGTCACCCCGGCATGGCAGGCCTCATGATGTTCGGCCTGTACCTGCTGATTCTGTACATGCTGGGCATCGCGATCTTCCGTGCGCTCCGGTATCGCCTGAGCCGGACGTTCTGGCACGGAATCCGGGGCGGCAGCGACGATCAGGGACTGGGCTATGGCGGGCAATATCTCTGGCGCACCATCGTCGGCAGCCTGGCCTTGGGTCTGCTGATTCCCTGGTCGATGACGAGCCTGTGGAACGAACGCTGGAACAAGATGAGCTTTGGTCCGATGCGCTTCAACTCGGCGGCGAAATCCGGCCCCTTGATGCTCCGTTTCCTGCTCTTCTATCTGGTACCGATCTTCGTGTTCGTCGCCGTCTTCATCGGGGCCGGCACGCTGGTCGGGCTTGGCGCAACCATGAGCGCTATGCCGGGTCAGGCAACGATCTTCCTGATCGGGTTCGTCTTCGTCTTCATGTTCTACGGCGTTCTCGGCGTCATCGCGCTGATCTTCTATTCGGCCTATTTTAAGGAAGTGATCGGCAATCTGACGCTCGGTGAACTGGAGTTCGGTTTCACCGCCACCACGATGGACTGGATCAAGTTGATGCTCGGGTCGATCGCGCTCATCTTTCTGACCTTCGGGATCGGGTACATCTTCGTCGCGTATCGGAACTGGGCATTCTTCATCCGCCATCTGCAAGCATTCGGGGACGTGCGTCTCGATCAGCTTACCCAATCGAAAACGCGCGAAGCTCGTCAGGGCGAAGGGCTGCTGGACGCGTTCGACGTCGGTGCGTTCTGATCCGATGACGAACCGTGTCTGGCATTATAACGGGGTCGATGCGGTCCGGCGCGATGCCCATTTCAGCATCGCGGGCGACCGCTTCATTCTCGCGACCGCTGCCGGCGAAATGCTGGACGACCGCCCGTTGGACGAGTTGCAGCCACGTGACGCGACCGGCACCGACGTGATGTTCGGATTGAAAGGCCGGCCCGGCTGGCGGATCGGCTTCGAAAACGGGGTCCCGGGAGAGATCGCTTCCCTGCTTCCGGCGCCGCAGCGTTACGGGCGGATCGTCGACCGTTTCGGCCTGTGGCCCGCGATCGGCGTCTCGGCGGTCGTTGCCAGTATCGTGGTCTACGGCTTTCTCCAGACACCGGCGCTCGTCGCGCGTGCAGTTCCGCCCTCCGTCGAACGCAAGCTCGGCGATCTGATGGTGGGAGATCTTGGCGGGCGGACCTGCGACGCGGGGACCGGACCCGAGGCGCTCGCCGCCTTGGTCGAGCGGATCGACCCGAACGACGCTGCGATCGACGTGCGCGTTGTGAACCTGCCGCTGGTCAATGCCGTGACCCTGCCGGGCGGGCGGATCGTCGTGTTCGACGGACTGGTGCGCGCGGCGAAATCACCTGACGAGCTTGCCGGAGTTATCGGCCATGAAATCGGCCATGCGAGACATCGCGACGTCATGGAGTCGCTACTTCGTCAAATCGGCCTCAGCGTTCTATTGGGCGGACTGGACGGTAATATCGGGGGGTATACCAATACGCTGCTCGCCTCGTCTTACTCCCGCGGCGCCGAGACCCGCGCCGACCAGTTTTCGATCGCCGCGCTGAAGACCGCACGGATCACCCCGATCCCGACCGCGGACTTCTTCCGCCGCCTATCGGGGAAGGCGAAGGAAAGCGGGTCACGCCTTGCGCAGATGACGAACTACCTCGCCAGCCATCCGGTCTCCAGCGATCGCGCAACCGCATTCGCCGCCAGCGCGCGAGGGCCCTATACCCCGGCCCTGGATGCGATGCAGTGGCAGGCGCTGCGATCGATCTGTGCCAACGATCGCGACGTCGAGAAACCACGCTTCCGCTTCTGACCGGATGGGCGAAATGCGCAGGGATGCAAAATTCGTCCCCCTGCCCTAAATGCCCAAGATGACCGAACCCGATCGCAGCGGCCCCGCGCCCCGCCCCACCCTTGCCTACCATCATACCGAAGGCACCGGACCGACCATCGTCTTCCTGCCGGGCTATGCCAGCGACATGACCGGCACTAAGGCGCTCGCGCTGGAGGCATGGGCGAAGGCGCAGGGCCGCGCGTTTCTCCGGTTCGACTATGGCGGTTGCGGACAAAGTGGGGGGCAGTTCGAGGATCAGACGCTGGCCGACTGGCGCGACGATACGATCGCGATGCTCGAACGACTGGCGAAGGGGCCCGCAATTCTCGTCGGCTCGTCGCTCGGCGGGTGGATCATGCTGTTGGTTGCGCGCGACCGTCCGGATTTGGTTGCGGGGCTGGTCGGCGTGGCACCCGCTCCGGATTTCACCGACTGGGGTTTCACGACGGAGGAAAAGATTGCGATCCTCGGACAAGGTCGCGTGACGCGCCCGTCGCCTTATGGGCCGGAGCCGACGCTGTATACCAACGCCTTCTGGACGTCCGGAGAAGCCAACCGGCTGATGTTCGCGCAGATCGGAATCGATGTACCCGTCCGGCTGGTGCAGGGACAACTCGATCGCGACGTCCCCTACATGCGAACGGTTCGGCTCGCGGAACTGCTGCGTTCAGCCGATGTGCAGACGGTGTTGATAAAGGACGGCGACCACCGCCTGTCGCGCGATGCCGACATCGCGGTGATCGTGGGTGCGGCGGAGGATGTGATAGCCCGCTTATGATCCTGACCCTTCTGCTCGCGACGACCGCGGCCATTCAGTCCCCCCAGGCGTCCGCCGGACCGCCGGCCCAGACTGATCGTTATACGCATTGCATGGATCTCGCGACGACCAAGCCAGCCGCGGGGATAGAGGAAGGATCGCGCTGGCGGCTGTCGGGTGGCGGGGTTCTCGCGCGGCAATGCCTCGGCGTCGCTTATGCCAATGCGGGAAAACTGGACGCTGCGGCGATGGAGTTCGAAGCGGCGGCCCGCGCGGCCGAACTCGCCAAGGATGGTCGTTCCGCCGCCTATTGGGCGCAGGCCGGGAATGCGTGGCTGGCGGCGAAATCGAGCGACAAGGCACGCGCCGCGCTGGATGCGGCTCTTGCCGGGGGCACGTTGACCGGGCTCGAACTCGGCGAAGTCTATCTGGATCATGCCCGCGCGCAGGTTGCCAATGGCGAGCTGGAGAGCGCGCGTGGCGATATCGATCAGGCGCTGACCACTGCGTCGGCGGACCCGCTCGCCTGGTTGTTGTCGGCAACGCTTGCGCGTCGGATGGACGATCTGCCGCGGGCGAAGAAGGACATTGCGGAGGCGCTCCGCCGGTCCGGCGATGACGCATCGGTGCAGCTGGAGGCAGGTAATATCGCGGCGCTGGGTGGTGACGAGGCCGGCGCGAAGGAGGCATGGAAACGCGCGGTCGCGATCGCGCCGGATGCCCCGGCAGGCAAGAGCGCACAGGCGGCGTTGGCGCAATTCCTTCCCAAGGCAACGCCCTGACATCAACGGCATAGTGGCGGCGCGAGATCGCAGGCCCTATCTGGTGCGCAACGCTGCAAACGGAGCCGTATCGATGAAATATCTGCACACCATGATCCGCGTCACCGATCCGGACGCGACGATCCGGTTCTTCGAACTGCTCGGTTTGAAGGAGGTTCGCCGGATGGAAAGCGAGCAGGGCCGCTTCACCCTGATCTTCCTTGCCACCCCCGAGGATATGAACGCCCCCGGCGAGCGTGCCCAGGCTGAGGTCGAATTGACCTACAATTGGCCGAAGGAAGACGGTGAGGCGGAAGCCTATACCGGGGGCCGCAATTTCGGGCACCTCGCCTACCGTGTCGAGAATATCTACGAAACGTGCCAGCGGCTGATGGATGGCGGCGTCACGATCAACCGGCCGCCGCGCGACGGTCACATGGCGTTCGTTCGCACCCCCGATAATATTTCGATCGAGATCCTGCAGGACGGCGTGCTGGAACCGGCCGAACCGTGGAAGTCGATGCCCAATATCGGCGAGTGGTAAGCATGTCGGTGGCTGCGTTCCTGGACATGACCGGGGCGCGGCTGCCGGTCGTACAGGCGCCGATGGCGGGGTTCGCCGGTAGTCGCCTGGCGATCGCCGCTATGCGCGCCGGCGGCATCGGTTCGCTCGCCTGTGCGACGCTCACCGGCGAGCAGGTGATGGCGGAGGTCGATGCGATCCGGGCAAGCGGGCCCGGCCCGATAAATCTCAACTTTTTCTGTCACGATTTGCCTCCTGCGCCGGACGAGACGGCGTGGCTGAAGACGCTGGCGCCATTCTATGCGGCGGAAGGGCTGGATTTTCGGATCGATGCTCCACCGCTGCGCCGTCCGTTCGATGAAGCGATGATGCAGGTCGTCGAACGGGTCGGGCCCGAGATCGTTAGCTTCCACTTCGGCCTGCCAGAGGACTGGTTTCTTAAGCGGATCAGGGCCGCCGGCGCGCGGGTATTCGGCAATGCGACCAATGTGGACGAAGCGCAGGCATTGGCGGCGCGGGGTTGCGATGCCATGATTGCGCAGGGGTTCGAGGCGGGCGGGCATGCCGGACACTTCCTGTTCGGCCATCACCCGGTCGGCCTTTCATCGCTGCTGCCCGCGATAGTCGATGCGGTAGACGTGCCGGTCATCGCGGCGGGCGGGATCGGGGATGAGCGGGGCGTCCGGGCGGCGATGGCGCTTGGCGCCTCCGCCGTTCAGGCCGGCACTGCCTATCTCCTATCGCCCGAAACCATGACCAGCCAAGCGCACCGCACCCGCCTGACCGAGGCGACCGCGGATGACAGCGTCTTCACGAACCTCTTCTCTGGCCGTCTGGCGCGCGGCTTGCGCAACCGGCTGATCGAAACGCTGGGCGCGGTGAACGACGCCGCGCCACCCTTCCCATATGCCAGCGCTGCGCTGGCCCCGCTGCGGGCGAAGGCGGAAGCCGAAGGGCGCGGCGATTATTCGCCGCTTTGGGCCGGACAAGGCGTTGCGCTGGCCCGTGCCGAACCGGCCGAAACGATAACCCGTCGCCTTGGTGAGGCGGCGTTGGAAGGAGCATCCGCATGACCAACTTCGACATCGTCCGCATCCCGGCGCTGAGCGACAATTACATCTGGCTGGTCCACGAACCCGCATCAGGCGAGACGATGGTGGTCGATCCGTCGGAAGCGGCTCCCGTATTGGCCGAGGCGGACCGGCGCGGATGGACGATCGGCCAGATCTGGAACACGCACTGGCACCCCGATCACACCGGCGGCAATGCGGAGATCAAGGCGGCGCACAATGCGGTCGTGACCGGGCCCGCGGCGGAGGCGGAGCGCATTCCGACGCTCGATGTCCGTGTGGCGGAGGGTGACACGGTGCGGCTCGGCGCGCACGTCGCGACGGTTATCGAGACGCCCGGCCACACCGCTGGGCATATCGTCTTCCATCTGCCCGACGACGCCGTGATCTTCACCGGCGACACTTTGTTCGCAATGGGATGCGGCCGGCTGTTCGAGGGCGATGCGGCGCAGATGTTCGGGAACATGCAGCGGCTTGCGGCGCTGCCCGCCGAGACGGTGGTGTACTGCGCTCACGAATATACCGCCTCGAACGCGCGCTATGCCGTCACCGCGGAGCCCGACAATCCTGCGATCGCCGAACGGCTAGAAGAAGTGACGCGTCAACGTGCGGCAGGCGAGCCGACCGTGCCGACGACGATCGCGAAGGAACTGGCGACCAACCCGTTCCTGCGTGCATCGTCCGTCGACCAGCTTGCCGAACGCCGCCGGGGCAAGGACGGCTTCAAAGGTTAGGCGCCGCGTCGCCCGGCCCGGTTACTTCTCGACGCCCAACTGTGTCAGCATAAACGCGCTATATTCGGCACCGTCCTTGTACCGCTGGAAGCGGCCGGATTTACCGCCGTGCCCCGCTTCCATATTGGTGCGGAAGACCAGGGGGTTGGCATCCGTCTTGGTCGCGCGGAGCCGGGCGACCCACTTGGCGGGCTCGTAATACTGAACCTGCGAATCCCACAATCCCGTGCCGACGAACATCGCCGGATAAGTCTGCGCCCTGACGTTGTCATAGGGCGAATAGCTCAGCATATAATCGTACGACGCTTTGTTCGCCGGGTTGCCCCATTCGTCATATTCGTTGGTGGTCAGCGGGATGCTGGCATCCAGCATTGTAGTCACGACATCGACGAACGGCACCTGCGCGATCAGGACCTTGTAATCCTTCGGCGCCATGTTTGCGATCGCACCCATCAGCAAGCCACCCGCACTGCCGCCCAGCGCCGCGACGCGGTCCTTTGCGGCATATTTGTTCGCGACGAGCCAGCGCGTCACGTCGATAAAGTCGGTGAAGCTGTTGACCTTCTTGAACATGTGGCCGTCGTCATACCATTTGCGGCCCAGTTCCTGACCGCCGCGGATATGCGCCAGGGCATAGACCATCCCGCGATCGAGCAGGCTGACGGTCTGGATCGACATCGCCGGATCCATCGAGGAGCCATAGCTGCCATAGCCATATTGCAGCATCGCCGCGCGGCCATCTTTCCGGAACCCCTTCTTGTAGACGAGGCTGACCGGTATTCGTGCGCCGTCGCGCGCCGGAACCCAGACCCGTTCGGTGACGTATTGCGTGGCGTCATAGCCCGGTACCGGCTGCACCTTCAGCGTGCGGCGTTCGCCCGTCGCCGTATTGACCTCATAGGTCGTCGTCGGGGTGGTCAGCGACGCATAGGTATAGCGCAACCAAGGCGTATTCGGCTCCGCATTGGTCGACAGCGACATGTCATAGGCGGGTTCGTCGGACGAAACGAAGCTGCTCTTGCCGGCATTGGTCAGCGTGCGCAGCCGCTTGTTGCCGCCCGATCTTTCCTCGATCGCGATGAAATCGTCGAACGGCTTGAAGCCTTCGATGAACACGTCGTCCTTGACGGGTACGAGATCGGTCCAAGCGGTACGCGTACCGTTGGACTTCGCATCGGTGACGGTCATGAGCCGATAATTCGGCGCCTTCCAGTTCGTCTTGACGATCCAGCGGTTGCCGATGTGATCGGCCTCGTACCGGACGTCGCGTTCACGCGGTGCGATCATCGTCAGCGTCGCGGGGGTAGTCGCAAGGGCGCAACTCTGTTCCGCGCTGACCGTGCTTTCGACGCCGACGCAGATATATTTATCGTCCGTCGTGCGCCACAGGCCGAGATAGAAGCTGTCGTCCTTTTCCTCGTAGACGAGGCGGTCGGCGCTGGCGGGGGTGCCCAATACGTGCGCCTTGACGCGCTTGCTGAGCAAGGTGACCGGATCCTTCTCGACATACAGGACCGTCTTGTTGTCGTCCGCCCAGACCGCCCCTGGCTGGACATTCGGGATCTCATCCGCGAGCGGCTTCCCCGTCGCGATATCCTTGAACTTCAGCACGAACTGCCGGCGCCCGACCACGTCCTCCGCCCAGGCGAGCAGGCTATTGTCGGGGCTGACCGTGCTGCTGCCGACAGAGAAGAAGCCCTTGCCCACCGCCATTTTGGCTTGGTCGAGCAGCACTTCCTCAGGCGCGCTTACGCTGCCCTTACGCCGCGCCGTTACCGGGTAATCCGCGCCCGTGTCGAACCGCGAGTAATAATAATAGCCGCGTTCCTTATAAGGAACGGAACTGTCATCCTGTTTGATGCGCCCGACGACTTCCTTGTACAGCGTATCCTGCAAGGCCTTGGTCGGCGCGAGGACCGCATCGGCATAGGCGTTTTCCGCATTCAGCGCGGCAAGCATCTCCGGATTCTTGCGGGTATCGTCGCGCAGCCAGTAATATTCGTCGTCGCGCGTGCCGTTGGGGGAGGTGACCTTGTACGGCTTCTTCGCGGCGACGGGGGCTTCGGCGCCTCCTGCGCCAGCGCCGGGATGGCGACAACAGCGATCAGGCAGGCGGCGATCAGATGCTTCACGAAAAGATTCCCCGGAATGTGTCGGTGCGGAGGCTAACGCGGGCGTGGCCGGAGTAAAGGCCTTTAGGGGCGACCATCGTGCGGACGACGCCCGCCACCCGAATTACAGTACGAAGCGCGACAGGTCGGTGTTGCGCGCGACGCTGGCGAGTTGCTTCTCGACATAGGCGGCATCGACCGTGACCGTCTGGCCACCGCGATCCTCGGCGTCGAAGCTGACTTCCTCGAGCAGTTTCTCCATCACAGTCTGCAGGCGGCGTGCCCCAATATTCTCGATCTCGCCATTCACCTCCGCGGCGATGCGGGCGACGGCGGCGATGCCATCCTCGGTGAAGTCGACCGTGACGCCCTCGGTCGCGATCAGCGCGGAATATTGCGCCGGGAGCGATGCCTTGGTGTCGGACAGGATCGCGACGAAATCCGCCTCGGTCAGCGCCTTCAGTTCCACGCGGATCGGCAGGCGGCCCTGCAATTCCGGCAGCAGATCGCTCGGCTTGGCGACATGGAACGCGCCCGATGCGATGAACAGGATATGGTCCGTCTTCATCGGCCCATATTTCGTCGCGACGGTGGTGCCCTCGATCAGCGGAAGCAGATCGCGCTGCACGCCTTCGCGGCTGACAGAACCGCCCCCGCGATGTTCGGACATCGCGATCTTGTCGATTTCATCCAGGAAAACGATGCCGTTCGCTTCGGCATCGGCCAGCGCGGTGCGGCTGACTTCCTCCTGATCCAGCCTTTTGTCGGCTTCCTCCTCGACCAGCTTATCCCAGGCGGCGGGGACGGTCAGCTTGCGGCGCTTCAACTGCGCGCCGCCGAACGCCTTGCCCATCATTTCGGACAGGTTGATCATCTGCGGCGCGCCGCCGGGAATGTCGAACGGCATACTGGGCGCGGCCTCCAGCTCGATCTCGATCTCGGTCTGGTCGAGATGGCCGTCGCGCATGCGCTGCATGAAGGCGGCGCGGGTCGCCTCGCTCGCGCCCTTGCCGGTCAATGCGTCGAGCAGGCGGACCATCGCCGCTTCCTCCGCCTTGTCCTTCACCGCGACGCGGCGGCGTTCCTTCTCCAGCCGCACCGCTTCCTCGACCAGATCACGGGCGATCTGTTCGACGTCGCGCCCGACATAGCCGACTTCGGTGAACTTGGTCGCCTCGACCTTGATGAACGGCGCGTCGGCCAGCTTCGCCAGACGGCGGCTGATCTCGGTCTTGCCGCAACCGGTCGGGCCGATCATCAGGATGTTCTTCGGCGACACCTCGTCGCGCAGATCGGCGCCGAGACGCTGGCGGCGCCAACGGTTGCGCAGCGCGACGGCGACGGCCTTTTTCGCATCGGTCTGGCCGATGATATGTTCGTCCAGTGCGCGGACGATGGCTTTCGGGGTAAGTGCGTCGTTCATGTCTGTCTCTTCTCAAGCCCCCCCTTCAGGGGAGGGGTTGGGGTGGGGCCGTGCGGCCGGGATGACTTCAGTTTCGGAGTGCAGCGTTCTGGACTTCCCCACTCCCAACCCCTCCCCTGAAGGGGAGGGGCTTTTTCAAGCAACAGCGTCCAGGGTTTCGACGGTCAGGCGGTCGTTCGTATACACGCAAACCTCCGCCGCGATCGCCATCGCCTTGCGGCAGATGGTTTCCGCATCCTGCTCATAATCGACCAGCGCGCGGGCGGCGGCGAGCGCGTAATTGCCACCAGAGCCGATCGCCGCGACCCCGGCCTCGGGTTCCAGCACATCGCCGTTTCCAGTCAGGATCAGCGTGATATCCTTGTCGGCGACGATCATCATCGCCTCCAGATTGCGGAGGAATTTATCGGTGCGCCAGTCCTTGGCGAGTTCGACCGCGGCGCGCAGCAACTGGCCGTGATGCGTTTCCAGCTTGCGTTCCAGCCGTTCGAACAAGGTGAAGGCATCTGCCGTCGCGCCGGCGAAGCCGGCGATGACCGATCCGTCGCCCAATCGGCGCACCTTGCGCGCATTGGGCTTCATCACCGTCTGTCCCATCGACACCTGGCCGTCGCCCGCGACGACCACCTTGCCATTGCGGCGCACGGAAAGAATCGTCGTGCCGTGCCACGTCATGTTTTCGCTCATGCCCGGCATATGGGTGAGAGCGGGGAGCGGTTCAATCTCCCCCGCCCCAGGCGGTCGCACGACGTACAGGCCCGGCCGGGTATCGTCGAAGTTCACACAAGGTCACACGATATGCCCGGCCGGGCGGATGGAAGTTCACACAAAGTCACACGGTATCGCTATTTATCGATGCCCTTCGCCTTTCCCCAGCTGCGCGCGACGGTGTAGCCGAGATAGCCGGTGCCGAAGAGCGCATAGAGCGGTTCGGGAATCCCGGCGAGATAGGCGTTCATGCCGGAAGCGATATCCTTCGCCATTGCCGGTTGCGCCGCGGCGATCAGGCCCATCGGGATCGCCCACAGCAAGAGCGCGTACATGACGTACAGGAAACTCGGCCGGGCACGGCTGGTCCACGGATCGGCGGACTGCGCCTCGGCGACGATCGCGGACAATTGCGCACGGATCTGCTCCATGTCCTGGCTGCCCTCCAGTTTCAGCAGTTCCAGCTTCGCTGCATCCCGCGCCTTGGGATCGGGGATGATCTTGTCGATCAGGCTTGCGATCGGACCGATGATACCCTCGATGATGCTCATGATGTCGTCTCCTCGTTTGGACGATTCGCCAACTAACCGATCTGGTTACCTGTAGGACACACACATAAGGGTACTGGTTCGCGGCATATCGCTTGCCGGGACCGATGCGACCTGCGACGCTGCGCCACGGGACAGGAGAAAGCCATGAAGGCCAAGGCGAACGGCATCGAGATCGAATATGAGAGTTACGGCAGCGAGGGCGATCCGGCCGTCCTGCTGATCATGGGGCTGGGGGCGCAACTGACGCGCTGGCCGATGCCGTTCGTGGAGGCCTTGGTCGCGCGCGGATATCGCGTGATCCGGTACGACAATCGCGACATCGGGCTGTCGACCAAGCTGGACGGTGCGCCGGTGCCCAACATCGCCGGGCTGATGGTCGCGCGGTTCTTCCGCTACACGCCGAAAGTGCCGTATCTGCTGTCCGACATGGCGGCGGACGCGGCGGGGCTGCTGGATGCGCTGGGCATCGAAAAGGCGCATATCATGGGCGCGTCGATGGGCGGGATGATCGCGCAGACGTTCGCCGCCGACTATCCGGAGCGCACGTTGTCGCTGATGTCGATCATGTCCTCGACCGGCAATCCCGCGCTGCCGAACGCCAGCCGCGAGGCGATGGCGGTGCTGACCAAGCGGCCGAAGACGAAGGATCTGGAGACGATTATCGCGTTCGGCGTCCGCGCGGAACAGACGATCGGCAGCCCCGGTTATCCGGTCGATCCGGAGATCATCCGCGCCAACGTGACGCGTGACCTCAAACGGTCGATCAGTCCGGCGGGCTTCGGCCGGCAGATGGCGGCGATCGTCGCGAGCGGCGACCGGCGCAAGGCACTCGCGCGCATCACCGCACCGACCACGGTGCTGCACGGCACCGACGATCCGCTGGTCCGCATCGCCGCCGGGCGGGACACCGCGAAGACGATCCCCGGCGCGACGTTGGTCGAGGTGCCGGGCATGGGCCACAACCTGCCCGATGCGCTGATCCCCGTCGTGGTGGACGCATTCGACGCACTGGCGACGCGGGCGGGCGTCGGCTAGGAGCGGCGTAGCAAGACCGTGTCCCGGGGTCCGATCGGCGTTTATCATCTCTGGTCGCGATGGCGACGACGTGGGGGCTCTCGGTGCATTTCTATATCCAGTCTGAAGCCGTGCGCCCGACCGGTCCGCCGTACCTGCGCGCCGCCCGGCTCCGCGACGCCTGATGTCCGTGCGACCGTCCCCCGACCAACGTCTTGTCCCGTCACGCGCGCGGAACCCCTGGTGGTCGCGGACGTCGACGATGATCGGATTCATGATCCTGTCGACGCTGCCTTTATGGTTCGTCGATACCCGCCGCTGAACGATCTGATCGGTCATATGGGGCGCTATCATGTCGCGCTGGAGATCGATCACAACGCCGTGCTGGCGCGCAACTGGAGCTATCGCTGGCCCTGATCGGCAATCTGGGCGTCGACCAGCTGATCATGCCGCTGGCCTGGTCGTTCGGACTGGAACGCGCGGTATGGCTGGTCGCGGCACTGCTTCCGCCGTTGATGATCTGGGGCGTATTCCGTGCCGCGAAGGCCGTTTATGGCGAGGTTCCGCCGACCGCCATCGCGACCCTGCCGTTCGCTTTGGCCTATCCCTATCAATACGGCATGGTGAATTTCTGGCTGGCAGGGGCATTGTCGTTCCATGCCTTCGCCTGGTGGGTGAGGTTGCAGGACCGCAACGTGCTGCGGTCGGTCCTGTTCGTACCGATCGGTTTCGCCATCTGGGTGTGCCACGTTTACGGCTGGGCGATCCTCGGCATCCTGGTCGAAGGATACGAAGTGTCGCGCGCATTTCGCGACAGGGATGCGGGATACGTAAGGGCGCTTGCCACCCCGGTCGTGCGGTCGTCGCCCCTGATCGCGGTGATGGTCGTCCTCGTTTTCTCCCGAACGGGGAATCTGGGCGCAGAGACGGTCGGCTGGTTCAGGATCCTGTGGAAGCTGGAGAACGGGTTTCACACCCTTCAAGACCAGTGGATGCCGTTGGATATCGCATCGGTGGTCGCCGCCTTGGGCCTTATAGCGTTCGGTTTGTACAAGGGGCGCGCGGGAATGGACTCGCGTTTCGGCATGGCCGCGATGCTGTTCGCCGTCGCTTTGGTGGTCATCCCCTATCAACTGTTCGGTTCGGGCTATGCGGACGCGCGGATCTTTCCATTCCTGTTCATCGCGGCGATCCTGAGCGTTCGCTTGCCTGTCGATTTCGCATGCGCTCGGGTGACGCGGATCGTGCCCATCGCCTTTGCATTGCTGTTTGCGCTCCGCATGATGGTGTCGGCCGTGGGCTATTTGGAGTATCAAACGGCCTATAGCCGCCATCTCCTGCCCGTCAGCCATATCGAACGCGGCGCGCGGATTGCGGTGCTCGTCGGGATACCGTGCCTTCCAGCGAACTGGCGGATGTCGCGGATCGAACATCTGCCGTCGCTCGCATTGGTCAGACGCGACGCGTTCATCAACACCCAGTGGAGCATACCCGGCGGCCAGTTGCTTCATGCCGAACATGCCGCCGGCACGACGTTCAACGGCGACCCGGCGCAATATGTTACCGACCCCGAATGCACCGGGCTGGGACCGGTGCTGGCGAAACGTATCGCCCAGCTGCCACGTTGTGACTTCGACTACCTATGGTTGTTTCACTTCGCCCCGCAATCGCGGCCACGTCATTCGGGACTGGTTCCCATCTATCGGGACGAGGCTACGATTCTGTATCGGTTGATGGACGAGAATAAGCCTTTGAAAGAGGCGACCGGTTCGGCATTGGGTTCGTAAGGGCATGCCCGTCAGGTTCGCTACGCCGTCGCTTTGGTGTGACGTGCCGCGCCCCGGTCACGTCGCCCGACGGCAAGCAGCAGGACGAGCGCCGCCGCTGCCATTGCCGCCCCGGCCAGCGACACCGCCGGCAGACCAAGTCTTGCGCCGATCACCCCGCCGCCGAGCGCCGCGCCGATCGCATTGCCCAGGTTGAACGCACCGATGTTCATGGCCGAGGCCAAATTGGGTGCGTCGCCGGCCGCTTCCATCACGCGCATCTGCAACGGCGGGACGATCGCGAAGCTGGCGATCCCCCAGATCAGGATCGCGCCGGCAACGGGGAGCGGCCAGTGCATCACGCCGGCAAACAGCACCAGCACCGCAGCGAGGACCGCGAAGCTGCCGACCAAAGTACGGTCGATCGATCGATCCGCCATCCGCCCGCCCAGCGTGTTCCCGATCGTCAGCCCGATGCCGTACAGCACCAGCATCCCCGTGACGAACCCGGTCGAGGCGTGCGTCTCGTCGCGCAGGATCGGGACGATATAGGTAAACACAGTAAACATCGCGCTGGCCCCGACGACGGTCAGCCCCAATGCGGCCAATACCGGTGCCTGCGTCAGCACGCGCAATTCCGCGCGCATGTCGCTGATGCCGGTGACGGGCAGCGACGGCAGCGCCAGCCGCAGCGACAGCATCGCCACCGCCCCCACGCCGGCAATGCCTGCGAAAGCGGTCCGCCAGCCGAGCACGTCTCCCGCCCAGGTCGCCAGCGGCACGCCGCCGATCGTCGCGACGGTCAGGCCGGTGAACATCGCAGCCACGGCCCCGGCGCGCTTGTCCGCCGGGACCAGGCTCGCCGCGACGACCGATCCCACACCGAAAAAGGCGCCGTGGTTGAACGACGTGACGATGCGCGCGATCATCAGCGTCCAGTATCCGTCAGCCAGTGCCGACAGCGCATTGCCGAGCGTGAAGATGCCCATCAACCCGACGAGCAGCGTGCGCCGGTCGATCCGCCCGGTCGTCAGCGTCATCAAAGGCGCGCCGATCAGTACACCCAGCGCATAGGCGCTGACGAGCAGACCGGCCGCGGGAATGGAAACGCCGAGGTCGTCGGCGATGCCGGGCAGCATCCCCATCGGCGCGAACTCGGTCACGCCGATGCCGAACGCGCCGATGGCGAGCGCGAAGAGAGGAAGATTGAGGCGCATGACGAACGATCCTGTGTTGCAGCCGATGAAATGATGGCTTGCGTGCCCGTCCGGTAGGGGGAGAATGGGACCAGCAGCTTTGCATAGGGAGCACGAATGGACGTCGGCGGTCGATCGGGAGAGATGGCGGTATTCGCCAGCGTCGCGTCGCAGGGCAGCCTGTCGGCGTCGGCCCGCGCACTCGGGCTGACGCCATCCGCCGTCAGCCGCATCATCGCGCGGATCGAGACGCGGCTGGGCGTGCGGCTGATGGTCCGCACGACCCGCGCGCTGTCGCTGACCGCGGAAGGCGAGGCCTATCTGCGCGCCGCGCGCCGCATTCTCGCCGATCTGGAGGAGGTCGAAGGCAGTATTGCCGACCAGGCAAGCCCGCACGGCCGGCTTCGCGTTACCGCGTCGCTGGCGCACGGGCGCTTGTTCGTCGTTCCGCTGCTTGGCGATTTCACCGCGCGCTATCCCGGTATCCTGATCGACCTGAACCTCAGCGACCGTATCGTCGATGTGCTGGGCGGGCAGGCGGACGTCGCGATCCGGTTCGGGCAGTTGGCCGACAGTCCGCTCACCGCGCGCAAGCTGGGCGAGACCGGGCGGGTCGTGGTGGCCTCGCCCGACTATCTCGAACGGCATGGCACGCCGCAGGTGCCCGACGATCTGCTGCGCCACAATTGCCTGAGCTTCAACTTCCGTCGGGCCGAACCTGGCTGGCCGTTCCGCCAGGATGGCCGCGACCGGGCGCTGGCGGTGACGGGCACGATCGAGGCGAATAGCGGCGAAGCACTGGCGCAACTCGCCCGCGCCGGCGTCGGCATCGCCCGTGTCGGGCGATTCTCGATCGAGGCGGATTTGGCCGCGGGTCGGCTCGTATCGCTGCTGGAGGCCTTCAACCCACACGATAACGAGGCGATCCACGCGGTGTTCGTCGGCGGATCGACCACGCCGGCGCGCGTCAGGGTTTTCGTGGACTATCTGGCGGAGCGGATCGGCGGGCGTACCGCGGCGACGTGAATCCAGTCGGCTTCTAAGGAGCCCCGGTTCCGCTCCAGCCCGCCAGTCGGGTCGGCACTGGCCCGATGAAAAGAAATGGTGCTGCCGGTGAGGATTGAACTCACGACCTCAGCCTTACCAAGGATGCGCTCTACCACTGAGCTACGGCAGCATTTCCACATTTCGGCGGAAGCGGCGTAAGAGACGAGGGCGGCGGGAATGTCAAGGCGAAGAACGTGGTGAATCACAAGGACGACAAAGCGGAACGGCTGGCGGCGGCACTCCGCGACAATCTGAAACGGCGCAAGGCGCAGGCGCGTGCCGCCGACACGCGCCCGCCGGAGGACGACAAGGTCACGCGATAGGCGCGCATTTCTCCCGTAGCCACGCCAGATCCTCCCCCTCCATCCGGGGACCGAGGATCGCCAGCACCTGCGCGTGATAGGCGTCCAGCCAGGCGCGCTCCGCCGGCGTCAGCATGTCCGCGACGATCAGGCTGCCTTCGATCGGGCAGAAGGTCAGCGTCTCGAACCCGAGCATCGCCGCGTCGCCGTCCGGGAAGGCACGATCCTCGACCAGCACGAGATTCTCGATTCGGATGCCGTATTCCCCCGTTTTGTAATAGCCGGGCTCGTTCGAGATCATCATGCCGGCGCGCAGCGGCTCGGCCGGGCCACCGCCCGGATAGTTGGGCGGAGCGATACGCTGCGGGCCTTCGTGCACCGAAAGGTATGCGCCGATGCCGTGGCCGGTGCCGTGCGCATAATCCAGCCCAGCCTCCCACAAGGGCCGCCTGGCGAACGCATCCAGTTGCGCGCCGGTCGTGCCGGGCGGGAAGATCGCGGTGGCGAGCGCGATATGGCCGCGCAGCACGCGGGTGAAGCGATCGCGCATTTCCTCGGTCGGCGTGCCGACGGGAACGACGCGGGTCACGTCGGTCGTGCCATCGGCATATTGGCCGCCCGAATCGACCAGATACAATTGTCCGGGCTCGATCGACGCGTTCGATTCCTCGGTGACGTGGTAATGCGGGCTGGCACCGTTCGCGCCCGTCGCGGAGATCGTGTCGAACGACGTGTCGAGCAATACGCCGGTCGCTTCGCGAAATTCCTGCAGCTTCGCGGCGGCGGTGAGTTCGCTTTGCCCGCCTTTGGGCAATTCAATCTCGCACCAGCGCAGGAAACGGGCGAGTGCGGCGCCGTCGCGGGCGGAAGCGGCACGGTGGCCGGAAATCTCGGCGGGGTTCTTCAGCGCCTTGGCGAGCACGACGGGATCGCGCTCCGCGACGACGGTCGCCCCGCCTGCCTCCAGCGCGTCGAAGATCGCCGCCACGGCGCGTTCGGGGTCCGCCGCGATCTTCTTGCCGGCATAGCCACCCAGCGCCGCCGCGAACTCGCTGCGCGGTCGCACGCGCACCGCATTGCCGAGATGCTGCGCCACGTCCTCGCCGACCTTGTCGGGCGCGACGAACAGCTCGGCGGTGCCGTCCGCATCGACGATCGCATAGGCCAGGGCGACGGGCGTGTGCGCGACGTCGCCGCCCCGGACGTTGAGCGCCCAGGCGATCGAGATCGAGCGCAGTCAGCACGACGGCATCGGCATGATGTTCCGCCAGCCAGTCGGCGATCAGCGCGCGCTTTGCCGCGGAAGACGCGCCGGCACGGTCGTCGCTTTGCACGGTGAGTTTCGCATCGGAGGGTTGCGGACGGTCCGGCCAGATCGCATCGACGGGGTTGGTATCAACCGGGACCAGCTCCGCACCCCCCGCGGCCAGCGCCGCGCTCGCCTGACGTACCCAGGCGCTGGTGTGTAGCCACGGATCATAGCCGATCCGACCGCCCTGCGGCGCGTGGGTGCCCAGCCAGTCGGCGACGCTGACCGCAGGCACGGGGACATAATCCCAATGTGCGCCATCGACCTGCTGGCGCACCTGCAGCGTGTAGCGGCCGTCGGTGAAGATCGCCGCCGCTTCCGGCAGGACCGCGGCGGACCCCGCCGAGCCCTGAAACCCGGTCAGCCAGGCGAGGCGCTGCGCATAGGCGCCGACATATTCGCTCATATGTTCGTCGGTCAGCGGCACGACGAATCCGTCGAGGCGATCCCGCTTCAACTGGTCGCGAAGGGCGGCGAGGCGGTCGGCATAGCTGGACATCGAAACTTTTCCCGAAAACGATCTGGATGCCACCGCGTCTGCCAGATTTCGTGCGCGCGCAACAGGCCATGCGGCGGGCGCGGCACGGCTTTGGGCACAGGCAGAAAGCGTCGCGGCACGGTGGATCATCGGCGCGCTATTGCCTAGGGAACGGGCAAAGGAGATTTCGAGATGCAGACGGTGGGTGTGATCGGGGCCGGGCAGATGGGCGCAGGCATCGCGCAGGTATCGGCGCAGGCCGGCTACCGCGTGCTGCTGAGCGACGTGTCGAAGGAGCGCGCCGAGGCGGGCAAGGCGGGCATCGCCAAGCAGCTCGACCGGCTGGTCTCGAAGGAAAAGCTCGAAGCCGGCGCGCGCGACGAGGCGCTGGCGCGGATCGAGTGCGTCGACAGCGTGGCTGAGATGGGCCCGTGCGCGCTGGTGATCGAGGCGGCGACCGAACGCGAGGAAATCAAGCGCGCGATCTTCGCCGAGGTCGGCAAGGTTCTCGGCGCGGACGCGGTGCTGGCGTCGAACACCTCGTCCATCCCGATCACCCGGCTCGCGCAATCGTCGCCCGATCCCAAGCGGTTCATCGGCGTACACTTCTTCAACCCCGTGCCGGTGATGGGCCTGATCGAGATCATCCGCGGGCTGGCGACATCGGACGCGACCGTCGCGACGATCGAGGCCTATGCACAGGCGCTGGGCAAGAAAGTGGTGCGCGCGAACGACGCGCCGGGCTTCATCGTCAACCGCGTGCTGATGCCGATGATCAACGAGGCGTGTTTCGCGCTTGGCGAGGGCGTGGCGACGATCCCGGATATCGACCTGGCCTGCCAATTGGGGCTGAACCATCCGATGGGGCCGCTGACGCTCGCCGATTTCATCGGGCTGGACACGTGTCTGGAGATTACGCGCGTGCTGTTCGAGGGAACGGGCGATCCGAAGTTCCGCCCCGCCCCCGTGCTGGTGAAATATGTCGAGGCGGGCTGGTACGGGCGCAAGACGGGGCGCGGATTCTACGATTATAGCGGCGACGAGCCCGTCCCGACGCGGTAGGCCGGTCGCTTATCGAGAGGGTCGATCATGCCATTACCATTCGTTTTCGCCGCGCTGCTGGCGGGCGCCACGCCCGCGACCGAGCCCGCGATCAACACGCACGACACCGCGATGTTCGAACGGCAATTGCGCGAGATGGGATATACGATCGATCCGTTCGAGCGCGACGGCGATACCGCGACGGCGGTGCTGCGATCGGGCAACGACAAGACGGTGATCGTGCTGGGCGGCTGCACCAAGGGCGATGCGTGCGATTATCTCGTCATCGTCAGCGCGTTCGACGACGTGCTGAAGCCCCCCGCGGACTGGGTGGCGAAGATGAACAGCACGTACGACCTGATCAAGGTATCGACCCGCGATCCGGATCAGGCGCTGACCTATTCGGCCGGCATCATCATCGACGGCGCACCGCGCGCGACGTTTCGCCACTGGCTGGAGCGCGTGGAATCGTCGAGCGCCGATCTGGCGCAGGAAGCGGTGAAGGCGAAACTGGTCGCGAAATAGGGTTTGGGCCGAACTTTCGGAGGGGGCTTGCTGGAGGCCGCTTCCGGTATCCGCCCCTGCCCGTTCGTTTCGAGTGTAGTCGAGAAACCTGTTTGGTGGACCGTGGGGCCTGTTTCTCGACAGCGCTCGAAACGAACGGGGGGGTTTGGGACAGGTGCTTCGACAAGCTCAGCACGAATGGACGGGACTCGGGGCAGGTGCTTCGACAGGCTCAGCACGAACGGGCAGAGGGCGGGTGAAATGAGTTCGATAATGCGCCTTGCCCGTATCGTTGGCGCGGCCTGACCCGCTACCGATCGCTCGGCCCTGGCCTGCCGGCGTAACTCTCAACCGACGCCCCCGTTCGTTTCGAGCGTAGTCGAGAAACCTGCTCCGTGGTCCGCGTGACGTGTTTCTCGACTACGCTCGAAACGAACGGGGTTATTTTTGGGCAAGCGTCCGGATCGCTGCCGGATCGAACGACTTCAGGCCGCCAGCGCTTCCAGCCAGCGTTGGTGCCAGTGTTCCATACGGCGCGGGAACAGCCGGCGGGCGATGCGGGCGAGCCAGCCGTGTTGCGTTTCCTCGGTCAGGATCGTGCAGCCGCCATCGGGCAACGGAGTGATGAGCCAGGCGTGATAGGCGCGGACGCCGGTGCTCTGCGCGAACCAGGCAAGCCGCGTTTCGGGTTCGAACTCCACCACGCGCGTGTCGAGCGAGACGCCGAACGTCTTCCAGTGGAAGCGCGCATCGGCGAACAGGTCGGCACCGCCGCCTTCGATCACCACGTCCTGCGCATTGGCATAGGTGGCGGACCATGCGGTCGCGTGGACCAGCCGGGTCCAGACGATCTCCGGCGCGGTGGTCGTCTCGATCCGGTTGACGACATGGATTGGGCTTTCCGAAGGGTTGAAGCCAGCCGGCCAGACGATACCGCCCGTCACTTCGCCGGGGCCTGACCCGGCGCGGTTGGGGCCGGCGCGACCTGCCCCGGCGTCATCTGGGTCGGCAAGGCAGTCAGCGCGGCGATCAGCGCCGTGTCGTCCGCTGGCGCGATCGGGGCCTTGTAGACGCCGCGCATCTTGTCGATCGTCGCCTGCCACTTTTCCGCATTCAGTTGCGGCTGGGTCAGGATCATTTCCGGCGAATGGCATGCGGTGCAGTTGGCGGTGATCAGCGCGCTGCCGGGCGTATCGGGCAAGGCGGCGGTCTCGTCCGGCAACGTGATGCTGTCCGACACCAGGGTGACCCCTCCGCCGGATACCGCCGATCCGAGCGCCGCGACGGGCGGGGCGGCGACGGGATCGACGCGGTGGATGAAGGCCAGCCAGCCGAAGACGAGCACGGCGAATACCGCCAGCGCGGACAAGGCGATCGTGCGCCCGGTCATGCCGCCGTCACCGCGATGCTCTCGATCGCGTTGCGCATGAAGCCGGCCGGGTTCCAGATCGGCTGCTGCACCTGAGTCTGGCCCGCGGCGTTGGTGCAGCGGACGGCGATCGTATAATTGCCCGGCGCTTGCGGCGGAACGGTCGCCTCCCACAGGCGGAAACCGTATTTGCCGTGATCCGGGCCGAGCGGGGCCGCGTGCCAGCTTCGCCCGCCATTCATCGACAGATCGACGCGGGCGACCGCGCTGGTGCCGCCCATCGCAAGGCCGCGAATGTAGAAAGGCGATCGCGCGACGACCTTCGCCCCGTCCGCGATGTTGGTGAAGAAAGCGCGGGGGATCATGCGGTTTATGGGAACGGTCGGGAAATCCTTCGCGCCGGGCACGACGTTCGCGCCGGGCGTGTCGGGAATGCGGTAAGCCTTGTCCATCCAGTATCCGGTGTCGGGCGTGTCCAGCACCTCGATCCGGTCGAGCGCCTTGACCCAATAGGTGGAGTACCAGCCCGGCACGACCAGCCGCAGCGGAAAACCGTTGAGCAAAGGCAATTGCGCGCCGTTCATCTGGAATGCGACCATCACTTCGCCGTCGCGGGCGTGATCGATCGAGATCGATTTCTCGAACGCGGCGGCACCGGGCGGCGGCTTGTCGAGCCCGCCGACGCGCACCGCGACCGCGCCCGGCGCGACACCCGCCAGATCGAGCAGGTGGCGCAGGCTGACGCCGACCCATTTGGCATTGCCGATCGCACCATTGCCCCATTGCGCGCCCGGCACGCGCGGGAAGAAATGGCCGCGCGAATTGCCCGAACACTGGTTGATCGCGGCGATTTCGACCCGCGGCATCGTCAGCAATTGCGCAAGCGAGATGCTCAGCCGCCGCCGCACCGCACCGCCGATATTCAGGCGGAAGCGACCGACATCCACGCTGGTCGGGATGTCGCTGTAATGCCAGCGCACGAAGAAGCGGTCGTTGGGGGTGAAGACGTTGCCGTCCAGCGCGTCCATCGGCGTTTCCAGCAACGGTGCGCGGCCGCGTTGCAGGATCATGTCGCCCTTGCCGGGAAATCCCCCGCGGTGGCGCGGGCATCGTTGCCGCCGGGCAGGCCCAGCCTCACCAGCGCCTGCGACCAGGCCGGAACGGTGACGATGCCCGCCCCGCCGATCCCGATCAGGCCGATCGCGCGCCGACGATCGTACAAGCCGGACAGGTCAGCCATTGGTTTGCAGGCTGAGCGGCGCGAACCGCGCGACCTGTTGCCCGACCATGTACAATTGATCGATCACCGACTGATCGTTCGCACCGCCTTCGTCGTCGAACTTGGTGATCTGCGTGTTGATCGCGGCGGCGAACGGGGTCGGCCAGCCGCGCAGCGCGTGGACGATCGATCGCAGCGCGGCGATCGTGCTGCCGGTCGCCTGCCATCCATAGGCCGTCGCGATCAGCCCGACGGGCATGTCGGCGAGATACGGCCGCTTCGCGTCGCGCGCCGTTTCCTCCAACAGGTCGAGCGCGTTCTTCACCACGCCGGAAATGCTGCCGTGATAGCCGGGCGACGCGATGATCAGCGCGGATGCCTTGCGCACCGTCTCGACGAAATCCGTCTCGTCGGGCGTGCGCGTCGCGGCCTTGGGATCGTAGAGCGGCAGGCGCCCCATCTCCACGCCGCCGAACATGCGCGTCCGGAACCCCTGTTTCGCGGCGGATTCGAGCGCGATCTTCAGCGCACGCTCGGTCGAGGACATCCCGCCGATCGTACCGCCGATGCCGACGACGAGCGGTTGGTCTTCGCTATCTGCCACGTATGTCTCTCCTGATCCCCCCTCCTGTTAGCGCGTCAGCGGGGCGTGGTCGATATTGGGCAGGACGTGGCGGGCAAACAAATCCGCCTCCGCCGCATGCGGGTAGCCGGACAGGATGAATGCCTCGATCCCCATGTCGCGATACGCGTTGATCTTGGCGAGCACCTGATCCGGATCGCCGACGATCGCCGCGCCGCAGCCGGAGCGGGCACGGCCGACGCCGGTCCACAAATTCGCCTCTGCATAACCATCGTCCGCGGCATTCTCACGCAGCGCGGCCTGCGCTGCGACGCCGGTCGAGGTGGAATCGAGCGATTTCGCGCGGATCGCCGCACCCTCCGCGTCGTCCAGCTTCGACAGCAGGCGATCGGCGGCGGCGCGCGCCTCCGTCTCGGTATCGCGGACGATGACGTGCGCGCGGTAGCCGAATTTCAGCGTGCGGCCATGCGCGGCGGCACGCGCGGTCATGTCGGCGATGATCGCGGCGACGTTTTCCTGCTTGTCGGGCCACATCAGGAACACGTCGCAGCCCTTCGCCGCCGCCTCGCGCGCATCCGGCGACAGGCCACCGAAATACAGCAAAGGCGCTTTGCCATCGACGGTGCCGATGCGCGGCGGATCGACCTTCAGCTTCCAGAATTCGCCGTCATGATCCAGGCTTTCGCCGTTCAGCAGCGTCTTCAGGATATGCATCGCCTCGACCGTGCGGGCGTAACGCGGCGCGCTGGCCAGCGTCTCGCCGGGCAGGTCGCTGGAGATGATGTTGACGGTCAGGCGGCCACCGAGAAGGCGATCGATCGTCGCGATCTGGCGTGCAAGCTGCGGCGGCCAGCTTTCGCCGATGCGCACCGCCATCAGCAACGCCATGCGGCGCAGCATCGGCGCGATCGCCGATGCAAACGCCGTGGTGTCGATGCCGAGCTGATAGCCCGAGGGCAGCAGGATATTGTCGAACCCGCCGGTTTCCGCCTGCATGACGATGTCGCGGCAATGCTCCCAGCTGGATTTCAGCTTGGCATCGGGCACGCCCAGGAATTCGTAATCGTCGTCGCACAATGCGGAGAACCAGCTGATCTCGCAGGCAGGACGCGTCATGGCAGTTTCTCCCCACGCGAGGCGACCAGCACCTCATACCATTCGGCCCGCGTCCATTGCACCTTGTGGACGTCGCTGATCTCCGCGATGCGGCCGACATTCTGCGTACCGACGATCGGGATCACCTTCGCCGGATGCGCCATGATCCAGCTATAGGCGGCGGTCGTGCGGCTGACGCCGGTGGCATTCGCCTTCGCATCCAGCGCTACCGCGACGGCGCGTTCGCGCGCGGTGCCCGGCTCCGCGATGCGACCGCCACCCAGCGGCGACCAGGCGAGCACGGCGATGTCGCGTTCCATCGTCAGGTCGAGCAGACCCGAGGTGATCGGATCCAGTTCCAGCGGCGAGAATTCGGGCTGCACCGTGGCCAGCGGGATCGACAGCATGGTGGCCAGCGCAGTCGTCTGCGCCAGCGTATAGTTGGACACGCCGACGGCACGCACCTTGCCCGACGAAACCATCTTCTCGAGCGTGGCGGCGACCTCCTGCGGGTGCGCCAGAATGTCCGGGCGATGGATCTGGTACAGGTCGACCCGGTCGGTCTTCAGCCGCCGCAGCGAATCGTCCAGCGCCTTTTCCAGATACGCCGCACTCGAATCGTACGGCACCGGCGGGGTGATGCCGCCCTTCGTCGCGAGCACCATCCGGTCGCGCAGGCCCGGCGCGCCGGCGAACACCTCGCCGAGCAGCGACTCGGCATCGCCGAAGCCGTTTTCCCCATCGAAGCCGTAGATATCGGCGGTATCGAACAACGTAACGCCGGCATCGAACGCCGCGTCGATCAGCCCCCTGCCCTCGTCCACGGAGACGCCGGCAAAGCGCCACATCCCCCATGCAATCGGTGAGACGAGCAATCCGCTCTTGCCGAGCGGACGCATTTCGGGTGTAAGGTGTGTTTCAGACATCGTTGTCATATAAGGGCGAGACGCGTGGGAGAGCAAGTACGATATGGGTTGGTCGGCGCCGGCATGATGGGCGTCGAACACATCACCAACCTCGCGATCACCCCCGGCGCGGTGATTACCGCCCTGGCGGATCCGACCGGAACCTCAATCGACTGGAGCATGAAGGCGCTCGGCGAAAAGGGCGCTTCGGTCGCAACGTTCGGCACGGCGGAGGAGCTTGCTAAGAGCGGCCTCTGCGACGCGGTGATCGTCGCCAGCCCCAATTATACGCATCGCATGGTGCTGGAGCCCCTGTTCGACGCGGCGCTCAACATCCTGTGCGAAAAGCCGATCGCGACGACGATTGAGGATGCGCGCTGGATCGTCGATCGCGCGGAGGCATCGGACAAGGTGTTCTGGACCGCGATGGAATATCGCTACATGCCGCCCGCCGCCGATTTCATCCGCGAAATTCATGACGGCCGCATCGGCAAGCTGCAGATGCTGTCGATCCGCGAACATCGTTTCCCGTTCCTCGAAAAGGTCGCCGACTGGAACCGGTTCAGCCGCAATACCGGCGGAACGATGGTCGAGAAATGCTGCCACTTCTTCGACCTGATGCGCCTCGTCACCGGGGCGGAGGCGGTGCGCGTCTATTGTTCGGGCGCGATGGACGTGAACCATCTGGACGAACGCTATGACGGCGAGACGCCCGACATCATCGACAACAGCTATACGACGGTCGATTTCTCGAACGGCGTGCGCGCGATGCTCGACTTGTCGATGTTCGCGGACGGCGCCGAGAACCAGGAGGAAATCACCGCGGTCGGCGACAAGGCGCGTCTCGACGTGCTGATCCCCGAGGGCGCGATCGTTTATTCGCCGCGCGTCGGTTTCCGCAACGACAAGAAAGTCGAACGGCGCGTCGTGGAGGTCGATCAGGCCGCGCTGGACGCCGGCAGTCATCACGGGTCGACCTTCTACGAACATCAGAAGTTCAACGCCGCGGTGCGTGGCGAAGGGGCGGTCGAAGTGACTGCACGCGACGGTTTGATGGCGGTGGCGATCGGCACGGCGGCGGAAATCAGCGCGCGCGAACACCGCGTCGTCGAAATGAGCGAATTGGGTTTCTGAAAAGACGGGCTTTGCCGCGACAAAGCCTGATTGCGCTGTCAGAACGCGAACGAGAACAATATCCCATCGAACGAATGGGATTTCAGTGGAGGGAATAATGAAGGCACTTTATCTATCCGGAGCGGCGCTGTTCGCTTTGGTCGCCAGCCCCGCCGTGGCGCAGGTCGCCCCCGCGACCGCGCCCGCCGATACCGCCGCCACGCCGGCGGCCGAGGACGCCGCGCCCGGCGAGATCATCGTCACCGCGCAGAAGCGCAGCGAACGCCTGCAGGACGTTCCGGTCGCCGTGTCGGTCGTGTCGGGCGATGCGCTCGCCGCACAGGGCAAGGTCAGCCTGGAGGGCGCGCAATATCTCGTCCCGACGCTGAACTTCCTGAAATCAGGCACGACGCTGAACCAGTCGCTGTTCCTGCGCGGCGTCGGCACCGCGACCTTCTCGATCGCGGGCGAGCCGTCCGTATCGACCGTGGTCGACGGCGTCGTCTTCGCACGCGCGGGTGAAGCGTTCGGCGATCTGGTCGATATCGACCAATTGGAAGTGCTGCGCGGCCCGCAGGGTACGCTGTTCGGCAAGAATGCCAGCGCGGGCGTGATCAACATCATCTCGAAAAAGCCGACGCGCGATTTCGGCGGTTATGTCGAGGCGGGCTTCTTCACCAAGAGCGAGTTCCGCGGCCGTGCGGTCGTGAACCTGCCGCTGGGCGAAAACGTGCGGTCGCGCGTCACCGGCTTCTACAATTCGTACGACGGCAACATCTACAACCGCGCGGTCGACAAGACGGTCAACGGCTTCAAGCATTATGGCGGACGCTTGCAGATCGATGCAGATCCCACGTCCACGCTAAAGCTGAGCTTCATCGCCGACTATCACCGCAACGACGACGATTGCTGCGGCGAAGTGATCGCCACGCCGCCGATCAACACCGCGACGGGCCTTCCCACGACAAACATCTCGTCCGGTGCGCTGCCGACGCCGAGAGGCAATGAGGGGCGCGAGATTTCGCAGGACCTCGTCACGCGCACAAAGGAAACCGGATACGGCTTCTCGTTGCAGGGCGATCTCGATCTGGGCAGCGTCACGCTGACCTCGATCACCGCCTATCGTAACTACAAGAACACCGAGATCCGCGACGGCGATTTCCTGGCCCAGGCCTATTCCGACCGGGCGACCGCGCCGCGGTCCAACCTCAACCAGCTCCACGATTTCGGGCCGCAGACCGGCGATACGTTCAGCCAGGAATTGCGCCTGACATCGTCCGGTCGCAACTTTATCGATTATGTCGTCGGGGCCTTCTACTCCCGCGCGAAGAGCGAACGCATCTTCACCCGCAACGACGTCACCTGCGACCAGGCGACGGCTCCCACCACCCTGATCGCTTGCGGCAGTGCCGGCGCGCCCGCGACGACGTTCCCGACGGGCACGGCGGACTTCGGTTCGACCTTCGACAACCTTGCCTTCTTCGGTCAGGGCACCGTCAACGTCGCCGAACGCTTCCGCATTATCGGGGGTCTCCGCTATTCAAGCGACCATCTGGACGTGTTCCACAAGCGCGTGACCGGGCTGGCGGGACCGGGAATCCAGCCCAATTTCGATCAAGGCGTCTACAATAACGGACTTGGCGGCGGCATTTCGAACGGCATCCCGTTCACCGCGAAGACCAGCAACGACAATTTGTCGGGCAAGGCGGGCGTACAATTCGACGTGTCGCGGGATTCGACCGCCTATGCGAGCTATTCGCGCGGTTATAAGGGCCCGGCCTACAACGTATTCTTCAACCTGACCGCTACCGGCACCAACGTGATCGCGCCGGAAACGTCGGATGCCTACGAACTCGGCCTGAAGAACACGCTGGCCGGTGGCAAGCTGGTGCTGAACCTCGCCGCCTTCTACGCCAAGTACCACAATTTCCAGGCGAACAACCCGGATCTGGTCGCTGGCGTGGTCGTCACGCGCTTCACCAACGCCGGTGAAGTCTCGACCCGTGGCGTGGAACTGGACGCGATCCTGCGTCCGGCGCGCGACTTCAGCCTGTCGGGCGGCGTCGCCTATACCGATGCGCATGTCGACCAGTTCAACGCGCCATTGGGCGCCGCGGTGGTCCCGTCGGGCACGCCGCTCGGCTTCGCGCCGAAGTGGAAGGGTAATCTCAGCGCCGATTATCGCTGGCGTACGGGCGGGGCGTTCGACGTGACGCTGGGCGCGCAGGGGTCGTACCAGAGCAAGCAATTATCGCTCTTCTCGGCCGATGCGGTGCAGCGCCGGTTGGGGACGATCAAGGGCTATGGCCTCGTCAATCTCAGCGCCGGGATCACCTCGACCGACGATCATTACCGCCTGACGTTCCAAGTGCGGAACCTGTTCGACCAGAGCTTCGCCGCGTCCATCATCAACGGCGGCCCGGGCCAGGCCTATCGCTACCAGATCCCGCGCGACGCGGATCGCTATTACGGCGTGACGGGCCGGGTCAGCTTCTGATCCGATCCCCTGCCCGCCGGCCCGGTGACGGGTCGGCGGGTAAGCGTTCACCCGCAACGCCGTTCGTTTCGAGCGTAGTCGAGAACCCTCTCGATAGTTCGTGCGGCCTGTTTCCCGACTTCGCTCGAAACGAACGGAGCAGGGGGACGCGCTCCTGCCGGGTGGGGCAGTCCCTAGCGCTGCATCTGCTGCATCATGTGCGCCGGCATCGTATTATGGTTCAGGTTTGCCATGATCCAGATCGACCCGATCAGCACCAGGGCGACGATCAGCACCCCGAATGCCAGCGCCAGCACGTTGTTCGCATTGTCCGGCCCGGTCGTGATGTGCAGGAAGAAGACGAGGTGGACGCCCATCTGCGCGATCGCCAGCGCGACCAAAGCGACGGGGATGCCGGGGCCATAGATCACGCCCGACCGCAGGGCCCAGAAGGACGCGGCGGTCAGCACCGCCGCCAGCACCAGCCCGATGACGTAACCGCGAACACGCCGCGCGATCGCCTGCGGATCCTGCGTATCCTCTCCAGGCGCGAGATCGGTGCCGGTCTCGTCGCGGCGGCGTTCCCTGTCATGACCGCTCATGCGCCCGCCCCCATCAGATAGACCATCGTGAACACCGCGACCCAGATGATGTCGAGCGCGTGCCAGAACAATGCGAAGCATTGCACGCGCCGCTCGATATCGTCGCGAAAGCCCTTCGCACCGACCTGCGCCATCATCGTCGTCAGCCAGATCAGACCGAGCAGCACGTGCAGCCCGTGGCAACCGACGAGGGCGAAAAAGGCCGAGAGGAACGCGCTGCGCGATGGCCCCGCGCCCTCGCCGATCAGGTGCGCGAATTCATACGCCTCCAGCGCGAGGAAGCCCGCGCCGAGCACGAACGTCGCCGCCATTGCGCCCTGGAACCAGCGCATGTTGCGCGCGGTGAGCGCGATGCCCGCCATGCCGCAGGTGAAGCTGGACAGCAGGAGCAACGCCGTCTCGGTCGCGACGAGCGGAAGCTCGAACAGGTCGCGCCCCGCAGGGCCGCCCGCCGTCGCGCCCGACAGCACGGCGTAACCGGCGAAGAACCCCGAAAACAGGATGAAGTCGGACAGCAGGAAGATCCAGAAGCCATAGGCGACGACGATCCGTTTGGGCGCGGGACCCTGCTCGCTGATCGGCACGTTGTCGTCATGGCCGAGATTGTGGGGATCCTCATCCCCCATCTGGCCGGCGGCTGGGTTGCTCATGCCACCTCGCCTTCGCTCAAGCCGAGCAGCTTTGCCTTGGCGCGGCGGCGGTCGCGGTCATGCGCTTCTAGGTCGCGCGCGTGGATTTCATATTCCGGATCGTCCCGCCAGGCGAAGACGACGAACGTCGCCCATGCCCCGACGAACCCGAGCGCGACCAGCCACCAGATGTGCCAGATCAGCGCGAAGCCCATCGCGGTGGCGAAGAACGCGCAGACGACGCCGGTCGGCGAATTCTTCGGCATCTCGATATCAGCGTAATCGGGCAGGTCGCTCAGCCTCTGACGTTCGCGCGCCAGTTCCTTCACGCCCCAATAGGCTTCCTCGCCCTCGACATCGGGCAATACGGCGAAGTTGAATGCGGGCGGTGGCGATGTCGTGATCCATTCCAGCGTGCGCCCGTCCCACGGGTCTCCCGTCGCGTCCGCCAGGTGCTTGCGGTTGCGGATGCTGACCGCGATCTGGATGATCTGGCACGCAATCCCGCCGGCGATCAGCACCACGCCGATCCCCGCGACGATCAGCCAGGGCTGCCATTCGGGCACGTCATAGCGTTGCAGCCGCCGCGTCATGCCCATCAGGCCGAGGACGTAGAGCGGCATGAAAGCGACGTAGAAGCCGCTGATCCACAACCAGAAGGCGCGCTTGCCCCAAGTCTCGTCCAGCTGGAATCCGAATGCCTTGGGCCACCAATAGGTCAGCCCCGCAAACGCGCCGAACAGCACGCCGCCGATGATCACGTTGTGGAAATGCGCGACGAGGAAGACCGAATTGTGCAGCACGAAATCGGCCGGCGGCACGGCCAGCAGCACGCCCGTCATCCCGCCGATCACGAACGTCACCATGAACCCGACCGACCACAGCATCGGCGTGGTGAACCGGATCCGCCCGCCATACATGGTGAACAGCCAGTTGAAGACCTTCACGCCGGTCGGCACCGCGATGATCATCGTCGTCACGCCGAAAAAGCCGTTGACGTCGGCCCCCGCGCCCATCGTGAAGAAGTGGTGCAGCCAGACCATGAAGCTGAGGATGCAGATGGCCATCGTCGCGAGGATCATCGACCGGTATCCGAACAACGGCTTGCCGGAGAAGGTGGAGACGACTTCGCTGAACACGCCGAAGGCGGGCAGGATCAGGATGTAGACCTCCGGATGGCCCCAGGCCCAGATCAGGTTGACGAACATCATCGGATTGCCGCCGAGTTCGTTGGTGAAGAAATGGAAGTCGAGATACCGGTCCAGCGTCAGCATCGCGAGCGTCGTGGTCAGGATCGGGAAGGCCGCGACGATCAGCAGGTTGGACGCAAGCGCGGTCCAGCAGAACATCGGCATGCGCGTATAGCCCATGCCGGGCGCGCGCATCTTCAGGATCGTGGTGACCAGATTGACGCCGGACAGCAATGTCCCGACCCCGGATATCTGGATCGCCCACAGATAATAATCGACCCCCACGCCGGGGGAGAAGCGCAGTTCGGACAGCGGCGGATAGACCACCCATCCGGTCTTCGCGAATTCACCCACGACCAGGCTGACGTTGATCAGCAACGCGCCGCTTGCCGTCAGCCAGAAACTGACCGAATTGAGCGTCGGGAACGCCACGTCGCGAATGCCGAGTTGCAGCGGGACCGCGAAGTTCATCAGCCCGATCATGAACGGCATCGCCACGAAGAAGATCATGATCGTGCCGTGCGCACTGAATATCTGGTCGTAATGGTCGGACGGCAGATAGCCGCCATTGCCCATCGCGATCGCCTGTTGCGACCGCATCATGATCGCGTCCGAAAACCCGCGCAGCAGCATCACCGCGGCGAGCAGGCAATACATCACGCCGATCCGTTTGTGATCGACCGACGTGATCCATTCGCGCCACAGATACGGGAAATAGCCCGATCGCCACACCCAGAACAGCAACGCGCTGAGCCCTACCGCGACCACGCCCGACGCGACCATCGGCAATGGTTCGCCGAACGGTATGGCGTCGAGGCCGAGCTTGCCGAACACAAGGCTGGTCTGCGGGGCGACGTCTGGATTCATAGGGGCGGCTTCATAGGGGCGGCTTCATTGCTGGCGACCATCCTTTGCGCGCTTCGCCGACAGCGTGCCGGAATCCTTCACCACGGCATCGAACAGGCCGGGCGCGACCGCGCGGTAGGTGTAGGGGGCGACGTTCTCGCTGTCCTTCAGCAGGGCGAGATAGCCGGCGCGATCGAGCAGTGGCCCGGAACGCTTCGCCCCCGCGATCCATCCGGCGAATTGCTGCGCTGACACGGCGTCCATCCGGAACATCATGCCGGGAAAGCCGCGCCCGCTATAATGTGCGGACAGGCCTTGATAGCTGCCGGGCCGGTCGGCTTGCAGGTGCAGCTTCGTTTCCATCCCCGCCATCGCATAGATCTGTCCGCCGAGTTGCGGCACGAACAGGCTGTTCATGACGGTCGCGGACGTGATCTGGAACGCGACCGGCGTACCGACCGGAGCGACGACGCGATTGACGCTGGCGATCCCCTGATCGGGATAGATGAACAGCCATTTCCAATCGAGCGCGATGACCTGCACACGGAGCGGTGGCACCTTCGATTCGAGCGGGCGGGAGGGATCGAGATCGTGGCTGCCGATCCACGCAATCCCGCCGAGGAAGATCACGATAAGCGCCGGCACCGACCAGACGAGCAGTTCCAGCCGCCCCGAATAGGCGAATTCGGGCTTATACTCCGCCTTCTTGTTACCGGCGCGAAACCACCAGGCGAACAGCAGAGTGGCGAGGATCGTCGGAATGACGATCGCCAGCATGATCGTCAGCGAGTTGAGCAGGATGATCCGATTGCCCGCCGCGACCGGCCCCGCCGGATCGAGCACCCCCCGCGCGCACCCGCCGAGCGGCAGCGCCGTCGCCGCGTAAAGCGCGGTTCGGGAAAGGAATTTCGGACTCACGCCCGAACGCTAGGCGCGCCCGGCCGATACGGCCAGAGGGAAGCGGTAGATTTCGCTTAAGTCGGGTGCGGGTTTTCCTACGGCTCGTGAGGGTCCGGGCGGTGTGGCGTCGGCGGGCCCCGCCTCATACCAACCCACCCCCAACCCCTCCCTTCCAGGGAGGGGAAAAGTGGAGGCAGACCCTCCCTTTAAGGACGGAGGTAGAAAGTAGTGAAATACTACCGTCGCCCGCGCGCTCCCCTCCCTGAAAGGGAGGGGCCGGGGGTGGGTCGCCATCGAGGGAATGCCCCGCCGGCCTCACACCGACCCCCGACGAAACGACATCAAGGCCGGTACACACGCTCCGTATGCCCGCGCAGGTCCGCCGGGCGGAAGCGCACCGGCTTGGTCCGGTGCGCGACGAACAGGGCCGCCTGATCGGTATAATGCGGCGATCCGGGCCGCGTCGTGGCGGCGCCATAAGGCTGGATCGAGGTCGAGGACACGCGGCCTGCCTTGTCCCACGCCATGAACATCACGAAGCTGTCGCCATGTTTCACCACCAGCCGCCCGTCCGGCGCCTCGTCCCAGGTGGAGGCGGCGCGCAGCACGTCGGGGGCGCCGTCCAGCGGCAGGTCCACGGCATATTTGCCCGGCCCCTGACGCAGGCGCAGCACTTGCCCCAGCGGCGGATCGAGCCGCCCGAAATGCTTGGCCAGATACGCCGCCGCCTTGGCGAGTTCCTCGCGCGGGATCTTTTCCGGCTTGCGGACATAGTGCCACGATTGTCCCGCGCGCAGCAGGATCGCGGCCAGTGCCTCGGCCGGATTGTTGCCGTCGAAGCGCCAGTTCCATTTCGCCATCAACGCCTTGGCCGCGTCGATCTGCTTGTCGCCCTTCGCATCGACGCGTGCGAGATCGTCATACCAGCGCGCCGCCCAACTGAGCCGGCTGACGCCCGTATCGTATTTGATGCGGTGCAGGTCGGCGTCGCTGATGCTGCCGTCCTGTCCCATCAACTCCACCGCGCGCGTGCCGCGATTGGTCGTATCCGTTTCGATCCCGAGCAGCGGCGACCAATCCGCCGGGTTCATCTCCGATCCCTCGCCCGCCGACTGGAACGGCGTATTGTTGGCATTGGCGAGGAAACCCGATGCGGGGTTCACGTTGCGCGGCACCTGCGCCCACGGCACCGTCCCCGCCATCAGGTCGCGCGATGTATCGCCGGGCAGTACCTGTCGATAATCGAACCCCTGTTTGCGGTTGGGGAAGGCGGCGTTGTAGAAATAGGCGATGTTCCCGGCGGCATCGCCGTACAGGAAATTGGTCGCCGACACGCCCTGGATCGCCAGCGCCTTCTGCCACTGCGTGAAATCCTGCGCGCGCGTCAGGCGGTAATATTCCTCCACCATGCGCAACTGGTCCGCGCCGCCATAGCGCATCGCGAACGCGCCATTCCTGTTGACGATCACTGGCCCCTGCACCGCGCGGTACACGGTCTTCGGGATCGGCAGCACGAACGGCCCGAACCGGACGGGCAGCCACACGCGCGTCGATTGCAGCGGCAGCGACTTTCCGTCGAAGCGATAGTGCGTCCCGTCCTGTTCCATCGACAGTTTGTACACGTCAACCAGATCGGGGCGGTTGACCGTGTTGGTCCAGCCGAGCCGTTCGTTATGCCCCAGCACCGGATAGGGCACGCCCGGGAAGGTCGCACCCGCGAAGTTCCAGCCGGTGCCCGAATGGATCACCAGCTCGTACCACGCCACCGGCCCCTTCCACGGCTGATGCGAATTGGACACGACCCGCGTGAAGCGGTCCGCCGACCGCTTGGGCGCGACGACGAACGCGTTCGACCCGTTCATATTGCCTTCGCTGGCATCCTGCCCCGCCGGGATCGCCTTCGGATCGGGCGCATCCGGCGTCGGCCCGGCACTCTCGCGCGGCGGCGGCAGGTCGCTCGACAGCGCGCCGAGCACCTGATCCAGCCCGAAGAAGAACGGCGTCCGCAGCACGAAGCCGGTCGCGATGTCGCGCCCGTCGACCGGGAACAGCTTGCGCATCCGCACTTCGCCCGGATGACGTTCGGCATAATGGTTGAGGCCCGAGGCGTAGCCGTCCAGCAATGCACGCACGTCGGCGGGCTGCTTGTCGTAATCGCGATCCACCGTCGCCCGCGCGCCCAGCAATGCCAGCGCATAATCGACCTTCGCGCCATCCTGTCCGGTCAACGCACCGAGCCGCCCGCGCGACATTGCGATCGCTTCCTGCAAGGTCGAGAAATCATCCTCGGCATGGGCATAGGCGACGCCGTACGCCACGTCGGGGTCGGTCTTGCCGAAGATGTGCGGCACGCCGAACGTGTCGCGCGCGATGACGGTGTCGTAGCGATGCGGGGGCGGCGGTGCGGGCGTGGAGGCGGCAAGCGGCTCCCACACCATCAACCCGATCGCGACGACGACCAACAGACCGATCAGGCCAAGCAGCCCCTTGGCGACCTTGCGCATCATCCCCGACATCCCGTTCTTATCGTTGCTGTTTGCAACTGGATATTGCGCATCCAAGCTTCTGTCGAGCGGCATGGGCGGTTTCGAGAACCCATGCGGAGTGACTGCGCCCCGCCCCAGTCACATCGTCATTCCCGCGCAGGCGGGAATCCATAAACGCCGTCGTTCGCCATAAGCTCGACACGTCAGTGACTATGGATTCCCGCCTGCGCGGGAATGACGATGTTAGGGCCCTGCCGAAACTCGACTTCCTCCGACCCAAGCAGTTAAAGTATCCCCCAACCTCTTGTGTTGCATAATTACCACACTACATCGCGGTCACAATCCAACAGGGCTGATCATGAACATCGAAAAATTCACCGACCGCGCCAAGGGCTTCCTGCAATCCGCTCAGACCGTGGCGATCCGCATGAACCACCAGCGTATCGCGCCCGAACATATCCTGAAGGCGCTGCTGGAGGACGATCAGGGCATGGCCGCGGGGCTGATCTCGGCCGCCGGGGGCGATGCGAAGCGCGCGGCGAGCGAAACCGATCTAGCGCTGTCGAAGATTCCGGCCGTGTCGGGCGGCGGTGCGCAGCAGACGCCCGGCCTCGATAACGATGCGGTGCGCGTGCTCGATTCCGCCGAACAGATCGCGCAGAAAGCGGGCGACAGCTTCGTCACCGTCGAACGCCTGCTGGTCGCGCTCGCTCTGTCGCTCAACAGCGCGGCGGGCAAGGCGCTCAAGACGGCCGGCGTCACGCCCGAGGCGCTCAACGCCGCGATCAATCAGGTGCGCAACGGTCGCACGGCGGACTCCGCAGGCGCGGAGGACAAGTTCGACGCGCTCAAGAAATTCGCCCGCGACCTGACCCAGGCGGCGCGCGACGGCAAGCTGGATCCGGTGATCGGCCGCGACGAGGAAATCCGCCGCACGATCCAGATCCTGGCGCGCCGCACGAAGAACAATCCGGTGCTGATCGGCGAACCCGGCGTCGGCAAGACCGCGATCGCCGAGGGGCTCGCGCTGCGCATCGCCAATGGCGACGTGCCCGATACGCTGAAGGACCGCCGCCTGATGTCGCTCGACATGGGCAGCCTGATCGCCGGCGCGAAATATCGCGGCGAGTTCGAGGAACGGCTGAAAGGCGTGCTGGACGAGGTGAAGGCCGCCGAGGGCGACATCATCCTGTTCATCGACGAGATGCACACGTTGGTCGGCGCCGGGAAAGGCGAGGGCGCGATGGACGCGTCGAACCTGTTGAAGCCGGCGCTTGCGCGCGGCGAACTGCATTGCATCGGTGCGACCACGCTGGATGAATATCGCAAGCATGTGGAGAAGGATCCCGCGCTCCAGCGGCGGTTCCAGCCGGTCTTCGCCGACGAACCGACCGTCGAGGACACGATCTCGATCCTGCGCGGGCTGAAGGAGAAATACGAACTCCATCACGGCGTACGCATCACCGACGGGGCGATCGTTGCCTCCGCCACGCTCTCGAACCGCTACATCACCGATCGATTCCTGCCCGACAAGGCGATCGACCTGATGGACGAGGCCGCCAGCCGCATCCGCATGGAAGTGGAGAGCAAGCCCGAAGAGATCGAGACGCTCGACCGCCGCATCATCCAGCTCAAGATCGAACGCGAGGCATTGCGCCGCGAAAGCGATGCCGCGTCGAAGGAACGGCTGTCAGCGCTGGAGGGCGAACTCGCCAATCTGGAGCAGCAATCGGCCGAATTGACGACGCGCTGGCAGGCGGAAAAGGACAAGATCTCCGCCGAGGCGAAGCTGAAGGAACAGCTGGATGCCGCACGGCTGGAACTGGAACAGGCGCAGCGCGGCGGCGATCTCGCCAAGGCCGGCGAGCTGTCCTATGGCCGCATCCCGCAACTGGAAAAGCAGCTTGCCGACGCAGCCGGCGCGACCAAGGGCGCGATGCTGCGCGAGGAAGTGACCGCCGACGATATCGCCGGCGTCGTCAGCCGCTGGACCGGCATCCCCGTGGATCGCATGCTGGAGGGCGAGCGCGCCAAGCTGCTGGGCATGGAAGCCGCGATCGGCAAGCGCGTCATCGGACAGGCGCAGGCGGTGCGCGCGGTGTCGACCGCGGTGCGCCGCTCGCGCGCCGGATTGCAGGAAACGAACCGCCCGCTCGGCAGCTTCCTGTTCCTAGGCCCGACCGGCGTCGGCAAGACCGAACTGACCAAGGCGCTCGCCGAATTCCTGTTCGACGATCCGTCCGCGATGGTGCGCATCGACATGAGCGAGTTCATGGAAAAGCACGCCGTCGCGCGGCTGATCGGCGCGCCTCCCGGCTATGTCGGCTATGAGGAAGGCGGCGTGCTGACCGAAGCCGTCCGCCGCCGCCCCTATCAGGTGATCCTGTTCGACGAGGTCGAGAAGGCGCATGGCGACGTATTCAATATCCTGTTGCAGGTGCTGGACGACGGCCGCCTGACGGACGGACAGGGCCGCACGGTCGATTTCAGCAACACGCTGATCATCCTGACGTCGAACCTGGGCAGTCAGTATCTGACGCAATTGGCGGACGGCGAGGATGTGGCGAGCGTCGAGCCGCAGGTGATGGATATCGTGCGCGGGCATTTCCGCCCGGAATTCCTTAACCGGCTGGACGAGATTATCCTGTTCCATCGGCTGGGCCAGAGCGAGATGGCACCGATCGTCGACATCCAGGTCTCGCGCATCGGCAAGCTGCTGGGGGATCGCAAGATCACGCTGGACCTGACGGAAGGCGCTCGGTTGTGGCTCGGCCGCGTCGGCTACGACCCCGTCTACGGCGCAAGGCCCCTGAAACGCGCGGTGCAGCGGTATCTGCAGGATCCGCTCGCCGACCTGATCCTGCGCGGCGACGTAAAGGACGGCGCGACGGTGCGGGTGGACGAGGGCGATGGCCGGCTTGAGCTGGTGGTGGGTTGATTTTGTAAGAGATGCTTCGTCGCAAATGGAACGGCGATCCCATCGAGTCTAACAAGCGATCATTTTTACATTCTACACAACGAAAAAAGGGGGACAGAGCAATCGCTCTGCCCCCCTTTTTCCGAAGGTTAGATCACAGTTTGAATTTGAAGCCCGCTGTGAAACGCCGACCGATTACATCGTAATCTGCTGCCGTCTCCAAGCCCGTAGGGGTGCCGAAGGGCGTACCTGGCAGATAGCGCGGCTTTTTGTCGAAGAGGTTGTCGATACCGAAGAAGAAAGAATAGCCACTTTTCAAATCGAACCGAGCCTGCGCGTCGTGCAGCCAGTAATCAGGCTGCGCATTAAGCGCTTCCACCGCTGGCGTATTGCTAACCGAAGGACCTGTTCCGTCGTTATAGATGTAGTTTCCGCCGCTCGTGAACGTGGTCTGCCAGCTGAAGCTGAACTCGTCGATCGAGTATGTTCCACGAACGTTGAAACGGTGAGTCGAAAAGCCGTTGCCATATGTTCCAGCCGAATCGATCTTGGCGCTGGTCGGATCAGACTGCTGTTTGTAATCAAGTAGCCACGTGTAGTTCCCGTTGAAGGAGAAGCGGTCATTACCAAGAAGATTCAACTGACGTTGATACCGTATTCCGAAATCGATACCGCTAGTTTCAAGGGTCACAACGTTGATCAACTGACCATTAACCGTTGTAACAAAGCCGGTGGATGAATCACGGGTAACCTGGCTGCAGAATACTGGCGCACCGGTAAGCAAGCACTGCTGGATCGAGAAGCTGCGTCCAAGCGACCCAATCGCATCCTCGATCTTGATGTTATAATAATCTGCTGTGAAAATCAGACCGCGAACGAGTTGAGGGCTCACCGTCACACCTAATGTGTACGTTTTGGCAGTTTCTTCCTTGAGCGCAGTATTGCCTCCGACGAAACCGTTAATCCCTTGAATATCAGCCAGCGAATACTGGAACGTACCGGTCGGGTTAGCGGTAAAGAAATTTCCAATTGCCGGGACGTTTGCACGACATGCGACTGCCTCAGGTGTTGCGGTGGCCGCCGTGATACCATCGCACGGATCCGAAACCGCCGCGAACGTTTCCGATGGCTGACTGAACAGTTCGCCGATATTCGGCGCGCGGTTGGCCACGGCATAAACACCCCGGAACCGCAGCCCCGAAATCGGCTCGAATTCGGCACCAGCGTTCCAGCTAAACACATTCCCAATCGTCGAGTAATCCGAATAACGCGCTGCGCCAATCAAACCAAGATATTTGACGAATGACTTATCCTTGAGCAACGGCACATTCAGTTCGCCAAACACTTCCTTGACGTTGAACTGGCCGACGAGATCGGGAATTTGATTGCCAGAGTTGCCACCGGTGTTGGTCAAGAAGTCAAGGTCATCAACCGTCTTTTCCTTACGGTACTCGACGCCGATCGACGCCCCAACGTCACCTGCCCATAGAGCAAACAGCGGACCCGCGATATTAGCAGACCAGACCTGTTGCGTATTTACGATATCTTCCGACTTGGCCACTTGGGACTGCACGTAAGCCGACGCGAGCGGATCGGCCGTATTGAGGCCAAAAAGATTGATCGGGACGCATCCTGCAGCACGAGCAGCGACATCGCGGCATACGATATCCGTTCCAACAACGTTGCCCGGTCCGACGCGAATGGCGTCGAGTGCATTTCGGTAGCGAGCGGCATCAACGTCTTGCGTGGTGTTAAAATCACGCAACCGACCATAGACATAGCTCGCTTCCCAATTGAAACGATCCGCAATTTCGCCCTTGAAACCGGTCGCCACGCGAACGGTCTCACGTGATGCGCGATTAGAGCGGCTGAATACCTCGTTCTGACGTCGACGGAAACCGATGAAGCCCACATCGTTCGCCGGGTTAGCATCACTGTTCAACCCCGCGATTTGCGCAGCAACGGCCGCCGGGATGAACGGATTATCGATGTTGTAGCCCAGGCTTCCAAGATCGGCGTTCGCGATTGGCGAAGCCTCGAGGCTCGCCTGCGATTTCACGTTGGAATAGGTAGCCTCGACGAATGCCTTGATGCCATTCGTGATCTCGTAATTGGCTATGCCGGACACCAAATGCCGCTGGACTGGCACAGAAATGTAGCGAACACCGTTACGGTTGAAGCCGAAGGCGCCAGTGTTGAACCCGTCAAGGCGGGCCAAGCTATTGTCTGGATTGAAAGAGAAAAACTGATTTGCAGTGGGCAAATTCACCGCAGCGATCGCCCCACCAGTCGGGCTTAACAGCCGAAACTGACCCTGTGGCGCAAACGAGCTGAAAGAACCCAAACCACAGACTACGCCGGAGCAATCCTGGGCAGAGATAGCTCGCTGGCGCGAAAACAGACCCTCGTCACGATCATAAGAATAGTTAACAAGGATATTACCGCGACCATCACCAAGCGTCTCGCCAGCGGTTACGCTGGCGAAATAGCGTTGGGCATCGCCCTTCCCCGTCAACGTGGACTGACCGCGGACTGAGATTCCCTTGAATTTGTCGCGCAGAATGAAGTTGACGACGCCTGCAACGGCATCCGATCCGTAAACCGCCGAAGATCCACCAGTAACAAGTTCAACTCGCTCCAAGAAGTCGGTTGGTATGTTGTTGAGATCAACTGCAGAGTCACCTGCAAAGCCACCGATAAAACGGCGGCCGTTGACTAGCGTCAATGTACGTGAACTGCCGAGCGCGCGCAGATTGACCGTTGCGGTACCGGTGCCTGACGTGGAGAAGTTTGTATTCGTGCGCGTCTGCCCGATACCGACCTGCGGAAGCTCGTTCAGCACGTCCGATATGTTCTGCTGACCCTCAAGGGAAAGCTGGGTATCGTCAATAACAGTGATCGGAACGGCAGAATCGGCTTCCGGCCTTGCGATGCGCGAGCCAGTTACGACAATGTCCGTTCCAGCAGGCTCTTCTTGCCCAACAGCAACAGCTTCAGGCTGCTGCTGCGCCATCGCCGGAACGACGGAGATCGCACTTCCGGCGACACCAGCGCCTAATAATACAAATGCCTGCATAGCGGCACCGCTACGAAGCATCTTCAGCGTAGAATTCAATGAATTAGCCACGATTTACCCCTATCTGTCGCTCGCCGAATCTATAGTGATCCGCGCGAGCGGTTGCCCCAGTTCGATCAAACTTCATCAACACGGATGATTCGAACATTAACGATGGATGAAGCGGTATAGGATTGGTGTAAAGCCGACATGCTGCGCGCCGTAGAGTCTTTACAATATTTGTGTAGCTAAAATGCCACAATATGACTGTTATAACCAAGCAACACACCTGCCTATTAGTTTTCGTTGCTTTGTGTTTACTCGGCATTTTTCCGTTCTCTGCGCTCTGTTTTCGTATTTATTTTATCCATATAATTTCATGGCGATACCGCTCCTTCTTGATATCTTATCCGGAGCTTTCCCTTGGATCGTGCGGACATAAGTCGTGCGATCACGACAGGCGCCGACGTCGCCGTTCGGACTGCCTCACAAAATAAAGAGATCGAAGCTGTCGGGACACTTTTGCCCGCGTTTGCCGGTAAAACGAGTACGGGTACGAGGTCAGGGCGCCAAGGACGGTGAAGGTCGAGGCGGGTCGTCGTCCTGGTTAAGACGGTCTTGGCGAAGATGAAGGCCAGGCGATCCTCGCGACCGCGTCGCTCGCCAACAGGTTCGATGTCCGACAACGCGCCGCGCCGAACGTCGACGCAGGTGCGAGATAACAGGTTGGAGCGACGTAGCGCGCATCGCTACCGGCGATAGGGATGGAAACGAAATCGACCGCACTTTCGAAAGCGGTGGGGATCGCGATTGCGGCTGATTATCTCTCGCCGCTAACCATCGGACCCGCCAACAACAGCGGGTCGATGCGAGCGTCGCGCCATTTCATGCCCCAGTGGAGATGCGGGCCGGTGGCGCGGCCGGTCATGCCCACGGCGCCGATCACCTGGCCGCGCTTCACCCGGTCGCCGACCCGCACGTCGATCCGCGAGAGGTGCAGGAATGCGCTGTTCAGGTCGGCGCCGTGATCGATCATCAGGAGGTTGCCCTCCAGCGTGAAGGGGTGGTCGGCGGCGAGGATGACGACGCCGTCGGCCGGGGCGAGCACGGGCGTTCCGGTTGCGCGCGCGACGTCGACGCCCGAATGATAGGCGCCCGCCTCGCCGTTCCTGTAGATGCGCTGCGACCCGAACAGCGTGGAGATGCGGCCGGTGGTCGGCCACAGGAACGGCTGCCGCCACCCCGCGCTATCGACCGAAACGCGCCGCGCGGCGGCGATCTCGGCAAGTTCGGCGGGGCGGATGCGGGCGAACTCGGCCTCCGGCACCGGATATTTGGGCAGGCTGCCGAGGCGCGAGATGTTCCATTCGCGCGGTGCGATGACGAGCGCATCGGCGACGCGCCGCCCGTCCCGCAGCGTCGCGACCAACGTGGCGGACGGCCCGGCGTCGCGATCGAACGCGATCAGGAAGCGGCCGTCCGGCGCGACCGTCACCGGCGCACCGTCGAGCGTCAGCGTCGCGGTCCCGGCGGGGGCGATGCCGATCACCGTGCCGCCCTGCATGCGCGGGCCGCTATAGCTGAACGTGACCGGCCCCGCCGGGCGATCGGCCTGCACCGTCGGCGGCTCGGCGCGGGTCGAGGGGGGCACCGGCTGGACCTGCGGGCGGGCCTGCGGGACGGCGGCGCATCCGCCGAGCAGGACCAGGCCGACCGCGATCGGAATTCCCCGCATTCGTCCCCCGCACGCCCGCGTGAAGATCACGCGGCGGGGCTCATCGCTTTCGTCGCCAGCTCGGCACTGGCATAGGCTTCCTGCGCCGCGACGCTCCAGTAGCGCAGATCCTCCAGCGAGATCCGCTCGCCGCTCACCGCGCACAGCACGTGATCGCCCGGCGCCAGCACGCGGAAGCCGTTCGCCATGTAATGCAGCTTTGCGGGGCGATCGGTGTTCGACATCAACATGGGGGCGTCCGGACCTAGAGCAGAGTGGGCTGTTCGGGCGTCTTCCCGGCAGTCGCCTTGTCATAGGCTTTGGCCGGCTTCTGCTCAAGGCGCGCATCGACCGGGCCGTCGCGGAAGTGGAGCGTGACGGCGCCCGCCGCCCGCGCCGCCGCCGCGCTCGTCACCACCGCCCCCGATGGCCGCGCCGAGACGCGGACGTATCCGCGATCCAGCAGCTTGTCGGGGTTGAGCGATCTCGACCAGCCGCCACGTCGCGTTCAGCCGGTCCCCCGCGGACGCCAGTTGCCGTTCCAGCACCGACAGGCGGAGCGCACCACCCGACCGGTCCAGCTGCCCGCGCGCCAGCGTCACGCGCCGTTCCAGCCCGCGGTCCAGCCGCGCGCCCGCCTCGTCCGCACGCTGGCGCTGGGGCCCGAGCAACGCGTCGCGCTTCGGCAGCACCCGCACCAGCGCGTCCAGCCGTTCCCGGCTGCGCTCGTGCGTCCGCCGGGCGCAGCGTTCGGTACGCTGGCGGAACCCGTCCAGCGTCAGGCGCAGGTCGGCGAGGACGGGGACCGCCATCTCCGCCGCGGCGGTCGGCGTCGGCGCGCGCAGGTCGGCGGCGAAATCGCACAATGTCGTGTCCGTTTCATGCCCTACAGCGGAGATGATCGGGATCGAACAGGCGGCGACCGCGCGCACCACGACTTCCTCGTTGAACGCCCACAGATCCTCGATCGAGCCGCCGCCGCGCGCGACGATGACCAGATCGGGCCGCGTCCCCGCCGGCATCGCGTCGAACCCCGCCACTGCCGCCGCGACTTCCTTCGCCGATCCGTCGCCCTGCACCTTGACCGGCCAGACCAGCACATGCGTCGGGCAGCGATCCTCCAGCCGGTGCAGGATGTCGCGGATCACCGCCCCCGTCGGCGATGTCACGACCCCGATCGTGCGCGGCAGGAACGGCAGGCGCTTCTTGCGCAAGGGATCGAACAACCCCTCGCCCGCCAGCTTCGCCTTAAGCTTTTCCAGCAAGGCCATCAGCGCGCCTTCGCCGGCCAGTTCCATCCGGTCGATCACGATCTGGTATTTGGATCGCCCCGGATAGGTCGTGATCTTGCCGGTCGCGATCACCTCGATCCCGTCCTGCGGCTGGAACGGCAGGTTCGCGACCGAGCCCTTCCACATCACGCCGTCGATCACCGCACTGTCGTCCTTCAGGCTCATATAGGCATGGCCGGAAGCGACGCGCTTGTACCCCGACAGTTCGCCGCGCAGCCGGACATGGCCGAACTCGCCCTCCACCACGCGCTTCAGCTTCTGCGCCAGTTCGCCGACGCCCATCGCGGCGGCGTTGTCGCCCGGCATCTCCTCGGCTACCAGCCGGTGCGACGTATCGAAAAAGGGGTCGGCCATGAATATCCTGCTGATCGGCTCCGGGGGCCGTGAACATGCGCTCGCGTGGCGGCTGGCGCAATCGCCGGGCACCACTAAACTGTTCGCCGCGCCGGGCAATCCGGGGATTGCGGAGCATGCCGAGCTGGTCGATCTTGACCCGGCGGACCACCGCGCGGTGATCGATTTCTGCCACCGCCATTCGATCCACTTCGTCGTCATCGGGCCGGAAGCGCCACTGGTCGACGGTCTTGCCGACAATATCCGCACGATGGGCCTGCCCGTCTTCGGCCCGAACAAGGCGGCGGCGCAGCTGGAAGGATCGAAGATCTTCACCAAGGACCTGTGCCGCCGGTCGAACATCCCGACCGCCGCTTATGCCCGGGTTACCTCGCGCGACGGCGCGCTGGCGACGCTGCAGGATTTCGGCATTCCGGTGGTGATCAAGGCGGACGGCCTCGCCGCGGGCAAGGGCGTCACCGTCGCGATGACGCGGGCCGAGGCGGAAGAGGCGATCGCCGACCTGTTCTCCGTGCCCAAGGCCGAGGCGGTGATCGAGGAATTCCTGGAGGGCGAGGAAGTCAGCCTGTTCGTGCTGACCGACGGGACTGCGATGATGCCGTTCGGCACCGCGCAGGATCACAAGCGCGTCGGCGACGGCGATGTCGGGCCGAACACCGGCGGCATGGGCGCATACAGCCCCGCGCCGGTGCTCACCCCGGATCTGGAACGCCGCGCGATGGAGGAGATCGTCGCGCCGACCGTGGCGGCGATGGCGGCGGCGGGCATGCCGTTTTCGGGCGTCCTCTATGCCGGGCTGATGCTGACCGCGGATGGCCCGAAGCTGATCGAATATAATGCGCGGTTCGGCGATCCCGAATGCCAGGTGCTGATGATGCGCTATCGCGGCGACCTGCTGGAACTGCTGCTCGCCGTGGCGCGCGGTACGCTTGGCGATCATCCCGCGCCCGATTTCACCGACGAGGTCGCGCTGACCGTCGTGATGGCGGCGAACGGCTATCCCGGCACGCCCGACAAGGGCGGCACGATCGACGGAATCGTGGCGGCGGAGGTGGACGGTGCCCGTATCTTCCAGGCCGGCACGGCGCGCGTCGGGGGCAGGCTGGTCGCGGCGGGTGGCCGCGTGCTGGCCGTGACCGCGCTCGCGACGGACATCGAGACGGCGCAGGCGCAGGCCTACGCCGCGGTCGAGCGGATCGACTTTCCCAGCGGCTTCAACCGCAGCGACATCGGATGGCGGGAAATCGAACGGCAGGCCGGCTGACCGTCCGTCCGCGATCGGACCAACCAACATTGGCGACCATAGCGGGATTGACCGGTAGCTTCGGACGCACGCGCCTGCGATAAGGCGCGACGCGCGGCCATTGGAGTATCGCAGTGACGGAAACGACGACCATTTTCACCATGGCGCAATTCGGGTTGATCGGCCTGTTCGCCATTCTCGCGATCGTCGGCATCCTGTTCGGCATGCGCCTGAAACGCCGCCGCATCCGGGCGGAGAAGGAAGTCGATGCGCACCGTGAGGCTGCGATCGACGCCGAGGATGGACCGGCAACGCCTGCCCGCGTCGCGCCCCCGCCACCCGCGCCCAGGGCCGTGGAGCGCGAGGCCCCTGCCGCCGCTCCGATCCCGCCTGCTCCGACACCCGCCGCCCCCGTCCCGGCCGCCCCGACTCCCTCGGCCCCCATTTCCGGCGAACCGGCCGTGGAAGCACCGGCCTCCGAACCGCAGGCGGCATCGCAGACCGCCCCCGTCGCTCCGTCCGCGCCTGTTTCGACGCCCGCGCCCACCGCGCCGCCGCCCGTGGACCGCGCGATCGAGGCGGCCGAACCGACGGCCGCACCCGCTGCGCCCGCGTCCACCCCGCTTGCCGGCAATATCACGCAGTTGAAGGGCCTTGGCCCCAAACTCGCCGCGACGCTGGCGGACCTCGGCATCACACGCGTCGATCAGATCGCCGCGATGAGCCCCGCCGATCTTGCCGATCTCGACGCGCGGCTGGGCGCCTTCAAGGGCCGCCCCACGCGCGACCGCTGGGCCGAACAGGCGGCCTTGCTGGTGGCCGGGGACCGTGCGGCGTACGAAGCGGAGTTCGGCAAGCTGGGCTGAGCCGACTTCCCCGCCTTTGTCGTCACCCCGGACTCGTTCCGGGGTCCACCCCGCCGCGAGCCCACCGTTAGAGTATCATCGTCGTCGCAAGCCGCCGGGTGGGCATCGGAACGCGTCCGCCTTGATGGGATACCCTGCCCCCCACCCGTTCGTGCTGAGCCTGTCGAAGCACCTGTCCTGCGCTACCCGCCCTTCGACACGCTCAGGACGAACGGCAGGTATGGATGGGCCTACGTCGTAAGCCGCAAACTCAGCCGCGCGAAACGACCGCGCTGACCAGCAACTTGTCGATCCGCCGCCCGTCGAGATCGACCACCTCGAACTTCCAGCCCTGCTCGACGAAGCTTTCGCCCTCGCCGGGCAGGTGACGGAAGACCGCAAGCGCCAACCCGGCGACGGTCGCATAATCCCGGTCCTCGGGCAGGTCGATGCCGAGCCGCTCGGCCAGCGCATCCACCGCCATCTGGCCCGACACCAGCAACGATCCGTCGTCGCGCTCCACGACGGACGGCGAATCCTCCGGATTGCTGTCGGACGCGAACTCGCCGGCGATCGCGGCAAGCAGGTCGGCCGGTGTGACGATGCCTTCGAAATGGCCGTATTCGTCGTGCAGCAACGCCATCGGCACTTCCGCCTGCCGCAGCGCGCTCAACGCGTCCATCGCGTCCAGCTGATCCAGCACGACCGGCGCCTGGCGCAGCAGCGCGCGCAGATCGAGCGGATCGTTGCCGAGCAGGGCGATCGCGATGTCGCGCGCCTGCACCACCCCGATCACCGCATCGACCGATCCTTCAGCCACCGGCAACCGGCTGTGCGTCATGCCGAGCAGCGCCGCGCGGATACCGTCTTCCTCCAGCCCGATATCGATCCATTCGATTTCGGTCCGCGGCGTCATCACCTCGCGCACGGGACGATCGGCGAGCCGGACCACGCCCGAGATGATCGAGCGTTCATGCTCCTCGATCACGCCCGATTTGCTCGCCTCCGCGACGATCAGATGCAGTTCCTCGGCGGTGACGTGATCCTCGGTCTCGCGCTTCAGTCGCATCAGCTTGAACAGCAAGGCGCTGGACGAATCGAGCAGCCAGCCGAGCGGCGCGGTGCCCCAGGCGATCCAGCGCATCGGCGGCGCCATGAACGCGGCGATCGGTTCGGGCGCACGCAGCGCGATCTGCTTGGGAACGAGTTCGCCGACGATCAGCGAGAAATAGGTCGTGATGCCGATGACCAGCGCGAAGCCGATCGTGCCCGTCGTTTCCGGCGAAAAGCCCAGCCAGCCAAGCCGCGCGGCGACCGGCGCACCCAGGCTCGCGCCCGAATAGGCACCCGCCAGAATACCGATCAGCGTGATGCCGATCTGCACCGTCGACAGGAATTTTCCGGGATCGGCGGCGAGCAGCATCGCGGCGCGTGCGCCACGTTTCCCTGCGCGCGCCATCGCTTCCAGCCGGGCCTTGCGCGCGGAGACGATCGCCAGTTCGGACATCGCGAAGACGCCGTTCAACGCGATCAGCGCGAGGATGATCGCCACGTCGATCCAGGGGAAGGGGGAAGCGGTGCCATGTCGCTGCACAGGCTCTTGCAGCACATCGCCGCGATTGCCAACCGATCTTCTGGGAAATCGCGCTGGCAGTTGCTCCAGATTGCGTTCAAATCGCTCCCGGAACAATTGGACGCAGGCCCGAGTTGTCCGGCCGAAACCAATACAGACGGCCGTCGCCATCGCGCCCGCCACCAAAGGAGTGAAGTCCATGCCCTCACCGAAATTGCTGATCGGCGCCGCAATGGCCGTCGTCCTGACCGCCAGCGGTTGCGTCACGGATCCGGAAACCGGGCAGCGTTCGATCTCGAAGACCGCGCTGGGCGGTATCGGCGGCGCGCTCGGCGGCTATCTGCTCGGCGACATCGTCGGCGGACGCAACGACCGGACCGCGAAGATCGTCGGCGCGGGTCTGGGCGGCATCGCGGGGGCCGGGATCGGCGCCTATATGGACAATCAGGAACGCGAACTCCGCGCCCGTACGGCCGGCACCGACGTGCAGGTGATCCGTCAGGGCGACGATCTGATCCTCAACATCCCGTCGGGCATCAACTTCGCCTATAACAGCGCCGACGTGCAGCCGCAGTTCCGCAGCACGCTGGACCGCGTCTCCGACGTGCTCGGCCAGTATCGCGAGACGTATATCGACGTGTACGGCCACACCGATTCGACCGGCAGCGACGCCTATAATCAGGGTCTGTCGGAACGTCGCGCGATCTCGGTCGCCGATTACCTGTCGGGCCACGGCGTGCAATCCGCCCGCATCGCGACCCGCGGCTACGGCGAGACGCAGCCGATCGCCTCCAACGATACCGAAGACGGCCGCGCCGCCAACCGTCGCGTCGAAATCAAGATCGTCCCCATCTCGCAGAACGACCTGCGTCGATAGAACACGGCGCAGGTAGAATAGGGCGCCGCTGGACATGGCGCCCCTTTTACCGACCCGTTCGTGCTGAGCTTGTCGAAGCACAGGTGCCTCGCACATGACCTCGACAGGTTCGGGCGAACGGGACCGTGACCTTGGTCCAGCCTTGGGAACAAGCAGCGTGTGCGCGCTCTCGGGATAACGTCACCGCCGTCCCGCAAAAAATCCCTTCAGCAGCGCACCCGCCTCTTCCTCGCCGATGCCGGAATAGATTTCGGGCCGGTGATGACAGGTCGGCTGCCCGAAGAATCGCGGTCCATGCGCGACCGCGCCGCCCTTGGCATCTTCTGCTCCGTAATAGAGCCGCGCAATCCGGGCATGCGCGATCGCACCCGCGCACATCGCGCACGGCTCCAGCGTCACCCACAGATCGCAATCGTCCAGCCGGTCGCGGCCGAGCGCCTGCGCGGCGGCGCGAATCGCCAGTATCTCGGCATGCGCGGTGGGGTCGTTCAGCGCACGCGGCGCATTGGCGGCGGTGGCGACGATCTTCCCGTCGAGCATCACGACGGCACCCACCGGAACCTCTCCCGCGGCCGCGGCGGTGGCGGCGGCATCCAGTGCGGCGCGCATAGGGGCGGGCATCGGGAACATCCCTGCCCTATGCCCGCTCTCCGCGGTCACCGCCATGCCTGTCCAGGCGTGGCGGGACGGGCCGATACCATTACTGCGCGGTCGAATTGCCTTCCGGACGATCGACCTTCAGCGTCGGGACGGCGACGGTCTTGTTCTCGGTGCCGACGACGATCTTCGCGACGTCCGCATTCACCTTGGGCGCGCTGCCGCCTTCGACATGCACGCTCGGTAGCGATCCCGGCGAGGCGTTCAGTTTCAGCAGCCCGACCGACATGAGGCCGACGACGACCAGGGCGGCAAGCCCGATCAGGATTAGGATAGCGCGCATGTGAGTCCTCCCGTGGAATCGAATCGTTTGCGTAATAACGCCGCCATTGCGCGCATGGTTGCATCGTTTTCTTGCGTGAATCGGTTGACGCCCTTGCCCGATCCGGCTATCCGCGCCGCCTTTACAGGACACCGTCTGGCGTCCGGAAATCAGGATTAGCGAACATGTCGCGCATTTGCGAGCTGACCGGCAAGGGCCGGATGGTGGGTAACAACGTTTCCCACGCGAACAACAAGACCAAGCGGACATTCCTGCCGAATCTGCAGAACGTGACGCTGATGTCGGACGCACTCGGCACTTCGGTCAAGCTGCGCGTCTCGACGCACGGCCTGCGTTCGGTCGAGCATGTCGGCGGCCTGGACAACTGGCTGGTCAAGACGACCGACGACAAGCTGTCGCTGCGTGCACGTCGCCTGAAGCGCGATGTCCGCAAGAAGCTCGACACGGCGGTCGCCGCCTAACAGTCCTTGCGTATAGCGAGATTGCCGGCCCGCTCTTCATATCGGAGAGCGGGCCGTCGGCGTTTGTGTCGCGGTCGAAGACCAAGGCTATGGCCGGGCTGGGCTAGCGGCCCGGTACCCCGAGCACCGCGGGGTCCAGTCGGAACTTGAGCAACAGGCTGCGTTGCAGGAACAGCTGGTTGTCGTCCGACACCATCCAGATCACCGTGTCATCGCCCTCGCGCACCACCGCGATCCCCTCAAAATTATCGTGCAGCACCGGCGCGGCGAAGGTCGCGATCTCTTCCCCCCGCACGCGTTCGCCCGGCCGAATCGCTTTCGGATCGACGATAGTCAGCTTGGCCGTGAAGTTGAAAGGGAAGGTGAAGGCACGGTTGAGCACCAGTATCCGCCCGTCCGGCAGCAACGCCGCGTCGCTCGGATCGTAATCGGCGGGCGGCATATACAGGAAGCGGAATCCGGCATTGGGCCGCGCGGTAGGATCGCCCGCGAATCGGATCGCGATGCGTCCGGCCCCGCGCTTGCCGGTGCTGGTCTTCGGTCGCGTCGTTTCAGAGAATACGATCGTCGCGCCGTCCGCCAGCCGCACCATCGCCTCCGGCCCGCCATTCTCGTTCCATTTCCGCATCGCGCGGGGTGCGGCGTGCCGGCACACCCTGGTCAGGTCGCGATCGTATCGCCAGATTGCATTGGCGAATTCGAACCCGATCGACCGGTCGCCCGTCGCCGGATCGACGATGATCGATTCGCTGTCCCGGTCGCGCTTTCTCCATCCCGTATCGGGGCCGCCGGGCAATTCGGCGAACTGGCGCGCACTGATCCCCCATCGCCCGTCCAGATCGAATCGCACGATATTGCCGCCGTCGCTCAGCAGCGTGAAGCGCCGCCCCTCGACCGTCAGCGACGAAAACCCGCCAAATACCGGATCCGGACTCTTCAGTTCGACCCCGCCCAGATAGGTCAGCCGCCCGACCGTCCGGCGCGCCGGATCGCTTGCGTCCAGCGCCACCGGCGTCGCGGTGAAGTCCACCTTCGGCCCCAGCAGCCCGAGCCTAGAGGCACCGTCCCAGCCGGGGGTCAACACGGGCAGCAGCAGGATCAGGAGCCAGGTTCGCACGCGCCCTCATACCCGCGATCCCCCGGCGAGCCAGCCTTTGATCCGCCTGCCCCGCATCATGAACGAAGGATAACGAACGCATTCAGGGATCGCTCAATGCGACTCGGGCAGAAGTCATGTCATCGAAGGAGTTCAGCCGCTTCGTCGAACAGATTTTACGATGCACGGCCTGGGAGAAAGACGATGTTCAAGAAATTCACGCTCGCTGCCACCGCAATCGCCATGAGCTCCGCCGCTCTGGTCTCCGCCACGCCCGCTTCGGCGCAGCGTTATAGCGATGGCTATTATGGCGACCAGTATCAGACGCAGTATCGCGGCTATCGCGATGACCGCCGCAATTACCGCGACGACCGCCGCAACTATCGCGACGACCGCCGCTACTACAACAACCGCCGCAGCAACCGTTGCGACAATACCGGCGGTACGGTGATCGGCGCGATCGCCGGCGGCCTGCTCGGCAACGTCGTCGCCGGACGCGGCGACCGCCTGCTCGGCACGGTGCTGGGTGCCGGTGGTGGCGCACTTGCCGGTCGCGCGATCGATCGCTCGGACGATCCGCGCGGTTGCCGCCGCTGATCCCGGACACAGGGTTTCCCCTATCCCTCGTGTTGCGTAGCTGAGGGCGAAGGCCGGTTCCCGATTTCGGGGGCCGGCCTTCAACGTTTTGGCGGTTTGAACCCTGTGTGGCAGACCCGTTCGTCCGAAACTCTTCGGAGGCCCGATCCAAGCCACCGTTCGTCCTGAGCTTGTCGAAGGGCGGGATCTGGGGACAGGTGCTTCGACAGGCTCAGCGCGAACGGGGTGGGAAAATTGTGGTTCGGCGCGAATAGCTTACCAACGCCGCCAGCAAAGCCGTCGGCCGGAGCGGGGGACCAAGCCCCCGCCCCGCCGGCCCCGCCGGGCGCTGCGCCTTGCGCATCGGCGGCTTTGCCGCCGGCGCCCGTCAGTACATATGCTGCCCGCCGTTGATCGACAGCGTCGATCCGGTGACGAACCCGCCATCCTCGGAACACAGGAACGCCACGCCGCGCGCGATCTCGTGCGCCTGCCCAAGCCGTCCGACCGGGATTTTCGCGACGATCTTCTCCAGCACATCGGCCGGCACAGCGGCGACCATGTCGGTGTCGATATAGCCCGGTGCGATCGCATTCACCGTTACGCCGGCCCGCGCGCCTTCCTGCGCCAGCGCCTTGGTGAAGCCGTGAATGCCCGATTTCGCGGCGGCGTAATTCACCTGGCCATATTGCCCCGCCTGCCCGTTGATCGATCCGATATTGACGATGCGGCCCCATTTGCGGCTGCGCATGCCCGGGAACACCGCCTTCGCCATGTTGAAACAGCCCCCCAGATTGGTGTCCATCACCTCTTTCCAGTCCTGATAGGTCATCTTCAGGATCGTCCCGTCGCGCGTGATGCCGGCATTGTTGACGACGATATCCACGTCGCCCAATTCCTCGGCGACCTGCGCGCAGCCCGCCTGGCAGGCGTCATAGTCGCTGACGTCCCACTTATACGCCTTGATCCCGGTGCGTTCGGTGAACTCGCGCGCGCGTTCGTCATTGCCGGCATAGTTCGCCGCGACGGACAGCCCCATATCCCTCAGCGCAAGGCTGATCGCCTCGCCGATACCACGCGTACCCCCGTGACAATTGCGACGCGTGCCATATCTCTCTCCTGGGTTAGCTGTTGCTGCAACCGGACGCTACGGCCTTGGCGTCCAGCCTTCAAGCTCCCGTGCGATCAACCTTTGTAACATATGAATGCCGGGCTCGCTGTCGTTCAGGCACGGCAGATATGCGAAATGCGTTCCACCGGCCGCGACGAAGCTCTCGCGCCCGCGAATACTCAGTTCCTCCAGCGTTTCGAGACAATCGGCGGAAAAGCCCGGCGCCAGGATCGCGACCTTCTTCACACCCGTTCCCGGCAAGGCCTCCAGCGTTACGTCGGTCGCCGGAGTCAGCCATTTTGCCCGCCCGAAGCGCGACTGGAACGCCACGATCACCTCGCGTCCCATCGCGGCGGCCAGCAGTCGCGCGGTCTTCTGGCAGTGGCAATGATACGGATCACCCAGCTCCAGCGTGCGCTGCGGCATGCCGTGAAAACTGGCGACGATCGCCTCGGGCTCGAAATCCAGCGCCGCCAGCGACGTTTCGACCGACGTCTTCAGCGCGGCGATATAGGACTCGTCGTCGTGATAGGGCGGCAACGTGCGCACCGCCGGTTGCCAGCGCATCCCCGCCAATACGGCGAACGCCTTGTCGTTGGCAGTTGCGGTCGTCGCGGCGCAATATTGCGGATACAACGGCGCGATCAGGATGCGCTCGCACCCCGCATCCTTCATCGCCTGCAAGCGGTGCGCGATCGACGGATTCCCGTAGCGCATCGCCCAGTCGACCAGCACGCCGGGGCCGAACGCGTCCTTCAGCGCCGCCGCCTGCAACCGCGTGATCGCGGCGAGCGGCGACCCATCCTCGCGCCATACCAGACCGTAGGCGTGCGCGGATTTTTTCGGGCGCGTGTTCAGGATGATGCCGCGCAGGATCGGCTGCCATGCGATCTGCGGGATTTCCACGACGCGGCGATCGGACAGGAATTCGCCGAGATAGCGTTTGACCGATTTCGCATCCGGGCCGTCGGGCGTGCCGAGGTTGGTCAGCAGCACGCCGATCTTGGGCTTCGGTACGGGGGGTGGCCGGGAGGAAGGATCACATGTCTCCAAATCTGAGCGGAAGCCCGCGCATCCGCACGCCGGTGGCGGATTGCAATGCGTTGGCGATGGCCGGCGCGACCGGCGGCACCGCGAGTTCGCTGACCCCGCCCGGTTCCGCCTCGCTGCGGATCAGTTCGACGGTGATGTCGGGCGTATCGGCCAGGCGCGGCAGGTTGAGATCGGCCAGCGTCCGCGCATCCGCTAGGTTCTCGGTAAAGCCGGTCGATGCGCCGATCGCCTGTGCCATGCCGAAGATCAATCCGCCCTCGATCATCTGGCGGACGATATCGGGGTTCACCTGACGTCCGCAATCGACCGCGGCGACGATCCGGTCGACGCTGATCGCCTGGCCGTCACCCATATGCGCCTCGACCAGCACCGCGATATAGCTGCCCCGGAATGCATGGCAGGCGATGCCCTGGCCGCTGCCGGGAATACCGCCTTCCCAACCGCCCAGCGACGCGACCGTCGACAGGCATCGCGCCAGCCGGATGTCGCTGCCCAGCATCCCGATCCGGTAGGATAAAGGTTCGGTATTCGCGACATGCGCCAGCTCGTCGAGGAAGCATTCGGTGAAGAAACAGGTGTAGCTGTGCGCACCCGACCGCCAATGCCCGGTGGGCACGCCGATCTCCGCGGGGTGGTGATCGACCGCGTAACTCGGGATGCGATAGAATGGCCGTGCGCCGGCCACGGCATAGCGATCCCCGCTGCCCCCCGCCTTCATCGCCAGCCCCGCGATCCGGTCCCCCGGCATCAATCGGTCCAGCAATTCGTGCCCGGTCGGCGGTGCGGCGATCTTGGCGAGCCACCCGCTAATCTGTCCGTTCGCCGCCAGCCGCGCGGTCATGCGGGCGGCGGCGGGCGGGCGATAGCGGTCGTGCAATATGTCCTCGCTGCGCGACCAGACGAGCTGCACCGGCCGCTTCATTTCCCGCGCGAGTAACGCCGCCTGCTCCGCCACCAGATTTTCCAGATTGGCGCCGAACGATCCCCCGGCGAGCATGGCGTGAACCGTCACGTCATTCTCCGCGATCCCAAGCGTCGCCGCGGCGGCGGCGCGCGCCAGCCCCGGCGCTTGTGTCGGCAACCACAATTCCAGCCGTCCACCGGCGAAAGACGCGGTCGCCGTCATCGTTTCGGCCGCGGCATGCACAGCTAGTCCGGCGCGATACTCCGCCGTGACGACGCTCGCGCCCTTGAACGCCATCGACAGGTCGCCCTGCGACGCCATGCGCGTACCGGGACCGTCCAACGCGGCGGACAAAGCTGAATCGATCGACGCCGTGCCGATAATCGCGCCCGTCGTGACGAAGCGGGGCTTCAGCGCATCCAGCGCCATGTTCGCCGCCCACCAGCTGTTCGCCACGGCCGCGACCCAGCGATCGTTCGTCACCACCGCCATGACGCCGCGGATCCGGTCCGCCGCCGCGCGATCGACGCGGATCAGCTTGCTGTCGCCGACCGGTCCCTGCCGGATGCTGGCATAGACCATGTCGGGCAGGCGGATATCGCCCGCGAAATTCGCCGATCCGTCGACCTTCGCCGGCACGTCCAGCCGGGGCAGCGACTTGCCGTACAGCCGGTTGCCGTCCGGCCCACGCAACGGGATCGGGCTCGGCACAGAGCCCCCCGCCGCTTCCGCTGCCAGTTCGGCGAAGCGGATCTTCTTGTCGCCGTGCAGGACGAAGCCGTTTGCCGTGCCGCACGATTGCCAGTCGACGCCCCAGCGTCCCGCCGCGACCTTGCTCAGCAGGATACGCGCCGACGCGCCCGCCGCGCGCAGCACGTCCTCGAACGCGCGGACCGAGGTCGACCCGGCTGTCAGCATCAGCGCGCTGCGCTGCGCATGTCCGGCGCGCAACGGTGCTGGAACCCCGTCGAACGCACCTTCGAACAGTTCGTCCGCCGCCAGCGTGTTGGCGTAGAGCGGATTGAGCGGCGCGGGCTGCACGCCGACGGTGCGCCAGTCGGCCCCCAATTCGTCCGCCAGGATCTGCGGCAGCGTGGTGAACACGCCCTGCCCGTGCTCGCATTGCGGCACCGCGACGGTGACATGCCCGTCCTCGCCGATCTTCAGCCAGGCGCCGAACACCGTCTCGCCCTTCACCGCGGTCAGGTTCGCGGCATAGTCGCGCGGCCACACCGCCCAGGCGACGAGCAACCCGACCCCCGCCCCGCCGCCGATCAGCAAGGTCCGCCGATCGATCCGGTCCAGTGTGTCGCGCGCGCTCATGCCTTTCGCTCTATCCCGGCGGCGGGAATGGGGGAAGGGGAACCGGTTGCACGCGTTTGTTGCCGCATGCTGTTTCGCGCTACCCCGACCGTCATCCCCGCGCAGGCGGGGATCCATAATCCCGCCGGATTCGAAGGAACCGCACCCCCGCGACTATCGATTCCCGCCTGCGCAGGACTGACGAACCTCGACGCAACAGCCGCTACGAAGCCAAGACTCCCTGCGCCCCCGCCTCGCGCTCCGCCGCCGCCAGCGCCTGATACGCATTCCGCAAAGCGACCCGGTCGATCTTCTCTGTACCCAATCGGGGCAGCGGGTTCGGCGAGGTCCAGATGCGCTGCGGCACCTTGAACGCGGCGATGTGCGCGAACAGGAATGCGCACAGTTCGTCCGGCGTCATGTCCTCGCCCGGGCGATAGACGACGACCGCGCCGGGTACTTCGCCGAACCGCTCGTCGGGCAGGGCGAACACCGCGACCTCGGCGACGCGCGGGTTTTCGTAGATCGCGGCCTCGACCTCCTGGCAGGAGATGTTCTCGCCGCCGCGGATGATGATGTCCTTCTTGCGATCGACGATGAACAGATATCCGTCCTCGTCGAGATAGCCGATGTCGCCGGTCAGGAAATAGCGGTCGGCGGTAAAGGCCGCGGCGGTCGCGTCGGGGCGGCCCCAATATTCCTTGAAGTTTGCCACCGACCGTATGCCGATCTCGCCGCGCTCGCCCTGCGCGACCGGGCGACCCGCATTGTCAAGGATCGCGAGATCGACCAACGGTGCGGACGCGCGCCCGGTGGAATTGGGCTTGGCGAGGTAATTGTCGCGCCAGTTGCCGCAGCCGATGCCGTTCGTCTCGGTCAGGCCGTAGCCCAGCAACGGCGCGCCGCCGCCCTTCGGCCCGCCCATCTCCGTCTTGATCCGCCGCACATGCTCCACCGGGCGCGGCGCACCGCCGGCCGCGAAATCGGTGACCGTCGACAGATCGTATTTTGTGCGGTTCGGGTGCGTCAGGATCTCGAAACTCATCAGCGGCACGCCGACGAAATAGGTCACGCCTTCCTTCTCGATCAGCCGCATCGCTTCCTCGGCATCCCATTTCGGCATCAGCACCAGCTTGCGCCCCATCGCGAAGCTTTGCAGGAACACCGGCACTTCCGCGGTGACGTGGAACAGCGGCACGTTCAGCAGCGTCGCGGGCTGCGTCGTCGGCGGGCTGCCATCCTCGGTCGAGATGCCGAGCATCACCAGCGCCTGCGCCAGATAGTTGAACACCGCCTGCACCACCGCGCGGTGGTCGCTCAGCGCGCCCTTGGACTGGCCGGTCGATCCGCTGGTGAACAGAATCGTCGCATTCGCATCGCCGTCCAGCTCGGGCAGTGCCGCACCCGCTGCGCCCTGCGTCGCGGGGGCGATCGCCTGCGCCAGCGGCAGCGTGTCGACGATCTCGATCACGCGCACCTGCAGCCCGTCGATCTCGGCCAGCCGCTTCGCGCGCGGCGGATCGGCGAACACCAGGCTGCACCCGACATCCCCGATCGCGTCCGCCAGTTCGGACGATTGCCACCAGCCGTTCAGCAGGCACGCGATCCCGCCCGCCATCGTAATTCCCATGTACAAGGCGATCCACGACGGCGAGTTGCGCATCGCGATGCCGATCCGGTCGCCGACCGCCATCCCGCCGCCCGCCAGCGCCTGCGCGATCTTCTGCGCCTCGTCATAGACCTGCCCGAACGTCAGCCGTTCGTCACCCGCGACCAGGAACGTCGCCTCGCGATGCTGCGCGACATAATGCGCGAAATAGTGCGGCAAGGCAGGAGGCGCGACCGCGATCGTCGGCAGCGTCACGCCGTTCAGCATGACCTCCCCCAGCGTCAGTTGCGTGCCGGTCAGCGCGGCCAGCCCATCGTCCATTCGCCGGTCGAGTGTCGTCCGCATCATTCTCTCCGCTTGGTCTTGTCGCCAGCCCCCCTTATGGAGACGACAAAGCCCGGGGAAAAGCCTTGATCCTGACCAGCATGTTAGCCGCCGCAACCGCCGCCCCGATCGCGGGAACCCCGCACATCCGGTTCAGCGATCTCGGGCTGGATCCGGTCGCGATCAATCTCGGCTTCTTCCAGATCAAATGGTATTCGCTCGCCTATATCGCGGGCATCCTGAGCGGCTGGTGGTATTTGCTGAAACTGCTCGCGCAGCCTGGCGCACCGATGGCGCGTCGGCATGCCGACGACCTCGTCTTCTACGCCACCCTCGGCATCATCCTCGGCGGGCGGATCGGCTACGTCCTGTTCTACGCGCCCGACATGCTGCTCAGTCCGTGGCAGGTGTTCAAGCTGTGGGACGGCGGCATGTCGTTCCACGGCGGTGTCATCGGCACGTCGCTCGCGCTGATCCTGTTCGCGCGCGCCAACAAGCTCAACTGGTTGCGGATCCACGATTACGTCGCCTGTGTCGTGCCGTTGGGCCTGCTGTTCGGGCGGCTGGCGAACTTCGTCAACGGCGAACTCTGGGGCAAGCCTAGCAATGTCGCCTGGGCGATCATATTCCCGCGCACCGGCGACGACGTCGCGCGCCACCCGAGCCAATTGTACGAAGCGGGGCTGGAAGGCATCGCATTGTTCGCGATCCTGTGGTTCGCCTTCTGGAAGACCAAGGCCCGCTACGCGCCCGGCCGCCTCGTCGGGCTGTTCGTACTCGGCTACGGCGTCGCGCGCTTCATCGTCGAATTCTTCCGCGAACCCGACGCGCAGTTCGCGGGCACCTTCATCCAGGCGAGCGGACTGCATATGGGCCAGTGGCTGTGCGTCCCAATGATCCTGGGCGGCGCATACCTCGTCGCGACCTCTGCCGGTCGCCGCCAAAGGGTCGAACCGATCGCCGGCAGCGAGAGCGTGGCGTAACCACCCCTCCCTTCTCCTCCCTCCCGCTTGCGGGAGGAACCTCTTCTTACTCCCCTCCCGCTTGCGGGAGGAACCTCTTCTTACTCCCCTCCCGCTTGCGGGAGGGGCTGGGGGAGGGCATGTGCACCCCCGATGACCGACCCAGATTCCTTTCCGGCCGCCCCTCCCCCGACCCCTCCCGCAAGCGGGAGGGGAGCAGCAGAACCATCCCTCCCCGAGCGCCTGTCGCGGGCGATCACGCTGACCGGGCCGATCTCGATCGCGCATTACATGGCGGCGGCGAACGGCCAATATTACGCGACGCGCGATCCGCTGGGCGCAGGCGGCGACTTCACCACCTCGCCCGAGATCAGCCAGATGTTCGGCGAACTGATCGGCCTGTGGTGCGCGGACCTGTGGGATCGTGCCGGGCGGCCGGACGTCGCATGGGTCGAACTCGGCCCCGGCCGCGGGACGCTCGCCGCCGATGCGATCCGCGCGATGGCCAGGGCCGGGCTGACCCCGCCGGTGCATCTGGTCGAAAACTCGCCCACGCTGCGCGCGGCGCAGGCCGAACGCGTCGCCGCCCCGCACTGGCACGACGCGATCGATACGCTGCCGACCGATCGCCCGCTGATCGTCATCGCCAACGAATTCTTCGACGCTCTGCCGATCCGGCAACTGGTCCGCACCGGCAGCGGCTGGCACGAACGGCTCGTCGCCTGCCAGGACACGCTGTTCCTGCCCGTCGCGGGAAAGCCCGTCCCCGACACCGTCCTGCCCGAGGCGTTGCGCGACGCGCCACCCGGATCGATCGTCGAGACCTCCCCCGCCAGCGTCGGGCTGATGCGCGATCTCGCCGCCCGGATCGCGGAACAGGGCGGCGCGATGCTGGTCATCGACTATGGCTATGAAGGTCCCGCGATCGGCGACACGTTGCAGGCGATGCGCGCGCACGCCTTCGTCAATCCGTTCGAGGCCCCGGGCGAGCACGATCTGACTGCGCATGTCGATTTCGCCACCTTGCTCGCCGCCGCGATCACCGCCGGCACGCGCGGGCACGGCCCCGCGGATCAGGGTGCGCTGCTCGAACGGCTCGGGATCGCCGCGCGCGCCGCCGCGCTCGCCAAGGCCGCGCCAGACCGCGCCGCCGCCATCGCCGCCGACCGCACGCGCCTGGTCGAGACGATGGGCACATTGTTCAAGGCCATCGCGATCACCGCGCCCGACTGGCCCTTGCCGGAAGGATTCGCATGATCACCTATCGCGACGCACGCACGATCGACGGGCCCGCGCTCTCCGTCATGGCGCGGCGCAGTTTCACCGAGACGTTCGGCACGCTGTACCCGCCGTCCGATCTCGACGCCTTCCTGGACGAGGCGTTCGGCCCGAACGGCCTGCCATCGCAACTGTCCGATCCGGATTTCACGATCCGCCTCGCGCTGGACGACGACCGGATCATCGGCTTCGTGAAGATGGGTCCGGTCACCTTCCCCGGCGAATGGCGCCCCGACGCGATCGAACTCTACCAGTTCTACGTGCTCGCCCCGTGGCAGGGACAGGGCGTCGCGCAGGAATTGATGGCCTGGGCGCTGGAACACAGCCGCAACCACGGCGCGAAGGAAGTGATCCTGAGCGTCTATGTCGACAATCACCGCGCGCACCGCTTCTACGAACGCTACGGCTTTCGCGATATCGGGCGAATCGCGTTCCGCGTCGGCGAGACGGTCGATGACGACAATCTGATGCGGCTCGTCCTGTGAGCGGCCCCGACCCCGTCGAGATTATCCGCGCCCGCACGCTGGACGGCGTGGCGCACGGCTTTCTCGGGCGGCGCGGCGGCGTGTCGACGGGCCTGTATGCCGGGCTGAACGTCGGCATCGGATCGGAGGACGATCCGCACGCCGTAAGCGAGAACCGCACCCGCGCGGTCGCCGCGGTCCTGCCCGGCGCTCGATTGCTGACCCCCTATCAGATCCATTCCGCCGACGCCGTCACCGTGCTTGCCCCCTATGAGGAAAGCCTGCGTCCACGCGCCGACGCGCTGGTGACGGACCGTCCCGGCCTCGCGATCGGCATTATCACCGCGGATTGCGCGCCCGTGCTGTTCGCCGATGTGCAGGCGGGCGTCGTCGGCGCGGCGCATGCGGGATGGAAAGGCGCGATCGGCGGCGTCACCGATTCAACGATCGCCGCGATGGAGGCGTTGGGCGCGCGCCGCAACCGCATCGCCGCCGCGATCGGACCGACGATCGCGCGCGCCAGCTACGAAGTGGACGACGCGTTCGCGCGACGATTCGAGGAAGCGGACCTCGCCAACGAACGCTTCTTCGCCCCCGGAAAGCCCGGCCACCACCAGTTCGATCTGGAGGCCTATGTCGTCCACCGCCTCGCCGCCGCGGGCCTGACGCGGATCGAGGCGCTCGGCCTCGATACCTATGCCGATGCCGATCGCTTTTTCAGCTTCCGCCGCGCGACTCATGCCGGCGAGCCGGGCTATGGCCGCCAGATCGCGATCATCGGCATAGCCTGACGCCTGATCCTCCCCGGAACGGGGAGGGGGACCGCCCGGCTCCTTCAGCCGGGTGGTGGAGGGGGCTCTCCGCGCGCAACCCGCTCTCGGATCGCCCCCTCCCCGTCCCGAAGCGGATAGTATAGAACGATACTATATCGTCGCGACGAGACGACGAATCCCCTTCAGGAGTTACCCAGATGCCGACCCCTCCCAAGCCGACTGAAGACGATCTCACCGGCGTCGCCGCCCGCGCCAAGCCGAAGGCCTCGATCGAGAAGATCGGCGATCGCAAGCTGAAGCCGTCGACGATGATGATGGGCCACGGCTACGATCCGATGCTGTCGGAAGGTTCGCTCAAGCCCCCGATCTTCGCCACCTCGACCTACGTCTTTCCCAATGCGGCGGCGGGCAAGCGCCATTTCGAAGGCGTCACCGGCAAGCGCCCCGGCGGGTCCGAAGGCCTGGTCTATTCGCGCTTCAACGGCCCGAATCAGGAAATTCTGGAAGACCGGCTGGGCGTCTGGGAAGAGGCGGACGACGCGCTCGTCTTCTCCTCCGGCATGTCGGCGATCGCCACGCTGTTCCTGTCGATGGTCAAGCCCGGCGATACGATCGTCCATTCCGGCCCGCTTTATGCCGCCACAGAAACGCTGATCGGCCGCATCCTCGGCAAGTTCGGCGTCAAATGGCTCGATTTCCCTGCCGGCGCGACCCGCGAGGAAATCGATGCGGTGCTGAAGACCGCATCGGACGGCGGCAGTGTCGCGTTGATCTATCTCGAAAGCCCGGCCAATCCGACCAATGCGCTGGTCGATATCCAGGCCGTCGCCGCCAGCCGCGACGCGACCTTCACCGGCGATACCAAGCCGCCGATCGCGATCGACAACACTTTCCTCGGCCCGTTATGGCTGCAACCGCTGAAGCACGGCGCCGACATCGTCGTCTATTCGCTGACCAAATATGCCGGCGGGCATAGCGATCTCGTTGCGGGCGGCGTGCTCGGATCGAAGGAGCATATCAACACGATCCGCCTGATGCGGAACACGATCGGCACGATCTGCGATCCCAACACCGCATGGATGCTGATGCGCAGCCTCGAAACGCTGGAATTGCGCATGAGCCGCGCGGGCGAGAATGCGGTCAAGGTCTGCCAGTTCCTTCGCTCGCATCCCAAGGTCGAACGCGTCGGCTATCTCGGCTTCCTCGCGGATTCGCCGGGTATGGAGCGGCAGGCGGATATCTACGCACGCCATTGCACCGGCGCCGGCTCCACCTTCTCGCTGATCGTCAAGGGCGGCGAGACGGAGGCGTTCGCGTTTCTCGACGCGCTCAAGATCGCCAAACTCGCCGTATCGCTCGGCGGCACCGAGACTTTGGCATCGCATCCCGCGGCCATGACGCACCTGTCCGTGCCGGAAGAGCGAAAGCAGGCGCTGGGCATCAGCGACAACCTCGTCCGCATCTCGATCGGGGTCGAGGATGCCGACGATCTGATCGCCGATTTCGGGCAGGCGCTGGACGCGATCTGACCGGTCGTCGTGCGGAAGGGGAAATCCCTTCCGCACGATGCGGTTAATCCGCCGCTCAGGCGTTCCGGTTCAATACAGGCCATTGATACTGGAGCACGAACGATGCGGCACCCGATGATAGCGGCCCTCGCCGCACTGGCGATGATCCCCGCCGCGGCGAATGCGGCCCCGCCCAAGGGCGTGTGGACCAACCCCAAGAAGAACGTCCGCGTCACCTTTCAGCGCTGCGGCGACGCGATGTGCGGCAAGGTCATCTGGGCCTCGCCCGAGGCGCAGGAAAAGGCCGGTTCGCCTTTGGTCGGCACGATGCTGTTCGAGGATTTCGTCGAGGAAGGCCCCGGCGAATGGAGCGGCAGCGTCTTCGTCCCCGATATCGGCCAGAGCGTCTCCGGCACGATCCGCCAGATGGACGCGAACACGCTGGTAGGCGAAGGCTGCGTGATCGCCGGCCTGGGCTGCAAGAGCCAGACCTGGACGCGATTGCGCTGAGCGACTCAGCGGGGGCGAGGTTTGGCGCTCGTCCTCACGCGCCGTTCGCCCCCCCCCTTCCCATGAGGTCGGGTCCCCTCCACCGTTTGTCCTGAGCGTGTCGAAGGGCGGGCAGCCCAGGACGAGTGCTTCGACAGGCTCAGCACGAACGGGGCTTTTCAACGTCATCGCTCTCTAGCCCCCCTTCCCCGTTCGTTTCGAGCGAAGTCGAGAAACAGGCCCCAAGCGCACGCCTCCCGTTTCTCGACTTCGCTCGAAACGAACGGAGGGTGAGAGGAACGGGCACCTCACCCCCCCGAACAGCCAGCCAATCACCCTCCGCGCTTGCCCCGCACGCCCAACCCCGCAATGATGCGCGCATGACCGAAACCGATTTCATCGCGGGCCTGCCCAAGGCCGAACTCCACCTGCACATCGAGGGGAGCCTGGAGCCCGAGCTGATGTTCGCGCTGGCGAAACGCAACGATGTGGCGATCCCCTTCGCGAGCGTGGAGGAGGTTCGCGCCGCATACAGTTTCTCGCGGCTGCAGGATTTCCTCGACATCTATTATGCCGGGGCGGACGTGTTGCGCACCACGCAGGATTTCCACGACCTCGCGATCGCCTATTTCGACCGTGCGGCGGCGGACGGCGTCGTCCATGCCGAGATCATGTTCGATCCGCAGACGCACACCGCGCGCGGCATCCCCTTCGGCACCGTGATCGAGGGGCTGCTGTCCGGCATGGCCGAGGCGGAAGCGAAGCATGGCATGACTTCGAAGCTGATCATGTCCTTCCTCCGCCATCTAGACGAGGACGACGCCTTCGCCACGCTAGAGGCCGCGAAGCCGTGGCTGGACCGGATCGATGCGGTCGGGCTGGATTCGTCCGAACTCGGCCATCCGCCCGAAAAGTTCGCCCGCGTCTTCGCCGAGGCGCGCGCGCTTGGGCTGCGGCTGGTCGCGCATGCGGGAGAGGAAGGGCCGCCGGAATATGTCTATCAGGCGCTGGACCTGCTTGGCATCGACCGGCTGGACCACGGCAATCGCAGCCTCGAGGATCCCGTCCTGACCGCGCGGCTCGCGCGCACGTCGATGACGCTGACGGTCTGCCCGCTGTCCAACCTGAAGCTGTGCGTGGTGGACGACATGGCCGATCATCCGATCGACCGGATGCTGCGCGAAGGGCTGCGCGCGACGCTCAATTCCGACGATCCGGCCTATTTCGGCGGCTATATCGCGGACAATTACCGCGCCGCCGCCGCCGCACGCGGGCTCGACCGCGACGATCTGGCATTGCTCGCGCGCAACTCGTTCCTCGGCAGCTTCCTGCCCGACGACGCGGTCGCGGCGCATCTCGCCAAACTCGACGCCTATGTGGAGCAGGCCGCATGACGATCTTCACCCCGATCCCGCAGGACGAGTTCGTCGCCGCGATCCACACGATCGCCGGCATGCTCGCGGCGGATGCGTGGAAGCCCGACTTCATCATCGGCGTCGGTCGCGGCGGCCTCGCCCCCGCCGTCTTCCTCAGCCACGCCACCGGCCTGCCGATGCTGTCGGTGGATTATTCCAGCCAGGTGAAGGACTTCGCCGACGAACCGCTGACCAAACTCGCCAAGCGCACGCAGACCGGTGAGCGCCTGTTGTTCCTCGACGACATCAACGATTCCGGCCGTACGATCGCCCATCTGCGCGCCAAGCTGGCCGAGGGCGGCGCGGTCGACGGCAGCATCCGGTTCGCGACGCTGATCGACAATGTCAGCTCCGCCCAGACCGTCGACTACCGCGCCCGCACGATCGACCGCCGCGAGACGAAGGACTGGTTCATCTTCCCCTGGGAAGCCGTCGCCCCCGCCGCCGCGATCGAGGACGATGCCGCCGCGGTGCCGGAACGGATCGCCTGACCCCCGGGGACCGCCTCAGCCGTCCCCGACGCGCTCGATATCCGCGCCCACCGCGCTCAGTTTCTCCTCCAGCCGTTCATAGCCGCGGTCGAGGTGATAGACGCGGCCGACCTCGGTCTGCCCGTCCGCCACCAGCCCGGCGATGATCAGGCTCATCGACGCGCGCAGGTCGGTCGCCATCACCGGCGCGCCGGTCAGCCCGGCCACCCCCGGACGATCGCGGTCCGCCCGCTGACCTGGATATCCGCCCCCATCCGCGCCAGTTCGGGCACGTGCATGTAGCGGTTCTCGAAGATCGTCTCGGTCAGCACGCTCGCGCCGTCCGCCTTGGTCAGCATCGCCATGAACTGCGCCTGCATGTCGGTCGCGAAGCCGGGATAGGGCGCGGTCGACAGCGTCAGCGGCGCAAGCCGGTCGGGCGCATCGACGAACAGGCTCCCGCCGCGTTCCTCCACCGTCACGCCTGCCGCGATCAGCGCGGAGACCGTCGCACGATTGTCGGCCAGCCCCACGCCAACCAGCTCCACCGACCCGCCGGTGATCGCCGCCGCACAGGCATAGCTGCCCGCCTCGATCCGGTCGGGCATCACCGCATAGGTCGCGCCGTGCAGCCGGTCGACGCCCTCGATCGTCAGCGTTTCCGTCCCGATCCCGTCGATCCGCGCGCCCATCGCGACGAGGCAGTTGCACAAATCGACGATCTCCGGCTCGCGCGCGGCATTCTCGATCACGGACGTGCCCTTGGCGAGCGTCGCGGCCATCACGACATTCTCCGTCGCGCCGACCGACACGATCGGGAACGTATAGCGTCCGCCCGCCAGCCGCCCGCCCGGGGCGGTCGCCTTGACATAGCCTGCCGCCAGCTCGATCTCCGCGCCGATCGCCTCCAGCGCCTTCAGATGCAGGTCGATCGGGCGATTGCCGATCGCGCAGCCGCCGGGCAGCGACACCGTCGCCTCGCCCGCGCGCCCGACCAGCGGCCCCAGCACGAGGATCGACGCCCGCATCTTGCGCACGATGTCGTACGGTGCCTCGGTCGAGGTCAGCTTGCCCGCACGGATCGTCATCACGCGGCCGAAATCCTCCGGCCGGCTGCCCTCGATCTGCGTCGATGCGCCAAGCTGGTTGAGCAGATGCCCGAAGCTGTCGACATCGGCGAGGCGCGGCAGGTTGCGCAGCGTCAGCGGCTCGTCGGTCAGCAGCGCGCACGGCATCAGCGTCAGCGCCGCATTCTTCGCGCCGGAGATCGGCAGGCGGCCGGAAAGGCGGTTGCCGCCACGAATGAGAATTCTGTCCATACGGCGCAGCTTTATCGCGTGTGCGGGGCCACGCAAGTGCGCGGCGGCTCAGCTGGCCGTATGCCCGATAGGGGTTGATCGACTTTAATGCAGCGATTCCCGTGCGATGCTCTTGAAGAGGTCGATCAGGGGGACGTACCGAGTGGCTGGCAGTTGTTTTGCGGCGCGTTTGAGCGCCATGGCGGCGCTTACTTCGTCCGAGCACTTTGCTCTGGGCCGGCTCGAGGATCGGGAACGCTCGCTTCGCCGCGGTGGCACGCTGGTCCGCGAAAACGATCGCGCGGGCGAGATGTTCGTGCTGCGCAAGGGCATCATGATGACCTCCGTCCTGCTCGATGACGGCAGCCGCCAGATCCTGCGTTTCATGTTCCCGGGCGACATGCTCGCCGTGTCGAACCTCGTCTATCGCGAGGCACCGGAGACGATCACTGCGCTGACCGATTGCATCGTCTCCCCGTTCGAACGATCGGCGCTCGCGCGCCTGATGAACGAACATCCGCGCCTGTCCGCGCTGATCCTGGTCTATAACCAGATCGAACGCGCGGCGCTGACGGACCGGCTGGCCGCACTCGGACGCACCTCGGCAAAGGCCCGCGTCGCGGCGGTACTGCTGGAAATGCGCAATCGCCTGCGCATGACGGATGCCAGTCTCGGCGAAAGCTTCGTGCTGGGCCTGACGCAGGAGGAGATCGGCGACGCCACCGGCCTGACCGCAGTCCACGTCAACCGCATGCTCCGTCAGTTGGAGGACGAGAAACTGATCGCGCGCGAAGGCGGCCGTATCTCCTTCACCGACGAACGCGCACTCTCCCGCGCGGCCAATTATGTCGATCGCTATGCGGGTCTCGACCTGAGCTGGCTGCCCGACGCGGTTTAGGCGCGCCTGCATAGAGCTTTCGGGTGCGTCCTGCCGAGCCCCCGTCATTCCCAAGCGCCTATTCCGTCACTCCCGCCCCCTCCCCGTCATTCCCGCGAAGGCGGGAATCCATACTGGCTGACGTCCGTGATCAACCACAAACGCCGGCAACTATAGATTCCCGCCTTCGCGGGAATGACGAGGGGAGGCGTACGTCGTCCTTCGCGGGAATGACGAGCGTGGGGCGTACCTCGCCCGCCCCCTCGCGAACGACGAAAGCGAAGGAAACACCCGACCCGCTTGCACACCCCCGACGCGTGTGTTATTCAAACAACACACATTGGGAGAGTATCATGCGCCTTGCCATCCTCGCGGCCCTGCCGCTCGCCGCCTGCTCGATAGCGTCGGACGGCCATGATTCCTCACCCGGCGTCCCCGGTACGGGCAGCGGCACGACGCGCACCTATGCCGTGTCGGATTTCACCGGCGTGGATCTGCGCGGATCCGACGATGTCGATGTCCGCGTCGGCACCGGCTTCTCGGTCCGCGCCGAAGGCCCATCGGACGAACTCGACAAGCTGAAGATCGAGCGCAAGGGCGAAGCGCTTCAGGTCGGCCGGGTCGACAGCAAGGGGCTGGGCTGGATCTCGAACAGCAAGGCGAAGGTGAAGATCTACGTCACGATGCCGCGCGTCGCCTCGGCCAACATCCTGGGGTCGGGTAGCATGGCGATCGACCGGGTCGAGGGGCAGCAATTCGATGCCAATACGGCGGGATCGGGCGACCTATCCGTCGCGGCAATGAGCGTGGATCGGGGCGAATTCGATATCGCCGGGTCGGGCGGGATGACGCTGAACGGCACTGTACGCGACCTGACCGTCAACATTGCGGGGTCCGGCGACATCAACGGCGGGCTGAAATCGTCGCAAGCCGAAGTCTCGATCGCCGGATCGGGCAGCGTGAAGGCTGCGGTCGACGGCCCGGCCAAGGTGTCGATCGTCGGATCCGGCGACGCGGACTTGGGCAAAAGCGCGAAATGTTCGGTGTCGAAGATCGGATCCGGGTCGGCCAGTTGCGGCTGATCCGCGACCGTACGATCTTGTAACCGGCGGGGAATCGGAGGATGCCGATGGCATGATCCGATTCCCGCTCGCTTTTGCCGCATCGTTGCCCGCCCTGCTCGTCGCCTCGCCTGCGCTGGCGGCGGATCGCACCTATTCGGTCGGCAGCTTCGACCGCATCCGCATCGACGGCCCGTTCAGGGTCGAACTCACGGTGGGAAAATCGCCCGGCGCGACCGCACAGGGCGACACGCGCAACACCGACCGGCTGAACATCCGCGTCGAAGGCGATACGCTGATCGTCAGCGCCAGCAGCACTGCGTGGCAGGAACAGGCCAATACCGCCAGTTCCAACCGCAGCCCCGCCGCCACGATCATCCGCGCCTCCACTCCCCGCCTGCGCAGCGCGACCGTCTATGGCGGCGGGCAATTGTCGATCGCCGGCCCGATGCGCGCGCAACGCGTCGACCTGTCCGTCCGCGGCACCGGATCGCTCGACGTCCGCGCCATCGATGCGGACCAGTTGATCGCCGACGTGAGCGGGCCGGGCACGATGACCCTCGCCGGCAAGGCCGCCAAGGCGCGTATCAGCGGCAACGGCCCGACGCGTATCTTGGCGGAAAAGCTCGTCGCCAACGACCTGTCGATCCGCACCGACGGAAACGGCGAAACCATCGCGCGCGCACGCTTCACGACGACCGTCAACGCCGCCGGCGTCGGTGCCGTCACCGTCTACGGCAAGCCCACCTGCATCGTGAACAAGAACGTCCAGGGGCCGGTAAGCTGCGGAGAATTGCTCGTCCCGTAATAGCGCGGGACCGAACCGCCCGCCCGCACCCAAACCGCTCCTGCCGAGCCTGTCGAAGCGTCCGCCCTCAAAAACCGTTCGTGCTGAGCCTGTCGAAGCACCTGCCCACAAAGCCCGTTGGTGCCGAGCCTGTCGAAGCACACGCCCTCAAAACCGTTCGTGCTGAGCCTGTCGAAGCGCCTACCCACAAAACCCGTTCGTGCTGAGCCTGTCGAAGCACCTGTCCCATACTGCGGACACGCACCGGACCCAGATCAGATCAGCGCCAGCGCCGAAAGCTTCCCGATCAACGCCGCCGGCATCGCGGCGTCCAGTTCCGCGCCCTCGCCCAAATCGGCCGGCGCATCCGCCGCCTCCAGATACCGCCACCCCTGATGTGCACGCTTCGGCCGCCCGGCGACCAGGATCAGGCGCGGATCCAGCAGGATCGACACCCGCCCGCCATCCGCCTCGCCGAACCCGACGATCGGGGATCGCGCGACGAGTTGGTGCTTCAGGATCCAGAACAGCGAACCCTGCCCGCCAATCTCTTCGTGCCGCTTGGGCAGGTACCGCGTCGTCAGTTCATAGGGCGGCAGGCCCTCGCGATCGCGCCAGCGCGCGACGAAACTTTCCAGGCTATCAACGCCGAACGCCACTTTGGTCAGATGCAAGGCCACGCCCCCATGTGGGCCGCGGCGCGCTGCGATCAAGTCAGCCGCCAAGCCCCGCCAGCGTCGCGAGCCCCAGAAACGAGAAAAATCCCATGCAATCCGTCATCATCGTGACGAACACGGCGGACGATACGGCGGGATCGACGCCGGAGCGTTCCAGCGTGATCGGCACCAGCACCCCGGCCAGCCCGGCGACGAGATTGTTCGTCAGGATCGCCGCGCCGAACACCAAACTCAGCGTCGGATTGCCGTAGATCAGGATCGTACCCAATCCGATCAGCGTGCCGAGCACAATGCCGTTGGTTGCCGCGATGCGGAACTCGCGCCCGATCATCCGCACCGTGTTCGAACTGGTCAGCTGGTTCGTGGCCAGCGCGCGGACGACGACGGCCAGCGTCTGCGTCCCGGCATTGCCGCCCATGCCCGATACGATGCCCATCAATGCGGACAGCAAAGCGAATTTGGCGATCGTGCCCTCGAACATGCCGACCACCGACGCGGCCAGCATCGCCGTGCCCAGGTTGACGACCAGCCATACCAGCCGGGTGCGCACCGTCAGGCCGATCGGTTCGTTGATGTCGCCGTCGCCGGCACCGGCAAGACGCAGCGTATCCTCGCCCGCTTCTTCGGAAATGATGTGGACGATGTCGTCGACCGTGATCATCCCCACCAGCCGCCCGCCGGTATCGGTCACCGCGGCGGAAATCAGCGCGTATTTCTGGAACCGGAGCGCGACTTCCTCCTGATCCATGTCGACCGGGATCAGCGTCTGTTCGCGCTTCATCACGTCGGCGATCGAAACGGTCCGCGGCGTGCGCAAAATCCACGACAACTGGCACGTGCCGACCGGCTTGTGCGCGGGATCGACGACGAATATCTCCCAGAAATCGGTCGTCAGTTCCTCATGCCCGCGCAGATAGTCGATCGCGTCGCCGACGGTCCAATGTTCCGGCACCGCGATCAGTTCGCGCTGCATCAGGCGTCCGGCCGATTCCTCGGGGTAGGACAAGGCCTCCTCGATCGCGGCGCGATCGTCCGGGTCCAGCGCGCGCAACACCTCGCGCTGGTCCTCGGGCTCCATGTCCTCGATGATCGCGACCGCGTCGTCCGTATCCAGTTCGGACGCGATGTCGGCGACTTCGTGCGGCTCCAGCGCGTCGATCAGGTCCTCGCGGACATAATCGTTCATCTCGGCGAACACGTCGCCGTCCAGCAGGTCGGTGATCGCCTTGGCGAGCGCAGCGCGCATCTCGTTCGGCGTCAGTTCGAACAGATCGGCGATGTCGGCGGGGTGCAGCGGCTCGACCAAAGCGCGCGCCGCCTCGTCGTCGCCCGCCTCGACCGCGTCGAGCACGTTGCGAACGAATTCGGGCTTCAGCCGGTCGTCGCGGTCCAGTTGGCTGCCCTGTTCGGCGGCATCGTCTTCCGCCTCGGGGATCAGGTCGACCTCGCTCATCTTCGACCTCCTTCACGCCGTGCACCGCCCCCTACCGCACGCGGTCGCATCCGTCATCCCCGACGATGCCGGGGCGATGTTTGCCGCCCTCTGCCCTCCCCCTCGCATTGCAACTCGGCGGGTGCATCGCTACCTGCCGGGCACAGCAATTCCAGGAGAGCCCGATGGCCGATACTTTCGAAACCCTGACCCTGACGCTCGATACCGGCGAAGTGAAGATCAAGCTGCGCCCCGATCTGGCGCCCGAACATGTCGCCCGCATCGGCGAACTCGCCAATGACGGTTTCTATGACGGCGTGGTCTTCCACCGCGTGATCGACGGCTTCATGGCGCAGGGCGGCGATCCTACGGGCACCGGCATGCACGGCTCCGACAAGCCGAACCTCAAGGCCGAATTCTCCAAGGAGCCGCACGTTCGCGGCGTCGCCTCGATGGCCCGCGCGCAGAGCCCGAATTCGGCCAACAGCCAGTTCTTCATCTGCCTCGACGATGCGCGCTTCCTGGACGGACAATATACCGTTTGGGGCGAAGTAACGGACGGGATGGACGCGGTGGACGCCCTTCCGAAGGGCGAGCCGCCCCGCACGCCGGGCAAGATCGTCAAAGCAAAAGCCGAGTAATTTCAAACCCCTCCCGCGAAACGGGAGGGGTTTTTCTTTGTCTTTGGACGAATATCCTTAAATAGATCAACAGTAAGTTGCAGACCACATTGACTCCTCGCCGGGCGTCCAACTATTCCCGTTGAACAGGGAATTGGGGGGCGTTCATGATCAGATACTTGGGTGCGGCGCTATGCGTCGCTGCGGCAACTTCGCCAACTTCCGCCGCCATCGTCATAAACCCCGTCCCCACCCCGATCGCGCCCGGCAAAACGGTCCGTCTCGATTTCTTCACCCGCGCGCCCGTCAGCAGGTTTCCCGTTACCGACGGCTTCTACACGCGCATCCAGTCGCTTCAGTCGTCACCCGGTGTTAGCGGCCGCAAATTCATCACCGATACGCGCGGCCTGATCAGCGTGGTCGGACCGGACGGCATTTCGCGTCCCTGGCTCGACATCAAGTCCGTCCTGCCCGGTTTCAGCAACGTCACGAACACATCGCAGACCGGGCTGATGAGCCTCGCATTCCACCCGAATTTCGCGGGCGATAAGAACCAGCCCGGCTACGGCGTGTTCTACACGGTCGATACCAGCACACCGACCGGCACCGCGACATTGTCGGGCAAGGGCGCGGCGATCGATCACGACAATGTGATCCACGAATTCCGCGTCACCGATCCCACCGCGGCGATCCCGACCGTCCAACCCGCCCGCGAAGTGTTGCGCGTCGGTCAGCCGCTCAGTGATCACGGCGCGGGCACGATCGCCTTCAACCCGTCCGCAACCCCCGATTCTCCGGATTACGGCAAGCTGTACATCGGCTTCGGCGACGGCGGCGGGATCGGCGATCCCTATGCCAACGCACAGGACCAGCGCAGTCCGTTCGGCAAGATCCTGCGCATCGACCCTGCGCGGGGAGCGAACGGCGAGGCGTATACGATCCCTTCGGACAACCCCAATGCCGGATCCACGACCGCGCTGGGCGAGGTCTGGGCTTCCGGGCTTCGCAATCCTCAGCATTTCAGCTGGGACAAGAATACTGGCCAGATGCTCATTTCCGACATCGGCCAGTCGCAGCTCGAGGAAGTGAATGTCGGCAAGGCCGGGGCGAATTACGGCTGGCCCCTGCGCGAGGGCACGTTCGCGCGCGGCGCCAACTGGTGGGACGGGAATGTCTATGACACGCCCGCAAATCCCGGGACCTTCGCCGATCCGGTCGCGCAATTCGACCATGAGGAGATCGTACGTAGCGGCCAGTTCAACGGAGTCGCGGTCAGCGGCGCGTTTGCCTATGCCGGCAGCGCGATCCCCGAACTTAACGGGATGGTCGTCCTGTCCGAACTCGTATCCGGGCGGCTTTTCTACTACGATCCGCGTGAAACGATCGGCCTTTCCACCGCCACTCTGTACGAGCTGGGCCTGAACTTCGAAGGTTCCGATACGACGTTGTTCGACCTTGCGGGCAACCCTTATGCCCGCGGACGCGTCGACCTTCGGCTCGGGACCGATACGGCCGGCGAACTATACCTGCTGACCAAGTTCAACGGCGACATATTCCGCCTGAGCTCGCTTGGCGCTGTGCCGGAACCGGCAACTTGGGCGATGATGATTCTGGGCTTCGGTGCCGTGGGCGGGGCGATGCGCCGCCGTCGCCTCAAGGTCAGCTACGCCTGAGAGATGTCGGCTGGGGCGTCAAACCCCCGGATCGGTGACGGCTTCGATCAACCAGTCGTGGAAGAGCCTGACCGGCTTCTGCGTCAGTGCGCGCGGACGGCACACGAACCAATAGCTGTACGGGCTTTCCACCGCGATATCGAACAGCTGAACCAGCCGGTCATCGCGCGCATCCTCGAAATGGCTTTCGTGCATGAAGGCAACGCCAAGGCCCTGCGCCGCCGCCTCCAGCATCAACTGCCCCGAATCGAAATGATCGATCGCCAGCGGTTCCATATCTCGTAAGCCGGCCGCGCGCCGCCACGCGCTGAACGTATCCGGCATCTCGCGGTGGACGAGCGCGGTCAATCCGCCCAACTGGTCGGGCCGGGTGATCGGGTTCGGTCCCTCCACCAATGCTCTCGACCCAATCACATAGACCAGATTGCGGTCCAGCCGTCGTGCGTACAGCGTCGGATCGATCTCCCGCGCGAGCGCGATCACCGCGTCCAGCCCGTCGCCGAGGCGCGATACGCCGTGTGCCGCCGTATCGATATCCAGATGCAGTTCCGGATGTTTGGCCCGAAGCTCGCCGAGTTTGGGAAACAGCCGTTGCGAGGCGAAGAGCGGCAGGATGCCAAGCCGCAGCCGCAGCACGTCCGCTCCGCTGGTCATCGTCTCGACCGCATCGGACAGGCTATCGATCGCCGGCGCGATTTGCGCGAGCAGGCGCTCGCCATCCATGTTGAGCACAACCGCCTGGTGTCGCCGTTCGAACAGCGGCTTGCCTATGAACCGCTCCAGCGCCTGCACGCGCCGGCTGAGCGCAGGGGGAGACAGCGCCAGTTCCTGCGCAGCGGCTTTGATCGATCCAAGGCGCGCGACCTGCACGAACGCCTCGATCGCGGTCAATGGCGGCAATCTACGCATCGACCCTCCGATCGTTCAGCCTCGAATATGGTGCGCTGCACCCGGCAGGCGAAACGCCCAAGCGACCAGGTCACCATCGTCTATGCCCTGACGCACTTTCGCCAATGCGTGCGTTAATTGCAACCGTGACAATTCTTTTCGCACTTGCACAACAAACCGGTGAGCGGCAAAAGGATCGGGCCTTTCAGGCATCCTCTCCTAAAACTTTCAAAGCCAGCCTTTCGGGGCTGGCTCTTTTTTGCGTTTTTCAGTAGCCTGGATCAAGTCCAGCATTGAAACGGGCATCCCCGTCGCTCGCTTTCTCGTATTCCGGGAACCGGCTTCCTATCTCGCACGCTGACTGATCGAACGGTCGTGTTTGAGAGAGATAATGGCTGATAGCGAAACCCCCGTCCGTAAATTGCAGGTTGCGAACGCCCGCCCCGAAGACAGCGGACGCGGTCTGGCGCATGTTCCACGATCGCTGATGGTGGCGCTTGGCATGACCGAGGGCGACGTGATCGAGATCGTCGGCAAGTCGTCGACGCCCGCACGCGCGGTCGCGCCCTATCCGGAAGACGAGGGCCTGGACCTTTTGCGGATCGACGGGTTGCAGCGCGCCAATGCGGGCGTCGGTTCGGGTGATTTCGTCGAGGTTCGCAAGGTGGAATCGAAGCCGGCGACGCGTATCGTGTTCGCGCCGGCGCAGCAGAATCTTCGCCTGCAAGGCTCGTCCCAGGCATTGAAGCGCACCTTCTTCGGTCGCCCCGTCACGCAGGGCGATGTCGTTGCGACCGCGGGACAGCAGCGGGTCGACAACATGCCGCCGGGCGTTCAGCAGTTTCTCCGCGCGCCCGCTTATGCATTGCAGGAAATCCGTCTCGCGGTGATCGCCACCACGCCGAAGGGCGTGGTTCATGTCGACGAGAATACCGAGATCGAACTTCGCCCCGAATATGAGGAGCCGAAGGAAGCGCGTCGCGCCGACGTGACGTATGACGATATCGGCGGCATGGCCGGTACGATCGACCAGCTGCGCGAGATGGTCGAACTGCCGCTGCGCTATCCCGAACTGTTCCAGCGCCTTGGCGTCGATCCGCCAAAGGGTGTTCTGCTCTACGGCCCACCCGGTACCGGCAAGACGCGGCTCGCCCGCGCAGTCGCAAACGAATCCGCCGCGGAATTCTTCCTGATCAACGGCCCCGAGATCATGGGATCGGCGTATGGAGAATCCGAACAGCGGCTGCGTCAGGTGTTCGAGGAAGCCGAAAAGGCGTCGCCGTCGATCGTCTTCATCGACGAAATCGACTCGATCGCTCCGAAGCGCGGACAGGTTTCCGGCGAGGCGGAAAAGCGTCTGGTTGCGCAATTGCTGACGCTGATGGACGGGCTGGAGGCGCGCGCCAATGTCGTGGTGATCGCCGCGACCAACCGCCCCGAGGCGATCGACGAGGCGTTGCGGCGTCCCGGCCGGTTCGATCGCGAGATCGTCGTGGGGGTGCCCGACGAGCGCGGCCGGCGCGAAATCCTCGGCATCCACACGCGCGGTATGCCACTTGGCGATCGGGTCGATCTCGATGAACTGGCATCGACGACCTACGGCTTCGTCGGGGCCGATCTCGCGGCGCTTGCCCGCGAGGCGGCGATCGAGGCCGTGCGCAAGATCATGCCGAAGCTGAACCTGTCCGAAGGCACGATCCCACCCGAAGTGCTCGACGAACTGGCGGTCACGCGCGAGGATTTTCTCGACGCGTTGAAGCGCGTCCAGCCGAGCGCGATGCGCGAGGTGATGGTCGAGGCACCGAAAGTCCGCTGGGAGGATGTCGGCGGGCTCGACACCGCGCAGATGCGGCTGAAGGAAGGCGTCGAACTGCCGCTGAGGGATCCCGACGCGTTCCGCCGGCTGGGCATTCGTCCGGCCAAGGGGTTCCTGCTCTACGGCCCGCCCGGCACCGGCAAGACCCTGCTCGCCAAGGCGGTCGCGCGCGAGGCTCAGGCGAACTTCATCGCGACCAAGTCGAGCGACCTGCTCAGCAAATGGTATGGCGAGAGCGAACAGCAGATCGCGCGCCTGTTCAGCCGTGCGCGTCAGGTCGCGCCGTGTGTCCTGTTCATCGACGAACTCGACTCGCTCGTCCCGACGCGGGGCAGCGGCATGGGCGAGCCACAGGTCACCGAACGCGTCGTCAACACTATCCTGGCCGAGATGGACGGGCTGGAGGAGCTGCAATCCGTCGTCGTCATCGGCGCGACCAACCGGCCGAACCTGATCGATCCCGCATTGCTCCGTCCGGGCCGTTTCGACGAACTCATCTATGTCGGCCTGCCCGATACGGACGGTCGTCGGCGCATCCTGAACATCCAGACGGCGAAGATGCCGCTCGCACCGGATGTCGATCTCGCCGTCCTGGCGGGGCGGACGGATCGCTTCACGGGCGCCGATCTGGAGGATCTCGTCCGCCGTGCCGGTCTCGTCGCATTACGGTCCTCGCTTGCCGTGTCGCATGTGACGATGGCGCATTTCGAGGAAGCCCTGACCGACTCCCGCGCCTCCGTCACGCCGGACATGGAGCGCGACTATGCGCAGATCGCGGCGCAGCTGAAGCAGGACGCATCCGCCCTGCAACCTTTGGGGTTCATCTCGCCCGGCCAGTTGCGGCCGCACGGCCCGAAGGGCACGGACTGACACCGCGCGGCTCCCTTAACGCGAAAGGGGGCCGCACCTCAGACGTCGGGGGCATTCCCGAAAGTCGCGACCGACCTCAACAAGCATTCCTCGTCCACAGGTCGTCACGGTCCGATGAACCTTCGGCATGAATGACGAAGAACAGCCGCGGGTTGATCTCGGACCGTCTTGCTTTAGCGCGGCGGGATGAACAGCAAGATCAATCCCGGCATCCTCTACGGCGTCGCCGCCTACGCGATGTGGGGCCTGCTTCCCATCTTCCTGAAGCTGTTGAAGCCGCTGCCCGCGCCGGACATTCTCGCGCATCGCATTCTTTGGTCGCTCGTCCTTCTGGTCGTGTTGGCGATCGTGTTCCGCCACGGTGCGGCGGTGCGGCGGATCGTCACCACGCCGCGGCTGATGCTGGCCCTCGCTGCGACGGCGACGCTGATTGCGATCAACTGGCTCTGCTACATCATCGCTGTGAATAGCGGGCATATCGCACAGGCGAGCCTGGGCTATTTCATCAATCCGCTGGTCAACGTGCTGCTGGGAACGCTGATCCTGCGCGAACGGCTGGGCCGGATCGAGGGCGTCGCGGTTGCGCTGGCGGCGTGCGGCGTCGCGTTCCTGGCCTATGAGCAAGGCGGCGTGCCGATCATACCGTTGACGCTCGCTTTCTCGTTCGGTGCGTACGGCTTGATCCGTAAGGTCACGCCCGTCGATGCGCTGGACGGGCTGCTGATCGAAACCGCTATCCTGACCCCGCCATCGATCCTGTGGCTCGCGCTGGCCGGGACGTCGCTCGCCGCCGGCCCGCCCTTCGCCTTGCTGCCGATTGCGGGTGTCATCACGGCGATCCCGCTGATGCTGTTCGCCGCCGCGGCCAAGCGGGTGCGCTATAGCGACCTGGGGTTGCTGCAATACCTGGCCCCTACGCTGCAACTGATCCTGGCGGTGGCGGTGTTCGGCGAAGTACTGGCACCCGCGCAATGGGCAGCGTTCGTGCTGATCTGGGTATCGCTTGCCATTTATCTCGCTGGAGCGACGCTCGCTGCACGGCGCGCGACGGCGATCGCATAGCCGGTCGCCGCGTTCAAACGGCCTTCAACGTTTTCCAGCCGTAGAAGAAGACGATCACCAACGCCGCCGCCGCCACTAGATATGGCAGGGAATGCTGCGCCTCGTACAGCCCGACGCCGATCGACGGACCAAGCACGAAACTGGCGCCGTTGACCGACGTAACCTTGCCAGCGACCGACCCTTGCGCCTCTGGTCCCACCGCGAGCGACGATCCCGCGGTGAAGCCCGGACGCGTGAAGCCGAACCCGGCCGATGCCAAGGCGTAGGCCAGCGCGATACCGTATAGCGACGTCGCAATCCCGGTCAGCGCGCATCCGATCGCCGCGAGCACCAGCCCGACCAGCACCAGCCGCCGGGGATCCAGCTTTAGCACCGGGATCATGCCCCACTGCACCAGCAAGGCGGACCCCGCTCCCATCATCAGCACCAGCCCGGTCGGTTGCAGCGCCTCGATCGGGGCGACGTGCAGCCGGTCGATCACCAGGAAACCGACTGCCTGCCCCGTCATCGCCTGCGCGTGGCCCATGATCAGTCCCATGATCATCCAGCTGCGCACGCGCGGGTCGGTATAACCGACCGCCTCGCTTACCTCGTGCGTCGCCGCAGTGACGCTCGCACCAGACGACTGCCCCCCAACCGAGGGATAGGCGATCGCCGCGCCGTGTGTGCCGGGCTGCGGGACGAGGTCGTCCGGCAATACGCGGTGGACCGCGGCGAAGATGCACGCGCCGAAGATCGCTGCGAAGAAGGCGGGGCCCGCGAGCCCGATCTCGATCCCGCCGACATGGCCGAGCGTCATGTACGGCGCGATGGCTGGGCCCAGGATCGTGCCCAGCCCGAATGCCGAGCCGAGCAAGGTCAGTGCGCGAGTCCGTTCCTCCCGCGTCGTCCGCCCGGCGACCAGCGCCTGAACCGCGGGCGGCGCGGCGGACCCGAACGTGCCGTAGAGCAACCGGCCGAAGATGAACGCGACGAACGCCGTGACGCCGCCGATCCACCCGTTGATACCCGCCGTCAGTGCGATGCCGCACAACAGCAGCGACACGGTGAACCCGCCCAGCCCCAACAGGATCATCGCGCGCCGCCCATGCCGGTCGGACCGGTTCGCCCAGAACGGTGCGGATATCACCCACAACAAGGCGGAGACCGAAAATGCCGCGGCCACCGCGCTGTCAGGCACGTGGAGCGATCGGCCCAGCGCAGGCAGCACCGATTGCAGCGCGGTATTCCCCGCCGCGATCGTCAGCATCACGACGAACAGCAGGATGAAGTCGCGCTCGACCCCGCCGGCTGGCTTGAGCGCTGCCTTCATGTCCGGCTCCACCGATACGCCCGTTCGATTCGCGTCACGATCACCTCATACCTGTCATACCAGAGTGCCCGGCCCCGCTCGCGAATCACCGCATGCCCGGGATGATCGCGCCACGCGATCGCTGCCGCGTCATCGGCCCAGTAGCTGATGGTTATGCCGTGACCGTCGCCGTCCCGTGTCGAGACGATGCCCCGATAGCCCGGCTGCGAAGTGGCAAGGCGCTCCATCGCGTCCGCGGCGGCATGATAGCCGGCCTCGTCGCGGCCATTCCGCGAGGATCGGAAGATGACCGCGATCTCCCCGATCGCGTCCCCCTTCTGTGCATCCTGCCCCGTCTCATCCTGCATAATCGTCGCTTAAGCGTTTAGATGGCGTTCGCAAACCTAGGTGAGCCATGACGGTGCAACCCGAGCGCTTGAATGTTCGTTGCAAGTTTGCGACGGGTGCCGGGAGCATGTCGTCACGACGACGCGAACGATGAAGACAAGGATTGCCTGTGCCCGTTTCAACCGCTGCCGCACGGCGCGAACGCCGCCAGCTTCGACAGGCCGCCGGCATCCCTTCGCCTTTCGGTATGTTCCTGAAAGGGTTCCTGAAGCATCCGGTGATGGTTGGCGCGCTGGTCCCGTCGTCGCAGACGCTCGTCAACAAGATGCTCAGCCGCTGCGACTGGGCGAATACCAAAGTGTTCGTCGAATACGGGCCGGGCGTCGGCACCTATTGCCGCACGATCCTCGATAACCTGCCCGCCGATGCGACCTATATCGCGATCGACACCAATCCTGATTTCATCCGCTACTTGCGGCACGAGATCGTCGACCCGCGCTTCTCCGCCGTACTGGGTTCCGCCGCCGACGTGATCCAGATCGTCGCCGACCACGGGCATGAAAAGGCCGACTACGTCTTGTCCGGCTTGCCTTTCTCTACGCTGCCAGCCGGGGTCGGCGATGCGATCGGACAGGCTACGGCGGACGTGCTGCGGTCTGGCGGTGCCTTCCTCGTCTATCAATATTCGCCCAAATGCCGCGATTTCATCGAACCCTATATCCCCCGCATCGACCATGCGATGGAATGGTGGAACGTTCCCCCCGCGCAGCTCTATTGGGCGTGGAAAGAATAAGCCGCCGGCCTGCCCGAATGCGGCGGCTCCGTCCGGCCAAGCCTTGGACCGAGGCACCGGGCATCCTATTTTGGCGGTAATGCCAGACACCGCCGTTACCGCTCGCCTCGCCGACGGCGTCGCCGCCATTCCCGCTGCCGATTGGGACGCGTGCGCCGGAGCGGACAATCCGTTCCTTAGCTATGCCTTCCTGTCGGTCATGGAACGATCGGGCAGCGCGACGGCGCGTACCGGCTGGCAACCGATCCCGATCGTGATCGACGGGCCGGACGGTCATCCCGCCGCGATCGCGCCCGCTTATGCCAAGAGCCACAGCCAAGGCGAATACGTCTTCGATCATGGCTGGGCCGATGCGTGGGAACGGGCCGGCGGGCGATATTACCCCAAGCTCCAGATCGCAGCGCCATTCACCCCGGTCCCCGGCCCGCGCCTGCTGCTGAAGGACGAATCCTATGCAGCACCGTTGATCGCCGCGATCGAGGCAGTGACCGACCAGCATGGCCTGTCCTCCGCGCATGCGACCTTCATCGCGCCGGAACAGGTTCCGCTGTTCGAGGCGGCTGGCTGGCTGATCCGCGCCGGCACGCAGTTCCACTGGCAGAATCAGGACTATTCGACCTTCGACGATTTCCTGGCCGCGCTTGCCAGCCGGAAACGCAAGGCGATCCGCAAGGAGCGCGCTACCGCGGTTAAGGGCCTGACGATCCGCCACCTGACCGGTGCCGAGATCACCGAGGCAGACTGGGATGCGTTCTGGATCTTCTATCAGGACACGGGCAACCGCAAATGGGGCCGCCCCTATCTGACGCGGCAGGCCTTTTCGCTGCTCGGGCGGGACATGGCGGATCGCATATTGCTGATCATGGCCGATCGGGACGGCGTGCCGATTGCCGGCGCGCTAAACCTGATCGGCGCGGATACCTTGTACGGCCGCTATTGGGGGTGCAGCGAGGACGTGCCCTTCCTGCATTTCGAACTCTGTTACTATCAGGCGATCGACGCCGCGATCGCGCGGGGATTGAAGACGGTCGAGGCCGGTGCGCAGGGCGAACACAAATTGGCGCGCGGCTATGTCCCCGTCACGACCTGGTCCGCCCACTATATTCCCGATCCGAACTTCCGCCGTGCGATCGCCGATTTCCTGGTCCGCGAACGGGAATCGGTCGAGGCGGATCAGGACTATCTCGGCGAACTGACCCCGTTCAGAAAGGCGCCCGCCATATAATCTTCGGATGGATCTCGGCATCGCTGACGAAGATGCCGGGCCGCGAGTGATCGACCTTGAACAGCACGCTGGTACCGTCGCGCCACACCTCGACCAGACCCTGATTGTATTTGGGGTCATAGGCCGGCGGCTGGACCAGCCAGACATAGTCATAGGCGTTGCGCGGGAAGCGGGCGAGCGCACGGTTGATCGGCCGCCACCATTCGCGCGGGCACTGGATGCTCGTCACGATCTGCGACGGATCATGCGAAAATTTGCCCGCCGGAAGATATTTCGTCGTCAGCAACTGCGCGCCGGCCATCGACCATTGGTCGTTCGAATAGGCCAGTCGCCGTTCCAGCGCGATTGCCGGGATATGCTCCAGCCGCGTCATGAACCAGCGGTTGCCGCATCTTTGCCCGACGAACGTCACCAGCCGCGCGCCGATCGGCACATGGTCCAGCGCCTTCAACTCGCGATCGTAGGTCTGGTCGAACATCCAGTAGCTGACCGTCCCCGCCCCCATCCGCACCAGGAAGAACGCACAGCCGAGCACGGCCAGCGTCGACGCGCCGCGGATCGAAAGACCCGGTTTCGGGCGCAGCGCGATCACCGCGATCGCGATCATGAACGGCGCCAGCCGCATATCGGCATAAGCAGACCCGAACACGATGCGCGGCAGGACGATGAACACAGCGAGCAGGAACAAGGCCGACAGGCCCAGATTACGCGAATATTCCACGTTCGGGTCGCGGAAACCCTTGAACAGGATCAGGTACAACACGGCCGTCGCGGCGATGTCGAACGCCTGCCAGCGATCCGCCAGCACCTTGGTCAGCCAGCTTACCTTCGCCTGCCAGTTGAACCAGTCCCCGGTCTGGCCGGCGACGTGTTCGCCGCTGCGCCACAGGATCATCATCACCATCGGTATCGCGAGCGGCAGGCAGTTCAGCCCGGCCTTGAACCATGCCTCGACCCAGTGCCCGCGCTTGACCCGTTGCCATAACGTGCCCGGCACGCGGCGCCCGGTCATCGCATCGTGCTGCCGCACCATTTCGGCAGAGAAGGCCAGTACACCCAGCACGCCCCAGCCGAACGTGTGGCAGATCCACAATGCGACCGACAAAGGCAGGAAGATGATCGCGCGCAGTTTCAGCCGTCCGAGCCGCGCGAGCCGCAACCACAGGGCGAAGGCGTTGAGCGCGATCGCCATAGCGAGCGCGAAATTGACGAAACCGAACTGGAACGGAAAACTATAGGCCAGAGGCAGCGCGAAGAGAGCGGTCGGCGGTATGCGGCCATGCACCTCGCGCGCGATCCACAGCAGCCCGAGCACCGTCAGCGCGGGAATGCTGATCACGATCAGCTTGACCGCGAGTTCCAGCCCGAACACCGGCGCCAGCGGCACGACCAGCAGGTCGATGCCAAGATTGCCGATCAGCGACCATTGGAAATTATACCAGTCGCGCAGCCACGGAACCGTGTCCATGTCGAGTTGGACGCGGTAGCGCCCCATATGTCCGGGCAGGTCGACCAGCGGCGGAATATCGGGTTTGAGCAGGGGAATGATGGCGGCCAGCACCATCAACGCCACGAACCACCGCGTCTGCCACCAGTGCAGCGTCTCGCCGCTGCTCTGCCTGTCCTCAACCTGCATCGAACGGCCTTACAGCGTTGCGGGGCGCCCGAACAAGCGTGGTTCGATCGCAAACAGGATCAATCCGTCATCCGGCCCTTCGACTGGTCGCATCCAGTCAGGCGCATGGCCGGCGCGGAGTCGAGCGATCAGGCTGCCCCGATCGGCCGGGCCGAGTTCACCGAAACTGTCCGGGCACACGGCGGCATAGCGCAGGTGCCAGTGCCGCGCGATCGCCTCCGCCTCGGCCGCCGACCCGAGATAGAAACGATAGACGGCGGTATTGCCGTGATCGCCGCGATGATACGGCGCGCCGACGACCGACAATCCGGTCGCGCCGATCGCATAGGCCCCAAGGTCGAGCGGCGCGATCAACCGTCCGCCGGGCAGTCGCGCGAGGCGGGCCAGCGCCTCGCGCGACGTGCAGGATCCGCCCGGTCGTGCCGTGGACGGCGATGACGGGGCATGCATGTCGGCCGGGGTCAGCGCATTTGCGGCCAGCGGATACAGCATGCCCGCGGATCCGATCCACGCGGCCGCGAGCGCGCCCGTACCGCGACGTCGTGCGATCGATATGACCGCCGCCAGCGCCGGGGCGGCGAGGATCGCCCCGGCATAGGCGCCACGCAACTGGATGCAGGTCAGGATCAGCGCGCCCGCCTGGAACGCCAGCAACACGCCCCACCCCGCCCGTCGCGTCCTGTACAGCCGCCACGTGCTTGCGACGATTCCGGCGACCATCAGGCCGGCATAGCCCAGCGCCGTCACCGTGGGTGCGGCGAACAGCGACTGCGCTTCCCCGACATTCGCCAGCCACATGCGCGCGAGCATCGGGTCCACATTGCCGTAGGGAGACAGGCATTGCGGCGCGCCGCGCCACACGCCGGCCGCGGTCACGATGCCGGCGGCGCCCGCCAGCGCGGCCCGAACGTCGCGCCGCTTGCTCGCATAACCGGCGATCGCGAGGATGATCGGTGCGAATGCGGCGAACTGGAAGGCGCGCCACGCGATCGCGGTGAATCCGTCGCAGGCGGGATACAGAAACTGGTCGGTTCGCAGCATCGTGTTGGCGGTCAGCAATCCCGCGGCAAGCGCAATACCGAAGCCCATCAGCGCGTCGTCCGATCCGCCGATGATCCACCGGACGACCAGCACCGCGCCGGCCACGCCGATCAAGGGCAGCGTCTCCAGCCCGATCGCGATGCTGGCGGCTGCGGCGAACCCCGCCACCAATGCGCGCTCCATCCCTCGCCCGGTGATCAGGGCAAGGACGATGACGAGCAGCAGGACGATCTGGAAGCCGTGATGGTCGATCCGTCCGGGCAGGAAGATCGTCGAGGATGGATAGGCGATCGCGGCGACGATCAGGGCCGTGCGCGCGATCTCGGCGCCGCCCAGCGCGCGGGCGATGCGCGCGATCAGGAACAAGGCGATCGTCAGCAGCATCGCGGGCCAGATGATCACCGCCGCGATCTCCGCCGCATGTCGGCCCGCCAGCGGGGCAAGGGCGGCGATGATCGCGCCCGGCACAAGATCCGGAAGCCGCGACCAGTGCATCGGCAGGCCGCCTGCCCCCAGCCGATGCTGCGATACGTCGCTGAAACGCTGCCCGGCGAGCCAGTCGCGGATCTGCTGCAGCCGCATGACGTCGTCCGTGTCGGGCAATCGCAGCGCCGAAAGGTTCTGCCAGTCGCGGAGACTCCAGGCGAGGACGAGCGCGAACGCCAGCAGGATCGCCGCCCAAGCGTCGCCCTGCCAATCCCGCCGTGATGCCGTGGAAGCCATGGGCCGGGTCTAATGGCGCACGGTTAATCGTCCGTTGTCTGTTCAGTCCCGCGCAGGCAATTGTAAGGAATAACTTTGCCTAGCGGTCGCGCCGACCCAGAAGGCGCAGGCGCAGCGCCTGCAACTTGATGAAACCGGCCGCATCACGCTGGTCGTACGCGCCCTGATCGTCTTCGAACGTCACGACCTTTTCGGAATAGAGCGAGAAAGGCGATTTGCGCCCGGTGACGTTGACCGAACCCTTGTACAGCTTCAGCCGCACCGTTCCGGTGACCTTTTCCTGGCTGTGGTCGATCGCCGCCTGCAGCATCTCGCGCTCCGGGCTGAACCAGAAGCCGTTATAGATCAGCTCGGCGTAACGCGGGGCGAGTTCGTCCTTCAGATGCGCCGCGCCACGATCCAGCGTCAGTTGCTCGATGCCGCGATGTGCGAGGTGATAGATCGTGCCGCCCGGTGTCTCGTACATGCCGCGCGACTTCATGCCGACGAAGCGGTTCTCGACCAGATCGAGCCGTCCGATGCCGTGCTTGCGACCCAGTTCGTTCAGCGTTTCCAGCAAGGTGGCGGGGGACATACCGACGCCGTTGACCGCCACGCCGTCGCCGCGTTCGAAATCGATCGTGATCGTCTCCGGCTCGTTCGGTGCGTCTTCTGGGTTCACCGTGCGCGAATAGACATAGTCCGGCACCTCGTCCCACGGATCCTCCAGCACCTTGCCCTCGGACGAGGTGTGCAGCATGTTCGCGTCGGTCGAGAACGGCGCCTCGCCGCGCTTGTCCTTGCTGACCGGAATCTGGTGCTGTTCGGCGAATTCGATCAGCTTGGTGCGGCTGGTCAGATCCCATTCGCGCCACGGCGCGATCACCTTAATGTCGGGCGCCAGCGCGTAATAGCCCAGTTCGAAGCGGACCTGGTCGTTCCCCTTGCCGGTCGCGCCGTGGCTGACCGCGTCGGCGTTCAGCATCTTTGCGATCTCGATCTGCCGTTTGGCGATCAGCGGCCGCGCGATCGACGTGCCGAGCAGGTACAGCCCCTCGTACAACGCGTTCGATCGCATCATCGGGAAGACGTAATCCCGCACGAATTCCTCGCGCAGATCGTCGATGAAGATATGCTCGGGCTTCACACCCGCCATCTGTGCCTTCTGACGTGCCGGCTCCAGTTCCTCGCCCTGCCCCAGATCGGCGGTGAAGGTCACGACTTCGCACTTATACGTCTGCTGCAGCCATTTCAGGATGACGCTGGTGTCGAGGCCGCCCGAATAAGCGAGGACGACTCTGTTGATCTGGTCGGACATGGCGGCGAACTCCGGCGATGTTGGGTCGCGGGCGGGTATCAGCCGCGCACGCGCGGGGCAAGCATTGCGAACCCGACAGGCGGTATCGCACGGAAAAGCTGGCATTCGGGCATGCGAACCTCCACTTAGGCACCGATGCCTCCCCCCAGCCTTCGATCATCCGCGTCATCGACCTCGAAACCACCGGCCAGGCGCCCCCGATGCATGGCGTGTGCGAGATCGGGTGGCAGGATGTCGCACTCGGTCCGGACGGACGCTGGGACCTGTATGGCGAGGGCGGACAGCGCTTCGTCAATCCCGGCCGTCCGATCCCGCCGATCACGCAGGCCGTGCATCATATCTTGGACGAACAGGTCGCGAACGAGCCGTTCTGGCAGGATGTCGCGCGCCCCGTGCTCGATCCCTATCCGCGACGCATCGCGCTGGCGGCGCACCGTGCGACGTTCGAGGAGCAATATTGCACCCCGGCGCTGACGCGCGGTGCGGACTGGATCTGCACGTGGAAGTGCGCCCTGCGGCTGTGGCCCGATTCGCCGAGCTTTTCCAATCAGGTGCTGCGCTATTGGCGCAAGCCGGCGGGGATCGATCACGAACGCGGCCTGCCGGCACACCGCGCGTTTCCGGATGCATACGTCACAGCATTCCACCTGCGCGACATGCTGAACGAGGCGAGCGTCGCGCAACTGATCGCCTGGTCGAACCAGCCCGGCCTGCTGCCGCGGGTCCGTTTCGGCCCAGACCGGGGCAAATCGTGGCAGGAGATCGACGAGGACAGCCTCAACAAGTTCCTGGGCGACCGCGACATAGACGTGCGCTTCACGGCGGAAACCGAAGCCGCGCGCCGGCGTGGCGGCGGTATGGTCGGGCGGCCCACGCTGCAGGGTTCGCTGCTGTGGGACGATTGATCGAAGTCAACCGTCACATGCTGGCGTTGATCGTAACGGCTGCGTAAGAGCGGTCCGATGGCAAGGCCGCTTCTCCAACGACTGGGTGTACGGGAGGGGCTTGCACGCCGCTTCCTGGTGGCGTGCCTCGCGGTCGGCTTCCTTGCGCTGATCACGGCGATCTTCGCTGCCGCCTGGTCGACCAAGCGCAGCCAGGATCATGGCCGCTGGGTCACTCATACCTACGAAGTCGAACTCGCGGTCACGAAAGTGACGACGGCGATCGAGCGCGCGGAAACGGTACGGCGCGGATATCTGCTGACCGGTCAGCAGGTCTATCTCGACAGTTACCGCGACGTCGCCGCGACGCTTTCCCCCGCACTGTCGCGAGTCATGCGCCTGACCGACGACAATCCACGGCAGCGCGGCAACATCGTGCGCCTGCAAGCGCAGGTCCGCGATATCCTCGCCTATCGCAACCAGTCGATCACGCTGATGGCGGCTGGGCGGCAGCAGGCGGCGATTGACGCGTTCGTCGCGGAAACCGGCGCGGCCCGCATGAAGGGCGTGCGCGCGACTTTGGCGGCGATGACTGCCGAGGAACAGCGCCTGCTCGCCATTCGCGATCGCGAATTGCAGTCCAGCGTGACGATCTTCTACGGCATTCTCGCGTTGACCGGCGTGCTGCTGCTGCTGGTCGCGATGGCGACATTGGCCACCGTCCTGCGCTATACGCGCGATCTGTCCGCCTCGCGCGACGATCTTCGCGATTTCGCCGACACGCTGGAGGAACTGGTCGAGGAACGCACGGCGGACCTGTCGCGCGCGAACGAGGAAATACAGCGCTTCGCCTATATCGTCAGCCACGATTTGCGCTCCCCGTTGGTCAACGTGATGGGGTTCACCGCCGAACTCGACACCGCCACCGTGGCGATCACCGACCTGATCGATCGCGCCGAGGCGACCGCGCCCGACATCGTCACCGAGGATGCCCGGCTGGCGGCGCGCGAAGACCTGCCCGAGGCGATCCGCTTCATCCGTACGTCCACCCAGAAAATGGATCGGCTGATCAATGCGATCCTCAAGCTATCGCGAGAGGGGCGGCGCGTCATTTCCCCCGAGCCGGTGGGCATGGGTGCGATGGTGCAGACGATCGACGGATCGCTGAAACACCTGACGGAGGATCGCGATGCGACGATCGCAGTCGAAGGGACTTTGCCCGGAATCGTCACCGACCGGCTGGCGATCGAGCAGATCTTCTCCAATCTGATCGAGAATGCGGTCAAATATCTGCAACCCGGCCGCCCGGGCCGCATCGTGGTGCGCGGCGAAAAGACGGGATCGCGCATCGTCTACGAAATCGAGGATAACGGCCGGGGCATCGCGCCCAGCGACCACCAGCGCGTGTTCGACCTGTTCCGCCGATCGGGGCATCAGGATCAACCCGGCGAAGGTATCGGACTCGCGCATGTCCGCGCACTCGCCTACCGTCTGGGCGGCGTGATCGACGTTCGATCGGAACTGGGCAAGGGCGCCACTTTCCGGCTAACGCTGCCCGCCGTCCTGACCGAAGCAGAATCAAAGAGATCCGGGGAAGTATCATGACCGACCACCGTTCCGTCAGCATCGTGATGATCGAGGACGATGAAGGCCATGCGCGGCTGATCGAAAAGAACATCCGTCGCGCCGGCATCATGAACGAGATCACGCATTTCACCGACGGCACGACCGCGCTGCATTATCTGTTTACCGACAAGAACGGACCGGCGATGAACGGGCCGGCGCTGGTGCTGCTGGATCTCAACCTGCCGGACATGAGCGGCACCGACATCCTCGCCAAGATCAAGAGCGAGCCCGCGTTGAAGCGCACGCCGGTCGTCGTGCTGACCACGACGGACGACAAGGTCGAGATCCAGCGATGCTACGATCTGGGCTGCAACGTCTACATCACGAAACCGGTCAATTACGAAAGCTTCGCGCAGGCGATCCGCCAGCTCGGCCTGTTCCTGTCGGTGATCCAGGTACCGGATATCGAAGGTCAGTGAGCAACCCGACCGCCTTGTATATCGACGATGACGAAGGCCTGCGCCGGTTGGCGGCGAAGGCGCTGGGCCGTCGCGGCTATACGGTGACGGTCGCGGCAGATGGCGAGGAAGGGGTCGAACTCGCGCGCGCACGGTCGTTCGACGTGATCGCGGTCGACCATTATATGCCGGGGATGAACGGGCTGGAGACGCTGAAGCAGCTGGATACGCTGCCGACGCGGCCTCCGGTCGTCTATGTCACCGGGTCGGAAGAAGGCAGCATCGCCGTCGCCGCGCTGAAGGCCGGCGCGTCGGATTACGTCATCAAGACCGTCGGCGACGATTTCTTCGATCTGCTGGCCAGCGCGTTCGCGCAGGTGCTGGCACGATCCTCGCTCGAACAGGCAAAGGCGGCAGCGGAAGACGAACTGCGCGCGACCAACGCCCGGCTGGAAGCGTTGCTGTCCGAGGTCAATCACCGCGTCGCAAATTCGCTGCAGATGGTGTCCGCGATGGTCGGCATGCAGGCCGGCGTATTGGGTGACGGCGCGGCCCGCGATGCGCTGGCGGATACGCAGCGTCGTATCGCCGCGATCGCGCAGGTCCATCGGCGCCTGTATACGTCGAACGATGTCGAGAGCGTCGACATGCAGGAATATCTCGCTGCTCTGGTCGGTGAGTTGAGCGAGACCTGGTCCACGCCCGAGGCACCGCGCACGCTGTCGCTGGATGTCGAACCGATCCGGCTGACGACGGATCGCGCGGTATCTTTGGGCGTCATCGTCACCGAACTGGTCAGCAACGCCTGCAAATATGCCTATCCCGCGCGCGCGGGGGAGGTTCGCGTCGCGCTGACCAGCGAAGGCGACGGCCGCTTCCTGCTGGCGGTCGAGGATGACGGGATCGGGATGGACGTCGGCGCGAAGCCGCGCGGGACTGGCATCGGTACCAAGCTCATCCGGGCGATGGCGCAGAGCCTGCACTCGATCGTCGAATATGACACGGATCGCACTGGCGTCCGCGCAGTGTTGCGCGCCGCGGTCTAGCCCGGTCGCACGGGCCGGGTAGTACGGTACGGGCGCTCGGGTTCAGCACGAGCGGGAAACGCCGACGTCATCATACCCTAGAACAGAAGAAATCCGATCCGCCGTGCGGCTTCGATGCTCGCGCCGAAAACGATATGCGCGGTCAGGCCGTAAAGATGGGTCGAAAGCGACGTCTTCCATGCGGGTGCGCCCCAGCCGAACGCCGGCACGGCGATGTAGTCGAAGACGATCGCGGTGACGATGCCGAACGCGACGCCGAACAGGATCGTGACGTCCGGTTTCCACGCTGCCGCCACGACGTAGATCATGCCCAGAACCAGCCCGGTGCCGTAATGCACCAGCCGGCCCGCAGACGCGCGGCCGCCTTTCGGCACTTTATGGCCCGTCAGTGTCCGGTCGAGGTCATCCGCTGCCTTGCTGGTCGACGATTCCCCACCGCCGTTCTGGCCGAACGGCTTCGAAGCGACGGTCTGGTACAGTTCCATGACGGCGGAGGCGATCAACCCGCAGACGGCGCCCAATAAGAGCAAAACGGGCAGGTCTGACATTGGCGGCTCCTGGATTTTCCAGATATGCCAACGCCTTGATTGCTCGAACGTTCATCCGGAGCGGAAACGACCCAAGTCCGTGCTGGCGATCAGCGTGCCGCGCGCAGGGTGATCCGTGTCAGTTCGGACGGCCGGCCGAGCCGCAGCGCGAAGCCCGGCCACAAGGCGGTGCCGTTGCTGACATACAGCGTCATCCCCCCGACATCGTACCGCCCCGATACGAACCCCCCATTCCCGTTCGCCACCAGCCGATCGAGCCCGACGATCATCCCGCCATGCGTGTGGCCGGAAAGCTGGAGCGCGACGCCGCGCTTTGCCGCGTCGCGCGCGTTTCGCGGCTGGTGATCCAGCAGGATCACCGGGGCATCGTCGGGTGCGCGCGCCAACGCCGCGGCGAGATCGGGGCCGGCCTGTCCGTGCGCCGAGGCGGACAGATCCGTCACTCCGGCCAGGACGATGCGCGCTCCGTCACGGATCACCACCGCATGCATATTGGGCAACATCCGGAATCCGAGATCCTTCAGATGCCGCATCCATTCGGCATAATCGAAGAAATATTCGTGGTTTCCCGGGATCGCATAGACGCCATCGGGCGCGCGCAATTTCGCCAGTGGTGCGATGTCCGCGCGGCGCATCTCGACCGGACCGTCGATAAAGTCGCCCGTGACGACGATCAGGTCGGCGCCGGACGCATTGGCGCGATCGACCACCGCCGTCGCCCAGCGTGCGGTGAACAGCCGGCTGATATGCAAGTCGGTGAGTTGCAGCACACGATAGCCGTCGAACTGCGCCGGAAGCCCCGCAATAGCGACATCGACATCCTTGATCGGCGGAACCCGCAATGCGTTGGCGACGGCTATTGCGGACAGGATCGCCGCGACGCCGCCGATGGCGTAGCGAACCCCATCCGGCACGCCGATCGCTCCATGCCGGATCGCGACCCCGATCAGCGTTCCCAGGTCGAGCAGGATCTGGAGCACCGCGAGGAAGATGATCACCCCGAACGCCCAGTTGAACAGGATCACGACCGCGCGCGGGAATTCGGGCGCGAAGACCGAACCCGACGAAAGGCGGCTCCAATAATGGTATTGCGACGCGAACAGCAGCAGCAGCGCGATGACGCCCTTGCCCCATAGCGGCATGGACAGCGGCCACAGCCACCGCGCGATCACGAGCAGGCTGGGCACGGCGAAAATCAGGTGGAAGATCGTCGGTCTCCGATCGCGTGGGGTCAGTCATGGCTATGCGCAAAGGATCGCGCTGGCCATCATCGTGTCGAAACACGCACGCGCGGTCGAGGTTGCGTCTTCGTTCGGTTGGCGGTCGGCGCGTTCCGGTCTATGATGCGCTATGACAAGGTATTCGCCAGCTCGCGCCTTCCGATCGGCCCTTTGCTGCGCGGTCGCGGTGGTGGCGCTGCAGACCGGTGCGATGGCTCAGACTGCACCGGAGGCTCCCGCTCCCAATGCCGCCCCTGCCGACACGATCCGTTTGTCGGATGAACAGCGCGATTTGATCCTCAATCGCACCACGCCGGACAGCGCAGCGATCGCGCGCGGCGAGATGAGCGGGACCGAGCGGGAGCGTGCGCAGATCCACGGCGAGGTCGGCGTAATGGTCGGGACGAACGGTACGCGCGCCCTGTTCGGGCGCGCCGACATCCCGCTCGGCGACCGGGGCGGGGCGACGATCATGTTCGAAAGCAGCCGGTTCGGCTATCGCCGCTAGGACCGCGTTACGCCGCGCGATGATGCGCGTGGAACAGCTTGCCGCCCTCGATCCAGTAGACGATCGCGAGAACCGCCAGACCGATCGCGAGGTATCCGATCGCCAGCGGATAAGTCGTCCCGTCATAGGATTGGCCGATCAGCGACCCGACGATCACCGCACCGACGCTGGTGATGAACCCCTGGATCGACGATGCGGTCCCGGCGATGTGACCAACCGGTTCCATCGCCATCGCGCCGAAATTCGATCCGCATAGCCCGATACAGGTCATGCTGAGCGCCTGGAACAGCATATAGGTCCACAAGGCTTCGCGGCCGGAAGCGATCACGACGATATGCAGCACCGACAGGGCGATCAGCGCAATGACCGCGCTTTGCGAGATCAGCCGCGTGCCGAGCCGCTCGACCAGCCGGCTGTTGGCGAACGACGCGCACCCCATCGAAAAGGCGCAGACCGCGAACAGGACGGTGAACCGTTCGCCAGCATGGAATTCGTCGACGAAGATCTGTTGCGCCGATGCGACGAACGCAATGATCGCGCCGAACGTCATCGACGCCGCGACCGCATAGCCCGCCGAAAACCGGTTGGTCAGCGTCTGCGTATAGGAGTCGCGGATCGATGCCAGCGACAATGGCGTGCGCCGCTCGATCGGCAGCGATTCACTTAAGCGGAACAGCGACCAGCTCAGCACAAACGCGGCAAAGGCGGCGAGCGCGTAGAAGATGAACCGCCACGGGCCGAAGTGCAGCAACACCTGTCCCAGACTCGGCGCCATGATCGGCACCAGGAAGAAGATCATCTGCGCGACCGACAGGGTCCGCGCCATCTGTCGTCCGGAAAAACGGTCGCGCACGATCGCCACGGCGAGCACGCGCGTCGAGGCCGACATCAATCCCTGCAACACGCGCGCGCCGAGCAGCGCGGCGAAGGTCTGCGACCCGGCGGCGAAGATGCTCGCCGCGACGAAGCCCGCCAGCGTGACGATCAGAATCGGCTTGCGCCCGAACCGGTCGGCAAGCGGTCCGTAGACCAGCTGTCCGGTGCCGAAGCCGAGCATATAGGCAGTGATGATCCATTGGCGGTGGTTCGCGGTCGCGATGCCCAGTTGCGTGCCGATATCGGCCAGCGCGGGCAGCATCAGGTCGACGCCCAGCGCGTTGACCGCCATCAATGCGGCGACGAACGCGACGAATTCGCGCAGCTGCATCGCGGGGCGGACGGTCGTGACGATCATGGCGATCCTCCAGGCTCGCTATACCGGCGACACCATGATCCTGATTTAAAAGCGGTCGCTCAACGCCTTACGGTCACGCGCCGTTCCACCATGCGCGTGGAACGGCATGCGGCGGGCGGATCAGACGTCGAGATTGGCGACGCTGAGCGCATTTTCCTGGATGAATTCGCGACGCGGTTCGACGACATCGCCCATCAGGCGCGTGAAGATCTCGTCCGCGACATCCGCCTGATCGATCTCAACGCGGAGCAGCGAGCGGTTCTGCGGATCGAGCGTGGTTTCCCACAATTGCTCCGCATTCATCTCGCCCAGACCCTTGTAGCGCGAGATCGCCAGACCCTTGCGGCCGGCGAGCAGGATCGCCTCGAACAGCTGGCTCGGGCGGGCGACCATCGTCTGGCCCTTCGCGACCGCGACCGGCGCATCGTTCGCGCCGTCATCCTCTGCATCGGCAGCAGCTTCCTCGGCCTCGGCCTGCGCGGCGGCCGCCTTGGTCGAGACCAGTTTCGCGGTCTGCGCGTAGCTGTCCTGTTGCTCGATCGCCAAAGCGTGCAGCTTGCGCGCCTCTGCCGACACGAGGAACGCCGCCTCGATGATGTGGTGATCGGTCACGCCGCGCCACGCACGCTCGAAATGGATGCTGCCATCCTCAGTCAGGCTGACCGTCCAGCGTGCCTCCGGATCGGCGGCTTCGAGACCGCGCGTCACCTCGGTAACATGCGCCAGCCGGTCTTCGCGCGCGGCGTTCGGATCAAGCGCACCGCCCATTGCCAAAGCCTCGACCATCGTCGGATCGTAGCGGCGCGGCACGTAGCGCATCAGCGTGCGCATGCGCCGCGCATGATCGACCAGCGACCGCAGATCGGCACCCGAGCGCGGCCCGCCGGCGCCTTCCAGCACCGTCGCCGCCACGCCGTTCTCGATCAGATAATCGTCCAGCGCATTGTCGTCCTTCAAATACACTTCGCTGCGCCCGCGCGTCGCTTTGTAGAGCGGCGGTTGCGCGATGTAGAGATATCCGCCGCTGATGATCTCGGGCATCTGGCGATAGAAGAACGTCAGCAAAAGTGTGCGGATATGCGCGCCATCGACGTCTGCGTCGGTCATGATGACGATCTTGTGGTAGCGTAATTTGTCGATCTTGAAGTCGTCGCGGCCGATCCCCGTGCCCATCGCCTGGATCAGCGTACCGATTTCACGGCTGGACAACATCCGGTCGAAGCGGGCGCGTTCGACGTTCAGGATCTTGCCGCGCAATGGCAGGATCGCCTGGAAATGCCGGTCGCGGCCCTGCTTGGCGGATCCGCCTGCCGAGTCACCCTCGACCAGGAACAGTTCGGACTTCGCCGGATCGCGCTCCTGGCAATCGGCAAGCTTGCCCGGCAGCGACGCGATGTCCATCACGCCCTTGCGACGCGTGAGTTCGCGCGCCTTCTTCGCGGCCTCGCGTGCAGCGGCGGCGTCGATGATCTTCGCGACGATCGCCTTGCCGTGTGCCGGATTTTCCTCGAGCCATTCGGCCAGCTTGTCCGCCATCAGGCTTTCGAGCGGCTGACGCACCTCGGACGAAACCAGCTTGTCTTTGGTCTGCGACGAGAACTTCGGATCTGGCAGCTTGACCGATACGATCGCGGTCAGCCCCTCGCGCATATCATCGCCGGTCAGCGTCACCTTTTCCTTCTTCAGGAGACCGGACTTCTCGGCATAGTTGTTCAACGTACGCGTCATCGCCGCGCGGAATGCGGCCATGTGCGTGCCGCCGTCGCGCTGCGGGATGTTGTTGGTGAAGGCGAGGACGTTCTCGTAATATGAGTCGTTCCACTCAAGCGCGACGTCGATCGTCACGTCGTCGCGCGTGCCCGAAATCGCCACGGGTTCCGGCATCAACGGCACCTTGTTGCGATCCAGATATTTCACGAACGCAGCGATGCCGCCTTCGTAATATAATTCGGTCGTCTTCAATTCCTCATGCCGCGCATCGTTGAGGAACAGGCGCACGCCCGAATTGAGGAAAGCGAGTTCGCGGTAACGGTGTTCCAGCTTGTCGAAATCGAATTCGGTGATCTTGAACGTGGCGGGCGACGGGAAGAAGGTCACCCGCGTGCCTTTTTGACCGGTTGCGGCCGGGCCGACGATCTTCAACGGAGCCACCGCGTCACCGAACGCGAAACGCATGTAATGTTCTTGCCCGTCGCGCCAGATCGTCAGATCGAGCCATTCGGACAAGGCGTTGACGACCGAGACGCCGACGCCGTGCAGGCCGCCCGAGACCTTGTAGGCATTGTCGTCGGACGTATTCTCGAACTTACCGCCGGCGTGCAGCTGGGTCATGATGACCTCCGCTGCGGAGACGCCTTCCTCGGTATGGATACCGGTGGGAATCCCACGCCCGTTGTCGGTGACGGAGACCGAACCGTCGGCGTTCAGCGTGATGTCGATCCGGTCGCAATGTCCGGCCAGCGCCTCGTCGATCGCATTGTCGGAGACTTCGAACACCATGTGATGCAGACCGGAGCCGTCGTCGGTGTCGCCGATATACATGCCGGGGCGTTTGCGCACCGCGTCCAGGCCCTTCAGGACCTTGATCGAGTCTGCGCCATAGTCGTTCTTGTTGGGGTCTTCAGCCATGCCCAGCATATAGGGTCGCGCGACTGGAAACGGAAGCAAAATGGGCCTCACGCCGTGGTGGCATGCGGCCCATTGCGGGGCGCGACCGGCCGAGGATCAGTTCGGCGTGGTCGTCACCGTCGTGGTCGTCTTTTCTGTCGTCGCCGCCGGTACCGGCGTCGTACGGCGAACCGTCTTCTTCACCACGCGCGGCTTGGCCTTCACCACGGTGCGCGTCGCCGGGACGGCGGCGGTCTTCGTCGTTTCCGTCGTCACCACCGTGGTCGGTGCGGCGACGGGTGCGGCGCGCGCAGCGGCGGCTTCGGCCTTTGCCGCGCGTGCAGCCTGTTCCGCTGCGGCAGCGCGTGCATTCGCGTCATCGGCCTGCGCGGTCGCGGCCTGCGCCTGCGCGTTTGCGGCAGCCGCCTGTTGCTGCGCGTCCACCGCCACGGCGGCGTTCACGTTCGCCGCGGTATTACGATTGCGCTCGGCGATCCCGATCGCCGTGTCGGCGAGCTGCGACGCACGATTGGCTTCGGCGATCGCTTCGTCCTTGCGGCTGCTGGCGACATCCTCCTCGGCGGTGCGGAGCGCAGCGGCGGCTTCGGCCTGAAGCCGCGGAACCTCGCCCGTCGCGCCGATCTTGGCAGCGGCCTCGACCTTGGCGCGAGCCGCCGCGACCGCTTCGCGCGCACGGTCCATCTTGCCACGCGCCATGCCCGGGGTCGCCGCGCCCAGCATCAACGCCGAAGCGAGCGTGGCATTCAGCATCAATTTGTAGCGATGCATATCGAAGTCCTTTAAGATTGATCGGCGGCCCAACGAGCCGCCTTGCTTTGCAGTTCCGTTACGGGGGCGACTAACCGAGGTTAATCGCCCCCGGGTGCTCCGATACGATCAGAAGCGGTCGGCACGCTGGCCCAGCAACGTGACCTCGACGCGCCGGTTCTGGCGCATGCCTGCCGCCGTGGAATTGCTGGCAACCGGATCGGATTCGCCGTGCCCGACGACCGAGAAGCGCGCGCGTGTCACGCCCATCGCGTCGAACGCGCTTCGCACGCTGGCGGCGCGGCGTTCCGACAGATCCTGGTTGTGCGCGTCCGTACCGCGGGAGTCGGTATAGCCGTCGATGGCCACGCGCACGCCGGGATTGGCACGCAGATAGTCCGCCAGTGGCCGCAGCTTATCCACCGCGCCCGGACGCAGCACGTCGCTGTCCGTGCGAAACAGGACGTCTTCCTGCAGCCGCAACGTCGCGCCGCGCGCCGTCTGGCGGAAACCGTAACCGCGCATCGCGGTGCGGTCCCACCGGCCGGCGGCGGGGCCACGATTCTCGACTACGACGACCGTGTCCCGCGTGCGCCAGTCGAACCGGTCGCGCCGTGGACCGGCGAACGATGCGAACGCACGGTTCGCCGCCTGCGCCTCGCGCGGCTGTACGCGGCCGTCGCGGTTCGTATCGAAATTGCGCATCACGAACGCGCGACCGCGATTGGTCGATCGCAATTCCGGATACAGCAGCCCGGCGCCGGCACCGATCAACCGATAGTCCCGGTCGCCCGGCCGCCCGCCGCCGAAATCCCAGCGGTCCTGCGCCACTGCCGGTGCGGAAACGGTCATCGTCGCGAACGCGGCCAATACGGTAATGCTCAACTTGCTCATATCATCTCTCCTCGGCCCCCGCCGATCGTGCGGGGATGGGCCGGGACGATTGAACGGCGGGTGAGTTGCGCCGACAGCTTCCGTTCAGCGAAAGGCGGTGCCGATCGTCATCCGGAAGGCGTCGCCGCCCAGACCGTCGAACAGCGCGTGCTCCGTTCCGGTCATCCACACCTGCCCGCGCCCCGCGAGACGTTCGAACAGGGCCGCACGACGGACCGGATCGAGATGCGCCGCGACCTCGTCGAGCAGCAGGATCGGCGGGTGCCCGGTGCGCGCCGCGACGAGATCCGCATGTGCGACGACGATGCCCAGCAGCAGCGCCTTCTGTTCCCCGGTCGAACACAAGGCCGCCGGCTGTGCCTTGGCGAGATGCGTCACCGCCAGATCGCTGCGATGCGGCCCGGCCAGCGTCCGCCCGGCGGCGGCATCGCGGCGACGGCCCTGCGCCAGATCGGCCGCGAGCGTGTCCGCCATCGTCGGCCCGCCCCATCCGTCGAGCGACAGTCCGGCGCGCGCGAACGGTCCTTCCGGCTGATCGGCCAAGGCTTCGGCGAGTGTCGAGACCGTTTCGCGCCGCGCAGTATCGATCGCGGCGCCGTGTTCGGCCATCTGCGCTTCGAGTGCGCTCAGCCAGTCCGGATCGGGCGGTGAATCGTCGCCCAGCAGGCGGTTTCGCGCGCGCATCGCGGCGTCGTACCGGTTGCTGTGCACCGCGTGCGCCGGACTGAAGGCCAGGGTCAGCCGGTCGAGGAAACGACGCCGCTCGCTCGCCGGTTCGGTGAACAGCCGGTCCATCGCCGGGGTCAGCCACAAGACCGTCAGCCATTCCGCCAGCGCGGTCGCCGCCGCCGCCGCGCCCTGAATACGGACGATGCGGCGCTCGGGCGCGGTCGGGACGGCTCCGGTCGCGATCTCGGTCGCATCGTTCAGGCTGGCCGCGACGCCGAAGCCGCCCGGCCCGTCCTGCCGCGCCATCTCGCCAAGTGCCGCGCGGCGTAGCCCCCGCCCCGGCGCCAGAAGCGACACGGCCTCCAGCACGTTGGTCTTGCCCGCGCCATTCTCGCCCGTCAGCACGACGAAGCCGGTGCCCGGTGCGATCACGGTGTCCGCATGGTTGCGGAAATCGGTCAGGACGAGGCGGGAGAGCATCGCCGGGTGTACTAGACCGGCGGAGGCGATGTGGGAAATGCCTTCCCCGTCAGGCCTATACTATTACGCGGCGAGCTTTTCGGACGCCGTATTCGCCTCGCGACGATTGCTGAGATACGACGCCATTTCGTCGCCCAGTTCGCGCTGCGCATGTTGATAGGCGACCGGCGTGGCGATGTTCAGGCGGGCACGTGCCACATCGATAGGCTCGTGCAACAGCCGCTCGTAATCCTCGCCCGAAATCCACTTCGCCTTGCGGCCGTTGCGATATCCCTCCCACACGGCGCGCGCGAACAACGTACCGCCGGTCACGCGGATGCTCTTGAGCGCCGCCGCCGCGCCGATGAATGCCCAGCCCAGGCCACCGACCTGCGCGTAGGAGAATGCCACCAGCGCCGCCTCGCCCATGCTTTCGTCGGCCTTGTAGCCGGTCAGCACATGCCAGATGTCATGCGTGTCGCGCACGCGCCGCCCGAACCAGGCATAGGGGTGGAGCATGTCCTCCTCGGCATTGATCCGGCTGACCTCGGCCAGGCCGTCCGCGGAATAGCCGGTCGATTCCAGGAAGTGGTTGTACGCCGCCCCGATCGTGCCCGGCGCGAATTGCCGCGCATAGCCGGGCTGCGAGAAGACATGGGCCAGTTCGGTGCGCTCGTACGCCAGGCGCCCGCCCTGATCGGTCGCGATCAGCCGGGCATAGTTCATCGGCGAATTGCCGACGTTGAGCGCGCGCATGATGCGGAACACCTGCGTCGTGTCGTCGCCATTCGCCATCAGCTTGCGGATCGCGTCGAAGGCGGTGCGCCAATCGCGCTTTCCGGTCGTGCCGGGGAAAGGGGGAAGCTTTGCCATGCGAGTCGCTCCTTACTGACAGCCATGTCAATAAGACGGACGGTCCCCTATGTCAATGTCCCGGCAAACGCCCGTAGATGATGCGGAAATGCATCCCCACGCGGACCACGAAGACCGGACGGTAATCCCGCGCCAGTTCCGCCTGCATATAGTCCCAGGTCCGCCGGTTGATCGTGCTGAACGGGCTTTCCATCTCGACCACGTATTGCGGCTTTTTGCGCATGATCCGCTGGACTTCGGCCAGCGGCAGGACGCCGATCGCATCGTTCTCGACATCGTTGTTCAAATGGTCCGGGAAGGACCAGGGCGACGGCAGGCAGGATCCGGTCAGATGGTACAGTATCGGTTCGGCGGCATAGACGAACAGGCAATCCTTCAACCGCGGCTTCAGATACGCCGCCATCGCATAGACCGCCTTGCCCCGGCCGCGGCCGTCCTGATGCGTCAGGATCGCGACCGCCGACAGCACGAAGGCGATGAAGGCGATGAACAGCACCGCGGGCACGTGCCGGCGGCGACGGCGCGAATGAAACAGCACGCCGGCGCCCAGATCGCCCAGGATCGGTGCCGCCGCGATCGACAGCGGCAACAGCATCGGCAACGCATAATGGTCATAGTAACTGCCGAACACCATTACCGCTGCGAACGCCGCCAGTGCCCAGTTGCGCGTGAACTTCTGCACACTTCCCGCCGGCAACGGCTCGACCGTGCCATCCGCACGCTTCGGCCGGCAGGACAGATATGCGACGAGCAGCAGAGGCGACACTTGCGCGATCATGACGAACCAGCGCATGAAGACGATACCCGGCTTGGGATGGCCGCGCTGGAAGATCGAGGTGAAGTTGGCGTAGACGAACGCCTCGCTATGGCTCCTCGCCGCGTAATATCCCCAGGCGGCGGCGGTGGGCGCCAGCGCGATCGCCATCCATAGTGTCGCCAGTCCGATCAACGCCGGAATCCGCATGCCCCGCAGATGCGCGATCCACAGCAGCGTGAGACCGAAGAACGCGCCCTCGAACAAAGCGGGATATTTGATCTGCATCGCCAGGCCCATCAGCGCCATCGCGACGCTTCCCAGCGCGATCTCCCGTCCACGGAACACGTCGCGGTCGAGGATCCGGACGATGCAGAGCCCCGCCCCGGCGGTGAGCAGATTGTAGAAGACTGGCGACTGACCGCCCTCGCCGCCGAACACGCAGAGATACAGCAGGTAAATGAGCCCCGCCATCAGCGCGCCACGCGGCGGCGTGAACCGCATCGCGATCTGGCCGATCGTGCAGGCGGTCAGCGCGGCGAAGATCGTTGCGACGATCTGATACTGGATCACGCCGTCGCCGCCGAGCAACCGAATCCCGGCGAACAGGATGAACAGGCCGACCGGCTTGCGATCCCAGATATCGATATAGGGCAGGTAACCATGCAACAGCCGGTCGCCGGTCAGCAGGTAGAATTGGTCGTCCGGCTGAATGACGGGATTGCCGAACTGGATCGCCCGGACAAGCAGCGCAAACACCAGAAACGCAGCGGCGCGCGACCAAGGCGTGGCGGCGATGCGATCGATGAAGCGAACGGTGGGCGATCGTGTTTCGAACGAGCGGTTTTGCTCAAAAACCATCGGTTGGCACTAGAAACAAAGAAGGAAGTATCATCGCGCGGCCCGTGCCGCAAAGCAGCGGGAGCGGCAAGACCGGTCGGGCGGTTTGGCGACGGGTCCATTGGAAGACGCCCGGCACCCGCCGCACCACGGACACGGTTCGTCGCGCTTACGGCAGCGAAAGGCTCACGGGAACGGCAGTCTTTGCAGGCTGGCGCGACGATAAAAGACCGGGCGACACCAATCCACCAGCCTTTCGGTTCAGCTCAATGCCTTGTTGCGCGATCGGAACGATCCGGCGCCTTGCCGGTTTCTCGAACGACGTAAAGGAGGAAAGACATGAAGCTTTTCTGCTTCGCCACGGCCGCGATGACCACCGCGATCGTTTCGGGATGTTCGGGCAAGGGCAACGAGCAAACACCTCCGGCCGCATCGGCGACGACGGCGGAGAGCGGGCGCGACGCGACGTCCGCCGCACCGGCGCGGACGGCCACCGATACGCCGGCACCGGAGGGTCGGATCATCCCGGTGAACGCGCAAGGCGTGGCACCGGTGGGGCTGACCGTTCGCGTGAAAAGCGTCGAGCTGGGCGCCGACGCGACGATCCTGGACGTCAGCGCATCCTATGGCGGCACGATGAGCGGCGATGTCGATCTGGCGTTCAGCGAGACGTTCATCCGCGACGAACAGGGCAACAAGCTGATGCTCAAGCGGATATCCGGGAACAAGGATCTCAAGATCCGCGCCGGTGACCAGATGGACGGCCGCCTCGTATTTTTGGGTGCGGTATCGCCGACGGCCAAGTCGATCGAACTGGTCCTGAACGATGGCAATGACGGATCGGCGATCACCGGACCTGGGCTGAACATCCCGATCTCCTTGCAGGCAGCGGGGAAATGACGGTGCGGTTCGGACGCGCCACTGCGCCGTTCGTGCTGGTTCTGACGCTCGGCGCCGTCATCGCGGCCTGCGACCAGATCGCCGCGCCACTGCCCAGCCTGAAGGACCAGCCGGGCACGTTCCGGGTCGTGACGGACGCGCCCAATTCCAGCTTCGGACCGGCGGGCACCGCGAGCGGCACGGGCGGCGCGGTGCCGGAAAGCACGTTCGCATCGTCGGAGGCGGAAGCCGGCGCATTCCGTCTGGCCGAAGTACCGGCGGACCGTTTGGCGGAGACGCGAACGCTGCTGACCGAACTGGGCGCGAAACAGGATGCGGACCAGACGATCCGCTTCTCCCTGCCCGCTGACGTGCTGTTCGACTTCGACAAGGCCAGCCTTCGCCCCGACGCGCAAAAGCCGCTGGCGCAGGCACAGACGCTGATCGCGTCCTATCCGAAGGCCCCGGTCACGATCACGGGCCATACCGACGCCAAGGGCGACGATGCCTATAACGAACGCCTGTCGCTGGCGCGGGCGAAGACCGTCGCGGCACGGCTTGCCGCGAGCGGCGACCGAAAGCCCCAGGTGAACGGAGTCGGCGAACGCGATCCGGTTGCGCCCAATACGCACGCCGACGGCAGCGACGATCCCGCCGGCCGGCAACGCAACCGGCGGGTAGAGATCGTCCTCGCGCCGATCCCGACCGCAACAGGGAATTGAACATGGCACTGATCAACTGCCCCGAATGCGCCCGCAGCGTATCGACCGCAGCTTACGCCTGCCCCGCCTGCGGCTATCCGATTGCGGATCGCCGCTCCGGCGGTCTCGACAGCCATGTGGCCGGCAAGGCGGTCAGCGGGATTGCGGCGTGGCTCGTCGTGCCCTGGGTCGCGAAGGCAGTCGTCGCGATCGTCGGGGTCATCGCGCTGTTCTGGTTCCTGGGGTCGCGATAGGCGGGACGGTCAGGCGGACAATCCGGGCCGCGCGGGATCGAGCGCGAAGCTGGCGATGTCACGAATCCCCGATGCCTCGTTGCGACTGTCCGCCAAGCCCCGAAAGACGACAGTCCCGCCAGCCGGGGTGAGGTCCACCCGCCCATAACCGCGCACGTCGCTTTCGGCGAAGGCGAGGCCATTACCCTTGGCAAGCCGTTCGAAGCTGTCGTCGTGCAACATCGATGTGATCGCGCCGCCGACGAACTCGGTGGCGATCGGTGACGCGTCTGGTTTGGCAGGATCGTGGATGTCGGCGGCGGCGAATGCATGAATATCCCCGCCAAGGGCAAGAGGACTGGATGTCTTCGCCTCTGCCCAGCGACTGAATATCCCTTCGCGGGCCGCCGGAAAGCCGGACCAGGAATCGGCGCTATATTGCGGCCCGCGCTCAAGGTGGTCGGCGTCGATCCGCGCCTGTTGATGCATCAGCGTCTGTTGAGCGAGAATATTCCATTTCGCGGTCGTGCGGCCCAGCGCGTGCATCAACCAACGTTCCTGCTGAGCCCCGAGCATCGTCCTGCGGGGATCGCCGAGGTCCGGGCACGCATCGATCAGGCTGCGATATTTCAGATGCGCCTCGACCAGACCGGGCGGCTGGCAGGCGGGCATGCCGCGATATTGCCGGTCGTCCAGGATCTGGAACTGCGCGAGCGATCCCCAGTCGAGCGTACGATACAGCCGCATCGCACTCCCGCGCGGGCGACACGCATCGCGCAACGGCAGATGTTCGTAATAGGCCTGATACGCCGCGGTGCGCCGGAGCAGCATCGCGGCGGGATCGCCGTTATTCTGGTCGCGAAGGCCGCCATAATCGTTCGCGACTTCGTGATCGTCCCACGTCAGCAACCAGGGTGCGGCACGATGCGCCGCCTGCAACATCGGATCCAGCTTGTAGGCGGCATAGCGCGCGCGGTAACTGGCGAGATCGGTCCCCGGGGCCTGACCCACGGTGCGGATCGTGTCGCCACCGGGCTTCGCATTATCTTCGTAGATATAGTCGCCCAGGAACAGGATGATATCCGGGTCTTCGTCGATCATGTGCGTATAAGCGGCGTAGCGGCCGACCTCATATTTCTGGCACGATCCGAAGCACAGGCGAAAACGATCGACCGCCGCGCCCAGCCCCGGCGCGGTGCGGGTCCGCCCGGTCGGGCTGGCTTCGCCACCGGTGATGAAGCGGTAGAAATAGCTCGAGGCGGGAAGAAGACCGCGAACATCTACGTGAATCGCATGCGCCCGGTCCGGCTCCGCGCGCGCCTGCCCCGAACGGACGATGCGCGTGAACGCCTCGTCCTCCGCCACGTCCCAGCGGACGGGCACCGCGACCGGCGGCATGCCGCCATCGGGCGCGGTCGGATCGGGGCCGAGGCGCGTCCACAGCACCACGCCGTCGGCAAGCGGATCGCCCGATGCGACGCCGAGCGCGAACAGGCCGGGTGGCAGGCGAAGCGCGCCGCGTGCGCCGACCGACAGCAAGGCCGTCGCGCCGATCGCTCCACCGATCAGCGCACGGCGGGTGACGGGGTTCGGGAATGCTGGAATGGCCATCCCAGACCTATCGGCTCCCCATATTGCGGAACGATGACGGTCCAAAGTCCCGTTCCGGCCGCTCGACCCCGGCCGGCATGCCTTAAGCGGCGAAGATCTTGCCCGGATTGAACAGACCGTCGGGATCGAGCGCCTGCTTTATCATGCGCATCATCGCCACGGCATCCTCGCCCAGTTCGGCGACGAGCGACGATTGCTTGCCGAGGCCGATACCGTGTTCGCCCGTGCACGTGCCGTCCATCGCCAGCGCACGCGCGACCAGGCGGTCGTTGATCGCCGCGACCGCGACGAATTCCTCGGGCCGGTTCGGATCGATCGGGAAGATGACGTGGAAATTACCGTCCCCCACATGCCCCAAGATCGCCGCCATCAGGCCGGCCTCGGCGATGTCGCGCTTCGTCTCCTCGATGCAGTCGGGCAGGCGGCTGATCGGCACGCAGACATCCGTGGTCCAGCCGACCGCGCCCGCGCGCAGATTGATGGCGGCGTAATAGGCTTCGTGCCGCGCCTTCCACAGCCGCGCGCGTTCCTCGGGCAGGTTCGACCATTGGAAGTCGCCGCCGCCATTCGCCGCGGCCAGTTCGCGCACCGTCTCGACCTGTTCGGCGACCCCGGCGGGCGAGCCGTGGAATTCGAAGAACAATGTCGTCACTTCGGGATAATCCAGTTTCGACCATCTGTTGACGGCCCGCATCTGCATGTCGTCCAGTATCTCGACACGCGCGAGCGGCACGCCGATCTGGATCGACTGCACCACCGCATCGACCGCGCCCCGCAACGTATCGAACCCGCACACCGCGGACGAGATCATTTCCGGAATGGCATGCAGACGAAGCGTGACTTCTGTGATGATGCCGAGCGTCCCTTCCGAACCGATGAACAGCCGCGTCAGATCGTAACCCGCGGCGGATTTGCGCGCGCGCTGTGCGGTCCGCACGATCTTGCCGTCGGGCGTGACGACGGTCAGGCTGAGGACCGCCTCGCGCATCGTGCCGTAGCGGACCGCGTTGGTGCCGCTCGCGCGTGTCGCCGCCATGCCGCCGATTGTTGCATTGGCGCCGGGATCGATCGGGAAGAACAGCCCCTGGTCGCGCAGGTACAGGTTCAGTTCCTCGCGCCGGACTCCCGCCTCGACCGTGCAATCGAAATCCTCGGCATTGACCGATACGATCCGCGTCATGTTGCTGAGGTTTATGGAGACGCCGCCACGTACCGCCAGCGTATGGCCCTCGATCGAGGTGCCCGCACCGTACGGAACGATCGGCACCTGCGCGGCACGGCACAGGTTCACCAGATCGGCGACGTCCTGCGTCGATCTCGCGAACACCACGGCGTCGGGGGGCATCGGCGTGAAATGCGCCTCGCTCTTGCCATGCTGGTCGCGGATCGCCTGCCCCGTCTGGCAATCCTCGCCGAACCGGTCGCTCAGCCTTGCGAGGAAAGCCGCGTCGACGTTCGACGGGCGGACGGCCGGGGCGGCAACGGGATGGTCGATATGCATCGTCTTACACCTGGATGGCCCGATCAGAACTTGATCGAGGCTTCTGCGCCGATAACGCGTGGCTGGTTGATGGCGGCGGCATAGAAAGCGCCCGGCGTGGCACTCGGGGCCAGACCGAGCTGTGTCGCAACGAGGATCTCGCGCTTGTCGGTCAGGTTCTTGACGAAGGCGGACAGCGTCCAGCTTCCCTGTTCGATACCGGCGCGCAGATCGAACGTCGTATAGGCGCCCAGCGTCTTGGGGAATTTGTTGGTATAATCGGTGACGCGCTTGCCGACGTAATTGGCGGTCGCGCCCGCGGTCAGCTTCATGTCGCCGCTGATCGGCGCGGAATAATCCGCCGTCAGCGATCCAGACCAGCGCGGGACATAGGGCAAGCGATCGTTCTTCACGCCGCCCGCCGCCGGTGCGGCCGTGGTCAGCTTCGCATCGGTATAGCCGACGTTCGCGCCGAAACTGATGCCGCGGCCGGGCTGATAGCGCAGCGTCGCTTCCGCGCCCTGGCTGGTCGCCTTGCCGCCATTGACGAGATAGTTGAACCCGCCGCCGCTCGTCTGGATCTGGATGTCGTTCCAGTCGGTGTAGAAGACCGCGGTGTCGAGCGACAGCTTGCGGTTCAAGGTCGATCCCTTGAAGCCGATTTCATACTGGGTCAGCTTGTCCGGCTGGAACGTCAGCGGGACGGTCGTGCTGGTCGGCGGGGCGGGATTGGGTCCGCCGGGGCGATAGCCGGTGGCGACGCGGCCATAGAACATCGCATCTTCCGACAGCTTGAAGCGCGGCGAGACCAGCCATGTCGTGACGTTCGCCTTTTCGGACCCGAGGACGACCAGACGCGGGCCGACGATCAGGCCCTGGTAATCCTGGAGGTAATTCTGGTCGTCATGGCTGTAGCGGATGCCGCCGAGCACATCGACGTTCGGGCCGAAATGCACGCGTGCGTTCCCGAAGAACGAATATTCCTTATACGTCGAATCGATCTTGGCGATCGCGATCGCGGGCAGCGGCAGCGTCGCGCCGGTGACGGTCGAGAAAGTGTCGATGCTGGGGATCTGGTTCTGGTCGTCTTCATGCGTCCAGTAGAATCCGGCCTGCAGGTCCAGCAGTCCGCCGAACATCCCGTTCGTGCTGGCGCGCGCTTCTTCCGACCAGCGATCGGTATGCTTGAACGTGTTCAGCCGGATGCCGAGCGTCGATCCCAGCCCGAACAACGGCCCGAGCGCCGCGCCATAGCCGCGCGTGCCGTCTGTCAGTTCGCGGAAGAAGATGCGCTGATAGGTGGTGGACGAGACCAGATCGACCTTGCCGAGCTCCGCGCGCACCGTCGCATTGTACAGCCGCAGGCGGACGAACCCCCGATCGCGGATGAAGCGGTTCTGCTTCAGGTCGCCATAGATAGGTTTCAAGGTCGCGGCATCGACATCGACGGTGTTCGTGCCGTTGGAGGTCGTGTCCTGACCGACCGCCGACAAATCGAGCCGCACGTCCGGCCCGAGCCGCATCGCCAGCACGGCGCGCCCGCCGCGGATGCGCGCGCTGTTGACGTTCTTCACGCCGATCAGCGGATTGATATTATCGATATAGCCCGGATCGAAGCGGTAGAAGGCGGAGGCGTGGAACGCGAGCTGGCCCGGCGCGAGCGGGATGTTGATCATGCCACGCGCCGAATAGCCGACATCGCCCTTCGCCACGGACGTCACGCCGCCCGATGCGCGCCCCTCGAACCGGTCGAGATTGGGCGCGGAGGTGGCGAACTTGACCAGTCCGCCGACCGCGCCCGCGCCGTACAGCGTACCCTGCGGCCCCTTCAGCACTTCGATCTGTTGCAGGTCCGACGGGTCGAGATCGGGCGTGATGCCGCTGCCGCCGGTATAGGCGTTGACCGAACCGACCGGCGCCTCGTCGATATAATAGCCCGTGGTCGATCCCGGCTGCGCCGCGCCGGTGGTGATGCCGCGCAACGTGATCTGCGCGTTGCCGGTGCGCGCGGTGGTCAGCGACAAGCCGGGGACGCGCGTGGCGTAATCGCTGAAGCGGACGATCCCGCCCTTGGTCAGGTCCGTCGCGGTGACGACGGAAACGGACGCGGCGACGTCCTTCAGGCGCTCGCTCCGCTTGGTCGCGGTGACGATGATTTCCGATACGTCGCCGGAGGCGTCAGCCATGTCCTGGGATGCGGCGGGCGCAACGGGCGCAGCGACGTCTGGCGCTGCGTTCGGGCCTGCCGCGAATGCCGAACCGGCAACCGAGACTGCGATGGCGGCGCTGGCTCGCAAGGCGATACGCAAGGACCGTGTCTTCATGGCTCAACTCTCCCCGAACCGTTACGCGCCGACACCTTATGATGCTCAGCCTTTCAGATAGGTCGTCCTATCAGATAGGATCGAAGAGTCGCGCATTACTGTTTTGCCGATCGGCTTTGCCACTGTGCCGAAGACGCGCGTCGCCCGTGCCGCCTAGTTGCGCGCGCCTCCCAGCGCGCGTTCGATCGCATTGGCGAGATCGGCGCTGCGAAACGGTTTTTTTAGGACGGTCGCACCGACATAGTCGCCCTCCATCCCATGTTCGCCATAGCCCGTCGCGAACAGGAACGGCACGTGGCGCGCGCGCAGCACGTCGGCGATCGGGAAGCTGCGATGTTCACCGAGATTGACGTCGAGGATCGCGAAGGACAGGTCCAGCGACCGGGCGAGCGGCAGTGCCTCGGGCAGGCCCATCGCGGTTTCGACATCCGAATAGCCGAGGTCGAACAGCATGTCCTCGACCAGCATGAGCACCGCGCTCTCATCCTCCACGACGAGGACGCGGGGGGATGCTTCAGGATCCATCTCGATCTCCGTTGGCTGTCAGTGCCTGCGCGAGGTTGGGGTGCGATGCGGTAGCCGTCTCGGCGAGCGGCGCCTCGATCGTGCAGGTGACGCCTTCCGGGGCATAGGTCAGTTCTACCGAACCGCGCAGTTCGCGCGCGAGCTGGCGTTCGATCAGGCGCGTGCCGAATCCCTTGCGCAGCGGCGGCGTCACGGGCGGGCCGCCATGTTCGGACCAGTTCAGCATCAGGCACGGCGCCGCCCCGTTCTGGTCGATCGTCCAGCGAATCGTGACATGCCCGCCCGGAACCGTCAGCGCGCCATATTTCGCGGCGTTGGTGCACAGTTCGTGCAGCGCCATCGACAGGCTGAGCGCCATCTTGGGCGACAGGCGCCAGTCCGGCCCCTGCACGGTGAAGGCATTCTGATCGCCGCCGCCATGCGCCGCGACCGCCTCCAGCACGACGTCCCGCAAACGCGCGCCTTCCCAATTCTCGCGCGTCAATACGTCATGGACGTTGGACAAGGCGAGCAGGCGGGATTCGAACAAGGCGCGCTGGCTGGCGGGGGCCCCGCCGCCCTGTTCGTCGGTGCGGAACGTCTGCATCGCGATCGACTGGATCGTTGCGAGCGTGTTCTTTACCCGGTGGTTCAGCTCGTCGATCAACAGCCGCTGGTGCAGGCTGGCGCGGGTGCGGTGCGTGACGTCGATCGAGATGCCCGCGATGCGCACCGCATCGCCCGCCGCATCGAATACCGGGCGGCCGCGCAGGTTGATCCAGCGGATCTGCGCGTCCGGCCAGATGACACGGACGTCGATATTATAATCGCGGCATTCTGCGATCGACAGTCGCAACTCCTGGTCCTGCCGCTCGCGATCGTCGGGATGCACCGCGTCGCGAAGGTCGGCATAGGAGAAGGCATCGCCCGGCTTGCGACCGAAATTCTCCCGGCATTGCGGCGACGTGGTCAGCGTATCCGCCGCGAGATCCAGTTCCCACGCGCCGAGGCCACCGGCGTCGAGCGCAAAGCTCAGCCGCTCCTCCTCCGCCTGCAGCGCTTCCTTCGCCAGCTTGCGTTCGGTAAGGTCGAGCATCGCGCCGATCATGCGCAACGGCGTGCCCTGCGGATCGCGCGCGACATAGCCGCGGTCGAGCACATCGGCGAAGCTGCCATCGCCGCGCAGGAAACGATATTCCTCCGTCCAATGTTCTTCGGTGCTTTCGATCACCGCATGGATCGAATGCTCGACGCGCGCACGATCGTCGGGATGGATCCGGCTGATCCACCAATCGCCGGTATGCTCGACTTCTTCGGGGGCATAGCGATAGGCCGCGTACAACGCCTCGTTCCACAGCACCGAATTGCTTTGCAGATCCCAGTCCCAGATCGCGTCGTTGGTCGCGAGTGCGGCGATCCGGTAGCGCTGGTTGGTGTCGCGTGCCTTCGCCTCCGCGCTGACGCGTTCCAGCGCTGACCAGACGCGTTCGGCCATGTCGCGAACCAGATCCACCTCGACATCCGTCCACACGCGCGGCTGCGTGGAATGGACCAGCGCGTTCGCAACGATCTTGCCGGCGCGCACCAAAGGCACGTTGATCAGCGCGGCGATGCCCAGCGCCTGGAACCGCTCCAGCACGCCGGCCTCGTTGGTGCGGGGATCCTGCGCGGTGTCGGACACCATGATCGCCTGCCCCTCGCGCAACGCGGTCAGGAACGTCGTTCCATAGTCGCGCGCGTCGTGACGGCCGGTCAGGGTGGCGACATCGCAGGCATTCCACTCGCCGCGCACGACGACATGGCGCTGATCGCCCTCGACGCGGACATACGCGGCATAGGGCGCGCGGATCGCCTCGGCGAGCAGCCTGCTCGCCCGCACCACGATATCCTCGATATCGTCGAGATCGCGCAGGCTGGCGTCGAGCGCTGACTGCAGATTCTGGCGGCGATCGGCCAGCACCTGCCGCGTGATCTCGTTGCAGGGACAGAAGAAGCCGGCGATGCTGCCATCCTCGTCCCGCACGGGGGTGTAGGAAAAGGCGAAGTGGGTCTGTTCCGCAAAGCCCCTGCGCTGCATGGTCAGCGCGATGTCGTCCATGTGAACCGACTGGCCGGACAGAACCGTGTCCACGAGTGGCCGCAGATCGCCCTCGATCTCATGCCACACCTTCAGGAAGTCGCGCCCAAGCGCCGCAGGATGCTTGTTCGCCAGGATCTCGGCATAGGCATCGTTGTACAGCAGCGTGCGATCCGCGCCCCAGACGATGAACATCGGCTGGTTCGAGTTGAGCATGACGTCGACCAGAGTCTTGAGCGGCTGCGGCCAGCCTTCCGGCGCGCCCAGCACGGTGGAAGACCAAGCAAACTCCCGGACCATTCTGCCCATCATCCCCCCACCGGAGACCAGCGAGTCCGGATTCGCGGTCGATGGGGCGACCTGCACTTCGTCATTCATTTTCGAAGCTTAGCGGCTGGAAACGCAAATCTCTACGGCTAGTTGATGGTCTTGCGCCCATTTCCGCAGTGCGTAGACGCCCCCTTCCGAAGCAGTGCGGGCGGCAGCGCGAGTGTTGCAGCGTCAGACCCGCTCCTCGTAACGGTCGGCGTCCTCGTCCTCCGGCCGCAACGCCGGCCGGATGTCGACGTGGAATACGGTGCCGCCGCCCGTGGGGGACGATGCGTCGATCGTGCCGCCGTGAAAGACGACGATCTCCTTCGTTATCGCCAGGCCGAGCCCCGAACCCTTGCGGTTGGGCGGATGTTTGACGAACGGTTCGAACAGATAGTCGCGAATGTCCGGCGGGATGCCCGGACCGCCGTCGATGATCCGTATCCGCCCATCACCCCCGATCGCGGCGGTCACCGGCGATGACGGCGCCGAAACTGATGCGGCGTTGCGAAGCAGGTTGAGGACAGCGATGCCGAGCAGGGCCGCATTGCCACCCGCCACGCGCCAATTCGCCTCGCCTTCCTGACGCAAGCGGAAGCGATGCTGCGGGAATTCGTCGCGAACGTCATCGATCGCTTCCTCGACGACGCCCAGCAACGGGAAGGCGTGACGTTCCTGCTGCTGATACTGGATCCGCATCAGATCCAGCAGCTGATTGGTGATGCGGGCCAGCATCTGCACGTCGTGCTTGACGTCGTCTTTCTCCGGCGAGTCATCGAGCGCCTCCAGCCGGACGCGCAGGATCGCCAGCGGCGTGCGCAGTTCATGTGCCGCCGCGGCCAGGAACAGCCATTGGCGGTCGAAATCGGCACGCACCCGCGCGGCCTGCGCGTTGATGATGCGCGCCAGCGGGCGCACCTCCAATGGAAACCGGTCGACTGGCATCTCGATCCGCCCGCCGTCGAAATCGAAGCCCCGCACCGCCGTGCGCACGCGGCGAAACGCGCGGAAGGTCAGCAGGCCCGTCGCGGCGAAGAGCAAGACGGCGAGCAGGAGCGCGCTGCCATATCCTGTCATCACGTCTATGAATTGCGCGGTAAAGGTCGCGTTGGGCTGGTTAGACGGCATCGTGATGACGTGGCGCAGGTTCTGTAGTTCAATATAGTAACTGGCGGCACCGCAATCGTTGTAGAGGACATAGCGTCCGCCTGATTGCCGTGTTGCCGGACGCCGCAGCGAAGACAGCTGGCATATCTCCAGGCCGTCCAGCCCCGCCGACCGCACGCGAAGGCGGCGTAATTCGCCTTCCAGCGTATCCAAGGGCTGTATGTTGCCCCCCGTATGGCCGTTATCCCGGATGAAGTACCGCAGATCTGGGTTTCGCTCGATCGTGCGTCGAACGACATCGGAAGCGAGGAATGCCCGTTGGTCGAAGCCACCGCGGTGGGCATGGCCTATCAGCTGGATCGCGAGCATGTCGTACCCCGCTTCCAGTACCACTGGCGATACGCGGCTGAGCCGCTCGACGCGGATCGCGAGCAGCGCCGCCAGCAGCAGCAACGCCGTGGTCAGCAGGACGACCTGCGCCACGATCGACGAGCGTATGACTTGGAGAACCCGCATCACCGATCGGCCGCTGTCGGCGGAATCGCGGGGTTGAGGCGATAGCCAAGTCCCCTGACGGTCTGGACGATCACGGCCGCGCCTTCCTGTCGCAACTTCTGGCGCAACCGGGAAATGTGGGATTCAAGCGCGTTGGATTCGATCTGGGTGTCGAAGCCGTACAAGGCTTCCTCGATATCGCGTCGTTGCACGATCCGGCCGGCGCGGGTGAACAGCAGTTCAAGCAGGAAATGTTCGCGGCGCCGCGTTAGCAACGGCTGGCCGTCGATGAAAAACTCCCGCGTATCCTCGTCATACGTGACATTGCCGACCTGATGGCGCTGGCGTGCGACACCCGCCGGATGGCGCAACGCCACCCGGATCCGCGCGATCAGTTCGTCAGGTTCGAACGGTTTGACGATATAGTCGTAGGCACCGAGTTCCAGCCCCTCGATCCGCTGCGGCGTCCGGTTCAGCGCCGACAGCACGATGAAGCGGTTGGGCCGGGCGATGCGGTTGCAGAAGTCGATCAGTTGCAAACCGTCCCCGTCGGGCAGTGTCCGATCGAGCAACACGGCATCGTACACGAACCCCTGTATCGCCGCCCGCGCCTGCGAGAGATCGGGCACCACGTCGACGATGAACGCGTGCCGAGTCAGTAATTTCGCCAGGCCCGCGGCCATCGCTGGCTCATCTTCCACCAACAACAGCCGCATGTACGCCCCCCGTCCGCCGCCCGTCCCGCGCCGTTCCCGAATACCCCGCGCCAACGGGGTCAGAACGACATGCGCGCCTCCAGATACAGCACCCGGCCGCGAATGTCGTATCGCGATGCGTCGAACGGACGACGTTCGATCAGGGCGAAGGGCGGTGCCGCGTCGAAGATGTTCCGGCCGCCGGCATTGATGCTGATCGTCTGGCTGTAATTCCAGGCCACCGACAGGTCGAACGTCGTCAGGCTCTTGACCGGAAACGATCCGTCCGGCGTGCCGTCGAAGTCGGCATCGAATGGCACACCTTCGATGAAGGTGACGCCGTAATTGTTCAGATAGGCCGGGGTGTATCGTCCCGTCAGACGCGCGGAGAACTGACGGCCCTGATAATCGAGATAGCCGATGATCTTGTATCGATCCATGCCGCGCGCCGTGCCGGTCAGATCCGGCGCCTCGCCACCCGCTACCGGTGTGCGCTTCTGCCGGAGGTTGCGGAGATAGAATAGCGAGGGCGTGATCGTGCCGAAACTCGTATAGATCGAATAGTCGGCCTTCACCTCGATCGATTCCGTTTCCAGTCGCCCGATATTCAGTGACTTGATCGTCTGCGACCGTATCTCGCCATCGGCACCGCGCTGGAAGAATTCCGGATTGCCGAAATACAGATCGGCCGAGACGATGGAGAACAGTTCGATCGACGAACCGATCTGGTCCTTGATCCTGGTCTTGTAATAGCTCGTTTCGATATTGAGGCCCGACAGCGTTCCGGCGGGCGTCCAGTTGGCGTTCAGCTGATAGCTTTGCGACGTTTCCGGCTTGAGGAGCGGATTGCCCTCCAGAAACAGCGGGATTTCGCGGAACTCGATGGCGTCGCCGTCCGGCGACAGCGGATCCTGCAACAGGAATGCCGTCGTCTCCTGGCCGGACGTCACGTTGTACAGCGAACTGAAAGGCGGCGGCGTGAAGTTCGACGACCACGATCCGCGGAAAGACAGGCCGGATACCGGCGTCCACGCGACGCCGATCCGCGGACTGACGCGATCGAACTTGGATTTCCCCTCGATCACTTCCCCGCCCTCGGCATAGGGAATGTTGTCGACGGTGCCGATCGGGCCTTTATACGTATAACGATCGTACCGCGCGTTCGCGGAGATATCGAGGGTCTGGATCAGCGGCACGTTCATGTCGCGACCGATCAGGGGAAGCCTCAGCTCCACATAGGCGGCGCCGACATCGTTGGTCGCAGGCCGAAGCGACGCGCGCGTGACCGTGACGCCGCTGGGCGTGCTGAAGGTTTCGGACCGGATCCGCTCCCCATCCACGGTGCTGGTCCGGTATTCGGCCCCGATCGCGATACGGACCTTGCCGGCAGGCAGGCTGAACGGCGCGGCGGTGAACAGCGCGTCCCCGGAATGTTGCGACGAACTGTTGTTCAACTGGCGCTGGTTGACGAAAAATACGTCGATCGGCGCGCCGGTCGTGGCCGTTCCGTCGCTGAGGAAATTGAACGCCTCGTTCGGATCGCTGCTGCGGATCGCGGCGCATTGCCGGGCGGCGACCGCGTCGATGTCGGCGATCTCCATCGTGTTCCTGACGCCGTCGTCGGCCCCGCAAACGCCGTTGATCGGATTGTAGAAGCTTATGTTCGTCAGGCCCTGCTGCGATCCTTTCGAGCTGGTCCGCGACCATGTGTAATTGGCGCGGACCACCGTATCCCTGCTGAAGTCGTAGATCAGCCCGCCGGTAAGGGTATGCGATCGGCCGGTCGTCTCCTGATACCCGCGCGGGATCTTGCCCGACGCATATTCGGCGGTCGGGTAATAATATGCAGAGAAAAAGGCGTCCTGCGCCCCCGGCCGCAGATCGCTGAGCTTGATGGGACTATAAGCCTGATCCAGCGGGACATTTTCCAGCTTCAGCACATCCTGCACATCGCGCAGCGTCGATGTGTTGACCGACCCCAGATAGTCGATGGTCAGCCGCAATCGGTCGGTCACGCGCTGGTCGATGCTGGCGGAAAAACCCAGGTTGGACATGAATTCGCCGCCGTCGCGCGGGATGATGCTGGGCGACGTACGATAGTCGAACGGCCCGAGCCCGGCAAAGGTCGGGTTGCTATGGTTGACGCCCCCGCGCCATTGCAATGTTTCATCGAAGAAAGCCGGAAAACCATCGGGGTCGGCGGACGGAACCGAGTAGGATAGCGCAAGCGCGGCTGGCTGCGCGCCGTCCGACGGACTTCTCTGGTCCAACGGGAAATTGGTGCGTCCCGCGGCGGCGAGTTGTTCCGGCGTGATGCGGCCGGAAAAATCATGGGTGGTATAGCCCAGCTTGGCATTCTGGACCGGCCTGATCCTGCTGTAGGACGCGGTCGCGGTGATCGATCCCGACCCCCATGACCGGGCGGCGCTGCCCGTCCATTGTGCCGTATGCGCGCCCGTGCTGCTGAGTTCAGCGCGGGATGTCACGGAATAGCCGTTATAGCCGCGTTTGAGAATGAAGTTCACGACGCCGCCAAGCGCGTCCGACCCGTAGACCGAACTGCCGCCCCCCAGGCTGATTTCGACCCGATCGATCGCAGCGAGCGGGATGTTGTTGATGTTGGCGAAGCCCTCCTCGATCCCTGCCGCGCCGGCGATCCGCCGTCCGTTGAGCAAAACCAACGTGTTCTTGGTGCCGAGCCCGCGCAGGTTGATCCCGCCGACGCCAAGCCCGCCCAGCCCGCCATCGTCGAACCGTACTTCGGTTTCGCTGCGATTGTTCAGCCCGGTCCCGACCGACGCCTGGTTCTGCGGCAGCGTGCGGATGAAATCCTGCACGTTGGACACGCCCAGCGCCCGGATATCTTCAGCGGTATAGACGCGCACGTCACTGGTCGGATCGTTCGTCGGCAGCCGGGTGCCGGTTGCTACTACCAGATCGTCGGCGGACGTATCGGTCGACGGATCGGAAAATGGCGTGCCGTCCTGCGCAGGATCGCTCAAGGAAGGCATCGCGGCGGCGTTCGGCTCCTGCGCCTGATCCGCGGAAACTTCCATAGGGGCCGGCTTCTCTGTTACAGGTGCGGCGGGGATGGTCTGCGCGGCCGCGATTCCGCCGATCAGTGCGCCGGGCATCGCCAGGATCGTGGTCAGGAACAGCGCGGCTTTCTGGCGTCGGTGCATGTGATGTTTTCCCCCTGATCGACGCGCCGCCCGCTTTTGCGAGTCGGCGCCCCCGTTGCCCCGGATCGTCAGAGTCGAAGATTGCAGCAGTCTTGTAGGGAACCGCATCAGCCGATCCCGCCGCATGTCCGATCCCCGATCGTGCCGCGGCGCTGCAATGATGCTGCAAGGTTCACGCCGAGAATGACACCCGACCCCGCATCGGGGCGTGGTGGAGCGACACAGTGGCGAAGAAAACCGGGACAAGGCTGACAGTATTACTGTCCATGGTGGCGGCGTCCGCGCTGGCGAGCGGGGCGACCGGCGCGAAGCGGACGCAGCAGCGTCCGCCGGCCCCGGCAAAACACCCGGCCAAACCGTTGCTCGGCCCGGCCGCGCTTGCCCTGGAACGCCTGGAAATCAAATTCGAAAAATTCACTCTGCCCAATGGTCTGACCGTGATCGTCTATCCCGATCATAGCCAGAAGAAGGTTTACGTATCGACAACCTACCGTGTCGGATCAAAGGACGAACCCGAAGGCAAATCCGGTTTCGCACACCTGTTCGAACATCTGATGTTCCAGGAAACATCCAATCGAAAGGGTGAATTCTTCACGCCGCTGCGGGACAACGGCGTGTTCAATATGAACGGCAACACCACGACCGATCGTACCCGCTATTTCGAATCGGTTCCGACCAACGAACTGGATCTGGCGCTGTGGATGGAAAGCGACCGGATGCAGTATTTGCTCGGCGCGGTCGACCAGGCCGCGCTGGATAGCCAGCGTGCGGTGGTCAAGAACGAAAAACGCCAGAACGAAAGCGCCGCAAGTGCAGCGCAATCGGCCGCCTATCTGGCTGCGATGTATCCAAAGGGCCATCCCTATGCTCACGGCGTGATCGGTTCGATGACCGATCTGGACAATGCCAAGCTTGCCGATGTCCGCGAATGGTTCGACTCCTACTACGGTGCGGCCAACGCGATCCTGCTGCTCGCCGGGGATATCGATGTCGCAACCGCGAGGGAGAAGGTCGGCCATTATTTCAAGGACGTCCGTCCGGGCCAGCGGATACAGGAAATTGCCGAATGGATCCCGACGATGACCCCCGGCCGGCGCCTGCGATTCTATGACAAGACGGCCAATCGCCGGATCACCCGGTCCTGGCCGGTGCCGCACGGTCATGGCCGAGAGGGGGTGCTGCTGAGCACGTTCGCTGCCACGTTGTTCGGCACGCCCGACAGTCCGCTCAATCGCGCGTTGGTCGAGAATGACGGACCCGCGCTGTCGGCGTTCGCGATGTACAGCGACTCTCAGGTCAACGGCATCTTTTCGGTCAGTGTCGAGCTGAAGCCCGGCGCCGACTTGGCGCTTGTCGAGCGCAAGTTGGATACGGTCATGGCCGACGCCTTGCGTGCGGGGCCTGATGCAGGCGCGCTGAAAGACTATCTCGCCAACAAGGACGAGATCCTGCTGTCGGCCTTCGTCGATGCGGATGTGCTGGGTGGGATGCTCGAAGCGGGCGAGCTGGAAGCCGGCGACCCGTTGTTGTTCAAGACGGCGCGGCGCTGGGAAAACGATGCGACCACCGCCGATATCGCGGCGACTGCTCGCAACTGGCTGCAGCGGCCGTACCTGACGACCGAAACATTCCCGGAGGCCCGCTCGCAGCCCCCGACCGCCGGGTCGGTCGATCGCAAGACAATGCCTGCGGTGCCGCCGACCGTCGCGACGCTGGAGTTTCCCCCGATCGAGCAGGCAACGCTCGCCAACGGCGCAAAGGTCGTCGTGGTCCGGCGCCCGAAACTGCCGATGGTCGATGTCTCCATACAGTTCGCGACGGGCAAATATATCGATCGTCCCTATGCGCCCGACCTTGCCAGCTTCACGTTCGGCAGCATCTTCGATGCCAGCGCCCGCCATCCCGCCGACCGGATCGCGGGGCGGATGCGCGAACTGTCGATTTCGCCATCCGCCAGTGCCGGGGACCGGCGCAGCAGCATCCAGTTCTCCACCATCTCGCCGCGACTGGACGAGGCGATGGACTTCGTGTCCGAAGTGGTCCGCGAACCGGCCTTCCCGCAGAAGAAGATCGACGAGTACATGATGCAGGTCGGTCCTTCGTACGACACCTATGAAGACAATCCCGCCGGCGCTCAGGACACGCTTTTCTCGCTCGCTTTGTGGGGTACCGATCACCCCAACGGCAAGATCGACACCCGGGAAACGGTGCGCGCCATCAATCGCGACAAGATGGTCGACTTCTACAATAAGGAAGTCGGCCCGGCCAACATGACCGTCTATTTCGTCGGCGATATCACGCTGGACCATGCACGGACGCTGGTTGAGCGGAACTTTGCGCAATGGCACCTTAAGGCACGCCCGGCAGGTACCATCGATGCGCCACCGGCGCGGCCGACCGGCGTCAAGGTCGTCCTGATCGACGTCCCAGGGGCGCAGCAGAGCAACATCATGGCCGGGCGGCTGATCGAGCCCTGGTCGATGCGTCGGGCGATGACAGAAATCCTCAGCAACGGCCCGATCGGCGGAGCGTTTACCAGCCGGATCAACCTCAACCTGCGTGAGGATAAGGGCTGGACGTACTGCATGTCGACCGGGCTCGGCAATTCGATCCGCTCGCAGCGCACCTTCTACGTCAAGGGGTCCGTGCAGACCGATGCGACGACGCCCGCGATCAAGGAGATCACCAAGGAGATCGAGGCGTACATCACCACCCGGCCGATGACCGACAGCGAACTGACGATCGAGCGCGACAATCTAATGAATTCGTTCGCGCCGTTCCTGTCGTCGAACGGCGCATACATGACCGCGATAACCGACGCGGACGCGCGCGGGATGCCGCTGGACTTCGTCAGGACCACCCCGGACGTCGTGCGCAGCATCACCCTCCAGGAAGCGCGCGATCTCGCCAAGCAGGATTTCCGCAGCGACGATTTCGTGTGGACGATTGCCGGCGATCTACAGCGCATCGAAGCGGATATCCGCGCGCTGAACCTTGGCCCCGTCGAGGTGCAGGACGTTTACGGCCATCGCATCCGGTAAGCGACCATCCCCGACGCGATCCATATTAGGGGTCCCGGTCGCGACCGGGACCCCTTTTCGCGTCGATCACGGCTCGATCATCGGACGATCCCGATCAGCCTTTTTTCGCGAATAGCGACGGATTGGCGATGGCCAGTCCGCTGCCGAATACCACGGCATCCTCGACGAAGCCGGTCGCGGTCTGGCCGTAGCGCCGCATGCCCCATTTGCGGGCCGCCAGCCCGGCATAAGACGAGGCGAACGCCGCGCCGACCGCGATGGCGGCGCCCAGGACGCGTTTGTCGCGCGGTGCCAGCGCGGCGCCCGCATAGGCCGCGGTGATGCCGCGTACGGCAAGTCCGATCGGCACCGTCCGGTCCGGCGCGGTCTTCATCTTGTCGCCTGCCATCTCGGCAGCGGCGAAGGCAACGGTCCCGGCCGCGATCACCGGGTTCAGCATGAGCTTCTGGAGCGGAAGGTCGGGCGCGATCTCGTCGCGGCGGGTGGCGGTGGCGATCACCGCCAGCGGCGTGATGCCACGCTGGCCCGCGACGAGGCCGATGAGGAACGAACGAAGCATGGCAGGTCTCCGATAGAGTGGCTGGTGCGCACCGGTGCCGGCGATGAACGCCGGCATGCATAGTATCCGGCATGCATAGTAACGGGCTGCCAACGCTTCCGGCCCGCGCCCGATCCCTCCGCCCACGGGCTATCCGATCGGCGCGATCGCCGCTCGCGCCGATAACGAAGTGATTCCGCACACGGCGAACGAACGCCGATTGACAGGAGCCGCGGATTAAAATCTATATATCGCACCAATAGTGTTGGCGTTTTGACCAATGCATGCGTGGGAGAGGTTACATGGCTGGCAGGACACTCGCGGCCGACGGCGCCATCCCGATCTCCGTCGAACAGGATTATCCCTCCGCCGCTTACGGCTGGTTCGTCGTGTTCGTCCTGACGGTGGCCTATGTCTTCTCCTTCCTCGACCGCCAGATCCTCAGCCTGCTGGTCGAGCCGATGAAGCGGGACCTGGGGCTGAGCGATACGCAGATCAGTCTGTTGCAGGGATTGGCCTTCGCCTTGTGCAACGTGCTGGTTGGCCTGCCGCTCGGCCGGCTGGTCGACTCGAAACGGCGCACCTGGCTCGTCGCGGGTGGGATCGCATTCTGGAGCCTGGCGACCGCCGGCTGCGGACTGGTGCGCAGCTATGGCGCATTGCTCGCATTGCGCATGGGGGTCGGCGCGGGCGAAGCCGTCCTGACACCGGCGGCCAACTCCCTGATCGGCGACCATTTCCCACCGCACAAGGTCGGCCTGCCGCTCGCGGTCTACAGCATCGGTATCTATATCGGCGGCGGTCTCGCGTTGGTGATCGGCGCGACGATCATCGCCGGGACGCTGCAATCCGGGCCGATGTTGCTGCCGCTGGTCGGCGAGATCCGGCCGTGGCAATCCGTCTTCCTGATCATCGGCCTGCCCGGGTTGCTCGTCGCTCTCGTCGCCTTGTGCCTGCGCGAACCACGGCGGACCGGCGCGGTACATTCGATCACCGCCGCGGATGGCAGCCAGGTCGCGGCGGCACTGCCGCTGCGCGACGTTTTCGCCTATCTGCGCGAGAACAAGCGCGCATTCCTGTCGATCAACCTTTTCATGGGGTTTTCCGCCGTTGCGGGATACGGAGTCGCGGCGTGGGTGCCGACGATGTTCATCCGGCGGCACGGGTGGACCGCGGTCGAGATCGGGCACATTTACGGCCTGCTCCTGCTGACGTTCGGGACGGCGGGCGTGCTGTGCGGCGGCTGGCTGGGCGATGTCATGACGCGGCGGCGCGGCGCTTCGGGCCGGTTGCGCGCCGCCTTGTGGGTGAAGATCGCGACGATCCCGTTGATCTTCGGCTATACGCTGTTGCCGGACGGCGGATTGGCGCTGATCCCGCTGGCCGGCACGGTGTTTCTGCCCACCTTCCTGAACGGTCTCAGCCCGGCGATCATTCAGCAGATGGTCCCCAACCAGATGCGCGGCACGGCGATCTCGATCGCGCTGCTCGTCATCAACCTGCTCGGGCTGGGCCTCGGCCCGACGCTGATCGCGCTGATGACGGACCGGGTATTCCATGATCCCGCGATGATCCATCTCGCGATCCTGGCGGTCAGCGTCGCGATGCTGATCCTGTCGCTCACCTGCCTGCTGATCGGATACCGGCCGTATATCGCCTTGGTCGAGCGGCTTCAGGCCGGCAGCGTGTCGCGCGAAGCGCAGGCCGCGGGAGCGACTAGCCCTTGACCCCGGCAGTCGATATGCCGGAGCCATGATCGAGCACCGATCCCAACCCGGCGGCAACGAACCGGCGTCCGCCGCGACGAGCGATCGCCAGCCCCGCTTCAACCGCGACGAACGCCAGGCGGACCTGCTCCGCCATGCCGCGCGCGAAGTGCTCGGCCAGGGCGGTTTCCCGATCTCGTTCGAGCGGCTGGCCTGCGCGGCCAAGGTGAGCAAGGCGCTGGTCTACAACTATTTTCCGAACCAGTATGCGCTGGGATCGGCCTTGTTGAGCGATGCGCTGGCGGTGGTCGATCGCACCGCCCTGCGCCACGCCGTCGCTCAACCCGATGTCCTGACCGCGGCCCGCGATTGCGCCGATCTCTATTTCGATCTCGTCAGCCGGCACGGGCCGCTGCTGCACGTGCTGCTCGCGGACGCGTTCCTGGAACAGGGGCCGGATCGCACCACGTTCGGTCGCGCATCCGTGATGCTCCTGCCCATCGCGCGACGGCTGAAACGCGAACTGGGACTGTCGTCGCGCGAGGCGATGGTCATCGTGCAATTGCTGCTGACTATACCGGAAGAAGCCGGCCGCAAGGTCTTCCACGGCGATGTGGATGCCGAACTGGCCCGCCGCCTGTGCGGCGAGACGATCGTGGCGAGCCTCGCCGCGCTGGACGGCCAGACGCCCGCGCATGTGGCCGAAGTCGCCGCCGGCGCGGACTTCCTATGATCGGGTGCCGTAGCGGTCGATCATATGCGCCTGTCCGCCGCCGATCGCGGGCATGACCAGCCGTTCCGCCGTGGCGAGATCGATCTTGCCGCGCGCCAGCAGCCGCCCGCCCCGAAGCGACAGCGCGGTCAGCATCGCACCGACGATCGCGCTGACCTGCGGCGGGACGCGGTACGCCTCCTGATACACGTCGCCGAACACCTTGCGGTTGGCGTTGCGGCGGTCCTCATGCTCCTCGCGCAGGATCGCGCGGACATCGGGCAGGCCGAGCAATTGCTGCAGCACTTCGCCGCGCGTCGCGACCTGCCGTAGATAGGCCAGGGTCGTCAGCGTGTAGCGCATCCGGGGATCGGTACAGTGGCGGCTGGCGGCGAGCCGCGCCTTGTTCATCTCGACCAGTTCGGAACGCGCGATCGCCGCAAGCAATTCGGCCGCGCTCTTGAAGTAGTTATAGCTTTGCGCCTCGCTCATGCCGAGGTCGCGCGCGACACGCTTCATCGACACCGCATGCACGCCTTCCGCGCGCACCAGCGCCTCGCCCTGCGCCAGGATCTTCTCGCGCCGCTCCTCGCGCGTCAGCCGCTGCCGGGGGCGCCGCGACCGGGATCGCGCCGGGGCGATCGTCGCATGCAGATCGATACCGGCCGGCGCCGGCGGCAAGGGCGTCTGCGCCTCGTCCTTGCCGGCATAGACCTTCGCCCAATATCCGCGCGTCGGGTACGGCACGAGCAATCGATCGCAGATCTTGGCGAGTCCATTTCCCGACAGGCCCAGTTCGCTCGCGATCGTCGTCATCGACTTCGACCATACCAGATCGTAGATTTCCCGGCGCGACAGCTGCGTTCCGTCCGCCGCCACCGGGTCGATCGGCACTGAATCGGAGTCGATCGGGTCGCGCATCGATCGATCAAGCACCTTCCCGATATGATTTGCAAGCGAATGAACGGGGTTGACCGATCGTCCAGTTCGAATCTAGATTATAACCATCGCACCAATAGGGCTTCGAACGAGCCAAGGTGCGCAGGAGAGCGGCCGGACATGTCTACACGGCGTTGCGGCGTCCTCCGTTTGTCGTCCGATCCCGGTCGGACCTGTCAGGGGAGGATCGTAATGCACACACGCACGACCATCGTAACGTTACTGACCGGAGTGTCCGCGCTTGCCCTGCCGGCCGGCGCATCGGCACAGACGACCCAGGTCGGAACGGCCACCGCGACGACCGCCGCGGAAACGATTCCGCAGACCAGCCCGGCCGACGCCGGTGCCGCCCCCCCATTGTCGAGCGACGTCACGGCGGAAATCGTCGTGACCGCGCAACGCCGCGCCGAAAGCGTTCAGCGCGTCCCCGTCGCGATCACCGCGGTACGGGGCGACGCCTTGCAGCGCCTGAACATCACCAGCCCGCAGCAATTGACGTTGATCGACCCCAGCGTGCGGTACAAACAAAGCACCAGCGCCGGTAATTCCGGCTTCCTGATCCGCGGTATCGGCACCAGCAGCTTTTCGGCCGGTATCGAACAGAGCATATCGACCGTCGTCGACGGCGTCGTACTGGGCGATCCCTCGACCATTTCGACCTTGGTCGATATCGAACGCGTCGAGATCCTGCGCGGCCCGCAAGGCATGCTGTTCGGCAAGAACGCATCCGCCGGCCTGGTGTCGTTCACCACCGTCCGGCCGAAGATCGGCGTGGCCGAACTGGTCGGTCATGGCGAACTGGGCACGCAGGGGCACGGCGTCGCCAATCTGATCGGCAACCTGCCGATTTCCGAAACCTCCGCACTGCGCGTGTTCGGTTTCTACAAGCAGCGCGACGGCGTGGTCCGCAACCTCAACCCGGCCCTGCCGCGCGACGTCGACGGGCAGTTGAACTATGGTGGCGGCGCGAAATTCCTGTGGAAACCGACGGATGCGCTCAGCGTCTTCCTGTCCGCCGATTATTCGGAGGTCGGCCGCTTCTGCTGTTCTATGGTGTGGGCGAAGAACGCGCCGGGCTACGCGCCGGCCGTGACGCTGGCGCAATACGGGATTACCGCATCCCCCACCAACCGCTACGTCGCGATCGGCGGCCGATCCTATGGCTATGCGAAGCGCGGCGGCGGTTCGGCGGAAATCAATTACGATATGGGCGATTATGCGCTCACGTCGCTCACCGCGTACCGCCAGTCCTACCGTGAATCCTTCTACGACGGCGACAATACGACGGTGAATTACGTCGACCGGAACGGCGGATCGAATGCGCTGCGCCAGATCAGCGAGGAACTCAGGCTGACGTCGCCGACCGGGGGCCTGATCGATTATGTCGCCGGACTGTTCTTCTTCGACCAGCATGCGAAGGGCTTTATCGACCAGCAGGGCCGGCTGGAATGGATCGTCCCGGCATCGAACGGAACGGTCATCCGCGTCGTACCCTCCCAGCCGGTCGGGACGATATTCGACGGCAATCTCACCAACCGCGTCCATTCGCGTAGCTATGCCGCCTTCGCGCAGGCCAATGTCCACGCGACGGACAAGTTGAATTTCATTCTCGGCGGTCGCCTGACGCGCGACGTGCTGAAACTGGACTATAGCCGCGGCTCGGTGCCGGGGACGATCCCCATCCCGGGCGGCGTCACCCTGTCGCTGCGCCAGGAGACCTCTAACACCAACTTCTCCTTCAGGGTCGGCGCGCAATATAGCGTGAGCGATCAGATCATGACCTACGCGACGGTTTCGCGCGGTTATAAAGGCCCAGGTTTCAGCGGCCTGACCGTGTCGAACGCATCGCAGGACCAGCGTGTCGCGCCGGAAATCCCGACCAATTACGAACTCGGTATTCGCGCCACGATGCTCGACCGGCGGCTGACGGTGAACGCGACCTTGTTCAAGACGCACGTCCGCGATTTCCAGGCGCAGGTCGCCGATCTGTCGAGCGCGAGCTACGCGAACCGCATCACCAATGCCGGTTCGCTCAACAGCAAAGGCGTCGAATTCAGCATTATCGCCCGCCCGATGCCCGATCTGACGCTCAGCGGCGGCGGCGCCTATGTCGATGCGAAATACGGCGAGTTCAATGGCGTCCAATGCTATTTCGGCCAACCCAAGGTCGCGCAGGGCGGGCCATGCACCGCGCCGCCCGCCAACCCGACGTCGATCGACGGGTTCTTCAACGCCGCCGGACTGCGGCTCGCCGCTGCGCCCAGGTTCAGCTACAATCTCGTCGCCGATTACCAGCGTCTGATCGGATCCGATCTGCGCGCCTCGGTGCAGTTCAACTTTACCGGCCAATCCGACGTCAATTACTCGGCGAATGGCGATCCGGGGACGATCCAGAAGGCGTTCGGGCTGCTCGGCGGCAATGTCGGGATCGGCGCGGCGGACAGTCGGTGGCGTGTCGGCCTGTTCGCGATCAACCTGCTCGACAAGAGATGGGCGGCGCAGAAAAACCCCAGCCCGACGACGACGCTGAACCCGGGCGGCTATCTGCAATATTACAGCCCGGATGCGGTACGCACCATCGGGCTGACCCTGGACTTCAGACTGTGACGGAGGGTGTTTTTATGGAATTCTACGGTGCGCCCATGCCGGCGCCGAATCCTCGCCGCGTACGCATCTTCGCCGCGGAAAAGGGCATCACGCTGCCCGAAATCCCGCTCGATCTGCGCGAACGGGATCACAAGTCGCCCGATCATATGAAGCGCAATTCGCTCGGGCAGGTTCCGGTGCTCGAACTCGACGACGGCACCACGATCACCGAGACGATATCGATCTGCCGCTACCTCGACGCGCTTCATCCCGAACCCCCGATGTTCGGACGCACCCCGGTCGAGATCGGCGTGATCGACATGTGGATCCGCCGGATCGAGATCCAACTGGCCGAACCGACGCGCATGTTCTGGCGTCACGCGCATCCCGCGACCGCGGCATTGGTCGAACAGCATGTCGTCTTCGGCGAATCCAATCGCATCACCCTTGCCCGCGCGATGGATTGGTTCGACTGCGAGATTGCCGACGGCCGAACATTCATCGCGGGCGAACGCTACACGATGTGCGATATCGCAGCCCTGACGATGATCGACTTCGCCACGTTGATCGGGCTGGACCCGGTGGGGAACAGGACATCCGTCGCGGCGTGGCACGAACGGGCTTCCGCTCGCCCCAGCGCCGCCGCATAACCCGCACAGGTTTCAAGGAAACGTCCATGCAAACGCGCCAGATCCATCTCGTCCGCCGCCCGAACGGCGTACCCGTCGCCAAGGATTTCGAAATCGTCTCGTCGGATCTGGCCGAGCCGCGACCGGGGGAGATCGAGGTCGAGGCGGTCCTGCTGTCCGTCGATCCCTATATGCGGCCACGCCTCAACGCCGATCAGGCGCTGAACGAGGCGATGCTCGGCACCGGGATCGGGCGCGTCGTCTCGTCGCGCGACCCGGCAATACAAAAAGGCGCTTTGGTCCGCCACGGCGCCGGCATGCGCGAACGGTTCGTCGTCCCGGCCGGCGTCGTCCGCATCCTGCACCCCGATCCCGCCCTGCCGCTCAGCGTCTACATGCACGCCTTGGGCGGAACCGGCCTGACCGCTTATGGTGGCCTGCTGGAAATCGGCGCGCTCAAGGACGGCGAACAGGTCGTGGTGTCCACCGCAGGCGGCGCGGTCGGGTCGGTCGCGGCGCAGATCGCCAAGATCAGGGGCTGCCATGTCGTCGGCATAACCGGCAGCGATGCGAAACTATCCTGGCTGCTCGACGAAGCGGGGATCGATGCCGCGATCAACTACAAGACAAGCGATCTGCCCGCCGCGCTGGCGGCCGCGACGCCGAAGGGCATCGACGTCTATTTCGAGAATGTCGGCGGCGCACACCTCGACGCCGCGCTCAAGCTGATGAACGTCAACGGCCGCATTCCGTTGTGCGGGATGATCTCGACCTATAACGGCGCCGGCGAAGGCGTGAACAATCTGTTCGAGATGATCTACCGCCGCGTCAGGATGCAGGGCTTCGTCTCGACCGATTTCGCCGGATTGAACGACCGCTTCACGCACGACATGACCGAATGGCTGAAGGCCGGCCGGATCAAGTATCAGGAAACGATCGTCGACGGCTTCGAAAGCGCACCGGAGGCATTGATCGGGCTGTTCAGCGGCAGCAACGCCGGAAAGATGCTGGTGCGGGTGAGCGATTGAAAGGCGCTGCCATCGCCTGATCGGCAAGTCGTTGCTGCTTTGGCACGAACAACGCCACGGCCTTGTGAGGGACGTTCAAAAAAATTCCGCAATTGGCTACAATGCGAACTGGTGGGAGACGCTTTCCAAGCCAAGAGCCGGTTCGCTACGACAAGCACCGCTACCGGCTCCAGCCGCAGCGAAATCATGTTCTGGGCCTAAGAATTGGCGGCGCGGTGCCACTCGTTACGACCGGCGCCCAAACTCTTTTCACCGCCGTTGCTTTCTGCAACCGGCATACGTCGGCTGTCAGCAACGAGTCTTGACCCTAACCCCAGCCTATTCCGCGCTGCCCAGGCAAATCAAAGGCCCGAAATCCTTCGAATAAAACCGTTCTGGATCATACACTAATTCGTAACCGCGCCTTCATACGCCACGTTTATGTTCAGCTCTTCTCTCGCAGACAAGCCCCGATACAGGATCGAAGAGGATCGGCTTCAGGAAGCGATTTTCATCAATGTCAGTGGTTTTTTCGACTTGTCTACCTTGCGCGATCATTTCGCCAACAATGCCGCCGTGGTAAAGCGCTGGCGTGCAGCAGGCCGCCCGATACGGGTCCTCATCAACGCCGTCGATCTGAAGCCACACAGTCCGGAGGGCCAGGCCTGCGTACAGGACGCGACCAGCAGGATCTATCGGCCGGGCGACCGGGTAGCGATCCTTGTGTCGTCGAGCCTCGTGAAGATGCAGATGCGCCGCGCTCTATCCCGTGGCGAGATCCTGAACTTTTTCATCAGCGAAAATGCGGCAGTCACGTGGCTCGACGCTCTTCAGCAGCCGGGCCAGCAATATCAAGTCGTTGGCCAACGATAGAAATTAAGAGAAGCCCTCGAACATGATCACTGCAAACCTTGCGCTCCCATTTATCGAGCTTCAGGCCAGACCATGCCGGGCTGGGTCCCGCAGGGGGGCGCGCAATCGAACGCGGAGGCGATAGCCCGATCGGGCGTCTCCATCATCGAGCGCGAGGAATGATCACCCATTCCGTCGCAGCTGCGACATCGCGCTAGAAAGGGAAGAAGATGCGGATCGCCGCGACTGCAACGGCGCATGTCAGCAGGTTGAGTGGCAAGCCAAGTCGAACGAAATCCATGTAGCGGTAGCCGGCCATTTGGTAGACGATGACGTTGGTTTGATAGCCGAACGGCGTCGCGAACGCTGCGCTTGCCGCCATCATCACCGCCACCAGGAACGGACGCGGGCTGACCGCCAGGCTGTCGGCGAGCGCCACCGCGATCGGGGTGACCAACACAGCGACCGTAGCGTTCGACAGCAATTCGGTCAGGACCATCGTAACCAGATACAGCGCCACCAGTGCGATCAGCGGATCGAGCCCGTGCACGCTGGAAATCAGCGTGCTGGAAATGCCCGCCGCCAACCCGCTTTCCTCCATGGCGATCCCAATCACCACCATCCCTGCGATCAGCACCAGTATCTCGGGTTTGAGGCCGTGATACGCCTCGTCCGCGCTGATGACGCGCAACAGGATGAGCAGCACCGCCCCTGCAAAAGCGGTGGCGGCGATCGGCGCAACGCCCGCGGTGGCCAGCGCGATGGCCCCTGCAAAGACGGTCAGTGCGGCGATCGCCTTTCGCGGCTGGAGCGGGCGATGCTCGGCGAAGACGCTGGCATTGCCGACCGAGGCACTGGCGATCCGCGTGGCGTCGACCGACACAGGCCCGCCTTCCGGTACCTCGTCCGCATGCCTTCCGCCGAGCAGTCGATTGCTGAAAAGGAAGAGGTAGAGCCCCCCGACGATCGCCATCGGCAAGCCGACCGGCGTCACCTCGAAGATGCCGAAGCGCGGCTGGCCCGCGACGCTCGCCATGTCGTCGACAAGCAGGTTGGTCGAGGTGCCGATCAGGGTGCAGCACCCCGTCAGGATGGTCACGTAGGACAGCGGAATCAGATAGCGTTTCGGGCTCTGGCCGAGTGCCGTCGCTACGTCACGCACCACCGGCGCGCCCAGGACGACGATCGGTGTCGAATTCAGGAAACAGGATACGCAGCCGATCATCGACAGCAACAGCCAGATGCCTGCGGTCCCCAGTCGGCGGCACATGGAGACGGCGCGCTCGATCGCGCGGTCGAGCAATCCCGAGAGCTCAAGCGCATAGGCGATGACGAAGAGCGAGGCGAGCGCGACGATCGCCGGGCTGGCAAACGCGCCCTGCATCGCAACCGGCCGGACGACGCCCGCCATCAGCAGCACCGCCGCACCCGCAAGCGCGACCACGTCGGCCCGCACCTTGTCCCAGATGAGCGCGGCGACGACCGCAACGAGGACGGCGAGCGTCAGGATCTGGTCGAACGGCATGTCGGCCCCTGCGTCGGACGCGACGCACGCAGTGTCAACATGCGGGCAAGCGCATTGGGAGTGGAGCGACAGTGGTTTTTCGCTATCATGCCGGGATGCGCGAACCCAGCCCCCGTTCCAGCCGTCTTGCCATCGGTGGTGGTCTGGCGGCTGCGATCGCGGTGGCTATGGCAGGATTCCTTGTGGGTCGGGAGAGCGCTCCAGACCCTGCACCTGCCACGATCGTGATGTCTCCGTCACCGGCGCCCGCCCCGTCGTCTTCGCCTGCCAAGGCAGCAGCGACGACGCTCGGCCGTGCCGAGTTGCTGGCGCTGGCGGATGCGGCCGCGGACGCTTTCGCGGCCGGCCGATCGCCGCCCGCCGAGTTGGCCTCTTCGGCAGGGCGGCAGTTCGACCTGGTCCTGCCATTCGGCTGCTCCGGACCGAACGATCCCGCCGCAACCGCGATGGGCTGGCAATATGATCCATCCACGGGAACGCTCCGGGTTTCGGTGACCCCGGTCGCCTGGAGCGGGCCGGACTGGCACGTTCGTCAAGGCGGCGAGACGGCAACCGCCACCGGTTTTTGGATCAATCGTCCCTGGTCCAGCAGCGAGCATTGCCCTGCCCGGATCGGCGACTTCATGCCCAGCGGGACCTCGCCGGTGACCCTGCCGGGTCAGACGCTGGCGATCGCGACCTTCGGCGCGGATGCACCTCTCGCTCGCGCTGGCCGCGCTTTCGAGACGGTGCAGCGCATATCGCAGTTCGATGGGTCGCAAGGGATCCGCCTGCACATCATCGGTCGGCTGGCGCGCGCAGAGACCGGCCCTGTGGTGCGCTGTGTCCAGCCCGCCGGTATCGAGCAACGCCCGATCTGCGCGATCGCCACCACGGTCGATGAGGTACGGATCGAGCTTCCGACGACCGGCGCGACGATCGCCACCTGGGAGATCGATCGCCTTGGTCCGCCCAAAGACCTGGCCAATCAATAATCCGGTCGGGGCCGATGGCGTCCGAGGCCCCGGCCCCGAACGCCCCGGTTCCTATCGCGCCGGCAGGGCGTAGGCGATCACCTGATCGCTGACGGGCGTCTCCATGAAATGGTGTCCGCCGGCGTAGATGACGAGATATTCACGTCCGCCCTGCTCATAGACCATCGGCGTCGCCTGCCCGCCACCCGGCAGCGTCTTCGTCCAGAGCGTTTCGCCGGTCGCGAGATCGATCGCGCGGATCAGATTGTCGGTCGCCGCAGCGATAAAGATGAGACCGCTTGCCGTTACCACCGCGCCGCCATTGTTCGGCGTTCCGATCGTCAGCGGCAACATCGACGGTATGCCGAACGGGCCATTGGTGCGGGCGGTGCCGAAGGGGCGATCCCAGATCGTCTTGCCCGTCGCCATGTCGATCGCACGGATGCCGCCATAGGGCGGCTGTTTGCACAGCATGCCGGTGAATTTCATGCGCCATCCGGCATTCACGTCCACGGCGTAGGGCGTGTTGGCCTGCGGATCGCCCGCGCCTTCCGCCCCGCCGATCCGGCCCCGCGCCTGGTTGCGGGGTGCCCAGCCAAGTTCATTGGCTCGGGCGCGCGGCACCAGCCGTGTATAGTTTGGCATGTCGTTGTAATTGGCGACGATCACGCCGCGCTGCGGATCGACAGCGACCCCGCCCCAGTCCGTTCCGCCATTATAACCGGGATAGGTGATCGAGCGCCGGTCGGTGTTCGGCGGCGTGAAGAACCCCTCGTAGCGCGCTTTCCGGAACTGGATCCGGCAGATCATCTGGTCGATCGGGGACATGCCCCACATGTCGCGCTCGGTCAGAACGGGTTTGCGCAGGGTATGCCAGTTCGACACGATCTGGAACGGCGAACGCTCCTGAGGTTCGACGCCGCCGCCGGGCGCACGGATCGTGCCGACCGGGGTCAGCGCCCGACCGGTCCGGCGGTCGAGAATGTACATGTCGCCCTGCTTGCTCGGCAGGACCAAGGCGGGCGTGCCGCGATAGTCGACCAGCGTCGCCTGCGCGCCGAAATCATAGTCCCAGACGTCCTTGCGCACCGCCTGGAACCGCCAGCGCGGCTTGCCGGTGGTAACATCAAGCGCGACCAGCGACGTCGCGAAGGCGTTTTCGGGCGGGCGGCGCAGCGAACTGTAATAATCAGCCGCGGCGTTGCCCATCGGCAGATAGACGAGGCCCAGTTGCTCGTCACCGCTGGCGATCGTCCACATGTTCGGCGTGCCGCGCGCCCAGGTCTGCCCGGCGGGAGGATAGCCAGACCAGTCGGGGTGCATCATGTCCCACGCCCAACGCAGCCGGCCGGTTACCGCATCGAAGCCTTGGATCACTCCGGACGGTGCCCAGCGGTCCTGTCCGTCGAGTACCTGATGCCCGGTGACGACCACGCCGCGCACGATCGTCGGCGGCGAGTTGATCGAGACGAAGCCTGGCGGCGTGTCGCCCATGCCTATCTTGGCATCGACCCGGCCATGCGTGCCGAACCCCTCGCAAGGGCGGCCGCTGCGCGCGTCGATCGCAAAGATATGCGCGTCGAGCGTACCCCAGATGATCCGCGTCGCGCAGGCGTCGCCAGCGGCAGCGCCGGGAACGGCGAAATAGCTCACCCCGCGGCAGGCGGCGGTATAGGGGATCGCGCTGTCGGGCACCTGCGGGTCGTACCGCCAGCGCTGCTGCCCGCTTGCCGGGTCGAGCGCGATGACGATGCTTTTTGGCGTGCAGACGTACAAAGTGTCGCCGATTTTCAGCGGCGTGTTCTCGGCACCGTACGTGCCCTTTGCCTCCGCCGATGGCAGATCGCCCGTGTGGATCGTCCATGCGCGTTCCAGCGTGTTGACGTTTGCCGGTGTGATCTGGGTCAGCGGCGTGAAGCGACGTGCGCTGTACGAGCCGCCATAAGCCGGCCAATCCGCCCCCGCTTGCATCTGCGCCGGATCGCCCATCGTCCGGCCAGAAACCGGGAGCGTTGCCAGGACACGCGGGCGGTTCATCTGCCCCAACACCACGCCGCCAAGCGCCGTCATTCCGACGATAGCGGCGATCGATACAAGCGCCTTCCGCCAGCGATGCGCGCCGTGCGTGATCGACGGGACGACCAGCAGCACCGCGACCAGCAGTACCAATGGCGCGATCACGCGGGGCACCAACGCCCAACCGTTCGTGCCGACTTCCCAAAAGGCCCAGAGGATCGTCAGCGCGACGATCGCGGCATACAACCGGGCGCCCGCCACGCGCCCCCGGATCAACAGCCATCCCGAAACGACCATCGCGATGCCGGCGATCAGGTAATATGGCGATCCCCCGACCGCAACGAGCCAGACGCCGCCGATCGCCAGTATCAGACCGATCAGCCCGACCAGCCCGCCGACTATCGCCGCAAGGACACCACCTTGCCGCGTGGACCCGCGTCCGGATGCGGCGGTGGGACCGGCGGTAGCGTCCATCGGCGAGTTCATGGCTCACGTCCTTCGATTGTCGGTATGGGGCCGGCTTTATCTTGGCCTCGGAGATCGGGCGGCGTCGGAGTGGTGCTATCGCCGAAGCGCCGGGGGAAACTTCGCTCCGTCAGGCCGACGATCGCGAGCACCATCAGGGTCGCCGCGCCCAGCAGAAGCGTAAGTTCGAACTGGCCGGCGCCAGCCGAGATTCCGATCGCGGCGCTGACCCAAAGGCTGGCTGCCGTCGTGATATTTCGCACGTCGCTGCCCCGCACGAAGATCAGGCCGCCCGCGATCAGGCCAACCGCCTGCGCGATGCCCTGCACCGCGCGCAACGGATCGCTGTCGCGATCGGGCGGCTGATCCTGTGCGACGATCAGGGCGGAAACCGTGATCGCTGCCGAACTGAGCGCGATCAAGGCGTGCGTCCGCAGTCCGGCATCCCGCCCCCGCCACTCGCGCTCCAATCCGACCAGCAGTCCGGCAATGGTGGCGACACCGAGCCGCAATGACAGCGTCTGCCAGTCGTGCGCGTCAGTCATCCGAGGACACGCGCATCGGTCAGTACCAACGGTGCTAGGTCGCTACGGTACCGCCAAGCGGTGCGATCCCGAAGGCCGTCGTGCTGGTCGATCGCCAATACGCTTCTCCCGTTCGAACTGGCGGAAGCGTGCGTTCAGTTACCAATATCCGCAATAACCTATGTCGATGTTATGAGACATCTTGAGTGTGCGGCAGCTGTCGTGTCGAAGCAGATGGGTTTAAACTGAGTACCGTTATTAGCGAACGGCTTGCATCGCATCGCGGGCCAGACCTGCGAGTTAAGGGAGCATGCGTCGACAGACAGCGCCGTCGACGCATCGTCCAGCCGCATGGCCACATAATTCAGCGGCAGAATTCCCGGCAATAACCAAGCAGTTGCCGATTCCAAAACCGGCGCCAAGCCGGTCATGCGGCAATAGATGTCCTGTCGGCGATAAAGAGTGCGGCGTTCAACCCGCATGTCATTGCAGGCACCTCTCCGCCCGGGATCTATACGATCTCCAACCATTCTGGCAGCGCGTCAGGGCACGAGCGGTTTAAGGACGTTCGAATCCAAAACCTTCGGCACATATTCGCGTTCATCGCCGTGACTACCGGGAAAGGGCTGCCCATGATCGGGAGATTGCTTGGCAACACTCAAGTGCAAACTACGGCGCGCTATGCGCACCCAAAACGCGGCCCACGCTGACGCGAACGATATCGCCGATCGCAGCGCTACCCCCATGGCTTGAGATTCTGTTATTCTTCGCGCTGTAGCGCGCCGCCAACTGAAATGCTCACTTATTGGTGGAGAAAGGTCCGTCTGTCGCAAGACACGCTTGTAGCCAATACGCAACTTATCAGCCTGAGCGGGGTATCTCTCCCAAATCTTGCAAAACATATGCCAGCGCTACGCGAAACGCCGAATTCGCTCTCGAAATAAAACGCGACATACGCCTAATCGGACAGCCTCAAGACGCCGCAAATTCTCGCGGACGTCACTCGGTTTGAGGGCAAGCATGAAATTCGCATATTGGGCTATAGCAGTCGCGATCTTGGCGATGCCTACAAAGTCTCACGCACAGTCAGAGCGCGAGGACGACACCGTCGAAAAAGCGGGACCGTCGACCGGACTCACCATCAGTGGGTCGGTCGGCATAGCATCCGATTACCGGTTCCGCGGCGTGTCGCAGTCGGACACGGAGATGGCGGTACAGGGCGGCATCGCGATAGCGCACGATAGCGGCTTCCATGTCGGCACCTGGGCGTCGAACCTGGGCGGATGGGGCACGTTCGGCGGGGCCAATCTGGAGCTCGACCTGATCGGCGGATACACGACGACCCTGTCGGCCACCACTACGCTGGATGCCGGGCTGACCTGGTACCTTTATCCCGGCGGAGCCGACAAGACCGACTTCGCCGAACCTTATGTGAAGCTGACCGGTACGGCCGGGCCCGCCACGCTGACCGCAGGCCTCGCCTATGCGCCGAGGCAGCAGGCGCTCGGCAAATGGTATGCAACGGGCGCGGCCGCGGCGGCTGGCGTCTACACCGATCCCGGCGCCAAGGGTGATAATCTCTACGTCTGAGGCGACGGCGCATTCGCCATCGCCGCCACGCCGATCACCGCCAAGGCTCATATCGGGCATAGCCGGGGCCAGAACGGCCTCGGCCCGAACGCGACCGCCGTATCGCCGACGGGTTCCTATTGGGACTGGTCGCTGGGCGCCGACGTCACGTGGCGTAACCTAACGCTCAACGCATCCTATGTCGGCACCGACATCTCGAACCGCGACGCCGCCTATCTGCGCCCGAGCTTCAGCAAGGGGCAGGACGGCACGGGCAATATCGCCGGCGGGACCGCGCTGGTTTCGCTCACCGCATCCTTCTGACCACCCGGAGTATAAGCAATGCAGGACCTCCTTTGGATCCTCGTCATGGCGGGATTGGTCGCGATGACGCTCGCCTATCTGCGCCTGTGCGACAACGCCTGAACCGCCGGGGACCATTCCATGACGCTCGACCTCTGGCTCGCCGCGATCACCGCGCTCGGGCTGCTCATCTATCTGGTGGCGGTGTTGATCCGCCCCGAACGCTTCTAGAAAGGAGCGCGATCCCATGACATTTCAGGGATGGATCCTGATCCTCGGCTTCGTCGCCATTCTCCTCGCGCTGACCCGGCCTATGGGATCGTGGCTGTTCGCATTGTACGAAGGACGGCGTACGCCGCTCCATCCGATGCTCGCCCCGGTCGAGCGCGGTTTCTACAGACTGTCCGGCATCGACCCGCAGGTCGAGCAAGGGTGGCGGCGATACGCGCTGCACATGCTGCTATTCAACACCGTGCTGATGGTCCTGACCTACGCCGTATTGCGGCTGCAGGGCGTGTTGCCCGGCAATCCCCAGGGGTTGCCGGGTCTCAGCGGGCATCTTGCCTTCAATACGGCGGTCAGCTTCACAACCAATACCAACTGGCAAAGTTATGGCGGGGAATCGACCCTGTCGAACTTCAGCCAGACGTTCGGCCTGACGATTCACAACTTCCTGTCGGCAGCGACCGGTATCGCGCTCGCATTCGCTCTGTTTCGCGGTTTCGCGCGGCGCTCTGCCACCACGATCGGCAATTTCTGGGCCGATATGACGCGCGTCACTTTGTATCTCCTGCTTCCGCTCTGCGCGCTGCTCACGCTGTTTTACATCGCAAGCGGGGTGCCGCAGACGCTGGCGGGCACGGTCGACGTGACGACGCTGGAAGGCGCGAGGCAGACGCTGGCGCTCGGGCCCGTCGCCAGCCAGGAAGCGATCAAGATGCTCGGCACCAACGGCGGCGGCTTCTTCAACGCCAACAGCGCGCATCCCTTCGAGAACCCGACCGCGCTGACCAACCTAATCCAGATGCTGTCGATTTTCGCGATCGGCTTCGGCCTGACCTGGACGTTCGGCAAGGCGGTCGGCAACACGCGCCAGGGGTGGGCGATCCTCTCGGCGATGATCATCCTTTTCACGATCGGTGTCGGCATCACCTACTGGCAGGAAGCCGCCGGCAACCCGATCGTCCACCATCTGGCGGTTGCGGGTGGCAATATGGAGGGCAAGGAGGTGCGTTTCGGCATCGCCGCGACCGCCTTGTTCTCGGTCGTCACCACTGCCGCCTCGTGCGGCGCGGTCAACGGCATGCATGACAGCTTCACCGCGATCGGCGGTATGATCCCGCTGATCAACATCCAACTGGGCGAGGTCGTGATCGGGGGCGTCGGCGCCGGAATCTACGGCTTCCTGCTGTTCGCCATCCTCGCGGTTTTCGTCGCCGGGTTGATGGTGGGGCGGGTGCCGGAGTATTTGGGGAAGAAGATCGGGAATCTGGAGGTGAAGCTCGCGGTATTAGCTATCGCGACTTTGCCGCTGATAATCCTGGGTTTCAGCGCGATCAGCGCGGTCGTGGAGCCCGGGCTGGCGGGGCCGCTCAATAAAGGCCCGCACGGCTTTTCGGAGATCGTGTACGCGTTCACCAGCGCGGTCGGGAACAACGGATCGGCCTTTGCCGGGCTGAGCGCCAACACGCCCTATTACGACGGAATGCTGGGCGTCGCGATGTGGCTGGGCCGATTTTTCGTGATCGTGCCGATGCTGGCCATCGCGGGAAGCCTGGCCGCGAAGAAATACACGCCGGAAAGCGCAGGATCGTTCCCCACGACCGGCGGACTGTGGGTCGGGCTGCTCGTCGGCACGATCCTGATCCTCGGCGGGCTCACGTTCCTGCCGAGCCTCGCGCTCGGCCCGATCGCCGATCATCTCGCGATGATCGCCGGCAAAACCTTCTGACAGGACCAGCCACGATGGCACGCACCGCGAAAACGTCGCTCTTCACCGCAGACCTGATCGCTCCGGCGATCGGCGAGGCATTCCACAAACTCGATCCCAGACAGCTGATCCGCAACCCGGTGATGTTCGTCACCGCCGTCGTCGCCGCGCTGATGACGATCCTGCTCGTCATCGGACACGACGACCTGTCGACCGGCTTCAAGCTGCAACTGGTCGTCTGGCTGTGGCTGACCGTGCTGTTCGGCACGTTCGCCGAAGCGCTGGCAGAGGGCCGCGGCAAGGCACAGGCGGCCAGCCTGCGCGCGACCAAGGCGGAACTGACCGCGCGGCGGATGAAGGGGGACCAGATCGAGCAGGTTCCGGCAAGCGCACTGCGCGCCGGCGACATCGTGCTGGTCACGGCTGGCGGCACGGGAGGCGGCGACCTGATCCCGGCGGACGGCGAGGTCGTGTCCGGCGTCGCATCGGTCAACGAGGCGGCGATCACGGGAGAAAGCGCGCCGGTGATCCGCGAGGCGGGCGGCGACCGTTCGGCGGTGACCGCAGGCACGCGCGTCGTGTCGGACGAGATCCGCATCCGCGTCACGGCCAATCCGGGCGAAGGGTTCCTCGACCGGATGATCGCGCTGGTCGAAGGCGCGCAGCGGCAGAAGACGCCGAACGAGATCGCGCTGACGGTGTTGCTGGTCGGGCTGACGATCATCTTCCTGATCGCGGTCGGCACCATTCCGGGCTTCGCATCCTATGCCGGCGGCAGCGTGCCGGTGGCGATGCTCGCCGCCTTGCTGATCACGCTGATCCCGACGACGATCGCGGCCCTTTTGTCGGCGATCGGCATCGCCGGAATGGACCGGCTGGTGCGATACAACGTGCTCGCCAAATCGGGGCGCGCGGTGGAGGCGGCCGGCGATATCGACGTGCTGCTGCTGGACAAGACGGGGACGATCACGATCGGCGACCGTCAGGCGAGCGAATTCCGCGCCGTCGGCGGCGTCAGCGACGGGGAACTCGCCGAGGCGGCACTGCTCGCCAGCCTGGCGGACGAGACGCCCGAGGGCCGATCGATCGTGCTGCTGGCGCGCGAGCGGTTCGGCGTGACGGTCGCCGCGCTGCCGGACGGCGCGGAGGTCATCCCGTTCACCGCGCAGACGCGTATCTCGGGCGTCCGGACCGATGGCATGCTGATCCAGAAGGGCGCGGTGGAGTCGATCCTGAAGGCCAATCCGGGTGCCGGGCAGACCGCGGCGGCGACCGCGCTGCGCCGCGCCACGGACGAGATCGCGCGTGCCGGCGGGACGCCGCTGGCCGTCGCGAAGGACGGCCGCCTGCTGGGTGCGATCTTCCTGAAGGATGTGGTCAAGGCGGGCATCCGCGAGCGGTTCGGCGAACTGCGCACGATGGGCATCCGCACGGTGATGATCACCGGCGACAATCCGCTGACCGCCGCGGCGATCGCCGCCGAGGCCGGGGTGGACGATTTCCTGGCGCAGGCGACACCGGAGGACAAGCTGGCGCTGATCCGCAAGGAACAGGATGGCGGCAAGCTGGTCGCGATGTGCGGCGACGGAACCAACGATGCGCCCGCGCTGGCGCAGTCCGATGTCGGCGTGGCGATGAACACCGGCACGCAGGCCGCGCGCGAGGCCGGCAACATGGTCGACCTGGACAGCGATCCGACCAAGCTGATCGAGATCGTCGGGCTGGGCAAGCAGTTGCTGATGACGCGCGGGGCGCTGACCACGTTTTCGGTGGCGAACGACGTCGCGAAATATTTCGCGATCATCCCGGCGATCTTCGTCGCCTTGTATCCCGGGCTGGGCGTGCTGAACGTGATGGGGCTGGCGACGCCGCAATCGGCGATCCTGAGCGCGATCATCTTCAACGCCGTGATCATCCCGCTGCTCGTGCCGCTGGCGCTGCGGGGCGTGAAATACACGCCGATGGCCGCCGGGCCGCTGCTCGCGCGCAACCTCACCGTCTACGGCCTGGGCGGCCTGATCGCCCCGTTCGTCGGCATCAAGATCATCGACCTGGCCGTTGGCGGCCTGGGTCTCGCCTGAGGAACCTATCATGGGCAAGGACTTTACCAGCGCGTTGCGCCCCGCTTTCGTCATGACGATCCTGTTCGCCATCGTGCTCGGCATTCTCTATCCTCTGGCGATGACCGGCATCGGACAAGCGATCTTCCCGCATCAGGCGAATGGCAGCCTGATCAGGCAGGGCGGCACGGTCATCGGATCCAGCGTGGTCGGGCAGGCCTTTACCAGCGAACGCTATTTCCAGACGCGCCCGTCCGCCGCCGGCAAGGGCTATGACGGGCTCGCCTCGTCCGGTTCCAACCTGGGCCCGACATCGAAGGCGCTGGTCGATCGCATCGCGGCCGACGTCGCACGACGCCGCGCCGAGGGCATGACCGGCGCACTGCCCGCCGATCTGGTCACCGCATCCGGTTCCGGTCTCGACCCCGATCTGTCACCGGCATCGGCGCTGGCGCAGGTCGACCGGGTGGCGCGGGTCCGCAACATGCCCGTCGCGCGTGTGCGATCGCTGGTCGAGGCGCATGTCGAGACGCCGCTGTTCGGAATATTGGGCGATCCCAAGGTCAACGTGCTGGCGCTGAACCGCGCGCTGGATGCCGCCGGCGGATGACCGGGGCCGAGCGACCATCCCCGGAGGCCCTTCTGCGTCAGGCCGCGCAGGAGGGCCGTGGCCGTTTGAAGATATTCCTGGGCGCGGCACCGGGCGTCGGCAAGACGTTCGAGATGTTGTCCGAAGGCGCGGAACGGCGCCGAGCCGGGGTGGACGTGGTGATCGGCGTGGTCGAGACGCATGGGCGCGCCGAGACCGAAGCGCTGACGCGCGGACAGGAGATCGTGCCGCGCCGCGCCGCCGCCTATGAAGGCCATGCGATCGACGAGATGGATCTTGACGCGATCCTCGCGCGTGCGCCGCGGCTCGTGCTGGTCGACGAACTGGCGCATACCAATGCGCCGGGCAGCCGCCACGCCAAGCGCTATCAGGATGTCGAGGAACTGCTGGCGGCGGGGATCCACGTCTATTCGACGATCAACATCCAGCATCTCGAAAGCCTGAACGACGTCGTCGCGTCCTTCACCCGCGTCCGGGTGCGCGAGACGGTGCCGGACGGCGTGCTGGAACAGGCCGAGATCGAAGTGGTGGATATCCCGCCCGACGAACTGATCCAGCGGTTGAAGGACGGCAAGGTCTACCTGCCGCACGAAGCGACGCGGGCGCTGTCGCACTTCTTCTCCAAATCCAACCTGTCCGCGCTGCGCGAACTGGCGTTGCGGCGCGCGGCACAGGCGGTGGATGCGCAGATGCTGGAGCATGTCCGTGCGATCGGGATCGGCGGGACATGGGCGGGGAGCGACCGCATCGTCGTCGCGATCAACGAACTGCCCGGCGCGGACGGGCTGGTGCGCGCGGCCAAGCGCGTCGCCGACGGGCTGCACGCACCCTGGACCGCGGTGTTCATCGAGACGCCGCGCACGCTGCACTTCACCGAGGAGGAGCATCGGCGGCTGGCGGCGGCGATGACGCTCGCCACGCAATTGGGCGCGGTGGTCGCCACGGTGCCCGCCGCATCGGTGATAGAGGGGATACGCGATTTCGTCGCGCATGCCCGCGCGACGCAACTCGTCGTCGGCAAATCACGGCGGCCGCGCTGGTTCGAATTCCTGCACGGTTCGGTGGTCGATGCGCTGATCCGGGGGACCAGCGGCGTCACGGTGCATGTGCTGCCGATGGCCGGACCGGCGAAGACGCGCGGACCGCGCGGACACGGTGTGCACGGGGGTGCGGGCGCGGCATCGGGGCGGGGTTCGATTGCCGGCTATGCGATCACCGTGGCGATGATCGCCGCGGTGACGGGGATCGCCAGTGCGCTGTTCCACGTCCTGAACCTGGGCAACGTCGCCTTGCTGTACCTGTTGCCGGTGATGGCGGCGGCGAGCCTGTACGGCCTGCGCACCGGGCTGTTCGCCGGGCTGGTGTGCAGCCTTGCCTATAACTTCTTCTTCCTGCCGCCGGTCGGCACGTTCAGCGTCAACAATCCCGAGAACGTCGTTTCGATCTTCGTCCTGCTGGGCGTCGCGATCGCCACCAGCCAGTTGACGTCGCGGGTCCGCGCGCAGGCGGACCTGGCATCGGCGAGCGCGCGGACCAATGCCACGCTGGCCGGGTTCCTGCGCCAGTTGAGCAGCGTCAACGATCCGTCGGAAGCCGCGCGGATGATCTGCGACGATATCGCGCGCGTGTTCGACGTGCAGACGGTGCTGCTCGTCACGGGCACGGGGACGGGCGTGACGGTGCAGGCGGCGAGCAACCCCGCCTATCGGCTGGACACGATGGACCTGGCCGCGGCGAACTGGGCGTTCGACACCGGGACGGTCGCGGGCAAGGGATCGGGGACGCTCGCCGCGTCCGAATGGCTGTTCACGCCATTACAGGCCGGGGGGCGGACGCTGGCGGTTATCGGCGTCGCACGCGCAGATGCCGGCGACCCGGTCCGCGCCGATCAACTGCCGTTGCTGACCAGCCTGATCGACCAGTCCGCGCTGGTGCTGGAACGGTTGCGGCTGGAGACGGAGATGCGCGACGTGGAGGCCGTGCGGACGCGGGACCGGCTGCGCGCGGCGCTTCTGTCGTCCGTCAGCCACGATTTCAGGACGCCGTTGACCGCGGTGATCGCCGCCGCCGACCAGCTGGATCACGGCGCGACGCCCGAAGTGATCGCGGTGATCCGGACCGAGGCGATGCGTCTGAACCGCTTCGTCGGCAACCTGCTCGACATGGCGCGGGTGGAGGCCGGTGCGCTGAAGCTCAACGTGGACGCGACCGACCTGAGCGATGCGGTCGCCGGGGCATCGCACGACGCGCGCCGCGCGCTGGAGGGGCACGACCTGCAGCTCGACGTGCCGCCCGACCTGCCGCTCGTTCGCGTCGACGCGCAATTGCTGCATCATTGCCTGCTCAACCTGCTCGACAATGCCGGCCGCTACGGCGACCCCGGAACCCCGATCCGGATCGAGGGGCGCCACCTGTACGGGCAGATCCGCCTGTCGATCGTCGACCGCGGGCCGGGCCTGCCGCCCGGACGGGAAGCGGAGGTTTTCGAGACGTTCCGGCGGCTGGAGGGATCGGACCGCGCGATCGGCGGGACTGGGCTGGGGCTTGCCATCGTCAAGGCGTTCGCCGAAGCGATGGGCATGACGGTGGAGGCAGGCAATCGCGACGACGGGCCGGGTGCGGCCTTCACCCTGGTCTTTCCGGGCGAGTTGATCGTGCGCGGCGCGGCGCTGGAAAGGGTCATCTGATGCCGGGCAAGGTGCTGATCGTCGACGACGAGGTGTCGATCCGGCGCCTGTTGCGCAACACGCTGGAGCGCGCGGGCTATGCGGTGATCGAGGCGATGGACGGGCGCGAGGCGCTGACCGGTGCGGCGCTGCACCAGCCCGATGCGATCCTGCTCGACCTCGGCCTGCCCGACCGGGACGGGCTGGGCCTGATACCGTTGCTGCGCCGCGACGGCGATGCGGTGATCCTGGTCGTCTCGGCCCGCGACGCGACGGAGGAAAAGGTCGCGGCGCTCGATCTGGGGGCGGACGATTTCGTCTCCAAGCCGTTCGATTCGGAGGAATTGCTTGCCCGGCTGCGGGTCGCGTTGCGGCATCGCGGCGGTGGCGACGCGGCGCAGAAGGTGATCCGGCGCGGCGACCTCTCGATCGATCTGGATGCGCGCATCGTGCAGCGCGACGGGGTGGACGTGCATCTGACGCGGAAGGAACAGGACGTGCTGGGCGTGCTCGCGCGGCATATCGGGCGCGTCGTGACGCATGACCGCATCATCACCGCGGCGTGGGGCCGCGACGAGGATCCGCGCGTCGAATATCTGCGCATCGTGATCCGCAACCTGCGCCAGAAGATCGAATTCCCCGCGCCCGTGGGGAGCGTGATCGCCAACGAACTGGGGGTGGGATACCGGCTGCGGGGCGAGGGTTAGGGGGTGTAAGGCGAGGCTCTCGGGACGAGGTCACCTGGCATGAAGAAAGCCGCCACTGGCTTCAGGAACGCCGCCGGGTCACGGTCTGCGCATTGGTGTATTCGAGCAAACCTTCCCTGCCACCCTCTACGCCGAGGCCCGATTGCTTCATGCCTCCGAATGCCGCAAGCGGCGTCAGGTGCTGCGTTTCGTTGATCCACACGGTGCCGCTGGCGATGCGCCGTGCCACGGCCAGCGCGCGGTCCTCATCGGCGCTCCATACCGACGCGCCGAGGCCGAATTCGGTTGCGTTTGCCTTGGCTATGACGTCGTCCAGATCGTCGAACCTGATCAGCGGGAGGACCGGGCCGAACTGTTCTTCCTGAACGATGCGGCTGTCTTCCGGCGGATTGTCGATGATCGTCACGGGAATGAAGTACCCTGGGGCATCGCGCTGCTCGCCGCCGATCAGGAAGCTGTATCCCCGATCCTTCGCATCGCCGATCAGGTCGAGCACACGATCATATTGCGGCTTGTTGTTGATCGGCCCGATCTGCGTGCCCTGCTCCGCGCCGTCCCCGATCCTGACGGTCTTCGCATAGGCGACAATCGCCGCCTTGAGTTCATCGTAGATGTCGGTGTGGACGTACATGCGCTTGGTCGCGATGCAGATCTGGCCGTTGTTGCGGAATGCTGCCCAGAACAGTTCCTCCGCGACCTTCGCGACATCGACGTCGGGCATGACGATCGCGGGATCGTTGCCGCCCAGTTCGAGCGTGACGCGTTTCAGTGTCGCGGACGCGCTTTGCATCACGCGACGTCCGGTCGCGGTCGATCCGGTGAAGCTGACCTTGTCGATCCCGGGATGCCCGGTGATCCACGGCCCCAGCGCATCGCCACCGGTGACGACGTTGAGCACGCCCGGCGGCAAGATCCCGGCGGCAATCTCGCCGAACTTCAGGGTCGTCAGCGGGGTGAACGGCGAGGGTTTCAACACCAACGCGTTCCCCGCAAGCAGCGCCGGCCCGACCTTGAACATCGCCAGGATCATGGGGAAATTCCACGGCGCGATCGCCCCGACGACACCGATCGGGACATGCCGCGTCTCGCTGTAGCGCTCCGCACTATCCTCGTTGACCGTCACCGGCAGATCGAGCGTCGCAGCACCCTTCAGCCACATTCCGGCGCCACCGATCTCGGATTCGGCATCGCCGTGTGGCTTGCCCTGCTCCGCGGTGAGCAGCCGCTTCAGGCCATCGATGTTCGCCAGGATCGCATCTCCGAGCGCATTCAGTGCCGCGCGGCGGTCGTCGATCGGGGTCGCGGCCCAGCCGGGAAAGGCGGCCCGTGCCGCATCGACCGCGGCATCGAGTTCGGCGCGGGTCGCATCGGGCGCCTGCGCGATCACCGCCTCGGTTGCCGGATTGACCACATCGAACGTCGCGCTGCCGGTGACCGCTTTGCCGCCGATCGTCATCGCATAATCACCGTCGAACTTCATTGTTCTCTCTCCTGCCGCTTTCGTCGTTATGGGCGTGCGTAACAGAGCATTTGCCGGATGCGGACGGGTGCGCAAGATTTGTCAAAAAGCAGCGCAAGTGCGTGCAAAGCTCCTTGCCCCCGGCTCGGCTATCAAGCGGTAATCGGAAGAAGCCCCAAGAGAGCTTCACGGTTCAGGAGACGGATATGAAAGCCCACACATTAGCATTGCTGCTCGCCGGGACGACGTTGCTGCCGGTCGCCGCACACGCGCAGTCCGCCGATCCGCTGCCGGCCACCAATCCCAGCCCGGATCCCACGACCGGGCCGGCGACCGCGACCGAGAATTCCGATGGGCAGGTATCCAATGACGGCGACATCATCGTCACGGCACAGCGTCGCGAGCAATCGATCCTGACCGTGCCGATCGCGATTTCCGCGGTCAGCGGCAACGCTCTGGCGACGAAGGGGATCGCCAATTCCGCGGCCCTGGCGAGCGCCGTGCCCAACCTGCAGGTCAGCAGCCCGTACGGCAACACGCAGCCGAACTTCAGCTTGCGCGGGATCAGCGTCGCGAACGAGTATAATTCCAACCAGGCATCGCCCATCGGCGTGTATATCGACGACATCTACCTCGCCAGCCGCACCGCGCACGGCATGGGACTGTTCGATCTCGACCGGGTCGAGGTGTTGCGCGGACCGCAAGGCACGCTGTTCGGACGCAACACGACCGGCGGCGCGATCAACTTCATCACCAAGGCGCCGGCGCTGAGCGGTAACGAGGGCTATGCCGAGGCCGGTTACGGCAATTTCAGCACCTACACCGCGCAGGCCGCGATCGAGACGACGATGGTCGAGAACCAGCTCGCCCTGCGCATCTCGGGCAATTACGCAAAGGGTGACGGCCAGATCGAGAATGTCTTCGCGGGCGGCCGGGACGGCAATTCGCAAAATACGCTGCAGGGCCGCGCGATCCTGCGCATGCGCCCGGGCGACGGCCCGCTGGACATCAAGCTGAAGATATATGGCGGACGCGACAAGGGTTCGCAGGCGGCGATACACGGGCTGTTGCCGTTCCGGTCCGGCCTCGGCTTCTTCCAGACCAACGAAAACCGGCTCGGGCTGAATCGAACCGAAGCCTATGGCGCATCGGCAACGATCGCCTACGAATTGTCACCCGCGCTGACCTTCACATCGATCACGTCGCGCGATGGCGGCAAGCAGAACCTGCAACAGGCCGCCGACGGATCGCCGCTCGACGTGCTCGACATCAACTGGCGGTCGAAATTCCAGCAGTTCAGCGAGGAAGCACGGCTGAACTACAGCACCGACAGGATGAAGCTGGTCGCGGGTGGTTTCTACGGCTGGGACCGGACGATCACGGACAATACGTTCAACATCGGTGGTGCACTCGGGCCGGGCGTCAATGGCGGCTTCTTCCAGCATTACCGGCAGGTTCGACGCTCCTATGCGGTGTTCGCGCAAGGCGATTACAACCTGACCCCGCAACTCGTGCTGACCCTCGGTGCGCGCTACACCTGGGATCGCGCGCGGTATGACGATGGCTATGCGTTCCTGTTTGCCGGCGACGTCGGTGGCGCGCAGACCCCGCTCGCGACCACCGTCCCGTGCCCCGGCGTGGCCGGCACCTGTGCGTACAACCCGGCATTGCGCTTCGCCTTGCCGGGACGGAACAATGCGCTGACCGGACGTGCGGCGCTCAGCTACACTACCGATGGCGGCGTACTGGTCTATGCCAGCTATAATCGCGGTTATCGTTCGGGCGCGTTCAACGGGGGCGGTTACACCTCGTCGGCAGGCATCACGTACATCCAGCCCGAACGCGTCGATGCGTATGAGGTCGGCGTGAAAGGCCGCTATTTTGACATGCTGACGCTGTCTGCGGCCGGGTTCTACTACAACTACAAGAACCAGCAGGTGCAGGACACGCGCCCCGGGCCGGTATCGTTCCTGGTCAATGCGCCCAAGGCCGAAGTCTATGGCGCCGAGGCGGAGGCGCGCTTGCGGCTGTCACCGGCGCTGACGCTGACGGCAGCGGCGGGCTATCTCCATTCGACCTACAAGCAACTGACGTTGCAGAGCACGAACCTGGACGGCAACGACCTGCCGTTCGCGCCGCGCTTCACCGCGCAGGGTGGGGTCGACATCACGCTGTTCAAGAACGGCACCGACGGGCTGACCATCTCGCCCAGTGTCGCCTATTTCTCGCGCCAGTATTTCTCCCCGTTCAATAGCGAGAATGCCGCCGGGACCGGCCAGCTCAACAGCGAGCTGCAACAAGACGCCTATGCCAAGGTCAACCTGACGGCCGCGCTGACGCTGGACCGCTTCACCTTCAAGGCGTTCGCGACCAATCTGTTCAACGAAAAGATCTATGCCTACGGACTCGATCTGCGCGGTGCCGGTTTCCCTTACAATTTCCTCGTGCCGTCCACGCCGCGCACCTACGGTGGCTCGGTCCGCGTGGCGTTTTGAACGTGGTCGATCTGAAGGATCCGTCGCTATACGAAGCGGGCGTGCCGTGGGACGTGCTCGCCGACCTGCGCGACAATGATCCGGTCCACTGGAACCCGGAAAGCGATGGCGCGGGTTTCTGGTCCGTCACCCGCCATGCCGACATCGTCGACGTGTCGCGCCAGCCACTCTTATTCTCCTCCGCGCATGAAAATGGCGGGCACCGCATCTTCAACGAAAACGAGGTCGGGCTGACCGGAGCGGGGGAGTCGGCGATCGGCATACCCTTCATTTCGCGCGATCCGCCGATCCACACCCGGTATCGAAAGTTCGTCATGCCCGCGCTGTCGCCGGTGCGGCTGGGCGATATCGAAGCCCGGATCCGCGCCCGCGTGGAAACACTGATTGCCGAGATGCCGCTCGACCGGAAGATCGATCTGGTGCCGACGCTGGCCGCGCCGCTGCCGTTGATGACGCTGGCGGAACTGCTCGGCGTGCCCGGCGACACCTGGATCAAGCTGTATCATTGGACCAATGCCTTTGTCGGCGAGGACGATCCGGAATTCCGCCAGAGTCCTGAGGCAATGGGCGAGACGCTGGCCGAATTTTTCGCGTTCAGCCAGGACCTGTTCGCGGCGCGACGCGCCGAACCGACCGGCGATATCGCGTCCCTGCTCGCCAATGCCGAGATCGACGGCGTTCCGGTGCCGTTCCGGGATTTCGTCGCCAATCTGATCCTCGTGCTGGTCGGCGGCAACGAGACGACGCGCAACTCGCTGAGCCACAGCGTCATCGCCTTTTCCGAAAATCCCGACCAATGGGACGCATTGCGTGCCGATCGGTCGCTCCTGAAGACCGCAGCGCCGGAAATGGTGCGGCATGCAAGCCCGGTGATGCACATGCGCCGGACCGCGACAGAGGATACCGTGGTCGGCGGGCAGGCGATCGCCAAGGGCGACAAGGTCGTCCTGTGGTATATTTCGGGCAATCGCGACGCCCTGGTCTACGACCAGCCCGACCGGTTCGACATCGCGCGCAAAGGCCCCCAGCATGTCGGTTTCGGGGCCGGACAACATGTTTGCGTCGGATCGCGGCTGGCCGAGATGCAGTTGCGCGTGGCGTTCGACATTCTGGCGGATCGTGTTAGTCGGTTCGAGGTGCAAGCACCGCCGCGACGGTTCCGGTCCAACTTCATCAACGGGCTGAAAAACCTCGACGTGATCCTGCGGGCTGCGTGAGGAGAGCGTGATGACCGAACGTGCGTCGACCAACGAGACGATCATTTCCGAAACGCTCGGGCGTGGGCCCGATCGATCGGCGAATATCGGCGACTGGCAATTCGCACGCTGGCGGCAGTTCATCGGCAGCTATGAATTGCCCGCCTTGGTCGACCCGGTGTTCGTCGTCCATGTCGGCGGCAAGCCCGACACCCGATTGTGGCAGGCCGAGGAATGGAGCAGTTCGCGCTCGATCCCCGGTTGCGCCACGATCGTACCAGCGGGACAGCCGACCGGCTGGCGGATCGACGGTGAGTTGGACGTGGTCACCGTCAGCGTGCCGCTCGCATCGCTGACCTGTGGCGATGCGATCGATCGCTTCCGGCACACGCGCTTCGCCTTTGCCGATCCGCTTGGCATCGCATTGACCCGGCAGATCCTGAGCGAACTCTATGCGCCCGAGGGGATCGACCGGACCGCGTATATCAACGTGCTGCTGGATGCGTTGAAAGCCCACACGCTGCGCGGGCCGGCGCTGGCAAGTCACGCCCCTTTCCCGACCGCGGATTTCTCTGCGCACCGCATCCACAACATCATGAATGCGGTCCTGGCGCATCCCGAGGCGGATCACCGCCTCGAGTCGATGGCGGCAGATGCAGGACTCACGCCGTCGCATTTCTGCCGCGTGTTCAAGAAGGCGACGGGCATATCCCCGCATCAGTATGTCATGAAAGCGCGACTGGAGCGCGCTCGTGAGATGCTGGGCGAATCCGAACTTTCGATCGCAGCGATCGCCGACAGCATCGGTTTTACCAGCCAGAGCCATTTCACCCGCGCCTTTCGCCAGTTCAGTGGCCAGACCCCGAGCGGCTGGCGCGCCGCCACCCTGCAGTAACCGGAGCCAGAGATGCAGACGATCGCCGCTGTCGCGCGTACCCCACGCGGCGAGTTCACCATCGAGACGCTTGAGTTGGAAGCTCCGCGTGTCGACGAAGTGATGGTCAGGATCGTCGGCGTCGGACTGTGCCATACCGACCTGATCTTTCGCGATCAGTTCGCGCCGTACCCGCTTCCGGCAGTGCTCGGGCATGAGGGGTCGGGGATAATCGAGGCGATCGGCGACGATGTCGAGGGACTGGAGGTCGGCGACCGCGTCGTGCTCGGTTTCTCGAGTTGCGGGCATTGTGCCCGCTGCAACGAAGGGCTGCCGAGCTATTGCCGGGAATTTCCCCCGCTCAATTATGCCGGGACGCGACTGGACGATGGATCGACCGCCTTCGCTGCCGGTGACGAAAAGATATCGTCGCACTTTTTCGGGCAATCGTCATTCGCGGGTCACGCGATCGTTCGCGCGGGCAATGTCGTGAAGGTCGTCGATGACGATGCGCCGCTCGAACTGCTCGGGCCGCTCGGCTGCGGATTCCAGACCGGCGCCGGCGGCGTCATGCGATCGATGGCATGCCCGGCAGGATCGTCGATCGTGATCGTCGGCGGTGGACCGGTCGGGCTTGCCGCGGTGATGGGGGCGAAGATCCAGGGTTGCGCGACGATCGTACTGGTCGAACCCGTCGCGGCACGGCGTGCGCTCGGCGAGGAACTTGGCGCAACGCACAGCATCGATCCCGCAGCCGGGGATGTGGCGCAGGCGATCCGCGCGATCATGCCCGACGGGACCGATTTCGCGCTCGATACGAGTGGCCGGATCGATGCGATCGACGCGGCGCTCGCGGCACTCGCCCCGCGCGGGATGCTCGGGCTGGTCGGCGTGCCGCCGCGCGCGGACGATGCGCTGTCGATAAACCTCGCCGGGATGATCACGTTCGGCCAGCGCGTCATCGGCATCATGGAAGGCGACAGCGACCCGCAGATGTTCATCCCCGAGCTGATCGCGCATCACGCCGCCGGCCGGTTCCCGTTCGATCGGCTCGTCCGGACCTTCCCGCTGGCGGACATCAACGAGGCGATCGCCGCGCAGGGGCGCGGCGATTGCGTCAAGGTCGTGCTGATCCCGTAGCGAGATACGCGTCGCGCAACGTGCGCTTCATCAATTTGCCGGTCGGCTCGCGCGGCAATGCGCTTGCGAAGTCGATGCGCCGCGGCGTCTTCACCCCGCCCAGTTGCGCGCGCACGAACGCCGTCAGCGTCGCGGCGAGATCTGGCGCGATGACGGACTCCGCCGGCTGCACCACCGCGACGACGATCTCGCCCATGTCCTCGTCCGGCAGGCCGATAACGGCCACGTCGGCGACCGCCGGATGCGCGATCAGCACATTCTCTATCTCCTGCGGATAAATGTTCACCCCGCCCGAAATGATCATGAAGCTTTTGCGATCGGTGAGGAAGAGATAGCCGTCCGGGTCCAATCGGCCGATATCGCCGAGCGTGGCCCAGCCACGACGGTCGTGCGCCTGCGCGGTCCTGGCCGGATCATTGAGATACCGGAATGCCGGCCCGTCGCCGAAATATACATGACCGGTTTCACCAGCGGGCAATTCCCGTCCTTCATCATCGACGATATGCACGACCCCCAGCACAGCCTTGCCCACCGATCCTGGCTTCAGCAGCCATTCGGACGACGATAGCGCAGTGATGCCGCAGCTTTCCGTGCCCGAGTAATATTCGTGCACGATCGGCCCGAACCAATCGATCATCGCGTGTTTGACCGGGATCGGGCACGGCGCGGCGGCGTGGATGACGGCACGCAGCGATGATACGTCATAGCGCCGGCGCACCTCCTGCGGCAGTTTCAGCATCCGCACGAAATGCGTCGGCACGAACGTGGCGTGCGTGATGCGGTGGCGTTCGATGAGGCGCAGCGTCTCCTCGGCATCGAAGCGCTCCATCACCACCACCGTGCCACCCAGCTGCTGTACCGCCATCGCCCAGCGCAACGGCGCCGCGTGATAGAGCGGCGAGGTAGACAGATACATGCTGTCCGGCCCCATGCCATACAGCGCCGTCCCCATGCGGGTCAGCGGTGTCGCCGCCTCGAGCGCGCCGTCTGGTAGCACGGGCATGACGCCCTTGGGCCGCCCGGTGGTGCCGGATGAATAGAGCAGGTCGGTGCCGGGGCTCTCGTCCGCGATGCGCGTCTTGGGCTGCGCCTGCATCGCCTGCGACCAGTCCGCCAGTCGATCGTCCGCGCCGGTCCAGCGGAATCCCGGCAGGTCGGGCAATTCGGCCAACGCGACGTGGGCGAGATCGGCGAACGCCGCCGACACGATCAGTAACCGCGCGCCCGAATCGCGCAGGATATAGGCGATGTCGGCCGCACCCAGCTTGTTCGAGATCGACGTCTGATACAGCCCGCTACGCTGTGTCGCCCACCCCGTTACGAAGACTTCCGCAGCATTGTCGAACACCGTCGCGATAACGTCCCCGCGCCGCATCCCCAGCGCCCGCAAGTGCCATGCCGCAGCGTTCGATGCCGCTTCCAGCTCGGCGAACGTCATCGTCGTACCGGTCGCTGCCATGACGATCGCTGGCTTGGTCGGCTGCCGGACGGCGTGGATGGCGGGGTGCATGCAATTCTCTCCGTCGTTTTGCCGACGAGGCAAACACCCGTGCCGGCGTGACCGCAACACGGGCGCAAGAAATGTCGAAATCGATGCGCTAGCTGGACAAAGCCGCTCTCAGCATGTTGCGCTAGGTATCGACATTACAGGAGAGCGATGATGACGAACACGGGTGGCACCGGCCCCAGCGAGCGGGCGATAGAGATAGGCGATCGCGTAGAAGCATTCGTGCGTTCCGTCGTCGCCCCCTATGAGCGCGATCCCCGTTGCGGTTCGCATGGCCCATCCGATGACCTGGTCGCGGAATTACGGGCACTGGCGCGATCGGCCGGGGTGCTGACGCCGCATATCCTACCCGATGGCGGTCATCTCGATCAGCGCGAGACGGCGTACGTCCTGCGGCAGTCCGGCCTGTCGCCGCTCGGTCCGATCGCCGTCAACACCGCCGCGCCGGACGAAGGCAACATGTTCCTGCTCGGTAAGGTCGGAAGCGCCGAGCAAAAAAGCGCTTCCTCGATCCCCTCGTGTCTGGCGACGCGCGATCGGCGTTCTTCATGACCGAACCGGCCGCGGAAGGCGGAGCCGGGTCGGACCCCTCGATGATGAAAACCTCCGCGGTGATGGACGGGAATCACTGGGTAGTGAACGGCCGCAAAGCATTCATCACCGGCGCCGAAGGAGCAAAGGTCGGTATCGTCATGGCGAAATCCGACGACGGCGCGTGCCTCTTCCTGGTCGATCTGCCTGATCCCGCGATCACCATCGAGCGCGTGCTCGACACGATCGATTCGTCGATGCCCGGCGGGCACGCGGTGGTGAACATCGACAATCTTCGCATCCCGGCGGACCAGATGCTCGGGCATAGCGGCGACGGTTTCAAGTACGCCCAGATCCGCCTGGCGCCGGCGCGTCTGTCGCACTGCATGCGCTGGCTCGGTGCATGCATCCGGGCGAACGAGATCGCCACCGACTATGCCTGCCGCCGGCACGCTTTCGGCAAACCGCTTATCGACCATGAGGGCGTTGGTTTCATGCTCGCCGAAAATCTGATCGATCTGAAACAGGCCGAACTGATGATCGACTGGTGCGCCGATGTGCTCGACAGCGGCGCGGCCGGGGGTGCCGAAAGCTCGATGGCGAAAGTCGCGGTGTCGGAAGCGCTGATGCGCGTCGCCGACAAGTGCGTACAGGTCATGGGCGGTACCGGTGTGACCGGCGACACGATCGTCGAACAGGTATTCCGCGAGATCCGCGCCTTCCGTATCTATGACGGCCCGACCGAGGTGCACAAATGGAGCCTCGCCAAGAAGATCAAACGCGACCGGCAGGCGCACTGAGCATGGAGGATGCACTCGGCCAGGCCGCGAATGCCGGCACCACTGCGGTCCGTGCGGCGCATCGCTTCGACGAGGCTGCGCTGGACGCCTGGATGGCGGCGAACGTCGTGGGTTATGCCGGGCCGCTCTCGGTCGAGCAGTTCAAGGGCGGGCAATCCAACCCGACTTATCGACTGGTCACGCCGACGCGTGCCTATGTGCTGCGCCGCAAGCCGCCGGGTGCGTTGGTGAAGGGTGCACATGACGTCCTGCGCGAGGCACGCATCGTGTCCGCACTGGCGGATACCGACGTGCCGGTCGCGACGATCTACGGGATTTGTGCGGACGACACCGTGATCGGCACGCCGTTCTTCGTCATGGAAATGGTCCAGGGTCGCATCTTCTGGGACGCGACGTTTGCCGACGTGCCCGATGCCGAGCGCGGAGCCTATTTCGACGCGATGAATGCGACGATCGCCGCGTTGCATCTGGTCGATCCGAACGCGGTCGGACTTGGCGATTACGGCCGCCCAGGAAATTATTTCGCCCGCCAGATCGCGCGCTGGTCGCGGCAATATCTAGACGATGCGGACGCGGGCCGGGACGCCGACATGGACGCATTGCTCGACTGGCTATCCGATCACGTGCCGGCGGAAGAAGAGACCTCGATCGTCCATGGTGATTTTCGCTGCGACAATATGATCTTCGCGCCCGATAAGCCGCAGATTCTTGCGGTATTGGACTGGGAGCTATCGACACTCGGCCATCCGCTGGCCGATTTCGCCTATCACGCGATGATGTACCGCATGCCGCCCGATATCGTCGCCGGCCTGGGAAATGCCGATCCCGCCACGCTTCATATCCCGACCGAGGCACACTATATCGCGGCCTATTGCGCAAGGACCGGGCGAGACGGCATTCCGGATTACGAATTCTACGTCGCGTTCAATTTCTTCCGCCTCGCTGCCATTTTCCACGGCATCAAAGGACGCGTGATCCGCGGTACGGCCGCCTCTGCGCATGCGAGAGAACGCGCCGCCAGCTTTCCAAGGCTAGCGCGCCTGGGACGCGAGGCGATCGATTTCGGCAAACTCGATCATTAGCCTGCCTGGGCGGCGGGCTATTTTTTGCGAGCGAGCGGGTCTCGCGAAAATACCTTTATTCCCGGTACGCCGTGCCGTTGGGAGGGCGTCGACGCGCGCCCATAGCGACTCCCGGTACTAAGTACGGAGCTGTTGATGTGCCGAATGCTACTCGCCGTCGCCTGCCAATGGCGCGATCAGCGAAAGGTAAGCTGCGCCGCAGGGCTATCTAGAACCGTCAAAATCGAGACTGCCATGGTCTCAACCGGTCTATAGTTTCTTTCTAGCTATCCCGAGCTCACTTTACAGCGCTTGTCAGCAGAAAAACGAGCCTGCGCTCCCTCTAGCGAGAGCATAGCCATGAGCTGGGTCCTGCTTAATTCAACAATAGGCCGCAATCCGTTCGTCTTCGCCATCACTGGCAGGCGCCGGTAGGAACAATCGCGCTGCTTCCGCGTCGATCGCCCGTCGCACTGTCGCGCTTATTCAGAGACCATCCAAAACCCGAACCCTGGTACTCGCCGATCGCATGCATGATCTTCACGGCTGCATGTGCCAAATGCTTGTCTACCGTGGAAACGGATAGACCCATTTCCTTTGCTATCTCGCTCGTCGGCCTATCGTAAACCCTTCGCAAAACGAAAGCACGCCGGCATTTCGGAGGCAGCGTGTCTAGCATCGCCTGCAGGTGCCGCAATTCGTCGCGCGCCTCTAAACTGGCCTGTGTACTATTGTCGATGCGGATCAAATCGATATCCGCGATTACCTCGAACGATACGATCTTGTTGCGTCGGGCGGAATCGATCGCGAGGTTGCGAGCGATCTGGTAAAGATAGGCGCGGCCGGACCGGACTTGCGCGATATCGGCGGTCGCGTAGGCGCGTGTCATGGCCTCCGCCACGACGTCGTCGACATCAGCACCATCTGGAAGCACCCGTCGCAATCGCGACCTCAAGGAACCCTCGTAAGGCAGGATTACTCGCTTGTACCATTCGAGCCTGGCCCGAACCGAGCCATTGCCATCGTTTGAATCCATCGGAACCCCCCGAATTTGCGAAGGTATCCCTCTCCTATTGACTGACCGCTGGCCAATACGACCAGCCTTTCATGATGGTGTCCAGCCATCATGAAATAAAAGTGACACGCCGATTGGCAGATTGTGTCGTCGGAACCGTCTTACCAAGTAGCAACTAACACGGAGGGGGAATGACGGAACCGATCCAAGTTCGAAGGTCACGTCGGAAAGCGCCTGGCGTTCCCATGCGCACCGGCTTGCTTGCGCCGCTGGCCCTACTCACGCTCGCCGCCTCTGCGCCGGACGCGCGGCAGGTGCATGAGGCGGCGATCGTACTCGACACGCATTTCGACACGCCCGCCAATCTCGGCCGCCCCGGCTGGAGCATCATGGACCGGCACAGCCGCGCGGACAGCGGCGACCAGGTGGATTATCCGCGCATGGTGGAGGGAGGAATCGACGGCGGGTTCTTCGCGATCTTCACGGCGCAAGGACCGCGGACGCCGCAGGGGGATCGTGACGCGCGCGACGCCGCGATGACGCGTGCGGTGCAGATCCGTGAGATGGTGGCGCGACACCCGGACGTCTTCCGGCTGGTGACCACGTCGGCCGAAGCCCGTGCCGCAATCGCCGCGAAGAAGCGGTTCGTTTTCATGAGCATGGAGAATGGCTATCCGTTCGAGGCGGACCTTTCGCTGATGCGCAGCTTCCAACGGCTGGGCGTCACGATGATGAGCCCGGTCCACTTCAAGAATGACGACCTTGCCGACAGCGCGACCGACGCGCCGGAATGGAACGGCCTCAGCCCCAGGGGAAGGATGTTCGTGGCGGAGGCGAACCGCGTGGGAATCCTGATCGATTGCAGCCACGCGTCCGACGACGTGCTGCGCCAGACGATCGCGTTATCCAAGGCGCCGATCATCCTGTCGCATTCGGGCGTGCGCGCGATCTTCGATCATCCGCGCAACGTGACCGATGCGGATCTGCGCGCGCTGGCTGCAAAGGGCGGCGTGGTGCAGATCAACGCCTTCGACGGCTATATGATCGCGCAGCCCAAGATCCCGGAGCGTGAGGCCGCAATGGCGGCGCTGATGGCGAAGCTGCCGCCGCGCGCCACGATGACCGAAGCGGATCGCACCGCGTTCCTGGCGCAGCGCAAAGCGATAGATGCGCGCTGGCCGGTACCCCGCGCGACCTTCGACGACGTGATGAAACACCTGATCCACGCGATCGGGGTGGCGGGCATCGATCATGTCGGGATCAGCGGGGATTTCGATGGCGGGGGAGGGGTCGAGGGATTCGACGACATCACCGCCTTTCCGAAGATCACCGCGGCGTTGCTCGCGCGCGGGTTCAGTGCGGCGGACGTCGCCAAGGTGTGGGGCGGCAACGCGTTGCGCGTGCTCGACGCGGCGCAAGCGGCCGCGGATCCCGGTGTACGTCCAACCATTCCGGCCACCTCATGATCGTCGCGCGGGCCAAACGGGAAAGGGAGGATCGTCCGACTCCGCCTTGAGCGGGAGTGAGCGTGGCAGTGTGCGCGTAATAGGGTGGACCGCGATAACCGGCCGCCTGCGAAGTCCCGGGGGGATGATCTGGATGGCGACATCCCGTCGGTGCGCCGACCAGATCAGGAGATTGCGCGTGTCTCGTTTCCGTTTTTCATCCTTCAACGCGACGGCGCTCGGCCTCGTCCTTGCCACCGGTGCGCTGCTGCTGACCACGCAGGGCGCCGCGGCGCAGGCGACCTCCGCCGAAAATGCCGACGCCGGCACGCAGCAAAGTGAGGTGCCCGCCGACGAAACACAGGAAATCGTCATCAGTGGCCGCCGCATCAGCCAGGCTAGCGAAGCGGTAGGCGAGGACCGCATCACCAGCACGGTCGCGGTGACGCGCGAAGCCCTGTTGTCAGCGCCTTCCGGCATTTCCGGCTTGAAGATGCTGGAGTCGCTGCCGGGCTTCAACGTCCAGACCGACGGAGCGCTCGGCCTTTACGAATTCGGAAACAGCGTGCAGGCGCGCGCCTTCAATCTCGACCAGATCGGCTTCGTCGTCGACGGCGTGCCGATGGGCCGCAGCGACGCCTTCGGCGGCAGCCCGGTATTCCGTTACGTCGATAACGAGAATCTGGGCGTGGTGGAGGCGTCGCCGGGCGCGGGTGGCGTGACGATGCCGACCTATTCCTCGCTGGGGCCGGTGGTCTCGTACCGCTCGATCGCGCCGCAGAACGATCTGGGCGTGTTCGCATCGCAGAGCTTCGGCGATTTCGGCATGAAGCGTACCTTCATCCGCGTCAGCACCGGAAAGATCGGTCCGCTGAAAGCCTTTGTCAGCCGCACCAAGCTCAACACCGACCTGTGGCGCGGTGCGGGATCGGTCGACCGCGAACATTGGGAAGCGATGGCGCATGTCGATATCACGGACAGCAGCTGGGCGCGGTTCAAGTTCGTGTCGAACGACTTCTTCGACTATGATTCCCCAACGCTATCGCGTGCCGAATATAATAGCACGGCGCCCGACCTTGCCGGCAACGTAGGGCGGTACCGCGGCTATTATGGTGATCCGCTGCCGAGCTATGCGCCGACGGTGGCCGGCGTGCCGTTTTCGAATGCCAATTACACCTATTATTATGGTCAGGCGATCAACGTCAGGAAGGACAAGCTGTTCGCCGGCACGTTCCACGCCGGGATCGCCGACGGCATCTATGCCGAGACCACGATCTATTATGAGGACAAGGACGGCTGGGGCAGTTCGCCCGACAGCTATGCCAATACGCTGACCTTCTACAATCGACAGCAGCTGGTGTCGGGGCTGGCGCTCACCGCCCCACGCGGCACCCAGTTCGGCGTGTCGAGCCTTGGCGGCTACAGACAGGGCATACTGCAAAGCCTGCATGCGAACGTCGGCATCCATTCGATCGATGTCGGCATCTGGGCGGAGGACGATCGGTATCGGCGCTATCAGCGTCGCCAGAACACGATCGACGGATCGCCGGCCAGCGCCCCGAATTACGACGAACTGGTCTATGGCCGCCGCGATTACCGGTCGAAGCGCGCGACCCTGCAGATGTTCGTTCGCGACCGGATCGACCTGACCCCCGCCTTCAGTCTCGACTTGGGCGTCAAGGCGCTCAACCTCGATTATCAGCAGCGCGGATATCGCGACTTCGCCGATTATGCGCGGACGGTGAACGGCGTGAACGTGGCCGGATGGGGACCACAATATAATCGTGCGCAGTTCAAGGACTATTTCCTGCCGACCGCCGGCATCCTGTACCGTTTCAACGACCTACGTACGCAGCTGTTCGCATCCTATGCCGAGAATCTGGCGCTTCCAAAAGGCATGGATGACATCTTTTCGGTCGCCTTTACCAACTCCCCGGCGGTGGTCGGCGCGCCCGCGCCGGAACGGTCCAAGAATGTCGAGATCGGCTTGCGCACGACGCGTCCCGAATTCTTCGCGTCGCTGACCGGGTATTACACGAAGTTCGACAACCGCATCCAGTCGATCGCGTCAATCCTGCCCGGCACCACCAACGTGACCGAGACGTTCTTCCAGAATGTCGGCGGCGTCGAGGCTTATGGCGCGGAATTGCTGGCGAACTACAAACCGGCGTTCCTGCACGGCGCCGCCTATTTCAACGGCAACATCACCTACAATCACGCGCAGTTCCAGGACGACATCGTCGCGGCAGCACGAACTTATCTGATCGCGGGCAAATATCTCCCGGACAGCGCGAAATGGGTGGTCTCGGGTGGTGTCACAATCGAACCGGCGCCGTGGCTGGTGGCCAATGTCACGGGTAAATATACCAGCCGCCGCCAATCGACGTTCGAAAATACGCCGGGATCCTCGCTGCCGGGCTTCACCGTCGTTTCGGCCTATGCCGACATCGGCGACGGCTTCTCGATCGGACCGGTGCGCAACGCCCGCATTCGCGTCAATGTCGACAATCTGTTCGACAAGGACGTGCTGTCGTTCATTTCGCCGGCGCTGACCGGGGATGGCTTCTTCCGCCCGCTCAGCCCGCGCACGTTCCAGGCGACTTTGTCCGTCGACATTTGATGCTGCCGCCGCGGCGCGGACTGCGTCGCGGCTCCACGATCACAGGAATGGAGATCACGTCATGGTGACACGCAGGACGGTTTTGAGTCGGATCGGTCTGGCGGGCGGGCTGGGCGCGACGTTGGGGGCGATGCACTCGCTCGGCCTTATCGGCACCGCGCAGGCACAGGATATGAGTGCGCTGACTCCGACGCTGGGCAAGGGGCGGCATGTCGTCGTGCTGGGTGCGGGGATTGCGGGGCTCACTTCCGCCTATGAACTGGAACAGGCCGGTTTCCTGGTAACGCTGCTGGAGGCGCGGACCCGCGTCGGCGGGCGCGCCTGGACGGTGCGCGACGGCGACAAGATCGAGATGAACGGCGCGGAGACCCAGACCGCGAGCTTCTCGGACGGCATCTATTTCAACGCCGGTCCCGCGCGCATCCCGAGTTTTCATCAGGGGCTGCTTGGCTATGCCAAGAAGTTCGGCGTGCCACTGGAGGTCGAGGTGAATTCCAGCCGCTCGGCCTATGTCATGGCCGATGACGGGTCGAAGATCCGGATGCGCACCGCGATCAACGACATGCGCGGCCGGATCGCGGAGCTGCTGGCGAAAGCGATCGGGAAAGGATCGCTCGATACCGAATTGACGGCCGCCGATCGCGAGAAACTGATGCCTTTTCTGAAGGCGTATGGCGATTTGGGGGAGGATGGCCGCTTCATCGGCACCGAACGCTCCGGCTTCGGTACCGCGCCGGGGGCGGGGGTCACTTTCGCTTCCCGGTCGACCGCGATGCCGCTGGACCAACTGCTCGCCAACCAGCGGCTGCCGATGACGCTGTTCGAAGACAATCTGTACATGCAGGCGACGATGTTCGAGCCGGTCGGCGGGATGGACCGTATCCACGCCGCGATGGACAATGCGCTGCGGCGTCCCGCCCTGCGCGGTGCGGAGGTGACGCGGATCCGCCAGCGCTCCGGCGATGTCGAAGTAATCTATCGCGACAAGGCGAGCGGCGCGTTCGAGACGGTCGCGGCGGATTATCTGATCTGCACGATCCCATTCCCGGTACTCGCGCGCATCGACACCAATTTTTCACCCACGCTCAAGAAGACGATCGCAAGCGTGGTCTATGACTATTCGAACAAGGTCGCGTTCGAAAGCGCGCGCTTCTGGGAGAAGGAGCAGATCTACGGCGGCATATCGTTCGTCGGCGGACCGACGACGCTCGTCTGGTATCCATCCGCCGGGCTGCACAGCGAACGGGGGATGCTGCTCGGCTGCTATTCCGCAGGATCGAACGCGGAGGAATTCCAGAAACGGCCGATCGCCGAACAGATCGCCTTCACGCGCGGCGTGGTCGACAAGCTCCATCCGGGCCACGGTGCCGATCTGGTCAACGGTATCGCGATCAACTGGAACAAGATCCCGTACAGCCTTGGACCCTGGCCCGACTGGAATGCGGGCAGCGCCAATGGCCATCAGGAGGGGCATATCGATACCAGCGCCTTCCGCTTCCTTCAGGCGCCCGAGGGCCGGGTCTATTTTGCAGGGGCGGCGCTCAGCCAGACTCCCGGATGGCAGGAAGGCGGTATCCATTCCGCGCGTGCGCAGGTGCTGGCGCTTGCCCGGCGCGTTACCGCGCAGGCGCTGGTCACACCGGGGCTCGTCAGCCGTGCAGCCTGAACGACGACTATGATAGGTTCCTTGCCGCGACCCGATATTTCAACTGGAGAATACACGTGAACCGTAATCTACACGCGGCGATCCTCGCCACTGCATTGCTAACCACACCCGCCACGGCCCAGACCGTCGAGAAGCATGCCAACACGCCGGCCGGGCTGATCCTGCAGTCGGTGACGGTAAAGCCCGGTGCGACGACCCTGTACCTCAGCGGCCAACTCGCCGCACCGATCGATCCGGCCAGCAAAATCCCCCCGGCGCAGCTGACGGCGGCCGACTTTGGCGACACAAAGATCCAGACGATCAGCGTGTTGAACAAGATCAAGGCGATTTTGAAACAGCACGGATATGCGATGAGCGACATCATCAAGCTGACCGTGTTCGTCGCCGGCGATCCGAAACTCGGTGGGAAAATGGATTTCGCGGGCATGAACGACGGCTTCAAGCAGTTTTTCGGAACCACGGAAAACCCGGGCACGGTCGCCCGATCGACGATACAGGTTGCCGCGCTAGCCGGCCCGGCCTTTCTGGTCGAGATCGAGGCGACAGCGGCAAGATAATCTTAAACTCGGTATCAACCACAATAGGACAGGAGATACATCAGCTCCCATCGTCTACCTGATAAATATAGCGCTCTCGAAGGCCCACGGAAGTCTCCCCGCAGTCCTCGAGGCAACAACTTCGGCGAACTTAGGCCTCTCGGGCGAAAACGCGGAGGCCGCGAAGCACATTGACCCCGCCGACACGAAATGCAGAGCTCTCTTTGTCAGGCTATCTTTTCAACCGGTCGACGGTGCGTCGAACGCAACGATCCACTGCGGATGGCCGTCGGCCGTCATGACGATATCCGGGTGGCCGACGGAATCATTCCCGGTCTCGATCCATCCCGCTCCATGACACTGATCGCAGATCGCCCGTTTGCAACGGAAGCTTACAAGATCGATTTCCATATTCCACTGCCCGTGGCCGCGGCAGACCGGGCAACGCGCATCGAGCGCGCCGTTCCTCGGCAGGAGGGGAATGATATCGAAGGCGTGCGGGCTATCCGGGCCTGCGCATAAGACGATATTGCTGGCGTGAGGGATGTCGGGTCTCCTTGCGGCCCGTTTTATACATACGATGAACAATACCTGCGGTGCGCACTTTGTTCAGATTCGACATCCGTGTTTCAGGAAGGCCGGTCTTCGCGCGATCGATGTTGGCGTGCCTTACCGAGACGGCGCCACGTCGATGAGATCGGCTCGGGGCTTTTTCGCGGCTGTCGGCTCGACGGTCACGATCAAGACGAAGCGGGTTTTCGGATACCGGGTTCGAGTTCGTGCGGCTCTGAAATCAGTGCGCGTTGAACTCGACAACAGTTGGTGTATCCGTACATTTCCATAACAAGGGGTTCATAATGAAGAAGATCTTCGTATTCGCCGTCGCCACGGGTCTAATGTCTCTGGCCGCGTGCAACTCCAGCCCGCGTGAACAGGCTGCGGATAACATCGAGTCGAACACGGAGGCCGTCGCCGATAACCTGGAAGACGCGGCCGATGACACCAGCAATGCGGCAGCCGAAGCCACCCTGGAGAACACCGCGGAAGCCGTTAGGGCAACCGGGCAGAATCAAGCCGACGACATGCGCACCAATGACGCGGATACCAACCTCTCTAATGGTATTTAAGGAACTCGGGGCCTAGATACATAAAAGGTTGCTCCCAAGCGGCTTGTTGAAAGAGGGCGTTCGAGGAAACTCGGACGCTCTTTTGCTTGATAGCGGGTTTCGTCGATGAGTATCGGTGTTCGATAGACCCACCTCGCTCGTCGGCCTAGCGTAGCGAGGACATTCGCCGGGCCTCGGACAAAGCGGCACAACAAGTCGACCCGAAGCGTTGACCGTCAAACCGGGAGAAGAACATGGACATCCTAAAGGCATTGCAAGCCGATGGCGGCATCAGCGCGGTCGCGCGAGAACTGAACGTCGACGATAGCACGGCTCAGTCTGGCATGGCCGCCTTACTTCCCGCAGTGTTGAGCGGAATGCAGAACCAGGCCGGAGTGCATCCGAGCGGTTTTGGTGGTTTGGCCGGCATCCTTGCCGGGCTTGGCGGCGGAGATTTGTTGAACCAGGTTACCAACCCGGCACCAACCGATCCAAGCCCAGGTAACGATGTGTTGGGCCAGATCTTTGGTACGAAGGAGACCAGCCGTGCAGTCGCGTCCGACGCCGCGGGAAAGACCGGTCTTTCGCCCGACTTGTTGAAGAAGATGTTGCCGCTGCTGGCGATGCTCGTCGCGGGCTACCTTGCCAAGCAATCGGGGGGCAACAACGAGACCGGGGGTGGACTCGAGGGTATCTTGGGAAGCGTGCTTGGAGGCGGCGCCAGCGCAGGCAGCGGCGGGCCGGGCGGGATACTGGGGGGATTACTTGGCGGCGGCAGCGGAGGCGGTAATGTCCTGAATGACATATTGGGCAAGCTCGGCAGATAAAGGTTCTAGCGGACGGTAGTCTGACGCTGACCAAGGCCACGCCAGCCCAAGATGTCCGTCCCCTGGGCAGCACGCCACCATCGTATCGATTTACGTTCGCCTTCCAGCGAGGCTTCTGAATATCCTACCGCCTAGAGCTGACACTTCGTCCTACGAGGCCCACGATCGGCTGTTCAGCGGCACTTCGACCTTTCAGGAAAGCCGGCCCCTCGCTCAGCGCGGTCAACGATGCAGACCATGTTCGGTCCGTTGCCCGCGGCGAGGCTTGTCTGTTAGGTTCGCTGTATGGCGACGCAGCAACGAACAATCGATTTCCTACTTGGACAGGCGACGCGCGCTGGCGTGGTCGCAGCCAAGCCGATGTTCGGCGAATACGGCGTCTACGTCGACGGTAAGATGATCGGCTCGGTGTGCGACGATCAGCTCTTCGTCAAGCCGACGGTGTCGGGCCGTGCCCATGCCGAACCGGTGTCGGACTCGCCGCCTTATCCAGGTGCCAAACCGCAGATGCTCATCGCGGCCGATCGTTGGGACGATGCCGAATGGCTTAGCGAGCTGCTGCGCCTCACGGCGGCCGAGCTGCCTACACCTAAGCCGCGAAAGCCGAAACCAGTAGGTAGCACTTGAGGCAGGAAGACCCAAAGTCGGTCATTCAGCACAGTCGAGGCCGCATTTGAAACCAGCCGCTCGGTCAGGTGAGGAGGCTAGCCTCGATTGGCAAAATGGGCGCCCCGACGGCTTGAATGGGTGTTCGCGCGCGTAAGCTCTGCAAGGAATGTACGTTGGAGTCGGCGCTCGAAAGGACGCTGGCGATCCCAAGATCGAACCAAAGGAACATCTCCCAATCTCCTACCATTTGGCTCAAGAAAGGTTCATATAGATTCCAGTGTTACTGGCAAGAACCTCGCATGGTCTCATCATGCGACGTCCCTGCCGGGGAACGCGTGATCATGCCGGCGAAATCGAACCTCTATGGTACTGAGGAGAGTTCTGGTTCAGTTGCTGGCAGGCATTCAATTTGCCTTACCTTGCCGGTCCTACCATTTGGCGCAATTGGGTTGATAGTGCACCCTCTTCCGTTCGGAATCGAAGCCGTACCACCAACCCAGGCGAGGCGTCGTCCAGCGACACCGTCGCGCCCATGCGTACCGCCGCCGAGCGGACGACCGCGAAGCCCAGCCCGCTTCCGTCTATACCGTCCGCGGGCCGGAGCCGGACAAAACGGTCGAATACCCGCTCCCGATCGCCCACGGCGATACCAGGGCCGTCGTCGCGCACCGATAATATCGTCGCGCCGTCTTGGTGTCCCATCGCGACCGTCACCGCGCCACCGCGCCGATTATATCGAATCCCGTTGTCGATGAGGTTGCTCAGTATCTCGACCAGCAACGTACGATGCCCTGTTACCGACACCGCTGTGTCCGGTGCATCGAGCTGCAGTTCGACGCCTGCAGCGATCGCCTCCCCGATGCGACGGCTGATAACCCGGACTGCCACCTCCCGTAGATCGACGCGTTCCAGTGGCGGAGAAACACCTGCTTCTTCCGCACGGGCGAGGGCGAGCAGCTGCACCAAAAGCCTTTCCAGCCGAGCCACGGCCGTAGCGATTTCGTCTAACGCCTCATGCGATCCACGGCGCGCGAGCTCGATCTGTACTTTTAACACCGACAGTGGCGTACGCATCTGATGTGACGCGTCGGCGGTAAAACGACGGGTGCCTGCGGTGGCGGTATCAAGCTGAGCAAGGAGACGGTCGAACGCATCGGCAAGCGGGCGAAGTTCGAACGGAAGCGGTCCCGCATCGATGGGCGACAGGTCAGGTGCGGCGGGGCCTCGACGAGCCTCGACTGCGCCTCGCAATTTTGCGAGCGGGCGGAGGCTCCAACCTAAAGCGGGACGGAGCAGCACGATGGCTATTCCTACAAGAGCCAGCTCTCCGACCAGCAATGCTGTCATTAGACGACGGACGAGGGCCCCGCGTCCGTCAAGCGTTTCGGCGACTTGCACGACGACAGGACGATCGATTGCCGGCAGGGAACGACGCACCTCTGCGATGCGGATCTGCTGCCCACGATACACCGCAAAACGGAAGCGCGGCTGGTCAACCGCCAATTCATTTGGCACCGGCGCAGGCAAATCTTGGTAGCCCGTGAGAAGGTCAGACCCCACCGCAATGCGGTAGTAGACGTTGTCCCGCTCGTTTTTCTCCAGCATACCAAAGGCCGCGGGCGGCAGGTCGAGCGTCACCTCGCCGCGCTCAACCTGTACCGTCTCAGCAATCGCACCCAAGGCGCCTCCAAGCACGCGATCGTTGGTGCGACGAACGACATCGGCGATCAGCGCCGCACCAGCTATTCCCAGCAGTATCGCCACTGCCAGTAGCGGCCCGAGCATCGCAACCAGCAGTCGCGTGCGCAAGGCGATCGAACGGGGCTGCGTCATTCTGGGTCAAGAAGGTAGCCGACCCCGCGGATGGTGCGGATCTGCGGGCCGTCCGGCGCTAGCTTGCCGCGCAGGCGTGTGACGTTGACCTCGATCGCATTCGGTCCGACCGGCTCGTCGTAACCGAATACCTCCGCCAGTAGCAGTTCACGCGCCACCACCTGTCCTGCCCGCGTCGCAAGCGTGTCGAGCACCGCATATTCACGGCGCCGCAGGTCAAGTATCCGGCCGGCAATCTCCGCCTGTCCAGACGAGCGGTTGAGAACCAGTGCGCCTATCGTCACAACCGCCGCTGGATCGCCGCCCCGCCGGCGGCCTAGTGCACGCACTCGCGCCTCCAGTTCGCTGGGTTCGAACGGCTTGCGCAGATAATCATCGGCACCAAGATCCAGCCCGCGCACCCGGTCGTCGAGCGCGTCGCGCGCGGTCAGCATCAGCACCGGCACCTTTTCCCCGCGCCGCCGCAATCGTTCCAGCACGGTGAAGCCGTCGATGTCCGGCAGACCAACGTCGAGTATTAGAAGAGCGTAGGGTTCGCCCGATACTAACGCGAGCGTCTCCTCGCCACTCGCCGTGTGATCCACCGCATGACCGCCCGCGCGCAGCAGCGCTGCGATACTGCGCGCCAGTGCGGCATCGTCCTCCACCATCAGGATACGCATAGACGGATCCGGTGAAAGGTTGCTGACAGGATCGAAGTGTATCTCACAGGCGCAGCTTATCCGATCATAGAAGCGGAAAAGCGAGAGGAGCCGGGATGAGGTCTGTCCTATTTCTGATGGCAGCCGCGCAGGTGGCAGCGCTGCCAGCGCATGCGCAGATGCGGCCGGCGGGATATCCGCGGTCGTACGACACACTGATCGCTGCAGCGCGCACCGAGGGCGGCCTGACGATCTACGGCAATGCAGACCGCGCGGAACTGGTCGGTGTCGTCGCGGCGTTCCGCCGCACCTATCCCGGCATCGCGGTGCGCTATGCCGATCTCGGCTCGCTCGATATCTATCGCCGGCTGGTATCCGAAACGCGCGCCAAACGTCCGTCCGCGGATCTCGTCTGGTCGTCGGCAATGGCGTTGCAGGTCAAGCTGATCAACGACGGCTATGCGCAAAGCTACGCAAGCCCGGAAAAGCCCGCACTGCCTTCGCAGGCGGTGTGGAAGAACATGGGCTACGGCGTCACCGCCGAGCCAATCGGCATCGTCTACAATCGGCGCCTGATCCCAGATGCGTCCATGCCGCGCAGCCATGTCGCGCTGGAGAGAATGCTGCGGGTGCGTCGCGCCGCGTTCACCGGTAAGGTCACAACCTTCGATCCCGCTCGCTCCAATGTCGGTTATCTCTATCTGGCAGAAGACCTTGCGATCACCCGCGATACGCGCGCACTACTGCGCGCCATCGCCGCGACCAAGCCTGTATTGCAGGCGAGAACCGAACCGATGCTTGCCGCCGTCGCCACGGGGAAGCAGGCGATCGCCTATAACGTCATCGGATCGTATGCACTGGAACAGGCAAAGCGCGATCGCCGTCTCGGCGTCGTGCTTCCGACCGACTATACTATTGTGACGTCGCGCATCGCGTTCATCGCTCGCGATGCCCGCGCGCCCGCTAGCGCTAAGCTGTTCCTCGATTTTCTGCTGTCCCGGCGGGGGCAAGTCCTGCTCGCCGCGCGAAGCCTTTGGCCGGTGCGCCTCGACGTTGCCGCTCGCCGCCTGCCAATACCACAATCTCGTCCCATCCGCGTCGGGCCTCAACTGCTCGTCCACCTTGACCGCATCACCCGCCAGCGCTTCCTGCGCGACTGGCAGGCGATCCTTGCCGGAGCTCCCCAGCCATGATCTTGCGTACCGGATGCGCGTTGCTCGCGCTTACCACCGCCACCCCCGCCCTGGCTCAGACTCCGAGCCGGTCCGAGCTTGCCGATCTCGTCCGGGCGCAAGCGGCTGAAATAGCAGCGTTGAAGGCCCGGCTCGACAGGATCGAAAGCGGACAACAGGCGCTCGTCCAAGCCGCGCCCGCGTCTGCGGCCACAGCCTCCAGTACCACCCCGCCGATCCAAGTCGCGCAGGCCAACACCACTCCGCGCACCACAACCCCTTTCGCGCCACAACTCGCGCCCCCCGGTCCCGCTGACCGCAACGTGGCGCAGGCCATTGCTGCGCGCGACAACCCCTCAGGTGTTACAACCGAATGGGGATCGGGCCTGCCCGTCTTCCATTCCGCGGACGGAATCTACACGTTCAAGCCGCGTGGCCGCATCCTTGCCGACGTCAGCAGCACCTTCGGATCGAGGTCCGATGCGCGTAATCTCACCACCACTGGCATGCGCGCACTGCGCCTAGGGCTCGAAGGTGGCGTCGGCCCGCACTTCTTCTACCAGTTCGAGGCAGATTTTTCCGAGAACGAGGTTGATGTCGTTACCGCCTTCATGGGCTGGCGCGACCGGATCAGACCGGGGATCGATTACGACGTGCGCGCCGGCCATCTGTTCAATGATCGCGGATTCGAAGGATCGACAGGGTCGGATTCGACGCCCTTCCTCGAACGCACCACGGTCGCCACTGCAATCATCCCGCAGCGCGGTTTCTACGGCATCGGTATCATGCCGCGCCTGTTCTGGAAGACCGGCCACGCCTCGCTGACAGTCACCGGCGACCGCGTCGATGGTACGCAGACCGTCAGCGACGGACGCACCGTTCTCGGGCGCGCGCATTGGAACCCGATCAAGACCGACGACAGCGTGTTGCACGTGGGTCTGTGGGCTTTCGATGAAAGCTTGTCGCCGGCCGCGACGACGCTGACCCGCAACACGGTGATCGGCGGACGCTTCAATGGCGGACTCCGCGTTTCGACCGGTCCGCTGATCGGCGGGACTGGTACCACGGGCTACGGCGTCGAGCTTGGCGGCTATCGTGGTCCGGCGTGGCTGATGGTCGAAGCCGGCCGCCGCGATGCGCGACTTGACGCCGGACGCCCCGACTTCACCAGCAAGGCGTGGAGCGTATCCAGCGGATTCTTCCTTACCGGAGACTTGCCGCCGTACAATCCGCGTCTTGGCAGTTTCGGCCAGCCGAAGGTGCTTAAACCGACATTCGAGGGTGGTTCCGGCGCAATCGAACTGACGGTGCGCTACGAGAGCATAGACTACACAGACCTCGTTACCGGCGGCGAGGGCTGGGCGGGAACGCTTGGTGTCAACTGGTATCTCAACAGCTTCACGCGGGTGCAGGTGAACGGCATCCACTGGAACACTGACAACCGCACTGGGGCGATTACGGGCAGGGACGACGGCGAGACCGTCAGTGCCCGCGTTGCCGTCACCTTCTGACCCTTACCATCAAGGATATACGCCCATGAATCTGGCGCTGCTCGGCTTCCTGATGGTGGCCACCTTCATGACGCTCATCATGACCAAGCGGATGACCCCGCTAGTTGCGCTGATCGTTATCCCGACGATATTCGGCGTCGTCGCCGGTCAGGCCGCAGGCCTTGGCGATATGATGATCGACGGGATCAAGAACCTCGCGCCGACCGGCGTGATGCTGCTGTTCGCGATCCTGTTCTTCTCGGTCATGACCGATACCGGCCTGTTCGATCCGCTCGTAGGCAAGCTGATCCGCCTGGTGCACGGCGATCCTACCCGTATCCTGCTCGGCACTGTAGTGCTGTGCGCGCTCGTCAGTCTAGATGGAGACGGATCGACGACGTACATCATCACGATCGCCGCGCTGCTGCCCCTTTATAAGCGCTACGGCATGAACCGGCTGTACCTGTGCTGCCTGTTGATGGCGACCAGCGGCATCATGAACCTGACACCCTGGGGTGGGCCAACCGCGCGCGCCGCCAGCGCGCTAAAGCTCGATCCTGCCACGCTGTTCCTGCCGCTGATCCCCGGCATGGTCGCCGGACTAGCCAGCCTGCTCGCCTTGGCGGTGTGGTTCGGCCGCAAGGAGCGCGTCCGCATCGGTGCGGTGCAGGCCCGGGATGAGGCGGAGATCACCGACATGGCTGTCTCTCAATATCCCGAGGCGCGCCGACCAAGGCTGATATGGTTCAACGGTCTGCTGGTTGTCACACTGCTGACTCTTCTGGTGTGGGGCCTGCTACCACTGTCGGTGCTGATGATGATCGCCTTCGCGATTGCGATGATTGTTAACTATCCCGGCGTTGCCGAACAGAAGGAGAGGATCGCCGCGCATGCCGGCAACGTCCTTTCAGTTGTCTCCCTGATCTTCGCCGCGGGCATCTTCACCGGCATCCTCGGTGGCACCGGGATGGTTGAGGCAATGAGCAAAGAGGTCGTTGGCATGATCCCGCCGGTTCTCGGGCCGTACATGGCGCCGATCACCGCGCTGCTCAGCCTGCCGTTCACATTTTTCATCTCCAACGACGCCTTCTACTTCGGGATGCTGCCGATCCTGGCGGAGGCGGGTGCTCATTACGGCGTGTCGCCGATGGCGATCGCCCGCGCGTCGCTTATGGGCCAACCCGTGCATCTGCTCAGCCCACTGGTTCCCTCGACCTATCTGCTGGTCAGCCTGGCGGGGATCGACCTGGCCGACCATCAGCGCTTCACGTTGCTTCCGGCGATTATGGTGTGCGCAGTGATGACGCTGGTAGGCATAATTGCCCTAGCCTTCCCTTTCGTGGCCGGTTGAACGTGCCCCGCCTTTCCGGAGAAGCGACATGACCCGCACGCCGTTGATGCTGCTCCCTGCGATGGGATGCGACGGACAACTCTGGGCTCGGCAGATCATGGATCTGGGCGACGTTGCTGAGCCGGAATTCGGCGACCTTTCTCAGGACGAGACGATCGCTGCGATGGCTTCCCGTGTGCTCGCCGACGCCCCGCCACGGTTCGCCGTCGCGGGCGTCAGCCTTGGCGGTTATGTCGCGCTGGAGGTGTTGCGACAGGCGCCTGAAAGGGTCGTGCGCATCGCGATGTTCGGAACGCGCGCATCTATGGAAGCGCGGACGCGTTCGGTCGCCGATCAGGGCTTGATCGCTACCGCTCCACATGCCGACCCACAGCTTTCAGCGATTGTAAGCGGCCCTGCCCTCGCAATGGCTGAGCGTGTTGGTAAGGTCGTATTCGCGCGGCAACAGCGTGCGTTGCTTGCCCGACCCAACATCGCAGAAGCGATCGCCGCAATTCGGGTTCCAACGTTGGTAGCCGTAGGCGACCGGGATAAAATTTGTTCCTTTGCCGATGCCCGAGACCTCGCGCAACAAATACCTGGAGCACGTTTTTACCTCTTAAAGTCTTGCGGTCATCTATCGCCGATGGAGCGCGCAGGAGAGGTGACGAACCTTCTACGCGAGTGGCTCGTTTCAAGCTAATTGAATGACCCGATTGCGGTCATTCGACGGCATCTATCCCCTCCCCGGAAGCGGAGGCTTGTTCATCTCGGCGGGTACGAACCGTGTGGAGACAGTGAGTCTTCACTGGATGGCCGGTCATTCCCCACGCAGACGATCTGTTGCGGACTCCTGACGCACCGAACTTTGCGGAAAAAACGTCGTTTGCACGTTGGTTTCACAACTGACGGTTGTACGCGTAGAGCTACATGTCTCGGCAAGATCCGTCACCCGATCTCTACCTTTATCGGGGTGTCAGCACGATCGCTCCGTAAGAAAGGCCGCCCTCGAGGTCTGCGTGCGCCCCTCCAGCCTCGGACACGTCGTAAGTGCGCCACACGTCCGGGACGATGGTCCCGGTTTCGACCGCGTCGAACATGGATCGCGCGCGTGTGCGGTATTCCTCGACATCGCCGATGTGCGCTGCCAGTTCGTGCGCTCGCCGGCGCCATCTACGAACACGAGACCTGGCTTCGCGTAAAGCAGGCGGCTCGAGCGCTGGTCATGGGTCGCGTGAACCGCCTTGCCCGCGCCGCTGCCAACGCGGTAAGGGCTGCGATCTGAATGGCGGCGGCGAAACAAGCCGCCAGCGCTTTGCGCGCGACGACTGCCGGCCAAAGCCGAGCAAGGCATTCGTCTATGTAGTGCTAATACATTACCCAGCGTTTCTGGAACGCCAAGGCCTGTACATAGGCCAGACCTCCCGCGACCCGGACTGGAGGTTCGATCGGCACAAGCTTGGATACAAGGCGAGCGGGACGTTCAAAGGTTTGGCGTTCGCCTGCTGCCCGATCCCGTCAGCATCTCAATCCTATGCAGCAATGGGAATCGCTCGAACTCAAGGCGGCGCTGCTCAACATGTTCGGTGAGGTAGGCGTGCCCTGGGTTAAGGGGGTTATTAGACCCAATCGCGGCCGTAAATCCGCCCCTTCATCCAGCCCAGCCTTGAACGCTCGTTCACGATCTCATGCGTTACGTCGTGATCAGCCAAACTTACGCCGAGCAGCGGGTACGCCCGCCGCCGAGTGTTGGCTCGGCATTCGGGGTGGGAATGACTTCCATATCCGGGTTAATGGCATCGACGAGCGTGTTTTAGGCCGCTCGAAATCACGTAGGAGAGAAAACTTGCTGTTCCATACGATGGTAGGATCCAACGACATCGAGCGATCCAAGCGATTCTATAATGCCGTGCTCGGCGCCCTTGGCGCTGGCGAAGCCACGCTGAACGTAGCCGGCAGCGGCCATACCCGCCTATTTTATCGTCATGAGGGGGGGACGAACTTCATCGTTAGCGAGCCGATCAATGATGAACCAGCGACGGTAGCTAACGGCAGCACCGTAGCGTTCTCATGCAACTCGCCCGCGCAGGTCGAACTCTTTCACGATACAGCTATCGCCAACGGCGGCACCTCGATCGAGGATCGACCTGGCCCACGTGAGTCGGCGATGGGAACCATCACTTTGGCCTATGTGCGCGACCCCGACGGCAACAAGCTGTGCGGAATCCACATCCCAGGCTAGGCAGCATCACTCGACGCTGGCGAACGATCGCCGCTACCCTCAGTCTGACAGCGGATCGGCGAAAGCCGGTCCGTTAGGCCCCCTGACCTGACATCCAAGGCCGATGGACAGTAGCTACGAAGCGAACGCTCTTTCAGCCACGCTCGTAGCCGTCGGTTCGGAACTGTCGGCGAGCTGGCGCCGGGGCTAGGATAAATCCTTTTCCACGGCCTCTTTGGCACTCCCTTCGAGTGATCAAGGACTAGTCCTACTGCGCTCTTACGAACAGATTGGCATCCCGGCGCTGGCTGAGTAGCATATGTAACGGGGTCAGTTGTGGGGTAGCGAAGATGCGAAAGGTCCTTGGCTGGGTTGGGCTGCTTCTAGTCGCTCTCATTGGGGCAGGTCTCAGTTTCGGTGTGCTATACCTGTTTGCGCCGCATGCCCCGACCCTCTTCCTAGTCGTTGCCGTTCCACTCTTGGCAGGAGCGGGAGTGGCGTCGGCGTTTGCCCGACTTCTGGCAAGCCGAGCTGGCGTGCGGAAAAAAACAGCTTCTGGTTTCGCCGGCATCCTCGCTGCGCTCCCGCTTGCCAGCCTCTTAACAGCAGTGGTGCTTAGCCCCGAGCTACCCCGCGCGGAACCCGGGATAGACCCTCGTGGTCCCCATCGTAATCTGAAGACGTCCGCTGGGTCCGAGCTTGCATGGTGGTCTTTCTCCCCGACGTCTGTGCGGCACCAGACGCCCGTGGTGTTCCTTGCGGGCGGCCCAGGCACTTTCGTTCGCAACAGGGATTTCGATGTTGCGCAGGGGTTTCGGGATGCCGGGTTCAGGACGATCTTTTATGACCAGGCCGGAAGCGGTGCCTCGGGCAACCTGCCGGTCCAAGATTATACCGTTGCCCGAGCAGTGGAAGACTTGGAGGCCCTACGTGCGGCCTCTGGTGCTGAAAAGATCGTGGTCTGGGGACAGAGCTGGGGAGCCTCGCTTGCCGCGGCCTACGTACGCGCCCACCCCGATCGCGTGGCGGCGACGATCCTCGATTCGCCGGGTGACTTCCCCGGCGAACCGTTGCCGCTGGACTATTCCAAGACCGACACGAACGGCGGGTTCAAGCCGACCCTGCGCGATGCGACCCTGTTCCTGCTGATCAACCATGCGCCTCAGCTTGCTGAACGTTGGCAGAGCCAGGACGAAGCACGGGCAACTCAGCAGGCGCGGGCGTCCCGAACAGAGTTCATCTATGGGTACCAATGCAAGGGCGCCACGACGAAGCTCAAACGGCCGTTGTCTCCAGCTGGCGGCAACCTTTATCCGCAACTCCGACTACAGGCGTCCCTCGAACAGCAACCGAAAGTTACGAAGCCGCTTTCGATGGCGCCCGCGCTGCTGATCCGCGGCTCGTGCGACTACCTGCCGCTTGGCACGGCTGCTCGGTACATGAAGGCCTTTCCGTCGGCGGAGCGACTGGACGTCCCCGGCCGGGGACACGCCTTCTACGGACACAACGATGATCTCCGCGCCATCCTGAACCGTTACGCGTCGACCAAGCTGACTGCTGTTCCATGAGAGCCGGACCATACCTCCATTAGGGACCGCCGACCTTTCCAATATCGATCCAAAAGGTCGCCAAAAGGTTCTCTAGTCCGGTGTCGGCGGGCGTTCAGCCCCAAGCCTCCTGAATCAAAACATCAACCACATACCAAAGCTCGGCGAAAACGGCCTGCGCCAGACCGGCATCGATCGAGCTTGCCGGTCCGTACGGCGTGTGCAGCGGGACAGACTGCAACACTTAAGGCACGTCGCCCAATCAACTTGCCGGCAGTCCGTCCAACAGCTTGTCGAGGGTGATCGGGAAGTCGCGCACCCGAACGCCAGTGGCGTTGTAGACTGCGTTCGCGACGGCCGCACCGGCACCGGATATGCCAAGTTCGCCGACCCCCTTGGCGCCTGCGGGGTTGGCGGAGTCGTCAATCTCCTCGATAAAGTGCACTTCGATTTTCGGCACGTCCGCGTTGGTCGCGACATGATATTCGCCAAAGTCCGGGTTTACGAACCGCCCCGAGCGCGGGTCGACTACGGCATCCTCGCATAGCGCATAGGCGATACCCCAGCCGATCCCGCCGATCAGCTGGCTCGCAGCAGTCTTGCGGTTGAGGACGCGACCTACATCGAACACGCCGAGCATGCGCCGCACGCGCACCTCACCCGTAACTGCGTTGACCGCGACCTCACAAAAGTGCGCGCCGTGACTTGCCTGGCTGGTGCGCTTGCTCTCGGCCCCCGGGCCAGTTTTGCCGTCAGCAACGATCGCCTCACCGCGCACGAGGTCGAGCAGGCTGACCTGTCGGCCGCCGACGCTGACGCAGCCGTCCTTTAGTCTCAGCTCGTCGGGCGCCGAGTTCATCCGCAGCGCAAGTTCAGCCAAGATATCCTCGCACGCGAGAATTGCGGCGGCGCAGGCCGAGCCGGCACCGAACGACCCGCCGGAGCCGGCGCTGGGTGGCAGGTCGGAGTCGCCGATCCGCACCTCGACCGAAGCGAGCGGGAGGCCCAGCATCTCGCCCACCGTCTGTGCCAGAATAGTGTAAGTGCCAGTACCGATGTCGGTCATATCGGTCTCTACTACTGCGCGGCCGTCCGCCGCCAACGTCACCCGCGCCTCAGCGTTGACGGTGAAGTTGCCCCGTAGCGCCGCGGCCATGCCGGTACCGATCAGCCACTCACCCTCGCGCACGGACGCGGCCGGCTGCGGGTCCCAGCCGAACCGGCGCATGCCCTCGTCGTAGCAGTCGAGCAGCCGGCGCGTGCTGAAGGGCTTGCCGTTCAGCGGATCGGTCTCGGGCTCGTTGCGCCTTCTCAGTTCGACGGGATCGAGCCCGAGTTGCTCCGCAAGCTCGTCCATGGCGCATTCGACCGCGAAGGTGCCGACCGCCTCGCCGGGTGCGCGCACTGCGCCCGTGGCGGGCAGGTCGACGCGGACGAGGTCGGTCGTGAACCACCGCGTCTCGCCGGCATAGAGCGGCATCGTGCCGAACGGCACCGGTTCCAGGAATTCGCCATCGTCGTTCTGCGCAGCGATGCTTTCGTGCGCCATCGCGCTGATACGACCATCGGCATCGCAGGCGATACGCAGTCGCTGCACGGTGTCGGATCGGTGGTGGACCATATATGCCGTCTGGCGGCGCGGCAGGGCTATCTTGACCGGCCGCCCAACCCGTTTAGCGGCGATCGCGGCGAGGATGACCTCGGGTCCAACCCCGGTCTTGCCGCCGAAGCCGCCACCGACATAAGGCGCGAGGACACGCACGTTGCCGGGATCGATCCCCAGAACCTGGGCAATCGTCGTGCGCGCCGAGCCGATCACTTGGTTGCTCGACCGCACCGTCAGGCGACCGTCGTCCCACCACACAGTAGACGCGTGCGGCTCGAGCGCGGCGGGAAAGTGGATCGGGGTCGTATAGGTCCGGTCGAAGACGACGGCGGCAGCGGCCAGCGCGGAGTCCAGATCGCCCTTGCGGATTGGCGGCAGGAACCCGATCGCCGGCTTGCGGTCTACCGGCTGAGCGCGCGGGTCGAAGCGGTCCTCGCCCGGCTCCGTGGAGACGCGAACGAGCGCGGCGGCCTCCTGCGCTACGAGCAAGCTTTCGGCGACGACGATCGCGACAGGCTGGCCAACGTGGAAAATGCGGTCTGTTGCCATGGTGGGCATCGCACGGCTGTTCGCCTCGCCCGCTGGCATTCGCGGATCGCCATGGACGACGGCGAGCACGCCCGACATTGCTTCTGCGGCGGTGGCGTCGATCGCGGTGACCCTGCCCGAACCCACGGGCGTTCCGACTATCGCGGCGTAGGAAATGCCATGCGGCGTTCCCTCATAAGCGTAGGGAGCCGAGCCGGTGACCTTCGCCGGCCCGTCGATCCGCTCCAAAGGCTGGCCAAGCAGGCCCTGTTGCGCGTGCGTCAGTCCCACCGGGCGGAACGGCTCGTCCATCATCATCTTGTTCATCGCTACGCTCCCAAGATCATCATATGGGCGGTTACGCTTGAAGTTGCACCCGTAGCATGCGGGAAGTGACGACGGGTGGGTCTGAATCAGCCGGATTAAATCATCACACCGATCAAGCGGTTGCCCGATGGCCGTCCCGGCTACAGACGTCCGTTCAGGAAGCGGGCTTGGCTTCGGGCGGACTTCGCCACCCGCCGAAGCGGGCGTAGAGCGTCGGCAGGACGAACAGAGTCAGCAGCGTCGCCGAGATAAGGCCACCGATGACGACCGTCGCCAGCGGTTTCTGAACCTCCGCGCCCGCACCGTGGCCGAGCGCCATCGGCACGAATCCGAGGCTGGCGACGAGCGCCGTCATCGCGACGGGCCGCAGACGTGCGAGCGCCCCGTCTTGGGCGGCCTGCACCCGGTCCATGCCACGCCCCATCAGGTCGTGGATGGACGACACCATGACCAGCCCGTTGAGCACCGCGATGCCCGACAACGCGATGAAGCCGACGGCGGCGGACACTGAGAACGGCATTCCCCGGAGGACCAGCGCCAGCACGCCGCCGACGAGGGCCAGCGGCACGCTGGTGAAGACGATCACCGCATCGCGCACCGAACCGAGCGCCCCGTAGAGCAGCAGCATGATGACAGCGAAGCAGACGGGAACGACGAGCAGCAGTCTGTCGCGGGCCGAGGCAATGTTCTCGAACTGCCCGCCCCATTCGACGTACGTCCCGGGTGGCATCTTCACCTGCGCGTCGATCGCGGCACGCGCGTCAGCCACGACGCTGGCCACGTCCCGGTCGCGGACGTTCGCCTGAACGACGACGCGGCGTTTGCCGTTCTCTCGGCTGATCTGGTTCGGCCCGTCGACGACCGCGATGTCCGCCACCGTGGACAGCGGCACGAAGCCGCCGGCCGAGGTCGGCACAGGCACCTGCGCCACTTCGGTCAGGTCCGACCGCGATGCCTCGGACAGGCGGATCACCACCGGGAAGCGGCGATCGCCCTCGAAGATCACGCCCGCCTCACGTCCGCCGATTGCGGCCGCAACAGTGTCCTGCACGTCGCCGGCCGTGACTCCGATCCGCGACATCGCCATGCGGTTGGGGCGAATGTCCAGCATCGGCAGTCCTTCGGTCTGCTCGACCCGCACGTCGACCGCACCACGCGTCTTGCGCAGGACGTCGGCGATGCGGTCGGCGGCGTCGTTCATGCCGCCGAAGTCGTCGCCGAACACCTTCACCGCGATGTCGCCGCGGACGCCGGCGATCAGCTCGTTGAAGCGCATCTGGATCGGCTGGGTGATCTCGTAGGCGTTGCCGGGCAGCGTCGAGAGCCTCTTCTCCATTCGCTCCACCAGCGCCTCCTTGCTGAGGCCTGGGTCAGGCCACTCCGAACGCGGCTTCAGGATGACGAAGGTGTCGGTGGCGTTTGGCGGCATCGGGTCCGACGCGATCTCCGATGTACCGGTGCGCGAGAAGGCGAAGCGGACCTCGGGCTGACGCGCCAGCATCTTCTCGACCTGGAACTGCATCTCCTGGCTTTGGTCGACCGAGGTGCCGGGGATGCGGACCGCCTGCACAAGGATGTTACCCTCGTCGAGCTGCGGCAGGAATTCCTGTCCGAGTGTCGTGAACGCGAGCCCGGCGAGAGCGAGCGCACCCAGCGCGACGCCCAGCGTGACGCTCGGCCGCCCCATCGCCTTGCCGAGGCCTGGCTCGTACCGGCGACGCAGCCAGCCGATCATCCGGCTCTCCTTCTCGTTGATCGGTCGGCTAAGCCAGATGGCGATGGCAGCGGGCACGAAGGTCATCGACAGGATGAAGGCGAAGACGAGCGCGATAATGACGGTCAGCGCCATCGGCTCGAACATCTTTCCCTCGACGCCGGTGAAGGTGAGCAGCGGGGCGTAGACGAGGATGATGATCGCCTGACCGTAAACGGACGGACGGATCATCTCGCGCGCCGATGCCGCCACCAGATCGAGGCGTTGCCGGAATGGCAGCGGCTCGCTGCGGCCGTGCTGCGCGTCGCCGAGCCGGCGCAGCGCGTTTTCGACGATGATGACGGCGCCATCGACGATCAGGCCGAAATCGAGCGCGCCGAGGCTCATCAGGTTGGCCGAGACGCCGGCGCGCAACATGCCGACGCTGGTCAGCAGCATCGTAATCGGAATGACGAGCGCCGCGATCAGCGCCGCGCGGAAGTTGCCGAGCAGCGCGAACAGCACGACGATGACGAGCAGCGCCCCCTCCGCGAGGTTGCGCGCGACCGTGGCGATGGTCGAGTTGACCAACTCGGTGCGGTTGAGCACCGGCTTCACCACCACATCGACGGGCAGCGCGCGGCCGATTTCCTTCAACCGTTCGCCGACCCCGGTGGACACCGTGCGGCTGTTCTCGCCGATCCGCATCACCGCCGTGCCGACGACGACCTCGCGCCCGTTCTCGGATGCCGATCCCATGCGCAGTGCCTGTCCTGTGCGGACGGTGGCGATCTGGCTCAGCAGGATCGGCACGCTTTCGCGTGTGGCGATCACGGTCCGCGCCAGCTCGTCGGCATTGCGCACCCGACCATCCGCACGGACGGCCAGCCCCTCGCCGTTGCGGTTGACAACGCCCGCACCGGCGCTGGTGTTGTTGCGCTCGAGCGCTGTGGCGAGATCCTGAAGCGTGATCTTCATCGCCGCCATACGCTGGATGTCGGGGACGACCAGATACTGCTTGGTGTAGCCGCCGAGGCTGTCGACGCCGGCAAGGCCTGCGCTGCTCTTCAGCTGGGGCGTGACGATCCAGTCCTGAACGGTGCGGAGGTAGGTCGCCTTGTCCGCGGCATCGACGAGGTGGTCGCCCTCCGGCGTGATGTAGCTGCCGTCCTTCTGCAGGCCCGGCTCACCGTTGCGGTGGTTGACCTGGTCGAGCTCGCGGTATTCGACCGTCCACATGAAGATGTCGCCAAGCCCGGTGGCGATCGGTCCCATCTGCGGGTTCACGCCCTCGGGCAGGCTCTCCTCCGCCGTACGAAGCCGTTCGGCGACCTGCGCCCTCGCGAAGTAGATGTCGGTCTTCTCGTCAAAAACGGCGGTGATCTGGGCAAAGCCGTTGCGGCTGAGCGAGCGGGTATGTTCGAGACCGGGGATGCCGGCGAGCGCGGTCTCGACGGTGAAGGCGACCTGCTTCTCGATCTGGTCGGGCGAGAAGCGCTGGCGCGACGACGTTGATCTGCACCTGGTTGTTGGTGATGTCGGGGACGGCGTCGATCGGCAGCCGCTGGATGGCGAACATCCCGACGAGTGCCGCGGCGAGCGTCAACAGCAGGACGAGCCAGCGCTTCTCGACGGCGATGGTGACGATTTGGGCCAGGAGGGGACGGGCGAGCATGGCCTAGTCCTCGTCCTTCGCTTCGCCCTTGCCGAGTTCGGCCTTGAGCGTGAACGAGTTGGTCGAGGCGATGCGTTCCTCGCCGGTCAGGCCGGCCGTGACGCTGACCGAACCACCGTTGGTGCGGCCGAGCGTCACGGGTGTCGCCTTGAAGCCCGACGGCGTGCGGACGAAGACATGCGGCTTGTCGCCGATCATCTGCACCGCGGCGGATGGCACGGCCACGCTGCGATCGCGGGTGGCCGGCAGCAACACCGACACGCTGACATTCTCGCCGACGCGCCATGTGCCGCCTGCATTGTCGATGGTCGCGATCACCGGCACCAGGCGGGTGGTCTCATCCAGGATCGGCGAGACGAAGGTGACGCGTCCTTCCTGACGCCGTCCTGCCGACGTGACCTCGACACGCGCGCCCGGCGCGACGCGACCGGCGTCGGCCGGCACCAGCGACATCGTCACCGACACCTTGGCCAGGTTCGCGACCCGGAAAATCTCGGCGTCGGCGGCGATCTGCTGGCCGAGCGTGGCCGAGCGGGCGATCACCTGACCGGAGATGGGCGACCGGACGGTGATGCGGTTGAGCGCCCCACCGCCACCACCGGTGGCCGACAGTTGCTGACGGGCGAGACGCAGCGCGATGTTCGCCTCGGTCGCGGCGGTGCGGGCGGCGATCAGGTCCTGCTCGGGCGACACGCGTTCTGCGAACAGGCGCTGCTCGCGACGCAGGTTCGACTGGGCCAGGGTGGAGCGGGCGCGGGCGGCTTCCACCTCGGCATTTAGGCTCGCGGCCTCCCGGCTCTCGATGATGGCGAGCGTATCACCGCGCCGGACCGGCTGGCCGAGATTGCGCGTCAGCGAGACGAGGCGGCCCCCGATGGCGGCCGAGACCACCTGCACGGCCTGCGGGTCGCCCTCGATGGTCGCGGGGAGCTCGATCGCGCCGGCGACGCCGCCGACGGTCGGGCGGGTGACCTCGATGCCTGCGTCGGCGATCTGCTGCGCCGAGAGCGTAGCGGTCATCGGATCGCCGGCAGCGGCCCCCTTTGGTTTCCCCCGCTTCGCCGGTGCTTTCCATAGGCTCCGCCGACCGGCCACAGCCGGATACGGCAAGAGCCAGAACCGCCGGCATGGCGGCCTTCATGATGCGATTCATCGTTGATCGTCCTTGGAGAGCGGCGCGGCCGTAGTCAGCCGTTCCAAACGGGCCTGCGCATCGTGATAGGCGGCCAGCGCGTCGATCGTGGCCGTACGGGTTTCGAGCAGCGTGCGTTCGGCATCGAGCAGGTCGAGCTGCCCGAACTTTCCTTCGCGGTAGCCGATGCGGGCGATGCGAGCGGCTTCGGTCGCCGCGGCGAGCGCCGGCCCGGCTGCGTTGCGCGCCGTGGTGGCGGCGTTCTCGGCCTCCGCCTGCGCGTTCACCATGTCCTGTGCCGCGTCGAGCAGCGCGACCCTCCGCTGTGCATCCGACTGCTCGCGCTGCGCTTCGGCGACGGCGATGCTGGCGCGACCGTTGTTGAATACGTTGAGCGGGATGGAGACGCCGAACACCGCAGCGATGTCGTTGGTCTGCTCAAGTCGCCGCGCGCTGGCGCTGACCGTGACGTCGGGCACCCGCTGGCTGCGTGCCAGACGTACCTGCGCGCTTGCCGTATCGAGGTCGGCGCGCGCCGCTGCGACCGTCAGGGTCCCGGACGCCGCCATCGGTCGCAAAGTGCCAGCCGAAGGCACCGCGTCGAACCAGCTGCGATCGAGCTGTCCCACCGGCATGTCGAGCAGCCGCGCAAGATTGCCGGACGCAGCTTCGGCCGACCGTCGCGCTCGCTCGACCGCCCCTTCGGCGGAAATGCGAGCGACGTCCGCGCGCTGCTCCTCGAGCGGCGATGCGCGGCCGGCCCGCACCCGCACGCGGGCGGCACGCAGCACTTCGGCCGCGATGCCTACCTGATCCTCCGCGATGATGACCCGACGCTGGGCGGCGGCGGCGGCGTTGTAGGTCTGTGTCACCCGAAGCCGCAGGTCGGCACGCGCGATCTCGGCCTGAAGACCGGCACGTCCGATCTGCGCCTCGGCAACGGCGATGCGGGCGCCGCGCTTCCCGCCGAGCTCCAGCGGCAGCGCAAGGCCGAGCGTCGTCTCCGACGATCTGAGCCCCTGATATATGCCGGTGCCCGCGACGTTCTCCGCCTCGCCGACGATAGACGGGTTGGGTCGAAGGCCGGCGACGCGACGCTGCGCCTCGGCGGCACGGATGCCGGCCGCTGCTGCGTCCTGGAATGGCGACGACGCGCCCGCCCTGTCGAGCGCCTCGGCGAGCGTAAGAACCGGCGCTGGTGCGGCGGTTCGGTCGGTCTGGGCCTGCAGCGACGATGCGCAGGCGCCTGCGGCCAGGACGGCCGCGACGATGCGATGCATGAATTGCTCCTGAGATAGTGTCCCGGACGCGCATCCGCGCGTGCTCGATCGACGCGTCAGGCGTGCGGAGGCCGGAGATCCGCTTCGGTGTCGTGCCCGCTAAGCGCCCGGCTGAGATCAGCTGGCGGCAAGGTCGATGCCGCGAGGATCGGGGTCGTCGTCGTCTCTTCGATCGGCGTGTTCGCGTGGTGCTCGTGGCAGCTCGCATGGTGATGCGGAAAGCCGTTGTCCGCGTCGGCGGCGACCTCGTCGCCGTCACCCGGTGCGTGGGCATTCATCTCTGCCGTGCTTATCTCGACGCCGCCTGCTTCCGCAGCATGGGCCATGCCGGCCCATGTCGTGAGGACCAGCAGCAGGCACGCCAAAAGGGCACGAGCTTGCGCATAGGTTCTCATACCATTGAGGAGGCGCGACGTAACCCTACTTGCTCGATCTGCGGGAAACAGCCCAAAAAGACGCACATTCGGTCGTTCGAGGTGACACAGCCGCTACTCAGAAGCGGACATTCATTCATAGCATCTCAGCAATGAGGTCGTAGGGTCAGGACTCATTGATGTGAGAGGCGCGATCTGATTCAGGCTCCGCAAGGAGACCGTGGATGAGCGACCTGTACTGGCTGACGGATGAGCAGATGGCTCGTCTGCAGCCGTACTTTCCCAAGAGCCACGGCAAGCCGCGGGTGGACGACCGGCGGGTGCTCAGCGGCATCGTCTTCGTCAATCGCAACGGACTGCGCTTGTGTGATGCACCGAGCGCGTATGGTCCGCACAAGCCTGTCTCGAGCGCAGTCGAGAGGACGCTCTACAATCGCTGGAAGCGGTGGGGCGAGAGGGGTGTTTTCCTGCGCATGATGGAGGGGCTTGCGGCAGCGGAAGCCGTACCGAAAACGGTCATGATCGACGCGACTTACCTGAAGGCACGCCGCACGGCATCGAGCCTGCGGGTTAAAAAGGGGGCCTTGGACGGCTGATCGGTCGCACCAAAGGCGGCATGAACACCAAGCTTCACGCCGTCAGTGATGCGGACGGGCGGCCCTTGAGCTTCTTCATGACCGCCGGGCAGGTCAGCGACTACACCGGCGCGGCAGCGCTGCTCGACGATCTGCCCAAGGCACAGTGGCTGCTCGGCGACCGAGGGTATGACGCGGACTGGTTCAGGGACGCCCTGGAAGCCAAAGGCATTCAGCCCTGCATCCCAGGTCGGAAATCGCGCAACGAGCCGGTCCAATACAACAAGCGCCGGAGCCGCATCGAGATCATGTTCGGCAGGCTGAAGGACTGGCGCCGCGTCGCCACTCGCTACGACCGATGCCCAACCGTCTTCTTCTCTGCCGTCGCCCTCGCGGCTACCGTCATCTTCTGGCTATGACCAATGAGTCCTGACTCTAGGCACGATGCACGGCGTTGCTTGAAAGATACTGGGCATCACGCGTCACCTCCGCGGCAACGGGGCTGCCGGCGTCGGAATTCGTCGGGGTACTTTTCGAGGTATTTGCCCGAACACCCGGCTTACCAACCTATGAATTTGCAGGGTAAGCTGGCCTTCCGACCCCCACCAGACCTCACCGCTCGGCCATGTAGCGGGCGAAGCGGTCCTTCCAGTCGGGATGCCAGCGTGACAAGGCCGGCCTGTTCTCCACGATGTCGCCCGCAGCCCAAAGGATACGCTTGTGATCCTGTGCGGTGGTCGTCTCGTTGTCGGGGCAGAGGATGTAGAAATCGCCCGCGGCGATGCCTGTTAGCATATGGTCGACGACCTGCTTCGCCGACCATGCCCCCGCGGGCTTTTCGTCGGAGCGCGCTGTCATCCCGGTATAGGTGAAGCCGGGTATCAGCAGGTGCGCGGTGATCCGGCCGCCGGCATGCGACCGCAACGTATGCGCAAGGCCTTCCGTCAGCGCCTTCACCCCGGCCTTGCTGACGTTGTAGGCGGTGTTGCCGGGGGGCTGCGTGATGCCCTGTTTCGATCCGGTGTTGATGACGACGCCCGGCGCGTCGGAGGCCAGCATCGCCGGAACGAACGCCTGCACACCGTGGACCACGCCCATCAGATTGACGCCGAGGACCGCATCCCAATCGGCGGACGGGGCGAGCACGTCGCCCCCGGCGCCGATGCCGGCATTATTCATCAGGACCGATACCGTTCCGTGCCGCTGTCCGATCGTCGCGGCGAGCGTATCGAACGCTTTCCGGTCCGACACGTCGCACGTCATCGGGAACGCGAGGTCGCCGATCTCCAAGGCGGCCCGCATCGTCGCATCGTCCGATCGGTCCACCACGACGACGCGCATGCCCGCTGCGGCAAACGCCTTGGCAGCTTCCAGTCCGATCCCGCTCGCGGCGCCGGTGACGACGGCGAGATTGTCGCGTTCGATGGCGGTCATCGGGCAATGCTTTCGGACGGCGTGGCTTGTGGTGCGGACATGATCGGGTTCCCGGCGACATCGTGGATCAGACAGCCTTAGGAAGGCCGATGGGCGTGAATGTGCAACGTGAAGACTGCAACGGTCGATCCCTGTTTTCGTGCAAAAATGCGCCTCAGCGCCCCACAGGCCCCTGAATGCATTCGTGAATATACTTGGCCGGCTAGCCAAGCCCGCTTAGCGGCCGTATTCACAGGAAAACATCTCATTCCTCTGCGGACAAGGATGCTATGGAGAGTGATCGTAATCCCGTGGTTCGCCTGATCCACCGCGCCGGTATCTGGCGGCGGGTCATGCAGGCCTTCGTGCTGGCCGGTGCAGTGTGGCAGGCGGCGCCTGCGGCCGCTTCGCCCGCCGCTCCGGCGATGTGCGAGAGCGGCGGCACGGTGGCCGCGACCGACCGGCTGAACGAGCCGTGGTGGGCAAAGCGCCACGCCGGCGTGCTCGCGCGGATCGTCAGGGGCCCGAACCCGGACGTCATCCTGATCGGCGATTCGATCACGCATAACTATGACAAGATGATCCTGCCGGACGAGCATTTCAGCCGGACGTGGGACCGCTTTTATGCGCCGCGCCACGCGATCAACCTCGGGTCCGGCGGCGATACCACGTCGAACGTCCTGTGGCGCCTGCGACATGGCGAGCTGGACGGCGTCTCGCCCAAGGTGGCGCTGCTGCTTGTCGGCACCAACGACACGGCACGCAATCGCACCGCGGCGCAGACCGTGTGCGGGATACAGGCGATCATCGGCGAGCTGGCGACACGGCATCCGACCACGCGCGTCCTGCTGCTGGGCATATTGCCGAGCGAGGGGCCGGCGCAAAAGGTCGCCACCGATCGGGCCGTCAACGCTATGCTGGCCGCGCTGTATGCCGAGGATCCGCGCGTCACCTATCTGGATGTGGGAACGATCTTCCTGCGTCCGGACGGCAGCCTCGACACCTCGATGTTCTACGACCCCCGCCTGCCCGGCCCGAAGCGCGATGCGGTGCATCCGGACACGTTCGGTCAGGCGCGTATGGCGGCGGCGGTCGAACCGACGCTGGCCAGGCTGCTGCAGGAGCCTCCAAGGGTGCCGCTGGCTCGATTGTCCGAGGCGAACAGCGCGATCATTCCCCTGCCGAGGCTCGAGCAGGATTCGTACGACTGGTACGAGCGCCACCGCGCGGTGCTGGCGCTGAACGACACGATGCGGCCGCGCGTGGTCATGATCGGGGATTCGATCACGCATTTCTGGGCGGGTCAGCCGGACTCCGCGCGCCGGAACGGGCCGATCGCGTGGCAGAAGCTGTTCGGCCGGATGCCGGTGCTCAATCTCGGTTTCGGCTGGGACCGCACGCAGAACGTGTTGTGGCGCCTTCGCCAGGGCGAGATGCGCGGGACTGCCCCACGCGACGTGGTTATCAACATCGGTACGAACAATCTGGTCGGGACGGAGAATGCGCGCGCGAACACGCCTGCCGAAGTGGTGGCCGGGATCGACGCGATCGTCCGCGCGGTGCGCGAAGTCAGTCCAGCGAGCCGGATCACGGTAATGGCGATCTTCCCGCGCGGCACGGCGGCGACGGATCCGCACCGCGCGCCCATCGTCGAGACGAACCGACTGATCGCCGCGCACTTCGCGGCCGATCGTACGGTGCGGTATCTGGATATCGGCGCGCGCTTCCTCGATCGGAATGGCAGCCTGATCCCCGGCATGATGATCGACGGAACGCACCCCGGGGAACGTGGATATGCGGTCTGGGCTCAGGCACTTTCACAGGCAGGAGTAGGTCGATGACCTTGCAATCGGTATCGCGGCGGGCGTTGATCGGCGGAGGAATGGGCCTGGTCGGCGGTTCGATCGCCAGCCGCGCCTTCGCGAGTCCATCAGCAGACCGGTTTGCGGCGCTGAGGACGCCCTACAAATTCAACCGGCTCGTGCTCGGGGGATCGAAAGTACCCGGCTCGTTCGACGAGAAGGCGGTGGATTGCCCGTTCGTCTTTTCGCACGGAGGGCGCTTCTATCTGACCTATGTCGGGTTCGACGGCATCGGGTATCAGACCGGGATCGCGGTCTCCGACGATCTCATCCACTGGGAACGGCAGGGCGTTATGCTTGCGCGCGACCCGAGCGACCCCGTCACCCGGTACAACGTCGCCGCCGCATCGATATTGCGCGAAACGGAATTGTATTCGCCGGGCCGGCTGATCAAGGTCGGTGGCCGCTATGTCTGTGCCTGGCATGCCTATCCCAGCGCGGGATACGAACAGGGTGCGGCGGTGATCGGTCTAGCCTTCAGTACCGATCTGAAGACCTGGCACCGCGGACCGCCGATCCTTCGACCCGAAGACGGCGCAGAGTGGGAGCGCGGCGGCTTGTACAAGCCGTATCTCGTCAAACATCGCGACACGTTCTACCTTTATTACAACGCGAAGACCGCGGAGAAGACTTGGCACGAACAGACCGGCGTTGCGACGTCCCGCGACCTGGTGACGTGGCAGCGACATGCGGGAAATCCGCTGATTGCCAACGGTGCGCCGGGCACGCCGGATGCGCGCTTCGCCAGCGATCCGTTCGTGGCGACGCACCGGGGCGAGTGGGCGATGTACTATTTCGGGCTGGGCACCGACGGCAAGGCGCGCGAACTCGTCGCTACCGGCCCCGACCCGTTGCACTTCCGCAAAACGAATGAGGTGTTAATCGACGTGGGGCCGAAGGGCTCGATCGACGACGACTATGCGCACAAACCCGCGCTCGTCTCCCACAGGGGTGACCTGTACCATTTCTACTGCGCGGTCGGCGGCCCTTATCCGGATGAGGTCCGCGGCATCTCCGTCGCGCTGTCGCGGCCCTGGGCCTGATGTTCGTGCCGAAAGCCTAACGGCAGCCGGTCCGCCGCCCCCTCCCCGGCACCGTACTTTCTGTCCGCACTCGTCCACCGGAAGGAGTGCGGCCGCGTCCTGTGAATATGATAATAATATGATTGATATTCATATGGGGACGGATTATTCACAGGGGAACAACAAATTCAGGAGATGGATCTGACAGCCGAGCTGATTCGAGCCCGCAGTGCGCGGCATGAACGGACACCCGCCAGCTGATCGATCTGGCGAGGTAGTTTGGTCCTCACGGATCATCCGAACGTCCGTCAGGATTAATTTGGGCGTGGCGCAATGTTTCCGGATCGATCTCCGATCCAGTTGAATGACCGAAAATTTCTAACCGATAAAACAAAACAACATGTCTGGAGGGACGTTCTGATGCGTGCACTATATTTCATGTCCAGCACTGCGGTCCTGGCTTTGCTTGCCGCACCGGCAGCAGCGCAGCAGGCCAGCCCTGCCCCGACCGCACCGGCGGACGGCACGGCGCCGAACACCGACGAAAGCGGGAATGAGGAGATCGTCGTAACGGACGTCCGCGCGAGCCTTCGCTCCGCCGCCGAGGTCAAGCGCAATGCGACGACGATCGTCGACTCGATCGTCGCCGAAGACATCGGCAAGCTCCCCGACAACAACGCGACGGAAGCGCTGCAGCGTGTGACCGGCGTGCAGGTTTCGCGCGATCTCGGGGAAGGCGGATCGATCGCCATTCGCGGTTTGCCGCAAGTTGAAACAACGCTGAACGGTCGCGAGACCTTCACGGCCGGCGGCGGGCGTACCTTCAACCTGCAGGATTTCCCTGCCGAACTTATCTCGCGGATCGACGTCTACAAGGCGTCGCAGGCGGATCTGATCGAGGGCGGCCTCGGCGGCCTTGTCGATCTCCAGACACGGCGTCCGCTCGACCTGCCCGGGTTCACCATCGGTGCATCCGCGCGTGCCCTCTATGCGGACTCGGTCAAGAAGACGACGCCGACCGGTTCGCTGTTCGTATCGAACAAATGGGATACCGGCATCGGCCAGATCGGGCTGCTCGGCAGCTTCAGTTACCAGGATCGCAAATATCGCCAGGACATCGACAGCACGGGCGCGCCCACGCCGCGCAGCGACCTGATCCCCGGACAGACCGTGTTCGCACCGAACGGCCTGAATCAGATCATCGTGGTCGGCGAGCGTCAGCGCATCGGCGCGAATGCCGCGCTGCAGTGGCGCCCGGCACCGAACCTGGAATTCACGCTGGAAGGGCAGTATCAGCGCTTCAAGACCACGCAACAGCAGTACAACGCCAACATCCCAACGGCTGGCATCGCGGCGGTGGCAGGCAGCACCACGCTGTTCCCGAACACGCAGGATGCGTCCTCGGTCACCTATATCAACCCGCGCCTGACCGCCGCCGGCACCGAGCGGGACACGCTGGACGAAAACAAGTCGATCGCGTTGAACGCGAAATGGCATTCCGGGCCAATCCGGCTGAGCGGCGACGTGGCCTATACCAAGTCGCGCAATGACCTGTTCTACACCGAACTGGATCTGGCCACGAACATCCCGTCGTTCACGCAGAACATCGCAACGAACCCGCCATCATCATCCAGCGGCACGTATGACCTTTCCAATCTTGCGAATTACACGGTCGCCGCGCTGACGCGGAACGAGAACCATTACAAAGGCGACGAACTCGCGACCCGCGTGGACGGCGAATATGATTTCGACGGCGGCTTCCTGAAATCGATCCAGATTGGCTACCGCTATTCCGATCGCACGATCGCGCAGGTCAATCCGCTCCGCTACACCGGACAGACGACGTCGACCAATCCGGCATCCTATACCAACCTGTTCCAGCCCAACGCCTTCAACGACTTCTACACGAGAAGCGGAGCCAACGTCGATTTCCAGCGTAATTTCCCCTATGCGATCGCGTCGCGACTGAAGGACGACTTTGCAGGCGTGCTCAACCAGCTTGGCCTGGTTGGAACGCTCGCGCCGTCGGTCCTGTCGGTGAACAGCCAGCTGGCTGCTTTCGACGCAGTAGAGAAGAGCCATGCCGCCTACGCGTTGGCCAAATTCGACTTCGTGCTCGGCGTGCCGATCGACGGCAATATCGGCGTCCGGTACGTTCACACCAACGATCTGATCCGCGGCAACCAGCGGCGCACAGAGTTGGTGGGTGGCGTAATTACTCCGATCGTACCGACGATCATCGAGACCGTGGCGGTCCGCAACAGCTATGACAATTGGCTGCCGAGTGCGAACGTTCGCGCGCACCTGACCGACAAGCTGCAGCTTCGTCTGGCTGCGTCGAAAACGCTGACCCGCCCGGATTTCAGCCAGCTATCCCCGGCGCTGACCGTCGTTCCAGGCCAGCTTGCGGCGAGCCAGGGTAACCCGAACCTGAGCCCGATCACGTCCAAGAACGCGGACATCTCGCTGGAATGGTACGTCAACAAATCGACGTCGCTCTATGCGGCCGCCTTCTACAAACGCGTCAACGGGTTCATCTTCACCCGGTCCACGCCGAACGTCACGATCGGCGGGCTGAGTGGCTACACACTGTCGCAACCGCTGAATGCCGGCGTGGGCACCGTGAAGGGCGCCGAGCTTGGGTACCAGCAGTTCTTCGATTTCCTGCCGGGCGCGCTGTCGGGGATCGGTATCCAGGCGAACGCGACCTACACGTCGAGCAAGGCGCCCACTTCGCTCGCCGGATTCGTCGCACCGCTGCCGCAGCTATCGAAGTACAGCTACAACGTCGCCGGTATCTACGAGAAGTTCGGCATCACCGCGAAGGTCGCCTATAACTACCGCTCGAGCTTCCTGTCCTCGATCCTCGCGGGCGCCTACACCCCGCCGGGCGGTACGACGCAATCCTATACTTTCCCCGTGATGACCAAGGGCTATGGCTGGCTGGACGCGTCGTTGAGCTATGACCTCACCAAGAACGTGACCCTGACCGTCGATGGGCAGAACCTGCTGCGGACGCAGATCCAGCAATATTATCAGAACGAAACCCGGCCGGGCCAGTTCACGATCGACGACCGGCAGTTCATGGCCGGTGTCCGCGTGAAGTTCTGATCATGAGGACGAGAGCGAGCGTGTGTCGGGCGTCAGGCCCGGCATGACGCTCGCCGTCTTCACCCGGCTACTCGGGGCGGCGGCGCTGGTCGCCCTGGCGGCCAAGCCGGCGCAGGCCGAGTGGGTCGCGGGGTGGATGGCCGCCCCCTTCCCCGCGACGCCTGTGCTCGCGGCACACGATATCCGCGACTATTCCAACGCGACGGTGCGTCAGGAGCTTGTCGTCGGCACGTCCGGCAGCCGGCTGCGCGTGCGGATGACGAATGCGCTGGGGACAGTGCCGCTCTCTTTCGCGTCCGCCCTGATCGAGATCGACGGGCAGATGATCCCGCTGCATTTTGCGGGGCAGCCGGGCGCGATCCTGCCCCCGGGTGCCGCGCTGACGAGCGATCCGGTCGCTCGCCGGATAAACCGCTTCGACCGGATCGCGATCACCGTGCGGTACGGAGCAAACCCCGTTCCCGCCGCGCACCTGCTGACCGTCGGGGTGGCCTATGCCGATGGGCGCACCCGCACGGGACGCGGCCCGGCGCCCGCCACGATGGTCGAGGTCGATCGCATCCGACCCGGGCGAGTGATCGTCGCGCTGGGCGATTCGATGACGGAGGGTGCGCGCGCCAAGCCGGAAAGCTTCACCGGATGGCCGGAAATGTTCGCCGCGCGACTGGCCTCGCTACCGCGTTACCGGGACTGGAGCGTCGTCAATGCCGGGATCCACGGCAATCGACTGCTGCGCGACGGTGCCGGGCCCAACGCGCTCGCCCGGCTGGATCGCGATGTCCTCGCGGTGCCCGGCGTGACGGACGTCCTGCTGTTCGAGGGGATAAACGACATCGGCTGGGGCAATTCCAAGCCGGCCACCGACGGCCCGGTCGATGCCGCCACCGTTATCGCGGCCTATTCGCAGATCATCCACCGCGCGCATGACAAAGGCGTGCGAGTGGTCGGCGCGACGATCCCGCCATATCGCGGCTCGATCTACTTCACCGCGCGTGGGGATGTCGTACGGCAGGCGGTCAACGGGTGGATACGGACATCGGGCGCGTTCGATGCCGTGGTGGATTTTGCCGCGGCTCTGGCCGACAAGACCAACCCGTCGCAACTCGACCCCGCCAATGATTCGGGCGACCATTTGCACCCGAGCGATGCCGGCTATCGGAAGATGGCCGCGGCGATCGATCCACGCGTTGCGTTTCCGGTACGATGATTGGGGAAGAGCATATGAAAAAAATCTTGCACATGATGATCGGTGTCGCCACCCCGACCCTGCTTGCCGCGGCACCCGTGCCCGCAGATCGCTGGGTGAGTGCCTATGGCAATGCGCCAATCGGCTACGAGCCGGCAATCCGCGACGCACTTGGCGCGCCGCTGAAGGACCAGACGGTCCGTCAGATCGTACGGGTCGCCGCGTCGGGCACGAAGCTGCGCGTCCGCCTGACGAACGAGCTTGGATCGACCGCGTTGCGGATCGGGGCCGCCAGCATCGTCGAACTCGATCGCGCCGGACTGCCCGTGGCCGGCACCCGGCATGCGCTGCTGTTTTCCGGCGCACCCGGGGCCGTCATCCCGGCGGGCGCACCGATGCTGACCGACGCGCTGTCGATGGTTGCGAAGCCCGGCGTGGACTATGGGGTATCGGTCTATTTTCCCGAAACATCCACGCCCCCGGCGCACGCCCAGATGGCCGATGTCGCGCCCGGCGATCAAACCGCGCGCGGCGTCTATACCGGACAGGTGCGCAAGCGCGTTCCGGCGATCGTCGCGCGCATCGATCTGGTCTCACCCGAGGCCTCGCGCACGTTGGTGGCCTTTGGCGATCTCGATCACCGAAGGCGCGGCGTCGACGCCCGGCGCGTATATGAGCTGGCCCGATCAGCTCGCGCGGCTGCTGGCTGCCCGGCGAGACGGCAGGTGCTGGTCGGTCGTCAACGCGGGGATCAGCGGCAATCGCCTGCTGCATGACGGGCGGGGTCCCAATGCGCTCGCCCGGTTCGATCGCGACGTGCTGTCGGTGCCGGGAGTGCGCACCGTGATATTGCTTGAAGGAATCAACGACATCGGTGCGAGTGCGATGCCGGGCCGCCGCGACGATGCGGTGGGCGCGGACCGGATCATCGCCAGCTACCGCGAAATGGCGGCGCGGGCGCGGGCGCATGGTATTCGTGTCATCGCCGGGACATTGCTACCGTTCGAGGGCGCCGCATATTTCACGGCGGAGGGCGAGGCGAAGCGCCAAGCGGCGAACGCCTGGATACGAACGTCCGGCGAACTGGATGGCGTAATCGATTTCGACGCGGCGATGCGCGATCCGGCCCGCCCGACGCACATGACGCCGAGAACAGGCAGCACGGACAGCCTGCACCCCCAGGACGCCGGCTATACGATCATGGCACAGGCGGCTGAAGCGGTGATCGCGCGTGACCGGTGCACGCGGTGAACCCAGCCGGTGCGCCGGTGTCAGGCGGCGGCGAGCGGGTCGCTGGCCTGGCGCAGCGAGAGACCGGTCGCCTCGGTGATCGCCAGCGCGGTGCGGCGCAGCGGCTCCAGCAACCGTTCGTGGCGCGCGTCGCCATCCGCCTCGATCAACGTGGCGATCGTCAGCGCGGCATTGAGCGGCGCGCGCGGGCTGCCGACCAGGACGCCCAGATCGGCGCTCCCCAGGAAGCGTTCGCTGATCGACGCGGCGTAGCCGTCACGGCGCACGGCGGCGATCTGTTCGGTCTTCTTTTTGCGTGCCGCCGCGCTCATCGCGCTCCACGCCGGTTGCCGGCCAAGCAGGCTGTCCAGCGCGTCGTCGGACAAAGCGGCGAGCAGCAGGCGACCGGAGTTCGTCCGCAGCGCGTCGTGGGTCGAGCCGACTTCGACCGAGAGGCGAAACGGATTGGGGCTCTCTTCCTGCGCGAGCACGAGAACTTCGTCGTTGCGCAAGACCGTGAGGTGGCAGCTTTCGCGTACCTCGTCGGCCAGCGCGCGCATGAACGGCCGGGCGGTGGAAACCAGCGTCTCGTACGGCGAATGGATCCGGGCGAGCTGGAACAGCTTGAGCGTCAGTGCATAACCGCCGCTGGTGGCATCGCGGTAGATAAAGCCGCGGCCCTCGAGACAGGCGAGCATTCGAAACAGTTCGCCCGGCTGGCGATCGAGCGCGCGCGCCAGTTGCGACTGGGTCAGCGGCACCGCCTGGTCGGCAAGATATTCGATGATATCGAGACCTTTTTCGAGCGCAGGAACGACATACTTCAAGCGCCGCTCATCGGACGACATGCTTTTCACGGACATTGCGCCCCCTTCGATTGTACGATCGCGCCGGCTGTATCGCGACACGGCGCCCGGCGACACCGTCACCGGGAAATTTTCTTTCCGGGACATGCCGGTTTAGCGGGCGTTGCGCCGTCACGAAACACGTCTGGTTGCATTCCTCCAGGCCTTACAGACGGATGTGAGCGCGCTCATGCGAATTGACGGCGATGAGTTTCCCGGAACGCGAATAAAAAGGAGCGTGACGCCATCCGCACCGCTCGACGGCCTTTTGGTGCTCGACATGGCGCAGTTCCTCGCTGGGCCGGCGGCGGCGCTGCAGCTTGGCGATCTGGGCGCCCGGGTCATCAAGATCGAACGGCCCGGCGCGGGCGATCTCAGCCGGTCGTTATACCTTACGGACACCGACATCGACGGCCATTCGACGTTGTTTCACGCGATCAACCGCAACAAGGAAAGCCTTGCGCTCGACTTGAAGAACGACACGCATTTGAAGGCGATACGGCAATTGATCACCCGCGCCGACGTGGTGATCCAGAATTTCCGGCCTGGCGTGATCGAGCGGCTGGGGCTGGATTACGACGTGGCGAAGCAGCTTAATCCGGGCGTGATCTATGGCAGCGTATCCGGTTTCGGTCCAAGCGGGCCTTGGTCGAAACTGCCCGGCCAGGATTTGCTTGCGCAGGCGCGGTCGGGAGTGATGTGGCTGAACGGCACCGCGGGCAGCGGGCCGATGCCGATCGGCCTGTCCGTCGCGGACATGCTGGCGAGCCATGTGCTAGCCAAGGGCATTCTCGCGTTGCTCGTACGGCGCGGACGCACCGGCCTTGGCGGTCTGATCGAGACGAGCCTGCTTGAAGTCCTGGTCGACTTTCAGTTCGAATTGCTGACGACGCACCTCAACGATGGCGGGCGCGCACCCCGTCGCGCCGCCGCTCATGGTGCCAATGCGTACCTTGCCGCGCCATACGGTGTGTATGCCACGCGGAATGGCCATCTCGCGCTGGCCATGACGCCGCTTGACAAGATCGAGGCGCTGCTGGACCTGCCCGGATTGGCGTCGGCCGATGGTTTCGCCGATCGCGACAGCCTGCTCGACCGCATCGCGGGGCGCGTCGCCGAACGCACGACGGAGGACTGGCTCGCATTGCTGGAACCGGCGGGCATCTGGGCCGCGCCGGTACTCGACTGGCCGGCATTGCTTGCCGCCGAGAGTTTTCAGGCGCTCGGCATGTTGCAGAACATCCGGACGGCATCCGGCACCGTGAAGACGACGGCGGCGCCCTTCCGGATCGACGGCGCGCGCCCGACATTCGGTCGCGGCGCGCCCGGCATCGGGGAACAATCGCGCGATATCTGCGAGGAGTTCGGCCTCGATCTCGGCTGACGCCGGGGGCTATTGGCAGGCAGTGCCGGTGACCTCGACCACGCCTACCTCATGCGGTTGCAGGACGCTGTTCGAAAACGTTCCCGCGACCACACGTGCCGTGCCGGGAAGCGAGACGGCATGCGCCTGCCCCCCATGGTTGATCAGGACGAAGACGCATCGCCCTGCCCCGGCGCGTGCGCTGACCTCGACATCGGGGTGGACGCCGCGAAGGAGCGGTTCGACCTTTGCCCGCGCTAGCACCTGATCGGCGAGAGTGCGCATCGCATCCGGATCGAGCCATGCACCGACATAAGTGATGCTGCCCTTGCCAAGCGACCGCGTGACGATCGCCGGTTTCTTGTCCAGCCATCCGCCCGGATCGGCATAACGCGACAGGACGGTCACGTCCGGCGTATCGGGGACAAGCGTTTCGGCCCAGACCGATGCCGTGCCGCCGGGTGATCCGGTCAGCCCGACGGGAACGTCCAAAGCGTAGAATTGATCGACCCGAGCGCCCAGCATTGGCGCCAACGGACCCGGCTGGCGATCGGGCCATAATGCGTTCGCATCGTCCTTCATGCCGGAGCGCGGTCCGAGCACCAGATGACCGCCGCCGCGCACATAGTCGGCCAGATGATCGGCCTGCGACTTGGTCAGTACGTTGAGCGATGGCGCGATAACGAGCGGGTAGCGCGCCAGATCCGCATCGACCGGCAGCACCGCGACACCTTGCGCGGCGATACGCACCGGGCGGTAGAAATCGGTGAACTCGCGGATCGGATCGAAATTCTTGTTCAACGGCTGCAGGTCGATCGCCCATCGACTGTCATAGGAAAACAGCATCGCCACCTTCGCGACCGGTGCGGTATCCGCAAGCGCGGCCGACGCGGCACCGATCTCCCGCGCGGTGCTGGCCACCTCGGCGAGGATAGGATTGGGTTTTCCGTCCTGCCCAAGCAAAGAGCCGTGGTAGCTTTCCTGCCCGTTACGCGCAGGCCGCCACTGCCAGTACAACACGGCGTCGGCGCCATGCCCGATCGCCTGCCACGCCAGTTCCCGCACCTGCCCGGGATCGAGCGCGCGGTTTACGGGTACCCAGTCGACCCGCCCCGGCTGGGTTTCCATCAGCCAGAAGTTACGCTGCTTATAGCCGCGGACGAGATCGTGATTGGCCCCATTCGCAACCCAGTCGGGACGTCCGTTCGGAATATAATTGTCCCACGATGCGAGATCGAGATCGCGATGCAGTACGAAGTGATCGAACCCCGCATTCCAAAACATCGTGTTGGTGGTAACGAACTGACGCGGATCGGCCTGCGCACGAATCGCACGCGTCTGGTTCATCACGTAATCGGTCCAGGTCGCGGTGGTGAAGTGCTTGAAATCCAGCAGCAGCGCGGGGTTCTGCTGCCCGGTCGCGTGGAGCGGCACCTGATCGAAATCGTCGTAACGCTGGCTCCAGTATTCCGTCGCCCAGCGGGTGTTCAGCGTCGCGATGTCGCCGTAGCGCGCCTTGAGGAATGCGTGCCAGCGTGCAACCGCTTCCGTGTCGAACGACGGCGGCCCGACCTCGTTGTCGATCTGCCAGCCAATCACGCGCGCATCATGTGCGTACCTTTTGGCCATTTCCGCCGCTACACGGCGGGCAAGGTCACGGTACCGGGCGCTGGCGAAGGAGAAATGACGGCGGGCGCCGTGTGTCGCGCGCTTGCCATCCTCATCGACGCGTAAAGTATCGGGATAGTTCTGGGTCAGCCATGCGGGCGGCGCGGCGGTCGGCGTGCCGAGCACCACCTGCATGCCGTGACGTGCCGCCGCGGCGACTGCCCGGTCGAGCCAGGCGAAATCGAATTGCCCCTCCGCCGGTTCCATCCGGCTCCAGGCGAATTCGCCGATCCGCACGGTGTTGAACCCCGCCGCTTTCATCATGGCGAGATCGGTATTCCAGTTCGCCTCCGGCCATTGCTCCGGATACCAGGACGTTCCGACGGCAAGCGCAGGCCGGGCCATGGCGCGCGTCGCCGGGGGGTTGGGACAGGGCAGCGACCGGGGCCGCCGCCAGCAACAGCGCGATAACCCGGGCCAGTCGCAGGCGGCGGGCGATCATCGGGCAAATCCGATGCGCAGGACATAGGGCATGGTCTTGCCCGCATCGGCCGGCAGCGTGGCTTCCATGCCGGACGGAGTCTGCCGCCATGCGACCGCCCCGCCGCCCAGCAGCCGCACGTCCGCTATCCCGCGATCGAGATAGCGCGAGCCGGCGTACAGCGTCTTGATCCGCACGACACCGTCCGTCGGGCGCTCCATCCCGATCGCGTACAACGCGCCGTTCTTCGTGGTGAAGCGAATGTCCTCCGCCTTCCAGCCCTTGTTCTGCGCTTCGGACTTCTCGCCGGTGACGATCGCTGTCGGGCCTTCGCCGAAATACTTCCACGGGCGCGTGCCGTAGATCGCCTCGCCATTCACCTTCAGCCAGGCGCCGATATCCCGCAGCACCGCCTGGGCCTGGTCGGGAATCGTGCCGTCCGCGCGTGGGCCGACGTTCAGCATCAGATTACCGTTCTTGGAAACGATATCGACCAGGTCCTGCACCAGCGACTTCGGCGACTTATAGTCGTCGTCCTGTATATAGCCCCAGCTCTTGGTCGAGATCGACGTGTCGGTCTGCCACGGCTCGAGCCGCAGGGCGTCGAGCTTGCCACGCTCGACATCGTAGAGGGCAGTACCCGGGGCGAACTGAGACCCCTTATACGCGATCGACGGGCTGTAGCCCTTCTTGCGCGCGGCATTGTAGTAATAGGCCGCGAAACGCTGGAGATAGGGTTCGAACGCGGGCGCGGCGGTCCACCAGTCGAGATAGATGATCTCCGGATCGTATTTGTCGATAATCTCGGTCGTGCGCGCGAGCCAATCGTCGAGGAATTGCTTGCTCGGCGGGTTCCAGTTTTCGAGATGCGCGCCATCGGGCATGCCCTTGCCCTTTTCATCGCCAATCCGCATCGGGGCGGCGGGGCCGTACAGCCCGGCATAGCGAGGGTCGCGCACGTCGCTGTCATAGTCGCGGCCGACGCCGTACCACCACCAATGCTCCGCCCGGTGCGACGACAGGCCGAAGTGCAGTCCCTGCGCGCGCGCCGCCGTCATCAGGGCGCGGGCAGTGTCCTGTTTCGGGCCCATCCTGACCGCGTTCCAGTCGGTCATGTCGGAATCGTACATTGCAAAGCCATCGCAATGTTCGGCGACCGGCATGATGTAGCGCGCGCCCGCGTCCTGAAAGAGCGTGACCCATTTCGCCGCGTCGAACTTGTCGGCGGTGAATTTCGGGATGAAATCCTTATAGCCGAAGCTGGATTGCGGCCCGAACACGTTGCGATGAAATGTATAGGCCACGTTGCCAGGCTCATACATGTTGCGCGAATACCATTCGGTGAGGAAGCCCGGCACGGCATAGGGGCCCCAATGCAGGAAGATGCCGAACTTCGCGTCGCGGAACCATTCGGGCACGCGGATCGCCTTGAGCGATTCCCAATTGGGGCGGAACGGACCGCTTGCGGTTCCGCGATCGACCTTCGCCAGCTGGCGTCCGACCGGCCCCGCCTTGAAATCCATCGGGTAGAGCGTGTCGTTCGCATCGGCGGTCGCGGCTTGAACGATCGGCGAAGCATGTAGCGGCACCGCACCCGTCATCGTCGCGCCGAGCAATAAAGTTTTTAGAAATCGCTTCATCGTTTCGCTCCAGTCGCCGGACGTTGCAGTACGGCGACGCCCTCGGGGAAGGTCGACGGCGGCGATCGTGCCGCCGTTCAGGATGTCGGACATGGCGGTCGGCAGCGCGACGCGTTGCGCGGTGCGCCCGTGGTTGATCAGAATGACGATGCGTCGGCCGGAGCCTTCTCGCGTCATCAATTCGACGTCTGCGGGCGTGGCGAAATCCCGTGTGATGCGTGCCTCGGCAAGCGCCGTGTCTATCAGGTCCTTGGTGACGATCTTGTCGAACACCGCCCCATGATAGCTGATCCGGCCCTTGCCGACCGTGCGAGTGACCGCCGCCGCGTGGCCGTCAAGCCAACCGTTCGCCTTCCCGTAACGCAACAGCACCTTGGTATCGGGCGCGGCCGTGGAGAGGTCTTCCGCCCAGATGCTGGCCGTTCCGCCATCGACGGCAACGGTCTCGTCCAGCGCGTAGAATTGCTCGACCTGCGCGCCCAAAAAATTGCCGAGCGGGCCCGGCTGGCGCACAGTATCGAGGCGGTTGAACTCGTCCTTCATTCCCGATCGCGGCCCGAGAATAAGGCGCCCGCCCTTGCGGACATAGTCCGCCAGCCGCTTCGCCAGCGCGTCGGGAATGACATTGAGGCTGGGCGCGACGACCAGCTTGTAACGATCGAGCGGCGCATAGGCCGATACGACATCCACCGCGCCGACCGCATCCTTCAACGGGCGATAGTAATTCAGCAGCACGCCGATCTGGTCGTAGTCCTTGGTCAATGGCTGGAAGTCGATCGCCCAGCGGCTGTCATAGTCCTGCAGAATAGCCACCTGCGCATCGGGCGAGGTGCCGGCCAGTGCAGGCGATGCCTTGGCGAAATCGCGTCCGATCTGCGCGGCCTCGGCATAGATGGGCAACGGCTTGCCGTCCGGTCCGACGATCGAACCATGCATCGTTTCCTGCCCGTTCAGGGCGTTGCGCCACTGCCAGAACAACACTGCATCGGCGCCGTGGCCGACCGTTTGCCACGCAAGTGCGCGCGTCTCTCCGGGGTACAGCATGTTGCTGACGGGCGCCCAGTTCACGAAGCCGGGCTGCGTCTCCATCACCCAGAAGTTCTGGCGTTTCCAGCCGCGCGCCAGATCGTTGACCGCGCCGTTGCGATACGCGTCGAGATGCCCGGTGCCGACATAATCGTCCCACGATGCAAGGTCGAGATCGCGGTTGATGGCATAGCGATCGAAGCGGTTGGCCCAGCCCAGCCCGCCCAGATTGGTGGTGATGAAGGCGCGGGCGGGTATCTTCGCGCGCAGCACGTCCGCCTGATTACTTTGGAACGCGACCCACTGGCTGGTGATGAAACGTTTCAGGTCCAGCATCCAGCCCGGGTTTCCGCCACCTGCGTTGAACGGTATTTGATCCCAGCGCGAATAGGTTTGCGACCAATAGGCCGTCGCCCACTTATCGTTCATTGCGTCGAGCGTGCCGTATTTCGCCTTCAGCCACGCATGCCACGCATCGCGCGCCGCCGGATCGTAGCTCTCATCGGTGTGTTCGTTGCCGATCTGCCAGCCGATGACGTTCGGTTCGCGGCCAACGGCATCCGCCATCTGCGCGACGACCGCGCGGGCCATGTCGCGGTAGCGCGGCGACGAGATCGAGAATTGCCGTCGCCCGCCATGCCCCGCCGGCACGCCGTTCGTATCGACGCGCAACGTATCGGGATATTTCTGCGTCAGCCACGCAGGCGGCGTATCGGTTGGCGTACCGACCACGACCTTCAAGTCATATTTTGCCGCCAGCCGCACTGCGCGGCGGAGCCAGTCGAGGTCGAACTTGCCTTCCTCCGGTTCGATCCGGCTCCAGGCATATTCGCCGATCCGCACGACGTTCGCGCCATGCGCCTTCATCAGGCGAAGATCCTCCGCCCAGCGATCCTCGGGCCATTGTTCGGGATACCAGGCGGATCCGAGCCACAGCCGTTCGGACGCGGCCTTCGGTGCGGGCGCCTGCGCGAGTGCCGGTGCCGCGACGCACGCCGCCAGCAGGGCGAGAAAGCGCCTCATAGCGCCCAGCCGCCGTCGATGATCTGGACTTGCCCGGTGGTATAGGTAGCACCGGCAAGATAGACAACGAGATCGGCAATCTCCTCCGGTTGGCCGATCCGTCCGATCGGCTGGCGCGCGATGAACGCCGCGCGGGCGCCTTCGTAATCGCCCCCGGCGCCCAGCCGGTCGTGCAACGATGGCGTCTCGACCGTGCCGGGGCAGATCGCCGTGACCCTGATATTCTTGTCCACGAAATCCGCTGCGACCGACTTGGTCAGTCCGATCACCGCCGCCTTCGACACCGAATAGGCGAAGCGGTTGGGCACGCCCTTCACGCTGGATGCGACCGAAGACATATTGATGATCGCACCGCCGCCGCGCGCGACCATTCCGGGTAGCACCGCGCGACACATCCGCGTCATCGCCTTGACGTTCAGCGCCCAGGCGAAGTCGAGATCTTCGTCGCTGGTTTCGAGTACGTTGCCGCCGTGAACGACACCCGCACAATTGAACAGGATGTCGACCGGGTCAGCAGCACACGCCGCGACCGCAGCCGCATCGAGCACGTCGAGCCGGCGCGTTTCGATGCCCGGCCCTTCAAGCCCGGCCAACGCGGCCGCGTTGACGTCGGTGGCAATCACGCGCGCGCCCGCCGAGGCGAGCGCCAGCGCGGAGGCGCGGCCGATACCCTGTGCGGCGGCGGTGACGAATGCTGTCTTTCCGGTCAGGTCGGTCAAGGTTCGGTCCTCATGATGGGTAAGGGAGTGCCGGGCTGATCGCCCGATCGGTAACAGGCCTCGACCAACGCCATCGTCTGCCAGGCGTCGTCGACGGCAGTACACAGGATGTCGTCCTCCCCCGCTGCGAAGCGCTGGAGATTGGCCATCGGGCCGATAAAAGCGTCGGGGAACCATGCGCCGGCCAGCGGCACCTGCTCCCAGGCCGCCCCGCGCGCGACCATCCACAATTCATCCGGCTCGCCAGCGGGATAGTCGAGCAGCACGCCAAGCTTGGCGACCGCAGCACCCTCGCTTCCTTCGACGCGGAACTGCGCCGCCTGGAATTCGCGCCCGAAATCGTGATGGTGGTTGATCGACAGCAACACGCGCAACGTCGCGCCGTAATCGAGGATGATCGATGTGCGCGTGTCGGCCAGCGTGCTGGACGGATGGCCGTAACTGCGTGCGAAAACCGATGTCGGATTGCCGACGAGCGCGCGGATCGCATCGAGATAATGGATTGAATGGCTGACGATCTCGACCCGCGGATTGCCTTGCAGATGCGGAAAGAGATGCCACGGCGTGGCGAGGTTGATCTGTACCTCGATCTCGGTCAATTTGCCGAGCATGTTTCGCGAAACGGCGTCCGCCACGGCAAGCATCATCGCCGAATAGCGCAACTGGAAATTGACCGAAGCCGTCAGTCCCCGATCCGCGCAAACATCGCGTATCGCCGTCGCCGCGGCGAGATCGAGCCCCATGGGCTTTTGCAGCAGCACCGTGGCGCCATGCGGTAGCGCGGCGAGGATCTCGTGGTGCGTGAGCGGCGGGGCTGCGACATCGAACACCGCGTCGGCGCCCGCCGCGTCTTCGAGTGACGCGAAGACGGTCTGGATACCCCATTTGCCCGCCAGCGCCCCCGCGCGGTCCCGGTCCGGATCGTAGACACCGGAAACCGCGAATCCGGCCTCACGATAAGCCGGAAGATGCGCGTCCCTTACGATCCCACCGGTCCCGATGATCACGATAGGGCGGGGTTTCGAGGGCATCGGCCAGGCTTGGCGCAGCGCAATCATAGGGCCGCCCCCGCACGAGCTGGTGTCAGGGCTCGAGACTGGGCCTCGGCAAGCAGATCGGCCGTCGCACGGTCCGTGGCGACCGCCGCCGTGATCAGATCGTCGACGATATGGCTGATCCGCGCAAGATCGGGCGTTACCGGCATCTCGCGAGCATGTTCGTGCAACCATTCGAGCCGGTGATAATAGGGAATTGTCGCGTTAATCTCGGGATCGTTCCAGGTCGACCGCCGTACGCCGATCGCACCGGACGTCGTCGTCAGCCGGTCCATCGCCGCAGTCGCGCAATGACGCAGAAATGCCCAGGCGAGCGATTTGTGACGCGAGCCCGTGCCGATCGCCAACACCCAGAAGACGTTGAGCGACACGCTGGTCCCACCCGGTCCGGCGGGCAAAGGTGCGACATCGACCAGTCCTGCGACCTTGCTGTCCGCGGAGGTGTCGCAATAGGCGGCGAAGCCGAACCAGTTCGCCATCAGCGCGACCTTGCCCGCGGCAAAGGCCATGCCCGATGCGACGCTGTCCATCGCCGCACAGCCCGGCGCGATCGCATCCGGATCACGTGCGAGCCCACGCAGGAAATCCAATGCATCGACCGCCTGCGGCGAGGTCAGGTCGATCTGTCCGTCCTCGTCGAACAGCTCGCCCCCGCGCGACCAAACGTGAATGCAGAAATCGTAGAAGCTGTTATGACCGTCGGGAAAGAGCGCAAGCACCGTCCCGTAGCGGTCTTGCGCCGGCTTCTGCAGCCCGCGGGCGCAGGCGTGGAATTCGTCCCAAGTCGCGGGCGGCGTGGCGATCAGATCCTTGCGATACACCAGACATTGCGGCCCGTCATGATACGGCATGCCCCAGAAGCCCCCGGCGAAGCGCTGCAATCCGGTCAAAGACGGGCTCCAATCCTCCGGGAAACCGGCGATCGGTTGCCGATCGAGATGTGGCGCGAGATCCTCCAGCAGATCGTCGGCGACCGCCTCGGCGAGCCAGTCGGTATTCAGGAACGCGATGTCCCACGCGCCGGTCGCCAGGCCGCGATCTCCAATCGTCGCCTGATGCAGCGGGTTCAGGTCAAGCTCGACGGCATCGAGCGTCGCGTCGCTGCCTGTCGTCGCGACGAAGTCGGCGAATTGCGCGGCGATCGCTTTCGCAAACGGATCGAAACGCCGGACCGCGATGCGCAAGCTTGTCATACCGGCGCCCCGGACGGCGGCACCGGCATCGTTTCGAGCACGGGCGACGCCTCGGCTGGCACCCGACGCGTCCGCTTGCGCTCGCCACCGATCGTGTAGATCGCCGCCGCCGCGATCACGACGACGCCCTCGATCAGGCCCTGATAGCTGGCCCCCAGATTGAGCACGTTGAACCCGTTGGTCAGCGTGAACAGCAGCAATGCGCCGACCACCGTCTTGACCACGCTGCCTGCGCCGCCGAACAGAGACGTTCCGCCGAGGATCGCCGCGGCGATGACGGTCAGTTCGGTGCCCTGCAACGCGGTCGGGTTGATCGCGCCGAGCCGGCAACCGAACAGGATGCCGGCGAACCCCGCCGCCAGCCCCGACAGGATGAATGCGCCGAGCTTGTAGGCATGGACGTTGATCCCCGACAGCCGTGCCGCCTCGGCATTTCCGCCAACCGCATAGATATTCCGCCCGATCACGGTGAATTTCAGCACCGCCCAGACGAGCGCCGTGAAGATCGCGAGATACACGACCGGCGCCGCGACGGAGAAGGCCGGGCCGGCGAGCAAGGCGAGAACCGCCACCACGATACCGCTGCCGATCACCAGCGGCTGACGCCTGGTCAGGCCCAGCGCGCATAGCGCGGCAGCGATCAGCAATAGTGCCCAGAATACCGGCACGCGCGTGCTTTCGAACGCCAGCATTTGCGCCAGCGTATCGGCCCTTTCGACCATCAGCGACCGGCCGTCGGTGAGCACCAGCACCAGTCCGCGCACCGCCGTCAACGTGCCGAGCGTGACGATGAACGCATTGATTCCGACGAACTGGACGATCGCGCCGTTAAGCAGTCCGATGCCGGCGGCCGTGATCAGCGCGGCCAGGGCGGCGAGCGGAAAGCCGATCTGCGGCGCCAGTCCGACCAGTATCGCCGCGGCGAGCGCCGCAACCGAAGCGACGGACAGATCGAACGCACCGGTGATCAGCATCACCGTCATCGCGACGCCCATAATGCCGACCAGCGACGCCTGATAGCCGATATTGCCGAGATTTTGCGCCGTCAGGTAATTCGGCAGGCCGCGCGCCTGTGCCATCGCCGCGAGGATACCGAGCAGGATCAGCAGCGCGTAATAGACCCCCGCCTCACGCAACCCGAAATGTCGTCGCCAATCGATCCTGCTCACGCGGCATCCTCCCAACGCGCCTGGCTGCCACCCGCCAGCTGGATCAAGGCCGCCTCGTCTAACGTCGTCGGATCGGCGATGTCGCGCACCACCGCGCCGTCGCGCATGACGAGGATCCTGTCCGATATGGCAAGCAATTCCTCGAACTCGGAACTGACCAGCACCACCGCCAGGCCATCGTCGGCAAGCGCGCGGATTAGTTCGAGAATATCGGTCCGCGCCCCGATATCGATCCCCGCGGTCGGTTCGTCGAGCAGCAGGACGCGCGTGCCGGGCACGAGCCACTTGGCGATCACGACCTTTTGCGCGTTCCCGCCCGAAAGCTCGCCGACCAGCGCCTCGGGGCCTGCGGCCTTGATCGCGAGGCGGGCGATAGCGGCGCGCGCGGCAGCGTCCTCGCCCGCGCGATCGATCAACGTGCCGCGCCGCGGCAGCGCGATATTCTCGGCGATCGTCATCTGCGCCACGAACCCCTGCCGCGCGCGATCTTCCGGAAGGAGCGCGATTCCCGCCGCGACCGTGTATTCCGGCGCGAGCGTCACTTTGGAACCATCGACGACGATCTTGCCGCTCGCCGCTGGATCCGCGCCGAAGATCGCGTGGAGCAATTCGCTGCGCCCCGACCCGAGCAAACCGGCAATCCCGACGATCTCGCCCGCACCCACCGCAAGCGACGTCGATGCCAGCCGGCCCGGCGAGCGAAGATCGCTCACGTCGAGCATCGCGCCCGACAGCTTCTTCCGTGTGGTGGACCGGGTCATCGCGCCGACCGACCGGCCGGCGATCGCCGCGGCGATGGCAGCTTCGTCAAGCGACGCGGTTTCGGCGCGCAACACCGCCTGCCCGTCGCGCAGCACCGTGACCTCATCGGTAAGGGCGACGATCTCATCGAGGAAGTGCGAGATGAACAGCACCGCCCGGCCCTCCGCCGCCAGCCGCCGGATCATCCGGTAGGCGGTTTCGCGTTCCTGTTCGCCGAGTGCCGCGGTCGGCTCGTCCAGAATGACCAGAGCGGGGTCGCCGATCAGCGCCTGCGCCATCGCGACCATCTGACGCGCACCGATCGGCAGATCGCCGACCATATCATCCAGATCGAACGGGTCGCCCAGGGTCGCGACGATTGCCGCCGCCTTACTGCGCATCGCCGCGTCGCCACGCCAGCCACGGCGCTGTTCGAGCAGGATATTGTCGAGCGCGCTGAGCGTCGGGACGAGCGGGATGTGCTGGTACAATGTGGCGATTCCCGCGGCACGCGCATCGCGCGGCGTCCGCCACCGCACATCGTCGCCGCGCCACGCGATCGTACCGCCGCTCGCCGGCACCGCGCCCGCGAGAATCTTGATCAAGGTCGACTTGCCCGCCCCGTTCGCGCCGAGCAAGCCGTGAACGCGACCCGGCCGCACCTCCAGATCGACCCCGCGCAGCGCGACCGTACCGTTCGGCCATACCTTCGCGATACCGCGCAGGGCGAGGAGCGGGGTATTCACCATTGCCCGACGCATTGCTGCACCGTGGCACGGGTGACCGCCGGGATCGGATAGGTCCGAAAACGATCGCCGCCGGGACTGGCAAGCGCCTGGAACGCAAGTGCGCCGAGCGCTTCGGGCTTGAAGCATACCGTGCCATCGACGGCGCCGGCCTTGATCGACGCGATAGCGAGCTTCGATCCGCCGACACCGATCAACCGGGCCTTTGACCCGGCGGCACGGACGGCGCGGGCACAACCGACCACCATGTCGTCCGCTTCGTTGTAGAACAGGTCGATCCCGGGTTGCGCCGCGAGGATGTTCTGGCACGCGGCCTCGCCCCCCTCGCTCGTCCAGTTGCCCGGCTGCGCGGCGACGATCGCATAATGTGCGCCCGCCGCGTCCAGCGCCTGGCGAAAGCCCCGCGCGCGCTGCTCTACTTCCGGAAAGCCCGCCGCGCCTTCAATGATCGCGATGCGGGCCGGGCGGTCCTTCGGCAGCAGTCTTGCCGCAAGTTGACCGGCGGACCGGCCTGCGGCGACTTCGTCCTGCGATGCCAGCGCGACCAAGCCCGGATAGACATCCTCCACCCGCCGGGTGCGAGGATCGCCGACCAGCGCCGCGACTGCTGCGATCGGTACGCCGGCGCGCCCTGCGCGCTGCACCCACCCCTGCGCGACGACCGAATCCAGCGGCATCACCGCGATGCCGGCGACGCGCTGCGCAATCAGGTCGTCGATATCGTTGGCCTGTTTCTGCACATCGCCCTTGGCATCCAGGATGACTGCGGTCGCACCCGCACGCGCCGCAGCATCACCAAAGCCCTTGGCGATCGCCGCGGCGAAGGGGTAGCTGAGCCCTACGGTCGATAGCCCATAGCGTGGCCCACCCGCTGCGCCGACCGCGACCGACCCGTTCGCCGCGCGGGCCGCGGTGCGCACGCCGATGAGCGAACCGCTCGCGACGATCGCGACCAAAGCCGTCATGGCGAGGGGAATCGGGCGCCAGCGCATCTCAGTCGGTCGGGCGGCGCGTGACGAGATACAGATGCTCGCACGCCAGCACGGTTTCGCCGCGCTGGTTGCGGATATCCACCTGTTCGGTGACGACGCCCTGCCCGGCGCGCTTGGCATGATCGCGCATGTCTGAAATGCGCGTCACGGTCGTGATCGTGTCGCCGATATGCACCGGGCGAATGAAGCGCAGCCGATCATAGCCGTACGACATCGCATGCGGATTGATCGTCGTCGCGGTCAGCCCGATGCCGATCGCGAACACCATCGTGCCGTGCGCGATACGTTGCCCGATATCCTGCGTCCTGCACCATTCGGCATCCATGTGATGCGGGAAGAAATCGCCGGTATGGCCGGCATGGACCACGAAATCGGTTTCGGTGATGGTCCGGCCGAAGCTCGTCCGCTCCGATCCGACGACATAATCCTCGAAATATTGTGCGACGATCATGCGGCCAGTTCCCGGTCGATTGCAGCCCGATCGGCACCCAGTCGGGGTGCCGCGCGCGCGGAGTGAAGGATTTCGCCATCGATCCGGATCGGGCAGCGGGTGGTGGCCATCATGGCGCCATCCTGCGCCTGGATCCGCTGCGTGGCATTCAACGCGGTAAAGGCGGGTTCCGACATCAGCGCCGGCCAGTCGAGCACGGGCGCGCACCAGATGCCGGCCGGCTCGAGAATATCGAGCCAGTCCTGTGCCGGTCGCGTATGCAGATGATCGCGCAGTATCGCCTTGATCGCGTCACGCTCGGCAAACCAGCGGTCGGCCGGGAACGCGCCGAGTTCGGGCAACCCGAGCAGCACACCCAAGCGATCGATTGGCGCCATCGCCAGCGCGAGATGACCCGAAGCCGTCGCATAGATACCGTAGGGCGCGGCGAGATAAACGTTACCGTTGGCGACCCGGCTGCGCTGCGGCATCTTTTCGTCGCGATTGAGGTGCACGGACAGATGCTCGAACTGCAGGTCGATCGCGGTTTCCATCAGGCTGACATCGACCCGCCCGCCCTGTCCGCTGACCCCGCGCCGGACCAGCAGGGCGAGGACGCCCTGGCATAATTGTGCGCCAGCCATCATGTCGGTCACCGAAAAGCCTGCGGGAACCGGCGCATCATCGGCATCGCCCGAAAGCCAGGCGAGCCCGGAAAGCGCCTGCACCAGCAGATCCTGCCCGGGACGATCGCGCCACGGGCCGTCCGTGCCATATCCACTGACGCCTGCGTAGATCAGGCGGGGGTTGAGCGTGCGGACCGCCTCCCAACCCAGCCCAAGCCGGTCCATGATGCCGGGTCGGAAATTGTGGATCAGCACGTCGGCGCGCGCGACGAGTTGGCGGACGGCGGCGAGATCGTCCGGATCCTTGAGGTCCGCGGCGTAACTTTCCTTGCCGCGATTTATCGCATGGAACAGCGCGCTGGACCCGTCGAACGCCATGTCTGCGAGAAACAGGGACCGGCTGGCATCGCCGCCATCGCGCCGCTCGACCTTGATGACCCGCGCGCCGAGATCGGCCAGCCGCAGCGCGCAGGATGGCCCCGCGAGAAACTGGCTCAGATCCAATATTGTCAGGCCGGCCAAAGGCAGCTCCGAAGGGTCGAGCCGCTCGGCCAAGTCATCCGTCTCCACGCGGCAGTTCTCGCATTCGTATGTTTATATGATGCTATTTGCACATGCTATGGATCGGGCTATGGGGTGTCAACTGGGTTTCACAGACAAACCAGACGTTCGCAGGAGAATGATGCATGCGGGGCATGACGTGGGATCATCCACGGGGATTCGATCCATTGGTGGCCGCTTCCGACCAGTGGGAGCGTATGACGGGGCAAGCGATCCAGTGGGACCGCCGATCGCTGCAGGATTTCGAGACGTACCCGGTCGAAGACCTTGCGAGGAATTATGACTTGATCGTGATCGATCATCCGCATGTCGGGCAGATCGCCGACACGGGGGCCCTTGTCGCGCTGGACAGTCTGATCGATGCCGATGCGCTTGGCGAAATCGCCGCCGGGTCGGTCGGTGGATCCTTTGAGAGCTATCAATGGAAAGGACACCAATGGGCGCTGCCGATCGACGCGGCGGCGCAGGTGCAGGCCTGGATGCCAGGCCGGATCGCCGGTCCGCTGGCGCGCTGGGAAGAGGTCATGGCGCTTGCCGAGAACGGACGGGTAGCAGTTCCCCTGCGGCCGCCGCACAGCCTGATGAGCCTGTTCACGCTGTGCGGGATGACCGGCGTCTCGCTCGATCCCGACGACGTCGACCTTTTTCCCCCCGACGCAGCCCTGGCGTATCAATTGCTCGAACGGCTTGCCGCACGCCTCGACCCTATCGCGTATGGATCGGACCCGATCGCGATGCTGGAAGACATGGCGCGGCCCGATAGCGTTTTGGCGGTGGCCCCGCTGATTTACGGTTACGTCAGCTACGCGCAGGACGGGTTCCGAACGAATACGATCCGTTTTGCGGATCTGCCTGCGCTGGAAGATGGGCCGTGCGGCTCCGCTTTGGGTGGGACGGGAATAGCCGTATCCGCATTTGGTCGACAGCCGGAGGAAGCCGCCCGGTTTGCTGCCTGGATCGCCAGCGGCGCGGTGCAGCGCGATCTGGTCGCGAGCGAAGGCGGGCAGCCCGCACACGCCATTGCCTGGGACGCGGACGCCACCAATGCCACGACGCACGATTTCTATCGCGCGACCCGCGCCACGCTCGACCGCGCATGGCTGCGACCGCGCCACCGAGGCTATATGGATTTCCAGCACCAGGCGTCCGAACGTTTGAACGCGGCATTGCAGGCCCGCGAGCCCGCCGCATCGGCACTAGCCGCACTGAATGCGCTGTATCGCGCCAGCCACTGACCCCGTGATCAGGACAAAGACGATGAGCCGCCACGCACGCGCCCTTTTGGCCAGCACTATTCTTCTGACGCTGGCTACGGCAGCCCGCGCCGACCAGCCGGAACCGGTCGTGCCGGACGAAAACACCTTCCGCACTCCGCCGGCGGAGGCGCGCCCCAAGACGCTGTATTTCTGGATGAACGGTAACGTCACGCGCGAGGGGATCGACGCCGATCTGGTGGCGATGCGCGATGCCGGACTGAGCGGCCTGCTCGCTTTCGACGGCAGCAGCGACATTCCCAAGGGTCCGGTCGATTATCTCAGCCCGCAATGGCTCGACCTGATGACGCATATGATGAAGCGTGGCGGCGAACTGGGTCTGACGGTCGCGATGCAGAACGCACCTGGCTGGTCTTCCAGCGGCGGCCCGTGGATCAGCCCTGCGCAGGCCATGCAACAGATCGTCTGGACCGAGACGACGCTGGACGGCGGACGCCGCATCACGACCCGCTTGCCGCAACCCTATACCAAGCTGGATTACTACCGCGACGCGATCGTCGTCGCCTTCCCCGCATCGGCCGGCGACGAGAGCCGATGGCGCGACACCGTCGCGTCGATGCGGATCGGTACGAAGCCGGTCGATGCGGGGACGTTGACCGACCGGAACCTGCACTCGACGATGTCGATCGCGCCAGATGCGCCGTTGCTCATCGCCACGAACGCGCCCTTCGCTGCACAGGCGGTGACGTTATATGCCGAGAAGGATCAGCCTTCCTTCTCGGCGAAGATCGAAGCGTCCGAAGACGGCCAGACATGGCGTACCGTCACTCGCGTGACGGTCGGCGCGGAACGCGGGATCGAGGCGCCGGGCACAGCCAACTTCCCGAGCCTATCCGCACGGTACTTCCGGGTCACGCCGTCGACCAAAGCCAAGCTGGCAGAGGCGCTATTTTATGGCACGCCGCGCATCGCCGACTGGGATGCAAAGGCCGAACACAATTTTCACGGCGCGATGGCGGCAAGCGCGAAGGAGCCCGTTGTACCGCCGGCAGACGCGATCGATCCGGCGCGCATCATCGACCTGACCGGCAAGGTTGCGGCGGACGGTACGCTCGACTGGCGCGCACCCGAGGGCCGTTGGACGATCCTGCGCCTCGGCCACACGCCGACCGGAAAGCTGAACGTCGCCGCGTCGGATTCCGGCCGCGGGCTGGAGGTGGACAAGTTCAGCGTCGCCGCGGTTGATCATCAATTCCAGAACAGCATCGCGCGCGTCATCGCCGCCGCCGCTCCACAGGCACGCAAGGCGTTCACGCGGGTCGAGATCGACAGTTACGAAGCCGGACTGCAAAATTGGAGCGAAGGCGTTCCCGCCGCCTTCGCCAAGCGCAACGGATATGCTTTGACGAAATTCGCACCGGCCCTTGCAGGCCGTGTGGTCGGCGACACGGATCGCTCCGATCGTTTCCTGTTCGATTTTCGCCGCACGCTCGCCGATCTGATGGCCGACAATTACTATGGCGAGATGGAGCGCAAGGTACGCGCAGCGGGGCTGGAGTTCACCGTCGAGGGCTATGGCCCCGGCCCGTTCGACGAATTGCAGGTCTCGGGCCGGGTACAATATCCAATGACCGAATTCTGGACGCGCACGCCGTGGACCGACAACCGGTCGGTCAAGATGGTGAGTTCCGCCGCGCACGTCTACGGGAAGGATCTGGTCGCGGCCGAGGCGTTCACCGGCGAGGCGCAGACCAGCCGCTGGTCGGATTATCCCTATGCGCTGAAGGCGCTGGGCGACCTGATGTTTTCGCAGGGCGTCAACCGCCTCTATTTCCACCGCTACGCGATGCAGCCCAACCCGAAGGCCGCGCCCGGCATGACGATGGGGCCCTGGGGCATCAATCTCGATGCCAGCAACACATGGTTCAAATCGGCCAGACCCTGGCTCGATACGCTGTCGCGCAGCCAGTATCTGCTTGGTCTCGGCCATCACGCCGCCGACGTGCTGTATTTCGTCGGCGAGGATAGCCCGAACCAGGCCGAATATCTCCGCCCCGACATCTCGCCCGACAGCAATCCGCGGATCGGGACGCATTTCACGCCAGCGATGCCGGCCGGCTACCAATATGATTTCGTCAACGCCGAGGTCCTGAATACCGTCGAGGTGAAGGACGGCCGGATCGTGCTGCCCAACGGCGCCAGCTACCGCCTGCTCGTGCTGCCGGATGGATTGAGCGGAATGACTCCGGAACTGGCCGCTCGATTGCGCGATCTGGTCGCGCGCGGGATGGTGATGCTCGGCGAGCGTCCGCAAAAGTCGTTGTCGCTTACCGGTGGGGCGAAGGGAGAAAGCGCTTACCGCGATAGCGTCGCGGCATTGTGGGGCGACGGAACCGCCACCCGCAGCGTCGGCCGCGGCAAGGTCTATCCGACCGGAACGATCGCGGGCGTGCTGGGCGATCTCGGCGCCGGGCCCGATGCCGATTGCCAGACCGCGACGCCGGACGGCCAGGTCGTCTGGCATCACCGCACGCTGCCCGACGGCGATATGTACTTCGTCGCCAATCGCCAGCGCCGCGCGGAATCGGTGACGTGCAGTTTCCGTGTCGCAGGTAAGGCGCCCGAATTGTGGAACCCGGAGAGCGGCACGGTCTCCAGCCCGGCGCTGTACGACACGCCGGCCGGACGCACGCGCGTCTCGTTCGCGCTCGACGCCTCGGGATCGACCTTCGTGATGCTGCGCAAGCCGGCCGGCCCCGCTGCCACCTGGGTCGCACGGAACGGCGTGAAGTTCGCCGACGTGCAAGCCGTAGCGGCACCAGCGCCAGCGGCGCCCTCCGATAGTTTCACGCTGTCGGTCTGGGCCAAACCCGATGTCGACCTGCGGCTGATGCCGTCCGAGAAGGTCGATGGCCGGATCAACGAAACGGGCAAGTTCTACCTCGTTCCGGCACGGTCCGGGTTGGACACGCACGGCGCCGACACGGCCGTTGCGGGCCTCGCCGTCGGGCGTAACGGAGCCTATGTCATCGAACGCACCTCACCGGACGTCGCGCCCGCCGTTCTGGTGTCGCACACGCCGATCGCCGGCTGGACGCACTTCGCGCTGGTCTACGATCGCGGGACGCCGAGGCTGTACATCAATGGCAAGCTTGATCGAACCGGCCTGAAAAGCGGCCGCAGCGTGTTTGCCGGCGGCAGCGACGCACCGCCCGCAACCGGGGTCACCTATTTCTTTGAAGGTGACAATGGTCCGTTGACGACCCTGCCCCGCATTTTGTCGACCGCCGAAATCGCCGCGCTCGCCGCCAAGGGCCCTCCCGCGCCGGAGATCGCAGTTCAGCCGGCCGTGGTCACCGGCAATGGCGACGCGATGAAGGCGCTCGCCTTCGAAAGCGGCCGCTATTCGCTGAGCACGGGTGCGACGTTCGCGGCGACCGTTCCCGCCCCGCTGACAATTGCCGGCGGGTGGTCCGTCGCGTTCGAGCCGGGCCGCGGCGCCCCGGCCAGCGCCACGCTGCCAGCGCTTGCCTCGCTCAGCCACAATGCGGATCCGGGCATCCGGTATTTCGCCGGTACCGCGACCTACACCCGCAAGATCGTCGTTCCGGCCAGCGCCTTCGCACCGGGACGCCGAACCTTCGTTGATCTCGGCCGGGTCGAGGTGATCGCGAAAGTCAGCATCAACGGCCGCGATCTCGGCACGGTGTGGAAGGCGCCGTTTCGTATCGACATCACCGATGCGATCCGGCCCGGCGCGAACCATATCGAGGTGGCGGTTACCAGTCTGTGGCCGAACCGGCTGATCGGCGACGCGCAACAGCCCGATCCATATCCGCGCGTCGATTCGGAATGGCCGGTCGGCGAACGCTTCGCACCCGATGGAAAGCGGCGCGAGATCATGGCGCGAAAGTTGGTCGAGTTGCCGGAATGGTATCGCTCCGGCAAACCCAAGCCGAAGGACGGACGGGTCGGCTTTTCGACCTGGACCTTCTTCCAGAAGGACGAGGCTTTGCTCGATTCCGGCCTGCTCGGCCCGGTGCGGCTGGTTTTTGCCGACGAAATACCCATCGCGAAGGGCGCAGATCGGCCGTGACCGGCGCACTGATCAAGAAAGGAAGCGATATGTGGAGAATCCGGCTTGAGTGGATGATCGCCGGTATCGCGCTGGCGTTCGCGATGATCCTGGGGAGTTCGAATGCCGCCGCTTCGGCTCCCGATTGCCCGTTGCGAGACCAACCGTTTTCGGTCGATTCTCCGCTGCTCGACCTCTGGCTCAGTCCCGCCGCTACGCAGATCCTCGACGATCAGGCGCCGGCCGTGTTCGTCGGGGCATCGGACATGCTGCGCAACCGCGACGTCCCGGCCTTCGCCGCGATCATCACGGCCCGGATGGTCGCCAGGAAGAAACTTTCGGCCGAGCAGGTCGACCGGCTGGATCGGTCGCTCCGCGCGTTACCGGTCACGCCGTCCGACAGGCGCGCGCGCTGCGCCCGCTATGATGAGACGCCGCTGAATACCCGCCCCGTTCGCGGTCGCCCGGCCGTTCTCGTTTTCCAGAAAATCGTCGGATTCCGGGACGGGCCGTCGGTCGACGCCGCGGAACAGGCCTTGCGCGCGATGGCCAAGCGGCGGGGATGGAGCATCGTGGTGACCGACCGTGGCGGCGCCATGACGGCGGCCACGCTGTCGCGGTTCGATACCGTCATCTGGAACAACGTCAGTGGCGACGTGCTGACGATACGCCAGCGCGCCGCGTTCCGGACCTATATCGAAAACGGCGGCGGCTTTGTCGGGATCCATGGGGCCGGCGGCGACCTCGCCTATTTCTGGGACTGGTATGCGGACGAGCTGATCGGCACGCGCTTTCGCGGGCACCCCACCCAGCCCTCCTTTCAAACCGCACGGATCGACGTCGCAGATCCCGATGCTGCCATCACGCAGGGGCTGGGCAGCGGCTGGACGATGAACGACGAATGGTATTCGTTCGTCACCAATCCTCGCGAGACGAAATCGACGATCCTGCTGACGCTCGACGAGCAGACATATTCCCCCAAGGGCGGCGGCGAAGATATCTCGATGGGCGACCATCCGATCGCGTGGACCCGGTGTGTACGCGACGGGCGCGCTTTCTTTTCGGCGATGGGTCACCGACCGGAAACCTATGCCGACCCCTCGCATAATCGGCTGCTCGAACAAGGCATCCTATGGTCGATCGGCCGTTCCGGACGCGGATGTCGCGCCGGACAGGCGATCGACATGTTCCGCGACCACCGATGATCGCCGTTTGCCAGTTCGGCATGGTTCCTATTACATGACGAATTGAGCGATGGGGTAACGTACTGATGGCGAGCGAAGCCAGTTTCGGCAGATTTACCGAGGGCACGCTGTCGAGCCACGATCAGGTGGCGCGGACGCTTGGCGTGGAAATCCTCGGCGGGCTCTACAAGCCGGGCGAGAAATTGCCGGTCGAAGCCGACATGCTCGCGCGCTTCGGCGTGTCCCGCACTGTGCTTCGCGAGGCGTTCAAGACGCTGACGGCCAAGGGCCTGATCGTATCCAAAACGCGCGTGGGGACAGTGGTGCTCGACAGCGCGCACTGGAATTTTTTCGATGCCGCCGTGCTTGGTTGGAAAGTCAGCCAGGGATTCGACATCGCTTTCGTCCGAGATCTCGCGGACGTCCGCCGCGCGATCGAAGCGGCCGCCGCAGCTGCTGCGGCTAAAAGATGCTCGCCCGAGGACATTGCGGAACTTCGCCGCTGTCTTGCGCGCATGGACGCCGCGACGGCGAGCGCCAGCGATTTCGCTTTGGCCGATCTCGATTTCCACAAGACCGTCGGGCGTGCGTCGGGCAACGTATTGATGCGGTCGCTGGCCGCGGTGGTCGAGACCGCGTTGCTTGCGTCTTTCCGGATGAGTTCGCCTGTCCGCGAGGCCGAGGAGCATGCCGCCAGCGTCGCCGGCCATCGCCGTATCATCGACGCAATCGAAGCTGGGGACGCGGACGAAGCCGCCACCGCCATGCGGGACATCATCGGACACGGCCTGTCCCGCATAGAGCGGGGCGCGACATCCTCCTGACTCTGTAGCGACTTTCGAATTTCTTCGACTTGCTTCGAGTGGCATCGTACAATAATACTATTATAGTGTTCGAAGACCACGAGGCGCGCCGCGAATCGGCGGTCCGGGTCGTGCGAGAGGATGAAAATGTCTGGCGTATCAAAGGCCGCGCTGACGCGCCGCGAACTTTTCCATTGCACCGCCTGCGCCACTGCCGCGGGTGCGATCACCGCCATTCCCTTTGCCAGCGCCGCGACGGCCGGGCTGCAAGGCAAGGAGGTCGTTCGCGAATTCCCCTACGGTAAGGTCCGGCTGACCGGAGGCGTAATCAAGCAGCATTACGACCAAATCCATGCGCATTATCTCGCGCTCGACAACGATCGCTTGCTGAAGGTCTTTCGCCAGAATGCGGGGCTTCCCGCCCCGGGCCCGGACATGGGCGGCTGGTACGATGCCGACGGCTTCGTTCCAGGCCTGGCGTTCGGTCAATATGTCTCCGGCCTCGCGCGCATCGGCGCAGCGACCGGCGACACGGCGGTTCATCAGAAAGTGGCGGCGTTGGTCGACGGCTTCGGCAAGGCGATGCTGGCGGCCAAGAACCCCTATGCCGGACCCAAGGCGCAGGAGCAGTGGGCGGCCTATGTGATGGATAAATACGTCGTTGGATTGATCGACGCCTATCAGTTGAGCGGTGTGACGCAGGCCAAGGCGCTACTGCCGAAGATCATCGACAAGTGCATGCCCTATATCTCGCCGGTCTCGCGCGATCGCATCGGCAAGACCGAGCCGCCCTATGACGAAACCTATGTGCTGCCGGAAAACCTGTTCCACGTCGCAGACATTACTGGCGATGATAAATACCGCGCGATGGCGGTGCATTACATGCTCGACAAGGAATGGTTCGATCCTCTCGCCGCCGGCAAGGACGTGCTGCCGAGCAAGCATGCTTATAGCCACACGATCGCCCTCAGTTCGGGTGGCCAGGCGTATCTGCATCTCGGCGATCCGAAGTATCGCGCCGCGCTGCAAAACGCGTGGAAGTTCATGGAGCCGCAGCGTTTCGCCAGTGGGGGATGGGGTCCGGAGGAGCAGTTCGTCGAACTGCACAAGGGGCATCTCGCCGACAGCCTGAAGACGTCCAAGGCGCATTTCGAGACACCGTGCGGCAGTTTCGCCGATATGAAGCTGGCCCGGTATCTGATCCGGTTCACCGGTGAGCCGGTCTATGGCGACGGTCTGGAACGCACTGTGTTCAACACGATCCTGTCGACCCGCATGCCCGACAGCGACGGCAATTATCCGTATTACTCCAATTATGGGCCGGACGCCGACAAGCTGTATTACCAGAAAAAGTGGCCATGCTGCTCGGGCACCTTGGTGCAGGGCGTGGCGGATTACGTGCTCAATCTGTATTTCCATGACGACGATGCGCTGATGGTCAACATGTACGCGCCCTCTGAAGTGACTTGGGATCGCCCCGGTGGCGCAGTCGAGATCGTGCAGGAAACCGAATATCCGGCACAGGACAGCGTACGGTTGACCGTGCGCAAGCCGGGCAACGGACGTTTCGCGATGAAGCTGCGCGTTCCCGCCTGGGCTGCCGGCGCAAGCGTGGCGGTCAACGGCCGCAAACAGGCCGCGACCGCCGGCCAGCTCGCGGTGTTGAACCGGATGTGGAAGGCGGGGGACACGATCGAACTGATCCTGCCGCAAGCGTTGCGAACCGTTGCGATCGACGACCGCAACCCGACTTTCGCGGCGATGATGCGCGGTGGCATTATGTATGTCGGGCTTAATCCCTGGGATGGAATCGAACGCCAGACGGTCGCCTTGCCTGGCGCGGTGCGGCCGGTGCCGGGTGCCGATCAGGCATACCGGGCCAAGGTCGGCGGGCGTGATCTGGTGTTCGTGCCGTATTTCACGGTGCAGACCGAACGCTACAACACCTATTTCAAGATCGCCTGATGACCGACGGCCGCGTCCACGCCAGCTACTGGATCGAAACCGCCTTTCCGCTGCAGCAGGCGGCGGAAACGATGGCGGGCGAACAATCCACCGGCACGTTCGTCCGCGTACCGGGCGAAACGGACGAACTGCGCGAGGCGCATGCCGCACGGGTCGAGGACGTGGTGGATCTGGGCGAGGTGGAGGCGCCATCGCTGCCGGGGTCGGGCTTGCCGAAATCGGGGGACGGGGTGCGGCGCGCGGCGCGGGTGACCCTGTCCTGGCCGATGTCGAATTTTGGCCCTTCTCTGCCGAACCTGCTTGCCGCTGTCGCCGGTAATCTTTCGGAACTGAAGGCATTCTCCGGCCTGAAGCTGATCGACCTGAAACTGCCTCCGGTATTCCTCGATCGCTATCAGGGCCCGCAATTCGGCGTGGCGGGAACGCGCGCCCTGACCGGCGTGTACGATCGACCGATCATCGGTACGATCATCAAGCCGAGCGTCGGGCTGTCGCCGGAAGCGACCGCGGAGCAGGTGCGTGGGCTCGTCGAAGCCGGCGTGGATTTCATCAAGGACGATGAGTTGCAGTCCGACGGGCCGCACTGCCCGTTCGAGGCGCGCGTGTCGGCGGTGATGCGCGTCATCAACGACCATGCCGAGCGCACCGGTAAAAGGGTGATGTTCGCCGCCAACCTTACCGGCGATATCGACGAGATGCTCCTGCGCCACGATCACGTCCTGACGCAGGGCGGCACATGCGTGATGGCGAGCATGAACTCGATCGGCCTTCCCGCGATGAAGGTGCTGCGCGCGCATTCGCAATTGCCGATCCACGGCCATCGCAACGGCTGGGGCATGCTTGGCCGGTCGCCGGCGATCGGCATGAGCTTCATTGCCTATCAGAAACTGTGGCGCCTCGCAGGGATCGACCACACCCACGTCAACGGTATCGACAACAAGTTCTGCGAACCGAATGACAGCGTGATCGCATCGGCGCGCGAATGCCTGACCCCGATGTTCGATGCGCCGCACCCCGGCTGCGAGGTGATGCCGGTCTTCTCCTCCGGTCAGTCTGCGAAGCAGGCCGCACCGACATTCGCAGCGTTGAACAGCGTGGATTGCATGTTCGCGGCCGGCGGCGGAATACTTGCGCATCCCGGCGGCCCGGCAGCGGGCGTGCGCGCGTTGCGGCAGGCGTGGGACGCTGCCGTCGCCGGCGTGCCGGTGGAAGATGCTGCGCGCGACGCGCCTGAACTGGCGGCGGCGCTGGGTGCCTTTGGCGGGTGACGTTACGCTACGCCTATTACGGCGATGACTTCACGGGATCGACCGACGTTCTGGAACAACTCGCCGAGGGCGGCGTACCTGCGGTCCTGTTCCTGCGTACACCCGATACCGCTTTGCGCGCCCGCTTTCCGGATGTGCGCGCGATAGGGCTGGCGGGCGATAGCCGTAGTCGATCGCCCGAATGGATGGACGGGCATTTGCCCGCCGCGTTGGAGGCACTGAGCGATGGCGCACTGGTCCATTACAAAACGTGTTCGACATTCGACAGCAGCGCCCGGACGGGATCGATCGGCCGGGCGATGGACATCGGGCTACGACGGTTCGGCGGCAAGGCGGCGATCCTGGTCGGCGCGCCGCATCTGCGCCGCTACGTCGCGTTCGGCAACCTGTTCGCGGCGGCGGGCGACACGGTGTATCGCATCGATCGCCACCCGACGATGTCGCGCCACCCGGTAACTCCGATGCACGAGGCCGATCTCGTCCGGCACCTTGCCGCGCAGACCGCGGCGCGCATCGCACTTGCCTCGCTGGAGGCGATCCACGGTGGCACTGCCGGGCGTGCGTTCGACGACGAAGACGCGGACGCGATCCTGTTCGATGGCGTGACGATGAACGACCTCGCCATCGCAGGCGACATAATGCTGTCCCGTCGCGTGCGTTTTGCGGTCGGCAGTTCGGGCGTTACGCGCGCGATGGTGTTGGCGTGGAGGGCGGTCGGGGCGATCGATACGGAGGCCCCCTCGCGTCCCGCCTCCACGCAGGACCGCATGCTCGTTATCAGCGGCAGTTGCTCGCCGGTGACCGGGCGCCAGATCGCGCGGGGCACGGCGTCGGGTTATGTCGCGATCCGCGCCGACGTCCCGGCATTGCTGCGCGGAGAGGCGGCAGAGGAAGACCGGCTCGTCCGCGAGGCCGTTACCGCATTGGCGGAAGGCGGCCGAGGCGTCGTCCATTCCGCGGAAGGCCCGCTGGATACGAATGCGGCTGCGGCGGGCGAACTGCTCGGCATCGCGCTGGGTCGGGTCGCGGGTTCGGCGGTTCGGCAGACAGGCTTGCGCCGGATCCTGTTCGCAGGCGGCGACACGTCCAGCCACGGCGTCGCGCAACTCGGTATCGACGCGCTGACCTGGGCGGCACGGATCGAACCCGGCGCGCCGCTCGTCCGCGCGCATGCCTCCGACCCGGAGATCGACGGGCTGGAACTGGTGCTGAAGGGTGGCCAGATGGGCGGCGAGGACTTTTTCGAGACGGTCCGCCGCGGCGGCTAACGCGTTCGCATCACGCCGGCGCCAGCAGGTCCGCCGTTACCTTGTGATCGAAGCCCTTCGTGCAGTCGATGAACGCAAACACGGCTGCCGCGACCAGCACCATCGCCGCCACGCCCTGCAACGGCAGATTATAGTCGCCCGTCGCCGACACTATGTACCCGAAAGCGACCGAACAGACGAACCCGCCGAGATTACCCGCGGTGTTCATCACTCCGCTCGCCGTGCCGCCATACCGCCCGCCGATCGCCATGCACATCGCCCACGCCGCCGGGAGCATCAGGTCCATGACCATGAACGCTGCGCCTGCCAGCACGATGATCGCCACCTTGCCCGTCGCCAGACTGAGCCCGACCAGCAACGCCGCCGTCACCGTGAGGCACGTACTCGCGATCAGGCTATAAGCGCGCCGGATACCGATGCGTTGCGCCAGCCGGTCGCAGAGCACCCCGCCCGCCAGATTGCCGACCACGCCCAGCAGGAACGGAATCGAGCCGTACAGTCCCATTTCCGCGACGCTGAAGCCCGCCCCCTTGACCATCCAGGTCGGGAACCAGTTGAAGAAGAACCAGCTGCCGAACGCATAGAAGCAATAGGCCAGTGCGATCAGCCACAGTTGCGGCAAACTCAGCAATTTCCGCCATGGTGTCCCCAAATGACCGCCGGTTTCGTCAATACCGATGTCGGCGACTTCCTCGGCCGTGATACCGGGCTGGTCGCCGGGACGATCGCGGAACCAGCTGCGCCACACGATCGCCCATACGAAGCCGATCGCCCCGAGCACGACGAACACCGCGCGCCAGCCGAAATACGCCTGCATCGGCACCAGCAGCAGCGGCGCCAGCGCACCGCCGAATCGGCTCGCCGCCCAAATCACGCCCTGCCCGCGCGCGCGCTCCCGCGCCGGGAACCAGCGATACAGCACACCCGACATATTGGGATACGCACCGGCAGCACCCAGCCCGAACAGAAACCGCGCCCCGGTCAGTTGCCAGAAATTCTGGCAGAACGCAGTCGCGGCGGTGAAGCCCGACCACCACACGGTGATGCGCGTCAATTCGCGACGATAGCCGCGCGCATCGCCCATCGCGCCGGACGGTATTTCGAATACGGCATAGGCGATGACATAGGCGCCAAGCACCCAGCCCCATTGCTCCGGGGTGATGTTCAGGTCGCGCTGGATCGACGGCCCCGTCACCGCGATCGCCAGCCGATCGATGAACGTGATGATCGACAGGGCTGCGAGCAACCCCACGACGACGTGACGTTTCTTCACTTGGCGAGCGCCGCCAGAGCATCTCGCGCGGCTTCCATGCCCAGTTCGGGGCTGGAGAAGACGGGGGCGGTCACCGCACCCTCGGGCAGCGCCGCGACGACCCGCGCCATCGACGCCTGGGCAAGGACGATCGCGTCCATGCCTTTCGTCGTCTCGGTCAGCGCCTCGGACACGATACGATCGTGCGTCGCCCCGTCACCCGCCATCACTGCCGCGAACGCCCCCTTGCAGACATGCGCGACCACCTCGATCGTCTTGCCCTGTTCTTCCGCGACGCGGCGGATGAGTTCGACCGTCGGATCCAGCGTGGTGGACAGCGTCGCGACCACGCCGATCCGGCTGCCCGTGGCGACCGCCTTCTCGGCCATCGGGCGATCGACGCGCAGCACGGGCTGGTCGTACAGCTCGGCTGCCATATCGACCGCCAGTCCGATCGACGAACAGGTGACCAGCGCCACGTCGCATCCGGCATCGAAGGAGGATCCGACCAGCCCGATCACACGGCGCATGGTCTTCTTTTCAAGATACCCCGCCGCGATCGTGTTCTTGATCGTGCTTTCATCGACGAAGTGCAGGATGCGAACATCGGGCATGATCCGTGCCGCGATCTCGTTGAAGATGGGTGCGAGCACCGGCGAATTGTGGATCAGACCAAGCGTTGGCACGGAAGCGTTCCTCTCAAGGATATGTCGTGAAATCATAGTCGCCGGAGCCGATCTCGAACCGGATCAGATCATCTTCGCGGCGCAGATTATGGATGTCGGGGTGACGGTCGAGCGCCATGCCGCTTTCGCGCCATCCGTCGCGCAGCGGCAGTTCGACCTCGGCTACGGTGTTCGGCGGAGTGACGAGGTGCAGCCGCGCCAGGCCGGTCGCATCGCCGTCGATCGCGGTCGCGATCGTGCCGACGACCGACTCGTACCGTGCCGACACGCGTCCGACCTCGGGTATCCAGACCGGCCAGAATCGCGATCCGCCGGAATCCCGGCGCGCCCTGGGCAATCCCGGCAAGCCGGCGGTAGAAGAAGCCGACCACGGCCCCGAAGGCGTAATGGTTGTAGCTGTTCATCGACAGGTCGCCGACATCGCCGTTCCAGCGTTCCCACATCGTCGTCGCACCGGTGGCCGGCATATAGCCCCAGCTCGGATACGCGGTCTGGAACAGCAATCCCGCAACCTCTTCCCAAAGCCCCGCATCGGCCAGCACGTCGAGGAGATACGGCGTGCCGAGAAAACCGGTCGACAATGTCATCCCGCGGCGGCGGATATCGTCCGCAAGCACGCGGGCGGCGGCCGCACGTCGGTCGGCGGGCACGAGCCCCATATACAAAGCGAGCACCTGGCTCGTCTGGCTGCCATTGCCAGCCACGCCGTCCGCCGCGACGAATTCCGCCGCGAAGGCATCGCGGATCGCACGGTGCAATGCGGCGTAGCGGTCGGCGTCGGCACCCCGCCCGGTGGCGCGCGCCATCTCGGCCATCAACTCCGCGGACCAGGCCCAATAAGCGGTGGCGCACAATGCCCGCGGCGTCGTTTCGTCATCGGGTTTGATCGCATCGACCGAAAGCCAGTCGCCCAGATCGAGTTCGCGGTCCTCCCGCCAGACGAAATCGGGGTTGTTCCGTGCGACGAAGGCCATCCACGCTTCCATCGCCGACCAGTTCTCGTCGATCACCGCGGTGTCGCCGTAGCGCTGCCACAATTGCCACGGCAGGATGATCCCCGCCTCGCTCCAGCCCGCCGTTACCACGTCTGGAAAAGACAAAGGCTGCGGAACCACGATCGGATACGCACCATCGGGCCGCTGGGCCGCGCGTGCCTCCAGCAGGAAGCGGCGGATGAACGGATCGACCTCCATGTTGAACGCGGCGGCATCCAGGAATACCTGGATATCCCCCATCCAGCCCATCCGTTCGTCACGCTGCGGGCAGTCAGTCGGGACGCTGAAGAAGTTGGAGCGCTGACTCCACAATGCATTGCGCCAGATCGTCTGGAGCAGGGGCGCGTCAAGGAAGTCGATCGTTCCGGTTTCACGGCAGGCGCTGTGAACGATGACGCCCTCGACGTCGTCCAGCGTGGGAATGCCGGGATAGCCTTCGATCTCGACGTAACGGAAGCCATGATAGGTGAAGCGCGGTTCGAACGTCTCCCGCCCCCCCACCTGCGCCCCACCCGCGAGAATGAACGTGTCGGTCGCCTTGGCCAGACGGAGATTGCTGAGATCGGTCGTCCCGTCTGCATTGAGCAGTTCGGCGAACTTCGCGGTGATCTTTGTCCCCGCTCGGCCGCTTGCACCGATGCGCACCCAGCCGGAAAAGTTCTGGCCGAAATCGAACACGAAGCGGCCCGGCTGCGGCTCCTCGATCGATATCGCGCGGCGTATTCCACGCCGTTCCAGCGCGGGCGATGTCTGCGCGACGATCGCCGTGTCGGGCGCCACGCCGAGCCGTACAGGTGCCCATGCCGAGGCGTCGAAGCCGGCCCGGTCCCAGCCCGGCGTGTCCAGCCGCGCATCCAATGTCTCGCCGTCATAGATTTCGGACGTGAGGATAGCGGAGGTTGCGATCCGCCAGTCTTCGCCCGTGGTCACCCATTCACTGCTGCCATCGTCGTAATCGAGTCGCAGTTGCGCGCGGAAGCGACGCGGCGCTGGCCCGAAGCCATAGCGTTCGATCCGCCAGCCGAACGCGCTGGCATACCAGCCATCGCCGACGATCGCGCCCAGCGCATTCTCGCCCGCTACGATGAGACCGGTGACATCATGTACCTGATACAGGATGTGGTCGCGCGCGACCGTCATCTCCGGCGCTAGGATCGCATCGGACACGATTTGCCCGTTGATCCGCGCCTCGTACGCGCCGAGCGCAGTGGCATATAACCGCGCCGAGACGACCGGGCGGGTCGCGGAAAAGTCCGTCCGTAACAGCATCGCCGGTTCGGCCGGGCGTGGGTCGTTATGGACGTTGGCGCCGCTCTCGACCGCGACGGGCCAGGCGCTCGCATCGAAGTCCGCGGCCTGCCAGCCGGAAGGTACGTCGACGCCGACCCACCAGTCCGGCCCGCTGACGATGCGTTCGATCGATCCGTCCGCGCGGTGCAATCGGATCAACGCAGCGAACGCACCGCCATCGACCGGGAAGAACCCCGTCGTATCCGCCTCGACCAGCGCGCAGATGCTGTTGCGGCCGGGATGCACGTCGCCGGCATAGGCGCCGAGCGTTCCCCAGAACGGCAAAGGCGAATCCCAGTCGAAATCCCAAGGCAGGTCGGACGGCGCGCCGTTCACCCATACGCCGCGGAGATGATCCTTGCCCGCGATCAGGATATCGGCACGCACGACATTCGCAGGCGCGTCGAAATCCAGCCGGAAGGCGTGCGGGCGCGGATCGAGCGGCGTATCGCTCCATATCCAGGCGAGCCCGGCGGCGCGATCGGCGGCCGCCGGTTCATCCTCCGCCTCGATCCAGTCCGCGCGCCAATCGTCACGCGACAGGCCGGTTTCGAACCAGCTCGGCAGCGACCGTGCCGAGGCACCGCGATCGTCAGTGATCGTGATGTCCCACCAAATGCGCTGCATCGCGGCCAGTTCCGGCCCCGGATAGGGAATGTCCCCCTGCGCCGCATCGGCGACGTCGCCACTATCGAACAGCAATCGGTCGTCGGACGCCACTCGCCCCGCCGTAGCGGCGGCGCGGATGCGATAACTTGCCTGGACCACGCCCCGCGCATCGCTTTCGATCCGCCACGATAGGCGCGGACGCGCGACTTCCGTACCGAGCAACTCGACCGTCAGTTCGCTGCGCAGATCGACGACGCGCAGGTCGCTCATAGATCCAGTCCGAGACGATAGATGCGGTTGGCATTGCCTGCGAACATCGCGCGGCGCTCGGCATCGGGGAACCCGGCGGTGATCGCGTTATAGGCATCGAGATGCTCGTCAAACCCGCCGAACAATTTGTCGGTCGGGAAATCACTGGCGAACATCACCCGGTCCGTCCCGAACAGGTCGATCGTCTCACGGACATAGCGATGCACCTGGTCCATGCGCCACGGCCGGAACGCGAAGCCCATCCCGGATATCTTGACCGATACGTGCGGCAGTGCAGCCAGCGCCATCATACCGGTGCGCCATTCGTCGAGCCCGGCTTCGCCGATCGCCATGCCGCTATGGTTCAGGATCACCGGCGTCGCGGGATGGCTGCCGATCAGCGCGGCGAGCCGCGGAAATTGTCCGGGATACGCCTGCAGGTCGAAACTCAGCTTATGCTTGTGCAGCAGCCCGAATCCCGCACTCCAGCGCTCGTCGGTGGTCAGGTCGCGCGGCGTGTAGGTTAAAACGGGGTCGGGATGCCAGTTGATGATCTGCCGTATCCCGCGCACGCTGGGCCGCGCCGCCTGTTGCCCCAGCACCCGCTTCACGTCGGGCCCGTCGAGCGCGGCGAAGGCGACGATCGCGTTCGGCATGCCGCGACCGTCGGCAGTCGCCTGCAACCAGTCGGTTTCCTTCAGCGCATCGGCCGGATCAGCGCCGGCATCAACATGGACGATGCCGCGGATGTCCCACCCCGCTGCGTCGCGAAGATAGTCGTCGAGCAGATAATTCTGCGCGATCGCCGCCACGCTGCCGTTCGGTCCGTCATCGGCGAAGGGCGGCGTCAGCCAAGGGTAGCGGCAATGCCCCAGATCCCACAGATGCACATGCGCATCGACGAAGGGCAACCGCTCCGCCATGTCAGAACGTCGTTCGCCCGCCGGACGTGTCGAAGGTGGAGGCGGTCGTGAAGCTGCACTCCTCGCTCGCCATGAAGCACGCCATCGCCGCGGTTTCGGAGATTTCGCCCAGCCGGGCCATCGGGATCTTGGATCGCATATAATCCACCTGGCTCTGCGGCAGTTGGGCCAGGATAGGACTTTCGAACGTGGCGGGGGTGATCGCGTTAACGATCACTCCCTTTTCCGCGAGTTCCTTGCCCAGGCTCTTCGTCAGCGCAATCACGCCCGCCTTGGACGCGGAATAAGCGGATGCGTTCGGATTGCCCTCCTTTCCGGCCACCGAAGAGACATTGACGATCCGCCCGTATCCGTTTTCGAGCAGAAGCGGCACGATCGCGCGGCAGCAATAGAATAGGCCGTTCAGGTTGATGTCGATGACGCGCCGCCAGCCGTCGACCGGATAATCCTGCACCGGGGCGGTCGCGCCCGTGATTCCCGCCGAGCAGATCAGGATATCGATTTTGCCCAAAGCGGCCGCGCTCGAGGCGGCAGCAGCCTCGACCGCGGCCTGGTCCGAAACATCGAGCGCCTCGAAATGCGTCGCACCGACCTCGGACTGGGCCGCCGTCAGATTGCCCGCATCCATATCCCATAGCGCGACACGTCCGCCCTCGGCGACGATCCGCCGGGCCACTGCCTTGCCGAGACCGGATGCGCCGCCCGTGACGACCGCCGTGCGCCCGGCGAAGCGGCCCTGGAACACCGTCATTCCGAAGCACCCGTGCGCGGATGGCGCCAGCCAACCACCGATTGGGTCTGCTCGCCCAGCTTGGCGATCTTCAGGTGCATCGTGTCACCTGCCTTGAGGAAGATCGGGTCCGGCTTCTTTCCCTCGCCCACCCCGGGCGGCGTGCCGGTAATCAGCAGATCGCCCGGCTCCAGCGTAACGTATTCGCTGACATAGGAGATCAGTTCGTCGACCGCGAAGATCATCGTCTTCGTGTTGCCGGTCTGCATCCGCGTGCCATTGACGTCGAGGCTCATGTCCAGATCCTGCGGGTCGCCGATTTCGTCCGGTGTCACCAGCCAGGGACCGACCGGGCAGAAGCCGTCATGCCCCTTGCCCTTCGACCATTGCGTACCGCGTTGCTTCTGGTTGAAGCGCTCCGAGACGTCGTTGACCAGAACATAGCCGGCAACATGGTCGAGCGCTTCTGCGCGATCGACATAGCGACACGTCTTGCCGATCACGACGCCCAGTTCGACTTCCCAATCGCCGTGCGTCGCGCCCTTTGGCAGCATCACGTCGTCATCCGGGCCGCCCAGGCTCGACAGCGCCTTCATGAACATCATCGGCTCGGTCGGGATCGGCAGGTTCGACTCGATCGCGTGATCGCGGTAGTTCAGGCCGATCGCGACGATCTTGCCGATTCCGGCGATCGGCACGCCATAACGCGGCGTGCCCTCGACGATCGGCAGTGGGCCGGCGTCGATACCGGCAACGCTGTCGAGCGCATCGACGGTCAGCTCGGCGACATGGCCGGTGAGATCGCGGATCCGTCCATCGGCGTCCACGAGCCCGGGTTTTTCGCTCCCTTTCGGGCCGAAGCGGCAGAATTTCATAGCATGATCCTCAATGGGTATACGGGCGGTGCATCGCCACGTCGGGGTTCAACTCGACGCCAAAGCCCGGCTTGTCGAGCGCGGCAACCTTGATCCGGCCGTCAACCGGGACGGGTTCGCCGAGCAGTTGCGGGGCGAACATCGGTACCACTTCGGTCGGGCCGGGGTGCATCATCAGAAATTCGGCGAACGGCGAATTGTGCCGCGTCACGACGAAATGGTACGAATAGACCGACGATCCGTGCGGCACGACCATCTTGCCGTGCGCGTCGGCCAGCGCCGATATCTTGAGCAATTCGGTTACGCCGCCGCACCAGCCGACATCGGGCTGGATGATATCGCAACACTCCATTTCCAGCAGCATGCGGAAACCCCAGCGCGTCGCTTCATGCTCGCCCGTCGTGACGAGCAGCCCCCTGGGGGGCATTGCGCTTGAGGTCGGCATAGCCCCAATAATCGTCTGGGCTCAAAGCCTCTTCGATCCATTTGAGCCCGCATTCCTCATAGGCGCGATGCGCCAGCCGGGTCGCATAATCGAGATCGAGCGCCATCCAGCAGTCGAGCATCAGCCAGAAATCATCGCCGACGCGTGAGCGCATCTCGGCCAGTTCGGCGATGTTCTTGTGCATCCCCTCCAGCCCTTCGGCGGGCCCGTGATGCAGCGGCAGCTTGCCGCCGATGAAACCCAGGTCCTTGGCGATATCGGGCCGCGCACCCGTCGCGTAAAATTGCAGTTCGTCACGCACCGCGCCGCCGAGCAGATGATAGACCGGCTCCTGCCGGAGCTTGCCGAGCAAGTCCCATAGCGCCAGGTCGACACCCGAAATCGCGTTGATGACGAGTCCCTTGCGTCCGTAATATTGTGTCGAGAAGTACATCTGGTCCCAGATCTTCTCGTAGTCAGTCGGCGCCCGCCCCTCCAGGAAACGCGCAAGATGCTTTTCGACGATGTAGCAGGCTGGCTCGCCGCCGGTCGTCACCGCAAAGCCGATCGTTCCGTCCTCCGCCTCGATCTCGACCACCAGCGTGCCCAGAACATTGATCCCGAAGCTTTGTCGCGACTGGCGATATTCGGGATAGCGCGACATCGGCGTGGCGATGTGATCGTCGATCCAGTGGCCGGCGCCCTGATCATGATAATCCGCACCGCCCCCGCGCACCGTAAAGGCCCGGACGTGTTTGATCTTGGGCAAGCCCACGCATCTCTCTCCTCGATCATTCGTCTATTATATGACTAATTAACCGCGTCAATCGATACTGTGCCCTCGTTCGGCAGAGAATGTCGCCTTCAGTTGTGCTGGCACGGGCCCGCCTGTCGCCCAGTCGAGCAATTCGATCGTGTGAACCACGGGAATGGCGTTGCGTTGACCGATCTGAACCGCGCATCCGACATTGCCCGTCGCGACCACGTCGGCGCCCAGCCGCGCAAGGTTGGCCGCCTTGCGATCGCCCAACTGCGCTGCGATCTCGGGTTGCAGGATGTTGTACGTGCCGGCCGATCCGCAACACAGGTGCGCCTCGACCGGCGTGCGAACGATAAACCCCGCCGCGGCAAGCAGGCGCTTCGGCGCGTCAGTTACCTTCTGACCATGTTGCAGCGAACAGGCGGGATGATAGGCGACGGTCAGGCCGTGGCCGTCGCCCGGGGGCAGATCCGCGTCGGCCAGTACCTCGCTGATATCCCGTGCCAGCCGCGAGACGCGCGCCGCCTTTTCGGCATAAGCGGGGTCGCTCTGCAGCATGAAGCCGTAATCCTTGATCGTCGTGCCGCAGCCGGAGGCGGTGACGACGATCGCGGCGAGACCGCCCTGCTCGATCTCCCGCGTCCAGGCGTCGACATTGCGCCGTGCCGCCTCAAGACTGTCATGCTCGCGGCCCATGTGATGGACCAGCGCACCACAGCATCCCTCGCCCGCGGCGAAGACGACATCCAGCCCGACGCGATTGAGCAGCCGGACCGCGGCGGCGCGATATTCCGGACGCAATACCGGCTCCGCACATCCCTGCAACATGGCAACCCGACCGCGCGATCCCGCCGCTGGTGCCGATTGCGCCGCGACTTTGGGTGGGACTCGGGCGGGGGCCATGCGCAACATCGCCGCGATCGGCCGCAGGCCGGGAACGCGATCGAACATCGGCGCCAGCGGTCGCGTCAGACGCGCCAGCCGCAATGCCGTACGGAACCGCTCGGGATAGGGCAGCACCAGCGCCAGCAACGCGCGCACCAGTCGCTCATGCCACGGGCGGTCGTAACGGTCCTGGATGTGCGCGCGCGCATGATCGACCAGATGCATGTAGTTCACGCCGGACGGACAGGTCGTCATGCATGACAGGCACGACAGGCAGCGATCGACATGCTTGACCACTTCCGCGCTCGGCGTGCGATCATTCTCCAGCATGTCCTTCATCATGTAGATGCGGCCGCGCGGGCTATCCAGTTCGTCGCCCAGCAGGACATAGGTCGGGCACGTCGCGGTGCAAAACCCGCAATGCACGCATTTGCGGATCGCCTCGGCCGATGCGGCGGTCGCCGGATCTACAAGCTGCTCTGCGCTGAAATGGGTCTGCATCGCCTAGAATCTTCCGGTTTCGAACACGCCCGCAGGGTCGAACGCGCGCCGCACGCGGGCTTCCAGCGCGGCGACCGGCGCGGGCTGTGGGTGCAACGCGGGCACCGTCGCCCGCATCGCCGCGTCTGCCCGCACGAGGCTGGCATGACCGCCGCCCGCTTCGGCCAGGCGGCGGATCGTCAACGGATCACCCCGACTGGCCAGCCATATCAGCCCGCCCGCCCAATCGAGCATCCAGGCGGCATCGGGCACGGCAGCGACGATATCGGGCGCCGCACTCGGCGGTACGACGATACGCCATAACGGGCAGTCTATCGGTAGCGGGCTGACATGTCGCACCGCGTCCCACAGCGCGTCGCCATGGTCCGCGCTTATCGCATCGAGGTTGCCCATATCGTCAAGCAGAGCCGCGAGCGTCTGGCTTCGGGCGCTTACCGACGGAGGGAAACCATCCAGACGCAATGCGGTCACCGCTTCGCCGTGCCAGTCGGCCAGGTGCGCAGCTGCCGACAGGTCGACCGGCGCCCCCAGCGCCCGCGCCATCGCCGCGACCCCGCTTCGTACGTCCAGCCCCCGCAATAGCAGCGTCGATTGCATATGCGGGCGCGGCATCACTTTCAGGGTCACCTGCGTGATCGCCGCCAAACGCCCCCAACTGCCCGTGATCAGCTTGGGCAGGTCGTAACCCGTGACGTTTTTCACCACTTTGCCGCCCGCGACGAAGCATTCGCCGCGACCCGACACCGCCTCGAAACCCAGCACATGGTCGCGCGTCGCGCCGCGCGTCAGCCGCGCCGGCCCGGCCACGCCCGCCGCGACCACGCCACCGATCGTCGATCCCCCACCCGCACTCGTATCGAACGGGTCGAACGCCAGCATCTGGCCCTGCGCCGCGACGAGAGCCTGCACCTCGGCCAGTGACGTTCCGGCGAGCAAAGTCAGCACGAGTTCGGGCGGGTCGTAATCGATGATGCCACTCATGCCGCGCATATCCAGGACCGTCGTGTCCGACGTCGGCGCACCGAAGCCGTCCTTGCTGCCCCCGCCCCGCACCGTGATCCGCTCGCCACGCGAACCTGCCGCAGAGACAATCTCTCGGACCTGCGTGGCGTCATCGGGACGCAGCGTCTCGCTCATCAGAATCGCGGCAGATCGGGGAAGGGTAGCTTGCCGCCATGCACATGAACGCGGCCAAGTTCGGCGCAGCGATGCAGTTGCGGGAAGACCTTGCCAGGATTGAGCAAAAGATCGGGGTCAAACGCGTGCTTCACACGCTCCTGCTGCGCCAGATCGACCGCGGAAAACATCGTCGGCATCAGGTCGCGTTTCTCCACGCCCACGCCGTGTTCGCCTGTCAAAACGCCGCCGACTTCGACGCACAGCCGCAGGATATCCGCGCCGAACGCTTCCGCCAGTTCCAGCTGGCCGACTATGCTCGCGTCGTACAACACCATCGGATGCAGATTGCCGTCGCCAGCATGGAAGACGTTGATGACACCCAGCCCGTACTGCGCCGACAGCAATTTCATTCGCGCGAGCACCTGCGGCAGGCAGCGGCGCGGGGATCGTACCGTCCATGCAGAAGTAATCGGGGGAGATCCGCCCCGCTGCCGGAAACGCTGCCTTGCGCCCGGCCCAGAACGCAGCCCGCTCGACATCGTCGGTCGATGACCGGACCGACGATGCGCCGTTAGCCGCGGCGATCCGTGCCACTTCGTCCACCAGATGCGCGCATTCCGCTTCGGGGCCGTCGAGTTCGACGATCAGCAGCGCTTCGACGTCGAGCGGATAGCCGACTTGGACGAACGCCTCCGCCGCATGGATCGCGGGCCGGTCCATCATCTCCATCCCGGCAGGGATGATCCCCGCGGCGATCACCTCGGCCACACACGTCCCCGCACCCTCGATGTCGGGGAACCCGATCAGCAACGCGCGCGCGGTCTGCGGCCGCGGCAGGATGCGCACGGTAACCTCCGTCACCACGCCCAGCATTCCTTCTGATCCGACCACAAGGCCGAGCAAATCCAGCCCGGGGGATTCCAGCCCACGCCCGCCCAGCCGGATCACGTCGCCGTCCATCGTCACGATCTCGACGCCCAGCACATTGTTCGTCGTCAGCCCGTATTTCAGGCAATGCACCCCGCCCGAATTCTCCGCGACATTCCCACCGATCGTGCAGGCGATCTGGCTCGACGGGTCCGGCGCGTAGTAAAAACCCGCATCCCCCACCGCGCGTGTGATCGCCAGATTGGTCACGCCCGGCTGCACCACCGCGACCCGGTCGGCATAATCGACGGCGAGGATGCGGTTGAACTTCGCCATGCCAAGCAGAACGCCGTCCGCCAGCGGCAATGCACCGCCGGACAGCGACGTGCCCGCTCCGCGCGGCACCACCTTGACCTGATTGTCGCGGCACCAGCGCAGGATCCGGACGATCTGTTCGGTCGTCTCGGGCAACACGACGACCAAAGGTTCCTGCCGGTACGCGGTCAGCCCGTCCGTTTCGTAGGGGCGAACACCGTCGGCATGGTCGATCACACCTTCGCCCGGCACGATCGCGCGCATCGCGGCGACGATCTCGGGCCGCTGCGCCAACACCCGTGCGTCGGGCTCGGGCATGCACAGCGTCACTATTGGAGGTTCACGTACATGCCGCCATCGACCAGCAGCGCCGCCCCGGTGACATAGGCCGCCATGTCGGAAGCAAGGAATACGATCGGACCGGCCAGGTCGTCCGGCGCGCCCAGCCGCCCCAGCGGCACGCGCCCTTCCATGCTGCGGCGCTTCTCCGGATCGGCGAGATCGTCCTTGTTGATTTCGGTCAGGATCGTGCCGGGCAACACGCTGTTGCAGCGGATATTGTGCTTGCCGAGCGCGATCGCCGCGGACTGCATCAGCGAGTGCACGCCTGCCTTGGTCGGCGTGTAATGCGTTTGGAACTCGCCGCCGACCAGCGCCGAGATGGACGACACCGCGACGATCGCCCCGCCATGCCCCTGCGCCACCATCTGCCGCGCCGCCGCTTGGCACATGAAATACGCGCCGTGCATATTCACTTTCTGCGTGCGCTCGAAAACCTCGACCGGCATGTCGAGAAAGGCGTGGAACGGGCAGATCCCGGCGTTGGACACCATCACGTCCACCTTTCCGAAAGCGGCGACCGCCTTTGCGACGAAATCGGTCGCCGTCTCCGGCAGTGCCACGTCGCCCTTCAGCGCGAAAGCACGCTGGCCAAGCGACTCGATCTCCGCAACGCACGACTCCGCATCCTCGTCGCGCGAGTGATAATTGATCGCGACGTCCGCTCCGTGGCGTGCCGCACCGATCGCCGCCGCGCGGCCGATCCCGGTCGAACCGCCCGTCACGAGCACCGTCTTTCCATCCAGCAATTTCATCGTCGTCCTCACATGGTTCCGGGCACGAGGATCGAGCGGTCGATAGCGTCGATCCGGTTAACCCCGGTCAGCGTCATCGCGACCGTCATTTCCTTGGCGATCAGATCGAGCAGCGTCGTAACGCCCGCCTCGCCCTGCGCCGCCATTGCATAGACCCACGCCCGGCCGAGCAGCACGCCCTGCGCGCCGAGCGCCAGCATCCTCACGACGTCCAACCCGTTGCGCACCCCGCCATCGACCAGCACCGTCATCGTGTCGCCGATCGCATCGCGGATCGCGGGCAAGGCACGCGCGGTGGACAGCACGCCGTCCAGCTGCCGTCCGCCATGGTTCGACACGACCACGCCGTCTGCGCCGATCGCCGCCGCCTCGCGCGCATCGTCGGGATCGAGGATACCCTTCAGGATCAGCGGTCCATCCCATTCCGCGCGGATCCATTCCAGGTCGCGCCACTGGATCGTCGGATCGAAATTGGTGCCGAGCCAGCCCATATAGTCGTTCAACCCGCTGTCCTTGCCCAGCACCGGCGCAAGGTTGCCGAGCAGGTGCGGACGCCCCCGCAACCCCACATCCCACGCCCAGCGTGGATGCGTCATCGCCTGCCACATCCGTCGCAGCGGCGCGTTGGGCCCGGACATGCCGGAATGCGCATCGCGGTATCGTGCGCCCGGCACCGGCATGTCGACGGTGAAGACCAGAGCTTCGGCGCGGTTGGCTTTGGCCGTTGCGATCAGATCCTTCATGAACGCGCGATCGCGGATCACGTAAAGCTGAAACCAGAAAGGATCCGCGACCTTCGCCACATCCTCGATCCCGCAGATCGAGACTGTCGACAGGCACATCGGCACGCCAGCCGCCTTTGCCGCACGCGCAGCCTGCAATTCCCCGCGCCGCGCATACATCCCTGCGATCCCGACGGGCCCCAGCCCCACCGGCAGCCGCATCTTCCGCCCGAACAATTCGGTCGACAGGTCGATCGTCGCAACGTCCTTCAGCACGCGCTGGCGCAGCGCGATGCCCGACAGGTCGGAGACGTTGCGGCGTAGAGTCTCCTCCGCATAGGCCCCGCCATCGGCATAATCGAACAAGAAACGGGGCAGCCGACGACGCGCGGCGTCGCGAAAATCGGCAGCGGAGGATATAATCATACTATTGCTCTACGACCTCTCCCCGCCCCCGTCATCAGCTAAACGTCATCAGCTGCACGCAGCGCGCCGGATATCAGTACGAACTGAACAACGCCTCGCGCGCCAGCTTCAGCGCGGCCACCGCGTCCTGCCGGTCCTGCGCCGCCTGCATCGCCTCGAAGTCAAGCTTGTCCAGCGCGCGCTCGACCGCCTTCAGGAAGCCGATCGCGGAATTCGCCGCCTCCACGCTGTCCTCGCGGAACGGGAACTGATCGAGCTGCCACACGCCTTCCCAGGCGTTCTTGCGCAGCGTGTAGAAGAACTCGAACAATTCGATCGGGTGGATCGACCCGGCGATGAGATCGTCGTCCCATCCGCGGAGATTGTCGTTCACATCCATGCCGAACAGCCGGCCGTGATCGATCGCCAGTTGTGCCGCGTCCGCGGGGGATTCGCCGCCATACAGCGAATGCCCGAAATCGAGCAGGATGCCGACATTGGGCAGGCCGATCTTCTCGATCCCCAGCAGCGTCCGCGCCACGCTGTCATAGCTCATATGCACGCGCGGCTCGCGCGGCTTGTATTCGATGACGAACTTCAGGTCCGGGTTCTGGCTGGCGAGTTCGCCGACCCCGTCCATGCTCGCCTGCCACAATTTCTTGTGGTCGACCTGGAACGGATAATCCCAGCCGTCCTGCCCCGGCCATAACTTGACATAGTCCGCGCCGAACCGCCGCACCACGTCCCCCGCTTCGTTGCACATCTGGTTGGCGAGACGGCGTACGCCCGCATCCGGGTTGGTAAAGGCACCCTTGGCGAATTGCCGCGTGTAGATTTCCGGCGTGATGCCGATCACCGACAAATTGTTCCGTTTCAGCGCGACCTCGACCGCATCGAGCGACAGGTTCGGATCGGCGAACGGAAAGTTGATGTCGACAACCGAGAGATCGTCGACCGTCCCGGCCAGGTCGATCATTTCGATCAGCGTCCGCGCCGGGCCGTAGCCGTCGGTGGCATAGCGATCGACATAGGTCGCGAAGTGCCAGATCCCGGCGCCGTATTTTTGCGTACTCATACTCTTATCCTCATCCGCATCTTATTATTTTCAAACGCGCACGCTTGTCAGGCGACGATCACCCTGACGCCCGCGGCCTCGATCGCCGCCCGGTCCTCGTCGCGGATGCCGTGATCGGTGACCAGCGTGTTGATCAGGTTGATGCCGCCGAGCGACGAGAAGGAGCGCACGCCGATCTTGCTCGAATCCGCCACCAGGATCACGGTCTCGGCCGCACCGATCATCGCCTGCTTGACGGAGATGTCCGACAGCGCCGGGAAGGTCAGCCCTGCATCCAGGTCGATCGCCGCGGTGGCGAGGAACAAGGTCTGCGCGAACAACCCCGTGAAATAATCGGCGGAGCGCTCGCCACTCAGCGACAATGTCGGCGCCTTGAAATGCCCGCCCGTCATATGGACTTCGAACCCCGGGTCCGCCCCCAGCATCAGCGCGATGTTGAGCGCGTTGGTGATCACCGTCATCTCGCGCCGACCGAGCAGGTTCGCCGCGACTTCCGTCGTGGTCGATCCCGAATCGAGGATGACGGTTTCGCCATTCCCGACCAGCTTCGCCGCCGCCCGGCCGATACGTTGTTTGGCGGGCATGTTCTCGAGGTGATGCAAGGCCATCTCCCGCACCTGACGCGGCACCGATTTCAGGAAGGCACCGCCATGTTCGCGCTCGATATGCCCTTCCGCTTCCAGCCGTTCGAGATCCTGCCGCACGGTTACTTCGGACACCTCGAACGCCTCGGCGAGCGTGCGCACGCGCGCGCTGCCCTCCTCCTGCAACCATTCGAGGATCTTGGTGCGCCGCGCTTCGCCCAGCAGCTTCAACCGACTGGGAAAGCTCATTGGACCGAGATCGTCCACGGACTGGCCATTGGTTCACCCTTTCCGTCGTGCGGCGAGCCTGGATCAGCCCCGTCGTTCGGCTGGACCCTAGCGAGCGCTTTCGAGATTTGTCAATTTGAACCGATACAAACGAGAAAAGAAAGAATTCGAAAGTAGTTTACTTGCGTTTTGGCAGGTCGCGAGTTACGGATTTTGCAGGAGAGGCAAAATATGTCGAAATCGCAGGGTTCTATCGCGCCCGCTGCACATGGTGAAACGCAACGGGACCGAACGCTGCGCGTCGCGCATGTCCGGGAACGGGCGAACTGGATGCGCCGCCGCCTGCTCGGCATGATCCTCGCCGCGGGCCAGGGGCATCCGGGCGGCGATCTCTCGGCGACGGACGTGGTCGCAACGCTGTATTTCGACGTCCTTCGTATCGACCCTACCCAGCCCGACGCGCCGGATCGCGACCGCTTCGTGATGAGCAAGGGGCATTGCACCGGCGCGCTATATTCAGCGCTGGCGGGCGCCGGCTTCTTTCCGGAGGCCGATCTCGACACGTATCTCAAGCCGGAATCTAAGCTCAACGGCCACCCCAACCGCACCTATCTCGCCGGGGTCGAAACGAACACCGGGCCGCTGGGCCACGGCTTTCCGGTTGCCGTGGGTATCGCGATCGCGGGTCAGATCGACGATGCCGACTACCGCGTCTACGCTCTGACCGGGGACGGCGAGTTGCAGGAAGGCAGCATGTGGGAAGCCGCGATGCTCGCCGGGCATCGCAAGCTCGGCAAGCTGACCGTCATCGTCGATCGCAACCGCCTGCAACAGGGTGCGCGAACCGAAGAGACCAACTCGCTCGAGCCGCTGGCCGATAAATGGCGCGCATTCGGTTGGGACGTGGTCGAACTGGACGGGCATGATCACGCTGCGCTGATCGACGCGTTCGATGCCGCCACAGCGCCGCGCGACAAGCCGCGCGTGATCATCGCCAACACCTTCAAGGGCCACGGCGTCAGCTATATGCGCGACCAGGCCGGCTGGCATCACGGCGTGCCGAGCGCAGATCAATACGCCCTCGCGATCGGTGAACTCGAAGCGGAGATGCAGTCGTGAGCGCCGCTGCCGCCCCGATCGGCCTGTTCGACTGCCGCGACGCTTATGTCCGCACTGTCGAGGCACTCGCCGCGGACGACGACCGGATCGTCGCAGTGGTCAACGATTCCGTTGGGTCTTCCAAACTCGGCGCGTTCCAGAAACGCTTTCCCAACCGGCTGGTGAATGTCGGCATCGCCGAACAGAATATGGTCAGCGTCGGCGCGGGTCTCGCCAATGGCGGCAAGATTCCGTTCGTCAGCGGCGCCGCCTGCTTTCTCACGGCGCGCGCGATGGAGCAGATCAAGGTCGATTGCGCCTATAGCGAAGCCAATGTGAAGCTGTGCGGCATCTCCAGCGGTGTCGCTTACGGCGAACTCGGCGCGACGCATCACAGCATCGAGGATGTCGCGTGGCTCCGCGCGATCGACAAGATGACGATCATCGTCCCGTCCGATCCGTGGGAAACGGCGGAAGCGATCAAGGCTGCTGCCGCGCATGACGGCCCGATGTTCGTCCGTATCAGCCGCATGCCGGTGCCGGAACTTCCTCGCACCGATCCGGTGTTCCGGATCGGGCGTGGCGAAGTCCTGCACGATGGCAGCGATATTGCGATCATCGCCAACGGTACCACCGTGCATCACGCGCTCGCCGCGGCGAAGACGCTCGCAACCGAAGGTATCGCCGCCCGCGTGATCAACATGGCGACCGTCGCACCGCTGGACGAGGCGCTGGTTGCCGCCGCCGCCGCGACCGGCGCGATCGTCACGGTCGAGGAAGGGCTGTCCAAGGGCGGCCTTGGTGGCGCGGTGGCGGAATATTGCGCGGCACATGCGCCCGTGCGGATGCGCATCCTCGGCTTTCCCGGCTTCGCACCGACCGGCTCCGCCGCCTGGCTGATGGAGCATTTCGGGCTTACCGCTCCCGGCATCGCCACGGCGGCGCGTGAGTTGCTCGGTACCGTAAAGGCTTGATGATGGGCTCGGCCATCCTCGCGATCGATCAGGGTACCAGCAATACCAAGACCCTGCTTGTCGCGCCGGATGGCTCGATCCTGTTCACGCGCGCGCAGGCGATGGAAATCGCCTATCCAAAGCCCGGTTGGGTCGAACAATCGGCAACCGATATCTGGAACACGGTCGTGGCGCTCATCGCCGGGGTGGCAGAGGCCGGGATGACCGCGTCCGTTGCTGCACTCGCCATCTCCAACCAGCGCGAGACGGTCGTCCTGTGGGACGCGGCGAGCGGTGAGCCGATCGGCCCCGCGATCGTGTGGCAATGCGGGCGATCCGCCGACCGTTGCGCCGCGTTGCGCGCGGCCGGTCATGCGGATGACATCATCGCGCGTAGCGGTCTTGCCGTCGATCCGATGTTCGGCGCGGGCAAGATCGCCTGGCTGCTCGACTCCGTCCCCGAAGCCCGTGATCGCGCCGCGCGGGGCGAACTACGCTGTGGCACGATCGATACATGGCTGGTGTGGAAGCTGACCGGCGGCGCGGTTCATGCGACCGACCACAGTAACGCCTCACGCACGCAACTGCTCAATCTAGATACGCTCGACTGGGACCCCGAGCTTGCCCGCATGTTCGATGTACCCTTGTCGATCCTGCCCGGAATCCGCGCGTCCGACGCAGGGTTCGGATCGCTCGCCGCCGGCGCAACCGCCCTGCCCGCCGGCATCCCGATCCAGGCCGTGCTCGGCGACAGCCATGCCGCCCTGTTCGAACATGCGGCAACCGGTGCTGCGGTAAAGGCGACGATCGGTACCGGCAGTTCGCTGATGGCGACCACGCCAGCGCGGGTGCATTCCGCACACGGCCTGTCGAGCACGATCGCGTGGAGCCGCGGCGACCGGGTCCAGCACGCGATCGAGGGAAACATCTCGGTGTCCGGCCATGCCGCTGCCTTCGCCGCCGAGATGCTTGGTCTTTCCGACGGCGACGCGCTGACGAAGCTCGCCACCACCGTCGACGACTCGGGCGGCGTAGTGTTCGTTCCCGCACTTGCCGGGCTTGGCGCGCCGCACTGGTCGAGCGACGCCCGCGGCAGCATTTCAGGACTGACGCTCGCCTCAAGGCCCGCGCACGTCGCCCGCGCCGCGCTGGAAGCCATCGCGCTGCAGATCGGCGATGTGTTCGATGCGATCGAGGCTGACCTCGGCACGCACTTTACCGACGTATCGGTCGATGGCGGCGCAGCGCGCAACGATATGCTCGTGCAACTCGTCGCAGATTTGCTCGACCGCACCGTCCTGCGTCCGCACATCGCAGAAGCCAGCGCGCTTGGTGTGGCCCGTCTCGCTGCCGACGCGCTCGGCCTCCGGTCCTCCGGCACGCCGACGCCGACCGACCGCTTCGAACCGAACATGCCCGCCAGCCGGCGCCACGCGATCCGTCACCACTGGCACGATGCCGTGGCACGCGCGACTGGCCCGGCCCGGCCGGCCGGAACGGCACACGCCCAATCGCAACGACAAGGGGGGCATTCGACCCTCCGGACGGACCCGCCTCGCCGTGAAGGCGCGACGACCAAATAATCAGTTCAGGAAGAGGGAAAGAAGATAATGACGAACACCGCACGGAATAGCCGCGCACTGAAGGGCTTGCTTCTTACCGGCGCAAGCGCCGTCACGCTGCTGATCGGCGCGCCTGCCTACGCGCAGGATGCCGCATCGCAAACGACGACCACGCCCGGCGCCACGCCGACCGATCCCGCGACCAACCTTCAGGACAGGACGCAGTCCGCACCGTCGGATACGGAAGAAGCCATTGTCGTCACCGGCAGCCGGATCAAGAGCCCCACCGTCACCTCGCCCTCGCCGCTTCAGGGCATCACGTCCGAGGATATCGCGCGCACCGGCCGCACCAACGTCCAGGAAATCCTGCAGACCAACCCGACCTTCGGCGCACCGGGCCAGTCCCGCACGGTGTCCAACTATAACGCGCTGTTTGCCGGTCTCTCGACCGTGAACCTCCGCAACCTGGGGGCAAACCGCACGCTCGTGCTGATCGACGGCCGCCGCGTCGTCGCCGGCGTCCCCGGCACGGCGCAAGTCGATCTGTCGATGATCCCGAGTTCGTTCGTCGATCGCATCGACGTGCTGACCGGCGGCGCCTCGGCGGTCTACGGTTCGGACGCGATCGCCGGTGTCGTCAACTTCATCTACAAGAAGAAGTTCGACGGCCTGCTGCTCAACGCGCAGGGCGGCGTCTCGCAGGATGGCGATGACGGGCAATATTCCACGAACTTGACGATCGGCCACAATTTCGACGACGGCCGCGGCAACGTGATGGTCTATGCCGGGTACGAGAAGGAGAACGGCGTCAGGTCCGTTGATCGCTTCCGCAGCTCGACCGACCAGACCAGCATCGGCGCGCTCCAGCGCAGCAACAACCGCACCGACGCGAACCTGACCGCGGCGCAAAACCTGTTCCGCGCACAGGCCAATCTGTCGTCCGTCGTCCCCGCCAGCACGTTCAATGCCGGCACCGCTACGACGCCGTACATCGTCGACGCCAACGGTACCGTCCGCCCGTTCGTCGGCGCGACCGACGGCTTCAACCGCACGCCGTACGATGCGATCGCCGTACCGGTCGAACGCCGCCTGTTCGCCGCACGCGCGAATTACGAAGTTGCCGACACCGTGAACGTCTTCATGGAAGGCAATTACGGCAATACCAAAGCCCGCTCGCAGCTGGAGCCCTCGCCTCTCGTCGCGACGGGCACGCTCGGCATCTTCCGCCAGGGCAATGGCCGCTACAATATCGAACAGGTCTTCGCCAATCCGAACAATCCCGCTCAGTCGCAACTTGTGGTCAACCCGCTCGTCCCGACGGGACTGTACAACGTCGCCACGGATACCAATGGCGACGGTTTCCGCGACGTCGCGGTGTCCCGTCGCCTGCTCGAGTTCGGCCCGCGCATCGGCCTGTTCGATCGCACGCAGTTTCGCGCGGTTATCGGTCTGGAAGGCGAGATCGCGAACAAGTGGAACTGGGAAGTCTCGTACAATTACGGCAAGACTTCGGCCTCCAGCACGTTTGGCGGCCTGATCAACCAGGATCGCGTGATCCAGGCGTTGAACGTCGTTCCCGACATTTACGACCTTAACAATAACGGCAACCGTTCGGAAGCGATCTGCGCCGGCGCCGAAGCCCGTGCACAAGGTTGCGTTCCCTACGACGTATACGGCGCGGGCAAGGTTTCGCCCGCCGCGCTCAGCTATCTCGGCGCCACGTCGACGCGCGACGCCAGCCAGACGCTGAACGTCGTCGCCGCGAACATCTCCGGCGCGCTGTTCAAACTGCCCGCCGGCGACGTGCAGATCGCGCTCGGCGCCGAATATCGCCGCGAGAGCAGCAAGGAGACGTTCGATCCGCTGTCGCAGGTCGCGCGCAATTCCTACATCCAGCAGACCAACACGTCGGGCCGCTTCGACGTCAAGGAAGCGTATGGCGAAATCATCGTTCCGCTTTTGAGCGATACGCCGTTCTTCCAGCAACTGAACATTCGCGGGGCCGGCCGGGTATCGGATTATTCGACCGTCGGTACGTTCGTCGCCTATAATGCCGGCCTTGAATGGAGCCCGGTTCGCGACTTGCGACTGCGCGCCGTCTACGCGCATGCCGTCCGCGCACCGAACATCGGGGAACTGTTTGCCGCCCCGACCGCAACCGTCAGCTCGGTCAACGATCCGTGCGCGGGCGTGACGGCGACGACGACCGGTACCACGAGCACCGTCTGCCGCGCCAATGCCGGTGTGCAGGCGAATATCGCGCAGAACGGCGTGTTCACGCTCAACCAGTCGGATCTTCAGGGCGTCGGCGGGCTGAACATCAGCAACCCGAACATCCAGCAGGAAACGGCGCGCACCTACACGCTGGGCGCGGTGCTCAACCCGGTGTCGATCCGCGCGTTGCGCAACCTCACGCTGACGGTGGATTACTACAACATCAAGCTGGACGACGCGATCAGCTCCACCGGTCGCGACTTCATCCTCCAGCAATGCTATCTGAACAACGACCCGCAATTCTGCTCGCTGATCTCACGGCGCACGGTCGCCTCGGGGCCATATAGCGCAGGTTCGATCCAGCAGGTGGATACGCAGCTGATCAACAGCGGCGGCGCCTTCACCAAGGGTATCGATGCGACCTTCTCCTACCGCCAGAATCTCGCGGACTGGGGGCTCGGCAACGGCATCGCCAACCTGTCCTTCGCCTATACGCACCTGATCAAGCAGTATCTCATTCCGCTGGCAGGCGCCGCGATCGACCGGTCGGATGGGGAGATCAACAATCCGAACGACCGCTTCCAGGCGTCGCTCAGCGCCGATATCGGGGCGTTCGGCTTCACCCTGAACGGCCAGTATATCGGTGCATCGTATCTCGACGACCAGTATCGCGCGCGCTTCCTGCTGGCCGATGGATCGTTGCCGGACAAGAAATTGTTCCGCATCGGCGCCAAGTTCTACACCGATGCGCAGGTCCGCTTCAACGTCGCGCAGAAGTTCGAATTCTTCGTCGGCGCGAACAATCTGCTCAACACCCAGCCGCCGCCCATCATCACCGGTCTGACGGGCAGCGTGACGGGCACCGAAACGGCGGCCGGGACATACGATCCCATTGGACGCCGCTTCTATTCGGGCTTCCGCCTGAAGCTTTGATCTCACGATCTCCCCCTTGGGGCGGCCTTCTGGCCGCCCCTTTTTTTGTCCGGCGAGGATGGCGGGTGCAGCGTCACCGCGGCGGGAGATCGAAGTGGCGGTCGGGCCACTTTCCAACGATTGGTTCGGGCATAGCCGAGCGACGGGCTGCGCGCTGCCGAGCCGTTTATGGCAACGCTAGAGCAGGATGACGTAAGGTCGGTCCATCTCTACCGTTCGTCCTGAGCAACTGTGTTCACGCGGTGCGATATTCGGTATTGTTTTTGACCATCGCGTTGAGGGTTACGAGCAGTTTTCGCATTGTGGCGACGATGGCAAGCTTGAAGGGTTTGCCGGCCTCTCGCAGGCGGTTGGTGGTAGCGGCGAGTTGCCCCTTGCCCGAGCGCGCGATGCTGAGCGCGGCCAGATAGAGACAACGCCTGATGCTGGGCCTGCCGCCCGAGCATCGCCCCGGCCGGCTGGTCTTGCCGCTTTGGCGATCGAAGGGGGCGAGGCCAGCAAGCGCTGCGACCTGTCGACTGGAGAGGCGTCCGAGTTCTGGCATGCGTGCCAGCAGGCATGCGGCAACGACCGGCCCGACGCCGGGTGCTGTGCGGAGCAGGGCTTCGCGAGCGGCCAGATCGGGCGAGGCGGCGATGACGCTGGCAATGGCTTTTTCGATGCGCAGAACCAGGGCCTTGAGCCGTGCGACCTGCGCGACGACGAGGCGGCGCATGGCGGGATCGGCGATGCTCTCCAACTGATTGCCGAACTGGACCGCCTGGGCGACGGCAAGATCGCGCATGCGGACATGCTCGGCCAGCCTCACGGCCTCGGGATCATGGACATAGGGCGTCAGTTCGGGATGCAGTGCTGCCAGACACCGCGCGATGACGGCCGCATCGAGTGGGTCGGTTTTCGCGAGTTGTCGCTCGGCACGGGCGAAACTGCGCACGCGTGCCGGATCGAGGAGATAGGCTGTAACGTCCATCCGATCGAGCAGGATGGCGAGCTTGCGCTCGTAACCGCCCGATGCCTCGAAGCCGATCCGCAGGCACGCCGTACCGGCAAGCCGGACAAGCTTGCGGCCGAGTGCGGCAATGCCGGTCTTGGTATTGGGTACCCGCCAGAGCATTCCTGCCGGATGAGCGTGGATAACGAGTTCGTCCTTGGCAACATCGATGCCGACAAAGAGGTCGGAGTGTGACATGATCCGGTCTCCCAAGCTTGTCATGCGGGGTCCGTAAGCACGGCCCCAGGCAACTGTCCGGGGTTTGGGAAGACGGATGTGGCCCTGCTCAGGAACGGTCTTTGTCGACCGGCTTGTCGAACGGCCTCACATCCGCCGCCTGAGCCGGGTGGCCACCCGGCTCAGGCACCTTGCCGATTACACCATTCCAGACAGACAAGCTTGTCGAAGGGCGGGTAGCGCAGGACAGGTGCTTCGACAGGCTCAGCACGAACGGGTCTTTAACGTCATCGCACTCTAGAACATACGGGCTGCAGTTGTCGGGAGTAGAGGGGCACATCGTCAGCCCTTCAAAGACAGAACCTTGCGGGTAGGCCGCAAATCGCCCGTCATCCAGCCGCAGCCGGAGGGCGGCCCCGGAAACGGCCGCGCCTTAGGCGTTGGCGCGGAGGTTGGCCTCGAGTTCCTCCAGCGATTTGCCCTCGTTGCGCGGAGCGAACAGCACGCCGATGACCCCGCTGATGACCAGGAAGCCCGTCAGGATCCACGCCAGCGTCTGGAAACCGGTCGCGGTCAGCACCGGCACGAAGAACGACCAGAAGCCGAGCGAGACCCGGACCATCGCAAACATGAACCCCTGCGCCGTGCTGCGCAGCAGCGTCGGGAACATCTCCGAACTCCACAGCTGGAAGAAGCATTGCGCACCGAAACCTTGCCCGAACGCCATCAGGAAAATGTGCAGCAGCGCGACCGGCAACGTCATTGGCAGCACCGCGAACAGCGCCATGCCGACCACTTGGATCAGCGCGGAGATGCCGAACAACAGCCGCTGATTGACCTTGTCCGACACCTTCATGAACACGAAATAGATCGACGCCATACCGATGCCGAAGCTCAACATCGTCAGGGCCACCGACATGAACTGCGTCTGCGCACCGACCGTGCGCAGGATATAGGGCAGGAAAAATCCATTCGTGCCCGCCCATAGGTTCCAGAACACGTACATTCCCGTCAGGAACGCCATCGATCCGATATGCTGCCGCGTGAAAAGGTCACGGAACCGCCCCTTGTCCGGCTGCGCACCGCTTTTCTTCGCTGCCTGCGCATCCAGCCAATATTGCGATTCGTGCATGCTCGATCGCAGGAATGTGAGCGCGATGGCCAGAATCGCGAGATGCGCGAACACGATCCGCGCACCGAGCAAACCGAGCGGTGCCAGCACGAGGAACAACGCCAGCACGACGACGGGCCCGAGATACCAGAGTACCTGCGCGACGCCGCTATGCTTGCCGCGCTCGCCCTTCGGCGCGATCTCCGCGATCAGCGACCACGAGGCGGGAATATCGGCACCGACTGCAAGCCCGACAAGGAAGAAGCCGAGTAGCACCATCCAGGCGTTCATCGCGAAGACCAGCCACAGCATGCCGAACGCGTAGAACAGCATGTCATATTGGTAGATACGCTTGCGGCCGAACAGGTCGCACAACCGGCCGCCGATCAGCGCGCCGACACCGGCCGAGATCGCGTTGGGGCCGAGCGCACCGATCGTACCGACCAGACTGTTGCTCATCTTGTACGCTTCGGTCCACAGGGCCAGCGCCGCCCCTCCGGCGACGATCGAGCCGGCGTCGATATAATTGGCCAGGCCTGCCAGGATGGTGTTCTTCCAGTCTTCGCGCGAACTGCCCGACGTGGCGACACTCGTCATAAGATTCCTCTCCGGCCGATGCTGACCGCCCATGCCGCCCGGAAGAGCTTGGCTGAGCGTGTATATCATAGTACTATTTCCCTGCGTAAAGCGAACCGCGTGATCCGGCAAGCAGTGCTGATGCGGGAAATTAAGGGAGATGATGCCGTGGTCGTTTCACGACGCAACATGTTGAAAGGTGCGATCGTTCTGGGCGGTGCGGCAGCAACGCCCGCGCTTGCCGCCGGTCGGGACCGTACGGAGCGTTGGGGTGTGCATGAGATCGTCCTGAGCGGGCCGTCTACCGGCAATCCGATCGACGACGTCACGGTCTCTGCGGCATTCGAGCGGGACGGAAACCGGTTGGTCGTGCCGGGCTTTTACGATGGCGATGGCACGTACCGCATCCGCTTCAGCCCGCCCGATGTCGGCCAGTGGACGTGGAAGACCAGCAGTAGCAGCGCCGCCTTGAACGGACGGTCAGGCGCGTTCCAGTGCGTCGCACCAAGCTCCGGCAATCACGGCCCGGTTCGCGTCACGGCGGATGGCTATCACTTCGCTTATGCCGACGGCACGCCGTTCCGCCAGATCGGGACGACCTGCTATTCCTGGGCGCTCCAGTCCGATGCGATGTGCGCACAGACGCTGGCGACGCTGCGCACCGCGCCGTTCAACAAGATGCGCATGTGCGTCTTCCCCAACGTTCCGTCGGTCGCGACCAACCCCTTCGTCAAGACCGGACCGGGGCTGCACGACTGGGATCCCAAACGCATCGACCCCGCCTTTTTTCGGCGTTTCGAGGATCGTATCGTGCGCCTCGGCGCATTGGGGATCGAGGCCGATATTATCCTCTACCACCCCTATGACGAAAAGCGCGGCTATTCGGACATGAGCCGTGCGGATGACGAGCGCTATCTACGGTATGTCGCGGCACGCTTCGGCGCGTTCCGCAACGTCTGGTGGTCGATGGGCAACGAATATGATGCCATCAAAACCAAGACGGTGGCCGACTGGGATCATTTGTTCGGCGTGCTGCAAGCCGCGGACCCGCATGATCGGCTGCGCTCGATTCATCAGATCATTGTCTATTACGATCACCGCAAACCGTGGATCACGCATGCCAGCGTGCAGAATGGCAGCGCGGTGACGGACGACGTTCCCGCGCAGCTACACCGTAGCTTTGCGCTCAAGCCAGTCATCTTCGACGAGGTGCTGTACGAGGGCAATTCGGACAAGCGCTGGGGCCGGCTCGACAGCCAGGGGCTGGTTGATCGCTTCTGGCACGGCCTGATCGGCGGCACCTATGTCGGCCATAGCGAGACGTTCAACCCCGATCGCAACGCTGATTTTTCCTGGCTTGGCCAAGGCGGAAAACTGGTCGGCACCAGCGCCCCGCGCCTCGCTTTCCTGCGCAAGATCATGGAAGCGGGCCCTACGCCCGGTATCGAACCGATCCAGACTTGGTGGGGCTATCATCTGGGCGGAAAGGAATTCGAATATTATCTGCGCTACTTCGGCGCGGACCAACCGACGGAATGGGCCGTGAACTTGCCCGGGCGGGACAAGGATCCCCGCAACACATACCGCGCCGACATCATCGACACCTGGAACATGACGGTAACGCCGGTCGAGGGCACCTTCCGCATGGCGAAGCGCGATGCCTATGAGTTTCACGATCCTGACCGTCCGACGATCAAACTTCCCGGCAAAAAGTGGACCGCAGTACGTCTGGTCAAAGTGTGAGCGGCACTGGTTCATACAGAGCGCAGGACAGTGATGTGATTCTCACTCTTGAAAATCACATCGCAGTGTGACTATTGAAGGGAATGAGCACACAATTGATCACAAAGCTGCGCGCATTGGTCACCGAAGGTGGCATGTCGCGCTCGGGATTGGCACGCGCGGCGGGGCTTCACGCCAACACCCTGCGCGATCTGGAACAGCCGGACTGGAACCCCACCGCCGATACGCTGCGCAAGCTCGAAACGTTCATCTTCTCGAACGACGATACGCCGTCCTTGGTCCCGATCGAGGAGATCATCGACGAAGCCCGGAATGGTCGCATGGTCATTCTGGTCGATGACGAAGGTCGCGAGAACGAGGGGGATCTGCTGATCCCGGCACAGATGGCGACCCCCGATGCGATCAATTTCATGGCGACGCATGGCCGGGGGCTGATCTGCCTCGCCATGACCAAGGACAGGATCGACACGCTCGGGCTCGAACCGATGAGTTCCGCGAACGGCACGCGGCACCAGACTGCATTCACGACCTCGATCGAGGCGCGTACCGGTGTGGATACCGGCATCTCCGCGGCGGATCGTGCGCGCACCATCTCGGTCGCGATCGATGCGTCGATGACGCGTGACGACATCGTTACACCGGGTCATGTCTTTCCGCTTGTCGCGCGGGACGGCGGCGTGCTCGTCCGCGCCGGTCATACCGAGGCTGCGGTCGATGTCGCGCGGCTCGCCGGTCTCAATCCGTCCGGTGTGATCTGTGAGATCATGCGCGACGACGGCACGATGGCGCGGCTCGACGATCTCGTCGCCTTCGCCCGGCTGCACAACATCAAGATCGGTACGATCCGCGACCTAATAGCGTATCGCCGCCGCCACGATCATCTCGTCGAAAAGCGCGCGGAGATGGTGTTCGACAGCAAATGGGGTGGCGATTGGCGCGCCATGACCTTCTTCAACAAGGCGAGCGGAGACGAGACGATCGCCCTCGTTAAAGGCCGGATAGACCCCACCAAGCCGACCCTCGTCCGCATGCACACCGCCTCGTTTTTCGTCGATATGTTCGGCGAACAGAATGAACGCGCCGGCCTGCTCTCGCGCTCGATGGAATTGATCGCGGAAGCCGGCACCGGCGTGATCGTCGTCATCAATCGCGCAATGAAGGACAGCACATCCCGCTTCATCCGACTGCGCAGCGAGGGCAAGACCGCCGGCGCGCCCGAGATCGAGGAATTGCGGGATTATGGCGTTGGCGCCCAGATCCTGGCCGAACTCGGCGTCGAGGAAATGGTCCTGCTCACCAACACGCATCACACGCTCGTCGGGCTTGAGGGTTATGGCTTGTCGATCGTCGGTGAAAAGCCGATCCCCGGCACCGGCGGCGAATAAGCATTGGAAGGGGGCACCAGCGCCCCCTTCCCCTCACGATCCTGTCGCGTCGAAGCGCGCAGCCAGAATACCTACCCGTATAGGTGAGGTCGAAATCCACGGCTCGCTTGCCCAATCGTCTTTTTCCGCTGTGTCTGCGCCCGAGCGTCGAGGGGATACGTCGCGCACGGCCGCCCCCGCTTTTGCGCACGTGGAACCGTCATTCTAAAAGCAATGGTCGCACCGATCCACCCGAAAGCCATGCCGGTCATGCTCGACGATCAGGATGACGATCTATGGCTAAACGCTTCGCGGTAAGACGCCCAAAAGCGAGTCGCATCGTATCCGTAGCAATTGATGAGCGCGACCCCTTAGCAATCGTTAATCCGGGCTTTACGACGTTACATTCACTAGATCTCGGCCAACTCTTGAAATATTAGTCCTTCAATGATATTCCGAGGTTCAGATGACGGAGCATCATCTCAGCTGAAGCTACATCGTTGATGAAAGTGGACGCATTCCCCGCCAAAAATGTCGGCAAGGTCCCAATAGGTCTTCCTTGTTCCGTGCTACGATGGAGGTCCGGATACCCGATCACCTCCGCACGTCTCCATACCGTCGGAAACCACGTTAATCACCTGCTCACCTGTAACAGATGATGCGCCAAGCGTGTTGCGTGCAGCAGTAAGGCCAGCCGCGAGCGGGGTCCCACCGACGGCACGCACACTGGATAACGCTCCGTGCAAGTGCGCACGATCTACCGACATCGGGGCGAGCATGTACCCTGGGATACCCATAGTGATGTTCACTCGCTGACCACGCTTCTGGTGACTACGTCTCTGACCCAAACCCAGACGTTTGCAGACTAGAGCGTTTTCTGATCAGCCTGCATCGTAACCAGCGGCTGCGAAGTAGTTCGAGCATTCCTGGGGCGAGTAGAGGTCGACGATACGGCCGATGGTATTCCAAAGGCCGTGAATGGTCCGCTCGGCCGCCTTTCGCAGGTGTGCCTTCAGTTTTGAGAAGGCCATCTCGATAGGGTTGAAATCGGGGCTGTAGGGCGGAAGGAACAGGAGCCGGGCACCTGCGGCTTCGATGGCGGCGCGCACGGCCGGCGCCTTATGGCTGGACAGGTTGTCCATGATGACGACGTTGCCGGGTGAGAGTTCGGGCACCAGCACGCGGGTCACGTAGGTGGTGAAGGCATCGCCGTTCATCGGCCCGTCGAGGACCCAGGGCGCGATCATGCCAGTACGGCTCAGGCCGGCAACGAAGGTGGTAGTTTTCCAGTGCCCGTGCGGCACGCCGGCCCGCAATCGTTCGCCGCGTGGCGCCCTGCCATAGCGACGCGCCATGTTCGTCGATGCCGCCTCACTATCCATGATCCCCCGGATCATGGATTCAACGCTCGTCTCTCATCGATGAAGATGAGCTGCCCGGGATCGAGATCGAGCTGGCCGTCGAACCATTCCTCGCGCCGCTTCAGGATGTCGGGGCGATCCTGCTCGGTCGCGTGCGCTGTCTTTTTTTTGCGCGTGATCCCGCGCCGCGCGAAGAACCGCCATATCGTGCCGAGTGCGACCTCGGTGCCGTGATCGGCCAGAAGCGCCTGCAACTCGACCAGGGTGATGTCGGGCGTCGCCTTGTAAGCCTCCAGGATCAACCCGGCATGCGCCTCGATCCTCATCGAACGTCGATCGCCACCCCGCTGCCGTGGCGCCGGCGTCCCATGCTGGTTTGCAAGCTGCTGCCACCGGACGGCGCTCGCGGCGCTGACACCGAACCGTACCGCCGCTTGTCGACGCGACAGACCACCCGCGATCGCGGCCACAACCCTATCACGAAGATCTGCCGATAATGCTCGCGCCATCCATGCCAGCCTCCTCCACCGGCATGAAACCTGAATCAGAAAATTGCGGCGACGGGAATCTCGTTTGATTCAGCCAGGTGAGAAACCGCTCTAAGGCCCGCATTGATCTTTGCATCAATGCCAGCCTTGCGGATAAAACCGTCATGGAACGTTTCGAGCTGGATTTTCGCACCGCCGAAGATCGGAACTCCTCCGATCTCAGGGCAGACACTTCGGTATCGACGCGGGCGTTGGTCAGAACATCGATGTTCCTACGTAGACATCTTGAAATGGATCGCCACCACAAAGAAAGATCACGTGGGTTTGAAGACACGAACGCCGGCAGGTAATGGTTGATGCAGCCAGAAAGCGGTTCCGGCTTTCTCGTCCTGACGACGCTATCGCGGTCCTGGTGCACGACCACGCCTTGTGGTTCGCGTGACCATGCATAAAATAATTCGCCTTACCCATCCGCCGATACGAAAAGCCCGCCACGGTGCCGGGCATGGCGCGTCGATCAACATATACGGCTTCCAGTTCTCCGGCCCCTGCCGACGAGATGGACGGCTATGCGCTGGTTCGACTTGTTCGGCTGCTGGCTCGACAAGCGGCGGCGGAGCATTATCGCGCTTATCTTTTAGACGACGCCCCACCTGCTGTCCGGGCTGATCCGCTGCAGCTGCTGTGGTTCGGCCTACACGATCTCGGGGAAGGACTATTACCGCTGTGCCGGCCAGAAGGAGCGTGGCACTTGCACCAACACGGTGTCGGTGCGCAAAGCCCAATTGGAAACGGCGACCCTCGGCATCCTCCAGCATCATCTGCTGATCGAGGACCACGCCCGGCTGTTTGCAGACGAGTTCACCCGCGAAATGGGGCGGCTTGCGAGCACCACGGTGCTGCAAGACCAGAGTGCCATCGAACGCTTGGCCATAGTCGCCCGTGAAATCGACAATTTGGCAGCCAACATGCTGGCAGCCGTGGCGAGTCCTACCCTGCTGAAGCTCTTGGCAGAGCGCGAGTCCGAGAAAGCCCGGCTCGAGGGACAGCTGCAGCTGAAGGCACCCACGACGGTCGTGCCATCAGCGACGATCCTGCCGCACCCGGCGCTGCTGCAACTCTTCGAGGAGAAGGTCGGTCGGTTGCGCGAAACATTGGACGCTGAGACGGTCCGCGGCGAAGCGGCCGAGATACTGTCGACGCCCATCGAGAGTGTGACGATCTACCCGGATGGCGAGCATGGTCCCGAGGCAGAGGTGGTGGCAAAGGTCGATGATCTGCTCACCTGGGCCACAAACGACAACGCCACCCCGAGGGGCGGCGATAGTAGTTCTATGGTGCTGGTTGCGGGGACAGGATTTGAACCTGTGACCTTCAGGTTATGAGTGATGTAGAGTTTACTACGCTCTATTACGCGACGCCTCCTTTGTCTTCGCTATTACAGGTCCTTAGCTTGACTATGAGCGGCGATAACCGCTCCTAGACTACACCGGCCTACGCACCGTTACTACGCACCCTGCTACCGGTGTGCGTCCTGAAAACGGATTCCACCTTCGGCCGGTATCGGAGGCGAACTTGACCAAGTTGACGAAGGCAATCGTAGACACCACCCTCACCTATCACAAAGAGTACCTCTGGGATGACGAAGTAAAGAACTTCGGCATGAGATTTCTAGCGTCCGGGCGGCGTAAATGGGTCTACCGCTACCGAAACCAAGCTAGGCTCTGGCGCTATCTGTCGCTGGGTGAGGTAGGCGTGTTGACGGTTACGATCGCCCGCGACCAAGCACGGATCGCGGCGGCGAAGGTGCAGATGGGTGGCGATCCGGCCGCCGAGCGAGAAGCAAAGCGAAAAGCAATATCGGTTCAAGAGCTCGCAGCGATATTTGAAAACTCGCACGTGGCCCTGCAGTTGAAGGCCTCCTCTGCCGCTGAGTACCGTCGCGCGCTGAAGCTCTACGTTCTTCCAGTGATCGGTACCAAGAAGGTCGGAGAGGTCACACGCCAGGACATTTCCTGCCTCCATCGTGATCTCGCCCACAAGCCGACGCAAGCGAACCGAACCATCGAGGTAATCTCGAAAATGTTCAGCCTAGCAGAGGAATGGGGCTACCGCCCAGAGGGCACGAACCCTCGTAAGGGCGTCAAGAAGTACCCAGAGACGAAGCGTGAGCGCTTTTTAAGCGAGGCTGAGCTGGCCCGCGTTGGTGAGGTGTTGGTGGAGATGGAGTGCGAGCGCATCGAGATGCCCGCTGCGATCACGGCCGTCCGCCTGCTGATGTTGACTGGCTGCCGACTGAACGAGATTATGAAGCTGAAGTGGCAGTACGTGGACTTTAGGCTCGGGCTGCTTCGGCTGCCAGATTCGAAGACCGGGGCGAAGGATGTGCCGGTTGCTCCCGAGGTGCTAGACGTCCTTCAGAACGTACCACGTCTCGATAACAACCCGTGGGTCCTCACCGGCAAGCTGGAGGGAGGCCGGCTGACGGATTTGCAGCCCTTTTGGCAGCGCGTGCGCCAGCGAGCGGGGTTAAGCGATGCACGCATCCATGATCTGCGCCACACCTTTGCCTCGGTTGCGGCGACCAATGGCATGTCTCTTCTCACGATCGGCAAGATCCTCGGCCACAAGAGCGAGCAGACGACGAAGCGTTATGCGCACCTTGATCGCGGCACCCTGCGCGAGGCCGCAGGGCAGATCGCTTCTTCAATCGCGCGCAGCATGGCAACACCTGTCGTTGTCGAGCCTATGATGCCCGTCACAAATCGATGCCAGTGGTCCCCGATTGTTGATGGGACCAACGGCCCTCACAAACCATCATAGCAGCTTGGCCTTGAAGCCCGGTTGCGCCGCACTCCCTTCGCTCACCTCATAGGCCCCTTGTGGTGGAAAACGGAATGGCCGCTTTGGAGCGGCAAACCCGCGTAAGCGGCCCTTCGTTCAGGCTCAGCTGTTCGGCAGCTTAGCGCCCCATAATCGGCCATTCGAACCACTTCGATGGGCACCTTAGAGCGGACATGAGATCTCGCTTTCGAAAGGCGTAGGCGAGCAACTGGTCATGATCCCAGGGGATGCCGAACAATGCCTGGGTGGTCTCGCCGTCGATCCAGGCGACGCTCTTCTGTCCCGCGGCGAGGGCGCGGTGCCGTTTCTTGTTCTTGTCCAGGCGCCGAGGGACCGCATGTTCGAGCATCGGTTTCGACAGCAGATGATTGCCGCCAAATGGCAGCACGGTCGCGAGATAATATTCGAGCGCTGACTTGGCGTTGTTGCAGGGCGCGCACGCCGCGACCTGCGGGATCGCGCCCCGGTGCGTCTCGGGCAGGAAGCTGCGGGCAATAACATGATCGGCGGTCGCGCCCGGATCGCCGCCATAGGCGCACGTTGCCGACTTGAACCGTTTGCCCACCTAGCTGTCCGCAGCATCGCTGCCGCCGATCTCGGGCGTGAGGCGGACGAGCATCGAGCGTACATAGGACCAGCTCTTTGCTCTGAAGTATCCGGCGCTCGGCCGGTAGGTCGACTGGACGCCGACCAGCGTGAGGCATTGCGCTGCGGTCCAGAAGCGCATGCCGTCCGGTTCGCGATATTCCCAGATCGCCGCACCGCTGCAGCCGGGCAAGGTCGGCACGTCGCGCGTGACCCCGTCGATGGTCTCGCCGCTCGTCTCGTAGTGGAAGAAGAGGTCGAGATCGGGGTGGACCGGCCTGTCTACCTGGGGTGGCACCGCGTCGAGGCGATTGGTGTGGAGTGACAGAAGTGTGCTGCCCAGCAGGCCGCCGACGCGCTTGCTTTTCACCGACGGATAGCCGGCCATGACGAAGTGCCCGGTCGGCGACGCAGTCGCGACATGGTCGGACGGCAGCACCGACCAGCTCGCCCGCGCACGCGCGATGGCGGGCGGATGCTTCAGCTCGACGATGGCAATGTCGATCGCCGCCGTGTCGGCGCGGTATAGCTCGTACGGACCGATGCCATAAAGCTGGGTCGTGTTGCTGCTTGGGATGACAAGATCTTCGGGCTTGTGGTCGTCGAAAAGGTGACGCGCGGTCACGAGCAGCAGGCGACCGTCAAGGTCGAACAGTGTGCCGGTGCCGATCTGATCAACGAGTTCGGGGCCAGTTTCGAACAGGATCGGCACGGTAACGGTGGCCGCAAAGCGCTCGACCGCCAGCATGATGTGCCGATCTTCTTCCGTCATAACGTTGTGCCCATCTGATTGTTGCCGCCGAGTGGGTTTCTTGGCCCGTTCGTACCATGGGCCAAATCTTGTGCGGCTGGAATATCGATTGCGGCGACGGTGCTGGGGCGCTGGAGAGAGACGTTTCGCGCAGCGGTGGATGACTTACCGAGTGGTCGATCCTATCTCCGGTCAGTGGTTTCTCGGGAGGCGGCATGGGCATCGTCAAGGCATGGATGATGGAGATGGAGGAGCGCGGCTATGGCGAGTCCGACGACCATGTCTGTGCGTCATGCGTCACCGACGGGTTCCTGGCCCAGTGGATCGGCGACCATGCCGGGGCCAATGCTTGCAGCTTTTGCGCCGCCGTCTCCGATCAGCCGATCGCGGCACCGTTCGAGGATTTCACGGCCGTCGTGCTCGGCGGGCTTGGGTTCGATTGGAATGAGCCGACCAACGAGGGGATCATGTATATCGCGCGCGAAGGGGGTGGCAGGCGCCGCTGTCGACCACCTCCGACGTGCTCTATGATGCCGGCTTCTCCGAGAATGATGACATGCTCGAAGCGCTCGCTGACATGATCGAGTGCGAAGCGTGGGTCGAACGCGAATTCTACCGGGGGACCGACAGCCAGCGTCTCACCGGGGGCTGGGACAGCTTCAAGGCCTTCACCAAGAACCACACCCGGTACTTCTTTTTGCAATCGGGCGAAGACGACTATGACGAGCTTACGCCGGGTGATGTGCTTGGTTCGGTCGCGGACATGATCCTCACGAAGCTCGCCGATGAAGGGCTGATCAAGCCGATCCCCGGCGAGACCGACCTGATCCGCATCCGTGTCGATGACGCGCGCCAGCACGCCGCGACCGCGATCGGCACGCCCAAGCCCGAACATGCGCGTCAGTCAAACCGCATGAGCCCCGCCGGTATCCCGATGTTCTACGGCGCGTTCGATGCCGCGACGGCACATGCCGAAACTATCGATCCCGACGCGCATGCCGGAAAGGTGCTGTCGGTCGGGACGTTCCGGCCGGTTCGCGACTTGGTCCTGCTCGATCTTGCGGAGCTTCCGGTCGTGCCGAGCGTGTTCGACCTCGATCGCCAGGCGCTGATCCATCCGCTGCGGTTCCTTCACGCCTTTGCGACCGACATCTCGCAGCCGATCGCGCGCGATGGCCGCGAGCACATCGAATATGTCCCGACCCAGATCGTCACCGAGTATTTCCGGCGGCTGTTCCGCGCGGCGGACGGGAAAAGTCTCGACGGCATCATCTATCGCAGCGCCAAACAGGCCGGGGCCAAGGCGTTCGTGCTCTTCTGCGAGAACGAACAATGCATCGATCTCGACGCGCCGCAGGAGGACGCGTCGCTGCTTCGCCTGATCTCGGTCGAACATCAGTAAGGCGAGACGGATGGGGCGCACCGTCAAGCCGAGCAAGGCTGAATTCCTGCGCGCGCATCCCCTGTGCTGCTTTTGCGGCGGCCGGCGTCCTGCCTTCGAACGCGATCATGCCCCGGCGCGGATCGTGTTTCGCGGCAAGCATGGTCCTGACGATTTTGAATTTCCGGCCTGCGCGGAATGCAATCGTGCGGTGGCGCTGAGCGAGCAGGTCACCGCCTTCTACATCCGCAGCATCGATCAGAGCTACGAGCAGCTCGACGAAGCGGAATACGACAAGCTCATTCGAGGGATCGTCAACAATGCGCCCGAGGCCTTGCCCTACCAGGACCGGACCTGCGCGCCCGAACATTATACCCGCTATATTGCGCCCAATGCCGAGGAGCGGACCGTCAGCATCCCCGAGATCGCCAAGCGGCATTTCGAGCTGTTTGGCACGAAGATGCTCTACGCCATGTATTATCGGGTGACCGGCAAACCCGCCTCGTCGAGCCTGCGGCGGATCGTCGTCTGGGCGCAGGCCGGGACCCCAGCGGCCGATCAGGTGCGGTTCAATGCCAGCCAGTGGTTCGACGATCTGCAGGTCGCGCAGCGCCCCAATGTCGATCTCGGTAACCAGTTTCGCTATCAGACCGGCCATAATGCGGCGCATGGATATCTCGGCCTGCACATGTCGTTCGGCGAAGCTTTCGTGTTCTTCTGCGTGCTCGGCCCCGCGCGCGAAATGATCCGGCTGAAACCGAAGCCGGAACTCTACCAGACCATCAAGGTCCTCGGCGACCGCATCAAGGTGCGCAAACCCTGATCAGGCCGGACGGGCCGCTTCGTGGCGATGCCGCAGGATCGTCTCGAACCCGCGCCACCAGGTGTCGAGTTGCCGGCCGAAGGTCTGACGCCTGGCACTACGCAGCAACTCGACAAAGACCGCGTCCGATCCCTCAAGCATGATGTCACGGCGGCCCACGCTCCAGCGCGACCGCGTCTCCGAGGCGCTGATCTCGGTGATGTCGCGGATCGCGCCGGCAAAGCCATAGACCACGGCGTCGGCAGCGGCGTCGTCCGGCTCCCATTCGAAACTGGTCTCGATCCGAAACAGCCAGTCGGGCAGCTGGCGATGGGCATAGGCCATCGATAGGTTGCCGCCGAACGGGCCAAGGTCGTGGTAGTCGTCGCGCAGGGGATCGGACAGTTTTCCATGGAGTCCGACCTCGATACCGCCCCGGCACATCAGGGCGGCGCGCATCGCCAGTACATCGAGAGTGCCGTCGTTTGCCAACTGCTCCATAGTAACGAGATCCTGTTCGGCGAGGCCCGACCAATAAGCGATGACCTCTGCCGGCGCATCGACGGCACCATCACGCAGTCCGCGGACAAGCTCGAGATAGAGACATAGGCGCGCGAACAGCGAGGAGCGTTCCGTCGCAATCGCGGAACTCTTCTCACCGCGCGGCAGGCGCGCGACCGTCCGCCGCAACATCATCAGCATGTCGGTATGCTCGAGGATCTTGGGAAAGAAGCCGAACAGATCCGCGACGGAGATACCGGCGTCGATCGCGGTCTGGGTGGCGAGGATCACGCCCAGCGCGTCGGCCTGGGTTTCCTGAATCTGCTGGCGCCGCATGTGCAGGAACTGGCGCGCGAACTTCGTGGTCTGGATCGAAAACCCGGTCGGCACGCCATCGGTGTCGAACTTCTGGGTGACCTCGGGTTCGAGAAAGCGCTCGAACGGGAGCTTGGGATCCTTGCGGTCGGTGTTGATCGCATCGTGGCGCGCGGCTACCCAGTCGAAGAGAGGCTGCGTGCCCGGATCCTCGCTTGCCTGCGCCAGATGGCCGATCTCATGACCGGTGATGAAGGCGAGGATCAGCCGCGACTTCAGGATCGTCGGGAGCAGTTCGTCGATCGCGACCGGACGCAGGATCCGGGCTTCGGTCTCGTGATGGCAGCAATAGGCCCAAAGGCGATCATTGGCGCGTTCCGCGATCGCGGCGGCCAGCGTGACGTCGCCATCGTCGTAGAATGTCTCCGCCGCGCGGATCATGAATTCGATATAGCTGAAGATCGGATGCTCGAGCCACGCCATTCGGGCGAACAGGAACGAGACGGCATTGGCCTGTTCGACGTCGACGAGAGCGATGTGCGCCCCGTCGTGGTGCATCATTACGCTCGACCATTGCATGGTGCTGATCGGCAGCACATCACAGGCCCGCGCGACCGCATAGTGGCGATGCGCGTTGCGGATGACCGTGCGGATCGCCGCTCGGTCTACTGTGGTCGCGATAAAGGCCTGACGGCGCCCGAGGCGATCCTTGATCGCGCGCCAGCTAGCTCTCGGGATCACCGGGCGGCTTCGTCTTCCGGGCGTCGAAGATCTCCAGGACTTCCTTTATCTTCGATGGCTTGAGATTCTTGATCCTGACCTTCTCGCCATCATGTTCGACTTCGATCTCGCCGCGCGAGGCAACAAGATAGCCGATCGCCGCGGTGAAAATCGGTGCAACCGCCGGCACCACTTCGACGACCCATTGCACCATCGTCGCACCGTCGAAATTCTCGACGTCGATTGGATCGCTGAGATCGACTTGCGGGTCGAGGCCTTCGGCAAGCCGCAAGTCCTTCCACAGTTGGCGGAACTGCGGCGCAGCCGTTGTCGGGATGCTCAAGATCGTCCGCATCGAAGTTTTTCGCCTTTCGTTCAGATCTGGCCTTTGTGTTGCCGGCTCGCCGACCGATGGATCGGGAAGCAATGCTGCGTTTGATATAGGTAGTCCCGGGAAGCATTGCGCGGGCATTTTATCGCGCGTCCCATTTTCAGTGCGGCTGCCATCGGTCTTCTGACTGCGATGATCCCCTCGCCTGAACACTGTCCTCAGGTTGTGCAATTTAGCGAAATTCCTCGGTCAGGGAAAATCTTCCGTCAGCAAAAATCCCGCGGCTTGATCTTGATGCCTTCGGTCGGCTGCCCGGGAATGATACCCGAGCCGGGGCGTAGATCGGGAATATAGATTTCACGAGCGGGGTGCCCCAATGTTCGATCGGCCAGTGGACTGTCCGCGGTGGCTCGGCTGGCGTTCGGGCGATTGATCACCGCAGCGCTCGAGCGCTGGTGTGGCGGCGCTGACCTGCCGACGCTTACGATCCTCGGCGAGCAGCCTGATCGCTAGGGAAATGGCTCGGGTGGGTATGCTTGAAGTCTTGCTGCGGCCGCGCGGTTGACGGCCGGTTGATAAGGGTTGGTTGACAATATCGGAATATCGCCCATATCAACCAGATGTTATCAACCGAGTTCGTCCATGGCCGATCCTGAAATCTCCATCGCCGCCTTGCTCGCCGGGACCGGCAGTCCGACCCGCGTCTTTGCCGGGGGCGGGCCGGGCATTCCGGTCGGCGGGCTGGACGATGCGTCCGAACGGGTGCTGATCACATTGCTGTTGCAGCGCCTGCAGCAGCAAAATGCGCGCGTCCACGGCATAATGGTGCCGCCCGCGATCGGGGCCGGTAGTGACGAATACCGGATGGTGATGGGGCTGCCGGCCCCGTCTAGCGAACCGCATTTCGCCCATTGGTACACGCAAGGCAGCCAAGCGGTCGCGACCCATATGCGGCCGCCCGCCGATGGTCAGAGGGCGCAGGCATATGATTTCGATCTGCTCGACACCTGCCGCAGCGACGTCGCGTCGGTAGCGCGCTTTGCGCAGCGGGTCGATTTCGCGAGCTATCATCTGGCTGCCGCCTATGACGGGTCGGACGATGCGCACAGCTGGCGACCGGCGGCGAAGCGCGGTGTACAGATCGCCAAGGCGTATCGGAGCTATTTCAGCCGGCTCGCCGAAGCGTCGTTCGAGCGCTGGCATACGGTCCGGTCGATCCTGATCCACGACTGGACGCCGACCGCCGAGGCCGAGCCCCTGTGCCGTGCGGCCTATTGGAGTCTGTGCGAGCTCACTCCCGCTGACCAGCAGCTCAAGATCCTGTTCGTGCATGACGCGGACCGCGCCCGCCATGAGTTGGTGCGGCATGTGGATGTGGTGGCCGAGCAACTGGCGCTGACCGCGAGCCTGAGCGAGGATCTGTCCGCCGAAAGCGCAGCTGCCGACAAGGGTACCGATGCGGCGCGGCTTGATGCACTTCAGGAGGCGCTGCTCGGCAAGGCGGGTGCGCGGCTCACACTGACCGAAGCCTCGGAGCGGCTCGGCATCTCGCGCCAGGCCCTTTACAAGAAGATCAAGACCGGCGCCGCTTTGGGGCTAATGATCGGCGACACGTTCGTGGTGCCTGAAGCGCAACTGGTTGCGCGCAAGGACGGAAGTTCCGTGGTCGCGCATCTGCGCGATGTGCTGTCCCTGTTCACCGAGGCGGGCGCCGGCGGCTGGTCGGCGCTGCAATATCTGATCGAGCCCGATCCGGCGCTCGGGGGAGACGTGCCGCTCAATCATCTGAAAGCTGGTGACGCCAAATTGGTCGTTGCGGCCGCGCGTGCCTATCTTTGCTTGGATGCGGGGTGATGGCTTCCCCAGCGCCGGATTTGCCGGATGAGTGTCTGGCCATCCGGCTGGACCCCGGCACCCCGCTTGTGCGGGTCCACCACAAGGATAACGGCCCGGTCTGGTTCGGGCCGGCAAAAGGCGCACTGCCCGGCAGTCGGTTCGATGCGCCGGGCGGCGAGTTCGGGACGCTTTACGTCGCCGACACGCTGAAGGGCGCATTCGTCGAGACCGTGCTGCGCAAGGCCAATCGCATCGTCGCGCGGCCGTTCGTCGAGCAGCGCGCGTTTTCGGTGCTGAGGCCCAAGCGCGAGCTGACCCTGGTGCAGGTTCATGGCGACGGGCTGATCCAGCTTGGGGTGACCAGCGACATTTGCGCGGGTGACGACTATGGGCCGTCACAGGCTTTGGCGCTGGCGCTGCACACCAAATTCCCGCTCGACGGCCTCGCTTATCGGGCGCGGCATAACAATGACGAAATCTGCTTCGCAGTGAATGACCGCGTTGCGGTCGACGATCTCGAAATCGTCGAGACCAGCCTGTTCAGCGATCACCGTTCACTGGTCGATGCATTGCTGCGCCGCCACGGCGCGGCCTGGGATCCGGCGAGCACGCTGCCCGATCTGTCGAAACTGCCCTAAACGGGGGCGGAGTCTCGAACTACGGCTGGTCGCTACCCCGGGTTGCGAGCCAGGACTATACGTCGGGGGAGGCGCAGGCGTCAGCGCGACGCCGCGCCGAACAGCGAGGCCGGATCATCGATCCGTTCGGAAGCTGCACGTCGCGCGGGCTGAGACCGCGGACGTCATGGGTGGTAGGATGATCTCGACCCGGTCATGGACGTTCGACCATTCGCGCTTTGGCTCTTACCCCACCGGTTCCTCTCCGGAAGTGCAGCCCGGCTCGGCTGCGGCAGCAGGAACAAGGCGGGACGCAATATGGGACGGCCAACCCGACGCGCGGTGCCCCGATCGCCACCGGCATCGCGGCGATATGAACCAAGGTCGTATTCAGACGAAGGTGTTCCAAAAACGGCCAGTCCGCAATCGGCCCACTTCCAGCCGTTTACCGCGTAGAACGCGATGATGGCTGCTATTGGGCCGTCAGCTGAAGGTCTAATTTGGAGTGTCCGGCCTCAAAAGCGGCCTCAACGCTCGTTTCCATTGCGCTCACTCGGTGGGTTCGCCAATAGATCCTGACAGGAGGGTGATTTCAACGCACTCGGCATAACGGGGATGATTTTGGCGCCGGACTCGCCTATTGAAGCGACTGATTTTGAACGTCTACTTGCGCGCGCCAATTCGGAAGCGCTGAGTGGGGAGGCGGCTGAGCTCGCGCCAGAAGTCCAGCCGATCTTGAACGGCGTACCTTACAAGGCGTTCCGTCAGTCCGTCAGCCTCGAGGATCGTCGTGAGCTCGGCGCCTTTTTTTCCGGTCCAGAACTCAGTCGCGAGCTAGCTCGAGCGTTACGGACGAGGCTGCCCGAAGGTGGGTTGGTGCTTGATCCGACCTGCGGCATCGGCGATCTTTTGATCGCGTACGCCGAAAAACTGCCGCTCGCAGGGTCGCTGAACGAGACCATCGAGAATTGGGGGCGTCGGCTCGCCGGTATCGATCAGCGAGAAGATTTGGTCGCAATGACGAAGGCGCGACTTGTCGCCCTTGCGCGCTCGCGGGGTAGGTTCACTGCTCCGATTGCGGCGGTGGACGGGCTGTTCCCCGACATAATTGTTGGAGACATGCGACGGGAAACCGAATTGATCGCAAGGGCCGATGGGATCCTATTCAATCCCCCGTTTGGCGGTGTTAGCGACCATGACATCTCCGGGTGGGGTATGGGTAAGCTGAGCGCCGCAGCGATTCTCCTTGACGCAATCTTGGAGGCGCGAGCGCCCGACGTCGTTATTGCCGCGGTCCTCCCCGACGTGCTGCGAAGCGGGTCACGCTACCGGAGATTTCGTGAGCGGATCACGGGGATGGGGGTTTCAGGCGGGTTCCGGTCGCATGGCCGCTTCGACGCGTGGACCGATGTGGACGTGTTCACGACGCTTCTCGCACCGGAGCCGGGACCGCTCTGGGCGTCGCCCCCGTCGTCGAAAAGGAAGGTCGGAGACCGGTTTACCGTTCGCGTCGGCCCGGTGGTCCCTCATCGTCACGAGCAGAAAGGGCAATGGCAGCGCTTCATTTGCGCAAGGACCGTCCCGGCATGGGCGGAAGCGTTCACACCGGGAGCAAGCCGTCGCTTTAAAGGCACCCTCTTCCAGCCGCCGTTTGTAGTCGTTCGGCGAACTTCCAGCCCCAGCGACCGAAAGCGAGCGGTGGGAGCGATCATCGTTGGTGAAAGGCCCGTGGCAGTAGAAAATCATCTGATCGTTCTCATACCTGATGATGGTCGCTACGAGACCTGCAACGAGTTGCTGAGCATCCTGGGCGCCGACGGCACAACGGACTATTTGAACGATCTAATCCGTTGTCGTCATCTTACCACAGGCTCCGTCACTTCTATTCCTTGGTTGACTGCCGGGTGAGCGACGGCTTCCGCTTCTCGCCGGACATCTTGGCACGCCTCGGAGAGGAGCTGGTCCCGGACGCGGACCAAGGGATCGTCGAACTCGCGAAGAACGCCTACGACGCCGACGCGACGAACTGCACCGTCCGGCTTGAGGCGGTGCATTCTGGCCACGGGTCGATCAGTATTTCCGACAATGGAAGCGGCATGTCCGCCGATGCGATCCGCGGCGGTTGGCTCGTTATCGGCCGATCGTCGAAGCAGCAAAAGCCCGCCACGGAAATCTACAAGCGAGTGCCGGCGGGTGATAAAGGCCTGGGTCGCCTTGCCGCGCTTAGGTTGGGCGACCGAGTCGAACTGCGCACTCGCCCACTTGCCGAGCCTGGGGTGGAACACCGGCTGGTGATCGACTGGACAGCGTTCGCCGCTGCCGAGCATGTCGAAGACGTGTCGATTGACGTCGAGACGGTCGATACGGATCTTTCGCACGGTACCGATATTCTCATCCAGCGCGTCTCAGACAAGTTCGGTCGCTCGGCGGTGAACAAGTTGGCGCGCAGCCTTTTGCTCCTGTCGGACCCATTTGGTAACTCAGCTGAGTTTTCGCAGGACAGGCCGGCGCGCGGGCCGGCCGAGGAAGATGAGCCCCCCGCTCGATCTGATCCAGGCTTCAGCGCCCGCCTCGAGACTCCTGAGTTTTCGGACCTCGAAGCAAAGGTTAACAACGCCTATTTCAGCGACGCCCAGTACCGCATTCACGCCGAAGTCGATGCCCAAGCTAAAGTGACGTTCCAGCTACTCGACTGGAAAGGCGGCACCCTTCACGAGATGATCGACAGCGCGGCTTACGATGCGCCGCTGATGACATTTGATCTGTGGGTTTTCATCCTCGACGCACAGTCCTTCTCAACCCGAAGTTCTACGGTCGGTGAGGTGCGTGAATGGCTCACCGAGGTGGGCGGCGTGCATATCTATGAAGACGGCATTCGGGTGCCACCCTATGGGGGCGCGGGCGATGACTGGCTGGAAATGAACCTCCGGCGCGTTCGAAGCCCTGAAGGACGCCCGTCGACCAACACCTCGATCGGCGTGCTGCGCCTTTCAAACGTTGCCGGGATTCTCTCCCAGAAGACCGACCGCAACGGGTACATCGAAAACGAAGCCTTCCAAGAGCTTCGCCGCGTATGCACCGATGCGCTGGAATGGTCCGCCAAAATCCAGATTCGCGAGCGAGACGAGCGGCGCCAGGCGGAAAAGGAAGCAATCGCCCGCTCGACTTCAACCGCTAAGACCAAACTCAACACCGTATTGGACAGGTCGGTCAAAAGTACTGAACGCAGGAAAGTCGAAAAGGCAATCGACCAGTTGGTCAAAGACTCGGGCGTAGAGAACCGGAGCTTGCGCGAGGAATTGCAGCTCTATCGATCCCTCGCCACCGCAGGCATGACATCAGCGGTTCTCATGCACGAGATCGGCCGGCCCCTTAGCATGATCGATAAAGCAATCGATTCCTTGCGGCGCCTTATTCCCACCGAGAAACATGCGGAAGCCGACCAGCGCATTGCGCGTCTGGGGCGAGTAAAACAGCGTCTGAGCTCCTTCATTTCCATCCCCTTGACCCTGCTTGCCAAGCGCAAGCGCCGCTCGGGCCGCGTCGATGTCAATGAATGTCTCACCGAGCTGAAGTCCCTGCTTGAGCCAGTGACTGAGTTTTTCCGGGCAGAGGTCGAGTTGGACCTTGCCGCCGGCTACGCCGTGATCAACGGCAGCGCCGCGCTCATCGACGGAATTTGCCTCAATCTGGTGATGAACGCGCTCAATGCTTTCCAGCGGGTGGGCTATTCACAACCACAACGGATCATTCGTCTGCAAACTCGCCAGGAAGGTGCCCATCTAATCCTTGCAGTTGAAGATAATGCGGGGGGGATCGACGGTGTGGAGATCAGCGAAATTTGGCTGCCCGGTGTCACGACCTCTCAGGATGGAACCGGGTTCGGCCTCACCATCGTACGAGATTCCGTTACCGACCTTGGGGGAGTATCGATGTCGTCGGTAAATCCGAATTCGGGGGCGCCCGCTTCACCGCTCGTTTTCCGGTGATGGGGCTGGTCTGAGATGAACGTTCATCAAATGCTGAGGCCCTCCAGCCGCGTGACCGTCATCGACGACGATGAAGACGGTTGCGAGGAAATCATGGAAATCCTGCGCGACTTCGATTTCGTCCCCTCCACGGTCAACGGCTCCTTCGACGATCGGGTCGGGGACTTGGTTGAGGCGATCGAAGCGCAGGACCCGAATTTCGTCATCTGCGACAACCGACTCCAAGCGCGGCAGATGGCGCAATTCCATGGCGTGGAGGTCGTAAAAGAGCTGGTCGCGCGCCGGCGCCCGGCGATGCTATTAACGATGTACGGCTCGCCCGATCGCCTGATGTTGCGCCGGTCTCGCTTCGATGTGCCTGTCATTGTCCATCGGGACGCGTTTGACCCTGAGCGGATCGGTGAGTATTTCGAGACCTGCTGGCGCGAGATCGTCGACGACCCAGTCGATGCAAGGCGGCCACATCGCTCCCTGATCCGCATCGACAGTGTGACGGAAGGGCCGGTTCGCCAGATTGACGGAGTCGTTCCCGCCTGGCGACCGGACCACGCAGTGCCTATTCCGATCGAGTGCATCGCAGAGGAATTGCGCAACCGCATCACGGCGGGGACTTATTTGCTGGGTGACGTCAACATCGGCACCAAGCATGAGGACGAACTCTTCTTTCACCACGTCAACGAGGTCGCGCCGCCGCCCAGCGAGGGGGTTCGGTGACGAAGGTGATTCTGCTCGACGTCGGCCACGGGAACTGCGCGATCGTCCGAAGCGGCGGCGCGACCGCAGTAATCGATTCCCCGACCGGGGCAATGTTGCTCGACACGCTGCGGGATCTTGAAGTCGAGACTGTGGAAACAGCGATTATCTCGCACGCGGACAAGGACCATATCGCTGGCATCCTGTCGCTGCTAACTAGTGACAACATTCGCGTGGAACGGATCTACGTCAATCCGGACAGCCAGAAGAATACGAGGATTTGGCGTGATTTCCGGGTCGCGGTTGCGGTCGCCGAGCAGAAGGGTAGCTGCAAGGTCGTCACCGGGCTTTCCACGACCATTCCGGGAACTATCGAGGTTGGTGCCGCCCGTATCGCGGTTCTGTGCCCCAGCTCGGCGCTAGCGCTGACCGGCGTAGGCGGAACGACCGCTTCTGGACGCAAAGTGGACGCAAACACATTGTCCGGCGTCCTGCGGATAGACGCGGAGGAGGGCGCGGGCAGCATCCTCATGGCGGCAGACATGGATGAGACCGGCCTCGCGGAAGCGATCGACGCCGAGACTAATTTGGAAGCAGATGTTCTCGTCTTCCCGCATCATGGCGGGCTTCCGGGTACCAGTGACGCCCAAGCGTTCACAACGCGATTATTGACGGCGGTACGGCCGGACACGGTCGTCTTCTCGAACGGGCGCGGACGGCACGACAATCCGCGTCTGGGGGTCGTTGAAACAGTGCGGCATCAGGGGTGCGCAATAGCCTGCACCCAGCTGTCGGAGCGCTGCCATTCCCAGCCGGTGGATGCGCAAGACTTTCTCGAACCCCTTCGTGCCAGCGGGCGAACGAAGGGTTTCAGCTGCGCGGGTTCGATGACCCTGGAGCTTCAGCCCAAGGGCCAGCGAACGCCCGAACATTCGGCGCGGCACCGGTCGTTCATCTCAGAGCACGTCGCCACGCCGATGTGCAGGCATAGGTCCGCCGGCGACGAGACAGACAGTCACCTCGGCCTTCCCCGCTAAATCAGTGCGCCGAAGCTAGCTGAAGAGGTGCTTCCCGACATCGGATTAGCGTGTGAAAAGTGCGGTTGCTACGTAGCGCGAGGCTGCCAACAAAAGGCGGCCGCGGCGCGAAGAGGCCACACCACTCTACTCAGGCCAGGACGGGCATTGCCCGAGCAGTCGCGCCTTTCCTTGCGAGACACGACCTGTTCAAGCGCCAGCTGTTGGAGATAGTCTGCGGCGGCAACAAAGGCGATCGTCGCTACGCCATCGTGCACTATATAAGCGTCATGCCGATCTCGACCGACAATTCCGTCTTCGACAAGAACGGACGCCTTCTCTTCTGCAGCGTCGAACGCTTCGTTCGGGACATCTGCGAAGGCGAACATTGCTTCATCTGCGGCCGTAGTGAGCAGGAGACGCCCTTCAACCGCGAACATATCCTGCCTAATTGGCTGCTGCGCCAGTTCACCCTTCACGCCAAGACGATGACGCTGCCCAATAGGGAGCGGCATGGTTACGGAACGTACACGATCCCGTGCTGCGTCGATTGCAACAGCCGGCTTAGCAGCACCTTTGAGACGCCGGTGAGCGAAGCGTTTGCCAGCGGGTTCGCAGGCGTGGAGGCATTGATCGACCTGGAAGGCACTCACCGCCTATTCCAATGGCTCGCGCTCATCTTTCTCAAGCTCCACCTCAAGGACCGCCGGCTGAAGAAGCATCTCGACCGTCGACTCGGCGACGCGCCGATCTCTGAGACTTATGAGTGGGAGACCTTTCATCATGTCCATTGCCTGGCTCGAGCACATTATACGGAAGCGCTCCTCGGCGATTTCGTGTTTGGCTCCTTCATGCTTGTGCAGTTGGTCCCGGATTCAGAGGATGAGCCGTTCGATGTGGTGTCTGTCACCGACGCATCCTCCTTGTTCCTACGGGCTGGGGACGTTGCACTCTATGCGGTCCTCAACGACGGACAGGCCTGTGTCCGCGCAATCGAGCCGACCCTGGGCCGCATCACGGGACCACTTCACCCAATGCAGGCGCGCGAGCTGGCCGCCGAGCTCGCTGCAGCGAAACTCCACTTGAAGAATCCGCCGCGCTTCAGCACGCTCATGTCGGACGAGGATGGAGCAGATCTTCAGATGATCGCGGATCTCGATCCGGCGGGGCCCCTGTTCCTTGAGAAGGATGCCCCCACGGTCGGCTTCGTAAAGCACTTCGCTTTCCGGCATGTGCTCGACCGGATCGAGGGCCACACACGCGAAGAGGCTGTGGCGCTACTCAAGCAGAACCGGCTGTCGTTCCTGTTCGATGACAATGGCAACTTCATCACCGGCCGGCGGGGCCCTGAATCGGAAGTGACGTCCATCAGCTGACGCTCACCCGTACTTGGCACGATGAATTGAACGGCGGGTTTTGGCGGCACGCGTAGCAACGCTGAACGGCGACAGTGGGGCGCTAAGCTGCCGTGGGTTGCATCATGAACGAAGGTCCGGTTTCGGGAATAGGCCGAGACCGCCTGAGCGTCCGGATGTGGGTCTAAAGAACCGCGTACAAAGCCTTGCGACGGGTCTTAGGTACTCGACAGCCGCAATGCCGCAGCGATGCGGAATGCGAGCAGGAGCCGAACTCCGCCCCCAAGATGCTAGCATCACGCTAGCGAGCTCAGGGGGGGTGGATCACTACGCGGAAAGAAGCCGCCGCAGCTCATTTCGGTTCGGCATACGTGCCGACAAGGTCGCCGCTCCCGATCACGTGCCCTGCCGCGGCCGTGAGCAACTGGTCTCGCGTCGCTCCAAGCGGCAGGTCCAGCTGGCGATCGAGCGCGAGCACCTGAAAGTGATAACGATGTGGCTTGTCGCCTTTCGGCGGGCGTGGGCCGTACCAGCCCACCGTGCCGCGTCCGCTCGCGCCCTGCATGATCCCCTCGAGCGGTCCGCCGCTCAAGCGGTCGCGCTCCTGCAGTCCTTCGGGCAGGCGGGTGGTGCCCGCAGGCACGTTCCAGGCGACCCAGTGGATGACCGGCTTCGACGCGCCGTCCGGGTCTTCAACGAGGATCGCGTAGGAGACGGCATTTGGAACGGCGGACCAGCTCAGCGCGGGCGAGATGCCAAGCCCGTATTCGCTGTACTCCCGCGGGATCGGACCGTTGACAGTGAACGCGGCCGCGGCGACCGTCAGCCCCGCCGGGCTGCTCGCTTGCGTCTCTGGACGTGCAAGAGCCAGCGGTACGTTGGTCCCGCGCGCTGCCTGTTCCAGCATCGGGCCGGGCGGCGGCGCGAGCGGCGCGGCCTGCCCCGTCGCACCGTCATAGGTGATGCGGTAGATCACGCCATTGGCATCGTCCGAGAGCAGGATCGAGCCATCGCGCATGACTGCCACGCCGCAAGGCCGGCCGTATTGGCCCGTGCCGTCGCGGCTCATGAACCCGCTGACGAAGGTCTCGACGCGGGTCGCCTGGCCCTTTGCATCGAAGCGGATGCGCGCCAGCTCGTAGCCCGATGCAGGCTTGCGATTCCAGCTGCCGCGGAGGGCAACGAAGGCATCGCCAGCGACGTCCGGCCCGAAGCCGCCGCCTGGATGAAAGGCCATTTGCATGCCTGCCGAGTGCGCGACGTGCATGAGCACCGGATTGGTAGACGACGCAGCCCATTGCGCAGCCGTGATGCCGCCCGGCGGCTCGTCCTGCGGGTTCCGCTTGCCGTCCTCGAAGACGTACGGCCAGCCGTAGCGCTTGCCGCGCTCGATCCTGTTCACCTCCTCGCGCTGGAGGTCGTTGCCGAGCCAGTCGATGCCCTGATCCCAGCCCCATAGCTCGCCCGTGCGCGGGTGCCATCCGAAGCCGATCGTGTTGCGCAAGCCCGAGGCCCACACCCGCCGCGCCTTGCCGTCGAGGCTCGCCCTGATGAGCGTCGCGTTCTCCTGACTGGACTCGTCGCAGGCGTTACACGTCGAACCCGAGCTAATGTAGAGCATGTTGTCCGGACCGACCGCTAACGTCCGGTTGAGGTGCTGTCCGGCGTCGGGCAGGTCGTCGATCAGCGTTTTCACGGTGCCTATGCCGCCGTCGGGCCGGAGTGGCGCGCGAAACACTTCCTTGGCTGTCATGAAGTAGAGCATTCCGTCGTGGATGGTCAGTCCGTGCAGTCCCGGTCGGTTGACGATGACGGTCGGTGCCCCGTCCGCGCGGCCGTCTCGGTTCGCGTCCACCAGCCTGATGATATCGGCCTCCGACCGTCGGCTTACATAGACCGAGCCGTCCGGCGCTACGGCCATGACGCGCGTGTTGCCCAGGTCGCTCGCCCATACGGCAACACGGTAGCCGCGAGGCAACTTCAGCGAGGCGGCAAAGTCGGCCGCCGGTTTCAATGGCGTGAGTTCGTAAAAGTGGGCCTGGACCGGGCGCTTGTCATTGTCTTCCGGACTGCTCTGCGCGAGCACGGGTGAGCCAACGAAGAGAAGCGCGGAGGCTAAGTGTGCGGCTTTCATTAAATACCATCCCCTTTTGCTGGGGCTACAATGCGCGAGCGGCCTCGTCGGGCGCACGAGTTTGGGCCGCACGATGCGACAAGCAAGTGGCCGCTTTCGCGGTTGATACCCTCGTACCTGCGCGTCAGGCATCGTCGCCTACATTGAGGGTTTGAAGTTCGCACCGCTTCGCTCGGCTACCTGCAAGCTTAAAGCCAGGTCATCGCTAAGCCACTGATTATAAGCACTATTTACCATCCCGACCTTTTCAAAGTGACTGGATTGCGTAACCCCCGGGTGGAAATATCGACCACGGATAAAAAAATGCCCCTCGCCGATGTCCGAGGTAAAGCCCCATGGTTTTGACGCCCCCCTCCCCTTCTGATCGGTCGAGGTCGCGCAATGATGTGATCCCGCAGCATTCCGCTTGTTGCTGACCCTCGGCGCCTGCCGGCTCGCGCTCGATCGATCGACAATCGTCACCATCCGCAATCGGTAGGGATGGCGCGGTCCGGGTCGCGACCGACCTCCCATTGCGGCGTTACTGGAGCGACGGGCGCGACGATCGAGCGCCGTGCGTGCCGGCCCCTTCAACAAGTCGGGACCGGGCTTCGTCCGCCAACACATCGGCACGTGCTGCGTCGAGCAGACGCGACAGGGTGGCGAGCTGCGCGGCATGGAGGCGAAACCCCCTGCCCAGCTCGAGGCGCGAGAGCACGCAAGCGCAGAGCACTAAGGCGAAGCTGGCGAACGGAAGAGCGAGCGGGATAGGCCAGCCGGTCACCCGGCCATCCGCTGGGACGTACACATCCGGCCAGGGGTTGACCGTCGAGCGATCGAGAATTTCGCCAGCATGCCAGCCGAGCTTCGCGAACCCGGCCAAAGTCAGCAGGACCTTATTTGCAACATAGGCCCGGAGCGACCCTGCGAGAGAGGCTCGCGTATTCAGGAACGCCTTCCGCTGCTCGAGCGATACGCCAGGGAGAGCACGGCCGATCCGCAGACTCTTCTCCACGCTCGCAAGAATCTCGCCCTTATTTTCTAGATCTTGATGGTTAGTTAATGGTTCCCCCGCAATTTTTGCCAGGGGGTGGCAATTTCTGCGGGGGTCGCAGGGCTGACCCTAGCAAAATTTGCGGGGGTCGCATGGACCCGCCAGATACCGCCTTTTCCGACCGTTTCGTGTCGTTCGGCATAGCCGTCCGCCTGGAACGAGGCGACGTGAGCGGACAGCAACCGGCGCGAGATCGAGCGCTTCGTCTGCATGTCCAGCTTGCCACGTTCCGACTTCAGCGCGATCCAGGTGAGACCATCGTCATTCGCGGCATCGGCGAACGCGAGCAGAACCATCTTCTTCGCGCAGGGCTCAATTGTTAGCGGCCAAATTTGACCCAACAGCTGAAAGCTCACGACGACAAACGCCGCTTACAGCCCAAGCTGAGCGGATCGTTCCAATCAAGTCCAATCACGGCCGCCGCTCCACGACCTGCAATCCGAGGCGTTCAAATTCCTCAATGTCAGTAACACGATACAGAACCCGACCGCCCGCACGGACCCAACTCGGCCCCCGTTTTTCATACCGCCAGCGTTCGAGCGTCCGCCCGCTGAGATGCCACCGCTGCGCCAATTCGTGCTGATTTAAAAACATTCTTATCGTCCCAGCTATCAATGCTGGAGACGTCAAATACGCGCAAATGCACCTGCGTCTACAAGCTAGGGGCATGGTCTATGCCCATTTTTTTGGGTGTTCAGGTACCTCACCCCGCGGATTGCAGCACAACGCGTCAGAGGCGTTTTGAGCCGGGGTATCGGAGACCGGCAATGCGTTTCAGATCCCTCAAACCTCCCGTCCGCGCGGTGCGTGGCCCAAATCGAGCTATTCCATCACAATTAACGGTGCAACGGATAGAAACAGCGCTCTCTGCGGCGCCGCCGGCCGACTGATGCGGGTCGACAAAATCGTAGCTCAAGCTTTTTTGATAATTTCAATGCTACCTGGCTCGATCAGAGGGTCCTACCGCTTACAATCAGGTCAAAATTGCCGATGAGCCGCGAGGGCGAGTTCGCCGCCCCACAAAAAAAATTTTCACGATGGGCTGCTTAAGCGGCTTTCAGTTCTCAATTCACTCTAGATTTCTCGCTAAACCGCGCGCATTTCCGGCGACTCGACTCGCTACTGATTGGTGGGATCCGACATTGTTGTTACCTCGTCGGTCGACGCCGCGAAGTTGATTGCTGCAACGCGGCGATAGGTGATGCGTCGCGATCCGCATCGCGTCGCTTCTTCATAGGCCTAAATGTTGGCCAGTGCGTACCGGATCGCACCGCGTACGTTGCCGCCGAAGCGGTGAAAACTTTGGTCCGATCTAACACCAACGCCAACCCTCAAGCGTCCGCTCGTTAACCCGAAGCCGAGCAGCAACCTCGCGCTGGTTCAGGTAAATGTAATAAGTTTTCGCCATCTTGTCCGTGCAATATGGCATTTCCTAATACACACGGATTTGCCTAGATCCACAACGGTCTCTGCAGCGCCTGGTCGATGTTATTCCCACCGATTGATCCTTAATCATGAAATGATACGCAGCGGTTTTTTTATTTTCTTTTTAAACTAAATTGCCCTTTCCATATATACCCGCAAACTTATTTTCAAAGATTGTGCAGAACTACGACTTCTCTTGATTCCGCCGCGCAAACCACTCTGTCTCCCCCGTGTGCAGCTTGGACGGGCTGCCGGATTCGGGTTGCTGCTTCGCTATTTGCTCTTAGTTTGTACTGGCTCGTGATCTTCAAGCTACGTATTAAGAGACCCGCCGAAAGCGGGGAGCATTGCGGCACCGCCTTACGTGCCCCACCTGAGGTACGTGAACGGAAACCCGATCCTCCTCGACGTCCACGCGCTCGGCAAGTCGGTGCCAGGTCCGCGCCGGTTGTTTCGATCGCTCAACCTTCAGGTCGGTGCTGGCGAGCTGATCGCGATCATCGGCGACTCAGGCGTTGGAAAATCCACGCTCCTCAACATCCTCGCCGGGCTCGATGATGCCGATGAGGGCAGTGTCGCAATCAACGGCACGGTGCTCGGCGCGCTAGACGACGCCGCGCGGACACGATTGCGGCGGGAGCGGATCGGGTTCGTTTTCCAGGCTTTTCATATCCTGCCCTATCTCACGCTCCGCCAGAACGTCGCGCTGCCGCTTGCTCTGGTGTCTCCGGACGCCGCCGCCGCAGATACGCGCGCGACGGCGATGCTGGAGGCCGTCGGCCTCGGGGATCGCGGGGACGGCTATGCGCGGGACTTGTCGGGCGGCGAGCTGCAGCGGGTCGCCATCGCGCGTGCTCTGGTCCACCGGCCCGCGCTCATCCTTGCGGACGAACCGACCGGCAATCTCGATCCCGAGACCGCCGCCCGCGTGCTCAAGCTGTTCGCCGAAGCTGTCCGGGAGAACGGTGCGGCGGGCGTGATGGTGACGCATTCCGACGCAAGTGCGGCCGTCGCCGACCGGGTGCTGACGCTGAGTGCGGATGGGTTGGCGGAGCGGCGTGGCCGCTGATCCCGGTCTCTTGTCGGCCCGGCTCGCGCTTGGCTGGCTGATCGGCGGTGAGTGGCGGTTCCACCCTGCCCGCTTCCTGACCACCGCGGTGGCGATCGCAGTCGGCGTCGCGCTCGGGTTCGCGGTGCATCTGGTCAACGGCTCCGCCCTCGCCTCGTTCGACGGCGCGGTGCGCGGGGTGAATGGCGCCGCCGAACTGTCGGTGCGCGCGACGAGCCCGCTCGGGATCGACGAACGGATTTACCCGCGGGTGGCGCGCGCCGCCGGGGTCGCGGATGCCAGCCCGGTGGTTCGGATGGACGCCCGGATCGGAACCGCCCGACTGACTCTTCTCGGGATCGACGTGATCCGTGCAGGCGTGGTGACGCCCTCGCTGGTCGGACTCCCTCCACGCGGACCAGACACGGGCAACGATGCGGTGTTCGACGAAGCCTCGCTCTTTCTTTCACGCGCCGCGCTGTCGACGGTCGGCGCTACCGTCGGCGATCGTCTGACGGTGACCGCGAACGGCCGCGCGGTGCAGCTCCGCATAGCAGGGACGTTGCCGGCCGCCGACGCCGATGCCGCGATCGGCGTGATGGATATCGCCGCCGCGCAGTGGCGCTTCGGTCGGCTGGGCAGGATCGACCGGATCGACCTGACGCTGTCGGACCGTCAGGCGGCGGAGGCGGACCTTGCCCGCTTGCTTCCTGCGGATGCGATCCTGTCGACGGCGGAAGCGCGCGGTGCGCAAGGATCGGCGCTGTCGCGCGCGTACCGCGTCAACCTGGACATGCTGGCGCTCGTGGCGCTGCTGACCGGCGGTTTCCTGGTTTATTCGACGCAGTCGCTGTCTGTCGCACGGCGGCAGCGCGCGTTCGCGCTGCTCCGCACGCTCGGGATGCCGCGTGGCGGCGTTATCGCGGCGGTGGTCGTCGAGGGCATGGTCATCGGGATCGTCGGCGCGCTCGCGGGTCTTGCCGTCGGATACGGGCTTGCCTGGGGAGCGCTGCACTGGTTCGGCGGCGACCTGGGCGCCGGATATTTCGGCGGAACGGCGCCGCGGGTGATCTTCCAGCCTGCCGCCGCAGCCGGTTTCTTCGGCCTAGGGCTACTTGCGGCCGTCCTTGGCAGCGCGATTCCGGCGCGCGCCGCCGCGCGCGCAGCACCGGCGGCGGCGCTCAAGAATTCTGGAGACGTGCTCGACCCGCGTCGTCCTGTCGCCTGGTGGCCGGGCGCCGTGCTGCTGATCGCCGGCGGAGCGGCGGCGCTGTTGCCGGCGGTGAGCGGACTCCCGCTGTTCGGCTTCACGGGCATGGCGTTGATGCTGGCCGGCGGGGTCGCTGGCGTGCCGTGGTTCGCGCGGACGCTGATGGCGCCGCTTGCCCGGCGAAGTTGGAGCAGCGTGCCCGTGCAACTCGCCATCCGGCACCTCCATGGTGCGCCCGGCGAGGCCGCGACTGCGCTGTGCGGCATCGTCGCCTCGACGGCGCTGATGATCGCCATGGCAACGATGGTGACCAGCTTTCGGGGAGCGGTCGACACCTGGCTCGGACAGGTGCTCGGCGCCGATCTGTACCTTCGCGCCAACGCCGGTGCCAGTTTCGATCCCGCCACCCGCGCCCGCCTTTCCGCAACACCCGGCGTCGCGCACCTCGCGTTCAGCCGGCAATTGCCTTTGACCATCGCCGCCGACCGACCGCCGATCAGCCTTATCGCCCGGCCAGAGCGCGGCGGTCGCGACCCGTTATTGCTCCTTATCGACCGCGCGCCGCCGCTGCCCGCCAGCGCGCTGCTGGTCTGGGTGTCGGAGCCGACGCAGCGCCTGTATGGCTGGGATCCGGGCGAGACGATCACGCTGCCGATCGCCGGCCGGACCCGTTTCACGGTGGCCGGCATATGGCGCGATTATGGTCGCCAGGCGGGCGCGGTGCTCGTCGACGAGGCGGATTATCAGCGACTGACCGGCGACGACGGGCGCGACGAAGTCTCGGCCATGCTCCGACCGGGAAGCGATGCGGTCGCGATCGGGGAGGCGATGGTCGCCCGCCTGCCTGCGTCGCTCCGGGGCCAGGTGGAGGTGACGCAGCCGGCGACGCTGCGGCGATTGGCGCTCACGTTGTTCGACCGGAGCTTTGCGGTGACCTATCTGCTCGAAGCAGTGGCGATCCTCGTTGGGCTGGCGGGGGTGGCGGCGACGATGTCCGCGCAGACGATCGCGCGGGAACGCGAATTCGGCATGCTGCGGCATCTGGGGCTGACCCGAAGGCAATTGAGCGCGATGCTCGCCACCGAGGGCGCGATGGTCGGGCTGACCGGCGCGCTTGCCGGGATCGGGCTCGGCCTGCTGCTGGCGCAGGTGCTGATCCACGTCATCAATCCGCAATCGTTCAACTGGACGATGACGACGTTGGTACCGATTGGGACGCTGCTGGGGGTCGCGGCGGCGCTGAACGGCGCGGCGGCGGTTACGGCGGTTCTGGCAGGCCGCCGCGCCACCGCAAGAGATGCCGTGCAATCGGTGCGGGAGGATTGGTGATGCGCGGGTTCGTGATCCTCTTGCTCGCAGGCGTCGCGGCCGCGGCCCCCGCCGCCACCCCTTACCCCGTGGTTCGGCCCGGCATCACGCTCGCGTTCCCGGCGGATCACGGTGCGCATCCAGCGTTCCGCACCGAATGGTGGTACGTCACCGGCTGGCTCAAGACAGATGCGGGCGAGGACCTTGGTTTTCAGGTGACTTTCTTCCGCACGCGTCCGCCCGTCGACGCAAACAATCCCAGCCGGTTCGCCGCAAAACAGGTACTGTTCGCGCATGCCGCTTTGTCCGACCCGGCCACCGGTCGCCTACTCCACGGCGAGCGCGCCGCACGCGAGGGGTTCGGGCTGGCTGGCGCACGCACCGGCGACGCCGATATCGCGATCCGCGACTGGCGGCTTCGCCGCACCCCCGACGGCCACTGGGCAACGCGCCTTGGCGCCGAAGGGTTCGGGCTGGCGCTCGACTTCCGCCCCACGCAGCCGCCGCTGCCGCAGGGGCTGGGCGGCTATAGCCGCAAGGGACCGACGCCAGAGCAGGCGAGCTACTATTACTCGATCCCGCATCTGCGGGTCTCAGGCAAGGTCCGACGCGGCAACCGCACCGTGACGGTCACCGGCGAGGCGTGGCTCGATCGCGAATGGTCGTCCGATTACCTCGCACCCGAGGCGCAGGGTTGGGACTGGACCGGGCTCAATTTCGACGACGGCTCCGCCCTGATGGCGTTCAGGATCCGGCGGAAGGGCGGCGGTACCTTATGGGCCGGCGGCGCGCTCCGCCGACCGAATGGCGTGACGACCGCGCTCGGGCCGCGCGACGTCGCGTTCCGGCCGCTGGCGACGTGGCGAAGCGGGGTGACCGGCGCTACCTACCCGGTATCGCAGGAAGTTAGCATCCGGACCGGTGGCCGTGTCGTGCGGTGGCGCCTGACTCCGATGTTTGCCGCGCAGGAACTGGATGCGCGCCGCAGTGGCCTGCCGGTCTATTGGGAGGGTGCGGTGCGGACGCGTGGCGGACGCGGCTATCTCGAACTTACCGGCTACGACCGTGCGCTGAAAATGTAGCGGCGCGCCCATGAGAGATGGTCGACGCGATCCTTGTCTTCTGCACTATCGCGTAGCCCGCTCATTTCACCTTGCTCCAATGGCGCAGTGCCATCGCGTTATAGCCGATCATCGTGTCCACGAGGGTTCGGCGCAGGTCGGTATCGACCAGTTCGGCTGGTAATAAAGGATCGGAATTGATCGCGCGGATGACCGATTGCCCGAGCAGGAAGGTTTCGCGCGCGGCTTCGGTGACCGACATCTCAACCGTCCTGAGTTCGCTCGCTTCCATTTCGTCGATCCAGAACCGATAACTCTCCTCGAGCGACCCGCGCGACCACAAAGTGCGAAAGCGGGCGTCGTCGAAGGGTTGTGCGATGCAGCCGCCGAGTATCGTGGCTCCGGCGTCGAGCCCAAGCCCCTCGAGTTCGCCGGCCAGTACGGATGTTTCACGACTGAGGTTGTCGGGTCGCACCCACGCGCCGGCACCTGCCTCTGCAAAACCGGTCAGCCGCAACGATCGCTCGCCCGCCTGCAATCGGGGCCGGTTGATGCGCCCCAGATGATGCGTCAGCACCACGATCCACGCGCCGTCCCACTGCCGTACGCCATCCTCGACCGACAGCCATTTGCGCGCCTTCACATGCAATGCCGCTGCTTTGGGACCAAGCGAGTAGAGCCCCCTTTCGGTCTGATCAGCAAGTCCGTCGCGGACCAGCCGCCCGAGCGCGACACGGACCGCCGATGGTTCGATATCGAAGATGCGCGCACGATCGATCAGCGTGCCAGCACGCAGCGGCGCAGGCGCGGCTGTCGATAGGAACCACAGGGCGAGCGACTTAGGCGTCACTGGCGCACGCCAATCATATAACATTTTTTGACTCATAATGCGTTTTGTCGTTACTATCGCGTCAGGAGGATCGTCGGAATGAAGATAACGGATTATCTCGCAAGAGACGAACTTGCCTTGCTGACGCGACGATCGGACATGCTTGCGTGGTGGGCCTTTGCCGTAAACTGGGGCCTGATCGCCGGCGCGTTCGCCACTGCGATCGCCTGGCCGAACCCCGTGACGATCGTGGCCGCGATCCTGATCATCGCCGCGCGACAGCTCGGCCTCGGCATCCTGGTTCATGATTGCGCGCACCATGCCCTGTTCGCCGAACGGCGCACGAATGAGCGTGTGGGGCAATGGTTCGCCGGGACGCCGATCAATCTGTCTTTGTCTGAATATCGAAGGTACCATTTGGCCCACCATCGTCATGCCGGAACCAGCGATGATCCAGACTTGGGCTTCGTCGCCGGTTATCCGATCCCGCCCGAGGCGTTACGGCGCAAGCTGATGCGCGACGTTACCGGCCGTACTGGCTTTCGTGACCTCACCCGCTCCCTCTCGAACTTCAAAGTCGCCGAGCAATGGCCATGGGTCGCGTTTCACCTTGGCTTGTTCGGAGTGCTCGCATCGGCCGGCGGCTGGTGGGCGTACGGGATGTGGTGGATCGCGCAGATCTTCGCCTATCCGGTCATCGTCCGCCTCCGCCAGATCGGGGAACATGGCGTCGTTGTCGATCGAGGTAATGCGGATCCGCGTTTGAACACCGCAACTACGTTGGTATCCTGGTGGGAGCGGCTGCTGGTCGCGCCGAACCACGTCAATTATCATGTCGAACATCATCTGGCGGCGGGCGTCCCACCTTATCGCCTCGCGGGGATGCATCGGCTTCTGAAATCCCGCGGTTTCTATGAGGGGTTCGATTCCCTCTCGCATGGCTATGCGGACGTTATCCGCCGAGCGACCCGTCGAGCCGAAAGCCAATAAGTCCATACAATAACTGGAGCACGAGATGACCGATCGGGCAGATAGTGGTGGGAGCGTACGGGTCGAGTACAACGGGCCAGTCACCACTATCGTTATGTCGAGACCCCGGCAGCGCAACGCGGTAGACCGGGAAATGGCTGATGGCCTGCGCTCCGCTTTGCTCGCGTTCGAAGCGGACGAGGCGCAGCGCGTCGCGATACTCTGGGGCGAACATGGCACCTTTTGCGCCGGGGCGGACCTTTCGGCGGTCGAAGACCCGGATCGGTCGCTCACGCTCGATCTCGCAGGCGGTGGAACCGGTCCGATGGGTCCGACGAGGATTGCCCTGTCCAAGCCGCTGATCGCCGCGGTTGCAGGTCATGCCGTGGCGGGCGGGCTGGAACTGGCGCTACTTGCAGATCTTCGCGTGGCGGAAGAAAGCGCGACGTTCGGTGTATTCTGCCGGCGCTGGGGGTGCCGCTGATCGATGGCGGAACCGTCCGCCTGCCGCGCATCGTGGGCCAGGGCCGCGCCCTCGACATGATACTCACCGGCCGGCCGGTCGGCGCACAAGAGGCACTGTCCTTTGGGCTCGTAAACCGGATCGTTCCCGATGGCAGCGCGCGAGGCGCAGCCGAACATCTCGCTGCGCAAATTGCCGCGTTCCCACAGCAATGTATGCTCGCCGACCGCAACTCGATGTTCGCACAGTGGAGCCTGCCGCTCGACGAAGCGCTGAAGAACGAGGGAGCTTTAGGTGTGCCAATCGTCCAGGCAGAAGGTAAGGCGGGGGCGCGCCGCTTTACCGCGGGAGCCGGCCGTCACGGTGTGTTCGAGGACAGACGATGATCGCCAATGCGCCCACATATCGCGAGCTTATCGAACGCGGCGCCCGCGCCCATGCGGATCGCATCGCGATGATCGTAGACGGGCAAAGCTTCACGTTCACCGAAATCGACCATCGGGCGAACCGGCTTGCTCAGGCACTCGTTCGTTCGGGTACGGCCAAAGGCACGCGCGTGGCGGTCTTGCTAGACAATGGGCCTGACACGATCCCGATCGATTTCGCATTCGCCAAAGCGGGACTCAACAAAGTGCCCCTGAACGCGCGCCTGTCACGTGAGGAACATGTGCGAATGGTGATGGAGGCGCGGTGCGATTTCCTGCTCTTTGGCGCAAGTCTCGCCGGACGCGCGATGGACTTGATCGCCGCAATACCAGGGTTGTCGCCGCTCGCTCTTGGCGGGACTTCAACGAAAGGACACGATATCGGCGCAATGGCAGATACGCAGGATCCGGTGCCGCCACTGGTCGCGATCGATCATGATGACATCGTATTGACGCTGTATACTTCTGGTACGACCGGCGTGCTCAAAGCCGCTCAACATACCCAGGCTAGCTATGCGGCGATCTGCCGGAACGTGCTGCTAAACCTGTTTCCGATCCAGTCGGATGATCGAATGCTACACGCGGCATCGTTGATCCATGCGAGCGGCACGTTCGTCCTACCCTTCTGGCTGCGGGGTGCTTGCAGCGTCGTGCTGCCGGCGTTCGCACTCGACACCTACCTCGCAGCTATCCAAGACCACCGGGTAACCGCGATCAACCTGGTGCCCACCATGATGCAGATGCTGCTGGATCATTCCGCGCTCAATGTCGCCGATATCTCATCCTTGCGTCACATAATCTACGGCGCATCCCCTATGCCACGCCCCTTGCTGGAGCGGGCGATCGACCAGTTAGGACAGAAGCGATTTTGGCAATATTACGGCCAGACGGAGGCTCCGTTATGCATCACCGTTTTGCGTCCAGAGGATCACACGCCAGAGCGATTAAGTTCTTGCGGGCGCCCTTCGGTGGACGTTGATCTCCGATTGCTAGACGAGAATGGCCAAGATGCGGGGAACGGACCAGGTGAAGTAACGGTCCGCATGGCTTCCTCCGCCGCGGGATATCTCAACGCCTGTAACCTGTCTGCGCAGACTTTCGCCGATGGTTGGGTCCACACACGCGACGTGGGTCGGATCGATCGAGACGGATACCTGCATCTGCTCGATCGGACGTCTGATATGATTATCACCGGAGGCTACAACGTGTATCCGCGCGAAGTGGAGGATGCATTGCTGTCGCATCCGGCGGTGCTCGAAGCAGCGGTGGTAGGGATGCCAGACGTGAAGTGGGTAGAAGCGATCGTCGCCTTCGTCGTGGTACGTGGTGGGCAAGAAATAGACGAGGCCTCGTTGGTGGCGCATGTCGCCACGCAGATCGCCTCGTACAAGAAGCCAAATCGTATAGTTTTTATTGCCGGGCTCCCCAAAACGGCGATTGGCAAGATGGACCGCAAGGCACTCCGGCGCCGCGCTTACAACTGAACCCGTAAGGCGACCCGACGAAGTGCAGGATAAGAGTTGTTCGTCCGCCGACGCAGCAGGTCTGGCACGACAGATCCCGGAAGTACGCTTTTGCCTTCTTAAAATTTGCGGTCATCTTTCGACGATGGAGCGTACAGGAAAGGTGACGAACCTCAGACGCAAGTGTTCGTTGCAAGTTAGCTGAATGACCCACAAGACGACATTCAGCTGTCGTTTCGCGCTCTCCAACTTCAGACGTCTATTCATGTTCGCCCGACGCATCGACAAGCGATTGCGGGAATGGCGAAAAGTGGAGACTTTCCTGCCAGTCAGCTTTCAAGATCGGAAGGGTCGAAAGCCGCCGGTGCGCGGGTGTCACAACCGTTCGGTTGTGACACTCACGGGGCGGGCGGTTCAAGTGTCCCGAGCCATGCTATCAACGCAAGAATAGTAATTATGCACCCCGTCTCGGCACCCAAACTTCGCCGCAACGCGCCAAGCGCGCCGTGATGATCGCTCGCGGCGATCGACGCCTCGAATTGCGGCGTCAGGCGAAAGCGATTCAGCGCGGCAAGACCCAGCATGAGGGCGAACAGCGCCAGCTTCGCGAGCAGGAGCCGCCCGTAGAGCGTTGCTCCCAGCGCCGCGATGTTATCAGGGCCGACCAGCAGCCAGGCATTGATGATGCCGGTGACGACGAGCGTCGCGACAACGATCGTCCCGACCGTGCCGAACCTGTGGAGAGCACGGTGCGAGAGCGCGAGGTGCGTGGCATCGACCCGGTGCGCGGGCCGCGCCACTAGCAGGAGCAATCCGAGCAGCGCACCGGTCCAGGCCCCCGCCGCGACCAGGTGGAGAATGTCGGCGGCCAGATGCACCCAGCCCACCGTTCCCTCATTCATCGCGCCATGCCCGGTCCAGGCGAGCGTCGCCAGCGACACGCCCGAGGCGAGCCCGATCACCAACAGGCAAAGCCCGCGCCGAGCCGTGAATAGCGCCGTCAGCGCCGCCACGGCGAGCGCGGCCACCCGCAGCTTCCACGCCGTTCCGATCCCCGGCTGATCGAGCAGCATCCCGACCGCATCGCGATCGACCGGCCAAGGTGGCGTTCCCATCATCGCAGCAGCGAGCAGCGCGAGCGCGACGGCCGAGAGCAGCAGGCCGAGCACCGCACCCGCCACCAGCCAAGGGCGGAGCGCGAGCGCACTGGCGCGCTCGCCAGCGCGAAGACCATAGAGGCTGAATGCCGACAAGCCGAACAGGCCGCCCAGCACGCCGTAGAGCGCAAAGCGGACGCCGATCATCGGCCAGTCGGCACCCACCTTACTTCACCGCGAAAGCGTAGTTTCCGATGATCCGGTGCGTATCGGCCGAGACGACGTGCCAGGCGACGCTATAGGTGCCTGCACCGAGGGGCGACTTCGGCGCGATGAGCAGCGTGCGGCCATCGGCCGCGACCGTGGCGGCGCTCGCGACCTTCATGGGCGCGTGCTTCATGCCGTTCATCTCCGTCATCATCAGGTCCGCGCCCGAGAACTTCGGCATCAGCTTCTCGCTGAATCGCAGCGTGACGCGAGCGGGCGCGGCAACCGTCGCGTTCGGTGCGGGGGTTGCGGAGACGAGCTTGGGATGCGCGTTCGCGGCACCCGCAACGACGATAAGGGCGGCAGCGGCAGGAACAAACACACGACGCATGGAACACTCTCCAAAAAGGGGGCTACATCCATCTACGCGCCAAGGACGCCCACCCCTTACCATGCGCCGTGAGGGGTAGCGGGCGATCCCGCGTAACATGGAGCAAGGGGAGCGGAGGTGAACGACATGAACGATCTTGACGAGGCGCTGACCAGGCTCGCGCGAGCGCCGGTGCCCGAACTGGACGGACTGGAGGCGCGGGTTCTCGCGCAGATCGCGACGCCTCGCGCCACCCAGGCTGGACTTGGCATAGGCGCGATCATGGTCGCGGCGCTCGCGATCGGCATGATCGGGGCGGGCTTCCCGGCATCACCCAGCGCCGCGGCCTCGATATCCCCGTTAGGGGCAAACTCCCCCGTTCGCGCCCTCGACCTTGCTTGTCGGGGCGCAATGAGCGCGCGCGCGCGGCTGATTTTGTGCGTGATCGCGGCGTTCGTCGCCGCGATCGGCGGCGTGTTCGTCGGGCGCGCGCTTTTGCCCGCCCCGGCTCAGCCAGGCGCGGAGCTGCACGACGTGCTGCATCATCGGCTCGCGCTCGACACGAACCAGGAGGCTCGACTGAAAGAGCTGGAGCAGCGGTTCGCGGTCGAACGCCGTGCGCTGGAGCTGGAATTGCGGGCCGACAATGCGCGGCTCGCCGAGGCGATAGAGGCCGAGCATGGCAACGGCCCCCGTGTAGCCGCAGCGGTCGATCGGAGCCACGCCGCGATGGGCGAGCTGCAAAAGGCGACGCTCGCGCATATTTTCGCGATGCGGCAGCTCTTGCGACCCGACCAGACCGCGCAGTTCGACCGGGCGGTGGTGAAGGCGCTCACCGACGACGCCCGTTGAGATCGGGGCGGTGAGCCTCGACTGGTCATCTCTTTCCGATGGAGAGCTGGCAACGCTCAGCCTTGCGGGGCGGCAGGCCGCGTTCGCCGAGATCATGCGCCGCCACGGGCAGGCGATCTTTCGGCTGTCCCGAGGGTGCATCGGCGATGCCGACGAGGCGCTGGACTTGTCCCAGGAGACGTTCGTCGCCGCGTATCGAGCGATTGGCCGCTATGACGGCGCGCGCCCGATGCGGACCTGGCTATCGGCGATCGCACTCAATAAATGCCGCGACTGGACCCGCAAACGAAAGGTGCGGCGGTTCCTGTCGTTCGCGGTCCCGATCGGCGCGGACGCCGAGGCCGTCGCCGATATCGGCGTGGCGGTCGATGACGCCGCAAGCGACCGGCAGGAGCTGGACCGGGTTCGCCGCGCCATTGCCGAGCTGCCGGCGACGTTGAAGGAACCCTTGGTGCTCCACACCATAGAGGGGCTTAGCCAGGCCGACACCGCGGCCGTCCTGTCCATCAGCGAAAAGGCAGTCGAAACCCGGCTTTACCGCGCCCGCGCGAAGCTGCGGGAAAAGCTGGACGCGAGGTAAGGGGTAACGACCAGGCCCGCGTATCATCGTTGACCACACCAACGCGTCCAATCGACCAGGAAGCCCATGACCCGGACCATCGACCGCCGCCAGCTTTTGCGCGGCGCAACCCTCGCAGGGGGCGGACTCGCTTTATCGGCCTACATGCCGGCATGGGCGCAGACGACTTCCGGCGGCATCGTCAAGCCGATGCCGACCGTCTCGGGCGACGACATCACCCTTCGCGTCGCGCACCAGATGATGATGATCGACGGGCGCGAGAGTCACGCGATCGGCATCAACGGCACCGCGCCCGCACCGCTGATCCGGTTGCGCGAAGGGCAGAACGCCCGGCTGACCCTCACCAACGCGCTGCCCGACGAGCAGACCTCGATCCACTGGCATGGGCTGATCCTGCCTTTCCAGATGGACGGCGTTCCCGGCATCAGCTTCCCCGGCGTCGATCCGGGCAAAAGCTTCACCTACGAGTTTCCGGTCAAGCAGGCCGGCACCTACTGGTATCACAGCCATTCCGGTTTGCAGGAGCAGATGGGGCATTACGGCCCGCTGGTGATCGATCCGGCCGGCGAAGACCCGATCGCGTCCGACCGCGAGCACGTCATCATGCTGTCCGACCACAGCCAGCTTCACCCGCATGTCATCTTCCGCAAGCTCAAGATGCAGGGCGGCTATTTCAACTATCAGAAGCAGACGCTTGGCGGGCTGCTACGCGGCGACGGCCAGTCCCCGAAGGAGCGCGCCGAGTGGGGCAAGATGCGGATGGACCCCACCGACGTCGCCGACGTGACCGGCTCGACCTACACCTATCTCGTCAACGGCCACGGTCCCAAGGACAACTGGACCGGGCTGTTCCGCCCAGGCGAGCGGGTGCGGCTTCGCGTCATCAACGCTTCCGCCATGACCACCTTCAATGTCCGCATCCCCGGCCTGAAAATGACCGTGGTGGCGTGCGACGGCCTGAATGTCCGGCCGGTGACGTTCGACGAGTTCCAGATCGGCGTCGCCGAAACCTATGACGTGATCGTCACCCCGACCGACGATCGCGCCTACACGCTTGTCGGCGAGAGCGTAGATCGCTCCGGCATGGCGCGCGCGACGCTCGCGCCGCGCGAGGGCATGGCCGCGGCCGTGCCGCCGCTTCGCAAGCGCCCGCTCGCCAGCATGAAGGACATGGGCATGGGCGGCATGGACATGAGCGGCGGTTCGATGGCCGGCATGGATCATGCCGCAATGGGCCATGCCATGCCCGCGACGGGTGCGGCGACTGGCGCGATGGCGGGCATGAACCACGGTGGCGCTCCCCAGGCGGGTGCGGCCGTCGATCACGCCGCTATGGGGCATACGATGCCCGCCGAGGGAGCAGCCGCAAGCGGCATGGCCGGAATGGATCACGGGGCCATGCAGGGCGGCGCTGGCGGACAGATGGCGGGTATGGACCACGGCGCGGGCGGCATGAATCACTCGATGCGCGACTTCTCGAATGCGCCGGGGGTCAAGAAGACCCCGACCGTGCAGACCATATCCCCGATGCCGATGGACCGTATGGGCGAACCGGGCCAGGGGCTGGAAAATGTCGGGCACAAGGTGCTGGTCTATCGCGAACTGATGGCAGTTGACCGCAACCCCGACGTACGCGCGCCGGATCGCGCGATGCAAATCCACCTCACCGGCAACATGGAACGCTATATGTGGGCGTTCGACGGCGAAAAGCTGTCGGAGGTCAAAGACCCGATCCCGTTCCTTGAGGGCGAGCGGGTGCGGGTGACGCTCGTCAACGACACGATGATGGGTCACCCGATCCATCTTCACGGCCACTTTTTCGAGCTGGTGACGGGCCACGGCGAGTTCGCGCCTCGCAAGCACACCGTCATGGTTCAGCCGGGCGGGACCGCGACGTTCGACCTTACGGCCGATGCCGTCGGTGATTGGGCGTTCCACTGCCACATGCTTTACCACATGCACGCCGGCATGATGCAGGTCGTGACCGTCCGGCCACGCGGGGAGACGCGGCATGAAGGCGCTTTCCGTACTCGTCGCCGCGGCCCCGATCGCGCTTGCGACCCCCGTCACCGCGCAGGATCACTCGATGCACAACATGCCGGGGATGACCATGCCGGCGAAGCCGGCAGCGAAGCCCCAGGCGAAGCCAACCGCCAAGCCGCGCCCCCCGCTCGCACGAAAGCAAAGCCCGCACCGAAAAAGCCGTCGCCAGCTCCGGCCGCGGCGGCCGACCCGCACGCGGGCCACACCATGCCCGGAATGACGATGCCTGACGCCCCGACCCAGGCAGATCCCCATGCCGGGCACGTCATGCCCGATAGCGCGGCGGTAGCGACGCCGGCCAATCCTCAGGCGGGCCATGACATGAGCGGCATGGCGGGCGGGATGAGCCACGATATGGGAACGGGGGGAACCGCCCTTCCCCCCGGCAACGCACCCGCCCCGGCCGCGCCCAAGCCGAATTATGCCGATCGCGTTTATTCGCCGCAGGAGATGGCCGATGCCCGCGCCATTCTTCGCGGCGAGCATGGCGGCAGCACTTTCTGGCAGGTCAATTTCAACTTGGCCGAGGTGCAGATACGCGACGGGCGCGACAGCTTTCGCTGGGATGGCGAAGCGTGGTTCGGGGGCGACATCAACCGGCTGACCGTCAAGACCGAGGGTGAAGGCGAGTTCGGGCGCAGCGTTGACGATGCCGAGGTGCAGGCGCTCTACAGCCGCGCGATCGGCCCCTATTTCAATCTCCAGGCCGGCATTCGCTATGACTTCAAGCCGAACCCCTCGCGCACCTACGCCACGCTCGGATTCGAGGGACTGGCACCCTATTGGTTCGACGTGGAGGGCGCGCTGTTTCTGTCCGACAAGGGCGACGTGCTGGGGCGGCTTGAGGGCTATTACGACCAGCGCATCACCCAGCGACTTGTCCTGCAACCGCGCGCCGAGCTTAATTTCGCGGCGCAGGACGTGCCGGAGAACGGTATCGGTTCGGGCCTGAGCGACGTCGAGCTGGGGCTTCGCCTTCGTTACGAGATCAAGCGCGAGTTCGCGCCCTATATCGGCGTCTCCTACGATCGCCGTCTAGGCGACAGCGCCCGCTTCGCGCGCGCCGAGGGCGAGGGCGTTGGCGGACCCAGCTTTGTTGTCGGCGTTCGGACGTGGTTCTGAGGGGCCGGCGCGCGAGGCTTCACCAGCTAGCGAGCAAAACGCATAAATGGCTCGCGATCATTATCGGCATCCAGCTCCTCCTCTGGTTCACCAGTGGGACGGTGATGAGCTTCCTGCCGATCGACAAGGTGCATGGCGATCACCTCGTTGATCGGAAGACCGTCGCCCCTATACCGGCGGGCATGGCCTTGGCGTCGCCAGCGGACCTGACGAGAAGCGTCGGAACGCCCGTCACATCGCTCACCTATCGCATGTTGCTCGGGCGTCCCGTCGCCGAGCTGTCAACGGCCAAGGGCACCCGGCTTGCCGATGCGACCACGGGGGTGCTCCTGCCGGCTGCTAGCGCCGCCCAGGCCGAGGCCGTGGCACGCGCTGCTTGGCGAGGGGAAGGTCGACCGGTTGCTCGCGTGGAGCGGATCGAGCGTGCCGCACCCGAATATCGTGGCGCGCTCCCCGCATGGCGGATCGCGTTTGACGACCCCAACAACACCCGCGTCTTTGTCGCCGGTGACACAGGACGGATCACCGCTGTCAGGACAGGCACCTGGCGGCTTTACGATTTTTTCTGGGGTCTCCACATCATGGACTGGAAGAACCACGAGGACTTTAACACGCCTTGGCTGCTCGCTTTCGCGATCGGGGGCTGGCGTTGTGGATAGGCGGCGCGGTTCTCCTGTGGATGCGCTGGCCCGTCCGGCGACGCCGCAGATCGCCGGGAAGCTGACCCAGAGCCAATCGCGTCCGACATGAGGGGTAGGTGCTCGCGCCGCGTAATTGACGTGAGAGGCATTTAACACCTCGCACCCCAGGAGATTGATGATGAAACTCGCACCCCTTTTCCTCGTCGCCGCGCTGGCGACCCCGGCTCTTGCACAGCAGGCGAACCACCAGGGCATGAACCACGGCAACATGGCCGGCATGAACCATGCGATGCCAGCGACCGCAGCCAACCCCTACGGTCCGGCCGAGATGAAAATGCACGAGAAGATGATGGCGGCGATGGGGCCCGACGCCGGCGAAACGTGGACGCGCAAGATGATCGAGCATCATCGTGGCGCGGTGGAAATGTCGCAGATCGCGCTTCGTAGCACGCAGAATGCCGAAGTTCGCCGCGAGGCGCAGAAGGCCATCGCCAGCCAGAATCGCGAGATCGCCATGTTGAACGCTATGCTTCGCAAGATGGGCAAGCCCGCTCAATAAATGCATGGCCCCGCTCCTAACCCGGCGGGGCCGCCAACCAGGCATCGACCATGACCAATATGCGCTACCTGTTTGCCGCCCTCGCGCTGAGCGTCCCCTCCGTCGCCGTCGCGGCCGATGCGATCCTCGTGCATCGCGACCCCGGATGCGGGTGTTGCGGCGAATGGGCGAAGATCGTGAAGGCGCAGTTCGGCCGCACGGTGCGGATTGTTGACGATGCGAACCGTCCCGCAATGATGAAGGCACGCGGCGTCCCCGCCGACCTTGCATCCTGTCACACCGCGATCATCGACGGGATGACCTTCGAGGGTCATGTCCCGATCGCCGATATGAAGGGCGCGCTCGCGCAGCGTCCAAAGGGTGTCAGCGGTCTAGCGGTCGCCGGAATGCCGCTTGGATCACCCGGAATGGACATGCCGGGACGAGCGGCGCAGTCTTTCGAGGTCGTCGCGTTCGGGCCGAACGGGCGCAGGGTTTTCGCGCGCCATTGAGACGAAGGGGAGGCGCGAACGCCTCCCCCGCCGACTTACTTCTTGGGCGCGCCCGGCATGTCGTGGCCGGCGTGGTCGCCGCCCTTCTTCATGTCCGCGCAGCAGTCCCCTTTGCCGTCCTTGCAGCAGTCCGCCCCCTCCTTGCAGCACGCCATGTCGGCGCAGCAGGAGCCGGCCGCGAACGCCGCGGTTGGGAGGGCTAGCGCCAGTGCGGCACCGATCAGTTTCAGCTTGGTCATCAGAAAATCTCCGTCGATCGAATATGTGAGGTTGTTGAAGCGTCACACGGTTCGAGGAGGCGGTGTCGCCGGCGGGATCGGAGAACCGGCCAGCCCGGTCAACGGGGCAGGCCAGGGCGCGACCGGAAGGCTGGCGATCGGCTCGACCCGCACCAGGGCTTCGCCGGGAACGGCCGTGCAAGGCGTGGCGCAGGTCGATAACGGAGCCTTTTTGTTGGGCGCTGGCGTGCCATCGCCATCGCACCCGACCATCGCCGACGCGATCGGTGCGGCTTGCGCCGCCGTTTCGCAAAACGGGCCGAGACGCACTAGCAGCAGCGCCGCGAGCACGATCAGGACGGTCGCGCGAAGCGTTCGGGCTAAGGCTGGTGCTCCCTTCGTCATCCCGGCTATCGGCACCGTCTCTGATCCAATGTCAACAAGCGTCAGTGCGCCCCGGCGATACCGATAGCGGCGGTGGCCATCCACAGCGCCATCGCCACCATCATCACGTTTTCGGTGAGCGAGATGAAGCCCAGGGGCACGTTGCTGTCCCCGCCCACGCACGCGCACTTCAGCTCGCGCTTGTCGATATAGACGGCCTTGAACACCGACACCGCCCCGATCGAGCCGATGAACAGCGCGACCGGCACCGACAGCCAGGTAAGCGCGCCCGCGATCATCAGCACGCCCGCTCCGCCTTCCGCGAACGGGTAGATATAGGAGTAGGGCACCCAGCGCTTGGCGAGCAGATCGTAGTTGAGGAACATGCTCGAAAAGCTCTCGATGTTCTGGAGCTTGAGCAGCGCCAGCACACACATCGAGAAGGCGATGAACCATTCGATCGCGCGAATTGTGAACGGCGTACCCAGCACCGCGTAGCTGGCGGCGAGCGCCATCAGCGCCGTCATCGTGAACAGCGCGATCACGGGCCGATAGGTAAGCGCCTTGGGGTCGCGGACGGTCTTGCCGAAAAACCGGCGCAGATCGTCATAGCCGCCTACCCGCTCGCCACCGATGAAGGTTTGCGGCGTCGTCTTGACCCCGTGCTTTGCTTTGAAGGCGTCCGTTTCGTCGCGCGTCGTCAGCCAGTGGTCATCGACCGCATAGCCTTGGCGACGCAGAAGGTCTTTCGCCTTCAGTCCATAGGGGCAGGTGTGTTCCGACATCACCATCCGGTAGATCGTCGCCTGTTTGGCGGGGGCAGTCGCCATTGTTCTTCTCCGATTACTTGCCACGCCTATATGGGGTCCGTACCATAGTCCGGAGTCAAGGCATGGCGAGCATGACGATCGCGGGGTTGGCGCGTGAGGGCGGCGTAGGCGTCGAGACGGTGCGATATTACCAGCGCCGCGGTTTGCTCGCCACGCCCGACCGGCCAGGCGCTTCCAGCGCGGGGGCGGTATCCGGCGCTACAGCGCCGCCGATGCGCGACGGCTGCGCTTCATCCGCTATGCCCAAGCCGCAGGGTTCACGCTTGAGCAGATCGGCGAGCTTCTGGCGCTGGACGCGACCGACGACCGCGCCCGCGCGCGTCAGCTCGCCAATGAGCGCATCGCAGCGCTGGATGCGAAGATCGAGGAGCTTGAAACGGCGCGTGCATCGCTACGGCGGCTTGCGCGGGAATGCGGTGCAGGGTCAGAAGGACCATGCCCTATCCTGACTGCGTTCGAGTCCGACTAGCGTTGTTGCGCGGCGGCAGTGGCGATGCTCGACAGATCGTTTGCCCGGTCGATCGGCACCCCAGCTTCCTTCCGCTCGGAATAACGATCGACAAGCTGGGCTGCATGGGGGCGCAGCAGCACCGTGAACCGCACCAGTTCCTCCATTACATCGACGATACGATCGTAATAGCTAGACGGCTTCATCCGATCGGCATCATCAAACTCGTTGAACGCCTTGGCGACACTCGACTGATTGGGGATCGTCACCATCCGCATCCAGCGGCCAAGGACGCGCAGCGTGTTCACGCTGTTGAACGACTGCGATCCCGCTGACACCTGCATGACGGCGAGCGTGCGGCCCTGCGTCGGGCGCATCCCGCCCATCGACAGCGGCAGGTGATCGACTTGCAGCTTCATGATCCCGGTGATCTGGCCATGCCGCTCGGGGCTGCACCACACATGCCCCTCCGACCACATCGACAGTTCCCGCAGCTCGTGGACGGCGGGATGATCGTCTCCCGTCACCTGATCGGGTAGCGGCAGCGTGGCGGGGTCAAAAATGCGCGTCTCGCAGCCGAAGAATTGCAGCAGGCGGGCGGCTTCCTCAACGCACAGGCGCGAATACGACCGCTCCCGCAGGGAGCCGTAGAGCAGCAGGATGCGCGGAGGCGGATCACCCGCGCCCAGTCCGAGGGCGGGACGGTCGAGCGCATAGCGGCGATCAAGCGCGGGCAGGTGATCGGGATCCGAGAGCGTGCGCAACGGCATTACAGACTAAGCCTTATCGCGAGTGCGGCGAGCGTCACCAGCAGCACCGGGATGGTGAGCGTTGCGCCGACCTTGAAGTAATAGCCCCAGCCGATCCGGATGCCTTTCTGCCCGAGGACGTGCAGCCACAGCAGCGTCGCGAGCGAGCCGATCGGCGTGATCTTCGGACCGAGGTCGCAACCGATGACATTGGCGTACATCATCGCTTCCTTGATCGCGCCCGTGGCGTGCGTCGCGTCGATCGACAGCGCCCCCACCAAGACGGTTGGCATATTGTTCATCACCGACGACAGCAGCGCGGCGATGATGCCGGTGCCGAACGCCGCGCCCCATACGCCGCCTTGCGCGGTGCGATCGAGCAGGCCGGCAAGGTGGTCGGTCAAGCCGGCATTTCGCAGGCCGTAGACGACCAGGTACATGCCGAGCGAGAAGATCACGACTTGCCACGGCGCGCCGGCCAATACCTTACGGGTCTGGATGACATGGCCGCGCGCGGCGATGACGAGCAGGAGGACCGCGCCGGCCGCGGCAACGGCGCTGACCGGCACGCCGATAGGTTCGAGCAGCAAGAAGCCGGCGAGCAGCAGGGCGAGGACGACCCAGCCCGCCTTAAACGTGGCATGGTCCCGGATCGCGTCAGCAGGTGCGCGGAGCTGCGCCACGTCATAGCTGCCCGGTATGTCGCGCCGGAAGAACAGTAGCAGCGCGACCAGTGTCGCGGCGATCGACGCCAGATCGACCGGACCCATCACCGAGGCATAATCGGCAAAGCCGATCCGAAAAAAGTCGGCCGACACGATGTTGACGAGGTTGGAGACGATCAGCGGCAGACTGGCGGTATCGGCGATGAACCCCGCAGCCATCACGAACGCCAGCGTTGCCCTGTCCTTGTACCCCAGCGCCCGCAGCATCGCGATAACGATGGGCGTCAGGATCAGCGCCGCGCCATCATTAGCGAACAGCGCCGACACCGCCGCACCGAGCAGAACGATCAGCACGAACAGCCGGCGACCATGCCCCCGACCCCAGCGCGCGACGTGGAGCGCTGCCCATTCGAAGAACCCGGCTTCATCGAGCAATAGGCTGACGATGATGATCGCGACGAACGTCGCGGTAGCGTTCCAGACGATGCCCCAGACCACCGGCACGTCGGAGAGCGAGACGACCCCGGCGAGCAGTGCGACGGCCGCGCCGCCTAGCGCGCTCCAGCCGATGCCCAAGCCCTTGGGTTGCCAGATGACGAGCGCGATCGTGACGACGAAGATAGCGAGCGCGAGCAGCATCAGGCGATGCGCTGACCCGAGGCGTCCACGACCTGTTCGCCGTCTTCCTTGGCAAACGCTCCCTGTTGCGGTTCGGGCAGCAGATCGAGGACCGCTTCGGACGGTCGGCACAGCTTCACGCCGAGCGGCGAGACGACCAGCGGCCGGTTGATGAGGACCGGATGCGCCATCATCGCGTCCACCAGCGCATCGTCCGACAGCACCTCGTTACCAAGGCCCAACTCCGCATAGGGTGTCCCCTCCTCGCGCAGCAGATCGCGGGGCATCATGCTGGCGCGGTCGATCAGCTCGACCAGCAACGCGCGCGAGGGCGGGGTTTTCAGATATTCGATGATGTGCGGCTCGATGCCGGCATTGCGGATCATCGCCAGCGTGTTGCGCGACGTGCCGCACTCAGGGTTGTGATAGATCACGATATCGACGGCCACGGGGCGTCCTTTCAGCAGCAGGGGGTGAGTTCGGCCAGGAGCGGCGCGCACAGCTCGGGCGAGCCGGCGCAGCAATCCTTGACGAGGAACAGCGTCAGCGCGCGCAGCCTGTCCAGATCGGCGCGGTAGATGATCGAACGGCTATGCCGTTCGGAACGGACCAGGCTGGCGCGGGCGAGAATGCCGAGGTGCGCTGACATGGTGTTCTGCGGCACGTCGAGCTGGCGGGCGATCTCGCCAGCCGCCATGCCATCCGGTTCATGCCGCACCAACAGGCGGAACACATCGAGCCGCGTGCTTTGCGCTAGCGCGCCCAATGCGGAGATAGCCGACTCATTTTCCATATATCCAGCTTAGAGGATATATGGAGTCTTGCCTACCTACACTCGACCGTCAGGTGCGCCAGTTCATGGACCGGCGCGAGGCGGGCGCGGATCGTGTCGCTGTTGAGCCCTTGTCGGCCAACGACACTGACAATCGCCGCGTGCGCTTCCGGGCCAACCCGCCAGACATGGAGGTCCGCAATCCGCGCATCCCCAGGCGTTTCGACCAGCTCGCGCACTTCGTCGGCAACGTGATTGTCGGTCGCATCCAGTAGCACCGAGGCCGTGTCGCGCATCAGTGTCCACGACCATCGCGCGATCACAACCGCGCCGACAATGCCCATCACCGGGTCCATCCATACCCAGCCGAGATAGCGCCCAGCCAATAGCGCTGCGATGGCGAGGACGGAGGTGAGCGCGTCGGCGAGGACGTGGACATAGGCCGAGCGCATGTTGTTATCGCCACCATGCGCGCCGTGAGCATGGCCGTGATCGTGCTCATGATGATGATCGTGCCCGTGGTGATGCCCAACTGAGAGCAGGAAGGCGCTGGCGATGTTCACGCCCAGGCCAACGACAGCGATGATCGTTGCTTCCCCGAAGGCAACCGTGATCGGCTGAAACAGGCGCAGGACGGATTCCACCGCGATCCCGAGCGCGATCAGCCCCAGAACCATCGCCGAGGCGAATCCGGCCAGGTCGCCCACCTTCCCCGTTCCGAAGCTGTAGGCGGGGTTGCGGGCGTGCCGTTTGGCGTATGCATAGGCGGCAGCGGCGACGCCGAGCGCGCCCGCATGTGTCGCCATATGGAACCCGTCCGCAAGCAGCGCCATCGAGCCGGTGAGGTATCCGGCGGCAATCTCGACCACCATCATCCCGGCAGTGAGTGCGACCACCCAGAGGGTGCGCCGGGCGTTCTCGTCATGCGAGGAGCCGAGGAAAACGTGATCGTGGGTATGACCCTCGATTGCGGGGAGCGTTGCCATAGATATTCCTATTTGGAGTAGCGGCGGATCGCAGCGATAAGCTGCTCCGCGCCAGCGGCTCGATCATCATCGGACAGATCAGGCCGGGCGACATGCTCGCGAACGTGCGATTCAATAATCGCATCCATGAGTCCGTTCATCGCGCCTCGCGTCGCCGCAGCCAGGTGAAGAGTGGTCGCGCAATCCTTCCCCGAGACCAGCGCGCGTTCGATCGCGGTAACTTGCCCGGCGATGCGCCGGACGCGCTTGAGTAGAGCATCATCGGTTTGTAGGTGGGCCATAGCATACCCACCTACCCTATAACGAACGAAATAGGCAATGCAGTGTCAAAACCGCTCGGTTTTGACACTGCAGACGCGACCACGGTTTTTCGGGGGTTTGCATGTGTCAGAACCCCGGTTCAGAATGTCAGCTTCCAAGACCGGCAACTTGCCTCGGCTACGTCTGCCTTTGGGTCGAAAGCGGCCCTTTCTCTCCATGCTGAACGAATGTCGGCTTTCAGCCATCGCCATCCGAAAGCGGCCACCCCGAAATCCACCACGATTGACGTTCGTGATCAAAGTCGCGCTCCGTGAGCAAAACGATTGCACCTCGGTGGTCGATAGCGACCGGAAAAATGCGGATAGCCGGTGAGCTAGGTCTGCCGCTAATTACGCGGGGCTACGTTCCAGCTTGCTACCTGGACGATACCTGCGGCGTGTCCCGGCGATCTGCGCCGGACGCAAAAAAACCGCTAAGTCATTGACCTAGCGGTGTGTTGTTGGTTGCGGGGACAGGATTTGAACCTGTGACCTTCAGGTTATGAGCCTGACGAGCTACCGGGCTGCTCCACCCCGCGCCAGGGTGAGACATGTGAATGGGTTCTGATATCGTTTCGAATGTTTGCTCACCGGCTACAATGCCTGGCGACGACCTACTCTTCCATCGCTTGAGCGATAGTACCATCGGCGCAGTCAGGTTTCACGGCCGAGTTCGGGATGGGATCGGGTGGGGCACTGACGCTATAGCCACCAAGCAATGGAGCCGGCGAGCGGGCGTCCCCTCAAGGTTGAGGGAACGCCACAATGAAACGGTTCTGTTCAAATCGATGCACGCTTTCCTGATCTCATGACGAGTTCAGGGCATTGGTTGTTTATTAGGCATGAGCAAGATCGTCATCCGCCATCATGACGTCGCTGGTGTGACCCAGTGTTGTCGTTGATGGTGGGACTCTCAAGCGCAAATAGAGCAATTAGTATCGGTTAGCTCCATGCGTTACCGCACTTCTACATCCGATCTATCAACGTCGTGGTCTCCGACGGCTCTATGAAATCTTATCTCGAGGGAGGCTTCCCGCTTAGATGCTTTCAGCGGTTATCCCGTCCATACATAGCTACCCTGCTGCGCTCTTGGCAGAACGACAGGTACACCAGAGGTATGTTCAACCCGGTCCTCTCGTACTAGGGTCAACTCCTCTCAAATTTCGACGCCCACGGCAGATAGGGACCAAACTGTCTCGCGACGTTCTGAACCCAGCTCACGTACCACTTTAATTGGCGAACAGCCAAACCCTTGGGACCTGCTCCAGCCCCAGGATGTGATGAGCCGACATCGAGGTGCCAAACAACCCCGTCGATATGAGCTCTTGGGGGTTATCAGCCTGTTATCCCCGGCGTACCTTTTATCCGTTGAGCGATGGCCCTTCCACGAGGGACCACCGGATCACTATGACCGACTTTCGTCTCTGCTCGACTTGTCAGTCTCGCAGTCAGGCGGGCTTATGCCATTGCACTCTAACAGACGGTTTCCAACCGTCCTGAGCCCACCATCGCGCGCCTCCGTTACTCTTTAGGAGGCGACCGCCCCAGTCAAACTACCCGCCACAGAGGGTCCCCGATCCAGTTTCATGGATCTGGGTTAGACATCAGAAAACAACAGGGTGGTATTTCACCTATGGCTCCACGTCAGCTGGCGCCAACGCTTCAAAGCCTCCCACCTATGCTACACAGTTCTTTCCTAATGCCACTCTGAAGCTGCAGTAAAGGTGCACGGGGTCTTTCCGTCTAACCGCGGGTACTCCGCATCTTCACGGAGAATTCAATTTCGCTGAGCATGTCCTGGAGACAGTGGGGAAGTCGTTACGCCATTCGTGCAGGTCGGAACTTACCCGACAAGGAATTTCGCTACCTTAGGACCGTTATAGTTACGGCCGCCGTTTACCTGGGCTTCATTTCGCAGCTTGCACCACTCCACTTAACCTTCAGGCACCGGGCAGGCGTCAGGCCCTATACGTCGTCTTGAAGCCGACTTAGCAGAGCCCTGTGTTTTTGCTAAACAGTCGCTACCCCCTGGCCTGTGCCCCCTCAAAATGCTTGCGCACAGTGAGGGCCTCCTTCTTCCGAAGGTACGGAGGCAATTTGCCGAGTTCCTTCAGGACACTTCTCTCAAGCGCCTTGGTATACTCTACCTGACCACCTGTGTCGGTTTCGGGTACGGTCTATACGGTGGGGCTATTTCCTGGAACCTCTTCGAAGCCTGCCCAATCCAATAAGGGCAAACAACACACGAGATCCGTCACACACCACCAGGCCCACGAATATTAACGTGGTTCCCATCGACTACCCCCTTCGGGCTCGTCTTAGGGGCCGGCTCACCCTGCGCGGATTAGCCTTGCGCAGGAACCCTTGGTCTTTCGGCGAGAGGGCATCTCACCCTCTTTATCGCTACTCATGTCTGCATTCGCACTTCCGATACCTCCACGACCCATTACCAGATCGCTTCACAGGCTTACGGAACGCTCCGCTACCGCGTGACTTACGTCACACCCTAAGCTTCGGTGCATCACTTTAGCCCCGTTACATCTTCGCCGCAGAACCTCTTATTTAGACCAGTGAGCTGTTACGCTTTCTTTAAAGGATGGCTGCTTCTAAGCCAACCTCCTGGTTGTTTTGGAAGTTCCACATGCTTTCCCACTTAGTGATGACTTGGGGACCTTAGCTGTAGGTCAGGGCTGTTTCCCTTTCGACGACGGACCTTAGCACCCGCCGTCTGTCTCCCGGATATCACTCCTAGGTATTCGGAGTTTGGTTAGAGTTGGTAGGTCTCGCGACCCCCGCATCCATCCAGTGCTCTACCCCCTAGGGTGTCCATCCGAGGCACTACCTAAATAGTTTTCGCGGAGAACCAGCTATTTCCCGGCTTGATTGGCCTTTCACCCCTAAACACAACTCATCCGGTAACTTTTCAACGTTAATCGGTTCGGACCTCCAGTGCATGTTACTGCACCTTCATCCTGGTCATGCCTAGATCGCCGGGTTTCGGGTCTAATACATCAAACTCTGGCGCCCTATTCAGACTCGCTTTCGCTGCGCCTACACCTATCGGCTTAAGCTTGCTTGATACATTAAGTCACAGACCCATTATACAAAAGGTACGCAGTCAGGCCACATGAGCCCTCCTACTGCTTGTAGGCAATCCGTTTCAGGTACTGTTTCACTCCCCTCATCGGGGTGCTTTTCACCTTTCCCTCACGGTACTAGTTCACTATCGGTCGCATACGAGTATTTAGGCTTAGAGGGTGGTCCCCCTATGTTCAGACAGAATTACACGTGTTCCGCCCTACTCGAGTCCTGAAATCTCACTTTCGCATACGGGGCTGTCACCCGCTATGGCCACTCTTTCCAAAGTGTTCTGCTAGTTGAATTTCAGGCACTGGCCTGGTCCGCGTTCGCTCGCCACTACTAACGGAATCTCGGTTGATGTCTTTTCCTCCAGCTACTGAGATGTTTCAGTTCGCCGGGTTCGCTTCACGAAGCCTATGTATTCAGCTAAGTGATACCTTGCCCCAATTAGCTTCACTACGATTTGCATCGCAGCAAAGATAATCGGGATAGGTGGGTTTCCCCATTCGGAAATCGTCGGGTCAAAGGTTGCTCACACCTCACCGACGCTTATCGCAGCGTGCCACGTCCTTCATCGCCTGTATGCGCCAAGGCATCCACGAATTGCCCTTACCTTACGCTTGAGAGTCCGC